>NZ_MPZX01000002.1:0-1458483 GCF_002020305.1 Thioclava sp. F36-6 | reverse complement strand
CGGGATGGAGCAGCCCGGTAGCTCGTCAGGCTCATAACCTGAAGGTCGTAGGTTCAAATCCTACTCCCGCAACCAAATCTTACGAACCATATCAAACGCTTAGCCTCGCTAACCGCGAGGCTTCTTGCGTTGCGATAAACACCGTGGAAGCAATGTCGAAGCTGATCTTGATCTTGTCCCGTTCCTTCAAGCGGAACACGACGAAGCCCCCTGAGAAAGGGTCGAGATCAAAATTCCCCGAAACGGAGTTAACAAGCCCATCGATCCCTGTTCGGATGTCGACTGGTTGCGTTGCTAGGTAGGCCTTGAACCGGCGAGTGTATCGGAAGGCTTGTGCGCCGCGAACCATTCCGGCACGCCGGTGATGTAGCGGAACGAGGCGCGATAGCCCCAACGGGCGTAATCCGCCCTGACCTCGGGGCTGTCGAAACCGTTACAGCGGGTTGACGGTATTGAACTGACGTCCGTGCCAGACCAGTGGCTTGGCGTTTGCGGAGAGGTCGATCTTCCGCGGGCGTCCGACGAAAAGCACGTGATCGGTCGTCTCGATCTCTCCGACGAGGGCGCAGTCCATCGCGGCTACGGCACCGCGCAGGCGCGGGTGGCCGGAGGGCCAGGTGTCCCATGCGCCGTGCTCGAACCGTGTCTCCGGCGCGACCTTGCCGGCAAAGGCATTGGCGACGGCCTGTTGGTCCGCCTGTAACATGGCGAAGGAAAACCCGCCCTGCGCGCGGATCAGCGATGTCAGGCGGGCGCCGGAGTCGATGGAGACCAGCAGCGACGGCGGATCGACCGCCAGCGAGAGCGCTGCGGTGACGGTGCGCCCTACGCGGTCGCTGCCCCGCGCGGCGCTCACAACGCAAACGGTTGCGGCCAGCGCAGACATCGCCTCGCGGAACGCAGCTTGCGTGTTCAGCCCGGCGTCGATCATCGCATCGGAAGCCTGTGAGAGTTCAGTGCTCATGACTGTCCTTTTGTCCCGGCTCGGGCGAGAAATGTGTTTGCAGCTTGTTCGGCACGCCATCCATCTCGTCGGCATTCGCGGGCGGGGTGCCCATCGCGACGATGACAGGCCAGACCTCTGCATATTTACGGTTGAAGTCGACCCAGCCTTCGCCGTCAGGATCGGTGTCGGGGCGGATCGCGTCGGCGGGGCACTCGGGTTCGCAGACGCCGCAGTCGATGCATTCATCGGGGTGGATCACGAGGGTATTTTCGCCCTCATAGAAGCAATCGACCGGGCAGACCTCGACGCAATCCATGTATTTGCAGGCGATGCAGTTTTCGGTGACGACGTATGTCATGGGAAGGGGCTCATGAGCTTGGAAGAGGCCGTGCGCAGATAACGCGCACGGCGTTCGGTGCATCAGGTGAGGTTCGACGCCGCGAACTCGTAATTCGCGAGATTGTCGAGGAAGTTCGTCACGTAGTCCGGCCGACGGTTGCGGAAGTCGACGTAGTAGCTGTGTTCCCAGACATCGAGGCCCAGCAGGGCTGTGCCCTCGCCGGTGGCGAGCGGGTTCACACCGTTGGGCGTCTTGGTCACGCTAAGGCTTCCGTCCGGCTTCTGGATCAACCAGGCCCAGCCCGAACCGAACTGCCCGGTTGCTGCGGCCTTGAACGCCGCTTTGAAATCGTCGACAGAACCGAAATCGGCGATCAGTCGCGACTCGAGTGCGCCGGGGATGCCGCCACCCTGCGGCGAAAGGGCGTTCCAGAAATGGATGTGGTTCCAGTGCTGTCCCGCCTGGTTGAAGATGCCTTCGCGTGCGGGATCGCCGTAAGTGGCGACGACGATCTCCTCCAGAGTCTTGCCCTGAAAGTCGGCGGTCTTCTCGACGAAGCCGTTGAGCGCCGTCACATAGGCCTGATGGTGCTTGTCGTGGTGTAGTTCGAGCGTTTCCTGGCTCATGCCGCGGTCAGCCAGCGCGGAATGGGAAAAGTTCAGTGCGGGAAGTTCGAAAGCCATGTCAGGTCTCCTGCGGGGGTGGTTGCGCCGCAGCCTGCGGCGGGTTAATAAATCAAGTAAGGGCTTTGAAAAATATTGAGGCGAATATGTCAAGCGGTAGCTTGGAAAAATACGCGATGGAAAATTCAGGCTGGTCGCCGCGCTCCGCCTCCGAGCGCATCCTGATGGCGTTGAAGATGCACGGGGCGCTGACCTCGGCGCAGGTCGGGACCCGCCTCGGCATCACCGGCGAGGCCGCGCGGCAGCAACTGCTGAAACTCGCCGAGGACGGGCTGGTCGCAGATGAACGTCGCGCCTCCGGGCGTGGGCGACCTGCGGTTTTTTGGCATCTGAGCGAAAAGGGGCAGGCTCGGTTTCCGGACACGCATGCTGCGCTGACCGTGGAAATTCTGCGCAGCATTTCCGGTGTTCTGGGGGAGGAGGCGCTTGAGCGCATCATCGAGGCCCGAGAGGCGACGACGCAGGCGCTCTACGAGGCGGAAATGACGGGCTGTGGCGATCTGGCTGCACGGGTCGAGAAGCTGGCCGAGCTGCGCAACGCCGAAGGCTACATGGCATCTGCCGAGCGTGATGCGGACGGTACCCTTCTCCTTGTCGAGAACCATTGTCCGATCTGCGCCGCGGCGACTTTCTGTCAGGGCTTTTGTCGGGCCGAACAGGCGGTGTTCAAGGCTGTTTTGGGCGAGGATGTCTCGGTCGAGCGGGTTGAACATATCGTCGAGGGCGGTCGCCGCTGCACCTATGTCATCCGCGACGCCGTGACATGAGCGCGGAGCGGCGGACCGACGTTGCGCGCGCTGGCAGGCCCGGTGCGTGGACGCCCCCCGTCACGCAGTCGCCGACACCGCTGAAGGCAGCGTTCGACTTGGGCCGCCGCAACACGCTGGGCTTGCGGTCGCAGGCCCGGTTCGGCGGGGTGCTGCACACAGAAGCCGAGATCATCGCCGCCGCGCAATATGCCGGGCGTCTCGGCCTGCCGTTTCACCTTCTGGGCGGCGGGAGCAACTGCGTCCTGGCCGAAGAGATCGACGGCGTGGTCGGGATCAACGGATTGCTTGGTCGCAGCGTGACGCGTGCTTCCGATGGTGTGCGCGTCACGGCAAAGGCGGGTGAGAACTCGGATGCCCTGGTGCGCTGGACGGTGGAGCAGGGTATCGGCGGCCTCGAGAACCTTGCCGGGATACCGGGCACTGTCGGCGCGGCGCCAGTCCAGAACATCGGCGCCTATGGAGTGGAGCTGAAAGACTTCGTCGAGAGCGTCGATATTATCGACACGAAGACATGGACCGCTCGACGTCTTTCGGCGCGCGACTGCGGCTTCGCCTATCGGCACAGCCGTTTCAAGGAACGGCCGGGCGTTGAGCTCGTCACCGGGGTCACGCTTCGGCTGCCCACAGATTGGCAGCCGAATCTCGGTTATGCTGGTCTGGCCGGCCTGCCCGGCCCGCTCAGCCCGGACAGGATCATGAAAGCCGTTCTGGCCCAACGCGCGGCGAAGATCCCGGACTGGAGGGACATCGGCAATGTCGGGTCGTTCTTTCACAACCCGATCGTCTCGGTCGCGACCGCACGACGCTTGGCGGACGTCCCGGGGCATCCGGTGCCGGGCGGCGTGAAGCTCTCGGCGGCGAGGCTTCTCGATCTCTGCGGTCTGAAGGGGGGCCACAGGGGCGGTGCCGGATTCTCTGAAGCGCACGCGCTGATCCTCGTGAACCTCGGCGGTGCGACGGTTGAGAACGTCATCGCGCTTGCCGATCACGCCCGAGAGACGGTCCGCGCACGCTTCGGTGTCTCTCTCATGCAGGAACCGGCATTGATCGGGCGCTGAGCCGACATGCGTGCGTCGCACCGCGAATGATCAGCCCTCTATCCCCGTCGACCGATGCGCTTGCCCTCTGGCGTCAGGCGCTTGCGCGGGGGACGAGCTTGCCCTTGAACGCGCGGTCGAAGTCACGGTCTTCGCTGCTTTCGAGCACTTCGACCAGATATTCGGCCATCTCCGTCAGGGGCTGGCGATAGGTGGTCAATGCGTAATTCGGGCTCTGGCATTGCGGCACGTCGTCGAAGCCCGTCACCGCGATATCCTCGGGAATGCGCAGGCCGAGCTTGTGCCGGATCACGTCGATCGCGCCGATGGCGAGCGCGTCGTTCTCGCAGACGAGGATGTCGGGCATTTCGTCGCGCGGGCGATCGGTGAGAATCCGGGTCACGACCTGCTCGGCGAGGATCGGGTCATAGGCGGGCACTTCAGCGAATTCGGGGATGGTCCCGAAACGCCGCTCCCAGCAGCCAAGGAAGGTTTCCTTGCGCAGCAGATGCGCGGAGTAGGTGCGCGGACCCGCGAGGAAGAGCGGGCGGCGATAGCCCTGTTCCGCAACATAGGCGGCGATCTCCTGCATCGCGGCAGCGTCGTCCACCGCGATCGAGATCGTGTCGGGATGGCGCGAGGTGCGCGCGAAGATAATCAGCTTGTGGAATCGTCGGGCGTGCAGAGCGGTCTCGAGAACCTCATCGTCGAACTGAATCCCGATCAGGATCGCGGCATCGACGCGGCGCTGGCTGGCGTTGAGGATCGCATGGCCCGCATCGTCGCGGTCGAGCGTGTTCACCAGAAGCGTATCCCAGCCATGCTTGCGCAGGATGCGCGTCAGCCGCTCCATCATCACCAGTTTATGCGGGTTGGCGAAGTCATCGACCAGCAGCGCGACGAGGTTCGACCGATCCGAGGCCAATGCGGCTGCGCGCAGGTCGGGCACGTAGCCGAGCTTGCTCGCCGCTTCCATCACCTTGGTCCGGGTCTTGGGCGAAATCGACGCGTCTTTCTTGAAGGCCCGGTTGACCGTCCAGCGCGAGACACCGGCAGCTTCGGCGACATCATCGGCGGTGATGTTGTTTTCGAAATTCGGTCTGCGCACGTCGCTCATCGGGATCTCCTCAAAAGCTGACCTATCAGCTTTCTTGCCAGCATACACACAGAAAAGAGCGGCAGCGGAGTCCCGTTTGCACGCGCGTGCAAAAAATTCTTGCACGCGCGTGCAAAACGGATGATGTTAGCGCCAGTCATCGGTCGAATCGGATCGGTTCTGGGAGGAATGCATGTTGAAAGTCGGGTTGCTGGGCGCCGGCCGTATCGGTCAGGTGCATGCGGTAAATATTGCCGGACATCCGGGCAGCACGCTCGTCGCGGTCTCGGATGTGAACGCGGAGGCGGCGCAGGCGCTCGCCGCGAAATACGATGCGAAAGCGGCAGGTTCCGAGGAGATCATCGCCAATCCGGACATCAACGCGGTGCTCATTGCCAGCTCGACCGACACCCATTCGGACCTGATCGAGAAGGCGACCGCGGCGGGCAAGGCAGTGCTGTGCGAAAAACCCGTCGATCTGTCGCTGGAGCGGGCGAAAGCCTGCCTCGAAGCCGTGTCGAAAACCGGCCGGCCGGTGATGATCGGGTTCAACCGGCGCTTCGATCCGAATTTCGGCGCGCTGCGCGCAGCCCTGAAGGCCGGTGAGATCGGCAAGCCTGAGCTGCTCTCGGTCACCTCCTTCGATCCGGCGCCGCCGCCGGTTTCCTACATCAAGGTTTCGGGCGGGCTTTTCCGCGACATGATGATCCATGATTTCGACATGGCGAATTTCATCATGGATAGCGCGCCGGTCAGCGTTCGCGCGGTCGGCTCCTCCATCGTCGACCCGGCGATCGGGGAGGCGGGCGACGTGGATACGGCCGTCGTCACGCTGACCTATGCCGACGGACGCATCGCAGTCATCAAGAACTCGCGCAGGGCCGTCTACGGCTATGATCAGCGGGTCGAGGTTCTGGGTTCGGAAGGGCTGCTGAGCGCGGCGAACATGCTGGAGAACACGGTCTCGAAGTCGACCGTGGCCGGCGTCTCTTCGGCCAAGCCCACCTATTTCTTCCTCGAACGTTACATGCCCGCCTATGCCGCGGAATGGGACGTGTTCGTCACTGCTCTGGCGGAAGGTCGCCCGATGCCGGTGACGCTCGAGGACGGCGTGGCCGCACTCGCGATGGCCGAGGCCGCAACGAAATCCGCCAAGACGGGGGAGGCCGTCGATCTGGCGACGTTCTGAGGCTCTGCCTCGGAACGGACGGAAATCGCAGGCGCGAGGAGGCGCCTGTGGTTCAAAGGCCGAAGGGATCGGTCAGGCCGCATCGAACGCGACATGGAGGGGCGTCGTGCGGTGACAAACAAGAGAGTCTGGGAGGATTACATGAAACAGTTTCTGCGTGCTGCAGTCGCGGCCACCACGGTCGCCTTCGCTGCGCCGGCTTTCGCGACGGATATCGTCGTGGTTTCGCACGGGCAGGCCAATGACCCGTTCTGGTCGGTCGTGAAGAACGGCGTCGAGCAGGCGGCGAAGGATACCGGCGTGAACGTCGAATACCGCTCGCCCGAGACCTTCGACATGGTCGCTATGAGCCAGCTGATCGACGCCGCCGTGAACCAGGAGCCCGACGGGCTCGTCGTCTCGATCCCCGATGCGGACGCGCTCGGCCCGTCCATCAAGCGCGCGGTCGAAGCGGGTATTCCGGTGATCTCGATGAACTCGGGTTCGGATGTGTCGAAGTCGCTCGGCGCTCTGCTGCATGTCGGTCAGGACGAGGAAGACGCGGGCAAGCGCGCGGGTGAGAAGCTCAAGGAAATGGGCGGCACAAAGGCGATCTGCGTCAACCAGGAAGTCGGTAACGTCTCGCTCGACCTGCGCTGCAAAGGCTTCGCGGAAGGCTTCGGCGAGTCGACCGTTCTGCCGACCACCAACGACCCGACCGATATCGAGGCCAAGGTGCGTGCTGCGCTGGATTCCGATCCCGATGTCGACACGGTAATGGCGCTCGGTGCGGCGACTGCGGGTGAACCCTCGGTGGCGGCTGTGAAAGCGCTCGGCAAGGGCGGCGGCCAGATCAAGGTGGCGAGCTTCGACATGTCGCCTGGCTTCCTGAAGGCGGTGGAAGATGGTGACGCGGCCTTCGCGATCGACCAGCAGCAGTATCTGCAGGGCTACCTCCCGGTCTCGTTCCTCGCACTCAATGCGAAATACGGCCTGATCCCCGCCTCGAACGTCTCTTCGGGTCCGAACCTGATCACCAAGGACAAGGCCGCCCAGGTGGTCGACCTGTCGGCCAAGGGCATCCGCTGATCCACATCGGATGACATGAACCAGGCGATGCGCGCGCCGACCCTGCAAACGCGCGCGCATCCCACTGGCGCCTGCACGGGCCGTGCTCGGTCCGCCGCGCCATCGACCAGCATTTTCAGGGAGGGCAAAATGCCAGCCGACACCACGGTCACCGACGAGCGCGTTCGTCAGGAGTCATTCCTCGCGCGCTTGATGAAGCGGCCTGAGCTGGGCGCGATCGCCGGGCTCATTCTCGTGACGATCTTCTTTCTCTTCACCGCGAATGGCTCGATGTTCACCCTGTCCGGGATCATGAACTTCCTGACGCCCGCCGCGCAGCTCGGCATTCTCGCCATCGGCGCGTCGCTGTTGATGATCGGGGGCGAGTTCGACCTCTCGATCGGCTCGATGGTCGCCTTCGCGGGGATGATCTTCGGTGCGCTCGTCGTCAATCTCGGCCTGCCGCTGATCGTGGCCATTCCCGGCACTCTGATTTTTGCGGGGTTGATGGGGGTGGTGAACGGGCAGCTGGTGATCCGCACGGGCCTGCCCTCATTCATCGTGACGCTGGCGTTCCTCTTCATCTTGCGTGGCCTGTCGCTGGTCGGTCTGAAATATCTCACCGGCGGGTCGACCCAGCTGCGTGGCGTCCGCGAAGCGGTGAGCGATGACTGGCTGGCGCCGTTCTTCTCGGGCGATGCGTTCACGGGTCTCTTCGCGAAGCTCGCCGAGTGGGGCTGGATCGACACGTTCAAGTCGGGCGCGCCGAAAGTGCCGGGCGTGCCGGTCGAGATCCTGTGGTTCATCGGTATCGCGCTGTTTGCCACCTGGATCCTGCTGCGCACCCCTGCCGGCAACTGGATCTTCGCTGCCGGCGGCGACAAGAACGCGGCCTCCAATTCGGGCGTGCCGGTCAACCGGGTGAAGACGACGCTCTTCATCGTGACCGCCTGCTGCGCCGCGCTCGTCGCCATCATGACCGTGATCGACGCGGGCTCCACCGATGCGCGTCGCGGCTTCCAGAAAGAATTCGAGGCGATCATCGCCGCGGTGATCGGGGGCTCGCTGCTGACCGGCGGCTACGGCTCGGCGATCGGCGCCTTCTTCGGTTCGATCATCTTCGGCATGGTCGTGATCGGCCTGACCTACACCTCGATCGATCAGGACTGGTTCCAGGTCTTCCTGGGCGGGATGCTGCTGCTCGCCGTGATCTTCAACAACGTGATCCGCAAGCGCGTGACGGGGGAACGCTGATATGGAAATTGAGACCGCATTCCACCACGGCGCCGTCGCCGCCGATGCCAAGCCCATCCTCGAGATGCGCGGCATCAAGAAGCACTTCGGCAACGTGATCGCACTGGCCGGTGTCAGCTTCGATATCCGCCCCGGCGAGTGCCACTGCCTTCTCGGCGATAACGGCGCGGGCAAATCGACCTTCATCAAGACGATGTCGGGCGTGCACAAACCGACCGAGGGCGAGATCCTGTTCGAGGACAAGCCGATGAACTTCTCGAGCCCGCGCGATGCGATGGAGGCCGGGATCGCCACGGTGTTTCAGGACCTCGCGATGATCCCGTTGATGAGCGTGACGCGCAATTTCTTCATGGGGCGCGAGCCCACGAAAGGGGCGGGCCCGTTCAAGCGCTTCGACGTGGCGCGGGCCAACGAGGTCTGTGTCGAGGAGATGCGCAACATGGGCATCAACCTCCGCGGTCCCGATCAGGCGGTCGGCACCCTTTCGGGGGGCGAGCGCCAGACCGTCGCCATCGCGCGCGCGGTCTATTTCGGCGCGAAAGTTCTGATCCTCGACGAGCCGACCTCGGCACTTGGCGTGCGCCAGACCTCGAACGTGCTCGCCACGATCGACAAGGTGCGCAAGCAGGGCGTGGGTGTGGTCTTCATCAGCCATAACGTGCGCCACGCGATGGCGGTGGGCGATCGCTTCACCGTGCTCAATCGCGGCAAGACGCTGGGCACCGCGACGCGGGGCGAGATCACTCCGAACGAGCTGCAGGACCTGATGGCCGGTGGTCAGGAGATGGCGCAGCTCGAAGGCTCGCTCGGCGGCACGATCTGACACGCGGGCAGGGGCGCGACGTGCCCCTGCCACGGACTGCAATGACGACAGGAACTGAGGGTGACATGGCGCTTCCGATGCCCGAAACTCCGCTTGGCGTGGCCCTGATCGGGACCGGCTTCATGGGCAAATGTCACGCCATGGCGTGGCGCAACCTCGCGACCGTCTTCGGCGGAGCGCATCCCCGGTTGGAGATTCTCTGCGACACGCCGGCGGACAAGGCCCGCGCCTTTGCCACGCAGTTCGGCTTCGCACGTGGCAGCGACGATTGGCAGGCGACCTGTGCCGATCCGGCGGTCGATGTGGTCTCGATCACCGCGCCCAACGGGTTGCACCGCCCGATGGCCGAGGCTGCTCTGCGTGCGGGCAAACATGTCTGGCTGGAAAAGCCGATGGCGCTGACGCTCGAGGATGCGCGGGCGATGGCCGGGCTCGCAGCGGAGCATCCCGGGCGGGTCACGATCCTCGGCTACAACTACCTTCGGTCGCCCGCCTTTCAGATGGCGCGCAAGCTGATTTCGGACGGTGCGATCGGCACGCCGCGCGCCTTCCGGGGCGTCTATGACGAAGACTATTCCGCCGACCCGCGCCTCCCGTGGTCATGGCGGATGACGCGCGAGGCTGGCGGTCTGGGCGCTTTGGGCGATCTGGGCTGCCACCTCGTGTCGCAGATGGTGGCGCTGATGGGGCCGGTGGAGGAACTGACCGCGATGACGCAGATCGCGATCCCCGAGCGCACCTCCTCCGAAGGCCCCAAGCCGGTCGAGAACGAGGACAGCGCGTTGGCTCTAATCCGGTTCGCGAGCGGCGCGCAGGGCTCCTTCGCCACGTCGCGGGTGGCGCGCGGGCGTAAATGCCGCCTGCAATGGGAGATCCATGGCTCGGACGGCACCTTGGTCTTCGATCAGGAGAACATGAACGAGCTGTGGCTGCATCGCGCCGGAGAGGCGGGCTTCACCCGTCACCTGACCGGCCCCGATCAGCCCGATTTCGCCGCCTTCTGCCCCGCGCCGGGGCATAATTTCGGCTTCAACGAACAGAAAGTGATCGAGGCGCGCGACCTCTGCGCAGCCATCGCGGGCGAACCCAATCGGGGCCCCGATTTCGCCGCGGGTCTGGAGATTGAGACGGTGATCCACGCGATGGCGCGCTCGAACGGTGCCCCGATCCGGATCGGAGACATGGCATGAAAAACCTCGACGTGATCACGATTGGCCGGGCCGGCGTTGATTTGTATGGGGCGCAGATTGGCGGGCGTTTGGAGGATATGGGCTCGTTCGAGAAGTATATCGGCGGGTCTCCGACGAACATCGCCTGCGGGACGGCGCGGCTGGGGTTGAAGTCGGGGCTGATCACGCGGGTCGGCGACGAGCATATGGGCCGCTTCATTCGCGAGCAGTTGCTGCGCGAGGGCGTCGATGTGACCGGGGTTGCGACCGACCCGGAGCGGCTGACCGCGCTGGTGATCCTCGGCATTCGCGATGAAGAGCAGTTCCCGCTGATCTTCTACCGCGAGAACTGCGCGGATATGGCGCTGAGCGAGGAAGATATCGACGAGGCGCTGATCGCGCGGACGCGGAGCGTGCTCGCGACCGGCACGCACCTGTCGCATCCGCGCACGCGGGCGGCAGTGCTGAAGGCTCTGGAACTGGCCCGCAAGCATGGGGCCAAGACCGCGCTCGACATCGACTACCGCCCGAACCTCTGGGGCGTGGCGGGCCATGGTGAGGGCGAGAGCCGCTTCGTCGAGAGCGCCGAGGTCACGGCCAAGCTGATGGCCACGCTGCACCATTTCGACCTGATCGTAGGCACGGAAGAGGAATTCCACATCGCGGGCGGCAGCACCTCCACGATCGAAGCGCTGCGCGCGGTGCGCAAAGTCTCCGATGCCACGCTCGTGTGCAAACGCGGGGCCGCCGGCGCGGTGGCCTTCGAGGGCGACATTCCCGACAGCCTCGATGACGGCCAGACCGGTCCGGGCTTCCCGATCGAGGTGTTCAACGTGCTGGGCGCAGGCGACGGGTTCTTCTCGGGGCTGATGAAGGGCTGGCTCGATGGCGAGAGCTGGCCGAAGGCGCTCGAATACGCCAATGCCTGCGGGGCGTTTGCGGTCTCGCGCCATGGCTGCACGCCGGCTTATCCCTCGCTGACCGAACTGGAGTTCTTCCTCAAGCGCGGCGTGAAGCAACCCGATCTGCGCAACGATGCGGAGCTGGAGCAGATCCACTGGTCGACCAACCGCCACACGCGCTCGCTGCCCGATTGGCCGGATTACCGGGTCTTCGCCTTCGATCACCGGATGCAGCTCGAAGAGATGCCGGGCTACACGCGCGAGAAGGGCGGGGCGTTCAAGGAGCTGTGCCTGTCGGCTGCAACCGAGGTGCAGGACGGGCGGCCGGGCTATGGTATTCTGTGCGATGACCGGATCGGGCGCGCGGCGCTGCATGCGGCCTCCGGCTCGGGCCTCTGGATCGGGCGGCCCTGCGAATGGCCGGGCTCGCGCCCGCTGGAACTGGAGCCGGAACTGGGCCCCGATTGCGGCGGTCTGACCCAATGGGCGCGCGAGGAGGTGGTGAAGGTCCTGTGCTTCTGCCACCCCGACGACGATGCCGAGACGCGGGCAAATCAGGAGGCGACGGTGAAGCGCCTCTTTGCCGCGGCGCGCAGGAACGGGCTGGAATTCCTGCTCGAGGTCATTCCGTCCAAGGTGGGGCCGGTCGATGCCGACACCACCGCGACCCTGATCCGGCAATTCTACGAGATCGGCGTCTACCCTGATTGGTGGAAGCTGGAACCGATGGCGGACGCGGCCGGATGGGCCAAGGCCGTGGCCGCCATCGAGGAATACGACAAGCACACCCGCGGGATCGTGGTGCTGGGCTTGGATGCGCCCGAGGCGGAACTGGCCGCCAGCTTCGAGGTCGCGGCCGGGTTCGATTTGGTCAAGGGCTTCGCGGTGGGCCGGACAATCTTTGGCGACGTGGCGCGGGCCTGGATGGCCGGTGAGCTGACTGATGCCGAGGCCGTGGCCGAGATGGCGCGGCGCTACACGCGGCTCTGCGGGATCTGGGACGCAGCGCGGGCGAAGGCGGCCAAGGCGGCTTGAGGTTTGAGACGGGGAGGGGGCTCTGCCCCCGCGCGCGCAGGCGCGCAGACCCAAATGGAGAGGGGGCGCTGCCCCCGCTCCCTTACGGGAGCCCCCCGGGATATTTGGGCCAAGAGGAAGTGGCCCCAGAGAGGAAGAGAGAGATGAGCGAGACGATCCGGCTGACCGCCGCGCAGGCGATGGTGAAGTGGCTCTCGGTGCAGATGACCGAGGATGGCGAGCGGTTCATCGAAGGGATGTGGGCGATCTTCGGGCATGGCAACGTGGCCGGGATCGGCGAGGCGCTGCATGCCTACAAGGACGTCTTCCCGACCTGGCGCGGGCAGAACGAGCAGACGATGGGCCATGCGGCGATCGCCTATGCCAAGGGCCGCAAGCGCACGCGGGCGCATGCGGTGACATCAAGCATCGGGCCGGGCTCGACCAACCTCGTGACGGCGGCGGCGCTGGCGCATGTGAACCGGCTGCCGGTGCTGATCGTGGCGGGTGACGTGTTCGCCACGCGCCGTCCCGATCCGGTGCTGCAGCAGGTCGAGGATTTCGACGATGGCACGGTCAGCGCCAATGACTGCTTCCGCCCGGTCTCGCGCTATTACGACCGGATCTCGCGGCCTGAGCATATCCTGTCCGCGCTGCCGCGGGCGCTGCGGGTGATGACCGACCCGGCCAATTGCGGCCCCGCCGTTCTGGCCTTCTGTCAGGACACGCAGGCCGAGGCCTATGATTACCCGGTCGAGTTCTTCGCGCCCCGCGTGTGGCGCATTCGCCGTCCCGCTCCCGATGCGGGGGAACTGGCGCGGGTCGCGGAGATGGTGAAGGCGGCCGAGAACCCGGTGATCATCGCAGGCGGCGGTGTGGTCTATAGCCAAGCCGAGGACACTCTGGCCGAGTTCGCGTCGAAGCACCGGATTCCGGTGGCGGAGACGCAGGCGGGCAAGTCGAGCCTCGCGCAGAGCCATCCGATGAGTTTCGGGGCCTCGGGCGTCGATGGATCGGCGGCGGCCAATGCCGCCTCGCAAAACGCCGATCTGGTGATCGGGGTCGGCACGCGGTTCCAGGACTTCACCACCGGCTCGCGGACGCTGTTCGGGGCCGGGGCGCAGCTGGTGAGCATCAATATCCACGGCTATGACGCGGCCAAGCACGGGGCGGAGAGCCTCGTGGCAGATGCCAAGGTCGCGCTGGAGATGCTGAGCGCCGCACTTGGCGATTATCAGGCCGCGGCGCCCGACGCGGCGGCACGTGAAGACTGGCTGCGCGCGGTCGACGCCTATTGCGCGCGTCCCGAGGATCAGGCAGCGCTGCCCACGGACGGCCAGGTGATCGGCGCGGTGCAGCGGGCCACGGGTGACGACGCGGTCGCGATGTGTGCGGCGGGCACGATGCCCGGCGCGCTGAAGCTGCTGTGGAAGCCCTCTCAGGGCGGCTATCACATGGAATACGGCTATTCCTGCATGGGCTACGAGGTAGCGGGCGCGATGGGTCTCAAGCTCGCGCGGCCCGAGCGTGACGTGCTCTGCTTCGTGGGCGATGGTTCCTACATGATGGCGAATTCAGAGCTCGCGACGGCGGTGATGCGCCGCGTGCCCTTCACGGTGATCCTGACCGACAACCGCGGCTATGGCTGTATCAACCGGTTGCAGACGATGGGCTGCGGCGGCGAGCCTTTCAACAACATGTATGTCGATTGCAATGTCGAGGTGCAGCCGGAGATCGACTACGTCGCGCATGCCGCGGCAATGGGCGCGCATGCGGTGAAGGCGGCCAATACCGACCAACTGGAAGCGGAAGTGAAAGCCGCGCGGGAGCGCGACATCCCGACGGTGATCGTGATCGACACCGTGGCCAAGGACTTCCCCGGAACCGGGCTGGAGACCACGGCGGGCGAACACGGTTTCTTCTGGGACGTGGCGGTGCCCGAGGTCTCGGACCGCCAGAAGCAGCGCGATCGCTTCGAAGAATACCTGACCCAGATCGCAAACGCGCGGCTGGTGAATTGAGGAGGAAAGAGATGATCCGTTTCGGCACGAACCCGATCGCCTGGGCGAATGATGACGACCAGAGCCTCGGCGCGCATATCCCGACCGAGCAGATCTTGCACGAAGCCGCCGAGATCGGTTTCGAGGGGATCGAGAACGGCCATCGCTGGCCGCAGGACGACCCCGAGGCGCTCAAGCAACTGCTGCGCGGCTATGGGCTGGATTTCGTTTCGGGCTGGTATTCGCTCAACCTTCTGGCCCAATCAGTGGAAGCTGAGAAGGCGGCGATCCAGCCGCATCTCGACAAGCTAAAGCATAATGGCTGCACCGTCTGTATTGCCTGTGAAACGTCGAATTCGGTGCAGGGGCTAGATGTGCCTTTGTCCGAAAAAGCGGTGCTGAGCGCGGCCGAGATGGCCGAATTCTGCGCCAAGGTCGAGGAACTGGCGGCGTTCACGGCCGGGCAGGGCATCGATCTCGTCTATCACCACCACATGGGCACCGTCGTCGAGACGCCTGTCGAGATCGACGCGTTCATGGCGGCGACCGGGCCTGCGACGAAGCTGCTGTTCGATGCGGGGCATTGCTATTTCGGCGGCGACGGCGTCGATCCCGCGCCGATGCTGCGCAAATATGTCGACCGCGTGCGCCATTTCCACGCCAAGAACGTTCGCCCCGAGGTGATGCGGCAGGTACGCGACACCGGCATGTCCTTCATGGACGGGGTGCGCGCAGGTGTCTTCACCGTGCCCGGCGACCCCGAGGGCGGCGTGGAGTTCGGACCGCTCCTGCGGATTCTGAAAGAGGCGGGCTATGATGGCTGGATCGTGATCGAGGCCGAGCAGGATCCCGATCAGCGCAACCCGTTTGAGTATCAGTCCTTGGGGCTCAAGACCCTCAAGTCAGCCGCCGTCGAGGCGGGGCTGATCGCCACTGAACGGGCCTGAGCGCATGGCCCGCGATCGTTTCCTCGATTTCGACACGCCCTGGTTCCGCCCGCTGTGGAAGCGGCTGCTGGTGGTGGGGGTGGCCCTCGGTTGGGGGCTGTTCGAACTCGTCGCCGGTGATCCGGGCTTCGCAATCCTGTTCCTCGCGATGGGCGGATATGCCGCCTATCGTCTTTTCGTGACCTTCAATCCGAGAGAAGACAAATGACCGATCTGTTGCGCAAACCCTTTGGGACCCACGGCAAGGTGCACGAGATCACCCCGCAATCGGCGGACTGGCGCTATGTCGGCTTCTCGCTTTACCGGCTGCGCGCGGGCGAGAGCGCGGCGGAGGCGACGGGTGACCGCGAGGCGATCCTCGTGATGGTCGAGGGTAAGTCCACGATCAGGGCCGCCGGGCAGGATTGGGGCGTGTTGGGCGAGCGGATGGACGTCTTCGAAAAGACGCCTCCGCATTGCCTCTATGTGCCCAACGATCAGGACTGGGAGGCCGTTGCAGAGACGGATTGCACGATCGCGGTCTGCCTCGCGCCGGGCAAAGGCGGGCATGAGGCGCGCCGTATCGGTCCCGACGGGATCAGCCTGACCGAGCGCGGCACCGGCACCAATACGCGCTATATCAACAATATCGCGATGGAGGGGGAGGATTACTGCGACAGCCTTCTGGTGACCGAGGTGTTCACGCCTGCGGGGCATTGGTCGTCCTATCCGAGCCACCGTCACGACGAGGATGACTTCCCGCGCATCACCTATCTCGAAGAGACCTATTACCACCGCCTGAACCCGGCGCAGGGCTTCGGCATTCAGCGGGTCTATACCGAGGACGGCACGCTCGACGAGACGATGGCGGTCTCGGATGGCGACGTGGTGCTGGTCCCGCGCGGGCATCATCCCTGCGGGGTGCCCTACGGGTTCGAGATGTATTACCTCAACGTGATGGCCGGGCCGCGCCGCAACTGGCGGTTCCAGGCGGATCCGGCTGTGCAGTGGATCATGGATCGGGATGCCTGAGGGCATCCGGGTGGAGAAGATGATGGAACAACCGTTTCAACTGGCGGCCTGCGCTGAGATGCTCTGGCGCGACCGACCGATCGAATGGCGCGCAGCGCGGCTGACCGAGATGGGCTTCGGCGTGGGGTTGTGGAACTGGCCGGATCACGACCTCGATAAGCTCGAGGCGGTGGGGGCGAATTACACGATCATGAACGGCTATCTGGAGGGGCGGCTGAGTGACCCAGAGGGGGCGGAAATGCTGCTGCGCTCGGCGCGTGAGACCGCGGCGGTCGGCAAGCGGCTCGGCGTGGACCGGCTCAACCTGCATGGCACGGGTCTTGGCGACGGCGGTATCCCGATCCCGCAGCATGGCAGCTTCGCACCGGGCATGTTCCAGCGGGCCTGCGATACGCTGAACCGGATTTGCGATCTGGCCGAGGAAGAGGGGGTGGTCTTCACGCTCGAGAACCTCAACCCGATCGATCATCCGGGCTGTCCTTTCGGCTCTACCGCGGATGTGCTGGCGCTGGTCTCGACCGTCGATCGCCCGCAGCTGCGGATCAATCTCGACCTCTATCATACGCAGATCGGCGAAGGGGATCTGATCCGCTGGTGCAAGGCGAGCCTGCCCTGGATCGGCGAGGTTCAGGTGGCCGACAATCCGGGGCGCTTCGAGCCGGGCACGGGTGAGATCAACTATGCCGGTGTGGCGAAAGCGCTGCAGCAGATGGGCTATCGCGGTCCGGTCGCCATGGAGGCCTTCGCGCAGGGCGATGAGGAGGCGGCACTCGAGGCGTTCCGCACCGCCTTCACACTCTGAGATCCGTCGATATGCAAAGCGGTGTGCTGGTCGCTCTTCCGGTCCGCATACTGTTCCGTTCCCCCCACTGAAGTGGACCGTCGCGCCGGTGGCACGACGACACCAAAGACAGCATTGTGCTTTGGGTTAACGTCCACCGGCCCCGGAATCCCTTGTCCCGATGGACCAGGGCCAGTCATGCCCTAACTGTCAAACCCGACCACCCAGGTGGGGCTGATCGCCGGCCCGACCAAGTCGCTGGAACTGGGTCAGACCGAGACGCTGGAGAGCGGTCTCGTCTGGCTTCGGCATCGCGTGACCAAGGAAAGCTGAAATGCCCGTTACCCCCAAAGCCCCGCTCGCCATCGTGGCGCTTGCGACACTCCTGTCCCTCGTTGTTTTCACCCTGCCGCTGACCACGCTCGAGGCGATGACCGCCGCGCTCGGGCTCGGCCCCGCGCAGCAGGCGTGGATCATGTCGGGGATGCCATTGGGGGCGGCCTGCGGGCTTCTGATCGCCGGGGCCTTCGGCGATACGCTGGGGCGGAGGCGAACCTTCGTGGGCGGGCTGTGGCTTACCGCGCTCGCTTCTGTTGCCGCTGCACTCGCGCCGACCGGTCTGTTCCTGATCGTCGCGCGTGTCGTGCAGGGACTCGGCAGCGCCGGGATCATGGCCTGTGGTCTTGGGCTTCTGGGCCAGATCTACGAGGGCGAGCCACGCCGCCGTGCCGCCGCGATCTGGGCCGCGGGCCTTGGCGCGGGCGTGGCGCTGGGGCCGATCCTCGCCGCGGCGCTGCTGCCGATTGGCGGATGGCCCGCAGGGCATTGGGCGATCGCGCTTGCCGCGACCATCCTTGCGCTGAGCGCCTCGGCCCGCCTGCCCGAGAGCCCGCGCAGCCCGCATAGGGTCGACCTCACGGGCGGCCTGCTTCTGATGCTCGGCCTCGGCTGCCTGCTCTCGGCGCTCACCGAGTTGCGGTTGGGAGCTTTCGGCGTGGTGGGCTTGCTCGCATTGGGCGCGCTGGCCTTTCTGGCTCTCTTTTTGCGCACCGAACGCCGGGCTCCGAACCCGATCCTGCGGCTCGATCTCTTTGCCCATGCGCCCTTCACCGGCGCAACACTCGCGGCTTTCGCCTCGGGCGCGGGCGTGCTCGCGCTGATGTCTCTGGTGCCAACCGTGCTGGTGCGCGGTATGGGGCAGACGCCACTTACGGCCGCTTTCGTTCTCCTCGCATGGTCGGCTTTGACCGCGATCGCTGCGCTCAACGCGCATCGCTTGCCCGGGCGCTGGAGCTCGCGCCAGCGCGTGATCGGCGGGATCGTCGGCTGCGCGGTCGGGCAGGCCCTGATGCTGCTCGCGACGCCTGCGGCGAGTTGGGCGATCCTCGTGCCGGGGCTGCTGATTGCCGGGGTCTCGAACGGTATCCTGAACGCCGCGCTGGGGCATGAGGCGGTGCAATCCGTCCCGCCCGAGCGCGCCGCGATGGGGTCGGCCGCCAACAATACCGCGCGCTACCTCGGCTCCGCCCTCGGGATCGCCTTGATCTCGATCCTGATTGCCGGACGCGATGGCGAGCGCTTCTTCGCGGGCTGGCACGAGGCCGTGGTGATGAGCACCTTGTTCAGCGGACTGGCAGTGTTTGCGATGCTCGGTCTCGCACGCGAGCGCGGTTCCCTCGGTGCGCGATGAGCGCAGTCCCGTGTCAGGCGTCGCTCCCGCATCGCCGGACCGCTCACTGAGGATCCAGGTGGCCGCACCCTGAACGTGCTGGGACGTGCGGCTACTGCCGGGTCAGCCTCACCGTGAACCCGCCGCCACTCATGCTGAATGTAGCAAGCTTGCGTGCGTCATAGGCGGCATGCACATCGAACGACTTGAAGTAAAACGGCCAGACATATCCGGGGCCCAAGACAACGCGATAGGATAGGTCGCAGATCACGGTGTCGTCGTTTTGCTTCATCGCCGTCGTCGCCATCTGCACCACGCGACGACCATCATACATGGCCATCGGCGAAGGACAGGTTTCACCGTTTGCCAGCTTTGCGAAGAATTCCGTCGGGGAGATCACACCGGCGGGGACTTTTCCGGCGTCCGTCATCTCGGTCATCTCAGAGCGCGGTGTAATCTTAACGGCCGTCACGGTGTCCGCCTCGCGGACAATCGCGATATCGCGCGTTTCGCTGCCCCGGCTCGTCCCGAGGTAATCGACCTCATGACCTTTGGCCTGCGTCACCGCCTCGAAGGTTCCGTCGTCCAAGCCGAACGGCGTGTTGTCGAGCGAGAGCAGCAGTTTCGCATTACTGCCTTGCCCCTCGAATTGCAGCATGCCCAGGGATCGGTGGCCCAGCGTGACCTTGTAGATTTGCTTTTCGGCCGCTGCCGGTCCCGCCAGCAGGCCGGAAAAAGTCGCAACGAGAAGGAGAATGCGTGTCATGAAAAATCCGTAGGCCAATGCTTTTTGTTATGCCTACTTCCTCCCACATAGCTGTGCGATATCCAACTCCGTGAAGGAGGGCCGACAACTGGACAAAATTGCAAAGATCTTTCCGGAAACAGGGTATTCTCGCGCGGTTCGACTTCTGCGTGGCCACAGGGCCTGTGGGGCGGCGCGCAATGTTGCGGGCTGTACGCTGAATTCGTTTGTAGATTCTGGCGAGCTTCAAGCAAAGCTTTGCGGGTCTTTTGCGCATAGGTTTGCGCAAATTTCGCGTAACTTTGCGTTTTAAGTCGGTATCTTACGAAGCGAATTCTTTCCGAGTCGACCTTAGCTTTTCCTGTTTTGATGGAAAGAAAAACCAGCCCATATTCTTAGCAAATTTTTGAAACTGGGAAACTCGGCGGCTCCGATTCCGAGATCATTTTTCGTGCCAATTCCGAGAACGCCTGAAATCAAGATCGCTTGGTCACCATTGCCGCGGAGGCACAGCTCACTGGAGATGCTGTCGGCCTCAAACCGGCCAATTCGCCCTGTCGCAGCTACCTACTGCTTGGGCTACGTTTCTGAAGGAGGCTCCTGCTGCCTTCCCTCCGAAGCATTGTAGGTGCCCTCACTTGTGTTCTCAGTCGTGAAACGCTGGCTCACGGGGTGTTGGTTAGTGAAAGAGGCCAAATCCGGTTCGCGAATTTGCCATTACCGAAAAGGAGCAGATCTGTAACTCTGTCGGGCACACTTCTGGCTCATCGTCGTCCAGGTCTGCCTTCGGAGGATTCCCCACGGGGTGGGTGCGGGCATAGGTAGCAACGCCCTCGAATGCTTCTCTTGGGATCGAGGGATGCTCTTCACAGAGATCATCCAAGGTATCGCCGTCGCTAAGCCTGCCAAGCACAGATCGGCAAGTGATCCGCGTGCCTTTGATCAACGGGTTTGGGCGATACTGCGCCGCAGACATGGCTCTCAGATGGGCAGTCTGCACCGCTCCGCTTAGAAGGTGGCTGAGGTCTTCCAGAGGCCGAAAGGGAATGGTGGCCAACACTCTATCTTGGCGCACAGTACCCTAATACGCTCCCGGCGCGCGAAACAGGTGTGTCAGGGAGAGCGGATGCAATGCTTGCGAACCGCGTCCAGCGCCGCCTCAGTTGGGAGATAATCGCGGGCGACTGGAAGTTCAGGTCCGGTTCAACCGCACGAACAGCAGCCAGAACATCGCGCTGAGAAGCGGAAGTGTCACCAGCAGCACGAGAGAGGACAGGGCGAAGATGATCGGCACCTGACTTTGCTGGGCTGCCGCCTGCACCCAGTTCCAGACCGGCATGGTCTCTGATGTGCCGCGCAGGAAGATCGTCCGCATGACCTCGTTGAAGGACATCAGGAAGCCGAAGAGGCCCGCACTGACGATGCCCGGCATGAGGATCGGAAACTCGATGTCCTTGAAGACGCGCCAGTCGCTCGCCCCGAGGTCGCGTCCCGCCTCGATCAGGGTATGGTCGAAGCGCAGTGTCACGACGAGCACGATCAGGAGTGCGAAGGGTAGGGCCCAGACATAGTGCCCCACGGCGATCGACCAGAAGCCCAGATCGAGACCGAGCACGGACTGGCTGAAGATGAAGAGGGCAGCGCCCATCGACATGCCGGGCACGAAGAGCGGCAGGACGAAGACGAGGAGCATCGGGCCGGGGCTGGCCATGCGCGGTACTTCGCGCCCGATCACTGTGGCGGTGACTGCGCTAACCAATCCGACGATCAGGCCAATCACGATGCTGGACACGAAGGGCATGTGCCAGTCGCTGCTCGCGAACAGTGCCTGATAGTGGCGCAGCGAGAAGGCGCCGGGGATGCCGGAGAGCGGGTCGCTCGAGATCGACAGCAAGACGAGCCAAAGCAGCGGGAAGTAGATCAGCGCGAGCATCGCGATGCCCATCCATTTGCCGAGCCGCTTCCAATTCGGGTTGTAGCTGGTTTCGAGCGAAGCGGGGCCTGTCGTGGCGGTCATGTCGGTCATTGGTCTTTCCTTTTGCCCGTGGTCATCGGCGCAGCGCGAGTCTCGCGCCGCCGAGGTGGCGCAGGATGAGAGCCATCACCGCGAGGATCAGCAGCAGGAGGCCGATCACGAATGCGGAGAGGGCGGCGACGACGGGATAGCGCAGGGCGGTGTAGGCGCTCTCGATCGAGCTCGACAGCAGGTTCACGAAGCCGCCGCCCAGCATTCCCGGCTCGACCCATGCGGCCAGCGCCGGTCCGAGCGTGAAGACGAAGCCCGCCATCACGCCGGGCAGGGAAAGGGGCACGATCACCTTCCAAAGGGTCTGTGCCGGGGTCGCCCCGAGGTCGTTGGAGGCTTCGATCAGGGTGTCGTCGATGAGGATGATGGCCATGTAGATCGGCAGGACCATCGGGGGGAACAGGGCCGGGATCATCCCGAAATGCACCGAGAATTCCGAGTAGAGCAGCCAGTCGAGCGGCGCATCGGTGATCCCGGTCGACATGAGGACGGTGTTGATCAGGCCGTTCTGACCGAGGATCGCGCGCCAGACGATCGTGCGCGACGACAGGTCGAGGAAGAACGGAATGGTCAGCAGCGCGAGGAACACGGCACGGGCCATCTGGCTGCGCGCTCCCTTAGCAAGCCAGAGCGCGAAGGGGAAGCCGATGGCGAGCTCGATCAGCGTCACGGTCAGCGCGATGCGCAGCGTGCGTAGCGTGACCTCCCAGCGCCCCGAGGCGAAGAGGCCCTTCCACGTCTCGAGGCTCGGCTCGTAGATCGTCTGGAAATACTCGGTCGAAAAGAAGCTGTAGACGAACAGGATGAGGAGCGGAACGATCACCAGCACGGTCCAGGCCGCGCAGATCACCCATAGCGCCACGGTTGCGACGGGGATTCTCATAGCGGGCTTGCGGCCTTTGTCCTTCGGTCTGGTCTGCGTCATGGGCGCATCCAATTCGGCGTTCATGGTCATCTATCTTCCTGTGGTGTTCGGCCCTTTGGCGAGGCCGGGTAGCGTCCCCCGCAGGCGCGGAGGACGCGAAGGGATCAGGCGTTGAGGAACCGCTGCCACTGCTCCTCGATGTCGGACGCGTCCTGCGGCGTCGTGGTCGAGGTGAAGGGCTTCTCGAACTTGCGGTTCACCTTGGCTTCGGTGGCGCGCAGGGCTTCGATTTCCGCGTCGCTCCAGCCGTTCTCTTCGGCATAGGCCACGCCGAGGTCCATGTTCGGGCCGGCATAGCCGCGATCGCGGGCCTGAAGCGCACGGTATTCGCCGCCGAGGAAGTAGTTCAGCATCTTGTAGATGTTGTCGACATTGTCGCGTTCCATCGCGGGGGCGGCGACATAGGCGCCGTGGCCCCATTTGAAGTAGCCCTCGACGGTGTAGGCGTAACGCGTCGCGTTCTCGCCCAGCACGTTGTTGGCTTCACGCACTGCCGGTTCCCAGCAGTTGATCACGTCGACTTCCTTGTTGGTCAGAAGCTGGATCTGCTCCTCGAAGGCACCGTAGAGCGTGCGGAACTGACCCGCTTTCTTGCGCTCGATGAGGAAGTCCGCGACCACCGCCGCTTCTTCGGCGGTCATATCCGAGACATTCTTAATGTCGGCTTTGCCGGTTTCCTTCAGGTAGAGCGCGGCGGAGGGCATCGAGTAGCTCCAGCCCTGCCCGTAGGCGACGCGGCCGCGGGTGGCTTCGTCTTCGAACATCAGCGACCACGAGAGTTCTTCCTCGCTTGCGGGATCGACGCCGATGGCCTCGGGCACATAGCCGAAGCTGTCGGCGTTGCCGATGACCGGAACGCCCCACTGGTTGCCCTCTTCGTCGGTGACGACAGGCGAGCGTTTCCAAGCATCCGACGTGCGCTCCCACAGGGTGAGTTCGGGGTGGTCCGTCTCGATCTTGGCATACATGCCGCGCGGGCCGAGAATGTCTTCGGTGCCGCTCTCGAAGATGTAGATGTCGGTGCTGTCACCGAGGTTCGACGCCATGATGTCGCGCATGAAAACGCCGACATCGTTCGAGGTGCCGTTGAGTTCGCACTTGATGCCAAGGCTGGCTTCGAGCGGCGACCAATCCTTGAGCGCGGCGGTCGGAACGCCGTAAGCCCGCACGACGGGCATATCCTGTGCCATCGCCCCACGGGGTGCGAGACCGGTAGCCGCGAGGGCTGCCGTGCCAGCAACCGCGCCCATGCCGCGAAGCATGTTGCGCCGGGTCAGTTCGATCTGATCGAACGTAGAGAACTTGTCCTTCATTTTTTCCTTCTCCTGTTGGGGCTTCGCGCCGTCTCGAGCGGCTGCGTAAGCCAGTTTTCCCGAAGGTGGACCGATCGACGCGATCAGCCCTTGTGTTCGGGGAAAATCACGGCGTCCGATAGCTTCCAGCCGACCCGCGAGATGGCGCCTTTCTCGTTGGGCGCACCGTGCCAGGACCGCAGACGCAGCGTGCCCGCTTTCGTCTCGACCATCATGTCGGTGTATTTCCCGCGATAGACGCGGTTGGACAGGGTGGCATCGAGCCCGTCCTCGTCGGCTGCGACCGGTCCGATCCGTTCGGCCCGGATGGCAAGGTTGATGGCGCCGCCCGGCTGAATGTCAGAGGTGGCGAGAGTGCCGCGCACGACTGCACCGCCGACCAGTTCCACCTCGCCGATCTCGCCGTCCTTGCGCAGAAGCTTGCCGTCGAGAATGTTCTCGTAGCCCATGAAATCCGCAGCGAACCGCGTCACCGGGCGGTCGAACAGGTCGAGCGGCGCGCCGCTTTGCTCGATCCGGCCGTGCTTCATCAGAACGACGCGGTCGCTCATGGTCAGCGCTTCTTCCTGGGAGTGCGTGATGTAGATGAAGGTCATCCCGAGTTTGCGCTGAAGCTCCATGAGCTCCAGCTGCATGTCCTGACGAAGGCGCTCGTCCAGCGCGCCGAGCGGCTCGTCGAGGAGCAGGATCGCGGGACGGGTGACGACCGCGCGCGCAAGTGCCACACGTTGGCGTTCCCCGCCGGAGAGTTGCCCGATGGAGCGGTCGGCCTTGGCCCCGAGTTGCACCATCTCGAGCGCACGCTTCGCCTCGGCGGTCGAGTCCTGGGCCGTACGGCCGCGGATGCGCAGGCCGTAGGCCACGTTCTCGATCACGTTCATATGCGGGAACAGCGCGTAGTTCTGGAACACCGTGGTGCAGTTGCGCTTGGCTGCGGGCAGCCCCACGACATCTTCGCCCCCGATGCGCAGACGGTCGACCGAATAGGGAGTTTCCAGCCCGGAGATCACGCGCAGCATCGTCGTCTTGCCCGAGCCGCTGGAGCCGAGGATCGTCAGGAATTCGCCCTTCGCCGCTGACAGCGACACATCGGACAGCGCGGTGACCCTGCCGTACTTGTGGACGACATTGCTGACCTCGAGCATGGGTTCGCTGTGCATATCCTTCATTTCATGTCCTCAAGTCAGTCGATTAGTGAGAGTGATGGGGCGTGCGCAGCACGGCCGTCTCAAGTGTCAGAATGCGCAATGCGAGCGACAGCGCGAGGTCGAGCACGTCGCGCGAAAGCCGGGCCGGGTCCCGCACAGAGTCGGCAGGAAGGACGCCGTCGAGGGGCTCCAGTCCGGCGTTGCGTCGCAAGGCGCGTCCGGTCGCGCGCAGAGCCTCGCCAACAAGGGCTCGGGCGGCGCGATCGGTAGGGTCGGACGGACGTTCGGCATCGAGGCGCGCGGCGATTTCGGTAAGGCCGACGCCTCCACCTGTCAGGGTGCCGCCAGTTCGCGCCGAGCGCACCGAAGCAAGCGCACGTGCCATCCGTGCGCGCAAATCGGGTTCGGTCCTGTGCGGACCGATGAAAAGCTCGACCCAGCGTCCCGAGAGGCGGGCGTAGCGCCGTTGAGCATGTTCGCGGTCGAGTGCGAGATAGCGGTTGCGTTCGATTTCGTGGGCGATGTCTTGAAGCCGCAGCGCGATGGCCGCGGCGTCGCCGGCGGGGGCGGAGAAGGTCACGTGATCTCCGCTGCGCCGGAACGCCTCTGCCGCACCGAGATGCTCGGGCGTGAGTGTGTCGAGTGTCTGGCCGGTCTCGTCATCCACGAGGGCCGCGCCGGTCGCGACCGCGAGGTCCCGCAGGATTTCGGCGGCGCGCGGGCCCTTGTCGCGCGGCGTGATCGCGGCCACGCGCAGAACGCCGGCCTGCCGGTTGCGCTCCAGAAGCTGCTTGGCGGCGCCCTCGAGCCCCCGCGCCGCGATCAGCAGCGACTTGCCGCTCTGCGCGAAACCTTCGATCACGGGGGCGAGGCGTTTGAAATCGGTCAGGATGTCGTTGACCACCAGAACGTGGACCGCATCCATATGCGTCAGCACCCCCGACAGGAGCGGCTCCATATCGGCGGAAAAACCTTCGACATGATCGAGGCGCAGTCCGGGTTCCGGCTGGTCGCTCAGCTCGACATGACCCTCGGACCCTGCGAGTTCGAGCGCGCGGTGCAGGGCATCCGTCGCGTCGGGGGGAAGGGCTGCAGCGGCGAGGATGCCTTCGTTATCATCGACGTCTTCCGTGACGGCCTCGAAATGGCGCGTAATCTCGGGGCGCAACGCATCGACAGAGCGGATAAGGCGCGAAGGATGCACACCCGCGGCGACGGACCGACGTCCGGTCGCCAGCGCGGCGCCGGTCATCACGGCCATGCGCGCGGTGCCGTCGCCCAGATCGCGGTCCGCCGACACCAGCGCTTCCCGCAGAAGCACCTCGCTCGTTCCGTCCGCGCAGAAATGACGGGCGATTTCCGTGCCGGTGGTGGCGCGTCGCACGCGCGCGCCCAATGTGTAGAGCGCCGCGCGCCCGTCGGGCCCGAGCTTGGCCGCAATCGCGCGCAAAACCGGCGCGAGATCGTCCGTCAGCTCTGCCTGAAGCGAATTGCCCGATATGATGCGCACGGCGGTCATGCGGTGGTCAGCCTCGCCTCATCCATAAGAACCTGATGAACGGCCTTCGCGACGGCGATCGCGTTCGGGGTGTCGGAATGGACGCAGATGCTTTCGGCGACGACCGACACGTCCTTGCCGCTCACGGCGGTGGTCATGCCTTCGAGCACGGCGCGGCGGACCTTCTCGGCGACGGCCTCAGGCGGCACGCTCTCATGCTCGCGCGAAATGATCTGGCGTCCGTCGTCACCATAGTCGAGATCAGCATAGAACTCGCAGCTGAAAGGGATTCCGCGGCGGGTGAACACCTCCGACATGCAGCAGTCGGAATAGGCGATCACCGGCAGGCCGAGCGCTTCGGCCGCATCCGCAACCCCTTCCGCCACGTGCATCTCGTTCTGAGCCATGCCGAAGAGCGCGCCATGCGGCTTGATGTGCGAGAGCGTGAGCCCTTCGGCCGCTGCCAGCGCTTGCAGCGCGCCCGTCTGGTACATGATGAGCGCGTAGATCTCGTCGCGCCGCATCTGCATCCGCCGCCGCCCGAAGCCCTCACGGTCGGGCAGGCCGGGGTGGGAGCCGACATTGATGCCGGCGGCCTTCGCCTTGCGCAGGGTGTCGCACATGACCACGGGATCGGAGGCGTGAAAGCCGCAGGCGATGTTGGCATGGGTGACGAAGGGCATGCAGGCCGCGTCGTCGCCGAACGCGTAAATCCCGTAAGACTCGCCCATATCGCAATTGATCGTCACCATCTTCGCCTCCAAATGATATATCATGTATCCTATAACGACGATATCACCACCTTGTGTCAAGTTAATCTTTCCCAAGGGGAAGCAGGTCGGGGCCGAAAACGTATGGCGCCTCTTTGCGTCGCAAGCGAAAATCGCGTGACGAGAGCGAATCTGGGCGGGTGGCTGTTTTTTTGGGCAGGGCACGGATGTCGGCAGCGAGGCGGGTGAGGCGCGGTTTGGTCGCCGGGTGCTGCCGGGGCATTTTGCGCAGGGCCTGCTGCGCAAAAAAAAATAAGGGCGGCAAGATGCCGCCCCGGTGGGTGTCTACTTGGGTTCTGGCCGGGGTCGCGTTCAGGCCCCCTCGGTCAGCGGCATCAGCGGAAGCAATGCTTTCGCGGCAATGTCGATGTCCTGCCGCATGAACCGACCCGCTGCTTCCGCGTCGCGCCGCTCGATCGCTGCGAGGATATTGCGGTGTTCGTCATTGGCGTGGTGTTTGAAGTGCTCATCGTCGAAAAGGCCGGTAAAAACGGGGCCAACCTTTAGCCATAAGTCATTGATAAGAAGGAGGAGTTCTGGATTGTTCGCGCGGCGGTAGACGGTGAAGTGGAATTCGCGGTTGAGGGTCAGATAGCCCGCGGAATCATGGCGTTTCGCGACCTCTTCCACTCGCGCGGTCAGCTCCGAGAGCTGTGCGATCTCGTCCTCGGTGAACTTATCGACGGCCAGTTCCGCCGCCATTCCTTCAAGCGCTGCGCGGATTGGCATGAGCTCGCGAAATCGTCTCTGGGTCATGCGGGGCACCACGATCGACCGATTCGGCAGCACCGTCAAAAGGCGCTCGGCGACGAGCCGTTGAAGCGCTTCGCGGATCGGGGTGGCAGAGATTCCGTAGTTCGCCGCGAGCGTGCGGATGACCAGCGGCTCCATCGGGATAAAAAGGCCCTCCTGCATCCCGTCCCGGATCGCGTGATACGCTTGGTCGCTCAATGACTGGTGCTCAATCTTCTTCACTCGAATGCCTTTCGCTGCGCGTGGTCCGCTTCCCAACTTGGTATCTTACTTTGTGTCGACGGGTAAAGGCCGTTGACGCTAATTGATATATCATATACTCCAACTGAGGAAGATCCAGCGGCAAAGTCGCGCGGATGCGTCGAAAAATAGCCGAGAGGAGAACAGGTCGAATGCTTCACGAAGCTCTGCGATTCTATCCCGGAGGAGATCGCGCGATCGAGGTCGAGCTGGGTGACGGGATGGATTTCACCATCAACTTCATCGTTCACCGACTTGTCGCTGCTGTGCGAGAGGCGCAAATCGCGGGCCTTGTCGATCTGATCCCCGAGCTGGCCTCGTTCCAGGTGAACTACGATCCCGACCGTATCTCCTACGAAGACCTGTGCCACGAGATCGAAGCGCTTTATGCCGAGATGGGGCGCGGGGTGACGGGATCGCTCGCAAGTCGGCTGATCACCATTCCTGTGCTCTATTTCGATGAGAAGACGGAAGCCTGCGTCGAAGACTACCGCAAGGACTATCCCGAGAAGACGCCCGATCCCGAGTTGATCTGCGAGTTGAACGGGTTGCCGGATCGTGCCGCGCTGCGCCGCCGTCACGCCTCGACCGAATACTGGGTTGCGGCGCTCGGCTTCTGGCCCGGTCTGTGCTCGTTGCTCGCCCTCAATCCCACTGCGCGGATCATCGCGCCGAAATACAATCCGCCGCGCACCCATACCCCGAAAGGGGCGGTCGGTCTTGGTGGTGCGTTAACCTGTATCTATCCGGACGCGACGCCGGGCGGCTATCAGCTTATCGGCCATACGCCGGCGCCGACCTATGACGGGGCGCAGCGGCTTCCCGACTTCAGGGACAGTCTCGCGCTGTTCCGGGCTGGCGACCGGGTTCGGTTCAAGCCCGTCGAACGCGATGAATACAGCGAGATCGAAGCGCGCGTCGCCGAGGGGACGTTCCGTCACGACATCGTCGATTACCAGGTCTTCTCGGTCGACCGCTATCTCGACTGGGCCAAGGCGCAAGAGGAGGCCTCCAAATGAGCCGCACCATCACCACGGTGAAACCGGGTCTTCAGACCTGCGTGCAGGAGCTTCCGGGGCGCGAGGGCTTTCTGGAGCAGGGGTTCCCGCTCTCGGGGCCCTTCGACGCCTGGTCGTTCCGCCAGGCCAATATCCTTGTCGGTAATGACCGCGACACTGCTGCGCTGGAGTGCCAGTTCATGGGGCCGACCCTGACCTTCGATGCCGACATGCTGATCGCCGTCACCGGCGCGGACATGTCGCCCGCGCTCGATGGCGCGCCGATCCCGATGTACGCGACCGTCGCGGTCTCGGCGGGCCAGACGCTGACCATGGGCTTCGCCAAGACCGGCGCGCGGGCCTATCTCGCGGTGTCCGGCGGGATCGCGACCGAGCCGGTTCTGGGTTCGCGCGCCGTGTTCCATCAGGCGGGCGTCGGCGGTCATGCCCTCATCGCGGGTCAGACGCTGCCGGTCGGCGTCTCGGAGACGAGCGCCCTCTACGTTCTGCCCGAATCCGCGCGCCCGGTGATCGGCACCGACCGCGTTTGGGAGGTCGAGGCGCTGTGCGGGCCGAATGACGACTGGCTCGACGAGGCGACGATCGAGATGTTCTTTTCGACCGACTGGCAGATTCAGACAAAGAGCAGTCGCACCGGCATTCGCCTGACCGGCCCGGATTTCGGGTTTTCCGACAAGGCTTTGAACAAATCCCCGGATCACGGGCAGGACCCGTCGAACATCATCGACCACGGCTATCCGATGGGGGCTGTGAACCTTGCCGGTCAGACGCCGATCATCCTCGTCAATGACGCGCCGAGCACCGGCGGCTTCATCAACCCCTTCACCATCGCGAGCGCCGCCTTCTGGAAGCTGGCGCAGGCCAAGCCGAACGAGACCCTGCGTTTCCGCCGTGTGGACCGCGACGGCGCAGCGGCGCTGCGGGCCGAAATCGATGCAAAAACCAAACCCGAGATCCTGGAAAATGCCTGAAGCGATGATGACAGACGGCTCTGCGGTCGACCAAGACACCCTTCTGGCTGGGCTGTTGGCCAGCGCGCCGCCGCGGCTGACGCCCGATCAGGCGCAGGATCTTTTGCGCGATCACTGGGGGATCGACGGCTCAGCGATCGAAATCGCCTGCGAGCGAGACCAGAATTTCCGCATCGTGACCGGGACTGGGCAGGACTACATCCTGAAGATCTCGAATGCGGTCGAGGACCCGCTCAACACGGAGTTCCAGACCGCGGCGCTGCGCTGGGTTGCCCGGGTCGATCCCGAGCTTCCACTTCCGCGCGCGGTGGCTGCGCTCGACGGTGCGTTCACGCAGCGGCTAAAGCTGCCGTCGGGGCGCACCAGCGTGGTGCGGGTTCTGTCCTGGCTTGACGGCACGCCGCTGCATCACGTGCCGATGACGGCGCGGATGCAGTCCGGGATCGGCGCGATGACGGCGCGGCTGGGCCGGGCGCTCGAAGGGTTCGACCATCCGGGTGCGCGCCATGAACTGCTGTGGGACATCCAGCATCTCCCGCGCCTGCGCCCACTGACCGAGAGCCTCGGCGAGGATGCGGTGGCGGATGCGGTGCGGCGCGAGCTCGATCATTTCGAGGCGCAGGTTGCCCCTGCGCTCGGCGGTCTGCGCCGTCAGGTGATCCATAACGACATGAACCACCACAACATCCTCGTGGATGCGAGCGAGCAGGACCGGATCACCGGCATTCTCGATTTCGGCGACATGGTGAACACTTATCTCGCCATCGATGTGGCCGTCGCCGCCTCCTATCTGGCGAGCGAAGACGATCCGCTCGACGCAATCGCACGTCTCGTGGCCTCCTATCACGCCGTCCTGCCGCTCGAGCGCGAGGAGGTGGAGCTGCTACGCGATCTGACGGTGGCGCGCCTCGTAGCTTCGATCACGATCACCAACTGGCGTGCAGCGCGCTACCCCGAAAACGCTGCCTACATCCTGCGCAACAACGGACCTGCCCGCACGGCGATGGCCCGTTTCGCGACCCTTCCCACCCAGGACGTGACCCGGGCTTTGCTCAGCGCGTGCGATATGGAGTGAACGCATGAATATTGACACCGGCATGGTCAATGCCTTCCAAGAAGGTGCCACGGATCTCGACCCTGAAACGCGCGAGATGATCGAGCGGCGCAAGGCGCTGCTTGGCCCGGCGTATCGCCTTTTCTACGACAAGCCGTTGCATCTCGTGCGCGGCGAGGGGGCCTGGCTCTTCGATCAAGAAGATAACGCTTATCTCGATGCCTATAACAACGTGACCTCCATCGGCCATTGTCATCCCAAGGTGGTCGAGGCGATCGCGACTCAGGCCGGCGTCCTCGCGACCAACACCCGCTATATCCACGGCAGTATCCTCGATTATGCCGAACGGCTTCTGAACACGATGCCGGACGAGATCGGGCACATGATGTTCACCTGCACCGGGTCCGATGCCAACGACCTCGCCGTGCGCATCGCGCAGGCCTATACCGGGGGGCTCGGGATCGTCGTGACGGAGACGGCCTATCACGGCATCACCCAGTCGGTGTCCGAGTTTTCCCCCTCGCTCGGCGCGAATGTCGATCTCGGTCCGCATGTGCGTACCGTGCCCGCGCCGGATGCCTATCGTCAGGGCGAGGACATGGCGGCGAATTTTGCCACCGCCGTCGAGGCCGCCTTCGCCGATCTGAAGCGGCACGGCATCAAGCCCGCACTCTTCATCTGCGACGGTATATTCGCCAGCGATGGGGTCTTCGACGGGCCGCGCGGTTTCCTCAAGGGGGCGGTCGACGCGGCACACGCGGCTGGTGCTGTCTACATCGCCGACGAAGTGCAGTCGGGCTTCGGACGGACCGGCGATGCGCTCTGGGGCTTCCAGCGTCATGACGTGGTCCCCGACCTCGTCACCATGGGCAAGCCGATGGGCAATGGCTACCCGGTCGCGGGCGTTGCCGTGCGCCCAGAGCTGGTCGAGGAATTCGGGCGCAAGGCGCGGTATTTCAACACTTTCGGGGGCAACGCGGTCGCGATCGCCGCCGCGACCGCCGTGCTCGACGTGATCGAAGGCGAGGGGCTGACCGAGAACGCGCGCGAGATCGGCGCCTATCTTCAGGACGGGATCCGCGCTCGGGCGGAGGCCCATCCTTGCATCGGAGACGCGCGGGGCGCGGGGCTGTTCCTCGGGGTCGAGATCGTGTCTGACCGCGCCGCCAAGACGCCGGATGCGGCCGCGACGTCGGCCATCGTCAACGGTCTGCGGGAGGAACGTGTGCTGATCTCGGCCTGCTCGAAGACGCATAACGTGCTCAAGATCCGCCCGCCGCTCGTCTTCACCCGAGAGAACGCAGACCAGTTCCTGGCCGCCTTCGACCGGGTTCTCGCCCGCATCAAGTAACACGAGACCAACAGGAGGCCCGATATGGCCATCACGCAAATCGAAGCTGCACTTCCGGGGCTCGTCTTTCACCGCCCCTCGCCTGAAGCCGAGCCGTTCAAGGCGCCCGGCGATGCCGTGGCTGTGGGGGATACTCTCGCGCTCGTGGAGGTCATGAAGTCCTACATTCCGATCGAGGCCGAGGTGGCGGGAACCTTCAAGGGTTACGCAGCGCCCGATGGCGAAAGCATCGAGCCGGGCGATGTGCTGTGCGAGATCGAGGTGTCCGAATGACGTCGCAGGGTTCCGGCATTAAGAAGCTTCTGATCGCGAACCGCGGCGAGATCGCCGTGCGCATCATCCGAGCAGCCCGAGATTTGGGTATTCGCACCGTACAGGTCGTGTCGGAAGCCGACCGCGAGATGCTGGCCGCCCGGCTGGCGGACGAAGTGATGGTGATCGGCCCGGCGCAGGCGGCGAAGTCCTATCTCGACATCGACGCGGTCCTGAAAGCGGTGTCGGAGAGCGGTGCGGATGCGGTGCATCCCGGTTACGGCTTCCTCTCCGAGAGCGCCGAGTTCGCCCGCCGCGTAAGCGAGTTGGGCGTGACATTCTGCGGCCCCGACGCGGCCACGATCGAGCGGATGGGCGACAAGGTGAACGCGCGCAGCGCCGCGATCGAGGCAGGCGTGCCAGTGGTCCCGGGCAGCGACGGACGTGTCGACGGTCTCGACGCGGCGGTCGAGGTGGCTGAACGGATCGGCTACCCGGTGATGATCAAGGCTGCCGCTGGCGGTGGCGGGCGCGGTATCCGTATCGCCAATACCCGAGAAGAGCTGATCGCCGCACTCCCCACGGCGATGAACGAGGCACGGGCCGGGTTCGGCGATGACGGGGTCTATATCGAGGCCTTCATTCGCAACGCGCGTCATATCGAAGTGCAGATTCTCGGCGACGGCACCCGTGCGGTCCATTTGTTCGAGCGGGAATGCTCACTCCAACGCCGCCGTCAGAAGGTCTGGGAAGAAGCGCCCGCCGTGGCCCTTCCGGACGCGGTGCGCGCCGATCTTTGCGCCGCTGCGGTGCGCCTGGCCGAGGGCGTTTCCTATCGCGGGGCAGGGACGCTGGAATATCTCTACGACATGGACCGAGAGGCGTTCTATTTCATCGAGATGAATACGCGCATCCAGGTCGAGCACCCGATCACCGAGATGATCACCGGCGTCGATCTCCTGCGCGAGATGCTTCTGATTATGGGCGGCGAGCCGCTGTCGCTCAAGCAAGAGGATATCACCGCGCGCGGTCATGCCATCGAAGTTCGCATCAACGCCGAGAATCCTGACAAGAATTTCTTCCCCGCCCCCGGTGTTCTCGAAACTTTAAAGGTTCCGGGCGGGCCGGGCGTGCGCTTCGACACCGGCGTCTGCGAGGGTGACACGATCCCTCCTTATTACGATTCACTCCTTGGAAAGCTCATCGTTTGGGACCGTACTCGCGACGGCGCCTTGGCGAAGCTGGCAGGCGCGCTCGGCGAACTTCAGATCGGTCCGAAACCGACCACAGCGAGTCTTCATGCCGCCTTGTTGATGGCGCCGGACGTCATCTCCGGCTCGGTGTCGACGCTTTGGCTCGAAGACTGGCTGGCGATGCGGGCTGAGGACATTCGCAAATCCGCCTGACGACCGGGTGGATCGCGGTCCCCGAGGAAGGAGCTCTCCGATCGCTCGCGGTGATCGGGGCGCTCTCTTGAGGGTCATTCGCCCGCGCATCCGGCGACCCGAAAGCCATCGCCACAAGCCGTATCTTCGGCTTTGAAGATGAGGCGATAATCGGCGCTGCTGAAGCTGCGGGCGCGCGTATCAATTTGCCTCACGCTTCGGAAGTGTCGGACATGGCGCGCACGCCAAGCACTTCAACGCGTTTTGGGAGCAGGTCTCTGAGCTCACCCAGAGGTGATACACAAAACCGCAAATCGACGCGCTATGCCATTTCCGGCGCGTTTGATCTGAACGGACAGCTTCGCATAGCAGACATTGCGGTAAAGCGTAGCGAATTTCCATTTCCCGCCCATCGGCGTCAGAGCGTCGCAGTTGGCCCTTTGCTGTCATTCATGTCCCGCGAGACCGATGTCCGCATTTAGTTTTTTCTGTAACGATTGCCGGAAATCGCTTCACCCGAACATCGAATCCGGAATCAGCGTCGCGATTTGCGGGAAGATGATGATCAGTAGAAGTGCCAGGATCATCGCGAAGAGGAAGGGCAGCACGCCTTTGAAGACGGTGGTCATCGGCACATCCTGCGCGACCCCTTTCACCACGAAGACATTGAGCCCGACCGGCGGGGTGATCATCCCCATCTCGATCACGATTACCGCAACGACGCCGAACCAGATCGGGTCGAAGCCCAGCTCCTGGATCACCGGGAAGACGATCGGGATCGTCACCACCAGCATCGACAGCCCGTCGAGAAACATGCCCAGCACCACATAGGCCGCGATGATCATGACGAGAGTCCCATAGGGCCCGAGACCGAGCCCCACCATCGCATTGCCCAGCGTTTCCGGAATATGCGTGACCGCGAGGAAGGGGTTCAGCACATTCGCCCCGATCACGATCATATAGAGCATCGCCGAGGTCTTCAGCGTCTCCAGCACGGCGGATTTGAAGCCCGTCCAGTCGATCGCGCGCATCGCAATCGCCAGCAGCAGCACGAGGCCCGCGCCGATGGCCGAGGCTTCGACCGGGGTGAAGACGCCTGCGTAGATGCCGCCGATAGAGACCGCGATGATCCCCATCAGCGGGCCTGCACGCACCAAAAGACGGAACTTCTCGCCCGCGGATACCGGTTCGCCGCGCGGGCCGGCCTTGGGGTTCAGCGTCGCGATCAGCCAGATCGTCCCCATGAACAGCCCCATCAGCAGGAGCCCCGGCAGAATACCCGCCATGAACAGCCGCCCGATCGATTCCTCGGTGAGGATCGCGTAGAGGACGAAGCCCGTCGAAGGCGGGATCAGGAAACCCAAAGTGCCGCCCGCCGCGATCGCGCCGGTGGACAGCGCATCGCCGTAGCCCAGACGCTTCATCTCGGGCAGGGCGACCTTGCCGATGGTGACGGCGGTCGCGACCGACGAGCCCGACACCGCGGAGAACACTGCGCAGCCCAGCACCGAGGAGGAGGCGAGCCCGCCCTTGAACCGTCCGACCCATGCGAAGGCCGCGTCGTATAGCGCGCGCGAGAACCCCGCGACCGAGGCGATATTGCCCAGCAGGATGAACATCGGCACGACGATCAGGTTATAATTCGAGACCGCCGAATAGCTCTCGGTCAGCATCACGGCGCCTGCCGCGCGGGTCCCTTCGAGAATCCACAGCCCGAAATAGCCCACCAGCAGCATGGCAAAGGCGACGGGCGTGCGCAGGATCATCAGCACGAAGAGCGCGCCGATCCCGGTCAAACCGGCTTCCAGAGGCGTCATGGACGGCCCTTTCCGATAGCGATGATGAGGAATTGCACTGCAAGCACGATCACGCAGAGGGTCATGCCGGCGGCGATGAAGGCGTAGAACGGCCAGAGCGGAATGCCGAGCATGTTGGTGGTGTCGCCGAATTCGCGCGCATCAAGCATCTTCAGCCACGCCCGCTGCACCAGCACGCTCAGCACCCAGGCCGACAGCGCGCGCGACATCAGGTCGCCGAGAAAGCGGCCCCAGCGGCCAATCACCCCGTCGAGCACGTCGACCCGAACATGGCCCTCATAGGAGGTGCAATAGGGCAGAGCGAGCATCACCACGCCCACCGAGGCCAGCTGCACCACCTCGTTGATCCCGAGGATCGGCATGGCAAGCGCATAGCGCGTGAAGACCCCGACAAAGACCAACCCCAGCACGAGCATCAGGAACATTCCCGACAGCGTGGCCAGCAAGAGGTTGGCCCGGTTGAACCATATCAACCAGGCCGGGAGCTTCGTATGTTCGGAAGTGGCGCTCACTTGTCCGCCTTCAGAGTGTCGACGATTTTCTGTGCGTCGCCGCCGGTCTTTTCGACGACGTCGGAGACGATACCGGCCGAGAGCTCGTCAAAGGCTTTTGCCTCATCCGCACTCAGCTCGATCACTTCCTTGCCCTCGGTATTCTTGAAGCCCTCGATGCCCTTCTGCGCAACGGCGAGCTGGCTTTGCTGACCGTGCATCGCGGCATCCTTGCCGGCGGCGTCGATCGCGGCCTTGTCCTCGTCGGAGAGCGAGGCGTAGGCGTCACGGTTCATCAAGATGAAGAAGGGCGAGTTCGTCGTCTTCATGCCCATCGTGATGTAATTGGCGACTTCGCCGAGCTTGAAGGCGTTGATGCCGGTGCCGTCGATCATCGCGCCGTCGATCACGCCGGTCTGCATCGCGTTGTAGATTTCCGAGACCGGCATCGAAACCGGCGTGCCACCCCAGGCTTCGACCAGCAGGCCGGTGTTGCGCGAGGGCACGCGGATTTTCATCCCCTTGAGGTCGTCGGGGCTGCGCACGGCCTTGTCGCGGGTGAACAGCAGGTTCTCCGCGCTCGACCACAGCGCCACCAGATGGGTGCGGCGATATTCGGAGCTGAAGAGATCGAGATGCTTGTCGAGATCCGCAGTGCCGGTCTGCTCGTCCAGAACGCCCGGAAGCTCGGCCAGTAGCGTGAGCGGGAATTGCGAGGCGGTATAGCCCGGCAGGGACACCGCGAATTCCGCGACGCCATCGACGACACGGCTATATTGCTCGACCGGACCCGCGCCCAGCTCGCCGCCATTGTAGAGCTTCACCGTGACGTCGCCATCGGTCTTGGCCGCGACCTCATCCGCGAAGGGCTGGAAGGTCGAGCCTACATAGGGATGCCCCGCCGGCATAAAGTTGGCGAATTTCATTTCCTCGGCCGATGCGCTGCCCGCAACGAGTGCTGCGCCCAGGGCCAAAGCCGCGACTTTGCTGCGAATGGTCATAATTTCCTCCCGGTGGATGGACGTGGCGAGGCTCTCCTCCACCCGTCACGTTTCATGCCTCTTCCATCGCGCGAGCGGGCCGGCATGACCAATAGAAACGATCCGATCAGGCATAAGGGGAGGCTATAGCCGCCTCAGGTCGAGCGGACCGCCATCAGCATCTGCGCCTGCGCGGGCGTAGGTTCCCAGCCGTCGCGAAGGGTCAGCCCGATGGGGCGGCGAGTGCCGCTGAAGTTGTCGGTAAGGACTTCGACGAGCCCGCGTTCGATCTCGCCCTCGGCTTGCGCGCGCGAGACGCAAGCGAGGTGGCGGCCGTCCTGCACCATTTCGCGCATCAAGATCACCGAGCCGGTCTCGATCAGCCCGTGCGGCAGGCTCGCCCCGGCATCGGCAAAGACGGCTTCGAACTGTGCGCGGGTCGGCGTGCCTTCGCGGGTCACGAGCCAGGGCCAATTGGCGAGTTCGTCCGCCGAGGGAAGCGGTTGGCCGAGAAGCGGATGATCGCGCCCCGCCAGGACGACCAGCGTGTCGTCGAAGAGTTTTTCCTGCACGATATCCCCGATCGGGGCCGGATCGCGCAGCGCGCCGATCAGGAAGTCGATCTCGCCGCGGCGCAGACCGCCGAGCAGCTCGTCATAGCTCCCTTCAAGCACCTTCACCGCCATGTTCGGGCGCGTCTTCCGGAAGGCCACGATGGCCTTCGGCAGGACATGACTGCGCGAAAGCGGCATGGCCCCGATCACGATCTGGCCGACCTCGCGTCCACTCAAATCTCCCAGTTCCGCGCGGGCCTGCTCCAGTTCGACAAAGGCCAGCCGCGCGATGCGCGCAAGATTGGCGCAGCCGCGCGTCGGCACGATCCCGAAGGGGCTGCGTTGAAACAGCGCGCGTCCCGCTTCCTTCTCGAGCTGGGTGATCGCGCGATGGACGGTGGGTTGGGAGACGCCCAAGCGCCGCGCGGCGAGCGAGAAGTTCTGCGCCTCCGCCGCCGCGATGAGCGCCTGCAATTGCGCGCGGGTCGCGGTGAGCTTCAGGCGCGGCGCGAACTCGGTCAGTTGCGTATCGAGCGCGTCGAGCGCGCGCGCCGTCCGGTGGCGCAGCACCTCGCCCGCCTCGGTCGCGAACAGCCCGTGCGTCGTGCGGGTGAAGAGCGCGGTGCCCGCTTCCGCCTCAAGCTTGGCAATGGCCTGCGTGACGGCGGGCTGCGAGACGTGACAGAGCTCCGCCGCGCGGGTGATCGAGCCGCCTTCCGCAACCGCGAGGAACACCCGAAGGTGGCGAAGGTTGGCGTCGATCATAGTCGCTCCAAGATCTCCCGCGCGCGGGTGTCGAGGTCACCGTCGCGCCCTTTCAGCCCCATCTCGCCGATCCGAACATGCCATTCGGATACCGCCGCGGTCAGGTCTGAGGGAAGGCCCAGCCCGTCGAGTGTGCGCACCACTTCGCGCATCTCCGCCGCGCGGCGAATGCCATGCTCCATCATCCGTTCGAGGTTATAGGCGGCGCGGCGGCCCCATTCCATTTCAGGGTTGGATGCCATGAGCGACCCAAGCACTTCGTCCGCGACACCCGCCTTACGTGCAGCGAGAAAGCACTCCGCCGTCAGCGCCTCCAACCCCTTGATCATCACCGAGCGGATCATCTTGGCCGACGACGCGGATCCGACCTGATCGTCGATCCGGCGTGCTTCCATGTCCAGCCTGCCGAGCCAGGAAATCGCTTCCGTGGCACCCGGGCCAGAAAGCAAGAGCGGCGTGCGATGCAGCTTCGGATGAACAGGCGACATGACCGCGACATCGACATAGAGGCCGCCGGCCTCGGCAATCACCTCCGCCGCCGCGCGCTTGCTTTCGGGCGCGCAGGAATTGCAGTCGAGCCAAAGCGCCCCGTTCGAAAGAAAGGGAGCGCATTCCCGCGCCGCCGTCACCGCCTGATCCGCCGTCACGAGGCAAAACACCATTCGCGCATGGGCTAACGCCTCTGCCCGGTTCGCCGCCGGATGCAGTCCGAGCGCCGTGGCGGCCTCCCGGATCGGTGCGGCGGTCTCGGGCGTATCGAGCTTGAGGTCATAGCAGGTTGCACGCGCGCAGGTTTTGCGCCCCCAACCCGTGGCGAATGCGCGGCCCGCCTCGCCGAAGCCGATCACCGCGATTTCCTGCATCGAATTTTCCTTCATGCGCGAAGCCCTCCCTGCTTGGGGGATATCTCGCGCAAATGGGGCCGAATTCAAAGTCAGTATAGCCTTAGCTTATACCCGGGCAAGGCTTTCCAATTTGCGATTTTCGCGCCGCCGCGCCTTATCTCGGGCCAACGCATTTCTCGAGAGGTTCCCATGTCGGAGAAGAAAACCGCCCTCGTCATTTCCGCCCATGCCGCCGATTTCGTCTGGCGTTGCGGCGGTGCAATCGCGCTGCATGCCGAGATGGGCTACGAGGTGACGGTCGCCTGCCTCTCCTTTGGCGAACGCGGCGAAAGCGCGCGGCTCTGGAAGGAAGGTAAATCGCTTCAGGAGGTCAAGGACATCCGCCACGCGGAGGCGGATGCTGCGGCCAGGGCGCTTGGCGTGCATGAGCTGGTGACCTTCGATCTGGGCGACTATCCCCTGCATCTGAGCCAGGACGACAAGATGAAGCTGGTGGACGTGATCCGGAAGGTTCAGCCGCGCTTCATGCTGAGCCATTCGCAATACGACCCCTATAACACCGACCACATGTATACGACGCAGATCGCGCTTGAGGCGCGGATGATCGCGCAGGCCTGGGGGCACAATCCGGGCGAGAAGGTGCTCGGCGCGCCGCAGCTTTACCTGTTTGAGCCGCACCAGACCGAGCAGATGGGCTGGAAGCCCGACACATTCCTCGACATCACCCCAGTCTGGGAGAAGAAGCGCGCCGCGATGGAGTGCATGAACGGGCAGGTCCATTTGTGGGACTATTACACCCGCGTCGCCCAGCAACGTGCGAACCACTTCAAGCGAAATTCCGGCGGCATGTCAGGCGGGCGCGACTGCCAATACGCCGAAGGCTTCCAATCGATCTTCCCGCGACCGGTCGACGAGCTGTGAAGTTTTTGCCCCGGCCCGGGTGCACGGGCCGGGACGGGATCAATGCCACGCGTCGCCGCGGCCTTGCCGGGCGGGCGTGAGAGGAGGAAGACGATGAGCCAACCCCAAGAGCCCTGTTACGATATCGCCCATCTGGGCCATGTCGAGATGTTGACCGACAAGTTCGAGGAGAGCCTCGATTTCTTCACCCGGGTTTACGGGCTGACAGTCTCGGGACGGGACGAGAGCTCGGCCTATCTCCGCGCCTGGGACGATTACGAATTCGCGACGCTGAAACTCACCCGGTCGGACACGACCGGCGTCGGCCATATCGGCTATCGCGCCAGTTCGCAGGCCGCGCTGGAACGCCGTGTCGCCGCGATCGAGGCGTCTGATTTCAAGGTGATCGGCTGGAACGACGGAGATCTGAGCCACGGGCGCGCTTTCCGCTTTGAAGACCCGTTCGGCCATGTGTTCGAGATCTATTTCGACACGGTGAAATACCAGCACGGCGAAGCTGACAAGCCGGCGCTGAAGAACAACGCTTCGCGCTTCCACCATACCGGCGCCGCGCCGCGCAGGCTCGATCACCTGAACCTGCTGTCCGAGGACGTGACCGAATTCCGGCGCTTCATGGAGACCTGTCTCGGCTCGCGCGTGACCGAGATGATCAAGCTCGACAACGGACGTCTCGGTGGCTGCTGGTTCACCGTGAACAACAAGGGTTACGACCTTGCCTGCACCGAGGAGCATGGTGGTGGACGGGGCCGTTTCCACCACGTCACCTATGCCGCCGATCAGCGCGAGGACATCCTGCGCGCCGCCGATATCTTCCTCGAGAACGGTGTCCATATCGAGACCGGCCCACATAAGCACGCAATCCAGAACACGTTCTTCCTCTATGTCTGGGAGCCTGCTGGGAACCGGGTCGAGATCGCCAATGCCGGCGCGCGGCTGATCCTCGATCCTGACTGGGAGCCAATCGTCTGGACCGAAGCCGACCGCAAGAAGGGGCAGGCCTGGGGCCTCAAGACGATCGAGACCTTCCACACCCACGGCACCCCGCCGGTCAAGAAATAAGGAGAGGCGAATGCCCGTTGTTGTTCAGAACATCGCCCGCGCCGATCAGGCGGTCATCGACGCGCTCGGCGAGGCTGGCGTGGCTACCGTTCACGAAGCGCAGGGCCGCATCGGCTGCTTGCAAAGCTATATGCGCCCGATCTATGCGGGCGCGCGCATCGCTGGCTCGGCAGTCACTATCTCCGCACCGCCGGGTGACAACTGGATGATACATGTCGCGATCGAGCAGTTGCAGGCAGGCGATGTGCTGGTGCTGGCCCCGACCTCGCCCTGCGATAACGGCTATTTCGGCGATCTTCTGGCCACTTCGGCGCAAGCGCGCGGCTGTCGCGGGCTGATCATCGACGGTGGCGTGCGGGATGTGCGCGATCTCAAGGAAATGGATTTCCCGGTCTGGTCGAAGGCGATCTCCGCGCAGGGCACCGTCAAGGAGACGCTCGGATCGGTCAACGTCCCGATCGTCTGCGCCGGACAAACGATTGAAGCGAGCGATATCGTTGTGGCCGATGACGACGGGGTCTGCGTCGTCAAGCGCGCCGATGCCGAGGCCGTCCTCGCCGCAACGCAAAAGCGCCTCGATGCGGAAGAGGCCAAGCGCAAGCGGCTTGCCGCGGGCGAACTCGGGCTCGACATCTACGACATGCGGCCGCGGCTCGAGACGAAGGGGCTGAAATACGTCTGAGCGGGGCCGGGGGCGCTGCCCCCTCTTCGCGTTCCGCGAATTCACCCCCGGGATATTTGGACCAAGTCGAAGGGAGACAGGTATGAACGACGAGGGTATTCCCTGCCTGTGGATGCGGGGCGGCACGTCGAAAGGCGCCTATTTCCTCGCCGCCGATCTTCCCTCTGATCCTGCGGCCCGCGACGATCTCTTGCTGCGGATCATGGGCTCTCCCGATCCCAACCAGATCGACGGGATCGGCGGGGCCGATCCGCTGACCTCGAAGGTTGCGGTGCTATCCCCGTCCACGCGCAACGATGCCGATGTCGATTACCTTTTCCTGCAGGTCTTTGTCGATCAGGCGCTGGTGTCGGATGCTCAGGCCTGCGGCAATATCCTTGCAGGGGTCGGGCCCGCCGCGATCGAGCGCGGATTGGTTGCGGCGACAGACGGCGAGACGCAGGTGCGCATCCACATGGTGAACACCGGAGAAGTGGCGGTCGCGACGATCCAGGCGCCGGTCGGTCGCGTGCGCTACGAAGGTGATGCGGCGATCGACGGCGTGCCCGGCACGGCCGCTCCGGTGCCGCTGATGTTCGAAGGGCTCGCGGGCTCGATGTGTGGTGCGCTGCTGCCGACGGGGCGCACATGTGACACGGTGCAGGGCATCGATTGCACTCTCATCGACAACGGAATGCCCGTCGTGGTGATGCGCGCCTCCGATTTCGGTCTGACGGGCGAGGAAAGCCGCGACGAGATTGAGGCGATGGAAGAGGTTAAAGCGCGGATCGAGGCGATCCGCAGAGAAGTTGGCCCGATGATGAACCTTGGTGATGTCACCGAGAAATCCGTGCCGAAGATGACGCTGGTCTCCGCTCCCAGAACAGGAGGCGCGATTTCGACCCGCAGCCTAATCCCGCATCGCGTCCACGCGACGATCGGGGTTTTCGCGGCCGTGTCGGTCGCGACCGCTTGCACGTTGGAGGGCTCGCCAGCCGCGGAGCTCGCAATATTGCCTGCCGGTGGCAGCTTCAGAATCGAACACCCTACAGGTGCGGCAGAGGTTTTGATTGCACAGGATGAGACCGGACGCGTTACCAATGCAGGCACAGTGCGCACGGCGCGCAAGTTGATGGACGGTCGGGTCTTTCCGAGGTTTTAGCCGCACAAACTTTTACGCGCATAAGTGCGCCGAAATCTTGGTTTGGTCTGAATGATCTCTGCACAGTGGCCGAGTTTCATGCACCGACGCCAAAACCCCGGTGCATGTTTTTAGCTTGAGTCTAAGCTCTCTCTGCCGTCGCACGGTTCGCCAACGCGAAGGCCAAAGGGGTGGTGACTTGCGTGAAGATGAAGGCGATTGGCCACGCGATGAGCGCCTGCCGCGGCCAGTTCGCGAGCCATTCCGCAGTCGGCCCAATGGCGATGAGGGACATGGTGCCAGACATCAGGAAAGCCATCATGAAGGTGATCAGTAATTGCGCAAGAATGAGAGTCTTTCGTTTCATTTCCGTCTTTTCCAAGTTGTGGTCGGACGGGGCAGACGCAACTCCCCCGACACCGACCAATGATAGGTCGATGCCGCGGGTTCGCAGACTGGTGCGACTGGATCTCTGTTTGACAGAGGGCCGGAATAACCACACCGGCCTCGAAATCTTCTCGGCTCATGTGAGATACTACTGCAGATCACGCCCCGCAAGCCCAGCGAGAGTTCTTCTCGAAGCGATCAATACTCTTTATGTATCTGATCCAAGACGTTGCTGCGTTCTGGAATACGCCGACAGACTCTCGTCCAGCGCGCAACGCGTATCGGCTGGCCGCACTTATAGTTTGACTATCAGCTGACAGCCCGAACCGGACGGCAGTGCCAAGCGCAACGAATGTCCGCTTCCCGTCATGGAAACTGATGGGGCGTGTCAGCCTTCACGGTCATCCTCGAGGCTTTCGAAACGCGCGCCCGCTACACCAAGGCGACACCAGCGAAATACTCATGCAGATGCAGCAGCGCCAAGTAGGCCACGAGGCCAAGCGCCGCACGCCCGAGATCGGCCAGCGTGAGGCCCGCGAAGGGGGACGCCGCTTTCGTCCGGCGCAGCGTCTGGGTCCAGACCTCCGGCCCCATCTCCCGGCGGCGCTTGCGGTCGATCAGGCGCATGCCGAGCAGCGCGAAGCCTCCGAGCGCCCCGAACAGCAGCACATGCGCCAGATCGCCATTCGGCATCAGGTGCAGCCCGGCCCAGCTCGCGAGGCCCAGCAGCATCGGGTGGCGCGTGAGGCGCACGAGGCCGGGGCGCTCGGGGTCGAACTCCTCGCGGCGACTGCCGCCGAAGGAGAACGGGTTCGGGTGGCCGAGCGCGACGGCAAACCAGATGCAAACCAGCGCCATCCCGGCCCGCGTCGCCTCAATCGCCCAAAGGGTGGTGGGCCAGAGGTAGATCGGGTCCGGCCATGCGGCGGCGCGGATCAGGATCAGCAGCATCGCCGTCGACAGAAGCGAATAGCCAAGGGTGAAACCGGACGCGCCGAGCGCCGCCACCAGCCGCGCCTTCACCGACGGACGCGTCGGGATCGAATGCGTCGCGAGGAAGGCCGCGAACACCCCGCCATAAGCCAGCCACATCATTGCGCCCTCCGTCTGGGTTGCCACAGCACCGGAGCATAGAGGATAGCGAAGCCGAGGAAAGCCGCGCACCAAGCCACGCCGGAGACCGAATAAAGCGCGCTCAGGCCAAGCCATCCCGCGAGGAGCCGCGCGACCATTGCGACGAAGAGGGCGGCATAGACCGCGACGGTTCCGGGGCTGGCCTCCAACGGGCGGCCTGTATGGCCGAGCGAGGCACGGCTCATCACCGCCAGCGTCATCCCGCCAAGCGCGCCCGCCGTCCACAGATGCAGCGCGGTCGCGGGGGTGAGGGCGGCGGGGAACAGGATCGCAACCCCAAGCGCCAGCGCCCCGAGCGGCAGGCAGACATAGGCCAGATGCAGCACGAACAGGATCGGCGCGCGTAGCGTCAGCCCGCCTTTCCAGCGCCAGAGCCGCGCGAGATGCAGCAGCCCGGTCGCCAGCAGCAGCGCCGCGGTCAGTCGCGCCTCGGGCAGCGCAACCCAAGCCAGCAGCGCCGCACCCGCAGCGACCATGGCGATCTTGTCGAAGCGCTGCATCGGCGGGGCAGGGCGCGCCGGGTGGTTCTCCTTGACCAGCCAGTTGCGCGTGAAGGAGGGGATGATCCGCCCCCCGATCAGCGCGACCATCATCAGCACCGCGGCAAGGCCGAGCCGCATCCCGATGCCGTCGGCGGCATAGCCGCCGCGCGCGGCTTCGATCAGGAACAGAAGGTCCGCGAGGGTGAAGATGCTCAGCAATCCCAGAACCGGCAGGTTGCGCCAGTTCTTCCCTGCCACGATCTCACGCAGCACGACGCCGCCAAGCGCGAGCGGGAAGGCGAGATCGACGCTCGCGACCAGTGCGAAGGGAAGGTGCGCCGAGACCAGCAGCCCCAGCCGCCCGAGCGCCCAGAGCGTGACGAGGCCGAGGAGCGGCCAGCCCACGACCGGCAACCGCCCGGTCCAGTTCGGAACCGCCGTCAGCAGAAAGCCCGCAATCGCCGCGCCGAGATAGCCGAAGAGGAAGGCATGGGCGTGCCAGCTGACCGGGTCGAGCCGCGTCGGCAGCTCGATCAGCCCAGTCAGTGCCGGCACCCAAAGCGCCATCGCCAGCGCAGCCCAGACGGCGCCGAAAAAGAAGAACGGGCGAAAGCCGCCCGACAGCAGCGCCGGGCCGTGCCAGCGGCGCATTTGTTCTGCGGAAGATAGGGCCATGATCGGCTCCTTTCAGCTCTCGGCGGCGTCCATCAGCCGCCGGATGTGACATGCGAAAGCGTAGGTCGCAGGCACGGCGACCACCGCGCCCAGACCCAGCGAGACGACCGGCGTCGCGACCGGCAGTCCGAGCCACGATCCGATGAGCGAGGCGAAGAACACGTTGACCGCGAAGGCGCCCCAGCCGAACGGGTAGAGCATCAGCGCAATCCGGGCGGGGGACCAGCGCGCGCTCATCGCCGGGCGACCACCCGCGCCACCACCGCCAGTGCCGCGACGAGCGCGAGCGCCGCCAGCGCGAACCAGAACTCGGCTGTGGCCGATTGCGCCTGCGGGATCGGGCGATCGAAGCTTGCCGCCTGTGCGGTGAGCGGGGCGAGGACGAGAAGAAGGGTCAGTTTGCGCATGTCAGGTCTCCTGTGTGAGCGAGCGGTAGATGTCGGGTAGGGCGCGCAGCAGCCTCTCGGGCCGGGGCAGCAGCGTGAAGCCGCCGCGCCCGAATATCCGTGCGAACCAGTCCTGCCCGTCCTCGTCGATGATGACGCCGTGCAGGCTCTGGCCCGCGCGGCGGGCCTCGCGCACGGCCATGTGGCTGTCCTCGATGCCGTGCTGGCCTTCGTAATGGTCCAGATCGTTGGGCTTGCCGTCGGTCAGCACGATCAGCAGTTTGCGGCTGGCGCTCTCCTGCGCGAGCTGTGCCGAGACGTGGCGGATCGCGGCCCCGAGGCGCGTGTAATGGCCCGGGCGCAGCGCGGCGATATTGGCGTGGATCGGCGGCGTCATCGGGGCGTCGAAGCCTTTCACCCGCGTCAGGAACACCCGGTCGCGGCGGAGCGAGGAAAATCCCCAGATCGCGAAACGGTCGCCCGCCGCATCCAGCCCCTCGGCCAGCGCGGACATCGCCTCGCGTGCGATGTCGATCACGCAGCTTTCGCCGATCGCGGCCTCGGTGGAGCGCGAGGTGTCGATCAGGAAGGCGACGGCGAGGTCGCGTTCCACCTTGCGCAGGCTTTGCCAGATCCGGTCGCTGCCCCGCCCGGTCGCGGCCAGATCGGCACGGCTGGCGATGAGGGCGTCGAGGTCCAGCTCGGTTCCGTCGATCTGGCGCGGGCGCAGGATGCGGCGCGGTTGCAGCGCCTCGAACTGGCGGCGCACGGCGCGGATATAGCGCGGATCGGCGCGGAAACTCTGCTTGGCCTCGGGGCGCGCGGGCGCGTCGAGCACCCGGCAATGGCCCTCCATATAGGCGCGGTTGCGGTGGTTCCATTCGGGGTAGACATGCGCGCCTGCCAGCGCCTCGTGCTCCGCCTCGGCGGGCGAGAGGTCGAGATGCAGCCGCAGTCGCGTCGCGGCTTTGCGATCGTGGCGGGTCAGGGTGATCTGGTCCTGATCCTCGGCGGCCTTGGCGGCGTTGTCCTCATCATCATCGTCGACCGAGCGATTGACGTTGAGCGCCTCGACCCAGGACAGGATCGACTCGAAGCGGTGGATGATGAAGCTGTCGCGGCGGCGCGCCTGATCGAGGTCGCGGCGCTCGCCATGCTTGCGCTGCGTGCTGGCCATCGCGGTCGGGGCGGAGGCGGGTGCATCGGCCTCTTCCAAGGCGGCGCTGCGGCCTGCGGTGTTGGGGGCGAAGCGCAGCCAGATCGGCACCGGGGCGAGCGGCATGTAACCGCGCGCGCTCTCCGCCGTCTCGGGCAGTGCTGCGGGGGTGCCGTCGGCGGAGAGCTGGTCGCAAAGTGCCGTTTCCAGCGCGGCCTCGGCCGCCGGGCGCGACAATCGGCGTCGACCTGCGAGGGTGAGCGCCGCCATCTCACGGTAGGGCGCGCGCAGGCCGATGCAGCGGCGATAGGCCAGATCGCAGGCCCGCGCATTGGCGCGGATCTGCGCGCAGTCCATCGCCGGGCCGTCCGCCTCGGGCAGCTCGGGCATCGCGTCGCGGCTGAGCGCCGCCAGCGCGGTCAGCCAGAAATAGGCGGCACGGTTGAGATCGGGCCGGGGGAAGGTATCCATTACCGGCGGCAGGCGCAGCCGCGCGCCGTCGAAACGCGCGACGCGCTCGGTCTCGCGCCCGGCGCCAAGGCGGCGCCGGACGGGTTGGCGGTGACGGACCGGGGTGGCCGGGGCCTCGACGATCTCGACATCCGCACCGCCGCCAAGCGCGCGCAGCAGCAGCCCGAGCGAGGGGCGCAGCGTGGCCAGCGCGACCGCGGCGTCGGGATGGCGGTCGTCCTGACCGATATCCTTGGCCAGATCGTGCCAGATCTCGCCTACGGTTTCCTCGGGCTCCATCAGGTCCATCAGTTTCATGGCGTGCTCCTCAGCCGTAGATCGTGGCGATCAGGTCGCGCAGCGCCTGCTGCACATCCGGCTCGTCGCTGAGCGCCTGGACCACGGCGGTCTCCAGCGCTTCCTCGATCGCGATGCCCGCGCCGATCAGCCGCGCGGCATAGACCAGAAGTCGGGTCGAGACGCCTTCCTCGAGATCCATGCCCGAGAGCTTGCGGATATGCCCGGCGAGGCGCACCAGCGGCACCACCTGCGCCACCGGCAGGCCGGTCTCGGCGGTGATCACGCGGGTCTCCGCCTCGGGTTCGGGGAAGTCGAAGGCGATCGACAGGAACCGCTGTCGGGTCGAGGGTTTGAGCCGTTTGAGCACGCTCTGATAGCCCGGGTTGTAGGAGGCCACGAGCATGAAGCCTTCGGGGGCCACCAGCTCCTCGCCGGTGCGGTCGATGATCAGGCGGCGGCGCGAGTCGGTGAGGGGGTGCAGCACCACGGTCACGTCCTTGCGCGCCTCCACCACCTCGTCGAGATAGCAGATCGCGCCTTCGCGCACGGCGCGGGTGAGCGGCCCGTCGACCCATTCGGTCTCGCCGCCCTTCAGCAGGTAGCGCCCGATCAGGTCCGCCGCCGACAGGTCGTCATGGCAGGCGACGGTGTAGACCGGCTTGTTCAGCCGCGCCGCCATATGCTCGACGAAGCGGGTTTTGCCGCAGCCGGTCGGCCCCTTCAGAAGAAGGGGCAAACCGTTGTCATGGGCGCGCTCGAACAGGGCGCATTCGCGACCGGTGGGGTGGTAGTAGGGGATGCGGTCGTTGGTCATGTCGAGGGACATCGTCATTCTCCTGCCACGGGGGTTGCGGGACCGGGTGCGATGACTTCACGCCGACGCACCACGACGAGGGAGTAGATGAACAGAAGCGCCCCGAGCACGACCGCCGCCCCTGCGCCGAAGCGCATCAGGTAGAAGATCGACAGGCTGTCTTGCACATCCATGTAGTAGTCGCCCACGACCCGCTGCATGTGGGTCTGGATCGTGCCTGCGAAGGTCAGCACGAAGGTCATGAAGGCCATGCCGCCGGTCATCAGCCAGAACGCGCCCATGTTGAGCACTTGGTTGTAGGGATCGCGCCCGCGCAGCATCGGCATCGCATAGGTGAAGACCGCGAGGTTGAGCGCGACATAGGCCCCGTAGAAGGCGAGGTGCCCGTGCGCGGCGGTGATCTGCGTGCCGTGGGAGTAGAAGTTCACCCCGTGCAGCGTGTGCAGGAAGCCCCAGACGCCCGCGCCGAAGAAGGCCACGGTCGATGAGCCCAGCGACCACAGGAGTGCTGCCTTGTTGGGGTGGTTCTTGCGGCCTTTCCAGACCATCACGAAGGCAAACGACATCATCAGGAAGAACGGGATCACCTCGAAGGTCGAGAAGATCGAGCCCACCCACTGCCAGTAGCCTGGCGTGCCGATCCAGTAGAAGTGGTGCCCGGTCCCGAGGATGCCGGAGAACAGCGCGGTGGCGACGATGACATAGAGCCATTTCTCGACCACCTCGCGGTCCACGCCGGTCAGTTTAAGCATCAGGAAGCCGAGGATCGCGGCCATCACCAGCTCCCAGGTCGCCTCGACCCAGAGGTGCACGACCATCCACCAATACATCTTGTCGAGCGACAGGTTGTCGGGGTTAATGAAGGCGAAGATCCACAGCAGGCACAGCAGCCACAGACCCATCAGCAGCACATTGGTGATCGCGGTCTTGCGACCCGCCAGCACCGTCAGCGAGATGTTGATCAGGAAGATCACGGCGGCGACGAGGATGCCGAACTTCACCCAGAGGGGCTGTTCGAGGAACTCGCGCCCGCCATGGATGCCGACGAGATAGGAGCCGACCGCGCCCAGCGTCCCGATCATCAGGATCGCGAGTTGCAGATAGGCGAGCTTGACCGAGAAAATCTCGCGCTCGCTTTCCTCGGGCACGAGAAAATAGGCCGCACCGAAGAAGCCCAGCAGCAGCCAGACGATCAGCGCATTGGTGTGAATCATCCGGATCACGTTGAAGGGCAGGATCTCGGAGAGCGTGTTGGGCGAGACATAGATCCAGCCGGCCAGAAGACCGCCCAGAACCTGTACGCCGAACAGCAGCATCGCGCAGTAGAAATAGGCTTTCGCCACGGATTGGGATTGGTATTTCATCGGTGTCTCTCCTCAGCCCGCATCATTGGGCGGCCAGCCCTGCGTGTCGGTGTGATCGGCCCAGCGGAGGAATTCCGCGAGCGCACGCATGTCCTCTTCGTTGATGTCGAAATGCGGCATCTGGCGGCGGCCCTCGATTCCGGAGGGCTGCGCCGCGATCCAGGCGTCGAGCGTCTCGTAGGCGCCCTGCGGATCGTCGGCGACGCCCCAGCGGGTCATCACGTTGCCGACCTCGGGCGCGAAATAGGCGCCCTCGCCATGCAGGGTGTGGCAGTTGATGCAGGAATTGCGTTCCCAGACGCCTTTGCCGCGTGCGATCTGTTCGGTCAGCGGCGCGGAGGCGGTCGAGTGGTTCACGATATAGAAGTGGCTCTGCGCGGTCAGTGCGATGAACACCAGCACGAAGAAAATGGATCCTCCGTAAAAGATGTTTCGCGCCCGCGACTTGGTCAGGATTTCAGCCATTTGGGCCTCCCTTGGGGGTCAGTCGATGGCCCGAGGGATAGCGGCGTTCGCAGTTGGGAAGTTTGCGCCAGCACAACGTTTGACTGGATTGCCGGGATTAGCGTGGTCGGCAGAGAGGTCCCGCCATGTCAAAAGCCAGCTGGAAAAACCCCGATGCCACGCTCGACGCGCTGATGCGCGACTGGCCTGCCACGATAGAGGTGTTCATGCGTCACAAGATGCTCTGTGTGGGCTGCCTCGTGAACCCGTTCCACACGATCGACGATGCCTGCACCGAGTATCGGCTGGATCTCGACGACTTCATCGCCGAGCTGGACGCGGCGATTGCGGCGTCTATCGAGACGGCGGCGCCTCGCCCCGGCAAATCAGCACCAACCGGTGCGGATCGGTGACGGTGATCCGCTTGCGGCGGCTGGCGACCAGCCCCTGCTTCTCCCACGCGCTCAATAGCCGCGAAACCGTGTGAAGCGTGGTCGCGGTCATCTCCGAGAGATCCTGCCGGGTGATCGGGAAGTCGATCTCGATCCCGGCCTCCACCTTCCGCCCGGTCTGATTGATCAGGCGCAGGAGCGAATTGGCCACCCGCTGCTCGACCTGCTGGGTCGCCATCTCGACGATGCGATTGTTTATCTCGCCGAGGCGCTGGCCGACGGTCTTGTAGGTCTCGGTCGCGAAGCCGTCATATTGCGCCACGAACTGATCCCAGAGCCGCATCGGCCAGCCGAGCACGATCGCCTCCGAGGCGGTGACGGAGGTCGCGGGATAGGTCGTGCGCCCAAGCGCCTGCGCGATCCCGAAGAGCTGCCCCGAAGGGATATGCAGCGCGATCACCTGCTCGCCCGTGGGCGTGATCCGCATCACCCGGATATAGCCGTCGAGCAGCATGTAGAACCGCTCTGCCGGAGCGCCTTCCTCGAAGACCGCCACGCCCTCGTCGAAGCGGCGCACGCTGGCGAGGTCGAGAATCTCGCGAATCTGCCGTTTCTCCAGACGGGAGAAAGGCGGCATCGGCGTCAGCAGACTCTCGTCGAGCCTGGGCATCGTCTTGCGGGGGGTAGGCGCGCTCATGTCCTCTCTAAGCATAGGCCTCCCGGCGCGTTCAATATCAAACATCACGCGGTCGCGAGCGCGCCGTCAAAAATTCTCGCGACGTTGTGAGAAAGCGCCGAGAAGTTTGCGCCAGAACAAAAAGCCGCGGGCCGAAGCTCGTTAGACAGGGGGCAATCCAAGGATCCACGAAAGGACGAAAAGATGATCCGCACCCTGATTTCCGCCCTCGCGATGACCGCTCTTCTGAGCGGCGCGGCGAGCGCCGAGACCCACGAGGTTCACATGCTCAACAAAGGCGAAAAGGGCGTGATGGTCTTTGAGCCCGCCCTCGTGAAAGCCGCTCCCGGCGATACGATCCGCTTCATCCCGACCGACAAGGGGCACAACGCCGAAAGCATCGACGGGATGATCCCGGACGGGGCCGAGGGGTTCACCGGCAAGGTCAATAGAGAGGTCGAAGTGACGCTCGACACCGAGGGGCTCTACGCCGTGCGCTGCAAGCCGCATTACGCGATGGGCATGGTGATGGTGATCGCGGTGGGCGACGCAACCACCCCCGACAATTTCTTCGAAGGCCGCGTGCCGAAGAAAGCCAAGGAACGCTTTGAAGAGGAATTGGGCGCGCTGTGAGCGTCCGCGGCAGGAAACGCGCGACAACTTCCTGCTACGTTTAACCAGTGGAGGCTAAAATGCCGAAATATGTCAATCCAGCTCTCGTGAAAACCAACCGCCGCAATGTGCTGCGCGGCTCGCTCCTGGCAGGTGCCGCGGCGATGACCGCGGGGGCCGGGATGGCCGGAACCGCGTCGAAGCGTATGGCACCCCATGTCGCGCCGCGCCCTGCCGCGCCGAAATTCATCCTTGCCGAAGCCGAGGCGCAGGTGGCCGCGCCCAAGGTGGACCTGTCGGGCTATACCCGCGTCCGGCAGGAGCTGGTGGCACCTCCCTTCGCGCCCAAGCACGAGCAGGTCGCGACCGGTGGTCCGAAGATCGTCGAGATCCGGATGGAGACCCGCGAGGTCCTGCTGACGGTGGACGAGGATACCGGCGCCAGCATCTGGGCGCTGACCTATAACGGCTCGGTTCCCGGCCCGCTGATCATCGTGCATCAGGACGACTATGTCGAACTGACCCTGAGCAACCCCGCCGCGTCGCAGATGGAGCACAATATCGACTTCCACGCCTCCTCGGGCGCTCTGGGCGGCGGTGGCCTGACCCACGTTTATCCCGGCGAGGAAACGGTGCTGCGCTTCAAGGCGACGCGGCCGGGCGTGTTCACCTATCACTGCGCGCCGGGTGGGGCGATGATCCCCTACCACGTCACCCACGGCATGAACGGCACGCTGATGGTGCTGCCGCGCGACGGGCTCAAGGATGCCGAGGGCAACCCGCTGCGCTACGACACGATCGCCTATATCGGCGAGCAGGACTTCTACCTGCCGATGGACGAGAACGGTGATTACAAGACCTACGAAGTCGCCGGTGAGGACTTCGCCGACAGCGTCGAGGCGATGCGGACGCTCACGCCGACCCACTCCGTCTTCAACGGCTCCGTCGGGGCTCTGACGGGTGAGAACGCCTTCAAGGCCAAGGTCGGCGACACGGTTCTGATGGTCCACAATCAGGCCAACCGCGACAGCCGTCCGCACCTGATCGGCGGTCATGGCGACCATGTCTGGGAGAACGGCAAATTCGCCAACCCTCCGCAAAAGGATCAGGAGACCTGGTTCATCCGCGGCGGCAGCGCAGGGGCCGCGATGTACACCTTCCTGCAGCCGGGCGTCTACGCCTACGTCAACCACAACCTGATCGAGGCGGCCCTGCTGGGTGCCACGGCCCACTTCGTGGTGGACGGCGCATGGGACAACGCCCTGATGGAGCAGGTGACGCCGCCCCATGTGGTTGAAACCTGAGTCAGGGAGACCGGAGATGATCGCCAAACTTGCCTCTCTCGCGCCCCGTCTTTCCCTTCGGATGGTGCTTGCGGCGGGCGCGGCGATCATCGCCCTCGGGGCCGCGTGGGGTTTCCTGCGCGGCCCCGATCTCGATTACGTGCCGCTGATGGCCGAGCGAGCGGTTAGCTTGCCTGACGGTCACGCAATCTACGTTCAGAAATACGAAGTGACGGTTGCGGAGTGGAATCGTTGCCACGCGGACGGCGCCTGCGAGCTTGCCTTACGCGCTCCGCCCGGCAGCGAGGCGGCGACGACGCCGGCTACCGGGCTGAGCCATGTCGATGTCGAGCAATATCTCGGCTGGATCAATAGCAAGGCGCGCCACGACTTCCGGCTGCCGACGATTGCCGAATGGCAGTTCATGGCCAAGGACGTGCTGCCCGAGAAGGAGGATCCGATCTTCACCGATCCCGACCTGACTTGGGCTTCGACCTACCTCACGAGCGGTCTTGCCCCGCGCAAGCTCTCGCCGCGGGGCAGTTTCTCGACCAGTGCCGAGGGGATCGTGGATCTCGACGGCTCGGTCTGGGAATGGACGCAGGACTGTTATGGCGGGGAGGGCGGCGGCCCCGTCGATCCGAAGAAATGCTCGGCCTTCTTCGCAGGTGGCGAGCATGTCGCCGCGATCCCGTTTCTCGTCCGCGACCCGGCGCGCGGCGGCTGCGCGGTCGGCAGCCCGCCGGCGCATCTCGGCCTGCGTCTGGTCAGTGAAACCCGGATATGATGAGAACCGGCGACAGGTCTGCGGAGCCAAGCCGAATGGCTGTTCCCAGTTGGCCAAAGTCGACACTCGCTCTCCAGCCAATCTCGCATGCCTGGACCTTGGGCTCTCGCGCAGCGAACGACCGCTTCCCGGCCTTTGTCGGGCCAAGATCAATAACTGCCGATCGAATCTCTTACAGAGTAAGCGCCAAACAGAGTGTCCTCCCAGGGTGAAGCCAACCTGTTGCTCAGGAACCGAAACTGGGCCTGAAACCCTTCAAAAGAGACTGATCAGAAGCCGAGAATCTCTCGTGCCCGCCTTGTAGGCCGAAACGCCAGAAACGAAGCCTTATGGGCGTTTCGCGGATACTTATGGGCAGCGCGAAGCATTATGCGCTGCCCTACACCCGATCAGAAGTCGAGGTTCTCCACCGTCAGGGCGTTTTGCTGGATGAACTCGCGGCGGGGTTCGACGACGTCGCCCATCAGCTTCGAGAAGATATCCTCGGCCTCGGCCACGTCTTCGATGCGGACCTGCAGGAGCGTGCGCGCGGACGGATCCAGCGTGGTTTCCCAAAGCTGCTCGGGGTTCATCTCGCCCAGACCCTTGTAGCGCTGCAGGCTCAGGCCCTTTTCGCCCTCCTTGAGGATCGCGTCGAGCAGTTCCAGCGGACCGTGAATGAGGATTTCGCGCTCTTTGCGCACCAGTTTCGCCGGGCGGTCATAGACCTCCTTGAGCTGGTCGGTCTGGCTGCCCAGACGCCGCGCTTCGCCGGAACGCAGCACTGCGCCGTCGAGCGTGCGGACCTCTTCCACGCCGCGCAGAACGCGGGCGAGGCGGATGCCGTGATCCTGCGTCGGACGGCCCTGCCAGCCGCGCTCGTATTCCAGCGCGACGAGGTCGAGACGCTCGGCCACCGAGTTCGCGACGCCCTGCGCATCGCCGTCGATCTTGCCCGGCACCATCGCGCCTGCGATCGCCGCCTGCTCGAGGATGTGATGCGGGTAATGGGTCGGGAAAGTCGCGAGGATGCGCTTGATCAGGCGGGCCTCTTCGACGACGCGCTTGAGATCCTGACCGGAGATTTCTTCGCCGGTGTTGAGCCGCAGAATTGCCCCCTCGACGCCCATGTCGATCAGGTAATCCTCCAGCGCGGTCTGGTCCTTCAGATAGACCTCGGACTTGCCGCGCGCGACTTTGTAGAGCGGCGGCTGCGCGATGTAGAGATAACCATGCTCGATGATCTCGGGCATCTGGCGGAAGAAGAAGGTCAGCAGCAGCGTCCGGATGTGCGCACCGTCGACGTCCGCATCGGTCATGATGACGATCTTGTGGTAGCGCAGCTTGTCGATGTTGAACTCGTCGCGGCCGATGCCGGTGCCGAGCGCGGTGATCAGCGTGCCGATCTGATCCGAGCCGAGCATCCGGTCGAAGCGCGCGCGCTCGACGTTGAGGATCTTACCGCGCAGCGGCAGCACCGCCTGGTTCTTACGCTCGCGGCCCTGCTTGGCCGAACCGCCTGCGGAGTCACCCTCGACGAGGAAGACTTCGGACAGCGACGGATCCTTCTCCTGGCAGTCGGCGAGCTTGCCGGGCAGGGAGGCCACATCCATCACCGTCTTGCGGCGCGTCAGTTCGCGCGCCTTGCGGGCAGCCTCACGCGCCAGTGCGGCCTCGATGATCTTGCCGACGATCTGCTTGGCCTCGTTCGGGTTTTCCTCGAACCATTCGGCGAGCTTCTCGTTCACGAGGTTTTCGACCGCCGGGCGGACCTCGGAGGAGACCAGCTTGTCCTTGGTCTGGCTGGAGAATTTCGGATCGGGCACTTTCACCGAGAGCACGCAGGTCAGGCCTTCGCGCGCGTCGTCACCGGTGAAGTCGACCTTCTCGCGCTTGGCGATGCCGCTCTCCTGCGCGTATTTCGTGATCGTGCGGGTCAACGCGCCGCGCAGGCCCGCCATATGGGTGCCGCCGTCGCGCTGCGGGATGTTGTTGGTGAAGGGCAGCACCGTCTCGTGGTAGCTGTCGTTCCACCACATCGCGCATTCGACGCCGATGCCGCGGACCTCGCCGACCATGTAGATCGGATCCTCCATCACGGCGTTTTTCGAGCGATCCAGATATTTCACAAATTCCCGAACGCCGCCTTCGTAGTGCAGCTCGGTCTTGATCGGCTCTGCGGGACGCTCGTCTTCGATGATGATGCGGACGCCGGAGTTCAGGAAGGCCAGTTCGCGCAGGCGCTTTTCCAGCGTGGCGAAGACGAACTCACGGTTCGAGAAAGTGCCCTCGGGGTCGTCTTCCTTGCTCGACGCGAGGAAGCGCACCTCGGTGCCGCTCTCGTTCGGGGCGTCGCCCACGACATGCACATGCTCGACGCATTCGCCATGCTCGAACCGCGCCTTGTGGATCTTGCCGTCACGCCATACCGTCAGTTCCAACCAATCCGAGAGCGCGTTCACCACCGAGACGCCCACGCCGTGCAGACCGCCCGAAACCTTATAGGCGTTGCCGTCGTCGTCGGTGTTGTTGAACTTCCCGCCGGCGTGCAGCTGGGTCATGATGACCTCAGCCGCGGAGACGCCTTCCTCGGCGTGAATATCGACCGGAATCCCGCGCCCGTTATCGCGCACGGAGACCGAAGAATCCGCGTGAATTTTCACGGCAACGTAGTCCGCGTGACCCGCCAAGGCCTCGTCGATCCCGTTATCGACGACCTCATAGACCATGTGGTGCAGGCCCGAGCCGTCATCGGTATCGCCGATATACATGCCGGGCCGTTTTCTCACGGCTTCCAAGCCTTTGAGAACCTTGATGGAATCGGCGCCGTATGCGTTCTTCTTCGGGGTGTCGTCGGTCATGCCTGCCCGTCCTTTATCTGTTGCCGGTTTTATATCGGCTGGGCAGAGGAATGTCACGTGTCAGACACAAGATTTAGGGGGTCACGTCACGGCGATAAGAAGGCCTACAAGGATCATCAGCCCGCCCGCGATCCGGTTGAGCTTTGCCAGCTTGCCGCGGCTTTGCACGAAGTTGCGGATGCGGTCGACGAAGGCGGCAAGGATCAGGTTGCCGGTCAGCGGTACGATGGCCGAAATCAGGCTGACCGTGGCGATGTCGATCCAGGTCATCGTGGCGATCGGGAAGAAGCCCGGCAGGATGCCCATGTAGAACAGGATCGCCTTGGGATTGCCGATGATCACGATGAGCCCGGCGACGAAGCCCGCCCACATGCCGGGGCGCGTCAGGCGGCTGTCGGAGCTGATCTGATGGTCGGCATGGCGGATCAGGAGCGCGCCCATCCCGACGAACATCGCGACCGCGACCCAGCGCAGGGCATCCAGAAACCAGCTGAATTCGCCCACCAGCCAAGATACCCCGAGGATGGCGAGCGCGGGCCAGATCATGTCGCCCACGGTGACCCCGAAGGCGAGCGGCCAGGCGGCGGCAAACCCTCCCGACATGGCGCGGGCGAGAAGGGCGAGCCAGACCGGCCCGGGGGTGAGGAAGAGAACCAGAAGCGCGCCGGAATAGAGTGCGATCTGCGAGAGCGTGAGGGTCATGGCAGGGTGAGGCTTCCGTCGTCGGCCAGCGGCCAGAAAGGATTATGGGCGAGTTCCCAGACATGGTGGTCTGGATCGGCGTAATAGCCCGCATAGCCGCCCCAGAAGGTCTTTTCCGGGGCTTTCAATTCGGTGGCGCCCGCTTTGAGCGCGGCAGCGAAGGCGGCATCCACCTCTTCAGGACTGTCGAAGTTCTGCGCCAGCGTCATCGCTCCGGTGCCCAGCCGCGCGCGGGTGCGTCCCTGATCGGCGGCCAGCGCGGGCAGAGAGAACAGGCTCAGCGCCATCCCGTGGAGCTGGTAGAAGGCGACGTCGTTCTGCTCGGCTTGGGGTTGCCATCCGAGGGCTCCGTAGAAGGCCTTGGACTGGTCGAGATCGGCCACGCCCAGCGTGATCAGCGTCACCCGTTGCTGCGGATAGCTCATGGCGTTGCCTCCCTCACTTCAGAGCCCTGCGGCCCCTCGATCACTTCCAGATATTGACCGCGGGGGCCAAGCGCCTCGAACAGTTCCGCGCCGGTCCCGGTCATCATCACCTGCGCGCTCATTGCGCAGATTTCGTCATAAAGCGCCGCGCGCCGGCCGGAGTCCAGATGGGCCGCGACCTCGTCGAGCAGAAGCACCACATCCTCGCCCGCAAGCGCCCGCGCATTGGCGAGGATCAACGAGATCAGCAGCGCCTTCTGCTCGCCGGTGGAGCATTGCGCGGCAGGCGCGTCCTTCTCGACGTAAGTGGCCAGCAGATCGGCACGGTGCGGTCCCTCCAGCGTCCGGCCCGCGGACATGTCACGATGCCGGTTCGCGTCGAACGCAGAGGCCAAATCCTCGGGGCCTTCGTTCTCAAGGACCAGATGCGCCGCGGGAAACGCGGTCGCCGCATCGGCCTGCGCCTGCATGATCCGCGTTAGGGCCTCGGCCCGGTTCGCCCGGATCGCAGCGCCAGCCTCAGCCATCTGCGCCTCCAGCGCGTGATACCAGTTCGGATCGCGGACCATGTCCTTGAGCAAGCGGTTCCGCTCGCGCATCGCCTTCTCATAGGCGAGCGTCACCTCGGCATGGGCGGGGGTGAAGCTCATCACCATCCGGTCGAGAAACCGCCTGCGCCCTTCAGCCCCTTCGATCCAGAGCCGGTCCATCGAGGGCACTAGCCAGAGCACCCGCAGGATCTGCGCCAGTGCGACCTGCGGCGCCGCCTTGCCGTCGATCTCGACCCGGCGCGACTCGCCGGGCAGGGCGGAGGTTTCAATCTCATGCGTATCCGTGACGGCGCGCAGCTTCCAGCCCACGGCCTCGGCGCGGCGCATCAACTCGTCGGCCTGCGCGCGGCGCAACCCGCGCCCCGGCGAGAGCAGAGACACCGCCTCGAGGATATTCGTTTTGCCGGCACCGTTCGGCCCGTAGATCGCCACGGGCCGCTCGTCGAAAGCGATTTCGGCACGACGATGCGAGCGGAACTGCAATATCTTCAGCTCACGCAGCATCGCGCCTCTTCGTGTTGGTAAAAATATCCCCGCCGGAGGCTCCCGGCAGATGTCACACGCGCATCGGCATGACCACATAGACCGCCGAGGTGTCGCCACCTTCGCGCATCAGGGTCGGATCGCCCGAGGAGTTGAACAGGAAGACGGCATTCTCGCGGTCCACCTGGCTCGCGATCTCGAGCAGGTATTTCGCGTTGAAACCGATCTCCAGCGGTTCGTCGGCATAGGCCACGACCAGCTCTTCTTCTGCGGCACCGGCATCGGGCGCGTTGACCGAAAGCACCAGCTTGTCGGCTTCCAGCGCCAGTTTTACCGCGCGCGAACGCTCCGACGAGACGGTCGCCACACGGTCCACCGCTTTCGCGAATTCGGACGCATCGACTTCCAGCTGGCGGGTGTTCCCGGTCGGGATGACGCGGGTGTAATCGGGGAAGGTGCCGTCGATGACCTTCGAGGTCAGCGTGATCACCGGGGTCGCGAAACGGACCTTGGTTTCCGACACGGAGACCGCGATTTCCTGATCGTCGTCTTCCAGCAGCTTGCGCAGCTCGTTCACCGTTTTGCGCGGCACGATCACGCCGGGCATCCCCGAGGCGCCGTCCGGCAGGCCGGAATCGATGCGTGCCAGACGGTGACCGTCAGTCGCGACGCAGCGCAGCACCTGACCGTCTTCGCCGGTGGCGATATGCATATAGACGCCGTTGAGGTAATAACGGGTCTCTTCGGTCGAGATCGCAAATTTCGACTTGTCGAACAGGCGCTTGAGCACCCCGGCCTTGGCCGTGAAATTCGCGGTGTATTCCGAGGAGGCCATCACCGGGAAGTCTTCCTTCGGCAGCGTGGCGAGGTTGAAGCTCGACCGACCGGCCTGCACGTTCAGACGTCCGGCGGTCGGATCGTCCGAGATCGAGACCAGCGCGCCATCGGGCAGTTTGCGCACGATTTCATGCAGCATGACCGCCGAGACGGTCGTGGCTCCGGCCTGTTCGACCTGCGCGGGCGCTTTGTCGACCACCTCGATATCAAGGTCGGTCGCGCGGAACTGGACGGTGTCGCCTTCGGCTTCGATCAGGACGTTTGCAAGGATCGGGATCGTGTTGCGGCGTTCCACAACGGATTGCGCTTGCGAGACGGCCTTGAGCAGAGCGGCGCGTTCGATGCTGAATTTCATGTCGATCCCTCACGACTTTCCGGGGCTGGCAAGGTAGCACCTCGCGCCACCGGCACAACGGTTTTCGCAGACATTCGGTCGCTTTGTCCGGAGCGTCAAGCCCAGCGGGCCAGATCAGCTTTCAAGGAGGCGGCGGAGCAACTCGATATCTTCGGCGAGCTGCGAATCCGTGCCGCGCAGCTCTTCGATCTTGCGGATGCCATGCATGATCGTGGTGTGATCGCGGCCCCCGAAGCGACGCCCGATATCGGGCAGCGAACGGGTGGTCAGCGATTTCGCGAGGAACATCGCCACCTGACGCGGCCGTGCGATGGCGCGCAGGCGTTTGGGGCCCACGAGATCCGAGAGGCGAACGTTGTAATGTTCGGCGACCTTGCGCTGGATTTCCTCGACGGTGACCTTGCGCTCGGATTGGCGCAGCTGGTCCTTGAGGCATTCCTGCGCCAGATCCATCGTGATTTCGCGCCCGATCAGCGAGCCATAGGCAAACAGGCGGGTCAGCGCGCCTTCGAGGATACGCACGTTCGACGTGATCCGGTGCGCCACGAATTCCAGAACGCCGGGGGCGATCTTCAGATCGGGATACTCGCTCTTATAGGCTTCGGTCTTGGTCTGCAGAATACCGAGGCGCAGTTCGTAATCGGTCGGGTGCAGGTCGACGACGAGGCCGCAGGACAGGCGCGACTTGATGCGCTCTTCGAGGTCCTTGATCTCACCGGGCGCACGATCCGCCGAAATGACGATCTGTTTGCCCTGATCGACCAGCGCGTTGAACGTGTGGAAGAACTCTTCCTGCGTGGAATCCTTGCCGGCGATGAACTGCACGTCATCGACCATGAGAACGTCGATCGAGCGGAACATCTCCTTAAAGTCCATGATCTGCTTTTCGCGCAGCGCCTGCACGAAGCGATACATGAATTGCTCGGCCGAGAGGTAGAGCACGCGCAGATCGGGGCGCTGGTGCTGCAGGTCATGCGCGATGGCGTGCATGAGGTGCGTCTTACCGAGGCCAACGCCGCCATAGAGGAACAGCGGGTTGAAGGTGACGGGGCCGCCTTCGGCGACGCGCTTGGCGGCGGCATGGGCCAGCTCGTTCGGTTTGCCGACGACGAAGCTGTCGAAGGTGAAGCGCGAATCCAGCGGCGCGCCGGGAAGCGGTTCGTCGGGGCGCGGGGTCTTGCGCGGCTTCGCGACAGGAGCAGGGGCCGGAACCGTCGGGCGCGTGGCGCCATTCGCCGTGCCGTTCATCGGTCGGCGCGACGGGACCGAGATATTGACGCGCTCGGCGGAGACACCCGCCCGGCGCAATTCGCTCAGGATCGGTTCCGCGAAGTTGCGCGAGACCCAGTCGCACATGAATTTCGTCGGTGCTTGAAACGAGGCGATACCGTCCTCGAGGTCGATCAGCTCGAGCGGAGCGATCCAGGTCGTGTAGTTGTTTTGCCCAACAGCTTTTTGAAGCTCATTGCAGACCTGCCCCCAAGTGTCGTCCGTCATTTTTCCGCCCATCGCCAAACACAAATCAGGTGCGTCTTCGTCCCTTGGCTTTGCGGTGAGTCCGGCTGGCAGGCCAAACTCGAATACAAACAGACACGACCTACCTGCCGGGGCTAAAACCCGGTGTCAGGCAGAGTTGCCGAAAGTGAGGGGTTATACCCCCTCGAGAATCGGAATCGCATTTCGCTGGTCGCCGCCAGGCTTTTTCATTTGTCGTGGCAGACTTATTTGCCCTCGACGGCCAGATAAATGCGTCATGTCCCCCAAGGCGACGTGAATCGCAGGTAGAAGCTAGCAAGCTGGTGAGCCCGCAGGCAACCGACCTTTGCGCTTGACGTGAGATTCCCCGAAACGAATCTGAGGGGGCTGCGCAAAACTGCAACAGTTTTGTGTCAAGGCGTTGATTGTCCAAGAAAAAACGCGCCTGCCAGATAGGCAGACGCGTTTTTCTTAAAGAATCCAGCGTATTCCCGAGCCAGTTCGCTCCGGGACGCAGATCAGGCTTTGAGGGCCTTCACGCGCGAAGCGAGGCGCGAGACTTTGCGCGATGCGGTGTTCTTGTGCAGAACGCCTTTGGTGACGCCGCGAGCCAGTTCGGGCTGAGCCGCGCGCAGGGCGTTGGTCGCCGCTTCGTAGTCGCCCGAAGTGATGGCTTCTTCGACTTTGCGGATGAAGGTACGGATGCGCGAACGACGTGCTTTGTTGACGTCTTGGCGGCGCTCGTTCTGACGGGCGCGTTTCTTGGACTGGGGCGTGTTAGCCATGTGTATCTTCCCACTTTCCGGATCTGTTCAAATCTTTCAATCGCACGACAGACCCCGGGCTCCAGCGAACCTAGATGATTCTAGCCTAAGCGGGCTCCACGCGCATGTGAGGCGGCCTCATAAGCCAAAATGCGTGAAAGGGAAAGGGGGATAATGAAAAGCGGGGCCGAAGCCCCGCCATCTAGTGTCGTTCGAGTGGCTCAGACGAGCTCACTTGTCACGGAATTGCGGCTCGCGCTTTTCGAGGAAGGCGGCCATGCCTTCTTTCTGGTCGTCGGTCGCAAACAGCCCGTGGAACAGACGACGCTCGAACAGGATGCCCTCGTTCATCGTCGTTTCGTAGGAGCGGTTGACCGCTTCTTTCGCGGCGCGAGTGGCGAGCATCGACTTCTCGGCGATCTTCTGCGCCGCAGCCATCGTCTCGGGGATCAGCTTGGCGTTCGGGACGACCCGGCTGACGAGCCCCGATCGTTCGGCCTCGCCCGCATCCATGAAGCGGCCCGTGAGGTGCATGTCCATCGCTTTGGACTTGCCCACGAAGCGCGTCAGGCGCTGGGTGCCGCCGATCCCGGCAATCACGCCGAGATTGATCTCGGGCTGGCCGAACTTGGCGTTCTCCGCGCAGATGATGAAATCGCACATCATCGCCAGTTCGCAACCGCCGCCGAGTGCGTAGCCCGCCACCGCAGCGATAATCGGTTTGCGGATGCGGTTGATGGCATCCGCTTCCTTGCCGAAGAAGTCGCTCGTGAACATGTCCACGAAGCTCTTTTCCGACATTTCCTTGATGTCTGCGCCAGCCGCGAAGGCCTTTTCCGAACCGGTGATGACGATGCAACGCACCTTGTCATTCTCTTCCGCCGATTTCAGCGCCTCGGCCAGTTCTCCCAGCAATTGGGAGTTCAGGGCGTTCAGTGCGTCGGGGCGGTTGAGCCGGATCAGGGCAACGTAATCCTCGATCTCGACGATCAGGGTCTGGTAGGCCATTCGGTCTTGCCTTTCCTTGTCTCTGAACGGGACTCCTAGCAGAGCATCAAATCAGATCAAGCGTCTTATGACGCGAGGGCGCTGCGTCATTTCTGGCAAGACGGGCAGAAAAAGGTCGAACGTCCCGACTGAACGATGCGCCGGATCGAGGTGGCGCAGGTGGTGCAGGGCGTGTCCTCGCGGTCGTAGACATGGAAGCTGTGCTGGAAATATCCCAGCTCCCCATCCGCCTGACGATGGTCGCGCAGGGACGAGCCGCCGGCCGAGATCGCCTCGGTCAGCACCTCGCGGATAATCGGCACGAGCGAGGCGAGCCGTAGGTTCGAAATCCGTTTCGCCTGACGGCGCGGATCGATACCTGCCCGATGAAGCACTTCACAGACATAGATGTTGCCCAGACCCGCCACGACATGCTGATCGAGCAGCGCCGATTTGATCGGGGTCGCGCGCCGTTTGAGCGCCTCGACCAGATAGTCTTCGTGGAAGTCGTTGCCGAAGGGCTCTGGGCCCAGCCCCGCCAGCAGCCAATGGGCCTGCTCGCGCTCGGTCAGCACCAGATCCATCGCCCCGAAACGGCGCGCGTCGTTGAAGGTCACGCGTCCGCCGCCGGACATGTGCAAAACAACGTGATCGTGCTTGGCAGGCGCCGGATGATCGAGATGAAATTCGCCGAGCGTCACGCCCGACACCAGCATCCGCCCGGACATCCCAAGATGGATCAGCAGGCTCTCCCCGCTGTCGAGATCGGCGAGGATGTATTTCGACCGTCGCCGCAGTCGGTCGATGCGGGCACCTTGCAACCGCTCCGCCATCCGCTCGGGCAGGGGCCAGCGCAGGTCGGGCCGATTGACTTCGGCGCGCTCGATCCGATGGCCTTCCATGGCCGGGACCAACCCGCGACGAACCGTCTCGACCTCGGGCAATTCGGGCATTGTTCCTCCTCATCGCATTGTCTTGGGGCAAAGGGCCCCTATAAGAAGGGGGTGAAATGAGGAACGGCAAGGGCCCATGAGCGTAGAGCAATCAAAGACCACGCATTTCGGTTTTCAGACCGTGGACGAAGATGCCAAGGCAGGCATGGTTCACGGCGTGTTTTCGCGAGTGGCATCGAAATACGACATCATGAACGACCTGATGAGCATGGGCATCCACCGCGTCTGGAAAGATGCGATGATGGATTGGCTCGCGCCGCGACCGGGTCAGAAGCTGCTCGATGTGGCGGGCGGCACGGGCGACGTGTCCTTCCGCTTCCTCAAGCGCGCAGGCTCGGGCCACGCGACGGTCTGCGACATGACCGAATCGATGCTGGTCGAGGGCCGCAAACGCGCCGAGGCCGAAAGCATGGCCGACAGTCTCGACTGGGTCGTGGGCGATGCGATGGCACTGCCCTTCGCGGATAACTCCTTCGACGTCTACACGATCTCTTTCGGCATCCGGAACGTGACGCGCATTCCTGATGCGCTCAAGGAAGCCTACCGGGTGCTCAAGCCCGGCGGGCGGATCATGGTGCTCGAATTCAGCCAGATCCCGAACGAGATGATGCAGAAGGCCTATGATCTCTATTCCTTCAACGTGATCCCGAAGATGGGCGAGATCGTCGCGAATGACCGCGACAGCTATCAGTATCTGGTGGAATCGATCCGCAAATTCCCGACGCAGGAGACATTCGCGCAGATGATCCGCGAGGCCGGGTTCGAGAATGTCTCCTACCGGAACCTCTCGATGGGGATCGCGGCGCTGCATTCGGGCTGGAAACTTTAACCGATGCGCGGACCCCATAATATCTGGCGCCTGATCCGGACGGGCGCGACCTTCATCCGCACGGGCGCGATGCATCAGGCGCTCGAAGCGATGGACGCGCCGCCGCGGCTGCGCGCCGTGGCCTATGCGATCAGCGCGCCCTTCGCGTGGCTCGGCTACAAGGGCGATCCGGAACTGCCGCCGGTGACGCGCGCGATCACCGCGCTGGGCCCGGCCTATATCAAGTTCGGTCAGGTCCTCTCAACACGGCCCGACGTGGTCGGCTCGGAACTGGCCGATCAGCTGCGCGTGCTGCAGGACAAGCTGCCGCCGTTCGAGACTTCCGTCGCCAAACGCATGGTTGAGGAAGAACTGGGCGCGCCTGCCGATCAGCTGTTCATGGAGTTTTCCGAGCCTGTCGCCGCCGCCTCGATCGCGCAGGTCCATTCCGCGCGCCGCGCCGATACGGGCGAGCGCGTCGCGGTGAAAGTGCTGCGTCCGGGGATCGAGCGCGCCTTCCGCCGCGATCTCGACGCCTTCCATTTCGCCGCCGCGATGATCGAACGGATTTCGCCCGCCTCGCGCCGCTTGCGCCCGAGCGAGGTGATCAAGCATTTCGAATCCGTCGTTATGGGCGAGCTGGATCTGCGTCTGGAAGCGGCCTCGGCCTCGCAATTCGGCGCGAATACCGAAGGCGATGCTGGCTTCCTCGTGCCGCAGCCGGTCTGGAACCTTTCGGCCAAGCGGGTGATGGTGCTCGACTGGGCCGAGGGTCTGCCGATGGGCGACCCTGACGGGCTGCGCGCGGCGGGCCATGACCTCAAGGCCACCGGCGAGCGCGTCTTGCAGCTCTTTCTCAGCCATGCGCTGCGCGACGGTTTTTTCCATGCCGACATGCATCACGGCAATCTCAAAGTGGCCGCGAACGGCGATATTCTCGCCTATGATTTCGGGATCATGGGGCAGATCGACGAATATACCCGCCGGGTCTATGCCGAGATTCTCATGGGCTTCATCCAGCGCGACTATAAGCGCGTGGCGGAGGTGCATTTCGAGGCCGGTTACGTCCCCGCCGATCGCGATGTCGACGAGTTCGCTCTGGCGCTGCGCGCTGTCGGCGAGCCGATCTTCGGGATGGATGCGGCGCATATCTCGATGGCGCGGCTTCTGGCCTATCTCTTCGAGGTGACCGAGCGGTTCGGGATGCAGACCCAGACACAGCTGATTCTGCTGCAGCGCACGATGGTGGTCGTCGAGGGCGTCGCGCGCTCTCTGCATCCGTCTCTGAACATGTGGGAAGTCGCGAAGCCGGTCGTGGAGAAATATATCCGCGAAAGCCTCGGTCCGCGCGCCATTGCGAATGACCTGCGCAAGACCGTGCAGGTGCTGGGCCGCTTCGGGCCGGAACTCCCCGACCTGGTGAAGGCGGCGATCCGCAAACAGACCGAACCGACGCCGCCCCCCGTGACGGTAACCCGCTGGCGCTATGCGGCGCTGATCTCTGCCGGGACCGCCTTGCTGCTGCTGGGCGTGGTGCTGGGCGAGTTGCTTTAACCCTCTCGCAACGCACTGACCGTGTCCGCGGCGATCGTGGCGCCGCCTTCAAGCGTGAGCAGCGCGCCGTCCGCGCCTGATTGAACCTCGGTCACGCGTGTGTAGGCCGCGACCGGGTCGGTGCCGATCAAGCTTCCCGAGGCGTAGCTTTGTAGCGCGAAACTGTATTGCCCTGCGCCCAGTGCCTGAGCTGCGTCGTTCGTGCCGTCCCAAGCATAGCTGTCGAGTGCGGGCGAGATCGGTTTCTGCGCGACCTGACGCCCGGTGGAATCCGTGACCACGAGAACCGCGGCATCGGCCCCCGATCGCGCGGCTGGCGCGAGATCCACGGGCGTCGCGCCGTCGAAGTAGCTTGGCGCCTCGGCACGCGCCTGCATCCCGACCCAACCCGCCAGTTCGCTCAACCCTCCGAGCCCGATCTGACCAGACAGAGCAGTCAGAAGGTCATTGGTCTTCACCTGTTGCTCGACACCCGAAAAGGTCGCGAGCTGCACTGCGAAATCCGCGCTTTCGATCGGGTTGAGCGGGTCCTGGTTCTTCATTTGAACGGTCAGCATCGTCAGAAAGGTCTCGAAATCCGAACTCAGCGCCGAGGGGGCTTTGGTGCCGGTGCCATTCTCCGCGGCGGTAACGGCCGACGTGGCGGTGGCAGGCGAGGTGATGGGGGAAGTGGTGGTCATGGTCGTCTCCTACATCCGCAGATCGAGCCCGCTTTGCGAGGGGGCGAGGCGCGCGGTCGCGCGTGGGGCCGGGGCAATCGGCGTCTCAATTGGGTCTAGGTCCGGGCCTGCGCCCAAGCCGTCGAGCATGTCGGGCCGTTGCTGCGGACGCTCGTCGCGCTGGCTGAACTGAAAATCGAGCGCGCCATAGCCCATCTCGTGCATCTCGCGCGCGAGCGTGTCGATATGGCGGCGCATGAGGTCGAGCGTCTCCGCGCGGTCAGCCTGTATCGCCACCGTCATGCCATGCTGGCTCGCATGGAGGGTCATGCGCACATGGCCCAGTTCCTCCGGTGAAAGCGCAATCTCCACCGGTCGATCGGGCATCCGTGGCAGTGAAATCCCGATCTGATGGGCGATCGACTGCGCGATAGAAGCGGGCGCGGGGGGCACCGCCGCGCTTGTCTGCCCGGACCCACCCGACGCGGTGATCAGAGGGGCGGAGCCCGCGGCCCATGTCTCTGCTGTCTCTCCGACATGGACCCGCGTGGCGGTCAGCTCGGGGGCGTCCATATTGCTCTTGGTCGCGCCCAACTCTGCCGACGTGAGATAGGTTGCCCGTGCGTGATCCATGCGTTTGAGGGCGGGCGCGGGTGAGGCATAGGGTATGGCACCCGAAGGGAGGGGTGCGGCCTCCAGCCGGGTCGACCTCTCGGGCGCCCCGGCCTTTTCATTCTGCGGCGCATCGCTTTGCACGACGCTCAGTATCGGTGACGTGTTCTGCTGAGGTTGAGGGCGCGCAACCGCTCCAGAGGCGCCGACAGTTGAAGGGGGGGCGGAGGCCTCGGTCGCCAGCTCGTGGTGTGGGGCATTTGCGTTCGCGATCTGCTGCAGTCTCGAAGAGACAACGCTTGCCTCGACGGGCTGCGGTGCTTCCTTAGCGCCCAATTTGACGTCTGCGACCGTTGATGCTCGCGTTTTCGCACTGGGCGGCTCGGCGAGCGTGGAGGGCAGTGGAGAGAAGGCCGGCGCTGCCTGGTCTCCTACGCGTCTCTTCATCCCGGTCAGCGTCGGATCAGTTTCTGGAGCATCGGTGCGCGCAGCCCCAGTTGACGCTTCGGTCGGTTGGGTTTGGGCACTATTTTGCCCCGAGACGAGTGCAGTTTCAGGTTGTTTGCCTGCCAGAGGGTTATGTGTTGCAGCAGGTGTCTGGAAAGAAGGCGCAGCATTCGGGCCCCGTAGAAGCGCCATTTCTGAACGACCGTCGGGACGAAGAGGGCCCGAGCTAGTTGCGTTCTTCTGCGGTGTGCTTTTGGTTTCAACGTTTCCTGCCTTTGTCCCCTCTGCATCGGATGCTGTGAGCGTTGGAATTTTCAATGCGGGCTCGGCACTTTGAGCGCTATCAATCCCGGTGACAAATACCTCGGGTTTTGACGACACAACTACCGCCGAATTTCCGCCAGTTTCAGCAGACCTTTGTACCCGACCGCTCGCGTCGTGAGGCGCAACGGTCGCCGCAACATTTCTAACGAGTATTGAGAGCGTTCCATCGTTCACGAAGCCAGCGTCTTGTGCGCTGATCTGCGGCTGGACGGTCATCACGTTCGAGAGTTGCACAAAACGCAATGAGCTTTTCGAAGCCGTGTCAGGGATATTCGCTTCGATTTTGTCCGTCTCCGTGTGAGCGAGCGAAACCCTCTCCCGGTCTCCTTTTTCGTTCAGTCGAGACGTCGCGCGGCCATCATGCGAGACAATGCGCTCCACGGGCTTCTTTTGACCATCGAGCTTTGTGGGATGGTCTGGGGCGACTGTGAGCGCCGACCGCGTCGGGCCGAACGGGCCCTGCGGACCGGTCAGCGCAATCCCAGAATCGCTGTCAGCCAATTCTCGAGCGCCGGATTCGTTCGTCAGCGCTACTTGAGCATCTTCAGCCTCACACTGCGGGTCCTTGTCGGCGCCTCCTTCCGGCTCCTCAACCAAGTTAACGCCAAGAGGGATTGCGACGGTTTTTGGTGCGGCCTCTTCTTCAAGCGTGAAGGTTCCGCCCGGCGACTCCGCCGTATCGGTAGGTCTCGCTGCTGCCTTGAGATGGCCGCTCGGGCCGCTCGGGCCTTTCGGCGTTTCTGGAATCGGAAAGGGAATCATGGTCCTCACGACTTCTGTCTGTGTCGAGGCCACTATCGCCGCAGGAACTTACCGATTCTTTACGCCCGACTGGCAGAGTGCAGAAAATTATCTGCAACTGGAGAGTTCGATGCACAGTCCGACCGTATCACCGCTGCCGCACGCGGCTGGTCTCTCTTCGCATGATGCCAAGCTGCTTGCGCAAGCGAAGGCGCTAGAGGCCGGGTTCCTTTCGGAAATGCTTAAAGAGGTGGGCGTGACAGCCGCAAGCGGTGCTTTCGGCGGTGGAATTGGCGAAGAGCAATTCACGTCCTTCCTGAGAGCCGAACAGTCCAAGGCCATGGTCGAGGCCGGGGGAATTGGCCTTGCGGAAATCATCTTCGAATCGCTCAAGAACGGAGGGCAGGATGTCTGATACGAATGCTGCGGAAGAGCTGATCTCGCTGCTGCGGCTCGAACGGGAAGCGATCTGTTCGGCGGATTTTTCCGACCTTGTCGGGCTGAGCGACCGAAAGGAGCGCGCGATGGCTGCGCTGACGAAACTTGATGGCGACACGGTCGAGAAAATCCGTGCGCTTGCGCGCGAAAATCAGACGCTATTGGCCTCAGCGCTTGCCGGGGTTCGTGCGGCGCAGGCTCGTTTGAAAACGATCGTGACGGCGGCGAAAGGCTTCGAATCTTATGACGAGCAAGGGCGAGCGCAGCCCATCCGTCGCGGCAGCGGAGATTTCGAGCGTCGTGCATAAGCTGTTAATCATGAAAGGAATTTGTGGAGAGATCGGGGGAGGGACTTAGCAGATTGTTAGCCTTTGGAGGGCCATGGTGGCGACGCATCCAAGCGATGGCGCGCTTCACAGCTCAGGAGGCGCATTGGTCAGAAAGCCTTGAGTGCCGCGCCGAACACGCGGCTTTTCAATCGAGTGACGCAAAGCGTCGACACTAAAGGGATAAATCATGTCCAGCATTCTGACGAATACCGGCGCGATGGTCGCGCTGCAGACCCTCAAAGGGATCAATTCCGGCCTCGCCACCACTCAATCCGAAATCTCGACCGGCAAATCCGTCGGCTCAGCGAAAGACAACGCGGCTGTCTGGGCGATTTCGAAGGTCATGGAATCCGACGTTAAGAGCTTCTCTGGCATTTCGGACAGCCTCGCACTGGGCGAATCGACCGTTGCCGTCGCTCGTAAGGCGGCCGAAACCGTCACCGACCTGCTGACGGATATGAAAACCAAAATCGTCGCCGCGCAGGAATCGAACGTAGATCGCGACAAGATCCAGACCGATATCGACGCCTTGCAGGAACAATTGACCTCGGTGGTCGGGGCGGCGCAGTTTAACGGGCTGAACTTGGTCGATGGCTCTTCGGCCGCGACGGTCAAGGTTCTGTCTTCGCTCGATCGCGCGTCGGACGGCACCGTCTCTGCAAGTCATATCGACGTCGCCGCGCAGAACCTGTCGGTCGGTGGGTATTCCGCCAAAGCTGCCTTCACAGCGTCCGACGGGGTGTCCACCGACAAGGACGTTGCCGCAACGACCCTCGCCAAAGCGGATGGAACCGGTAAAGATCTCCTACTTGATGATACGGTGAGCTGGGCTGCGGGTGATAGCGTCAGGGTTACCCTGGGTGACCAAACCGTCAGCTACACGCTCTCGGCTGCAGACGCGGCGCAGACTGGAACTGCGCGCACCGACCTGATCGCAGCAGGCCTCAAATCGGCAATCGACGCGCTGGGTATCGCCAACCTTCAAGTCGACTTCACGGCCGGTATCAGCACCACCAGCGATTCGACTCTCACCTTCAAAAATGACGGTATCGCCGATCTGGCGGGAGACCTTACGATCGTGTCTCAATTCGTCAATGCGGGGGCAGGCGGCCTCGGCGCGGTCGCATCGATCGACGTGACCAGCGATGCGGGGGCAACCGCGGCGCTCTCCAATATCGAAACGCTGATCCAGACCGCAACCGACGCGGCATCGTCCTTCGGTTCCGTGGAGGGACGGATCGGCACGCAAGCCGATTTCATCTCCAGCCTCAGCGACTCGCTCAAAGCGGGTATCGGTTCGATGATTGACGCGGATATGGAAGAGGCTTCGGCCCGTCTTCAGGCGCTGCAGACGCAGCAGCAGCTGGGCATTCAGGCACTCTCGATCGCCAACCAGCAGCCGCAGAACATCCTTTCTCTGTTCCGCTAAGGCTCGGGTAGGGGCACCTGATGCGGTGCCCCAACTTCTCTCATGTGTCCCGCGCATGATCAGTTTCAGTCACCGGAAGGATTTCCCGTGTACGCGACGACTTTGGCCAAAACGGCCTATTCCAATCCAAGCCAGCCGATGCGCACGCCGCGAGGCCTCGAATTCGAACTCTTCGCCCGCATCACGCGCCGCCTAAAACAGGTCTCTTCGCAGGACGCCCCCTTTGCCGCGTTGGCCGAAGCGATCTTCGAAAACCGCCGTCTCTGGACCGCGCTTGCGGCGGATGTCGCCGATCCAGAGAATGGCTTGCCGCAAGATCTTCGCGCCCGCATCTTTTTCCTGCACGAGTTCACGCAGGCGCATAGCCGCCTCGTACTTTCGCAAGACAGGTCGGTCGATGCGTTGATCGATGTAAACACCGCCATCATGCGTGGCTTGCGACAAGACGGGGCAAATCAATGAGCGGGCTCGTGCTGAAACTTGCGCCGAAGGAGAGGGTTCTGATCAACGGTGCCGTCATCGAAAACGGGGATCGCCGATCGCGACTCGCGATCATGACGCCGAACGCAAACATTCTTCGGCTGCGCGACGCGATCCATCCCGGAGAGGTCAACACCCCGGTCCGTCGGGTTTGCTATATCGCGCAGCTTGTGCTTTCCGGCGACACCGATCCGCAAGAGGCGAAGATGCAGTTGCTTCGGGGGATCGAGCAACTCAGCCAGGTTCTCAAGGATCACGATAGTCGCGCGCAGCTGAACGCGGCGACGCTCGCCGTGATCGAGAACCAGCATTATCAGGCGCTGAAAGCGCTGCGGACGCTTCTTCCACGGGAGGAACGCCTCCTCGCCGCAGGCGCGCCATGACGTATCAGCCGGTCGTCCCTTTCTCCGGGTTTGCGGGGTGGCGATTTCTCTCGCGCACGATGGAGACGCAGCAGGCCGCTTTCGCGGCGTCGACGGAAAACCAACGCCTCGATAGCTATTTCCGGGAGACGATCGGACAGATCGATACGGCGAAGGCTTTGGTAGATGATCGGCGTCTGCTCGGTGTGGCGCTCGGCGCATTCGGTCTCGATGCGGATATCGACAATAAATACTTCATCCGAAAAGTGCTCGAGGAAGGCTCTTTGGACAGAACGGCGCTGGCCAACAAGCTGTCGGACAAAAGCTACCTCGCGCTGACCACGGCCTTCGGTTTCGGAGATTTCTCCGTCCCGCGAACGAAGCTTTCGACTTTCGCGGATGAGATTTTGACGAAATTTCAAACCCGAGAGTTCGAGGTCGCGGTTGGCGAAGTCGATAATGACCTGCGCATGGCGATGTCGTTGCAACGCGATCTACCTGAGCTCGCGGCGAAGGATATGTCCGAGGCTGCGAAGTGGTACACGATTACCGGATCGCCATCCCTGAGCCGGGTGTTCCAGACAGCGCTCAACCTGCCACACAGCGTTGGCGCGCTTGATGTCGATCAGCAGCGCGAGATCTATACGTTCAAGGCGCAACGCGTCTATGGCACCTCCGACCCGGCGGAGCTTTCCAGGCCCGAGACACTGGAGGTCCTGACGCGGGATTATTTGCTTCGTGCGCAGCTCTCGAGCATGACCAGCGTCTCGTCGCAGAATGTCGCGCTCAGCCTGTTGCAAAACGCGGGGGCGCAGCGCCTTTCGCTTCGGCTCTAGGCTTTACGGAAACTGCGCGGCACGGTGGAGCTCGCCCGTTTTCAGGCCGCGCCAATTGGTGATCGGGCCGGTCAATCTGCGATGCACCACGGGCGCGTTGGCATCCAGCGCGCCGAGGCGGATCAGCAGCGCGATCATCGCCGCTTCCGAGGCCCGGGTCGCGCCATCAGTGATCTTCAGGGCGACGCCGCGCTTCTGATCCGGAAGCATGGCGACATAGACGCCTTCCGCACCGGTTTTGACGGCGACGCGCCCGTTCGCCTCTCGCATGATCTCGGTGCAGGCGCGGCCTTCGCCTGCGACGAGCTCTGGATGCTCCATCATCGCATCGACCAGACGGGTCGCAGCGCGCGCCCGCAGATCGCCGTCCGAGGTCGCTGCCGCGAAGAATTGCATGGCGCGGCCGAGACCGGCGAGGCTGGTCGCGAAATTCGGGGCCGAGCATCCGTCGATCCCGTAGCGCAGCGAGGTCTCTTCGGTCACCTCTTCAAAGGCGGATTTCACGGCCCGCTGCACGGGGTGATCGATCTCCACATAATCCGGCCCGCCGCCCAAATGCCGGTTCAACGTCAGGAACCCCGCATGTTTGCCCGAGCAATTGTTATGCGCCTGGCAGGGCGCGTGATCCGAGCAGATCAGCTGCTTCTTCTCAGCCTTGTCGCGCGGCAGATGCGCCCCGCAGCGCAGGTCGTCATCGCCCAGCCCGAGCGTCGCGAGCCAGTCTTCGACCGCCGCGCGGTGCATCTGCGCGCCGGAATGGCTCGCGCAGGAGAGGGCGAGCTGGCGCGTCGTCAGCCCGGTGGCCTCCGCCGCGCCACTTTCCAGCAGCGGCAGGGCCTGGATCATCTTCACGGAAGAGCGCGGAAAAATGACGGCTTCGGGATCGCCCCAAGAGGCTTCGATCCCCTCCGGGCCGAAGATCACCGCATGGCCATGATGGACGGATTCACACATCCCCCCGCGCCATAGCTCGATCATTGCCTCCGGTGCCGTCATCGCCTGTCTCCTATGCGCGAAATCTCGCCATCGCGGGGTTTTACCCCTAGGCTTTTTTAGGTTAAATGAGTGTTATCGAGAGGAAAACGCATTCGCCACCGAAAACAGGGTGACCGGCCCGGGCGATGCAGAGGCAACGTGACAGCTGGAGGCTGTAAGCATGATGATGAAGGGTCTGCGGATCGCGGCGGTCGCCGCGCTCATGATCGGGGCGGGGCATGGCGCAATGGCGCAGGAAAGCACCAACCGCGTCGCGGCGAATACCGATTGGAGCGTCTTTGTAGATAACGACCCGAAAGAGTGCTGGGGCGTGTCGAAACCGAAGAAGACGGTCAACACCAAGGACGGCAAGGTCGTGCAGGTGAGCCGCGGGGATATCCTGCTGTTTGTGACCTACCGTCCGGGCAAGAAGGCCGAGATTTCGTTCATGGGCGGCTATCCTTTCGCGGATGGCTCGACGGTCGATCTCGAAGTCGGCGGTCAGAAATACACGCTCTTCACCGATGGTGGCGGCGCTTGGGCCGGATCGCCGGAAGAGGACGCGAAGATCATCGGCGCGCTCAAGGCCGGGTCCGACGTGAAGCTGACCGGTCGTTCGAGCCGTGGTACCCAGACCGAGGACACGTTCTCGCTGATGGGCTTCACCGCCGCGACCACCGAAGCCGAGCAGCGCTGCCAGTAAGCCGCCCTCGCGCCTGACATTGGAGCCCCGGCCATGCGCCGGGGTTTTCGCGTTCGAGCCAAAAGCGCGACGCCCCCTGTTAATGCAGGAGCGAATCCCCTATATGAGGCGCCTCATTTCAAGGAAACATGCGATGACCCAGTCTCAGGCTCCGATCACGCAAGACGTGCACACGATCCCGCGCAAGCTGCCCGAAGGCGGCAAGGTGAACCTCATCGGTCTCACCCGTGACCAGCTGCGCGCGGCGCTGATCGAGGCGGGCACGCCCGAGAAGCAGGCGAAGATGCGCGTCGGCCAGATCTGGCAGTGGCTCTATTACTGGGGCGTGCGCGATTTCGCGGCGATGACCAACCTCGCCAAGGATTACCGGGCGATGCTGGACGAGAAGTTCGAGATTACCCTGCCCGAGATCGTGTCGAAGCAGGTGTCCGAGGACGGCACGCGGAAATACCTCCTGAAGATCGCGGGCGGCCATGAGGTCGAGGCGGTCTACATCCCCGAGGAAAGCCGCGGCACGCTGTGTATCTCGAGCCAGGTTGGCTGCACGCTGACCTGTTCGTTCTGCCACACCGGCACGCAGAAACTCGTGCGCAACCTGACGCCCGGCGAGATCGTAGGTCAGGTGATGCTTGCGCGTGACGATCTTGACGAATGGCCCGAGAAGAACAGCCCGAAGAACGAGACCCGTCTGGTGTCGAATGTCGTTCTGATGGGCATGGGCGAGCCGCTTTATAACTTCGAAAATGTCCGCGACGCGATGCAGGTCGTGATGGATGGTGAAGGCATCAGCCTCAGCCGTCGCCGGATCACGCTGTCGACCTCGGGCGTCGTGCCGGAGATCGCGAAGACCGCCGAGGAGATCGGCTGTCTTCTGGCAGTGTCCTTCCACGCCACGACCGACGAGGTGCGCGACAAGCTGGTGCCGATCAACAAGCGCTGGAATATCGAGACGCTGCTGAACGCGCTGCGGGAATATCCGCGCCTGTCGAATTCCGAGCGGATCACGTTCGAATACGTCATGCTCAAGGGTGTGAACGACAGCGACGAGGACGCGCGCCGTCTGGTGAAGCTGATCCGCGGTATTCCCGCGAAAATCAACCTGATCCCGTTCAACGAATGGCCGGGCGCGCCTTACGAGCGCAGCGATTGGGAGCGGATCGAGAGCTTCGCCGACATCATCTACAAGGCGGGCTATGCCTCGCCGATCCGCACGCCGCGCGGCGAGGACATCATGGCCGCCTGCGGTCAGCTGAAATCGGCGACCGAACGGGCGCGCAAATCGCGGGCGCAAATTCAGGCGGAAGCGGGGCTTTAAGGGAACCCGCTTCGCCGCTTCTGCATTGACGCTGCGTGTGGGAAGTAACCGGAGACGTCATGACGCGAGAGGCCATCGCCCCGCTGCCAAAGCCCTGTAATGCCGAGGGAAAGCCGCGCCGCACTGGCGTGGAGATCGAGTTTGCGGGGCTCACCGAGGCGCGCATCGCGCAGATCGCCGCGCAGGCTCTGGGGGGCGAGGCGCGGCGTAGCGACGGTCAGGACTGGGAAGTCACCGGCACGACGCTCGGCGATCTGCAGGTCTATCTCGATATCTCGGTGCGCAAACAAGCCGATAGCTCGCTCAAGGAGCTTGGTCTGCGCATCGGCCGCGAGGTCATTCCGGTCGAGATCGTGACCGAGCCGCTGGACCGCGAAGGCCTTCTGCAACTCTCTGATTTCATTGAATTGCTGCGCAGCGAAGGTGCGCAAGGCACGGGGCGGTCTCTGCTCTATGGGTTCGGCCTTCACCTCAACCCCGAGATCGCCTCCAGCAAGGCTGAGGATATCGTCCGCCCGCTTCTGGCGTTTGCGCTGATCGAGGAGTGGATGCGCGAGACCTGGCCGATCGAGAGGACGCGCGAAGTGCTGCCTTTCACCGCGCCCTATCCGAAAAAACTGATCGAGGATCTGGCGCGGCTCGGCCCCGATGCCGCGCTCGACGAGGTGATCGTCACCTATCGCAGGCACACGCTGTCGCGAAACCACGGGCTCGATATGCTGCCGATCTTCTGCGAGCTGCGGCCCGATCTGATTGCACCGGAGGAAGGGAAGGGGGGCACCGTTTCACCGCGTCCCGCCTTCCATTTCCGTCTGCCCGATTGCCGTATCGACGATGAGACCTGGTCACTCGACAGCGAATGGCGCCGCTGGTGGTTCGTGGAGACGCTCGCGGCGGAGCCCGAGCGGTTGGGCCTGATGTGCCGCGAATGGTTGACGGCGAAGACCGAATTCCATCTGCTGGGCGGGAAATGGGTCGAGACCTGCGAGAAAATTCTGAGGCTTGCCGGGCATAGATGAAGCCCCTGATCGGCATATCGACATCGCGTCGCACCGGGTGGCGGGTCTACCCGTTCATCGCCTTCGGCGTCTGGCTGGCGGGCGGTCGCTCGGTCCGCTGGGTCGCGGGCAAGCGCGCCGAGGTGCAGCATGTCGACGGCGTGATCGTTGGCGGCGGCGATGACATTTCACCCGAACTCTATGGCGGCGATCTGATCGCGAGCGCGGTGCTCGACCCGGCGCGGGACGCGCTGGAGAAATGCCTCGTCGAGGAGGCGATGGTGCAGGGCAAGCCGGTGCTGGGAATTTGCCGTGGTGCGCAGATGATCAATGTCGCGCTGGGCGGCGATCTGCATCAGGACGCTTACGATCATTACAACGCGCATAAACATACGACGCTTCTGCCGAAGAAGGATGTGCGCGTCGAACCCGGCTCGCGGCTCGGTGCGCTGGCGGGGCTCGCGCCGATGCGGGTCAACGCGCTGCACAGTCAGGCCGTGGATCGCTTGGGCGACGGGCTACGGGTCGCGGCGCGCGATGGGTCGGGAATGGTACAGGCAGTCGAGCGCGTCGAGGAGCCTTTTGCGCTGGGCGTTCAGTGGCACCCGGAATACCTCACCTATGCCCACCGGCAGCGTGCGCTGTTCCGGGCACTGGTGGCGGCAGCGCGCGCAAGCCATGAGCACCGCGCGCAACTGCCCGAGGTCAGCGCCGAGGCGAAGGCCTGAGCGCCGCGCCTCAGCAGTTCTCGTAATTCCAGTTGTCGATGATCGCGACCGCGTCCTTGGCGCTCTCGACGAAGCTGACCAGATCGAGATCCTCGGGCGAGATCGTCCCGGCCTCGGCCAGCCGATCCCAGTTGATGATCTCTTCCCAGAACTGGCGCCCGAACAGGATGAAGGGGATTCTCGACATCCGGCCCGTCTGGATCAGGGTCAGCGCCTCGAACATCTCGTCGAGCGTGCCGAAGCCGCCGGGGAAGACGCACACGGCGCGGGCGCGCATCAGGAAATGCATCTTCCGGATCGCGAAATAGTGGAAGTTGAAGGTCAGATCGGGCGTGACGTATTCGTTCGGCGCCTGCTCATGCGGCAGCACGATATTCAGGCCGATCGACTGACCGCCCGCCTCATGCGCGCCGCGATTGCCCGCCTCCATCACGCCGGGGCCGCCGCCGGTGCAGATCACGTTCTCCCGGCCGTATTCCTGCATCGAGCGTTCGGTCATTTCGCGCGCGAAGATGCGCGCCTCTTCATAGTAGCCTGACAGTTCCGCGAGATACTCGGTCTTCGCGTTGGCCTTGTTTTCGGGCGCGGGGATCCGCGCGCCGCCGAACATGACGATGGTCGACTCGATGCCGCGCTCGTCCATGATCAGCTGCGGCTTGAGCAATTCGAGCTGCAGCCGCACCGGGCGCAGCTCGTCGCGCAGCATGAAATCCACATCCGTATAGGCCAGCCGATAGGCGGGCGCGCGGGTCTGTGGCGTGTCGGGAATGTTCTTTGCGGTCTGCGCGTCGTCCCGCGAGTGGCGGAACGAATGCGTCGTGTCGTCCTTCATGGGGCACCTGCTCATTGCGCGTTTCGCTTTGACCAACTATAGCGTGAACGCTGTAAAGGCCACCTGAAAGAGGATTTGCCCATGTCGAACGCCGCGCTCGAAACTGCAATCGAAGCCGCTTGGGAAGCCCGCGACACCATCACGCCCTCGACCGGCGGTGAGACCCGCGAGGCCATCGAAGATACGCTCAACGCGCTGGATCGCGGCGAGCTGCGTGTTGCGGAGAAACGCGAGAACGGCGACTGGCATGTGAACCAATGGGCCAAGAAGGCGGTGCTGCTCGGCTTCCGTCTGAAGGACATGGAGCAGCAGGATGGCGGCCCGCAGGGCGGCCACTGGTGGGACAAGGTCGACAGCAAGTTCAAAGGCTGGGGCGACAAAGAGTGGAAAGCCGGCGGTTTCCGCGCCGTGCCGAACTGCATCGTGCGCAAGTCGGCCTATATCGCGCCGGGCGTGGTGCTGATGCCCTCCTTCGTGAATCTCGGCGCCTATGTCGACGAGGGCACGATGGTCGACACTTGGGCCACCGTCGGCAGCTGCGCGCAGATCGGTAAGGGCGTGCACCTCTCGGGCGGCGTCGGGATCGGCGGCGTGCTGGAGCCGATGCAGGCCGGCCCGACCATCATCGAGGACAACTGCTTCATCGGCGCGCGCTCGGAAGTCGTCGAAGGCTGCATCGTCCGCGAAGGCTCGGTTCTGGGCATGGGCGTCTATATCGGCAAGTCGACCAAGATCGTCGATCGCGAGACCGGCGACGTGATGTATGGCGAAGTGCCGCCCTATTCGGTCGTCGTGTCGGGCTCGATGCCTTCCAAGAACGGCATCAACCTGTATTGCGCGGTGATCGTGAAGCGCGTCGATGCGCAAACCCGGTCGAAGACCGGCATCAACGAGCTGCTGCGTGACTGAGAAGCCGGAAAAGCCCAAGAAGAAACCCTCGCGCCAGCAGGTCTTTACCCTGCTGGTCGAGGTTGGTCGTTCGCCCAATGACGGTCTGCCGAAAGGCGCGTCCGGGGCGGGACTGCTGTGCTACGCCTCGGGCGTGGACGAGGCCGAGGCCGTGCGCGAGACCGTGGCGATCCTCAAGCAGGCCGAGATGGCGCCGCTTGACGTGACGGGTTACGGGACGCTCGCGGAACGCGAGAAACAGGGCCATGAGATCGACGATGCGGAGCGTGAATTGATGCAACGCGCGCTCGACGAGAACTCCGTGATCATCGCTCAGATGGAGCCGTTTTTCGGCAACGACAAGAAGCCGCTGCAGTAAGCCATTGAGTGTCTTTTGACGCCCGTTGAAACCTCACGAACCGTTGATACACTGGTTCAAAGAGCAAAACAGCGAGCAGGCACCATGGCAATTCCCGGCAAGATCATCCCACTGACATTTATGGCATTTTCTGCGCTTTCGGCCTGTGCGGGGCCTCCCGAATCCTCGCCCCGGCCGCTGGCGCGGGGCAGCGCGCCCGTGGCGGACCCGATCCCGCCGACGGACGCCGCGACGGAAGCGCGTTTCGAGTCCTTCCTCGCGGGGTTCAAATCCCGTGCGCTGGCGAACGGCATCACCGAATACACCTGGAATCGCGCGATGGCCGATGTGCGCTACAATCCCAAGGTGATCGAGCGCGACCGCTACCAATCGGAATTCACCAAGTCGATCTGGGATTACCTCGACAGCGCGGTTTCGGATGAGCGCGTCGCAACCGGCAAGCAGATGCTGCGCCAATACGACCGGCAGCTGAACGCGATCGAGCGCAAATACGGCGTCGACAAAGAGGTCGTCGTCGCGATCTGGGGCATGGAAAGCCGCTACGGCGCCTATCGTGGCAAGACCGCGATCATCCCCGCGCTGGCGACGCTGGCCTATGACGGGCGGCGCGGCGAGTTCTTCGCCAAGCAGCTGATCGCGGCGCTCAAGATCATCCAGTCGGGCGATGTGGACGAGCGGCACATGACCGGCTCCTGGGCCGGGGCGATGGGCCACACGCAGTTCATCCCGACCTCCTACCTGTCCTATGCTGTCGATTTCACCGGCGATGGTCGGCGTGATATCTGGTCGGAAGACCCGACTGATGCGCTGGCCTCGACGGCGGCCTACCTGGCGCGCTCGGGCTGGTCGAAGGGGCAGCCTTGGGGCGTGGAGGTCATCCTGCCCTCAGGCTTCAACTACGGCCTCACCGGCAAGGGTACGAAGAAGAGCCCTGCCGACTGGGCGGCGCTTGGCGTGCGCTCGGCCACGGGCGGCACGGTGCCGAATTACGGTTCGGCGTCGATCCTCGTGCCAGCGGGCGCGAAGGGGCCCGCCTTCATGATCTTCGGCAACTTCCGCGCGATCTCGCGCTACAACTCCGCCGACAGCTACGTGATCGGCGTGGGGCATCTGTCGGATCGTCTGAAAGGGAAGGGGCCCTTCGTGCAGGATTGGCCCCGCACCGGCAAGCCGCTCAGTTCCAAGCAGAAGGTCGAGCTGCAGGAGCGGCTGACCGCGGCGGGCTTCGATACGGACGGCACGGACGGCAAGATCGGTGCGAATACGTCGAAGGCGATCGTGGCCTTCCAGAAATCGCGCGGTCTGCCGCCCGATGGCTACGCCACGCTGGAGCTGCTGCAGGTGCTGCGCGGCTCGTGAATTGCTAGGCGTAAAGTTCAGGGGCGCGGGGGGTTACCTCCGCGCCTCTTGCTTTGAGATCTGCACCGCGAGAATGCCGCCTGCGATCACCAGAACGCCAAGCGCGTCGTGCCAGTCGACATGCTCGCCCAGCACCGCCCAGGCGATCGCGACGCCGAAGACGGGCGTCAGGAAGTGGAAGGTCGCCGCGCGCACCGCGCCGATGCGGCCCACCAACCGGAACCAGACCCAGGTCGCCATCAACCCCGGTACGATCACCGTGTAGGTGAAGGCGAATGCCAGTGTCGGCGTCACCTCGACAGAGAGATGCTCGGTGAAGGCGGAGACGACGGCGAGGCTCACCGCGCCCACCAGCATCTGCAGGCCGACGATCATCAGCACGCCGCCACCGCCGCCGCTCGCGCCGCGTACGGTGAGCGTCGCCACCGCCAGCGCCAGTGCGCCCGCGACGCAGAGGCCCAGGCCGAACGGGTCGATCCCGCCCTGCAGTCGCGCACCCATGATGATGCCGACGCCCGCGAAGCCTGCCACCAGCCCGGCGATGCCGAGAGGGGGAATCCGGTCGCGGAAGACGATCCAGCCGAGTGCGCCGACGATCAGCGGCATGGTCGAGGCGATGATCGCCGCGACCGAGGCTTCGACCGTGGTCATCGCGACCCAGTTAAACCCTAGGTAGAGCGCGTTTTGGCAAATTCCGAAGATGATCGTGGCGCGCCATTGCGCCCGGCTCAGCCGCCAGCTTTGGCCGAAGGCCAGCGCCAGCGCGATGCCTATCCCCCCGGACAGCGCGAAGCGCAGGGCAAGGGCTGCAAGGGGTGGAGCCTCTGCCACGATGATATGCGTGGATGTGAAAGCCGAAGACCACATCAGGGCAAAGGCGAGCCCCATTCCGATCGCGCGCAGATCCATCTTTCCTCCGGGCCTGAAAAAGGGCGCCCCGATTGCTCGCGAGCGCCCTAAAAAATTGGCTGTCCCTCGATTGAGAGAGTCCTGCGATCAGGAGTTCACGCTGTCCTTGAGCGCTTTCGCCACGGTCACTTTGACCTGCTTGTCAGCCGGCTTCTGCATCTGCTCGCCGGTGGCCGGGTTGCGGACCATGCGCTCGGGGCGCTCGCGGCAGTAGACTTTGCCAATGCCCGGCAGGGTAACGGCGCCGCCGTTCGACACTTCTTTGGTGACGACGTCGGTGATCGCGTCGAGTGCGGCCGAAGCCGTCTTCTTGTCGGCGTCCATCGCCTCGGCGAGGGCTGCCACCAGCTGGGTCTTGGTCATCGGTTTCGACATATTCGTTCCTCTCTCCGCCCCGGTAATCCAGGGTCAATTTCGTCCGCGTTGCACGGTTGGTGGGCCATGTTCCACACGTTTTTATTGAGCATGGCAAGCCCTTTTCCCAGAATGGGCGGGTTTTTCCCACGTCACAGAAAAGCTGTTTCCTCGAAGCTACGCAATTTCCTGCTGTGAATCCGATCCAGAGGCATCTCGCGAAGTTTCTCCATCGCGAGGATGCCGATCAGCAAATGGCTCGCCACCTGCGTGCGGTAGAATTCGGTCGCCATGCCCGGCAGCTTCAGCTCGCCATGCAGCGGTTTGTCCGAGACGCAGAGAAGCGTGCCGTAGGGCACCCGGAAGCGGAAGCCATTCGCCGCGATCGTGGCGCTTTCCATATCGAGCGCAACCGCGCGTGACTGGCTCAGGCGATGAACCGGGCCGGATTGGTCTCTCAACTCCCAGTTGCGGTTGTCGATGGTGGCGACAGTGCCGGTCCGCATGATCCGCTTCAGCTCGTAGCCTTCCAGCTTCGTCACTTCGGCCACCGCTTCCTGCAGCGCGATCTGGATCTCGGCCAGCGCCGGGATCGGCACCCAGACGGGCAGATCGTCGTCGAGCACATGGTCTTCGCGCAGATAGGCGTGGGCGAGGACGAAGTCCCCTAGCTGCTGCGAATTGCGCAGGCCCGCGCAGTGCCCGACCATCAGCCAGGCATGCGGGCGCAGCACGGCGATGTGGTCCGTCGCGGTCTTCGCATTAGACGGGCCGACGCCGATATTGACTAGCGTGATCCCGCCGCCATCCGCACGCTTGAGGTGATAGGCGGGCATCTGCGGCAGTTTCGCGAGGCCCGGAATCTCGTCCTGCGGGTCGGTGATCTCCTGATTGCCGGGGGCCACGAAGCTCGTGTAGCCCGAGTCCTTGTCGCCCAGCAGGCGCCGCGCGACGGCCTCGAACTCATCCACGTAGAACTGGTAGTTCGTGAACAGGACGTGGTTCTGGAAATGCTCGGCCTTGGTGGCGGTGTAATGCGACAGGCGCGCCAGCGAGTAATCCACCCGCTGCGCGGTGAAGGGTGCAAGATGGCCAGAGCCGTCCGGGTTCGGCCCCGCCATGCCGTTGACGATATCGTCGTTCATTCCCGCAAGGTCCGGCACGTCGAAGACGTCCCGCAGGCTGAAATCGAGCACGCCTTCCTGCGGCACGGTCACTTCCGGATGCGCGGCCACGGCGAAATGCACCGGGATCGGCGTGTCCGAGGGGCCGATCGTGACCGGGATGTTGTGGTTCTTGATCAGCAGGCCCAGCTGCTGCGTCAGGTAGTTGCGGAACAGGTCTGGCCGCGTGATCGTCGCCGTGTAGGTGCCCGGCAGCGCCACATGGCCGAAGCTCAAGCGGCTATCGGCCTTGATATGCGAGGAGACGGAGATGCGCACTTCCGGGTAGAAGGCGCGAAAGCGGTTCCGCGCGGTCTTGCTCTCGAGCGTCTCGTTGAATTTCTCGAGCAGGAAGGCGGTCGCCTCGTCGTAGAGCGCCTCGAGCCGGGCAACCGCCTCGGCGGCATCGGTGAAGGTCTCCGCAGCTGCGGTTTCCGGAGTGATGAGGTCTAGTGTGTCGTTCATTCAAAAAGATCCGTCAGTTCAAAACGCGTCACGTCGACGAGGCCCAGATCCGAAATGCGGATCTCGGGAATGACGACGAGCGCGAGCAGCGAATGCTGCATGTAAGCGTTGTTCAAAGTGCAGCCGCAGGCGCCCATCGCCTCGACCATCTTGGCGGCGCGCGCGGCCACCGTTTGGGCCGGATCGTCCGACATCAGCCCTGCGATCGGCAGCGGCACGGCGGCGATCTCTTCCCCGTCCTTCCAGACGGAGACCCCGCCGCCCATCTCGCCAAGCGCATTGGCGCAGGCGGCCATCATCTCGCGGTCGGTGCCGACCACGATCATGTGGTGGCTGTCGTGCGCCACGGTCGAGCCCATGGCCATGCGCCCCTTGTAGCCGAAGCCCGAGACGAAGCCGTTGGTGACGCCGCCGGTGCCTTGATGGCGTTCCACCAGCGCAATCTGTGCGATGTCCTTGGCGGTGTCGGGCTGGGCGAGCCCGTCGGTCACGTCCAGCTCTGCAGTCAGCGCCTTGGTCGGCGCCTGGTTCTCGACGACGCCGATCACGCGGGCGGTGACCGTGTTGGCCCCCTCCGGCGCGGCAATCTCGAAATCCGCAGCCGTCAGGGTCTTGCCCAGATGCACCGTGTTGCGGGCGCTGTCGGGCCAGTCGTAATGCGGGCAGTCCACCAGTAGCTCGCCATCCTTCGCGACCGTCTTGCCCCGCGCGATGACCTGCTCGACAGGCAGGGTCGCCAGATCCGAGGTCAGGATCACATCGGCCCGGCGGCCCGGCGTGATCGAGCCCAATTCGCGCTCGAGCCCGAAATGGGTCGCGGTGTTGAGCGTGCACATCTGCAGCGCGACCAGAGGATCGGCCCCGCACTCCACCGCATGGCGGAAGACGCGGTTCATGTGGCCGTCATTCACCAGCGTGCCGGAATGGCAGTCGTCGGTGCACAGGATGAAGTTGCGCGGGTCTAGACCCTTCTCGGTGACCGCCGTGATCTGCGTCTCCACGTCATACCAAGCCGAGCCCAGCCGCATCATCGAGCGCATCCCGTTGCGCACCCGCGCGATCGCGTCGGCCTCGCAGGTGCCCTCGTGATCGTCGGCGGGCCCGCCCGCGACATAGGCACGGAACGGCGCGCCCAGATCGGGGGAGGCGTAATGCCCGCCCACGGTCTTATGCGCGTTCTGCGTCGCCGCGATCTCGGCCAGCATCTTCGGGTCGGCATTGATCACGCCGGGGAAGTTCATCATCTCGCCCAGACCGATGATGCCGGGCCATGTCATCGCCTCGGCCACGTCTTCGGGGGTGATCTCGAAACCGGTCGTCTCCAGCCCCGGCGCGGAAGGCGCGCAGGAGGGCATCTGGGTGAAGATGTTGACCGGCTGCATCAGCGCCTCGTCATGCATCATCCGCACGCCGTCGAGCCCCAGCACATTCGCGATCTCATGCGGATCGGTGAACATGCTCGTCGTGCCATGCGGGATCACGGCGGCGGCGAATTCGGCGGGCGTCAGCATGCCGCTCTCGATATGCATATGCGCGTCGCACAGGCCCGGCACCATGTAGCGCCCCTCGGCCTCGATCACTTCGGTGTCGGGTCCGATGCTGTCCGACAGATCGGGAGCCACGGCGGCAAATCGCCCTTCGGCCACGGAAATATCGTAGCCTTCGAGAACCTCACGTGTGTGGACATTGACCCATTTGCCACCCCGGATCACGAGGTCGGCGGGTTCGCGCCCGGCAGCCACGGCAATCAATCGCGGTGCGGCTTCGGGCCAGGATTTGATCTTGTTCTTCTGTTCCATGTCCAAGCCTGTCATTGCGTGCGGGAAGGTTCAAGAGACGTTGTTATGCCTTCACACAGCCTCTACCTATGACGGATGACAGAAACGCAAAGGGGGCCGTGATGCCGACGCTTCTTTCCATCGGACATGGCTATTCCGCCCGTGCCCTCGCGCCGCTTCTTCTGGCGCGCGGGTGGCGGGTGATCGGCACCACGCGCAGCGCCGAGAAGGCCGAAATGCTGCGCAGCGAAGGCGTGGAGCCGCTGATCTGGGAAGGCGGGCCTCTGCCGCTCGATCAGGTGACGCATTTGCTGACTTCCGTAGCCCCCGGACCCGAGGGCGACCCGGTTCTCGCTGCGCAGCATTCCGAAATTGCTGCAGCGCAGCATATGGAGTGGATCGGCTATCTTTCAACGGTCGGCGTCTATGGCGATCACGCGGGCGGCTGGGTCGATGAGGCGACGCCGCTGACCCCCTCGACCAAGCGCGGACAGGCGCGGGTGGAGGCCGAGGCGACTTGGGGCGCGCTGGCCGCAGCCCATGACCTGCCGCTGCATATCTTTCGGCTCGCGGGGATCTATGGCCCCGGGCGCGGGCCCTTCGAGAAGGTGCGGCAGGGCAAGGCCCGGCGGATCGTCAAGGAGGGGCAGGTCTTCTCGCGCATCCATGTCGAGGATATCGCGCAGGTGCTGCTGGCCTCGATCGACAATCCCGATCCGGGCGCGGTCTATAATGTCTGCGACGACGATCCCGCACCGCCGCAGGATGTGATCGCCTATGCCGCGGAGCTGCTCGATCTGCCGCTGCCGCCCGAGGTGCCGTTCGAGGAGGCCGATCTCAGCCCGATGGCACGCAGCTTCTATGCCGAGAGCAAACGGGTGCGGAACGACAAGATCAAACGCGACCTTGGCGTCACGCTCCGCTACCCAGATTACCGCGAAGGGCTGCGCGCGCTGCTCGATCAGGCGGGCTGAAGCTCGACCCGTTTCTCGCGCACCGGCAGGTGCACGATGGCCGAGAATGCGCCGACGCCCACGCCGACCCACCAGACCAGCGTGTAATCGCCGTAGATGTCGTAGAGCTTGCCGCCAAGCCAGACGCCGAGGAAGGCGCCCACCTGGTGCGAGAAGAAGACGATCCCGTAAAGCGTGCCCATGTAGCGCAGCCCGTAGATATGCGCGACCAGCCCCGACGTCAGCGGTACGGTCGCAAGCCACAGCGCCCCCATCGCGAGCGAGAAGATCAGCACCGTCGCGGGCGTCATCGGCGTCAGGATGAAGGCGCCCGCGACGAAGGTGCGCAGCAGGTAAATCCCGGCCAGCAGGTATTTCTTCGACCAGCGTTTGCCCGCCCAGCCCGCGTAGATCGTGCCCACGATATTGGCCAGCCCGATTACCGAGATCGCCGCCGCGCCAAGCGCCGAGGTCGTCTCGATCCCGATCCCGGCGAGCAGCGATCCGGGCGGCACCGCGCCGCACATCTCGGTCACCATCGCGGGGAAATGCGCGGTGATGAAGCCAAGCTGATAGCCACAGGAGAAGAAGCCGAGGAAGATCAGCGTGTAAGACGGATCGCGGAAGGCGCGCATCAGGACGCTGCCCATGCTCTCGGCCAAGTCCTCGCGGCTGGCGCGTTCGGGCGCGCGGATCAGCGGCAGGAAGGCCAGCGAGGCCAGGATCACGGCGGCGAAGATCACGAAGACCGTCTGCCACGGGAAATGGCCCAGCAGCAGCTCCGCCATCGGGGCGCCGAAGACCTGCCCGGCGGAACCTGCCGCTGTCGCGATGCCAAGCGCGAGCGAGCGGTTCTCGTCGGAGGTCGCGCGTCCCACAACCGCAAGGATCACGCCGAAGCCCGTGCCCGCGATGCCGAAGCCCACGAGGATTTCCAGAAGCTGATGCTGCCCCGGCTCCACCGCGAAGGCCGACAGGACCAGCCCCAGGGCATAGACCAGCGCGCCGAGGATGATCGCGAGCCGGTCGCCCCAGCGCTCGGCAATCGCGCCGAAGATCGGCTGCCCGATCCCCCAGGCGAGGTTCTGTACCGCGATGGCGAGCGAGAATTCGGCGCGTGGCCAGTTGAACTCGCTGGCGATCGGAATCTGGAAAACGCCGAAGCTCGCCCGGATGGCGAAGCTCAGCATCAGGATCACGGCACCGCCGATCAGAACCGGCGTGAACAGTTTGGCTTGCGTCATTTTACATCTCCCGGCGGATCTCCCTTCCGCGCGGGCCGCATTTCGACATGTATGCTGCAGCGCGTCAATCGCGGGCTTGTCCGGGTCACAATCGCGCGGAGATGATTGTGCGGTGCCCTTGAACCTCCCCCGCAGCCGTGGCCCAATGTCGCGACTTTCGACGGGAGGCAGGATGTATACGGTTATCGGAACGGTCGGCTCGCGGACGCTGCGCGTGCTGTGGATGCTGGAGGAACTGGGCGCGGAGTATCAGCATGTGCGGGCCGCGCCGCGCTCGGACGATGTCGTCGCTTTCAACCCGGCGGGCAAGGTGCCGGTGCTGGTCATCGACGGCACGCCGATCACCGATTCCACGGCGATCCTCACCTATCTCGCGGATGCGCATGGGAAATTTACCCATGAGGCGGGCACGCTGGAACGCGCGCGGCAGGACAGCCTGACGCAATTCCTGCTCGATGAATTCGACGCGAATCTTTGGACGGCGGCGCGGCACAGCTTCATCCTGCCGGAGGAGTTGCGGCTGTCGGGCATCAAGAATTCGCTGCGCTGGGAGTTCGAGCGATCGCAGCGCACGCTGATCCATCGGATGGGCGAGGGCGAGTACGTGATGGGCGATGAAATGACCGTGCCCGATATCATTCTGGCGCATTGCCTCGACTGGGCGCTGATGGCGAAGTTTCCGATCGTCGAGCATCGGTTGAGCGAATATCACGATCGGATGCGGGCGCGACCTGCCTATAAGCGCGCGGTGGCGATGCGCGACGGGTGAGGGGGCGGCCTGCGAGCCCCCACTCCGCACCGGCAATCAGCCTTGACCCAATTCACTCGTCCGAGGGTGAGTAGCCGTCGGTGAGGGTTTGCAGGAAGGCGATGATATCCGCCTGATCGGCCTCGGTCAGCGCGTCGCCATCCTCGGGCGCGCGTCCGAACGGCGCATCGGCGCGGTCGATATTTCCCTGATAGCGGGCGGGCAGATCGTCGAACCGCTCAACCTGACCGTCGCGTATGGGATAGATCGCGCGCGGGTCGCTGTCGCGCTTGGCGTAGAAACGCAGCACCTGTTTCAGGCTCGTATAGACCCCGTTGTGAAAGAAGACGTGCCGGGTCGCGACATTGCGCAGGCTCGGGGTCTTGAACATCCCGCAATTGCCGGGCTGCGTCGAAATCGCATCATGGCGCAGCGGGCCGCAGAGGCCGAGATCGACATAATGCGGATCGGCATTGGCCGGGATCGCCGGGTTGCGCGGCACGCCGAGCGCCTCGTATTCGTAATCGGTGAATTGCGGCGGACGACCGTCGGCGGACCGCGTGTCGAGATGACAGGCCGCGCAATTGCCTTTCCTCGGATCGTCGAAAAGCGCACGCCCGCGGGCCTCTGGGGGCGACAGCTGCGCCTCACCCGCGAGAACGGCATCGTATTTGCTGGTATAGGGGTGAAATTCCACCGCCTCGGTCTGGTAGCGCGACAGCGCGAAGGCAGCCTCGTCGATCAGCATCTTGTCGTCGTCACGCACGGACCCGCCGAAGAGCTGCGCGAAGCGGTCGCCGTAGCGCGCTCGCAGGGTCGCGGCGAGGGTTGCGCGCTCGGGCTCTGCCATCTCGAAATGGGTGAAGAGGACGGCCAGCGCCTGCTCTTGCAGCGTATCCGCGCGCCCGTCCCAGAACAGACCGCCGCGCGGCACCGGGCTCGCGGCAGCGGGCGCACCGGCGGTTTTTCGCGGCGCGGGCTGCGTGGAGGCGCTTGGCCCTGCAGTCTCTTTCGCGCCCGCCCCCTGCTGTGCGACCGCCTGCGGTGCGGCCTCGCCCGCCTCCGAGGTCGGGTCGAGCACGCCGAAGGTGAAGGGCGGCGTCTGGCGCCTATAGGTGAGCGAGGGCACCGCGCGCAGCCCGGGCAGGTCGAGATGCGGCCCGCCAAGCTGCACCGCGCGGGCATTCGATGGCGCGAAATGGTTCTTCGGGTCGTGGCAGCTCGCGCAGCTCATCTGGCCACTGGCTGACAGCGTGGGGTCGGAAAACAGCGCCTTGCCGATCGCGGCTACCGCGCTCAGATCGGCATCGCCCTGAGGGCGCGCATCCGGCGCAGGCCCGGACGCCGCCCCGACGGAGGCGGCCGAAAGGAAGGCCGCGAGCGTGATGCTCGCGGCCCCCTCTGCCGAACGGATCTTCTTGGGAGTGATCAATCGTAGGTTCGGCAATCTCATCGCCTCAACCCTTCGGGGTGCCGGTGGCAGGGTCGAGGATCAGCTTACCATTGGCCGCTTTCGAGAAGTCGAACATGCCGTTGAGCGTGCCCGCCTGTGCGTCGAAGGAGCCCTGACCGATGCGCTGCCCGTTCAGCCAGTTATCCTCGATGAACTTGGTGACCGAGGATTGATCGACCAGCGTGTGATCCACCGCGTTCTTCTTCGCATAGGGCGAGATCACCAGCATTGGGATGCGGGTGCCGTAGCCGCAGCGACCCTGCGCCGGCTTGCCGTCGAGACCGGGCAGCGTCTTGTCGCTGGCGCATTTGCCGCCATTGAGCACGTCATAGCCCGCGACCGGGATGTTCGAGCCGTTCACCACCGCCATCGCGTGGTCATACCAGCCATCGGAGTCGTCATAGGTCACGACGATCGCGGTGTCCTTCCAGTCCTTCGATTTCTGCAGCGCGTTGACCGCGTTGACGATGAATTCCTGCCCGTCGAGCGGGTCGGAATAGCCCGCATGACCGTCCTGATAGGCGGACGCTTTCAGGAACGTCACCGCCGGCAAGTTGCCGTTCTTCAGCGCAGCGTAGAAATCCTTGCTGTCATATTGGTGGTTCGCGCCGCCATCGTCCGAGGTGCCGATCGCATCGACCGAGGCGGGCCGGGTGTGATCGAGGTTCTGGGTCGATTTGTAATACTGGAAGGGCTCGTGGTGGGGGATGTAGTCCTTCGAGGTCTCGCCGGTCACCTGCGAGAGCGACGAGCGGTCGCAGCCGGTTGTGCCGTTGCCGTTCACCGCGGTCAGATCGAAGCCGCCCTCGAACCAGCCCCAGGTGACGTGTTTCGCGTTCAGCAGATCGCCGATATTCTTGCCGCCCATCAGCGTGGTCGGGTATTTTGGGTTCGAGCAGACATCGCCGGTCGGGTCGAGATCCGAGATCATCGTCCAGCCGCCATTGCCGTCGGGCACGACGCGGCCCTTGTCATAGGTGCCATCGGCCGCGAGCTTGTAGCCCTTGGGCAGCACCGCGCCATTGGTCTGGCCCGAGACGAGGTTGATCGCGCCGGGCGTCGAGGGGCCGAAAGTGCTCGAGAAGGCGTTGTCGTTCATCGCGTAGGCCTGCGCATAGTTCCACAGCGCGGTGACGGTGTTGCCGTCATAATAGCCCATCACCTGCCCCTTGGTGCCGAAGGCGCCCGTGCCGCCTTTGGTGCCCTTGCCGGTATTGGCCGGGAAGGCATCCATCTTGCCACCGTGGAACGCGGCCTGCTCGGCGGTGTAGCCGTGGTTCTGGTCCGCAGTCGCGGCCTGCGTCCGGTCGAGGCGGAACGGGGCGGCGGCATTCGCGCCATTCGCGGAATTGGTCTTGTTGGGGTTGTTCTTCAGCAGACCGGCGCTTGCGAGCGTATCGGCCTTGGGCGTGTTTTTCGCGGCGGTGAATTGCGGCTCGCCCTTGGGGTTCGCGGCTTTCGGGTAGGTCGCGAAGTAATGGTCGAAGGAGACGTTTTCCTGAAAGATCACCACGAGATGCTTGATCGGGGTGGCGGTCTGGGTGTCGGCGGCGGCGGTGGTGCCCGCTTGGGCGGTCGCGGCGGCGCAAGTCAGCGCGAGTGCGCTGACGGCACTGGTGAGGCGGAGCGTGTCGGTCATCTAAAGTCCCTCATTCAAATGGCAGCTTCCCCGTGAGCTACGGGCGCGTGGCATCTCGCTAGGAACGGCGTTTGGCAATTTGGTGACAGTCCCGCTCACGCACCATCACCACTGGGTGAGACCCCCGCGGATGCACGCGGATGGGATGCGGCGTGAGCGTTCGGTGATCGGCCTGGGCGGTGGCGATGCGCGACGGGTGAGGGGGGCGCTGCCCCCGGTCGCCGGAGGGCGACAAGCAATGCGGAAAGAGGGGGCTCTGCCCCCGGTCCTACGGACCTCCCCCGGGATATTTACATCAAGGGGAAGAGAGCCGTTGGGCCGCGGCGCGCCCGGCATGGCGGCCTGAAGCGAGGCAGGCGGTCAGCAGGTAGCCGCCCGTCGGGGCCTCCCAGTCGAGCATCTCGCCCGCGGCGAAGACGCCGGGCAGGGCTGTCAGTTCCAGATCGTCGGTGAGGCTGTCCCATGCGATGCCGCCCGCGCTGGAGATCGCCTCGGCGATCGGGCGCGGCGGGCCGAGCGGGATACGCAGAGATTTGAGCGTTGCTGCAAGCTGCGCCGGGTCCTTGGGCAGCGGGCGGCCCCATTCCAGCGCGAGCGCGAGCTTCACCGGGTCCAGCTTCGCGCCTTTGCGCAGGCGGTTGGTCAGGCTCTGTTTCGGCGGGATTTTCGCAAGCCGCGCGGCGAGGTCTTCGGCGCTTTGATCCGGGGCGAGATCGAGGCTCAGCGGCGCGCCCTCGCGCAATTCGGCGGAGAGTTCATAGATGCCGCCGCCTTCGAGCCCGCGCTCCGATATCACGAATTCGCCGCGCGTGCGCCGCGTCGGCGTAATCAGCGCTGCACCTTTCACGGGCTGGCCCAGCTGGCTTGCCATATGCGCCGACCAGTCGATCTCGAAGCCCATATTGGCGGGGGCGAAGGGGGCGATTTCCACGCCTTTCGCGCTCAGCCATGGCACCCATGCGGCATCCGAGCCAAGCCGCGGCCAGCTTGCGCCGCCGAGCGCGAGTACCGTGGCATCTGGCGTGAGGCTTTGGCGCCCCTCGGGCGTGTCGAAGATCAGCGCTGCGCCGTCGAAGCCTTGCCAGCGCCAGCGGGTGCGGATCGTGACGCCAAGAGATTCGAGCCGCGCGATCCAGGCGCGCAGCATCGGCGAGGCTTTCATCACGGTCGGGAAGACCCGACCGGTGGAGCCGGTAAACAGCTCGACACCCAGATCGCGGGCGAAACTCTGCGTCGCCTCGGGGCTGAATTCGCGGGTGATCGCGGCGATCTGCGGGTGGGAATAGTGCGACAGGAAGGCGTCGAGCGGCTCGTCCCTCGTCAGGTTCAGTCCGGATTTTCCCGCCATCAGGAATTTGCGCGCGAGCGTCGGTTTGGCCTCTGCCAGTGTGACGGAGACGCCGGCCCGCGCCAGTTCCTCGGCTGCCATCAGGCCCGCCGGGCCGCCACCGATGACGAGCGCGGATTTCGCCGCCGCGCTCACCGCCGGGCCAGCATCGCGAGCCGCATCAGCGCGCGCTCCATCACCGCCATTTGCGGCGCGCGGCTGGCGGAGCGCAACGTCAGATCGGTCTCGACCAGTTCCTTCAGCGCGGTCTCCAGCTTGTACATGCCCCAGCTTTGCGCCTGCCGCTGCATCCGGTCGCGGCGCGGGCCGAAGATCGGCGGGCGCATCCGCGCGATGCCTGCACCGGGGCCCTGCGGGTCGGAGGCCGCGGCATGCAGCGCGCGGAAATGGCGCATCGCGGCGATGGCGAGCTGCACGGGCTGCACCCCTTGGCTTTCCAGACGCCGCATCACCGGGCCAAGCTCTGGTGCGCGGCCCTCGGCCACGATCGAGAGCACGTCATCGACGCCCGCCTCGACCGAAGACGGCGCGCAGGCGGCCACATCGGCGGGGCCAAGTGGCGTGGTGTCGCCGAATTTGTAGAGCGAGATCTTCTCGACGGTCTGGCGGAAATCGCCCGGATCGAGCGCCCGCGACAGCGCCACGAGGTCGGTCATCGCGTCGTTCGAGATGTCGCGCAGACCGGCGCGGCGCAGGATATCCTCGATCTCCTCGCGGCTCGGCGGGTCGTCGTAAATCCCGACGGAATAGGCGTTGTTATGGCCCTCGAAGGCTTTGCGCAGCTTCGATTTCGCGGCGAGCGAGCCTGCGGTGACCACGATCTGCGCATCGCCTTCGCGCCATTCGTCGAGCGCGGTCTTCACCGCGTCCGAGACCGCATCGGTCGCGTCTTCGACGAAGGCCACGCGCGGGCCGGGGAAGAAGCCGACCTCCTTGATCGCATCGAGCAGCAGCGAGGGTTGCTTGCGCAGATCGCCGCCCGCGATCCGGCTCAGGCGCATCTCTTCTTCGCCCTTCGGGCCGATCAGTGCGGCGATGACTTCCTGCCGCCGCAGCGCCACGCGCATCGCATCGCCCCCGAAGATCAGCAGGCCGGTGCGCTCTGGCTCGGGTTTGGCGAAATAGCGGGTCGCTGCTACGCCGGTCAGCTTCATTCCGGCAGACCCGGCGCTTGTGACAGAAGTCGCGTCACGATCTGATCGGCGAGGATTACCATCAGGCGGCGATGCGCGTCTTCCTGAGCGGCCTGCGAGGCGACGACGGTGCCGGTCGCGGACCACGAGGTGAAGGAGGTGACGCGCCCGGTCAGCAGCACGGCATTATCCGCCGCATCGCGCAGCGTGTAATCCACCGTGCCGTTGAGCTGATAGCGGGTCGTGGCGTTGTCGGGCGAGATGCCCTGACCGAGCGACTCGGTGTCGATCTTGTAGTCGAGCCGGTAGCGGGTGACCTGCGAGGCCCCCAACCGCGCGTTCAGCTGCTGAACAAGGGCGAAAGCGTCGCGCGTCGTGGGCGCAGCCGGTTCGACCCCTTCGAGGAGTTTCGCCGCCCCACCCTGAGGCCCGTAGGCCGGGGTGAAGCCGCAGCCCGCGAGAAGGCCAGCGGCCCCCGCGAGCCCCAGAAATCCGCGTCTGTCAGATGACCACATTGACGATCCGCCCCGGCACAACGATCAGCTTCTTGGGCTGGCCACCGGCCAGCGCCTTCACGACAGCTTCGTCGGCCAGAACCAGCTTTTCAACCTCTTCCTTCGGCATATCCTTGGGCACCGAGATCTCGGCGCGGCGCTTGCCGTTGATCTGGATCGGCAGCGTCACCGAATCCTCGACCAGAAGGGCCGGGTCCGCCTCGGGCCAGCGGGCTGCGATCACGAAGCCCTCGCCGCCCAGCATCGACCAGACCTCTTCGGCGAGGTGCGGCACCATCGGCGCCAGCAACTGCGCCATCAGCTTCATCGCGTCGCGCTTGGTCTCGGCCCCGGCCTTCGATTTCGACATCGTGTTGGTCAGGCCGTAAAGCGTGGCGACCGCCTTGTTGAAGGTGAAGCCCTCGATCGACTTGGTGACTTCGTCGATGGCCTTGTGGGTGGCCTTCAGGAGCGCCGTATCCTCGGCCTCGTTCGCGGGCGAATCCGAATTGGCGATGTCGTCGGCGATGCGGTGCACGCGGGCGAGGAATTTCGACGTGGCTTCGGCGCCGGCGGCGGTCCACTCGACGTCGCGCTCGGGGGGGCTGTCGGACATCACGAAGAAGCGGGCGGTATCGGCCCCGAACTCGGCGATGATGTTCATCGGATCGACAACGTTCTTCTTCGATTTCGACATCTTGGCCGAGGGGATGGTCTCGACCGCTTCGCCGGTGGCCTTCAGCTTGCCGTCTTCGACCTCTTCCGGGAGGTGGTAGACGGGACGATTCTTGGCGTCACGCGTGAGGTAGATCTCATGCGTCACCATGCCTTGCGTGAACAGCGCGTCGAAGGGCTCGATCGCTTTCGCGGGCAGGTGGCCGGTCTTGTGCATCGCGCGGGCATAGAAGCGCGAATAGAGCAGGTGCAGAATCGCGTGCTCGATGCCGCCGATATATTGGTCGACGTTCATCCAGTACTCGGCCTCGGCCGGATCGGTCGGCGTGGTAGCACCGGGCGAGGTGAAGCGCGCGTAATACCAGCTCGAATCGACGAAGGTATCCATCGTGTCGGTCTCGCGCTGACCCGGCCCGCCGCAATTCGGGCAGGTGCAGTCGCGCCAGCTCGGATGACGATCGAGTGGGTTGCCGGGAATCGAGAAGTCGATCTTCTGGCCGTCCTCGTCATAGGGCAGCTCGACGGGGAGGTTTTCCTTCTTCTCCGGCACCACGCCGCAGGTCTCGCAATGCACGACCGGGATCGGGCAGCCCCAGTAGCGCTGGCGGCTCAGGCCCCAGTCGCGCAGGCGGAACTTGGTCACGCCCTGACCGATGCCGTTTTCCTCGCAGAAGGCGATCGCACTCGCGACGCCCTCTTCGCCGGTCTGCACTTCGTCGCCCGCGAAACCACGGATGTAGCGGACTTTCTCGGATTTCAGCGGAACGTATTCGGCCTCAGGGTAGTCACCCTCGACCGGCTCGAAGACGGGCGTGATCGGCAGCTCGTATTTCGTCGCGAATTCGAAGTCGCGCGCGTCATGCGCCGGGCAGCCGAAGATCGCGCCGGTGCCGTAATCCATCAGGATGAAGTTGGCGATATAGACCGGCAGTTCCCAGCTCGTGTCGAGCGGGTGGCGGACCTTGATGCCGGTATCCATCCCCAGCTTCTCGGCGGTTTCGATGGCTTCCTCGGTCGTGCCGCCTGCGCGGCATTTCGCGACGAATTCCGCGACCTTGGGATCGTGCCGCTCCAGATGCTTAGCAAGCGGATGATCGGGCGAGATCGCCGCGAAGCTCGCGCCGCGCAGCGTGTCGGGGCGGGTGGTGTAGACTTCGAGCCGGTCGAAGCCTTCCGGCGCATCGACGGTCGAGAAGGCGAATTGCAGACCGCGCGACTTGCCGATCCAGTTGGCCTGCATCAGGCGCACCTTCTCGGGCCAGTCTTTCAGGTTGTCGAGCGCGTCGAGCAATTCCTCGGCGTAGTCGGAGATCTTGAAGAACCACTGGGTCAGCTCGCGGCGTTCGACTTCCGCGCCCGAGCGCCAGCCCTTGCCGTCGATCACCTGCTCATTGGCGAGCACGGTCATGTCGACCGGGTCCCAGTTCACCACCGCGTTCTTGCGATAGACGAGACCGGCCTCGAGCATGTCGATGAACATCGCCTGCTGCTGACCGTAGTAGTCCGGGTCGCAGGTCGCGAATTCGCGCGACCAGTCGATCGAGAGGCCCAGCGGCTTCATCTGGTCCTTCATCACGGCGATATTGCCGTAGGTCCAGTCCTTCGGGTGGCCGTTATTGTCCATCGCGGCGTTTTCGGCGGGCATCCCGAAGGCGTCCCAGCCCATCGGATGCAGCACGGAAAAGCCCTTGGCCATCTTATAGCGCGCGACGACGTCGCCCATCGTGTAGTTGCGCACATGGCCCATATGGATGCGGCCCGACGGGTAGGGGAACATCTCGAGGACGTAATATTTCGGTTTGGCCGGGTCACGGCGCGCGGCGAAGAGATCCGCCTTGTTCCAAGCCTCTTGCCATTTCGTCTCGCTCTGGCTCGGTTCGTAGCGTGCCATGTCGGGCCCCTCATCACGTCGAATTCTGCGCGAGCTTGCTACACTGGCCTTGGGGGCGAGGTCCAGCCGCCGCGCTCATTTGGACAGAAATATCCCCGCCGGAGGCTGGCTCGGGCGGGGATCTGAATGCGTCCTGCGGTCGCCTTGCGGGAATCAGAGTTGCGAGTCGCGGACCCGCAGCTGACGTGCGCGGGTGAGAATCGCGTTCTCCACGGCGCGCTGCGTATCGGCGGAGACCGCGCCACCCTGCGTGCGGATCGACACTTTGAGCGAACGCGCATCGAGCGCCGGGTCGGTAACGTAAACCGTGGCCTTATAGGCGCGACCGCCGCCCGGCGGGGTGCCATAGCCGGTCACGATGACGCCGGAGAAGGGGTCAACCTCTTGAATCGGCAGGAAGTCGAGCACTTCGAGCGAAGCCTGCCAGAGATACTTGTTCACTTCGACGGTGATGTTCGGATCGCCATTTCCGCCGAAAATATCCCAAACGGTCGATTTCTTCTGAACGCGGCGCGTGGGGCCGTCGATCACGGCTTCGTTCGAGCCGGGCGTGTGGTCGAGCTGATTGGCTTCGCGCTGTGAAGCGGTAGCCCCGCTGCCACCCGAGAAGATGTTGCCGCTCGAGATACCCTTGCCGCAGCCTGCGAGCACGAGGCACACGCCCAGAATTGCCGTGCGTTTCAAAAGGGTTCTGGAAGTCATGCGAAGCTGTCCCCGTCGGCCTGCGTCATTGATTGCCTTTTCTCTAGCTCATGGCCCCCAGCCCGACAAGGTTTTTCCCCTTTGCCCCCGGATTTCGACCGACCGGCGCCTCGGGGGAATGCCGCCCGATGCCGCTATACGCGCGTGTAAGGGGCATTGTAGGGCGGTGTCAGAGGCCAACCGCAATTGCACGCTGACGTTACTGTGACATGTCTGCACCATCAAACACCCTATTCGACCCGGGCGGGCGCTTTGAGTTGCAATGAAAGGGGTGGGGAGAGAAAACACCGTCATACCCAACTTCGGATTCCCCAGGTTGGGGGTTACCTGTAAGACAATGAGGGAAAACGATGAAAAAGGTTCTCTTCGCGACGACCGCGCTCGTGTTCTCGGCTGGCATCGCTGCCGCTGAGGTCTCGGTTGGCGGCGACGGCCGCATGGGTGTCGTCTACAACGGCGACGACTGGAATTTCTCGAGCCGCATCCGCGTCTCGTTCACCGCTTCGGGCACCACCGACGGTGGCCTCGAGTTCGGCGGCTCCGTCCGTGCTGACCAAGCTATCGCTGCTACCCGCGGCACTTCGGCTTCGGTCTACATCTCGGGCGCGTTCGGCAAGCTCTCGATGGGCGACGTTGTCGGCGCTCCGGAAGCTCTGTTCGGCGACTTCTACGAAGTTGGCTACACCGACCTGTCGTCGGCTGGCGGCTCGAACGACATCGGCTACCTGACGGCTGACAACGGCGGCAACGTCGACTGCACCTCGGTCACCACCGGCGTCAGCGCTTGCGCCAACTCCGGCCCGAACCTGCTGTACACCGGCACCTTCGGTGCATTCTCGGTCGCAGCCTCGATGTCGGACGGCAAGGTGAACGGCGCCACCATCGGCGGTCTCGGCGTTCCGGTCGCGGTCGGCAACGGCACCGTTGGCGTTACCGACACCTCGGTCACCCAAGAGTACGCCATCGCTGGCGCTTACACCTTCGGCAACTACACCGTTGGCATGGGCTACGAGTACTCGAACGGCCGCAACCAGCTCTCGGGCACCGACATGGACGTCGACATGATCTCGCTCGCTGGCGTCGGTCAGTTCGGCAACACCTCGGTCAAAGCCGTGATCGCTCACCGCGGTCAGGATGCTGACGTTGATTGGTACGGCATCGGTGCTTCGTCGGTCTTCGGCGCAACCACCGTTGGCGGCTACATCCAGTACGCTGAAGACAACAACGCCAACACCGACGTGACCTGGTACGGTCTCGGCGCTGAGTACGACCTCGGCGGCGGCGCGTCGATCAAAGGCGGTATCGCTGACTCCGACGTTTCGGGTTCGGACGCGGTTGCTGACCTCGGCGTGAAGTTCTCGTTCTAATCCTTCGGGACAGAACGATGGGAAGAGCGGGCCTTGCGCCCGCTCTTTTCTTTTTGGGCCCTTCGGTGTTTCTTGGGCGCGCTGACGAGGGAGGGCCAGATGGGACTGAGCGAGATTCAGGCGCGGATCGCGAAAGCGGAATCAGAGGCAGGGCGCGAGCCAGGATCGGTGAAGCTGATCGCCGTGTCGAAAGTTCAGCCCGCCGAGCGAGTCGAGGCGGTTCTGCGCGAAGGCCATCGGCTGTTTGGCGAGAACTACGTGCAGGAAGCGCAGGGCAAGTGGCCCGCCTGGCGCGAGGAATTTCCCGGCTGCGAAGTTCATATGATCGGGCCGCTGCAATCTAACAAGGCGAAGCTGGCGGTGGAGCTGTTCGAGGCGATTCACACGCTCGACCGGCCCTCGCTGGGCAAGAAGCTGGCCAATCTGGCGCAGACGCGCGGGGCCTCGCCCGATCTCTTCATTCAGGTAAATACCGGGTGCGAGCCGCAAAAGGCGGGCGTGCTGCCCGATGATCTCGACGCTTTCGTCGCGGATATGCGCGCGAAGGACCTGCCGGTGGTTGGGCTGATGTGCATCCCGCCCGAATCCGAGGACCCCGCGCCGCATTTCGCAACGCTGGGTGAGATGGCCGGGCGCAACGGTCTCGACGGTCTGTCGATGGGGATGAGTTCCGATTTCGAGAAAGCCATCGCCGCCGGCGCGACCCATGTGCGTGTGGGCTCGGCGATCTTCGGCGCGCGCGACTATTCCTAAGCTTTGTCGCGGGCGTTGAGCGCCGGGGGCTTTCCGCCCCCGGACCCCCGGAGGATATTTCCGCCAAGCCGAAGGGGAATCTCCAGCGGCTCACCCGGTGTGATGCGCTGCGCAATCCAGATCAGGTGATCGCGGCGAAAGGCGAGGCAGCCCGCAGTCGGGTAGCCCGCCCGGCGGCGCTGATGCAGGAAGATGGCGGAGCCTTTGCCTGCCTTTGCCGTCGGGTAGTTCCAGTCGGTCACCAGCACGATGTCATAGAGGGGATCGGCGCGCCGCATCGCCTCATGCGAGGCGGGGTAGGGGGCGCGGACCAGTTGGTTATAGGCCGAATCCCCGGACGCGTCGCACCACAGATCGCGCGGGCCGATCGGTTCGGCCCAGTCCTGAGGCGCCACGATCCGATCCGCGCGGTAGAACATGCGCAGGATATGCAGCCGCCCCGAAGGAGTCGCGCCGTCGCCCTCCTGCTTGCCGCCGCTGATGCCACCACGGCCGATCTCGACCGGGAAGCGGCGACCGCGGAACAGCAGGCCCGTCGGCGTCAGGCGCATCACAGGATGTGCCCCGATTTCGCGGCTTTGGTAGCGAGGTAGTTCTCGTTATGGCGGCTCATGCCGACCTTCAGCGGCACGCGCTCGGTCACGTCGATGCCATTGGCTTCCAGCATTGCCACCTTGGCAGGGTTGTTGGTCAGCAGCCGCACCTGCGAAAATCCGAGCTTGCGCAGCAGCGCCGCGCCGATGCGGAAATCGCGCTCGTCATCCTCGAAGCCGAGGCGGTGGTTCGCCTCGACCGTGTCGAAACCCTGATCCTGCAGCGAATAGGCGCGCATCTTGTTGGCCAGCCCGATCCCGCGCCCTTCCTGATTGAGATAGAGCAGGATGCCCGCGCCCTCATGCCCCATCAGCGTCAGCGCCGCGTCCAGCTGCGGGCCGCAATCGCATTTCAGCGAGCCCAGCACGTCGCCGGTAAAGCAGGCCGAATGCAGCCGCGCGAGCACGGGTTTGGAGCGATCCGGACGGCCGATCTCGATCGCGTAATGCTCCTCTGCGCCATTGTCGGGGCGGAAGATATGTAGCCGACCGGCTTCGGCGGCGCGCATCGGCACGCGCGCGGCAGAGACCGGGGCGAAAGCCTGCGGGATGTCGGCGGCGGCGAGCGCCTCTTCGGCGGTGATGCAGGTCAGCCCCGTCGGCGCAGGGTCAGGCGCCGCGACCATCAGCGCCGCCGGCAGAAGCTGCGCCGATTTCGCCAGCCGGATCGCGGCGCGGGCGAGGTCCGCATCGCCGCCGCGGAGCGCCTTGAGCGGGCCTTTCATCGGCACGCGCAGATCGTCAGCCGGATCGGCGAGCGCGCGCAGCCAGAGCAGATCGGCGTCAGCGGGCACCTCGATCCGCGCGATATCGGCGTCATAGACGCGCGCTTTCAGCGTCTCGGCCCGGCGCGCGGTCAGGACCAGCGTCAGCGGCCCCAGCGCGCGCAACGCGGCCAGCCGCTCGGGCGAGAGCGTCTCGACCGCCACGGTGAGGTGATCGGACAGCAAAACGGGCAGCCCCATGCGCAGATCGGCGCGGGCGCGATTCAGTCGTTCAGCCGGGCTCGGCCCGAGGGAAAAATTGCCGGTCATGCGCTCTGAGATAGCCTCGACTGTAACAAATTGAAATATCTGCCGGTGATTCGACACGTCAGCGTGAGATAGGTTTCACCACCCTTGCCATCGCTGTGAAAGGGCAACAGCTATTCGTCGAACACATATGGAGGCTCAGGACATGGCATCATTGAAGAAGGTCCTTTTGGTTGACGATGACAACGATCTGCGCGAGGCGCTCGCCGAGCAGCTCGTCGCGACCGACGATTTCGAGGTCTTCGAGGCCAGCAATGGTCACGAAGCGGTAGATAAGGCGAAATCGACGCTTTACGACCTCGTCGTGCTGGATGTGGGCCTTCCCGATACCGATGGCCGCGAGCTGTGCAAGAAGCTGCGCAAGAGCGGCGTGAAATGCCCGGTCGTGATGCTGACCGGCCATGACACCGATGCCGACACGATCCTCGGCCTCGATTCCGGCGCCAACGACTACGTTACCAAGCCCTTCAAGTTCCCGGTGCTTCTGGCCCGTCTGCGCGCCCAGCTGCGCACGCATGAACAGTCCGAAGACGCCGTCTTCCAGCTTGGCCCGTATACGTTCAAGCCCGCGATGAAGATGCTGGTGGACGACAAGGACCGGAAGGTGCGCCTGACCGAGAAGGAAACCAACATCCTCAAGTTCCTCTATCGTGCGACCGACGGCGTGGTGCCGCGCGATGTGCTGCTGCATGAGGTCTGGGGCTACAATGCGGGCGTCACCACCCACACGCTCGAGACGCATATCTATCGCCTGCGTCAGAAGATCGAGCCCGATCCCTCGAATGCGCGCCTGCTGGTGACGGAATCGGGCGGCTATCGTCTGGTGGCCTGATCCGAGGCGCTTTGCGCGGCATGTGCCGCGTGACGCGCGCCTATGTTGGAAATGAGGAAGGCGGCTCCTGCGGGGGCCGCCTTTGTCGTTTCCGATGGTCGGAGCGCGCGGCTCAGACCGTGGGGTAGATGTCTTCCTCGGCCTCTTCGAGCGAGATGCCGAGCGCATTCAGCCCGTCTTCGAGATGATCGGCCAGCATCGGGTTTCCCAGCAGGTAATCCTCGGTCGGCGCGGTCGCCTCGGCCTTGGCGGTGGCGATCGCCTCGTCGAGTTCCGACGCGTCATAGGTGTCGCGCCCGATCCACATCACCGCGGTCAGCGATGCCTTTTCATCCTCGTTCAGCGCCGCGATGAAGGCGCGCAACTCGCGGGCCTGACCCGAGCCGGGCACGTCCGCGTCGAACTTGCGGGCGCGGATGATGACATGGGCGATTTTCGCCGGGCTGATGGTGAGCATGGCTGCCTCCGTTCTTGGGCTCATCATCTCGCCATTGCACGACCTGCGCAAGCGTTTGCGTGTCGCATCACAACTGCGCGGGGATCAGGCCGCGCAGGGAGTTGCCCATGAAGACCTCGCCTTGCGCCAGGTCTTCGGGCCGCAGGACGGCTTCGCGGGCGGCCCCTGTCTCCAGCATCTCCTCGCGCAGGATGCCTGGCAGCAAGCCGCAGGTTAGCGGCGGGGTCAGGCAGATTCCACCGCGTTTCAGGAAGAGATTGGTGATCGTGCCTTCGCAGAGCTCGCCGCGCTCATTGAGCAGGATCGCCTCGTCCACGCCCTCGGGTAGGGCCGCGCGGGCGGCATCATAGGGCGCGCGCGCCGTGGTCTTGAGGCGCAGCATCGGATCCTGGCTGTCGAGGGTGACGCCCGAGATATGGAGGCGCCACGCGGTTGTCGGGGTCAGCGGCGCAGAGGTGATCTCAAGCGCGCCCTTCGCGTCGAGGGTCAGGCGCACCCGCAGCGGGTTCTCGCCGGAAACTGTCGCGAGGGCTGCCGTCAGTTCCTCTCCGTCGAGCGGATAGCCAAGCTGCTCGGCGCTGCTCGTCAGCCGCGCGATATGGCGGGCGCGGCGGCGGATGCCTTCGCCGGGATGCCAGCCGAAAGTCTCGATCAGTTTCAGATCTGCAGGAACCGGGTTTTCCAAAGCGCTTCCTCATATTCACCGTGGGCGGTGGAGTCATAGACCAGCCCGCCGCCGACATTCACCCGCCATTGGCCGGGGCCGGTCTGCATGAGCGTCCGGATCGCGACGTTGAACTCCATCCGGCCATCGGGCGCGGCCCAGCCGATCGCGCCGCAATAGATGCCGCGCGGGTCGGGTTCCAGCTCATGGATGATCTCCATCGCGCGGATTTTCGGCGCGCCGGTGACCGAGCCGCAGGGGAACATCGCGCGCAGGATTTCGGGCAGGCCGGTGCCGGGGACCAGTTCGCCTTCGATCTCCGAGATCATCTGGTGGACCGAGCGATAGGTCTCGACCTTGAAAAGGCGCGGCACCTTGACCGAGCCCGGCGTACAGATGCGCGAGATGTCGTTGCGCAGCAGATCGACGATCATCAGGTTCTCGGCGCGGTCTTTCTCGGCCCCCATCAGATCGGATTTCAGCGCGGCGTCCTCATCGGGCGTCGCCCCGCGCGGGCGGGTGCCTTTCATCGGTCGGGTGACGATCTTGCCACCCTCGGCCCGGAAAAACAGTTCGGGCGAGCGCGACAGCAGGCGCACCCCGGCTAGCGCGACATCGGCCCCGTGCGGGACTTGGCCCGCGCTGGACAGGGCCGCATATAGCGCCTCGGGCGCGGCGCCGCTCGTCACGGGGATCGGGAAAGTCAGGTTCACCTGATAGCAATCACCCGCGCCGATATAATCGTGGACCGTCCGGAAGGCCTCGGCATAGCGCGCCTCCGACCAGAGCGGCTCGCCCAGCTCGATCCGCGGCGCGTTCTCCGAGACCAGCGGCGGCACATCCTCGGGCGCGTCGTAAGCCCCGAAGGCCAGCAGCGGCAGGTCGCGGTTCTCGGGCAAGAGCGGTGCGAGGCGTTCGCTCAGACAATAGCCCAGCTCGTAGGAGGCGAACCCCGCCAGCCATCGCCCCTCGTCCTGCGCGCGCGTGATCGCCGCGAATGCTGCGGGCAGATCCTCCGGCGCATCGGCGCGGATGACCTCATGGGGGTCGCGGAAGCGGCAGGGCCGACCGTCCGGCCCCCTGTCGAAACGGACCTCGTCACTCATGGGCGCACTCTATGCCAATCTCCGAAGGGGGGCGCAGCCGAAAAGCGACGCTTGGCGCCGCTTAGGCCTTCTTTTCGGCGGTCGAGACAAGCAGCGGCTGTGCGGCGGTATCGGGGGCCAGCTCCTCGAAATCGAAATTGTCGAGCCGACGCGCGCGTTTCCCGGCCTTCTCGGCGGAGATCTTGATCTCGGAGATGTCTTTCGCCGCCTGCCCGAAATGCCGGTCGAGGTTTTCGACACGGGTGCCGAGCCGGTCGACATCGGAATAAAGCGCGGCCAGTTCCTTGCGGATCGCGCCGGCCTGTTCGCGCATCCGCGCATCCTTCAGCACGGCGCGCATCGTGTTCAGCGTCGCCATGCAGGTCGTCGGCGAGACGATCCAGACCTTCGCGGCAAAGCCTTCGCGCACCAGTTCGGGGAAATTCGCGTGCAGCTCGGCATAGACCGCCTCGGAGGGCAGGAACATCAGCGCGCCGTCCGCCGTCTCGCCTTCGAGGATGTATTTCTCCGAGATCGCCTTGATATGGGCGCGCACCGCGGTTTTCATCGCGCGGCTGGCCTCTTGGCGCTCCCATTGCGTGTCGGCGCGGCGTAGCGCCTCATAGGCTTCCAGCGGGAATTTGCTATCGATGACGATGGGGCCGGGCGGGTTCGGCAGATGGATCAGGCAATCCGCGCGCTTCCCGTTCGAAAGGGTCGCCTGCATCGTGAAACTGTCCGAGGGCAGCGCCTTGCCGACGATATCGTGCAGCTGAATCTCCCCGAAAGCACCACGGGTCTGCTTGTTCGACAGGATGTCCTGCAGGCCCAGCACATTGCCGGAAAGCTTCTCGATATTGGCCTGCGCCTTGTCGATCGCCTCCAGTCGCTGATGCAGGTCTCCCAGCGAGCGCGCCGTGCGGGTCGCGGTGCCATGCAGGCTTTCCGACATGCCGCGAGAAACCTCGGCCAGACGCCTTTCCATCAGGGCGAGCACCTTGGTCTGGCTCGCGGCCTGCGCCTCGGAGACGTGATGCAGACCGCCGGACAGCTGTTGCTGCCCGTCCGAGAGGTTTTGCACCCGCTGAGCGAGAAGGTTCATCTGGCCGACCATCGGGTCCATCGCGCGGGTCTGACGGCCCGCAGCGCGCAGCATGGCGACCATCAGGATCAGCAGGACAACAAGTGCCGCGCTGCCGAGCAGAAGGCCGAGCGTCAGCGGGTCGTTCAGGGTCAGGGTCATATCGCCAAGCTGGATCATGTGCGGCCAAACAGTCTTTCAATATCGCTGAGCTTCAGTTCGACATACGTCGGACGCCCATGGTTGCACTGGCCAGAATGGGGCGTGGCCTCCATCTGGCGCAGCAGCGCGTTCATCTCGTCGGCGCGCATCTGGCGGCCCGAGCGGATCGAGCCATGACACGCCATGCGGCTGAGCACCGCTTCGATCTTGGCCTGCACCAACTGGCTGTCGCCGAGATCGGACAGCTCGTCGAGCACGTCGCGCAGCAGCCCTTCGGCATTGATCTCGCCCAGAACGGCGGGGGTTTCGCGCACCGCGATCGCGCTGCCGCCGAAGGGTTCGATGGTGAGGCCAAGGCGCGACAGAGCGTCGGCATGTTCCAAAAGCAGCGCGGCGTCGCCTTGGCTGAGTTCGACGATCTCGGGGATCAGCAGCGCCTGCGCGGGCACCCCATTCTCGGCCATCTGGCCTTTCAGCTTCTCATAGACGAGCCGCTCATGCGCGGCGTGCTGATCGACGATGACGATGCCGCGCTCGGTCTGGGCGATGATGTAATTCTCATGCACCTGCGCACGCGCCGCGCCCAAGGGCCTCTCGGTCAGCGCGGGTTCGGCGGGGGCCGGGGCCTCGGCGCGGGCCGAGGGCGCATAGTCGAAGCTGGGTGCGGGGGCCTCCTGGAAGGAAGGCTGCTGGTAGGAGAGAGGCTGATAGCCCGGATCGGGCAGCGGCGCCTGCGCGGAGTAGGACGACCGCATCGCGCCGAGGCTCGGGCGATCCATCTGATAGATGCGCGGCGGTTGGTTGGGCCCCGGTTCGGGACGCATCGCGCCAAGCGTCGCATCCGAGACGGTCGAGGACGCCCGATGCCCGGCTTGTGCCAGCGCATGGCGCAGCCCGGTCACGATCAGCCCGCGCACGGTCGCGGCCTCGCGGAAGCGGACCTCGGCCTTGGCGGGGTGGACGTTGACGTCGACGCGCTCGGGCTCGCAGGTCAGGAACAGGCAGGCGGCGGGGTGACGCTCGCGGCTGAGGAAATCCATGTAGGCCGCGCGTAGCGCCCCGGTCAGCTGCTTATCACGCACGGGGCGGCCATTGACGAACAGGAACTGCTCCACCGCCGCGCCGCGCGAATAGGTGGGCAGCGCCGCGTAGCCGGTCAGGCGGATATCCTCGCGCTCGGCCTCGATCCGCACCGCGTTATCCGAGAAGGCGCGCCCGATCACCCGGGCCAGTCGTTCCGAGAGCGCATCGAACAGCTCTCCCTGTTCGCCATCGGCGCGGAAGATTTCGCGCGATTTGCCGTTGGAGACATCGGTGAGGGTGAAGCTGACATAGGGCTCCGCCATCGCCAGCCGCTTCATCACATCGGCGATCGCCTGCGCCTCCGCCCGGTCGGTGCGCATGAATTTCAGCCGCGCGGGCGTGGCGAAGAACAGGTCGCGCAGTTCGACCACTGTGCCCCGGTTCAGCGCCGCCGGTTTCACCGGACCGATCTGGCCGCCCGCCACGCTGATCTGGAAGGCGTCGAGACCATCGACACGCGAGGTAATCGTCAGCCGTCCGACCGCGCCGAGCGAGGGCAGCGCCTCGCCGCGAAAGCCGAACGTGTGGATGTTGAGAAGGTCCGAGCCGTCGATCTTCGAGGTGGCGTGACGCGAGAGCGCCAGCGGCAGATCCTCGGCGGTCATCCCGCAGCCGTCATCGGTCACGCGGATCAGCGTCTTGCCACCATCGCAATATTCCACCGCGACCCGCGAGGCGCCCGCATCCAGCGCGTTCTCCACCAGTTCCTTCACGGCAGAGGCCGGGCGCTCAACCACCTCGCCTGCCGCGATGCGGTTTGCCGCAGCGTCATCGAGCTGCCGGATCACGGGACGCTCAGTCGCGCCGATATTGCGGTTGTGCTGGTTCATTCCACTAGGGATAGCATGGCGCGACGCTCATCTAAAGAGATTCGCGCCAGCTATCCCCAGCCAAATCAGTTCAGGCCCTGCGGGCGTCCGACGACCACGAAGGTCAGGTTGTCGGGGTTCAGGATCCGCTTGGCGACGCGCTGGACATCTTCTTTCGTGACCGCGTTCACCTTGTCGTTGCGGGTGTCGATATAGCTCGGCGCCATGTCGTTGAGCTGCATCCCAGTCAGGATGCCCGCGATCGTGCCATTGCCGTCGAAGCGCAGCGGATAGGCGCCGGTGAGGTAGGTCTTGGCGTCCTCCAGCTCCTTGTCGGTGACATTGCCGGTCGCCGCTTTCTTCCACTGCTCTTTGACGACCGAGATCGCCTCGGCGACCTTTTCATTGGCGGAGGCGAAGCTGCCCTGCCACGTCTTCGCCAGATCCTTGTCGACGATATAGGAGGCGATGCCATAGGTCAGGCCGCGCTTCTCGCGCACCTCGTCCATCAGCCGCGACGAGAACCCGCCCGCGCCGACGATCTGGTTGAGCACATAGGCCGCGAAGAAATCCGGGTCTTTCAGCCCGATCCCCTTCTGGCCGAACATCACCACCGATTGCGGGCTGTCGAAATCGACCGTGGTCACGCCGCCCTTGAAGGCGGGGTCGGCGGGGGGCGGCATGTCGGCGCCCGTGGCGGGCAGATCGCCCAGCAGCTTGTCGAGCATCGGCCCGAGTTCTTCCGGGGTGATGTCGCCCACGGCGGAGACCACCAAGTGATCGCGGCTCATCACGCGGTCCTTGGCCTCGAACAGATCCTCGCGCGTGAGGCCCTTCACGCTGTCGACGGTGCCGTTGAGCGAGCTGCCATAGGGGTGATCGCCATAGGTGATCTCGCGGAATTTCTCGGCCGCGATGTCGTTGGGATTTTGCTTGTCAGACGCGATCACGGCCAGCACCTGCTGGCGAACGCGTTCGATCGCGCTTTGATCGAAGCGCGGATTGACCAGCGCCTCGCGCAGAAGGTCGACGGATTTGTCGCGGTTCTCGGTCAGCATCCGGGCCGAGATATCAAGCGAGTCGTCGCCCACGTCGAAGCCGAATTGCGCGGCCAGCGCTTCCTCGGCCTCGGCGAATTGCTGCGAGTTCTTCTCGCCCGCGCCCTCTTCGAGCGTGGCGGTCATCAGATTGATCGCGCCGCGCTTGCCTTCGGCATCGAGGCTCGCCCCGCCGCGGAAGGCGATGTCGAGCGCGGTGAAGGGAATGTCGTGATTCTCCACCAGCCACGCCTTGATGCCACCGGGCGAGGTGACCTGCTGAATGTCGATCGCACGGGCAGGCAGCGCCAGCACGAAGGCAAAAAGCGACGCCATCACGAGGCGCGCTGTGATCGGGAAACGGGTGTGGATCATTGGGTGATCTCCTGCGCAGGCGCGGGCGGCGCGGCGGGGGCCGCAGCTTCGGTGGGGGCGTCATCGGGGCGCTTGGCATAGCCCGTCACCGAGTCCTTGTTCTGGAACAGGTCGCGGGCGGCGGCCATCACGTCCTCTTCCGTCACCGAGGTCAGAACATCCGGCCAATCCTCGACATCTTTCACCGAGAAGCCCGAGGCCAGCGCCTCGCCATAGCGCCGCGCGAGGCCCTGCGTGTTGTCGCGCGAATAGATTTCGGCGGCCTTCACCTGCGTCTTGATGCGGGCGAATTGCTCGGGGTCGATGCCTTCCTTCAGGAATTGCTTCAGCGCCGTGTCGAGCGCCTTTTCGGCCTCGGGGAGGCTCACATCCTTGGCGGGCATCACCGAGAGGTTGAAGGTCGTCGCATCGATCGACATGCCGTCGTAATAGCTCGACGCATAGATCGCGGTGCCGTCGCCATAGATCAGCTTGCGGCCCAGCACGGAGGTCGCCTGATTGCCGCCGAGAATCTCGGACAGCACGGTCAGGGCGGCGGCGCGCTTCTGGTCGCCCGGATTGCGTTCGGGGGCGAGGTAGCTGCGCACCAGATAGGGCTGGGCGATCTGCGGGTCCTCGAAGGTCAGGTGCCGCGAGGCGCGTTGCGGCGGCTCCTGCGGACGGGCGCGGGGCGACAGATCCTCGGTCGGTTTCAGCTTGCCGTAATACTTCTCGGCCAGCGCCTTCACCTCGTCGGGCTTCACATCGCCCGCGACCACGAGGATCGCGTTATTGGGTGCGTAATATTCGTGATACCAGTTGAGCGCGTCCTGCCGGGTCAGCCCTTCCATCTCCTTGCGCCAGCCGATGACCGGCGTGCCGTAGGGCGAGTTGAGGAACTGGGCGGCGCGCTCCTGTTCGTTGAACAGTGCCCGCGGGTTGGAATCGGTGCGTTGCGCGCGTTCTTCGAGGATCACCTGCAGCTCGGTCTTCGCATCATCGGGCGAGATCCGCAGATTGCGCATCCGATCCGCTTCCATCTTCATCACCAGCGGCAGCCGGTCGGCTGCGATGCGCTGGAAATAGGCGGTGTAGTCGTAGCTGGTGAAGGCGTTGTCCGAACCGCCATTGGCCGCGACCGTCTTCGACAGCTCACCGGGCGCCATCGTGTCGGTGCCCTTGAACATCAGATGTTCGAGGTAATGGGCGATGCCGGATTTACCGCGCTTCTCGTCGGCCGATCCGGCCTTGTACCAGACCATATGAACCACGACCGGGGCACGGTGATCCTCGATCACGACGCCTTTCAGGCCGTTTTCCAACTCGAAGGTAGAGACGTCACCGGCCACCGCCGGGCTCAGACCTGCTAATGTCAGCAGGGCGAACAGAAATGCACGCAATGCCCAACTCCTCACAAGACACAGTTTGGGCGAAGATAAGCACTCTCGCCCGACGTGCAAACGCCGGTGACGTTCTCGTGATGATTTTTCGGATTACTTGACCGCGCGCTGCGCTTCGCCCGAGGGCGGTGCGCCGGGCGTGACGACGCCGAGGCGGCGCCAGCGCTCAAGCTCTGCCGACTGGTCGAGCTCCATCGGCTTGTAGGCTTTGTAATAGACCGAAACCTGGAACAGACGCTCCAGCAGGCGGCCGTCGTGATCCTTGCGCCACTGATAATCCTCGGCGGCAAGCGTCTGGCGGATGCCCGACTGGCTGCCGTAACGCGATGCGGCGGAGACCAGCGCGCGATCCGAGGTCGGGACCTGACCGGTCTCGTCGAGGCGGCGCGGATTGCCACCAAGGGCTGCAACGGCATCGGCTTCGGGCGTGGGATCGGTGATGTTCTTGCCACCCGGCGTGGGCGGCGGTAGCGCATCGAGGTTCTCCGGCATCTCCAACGGCTTCGTCGGAATCACGCCGAATTCGTCCGGGCCTTGGTGCGAAGAGCGCAGATTCATAAGGCTGGGGTCGCGGGAATTGCCGCAGGCAGCCAGCGTCAGTACCGCTGTAAACGCGAGTCCGAGCGTGCCGATCTTCGCCTGCATGAACCACTCCCTTGCCAGTTCCGCCCCCGTCTTAACGCAACATTGGAGCGTCGTCACCTGCGAAAAACAGGCTAGCCGTCGTTGGCGCGATGGTCCTTGCCGGTGAACAGCACCAGACCGACCGCGCCGAGGAAAATCGCCACATCGGCGACGTTGAAAGAATAGGGGTTCTGCCAACCCGGTAGCGACATGTTCAGAAAGTCCGCCACCGCGCCATAGACGAGCCTGTCGACCACGTTGCCAAGCGCACCGCCGACCAGCAGCCCGGCGGAGATATTCACCCGCGCCGAATGCGGCTCACGGGCGATCCAGACCCAGACCCAGAGCGAAATCACCAGCGCCACGATGATCAGCACCCAGCGCATCCAGTCGGTTTCGCCGGAGAACAGGCCGAAATTGACGCCGCGATTCCATGCCATGCGAAAGTTGAGATAGGGCGGCACCACGTCGATCGCGCCGCGCTGATCGAGATGCATCCCCTGCACGACGATATATTTCGACACTTGGTCGAGGAGCAGGACGCCCGCTGTCACTTTCGCTGCTAGCCGCATCTGGCCCTCGTTTGTTTCTCGTCACGTCTTCATGCCAGAAGGCGCAGCCCGGTATCTACCGGGCTACGCAAAGATACCGGCAGATCAGTGGCGGAAATGGCGCATTCCGGTGAAGACCATCGCGAGCCCGCGCTCGTTCGCCGCGTCGATCACTTCCTGATCGCGCATCGAGCCGCCGGGCTGGATGATCGCGGTGGCGCCGGCCTCAGCCGCAGTGATCAGACCGTCCGCGAAGGGGAAGAAGGCGTCCGAAGCCACGACCGAACCCTTGGTGGGCGTCTCGGTCAGACCGGCGGCTTCCATCATGTCTTCAGCCTTGCGCGCCGCGATCCGGGTCGAGTCGACACGGCTCATCTGGCCCGCGCCCACGCCCACGGTCGCGCCGTCCTTGACGTAGATGATCGCGTTCGACTTGACGTGTTTCGCGACTTTCCACGCGAAGAGCAGGTCTTTGAGTTCCTGCTCGGAGGGCTGGCGCTCGGTCACGACTTTCAGGTCGTCGAGCGTGATCACGCCGTTGTCCTTGTCCTGCACGAGGAAGCCGCCCGCGACCTGACGATAGGTCGTGATCGGTGCGGTGATGTCGGGAAGGCCGCCGGTTTCCAGCAGGCGCACATTTTTCTTCTTCGCGATGACTTCTTTCGCAGCCTCATCGACCGAGGGCGCGATGATGACTTCCGAGAAGATCTTGGTGATCTCTTCGGCGGTCGCCGCATCCAGCGTCTGGTTCAGCGCGATGATGCCGCCGAAGGCCGAGGTCCGGTCGCAGTCGAAGGCGCGCTTATAGGCCTCGATCACGGTCTCGCCGGTCGCCACGCCGCAGGGGTTCGCGTGCTTGATGATCGCGACGGCGGGTTTCTCGGTGCCGAATTCCGAGACCAGCTCATAGGCGGCATCGGTGTCGTTGATGTTATTGTAGCTCAGTTCCTTGCCCTGAAGCTGCTTGGCGGTCGCGACGCCGGGACGGTTCGTGCCGTCGAGGTAGAAGGCAGCCTGCTGATGCGGGTTCTCGCCATAGCGTAGGGTCTGCGCGAGCGTGCCTGCGAAGGCACGGCGGCGCGGGGTCTGCTCGCCGATCGCGCCTGCCATCCAGGTCGAGACGGCGGCGTCATAGGCCGCAGTGCGGGCATAGGCGATCTGGGCGAGGCGCTGGCGGAACGGGTAGGAGGTCGCGCCGTCATTCGCGTCGAGCTCTTCCAGAACGGCGGCATAATCCTCGACATCCACGACGGTCGAGACGAAGGCGTGGTTCTTCGCCGCAGCCCGGATCATCGCCGGGCCACCGATATCGATATTCTCGATGCAGGTGTCGTAATCGGCGCCCTTCGCGACCGTTTCCTCGAACGGGTAGAGGTTCACCACCAGCAGGTCGATCGCCTCGATCTGATGCGCTTCCATCGCGGCGAGGTGTTCTTCGTTGTCGCGCAGCGCCAGCAGGCCGCCATGCACTTTCGGATGCAGCGTCTTGACGCGGCCGTCCATCATCTCCGGGAAGCCCGTCAGATCGGCGACGTCGCGCACGCTGAGACCGGCTTCGCGCAGGGTCTTGGCGGTGCCGCCAGTCGAGAGAAGTTCGACGCCGCGCGCAGCGAGCGCTTGGGCGAAGTCGACCAGTCCGGTCTTGTCGGAAACGGAAATCAGCGCACGGGTCAGGGGGATCGGGCGGGTCACGGGCAGCTCCTCGCAAGGCTCAGGTCAGGGGCGCCCAGGGCCATCCTCGGGATCTGCCCCAAGGTCAGGGCGCGTCGATGGCCGTGGAGTTATCGCGTGCTTGCGAAAAGGTCCAGCCAATCTGGCAAGCCCGGTCCAGAACCTTGCTCGAAAGCACGATCTGTTGTGCAGGACGCGGGCGAATGCGCCCTTTTTCGAGGTAAACGGAGGGTTCCAGCGCCAGATCGGCGACCCCGTCATGCCGGAAAATCCAGATTTCCCCGGTGCGCAGCGCGACCGAAACGGCGGTACCGCCCAGATCGAGCGCCGCGTCGCAATCGGGATGCAGGTGGAAGCGGATGTCGAAGGGAATGCCGCGCAGCCCCTCGCGCTCGAAAATCTGGTCGAACCGGTCGATGTCGTCAGGGGTCATCGCGCCGAGCGTGTCGCGCCCGCGCAATTCGCGCCCGTCGACGGACAGGTCCAGCTCGCGGATATGCGACATGCCGTGGGTCTCGGCATAGCCGTCATGGCCGAAGATCATCCCGGTCTCCGACAGGTCGTCGGGCTTGAACCAGACGGTTTTCGGCGTTTTGTCGAGATAGGCGCGCGGGGCCCGCCCGAACAGACGCTCGGGGCCGAGGCGGGACGAGGAATAGCCGTAGATCGAGAGGGTCGAATGGCTGGCAGTGGCGCGGCCTGCGCGGTGCCAGTCCGAGCCGAACTGCGCACCCGAGCCGCAATTGACGATCAGCGGGCGGCGGCCCGAGGTCAGTTCGAAGGCCAGCGTCGAAGCATGGGCATTGGCCGAGGCCTCGCCCTGCGGCGGTCGCGCCGCGTCGATGATCAGCGAGCCGCGCCCGCCCTGCATCCGCACGAAACCCATCGCGATCGGCTCGCGCCGGACGCTGCGGATGCCGGTCGCCGAAAGCGCCGTGTCGAGCCGCCCTTCGGGTCCGCGCCCGCCACCGTGAAACCGCGCCAGTGCCCCATCGGAGTGGCGCAGCGCGCGCAGGGTTGGCGCGATCCGCGCGATCGCATCGAGGATCGGACCGGGCGGCGTGCGTCCTGCCGTCTGCAACGCCTCCGCTGCCCAGTTCAACAGCGTCAGAATCTCCAGCAATTCCTCGGGGTTTCGGGTCGCGATCCCGCCCTCGGCGTCGATCTCCACCGCGCAATCGCGCGACAGGGCCTCCAGCGCGGGGTCGGCATGGCGCTCCATCCCGGTCAGCGCGAGCCCCGCATAGACAAGCCCGGTCAGCGCCTCAAACCGCGGCAGCCCGCAGGCCGCGCCCGCCCAGCGTTTCGACAGGAAGATCGTCTGTTGGCCGAGCGCACGGAAGAAGCGGTCGGCATCCTCGCGCTCGCGTCCGTTCAGCAGCAGGATCGCATGGTTGATCCAGCGGATCAGACGGCGGCCCGTCAGATCGGGCGTCCAGCCCGGCCCGCTGCCGTCGCCGAAGCGGTCGATCCAGCCGAAGACCCAGTCCTGTGCGCGCAGGCGCGCCTCGCGGGTTCCCAGCGCCGCGAGATCGTCGAGCCAGCCGCAGCCCTGCAGCGCATCCTCAAAAGCCGGGCCGGGTATCGGCAGGTCCCAGATATTGACCCCGGGGCCTTCGATCAGAGAGCCCGCAAACAGGAAGTTGCCCTGCACGAGTTGCCGCCCCTTGGCGTAAGAGCCGATCGTGCGCGGCTCGGGCTGGCTGACGAATCCGGTCGCCGTCTGCGCACGGCCTGCGCGCGCAGCAGCAAGGCGGTTCAGCGCCGTGCCAAATTTTGCCGATGATCGGGTTCTGTCCTTACCCATTCCGTTGCCGCTTGCGTGCCCTTCTGTCGGGGAATGCGGTCACGTTACTGGGAGGCAGGCGCGCTGTCACCGCCTCGGCGCTCGGTTCACGCAGAGCGTTGCAGTCGCGCCATGTAGAACCCGTCCATCCCCCCGAGATCAGGCCAGAAATCGGGCCGCAGCCGCAGCCCGCCCTCCTCGGTGACCCAGTCCGGCGCGATGCCGGGCAGCTCGGGACGGATCACGGTGAGGTCCGGATGCCGGGCAAGCGCGGCCTTGATCTGCGCCTCGCCCTCTTCGGGCAGAAGCGAGCAGGTCGCATAAACCAGCGTGCCGCCGGGCTTGAGCCATTGCAGCGCGCGATCCAGAAGCTGTTCCTGCAGCGCGAAGAGCGGCTTGATCGAGGCGCCGTCCTTGATGAAGGGCAGGTCGGGATGGCGGCGGATCGTGCCAGTGGCCGAGCAGGGCGCATCGAGCAGGATCGCATCGAAGGGCGCATCCGGCTCCCATTCGAGCGCATCGGCGGCGACGATCTCGGCTTCCATCTGCGTCCGGTCGAGGTTTTCCGCCAGCCGCTCCAGCCGCGCCTCGGAAATATCGAGGGCGGTCACATCGGCGCCCATCGCGGCGAGTTGCAGCGTCTTGCCGCCGGGGGCTGCACACAGGTCGAGCACGCGTGCGCCAGATGCCGGGGCCAGCAGCTTCGCGGGCAGCGCGGCGGCAGCATCCTGCACCCACCAAGCGCCGTCTTCGAAACCGGCCAGTTCGGACACTTTGCCCGGATCGGTCAGCCGCAGCGAGCCCGTCGGCAGAAGCGTCGCCCCCAGCGTCTCGGCCCAACCTGCGGCATCATCGTCCTTTACGCTCAGATCGAGCGGCGCCCCCGCCAGATGCGCAACCTCCATCGCTTGCGCGGCCTTCTTGCCAAAGGACGACATGACGCGCCCGCGCAGCCAGCCCGGCATTTCCGGCGCAGGCGTCGCGGCCCATTTCTCGCCTTCCTCGGAGACCTTGCGCAGCACGGCATTCACCAGCCCCGAGAAGCTTTGCAGCTTCGGTCCGGCCGATTTCACCAGCGTCACGGCGGCATCGACCACGCCATGCGGGGCTTGCTTTTCCTCCAGCAGCTCGACCGTGGCCAGCCGCAGGATCGCCATCACGTCCGTTGGCGTGCGGCGGCGCAGATGCGGTTTGATGATCCGGTCGGCGCGGCCCAGATGGCGCAGCGTCGTCGTCGCGAGGCGCTGGGCGCGAGCGCGTTGCGACGGCTCCAGCCCGTCGAGCGCCTCCGCACCGATCTGTTCGGCGAGGCTTTCGCGATCCTCGAGAACGCCCACGATCAGGCCAAGGGCTGCGCGGCGCGCGGGGTCGGGTCTGGACATGGGCTGCGGCTTCCTGGCTTGTTGCGGTTTAAGCACGGGCCTATATCATGCCCCGATCCACAGACAAGAAAGGACGCGCCATGTCCGATCAGCCCGAAGAGACCCGCGACCTGCCGCCCGCCGCGATCCGCGCGCTCGCCGAAGCCGAGGAACGCCGCAAGAACGCGCAGGCGGCGGAACTGCCGACCGAGCTTGGCGGTCGCGACGGACCCGAGCCCGTGCGTTATGGCGATTGGGAGAAGAAAGGCCTCGCGATCGACTTCTGATCGCGGTGCGGTCTCAGAGGCCGGGGGCGCTGCCCCCGGACCCCCGGGATATTTGAACCAAGAGGAAGAGGGCGCCTTTCAGAGCCCCAGCACGTCGAGCATGTCGTATTCGCCCGGCCGCTTGTCCTGACCCCAGAGCGCGGCCTTGAGCGCACCGCGCGCGAAGATGGCGCGGTCGGTGGCGACATGGCGCAGGATGATCCGCTCGCCCTGGCCTGCAAACAGCACGTCATGCTCGCCCACGATATCGCCGCCGCGAATGGCCGAGAAACCGATCGCACCGTGTTTGCGCGCGCCGGTGATGCCGTCGCGGCCCGACTCGCGATTGTCTTCGAGCGAGATGCCACGGCCTTCCGCCGCCGCCTCGCCCAGCATCAGCGCGGTGCCCGAAGGCGCATCGACCTTCTTGTTGTGATGCGCTTCGATCACTTCGATATCCCAATCGGCATCGAGCGCGGCTGCGACTTTCTTCGTCAGCTGCGTGAGAAGGTTCACCCCAAGGCTCATGTTCCCCGCCCGCACGATCACGGCGTGACGGGCACAGGGCTTGAGCGCCGCGATGTCATCGTCATCCATGCCGGTCGTGCCGATCACATGGGTCAGGCGTGCCTGCGCCGCGATCTTGGCGAATTCGCGGGTGGCAACTGGCGCAGTGAAGTCGATCACGGCCTGCGCGCCGGAAAACGCCTCGAGCGGATCGTCGGTCACGATCACGCCGTTCGGCGCGCCGCCCATCGCCTCGCCCAGATCTTTGCCGACCCAGTCATGGCCCGTGCGTTCGACGGCGCCCACAAGGCGCGCCTTGTCGCTCTCGCTCACGGTGCGGATCAGCATCTGGCCCATCCGGCCCGACGCTCCGGTGATCACGATGCCCGGCAGGTCGCTCATGTCTTTCTCCTTCACGGTTTCGCGCTATCTAGCTTGCACAGGCGGGCTTGGCAAAGCCCCCGTTGCGCAAAACCCGCAGACGCCCTATGTGAGCGCCATGGCAAAGAACCGTTTCTCCTCGGGCGATGGCCCTTCGCAACGTCAGCTTCGCATGGGCGAGTTGATCCGACGCACGCTGTCGGACCTCCTGATGCGCGGCGATGTGCATGATCCCGACCTCAACCGCGTCTCGGTGACGGTGGGCGAGGTGCGCTGCTCTCCCGACCTGAAGGTCGCGACCGCCTATGTGACGCCCTTGGGCGGCGAAGGCGGGAAAGAGCTGATCGCGGCGCTTGCGCGCAACAAGGGCGAGCTGCGCCGCTTGCTCGGCAAGGAAATGACCGCGAAATACAGCCCCGATCTACGCTTCCGGCTGGACGAGACCTATGACCGTCTCGATGAGACGCGCCGGATCTTCTCGGACGAGACGGTGCAGCGCGATATCGCTGCGCGCGACGATGACGAAGACGATGAAGACGATCGCGACTAATGCTGCGGCGCTGATTCTGCTGGCCACGCCTGCGCTGGCCGACGCACCCTGCGCAGATCGCAGCTTCGACGGCACGACCTACACGGTCTGCGAAGCCAAGCTCGGGCAGGACCTGAAGCTGTTCCTCGACGATCCCGACGGCAATCTGATCGGTACGCCCGAGCGGCTCTCGGAAGTCGTGCCCAAGGGCGACCGTGTCGTCTTCGCGATGAATGCCGGGATGTACCATCCTGATCGCAAGCCGGTGGGTCTGTTCATCGAGAACGGCAAAGAGCTGCATTCGATCGTCACCTCGGAAGGGCCGGGCAATTTCGGCCTGCTGCCCAACGGGGTCTTCTGCATCGGCGAGACGTTCTCGGTGACGGAATCGCGCGCCTTCGCCGCCGATCCGAAGGATTGCACCTATGCGACGCAATCGGGGCCGATGCTGGTGATCGACGGCGCGCTGCACCCGAAATTCCTCGCCGATGGCACGTCGAAGAATATTCGCAACGGTGTGGGGGTCTCGGCCGATGGCAAGACCGCCTATTTCGCGATCTCCGATGCGCCGGTGAGCTTTCACGAATTCGGCCGCTTCTTCCGTGACGAGATGCAGGTGCCCAACGCGCTTTATCTCGACGGCAAGATTTCGCGGCTTACCGTGCCCGGTCAGGGGCGCGAGGATATGGGCCTGCCGATGGGACCGATCGTCGCGCTGATCGCGCCTGCCGCCCCCGCTGCTGGAGATTGACGGCTCGCGCCGCTTGGGCTAGCAGGCGCACCCTGTCGAATATGGAGGCCTCATGGCACGCAAGAAGGGTCGCGACATTTCCGGCTGGCTGATCGTGGACAAGCCCGCAGACATCACCTCCACCTCGGTGGTGAACAAGGTGCGCTGGGCGCTGGGCGCCAAGAAGGCGGGCCATGCGGGCACGCTCGACCCGGCGGCGACCGGGGTGCTGGCGGTCGCGCTGGGCGAGGCCACGAAGACGGTGCCGTTCATCACCGATGCGCTGAAATGCTATCGGTTTCAGGTACGGCTGGGCGCTGCGACGAAGACCGACGATGCCGAGGGCGATGTGATCGAGACCTCCGATCTGCGCCCCACGGATGAAGAAATCGCCGCCGCGCTCACCGTTTTCGAGGGCGATATCGAACAGGTGCCGCCGCAGTTTTCCGCCGTGAAGGTCGATGGCGAGCGCGCCTATGCGCTGGCCCGGGCGGGTGAGGAAATGGATCTGGCCGCGCGGCCGCTCTATGTCGAAAGCCTCGTGATGCTGGGCCGTCCCGATGCCGACACGGTCGAGCTGGAGCTGGTTTGCGGCAAGGGCGGCTATGTGCGCTCCATCGCGCGCGATCTGGGGCAAAAGCTCGGCTGTCTCGGCCATGTGCTCTGGCTGCGCCGGGAATGGTCGGGGCCCTTCGAGGCGAGCGACGGGATCACGCTTGCCGAGATCGAAGAGCTCGCCAAGACGCCCGAGCTCGATGAGAAGCTTCTGCCCGTGGAGCTGGGGCTCGACGATCTGCCGCAGCTCAAGGCCACGCCCGAAGGCGCGGTGCGGCTGAAGAACGGCAATCCGGGCATGGTGCTGCCGGGCGAGGCCGAATGGGGCGAGGAAGTCTGGGTCAGCCATGAGGGCAAGCCGCTTGCCGTCGGTATCTATAAATCCGGCGAGGTCCACCCGAGCCGCGTCTTCAACCTTTGACGCGCCCCTGCCCCTTGGTCCAAATATCCCCGCCGGAGGCATCCGCCCTCTGTCACGCACATAACGGTCAGGACGAGAGATGATCACCCGCGAGCATATCAAAGGCGACGCCCCCTCCATCGCGGTCTATTCGGATTGCGAGAATTACCGCTATCTGCTCACGCGGGTCTGGGATGACAGCAAGCCGCGGGCGCTGTTCATCATGCTCAACCCCTCGACCGCGACCGAGGTGCAGAACGACCCGACCGTGGAGCGCTGCGAGCGCCGCGCGCGGGCGCTGGGCTTCGGGGCGTTCCGGGTGACCAATATCTTCGCCTATCGTGCGACCGATCCGAAGGTGATGCGGGCGCAGCCGGACCCGGTCGGGCCCGAGAACGATGCGGCGATCCGCGAGAGCGTCGACTGGGCGGGCGGTCCCGAGGACCGGATCATCTGCGCCTGGGGCGCGCATGGCGCGCATCTCGCGCGGGGCGCTGCGGTGGAAGACCTGCTGCGCGAAAGCGGTCGGGCGCTGCATCACCTCGGGCTGACCAAGGCGGGCGCGCCGAAGCATCCGCTCTATATCGCCTATGAGCATCAGCCCGAGCTGTGGTTCACCCGCGAAGGCTGAGCGAACCGTTAAGCATTTAACGCTTGTTTCCTAGGGTATCCGCGCCGGCAGCGGTAGATTTCTCGCATCTTCACGGGGGTGAGAGAGATGTTGTTTCTGTCGGGTGTTCTGGGCCTGCTGATGGCGGGCGCCACGGCGGGTCTCATGGTGGCTTCCTCCGAACCCGAGGAGGAGACGCCGGACGATCTCGAGACCGCTGATGCCGAGGCTGGGGAGGTCTCTCTGCTGGCCGAGGTCAGTGCTGGAGAAATCGCACCCGAGCCGCTCGCAGCGTCCGAGCCGGGGCCGGGCGATGACATCACTTGGGGCGATGCGTCCGACGATGCGATCGCCGGGGAGGCGGGTGACGATCAGATCAACGGCTATGATGGCGATGACAGCCTTTGGGGCGGGGACGGCGACGACCAGATCCTCGGTGCGTCCGGCAACGATACGCTCTGGGGCGATGCGGGGACCGACACGCTGATCGGCGGCGACGGCGAGGATGAACTCGTCGGCGGCATGGAGGCGGATCTCCTATCCGGCGAGTTCGGATCGGATCGGCTCTTTGGCGAGGCCGGGGAGGACACGCTGATCGGGGGCGCGGGCGACGATATGCTCGCGGGCGGCGCCGACGACGACACGCTAATCGGGGCCGAAGGCGCGGATGTGCTGAGCGGGGATGCCGGGCGCGACGAGCTGAACGGCGATGCCGGGAACGATGTGCTGTTCGGCGTCACGCCGGAGACGCGCGATGCGGGGGCGGCCGATGCCGATACGCTCAATGGCGGGGCAGGGGAGGACGTGCTGCTAGGCGGCTCGGGCGATTGGCTGCATGGCGGCGAAGGGGGCGATAGCTTCGCGCTGGGCGATTGGATCGATCCGAACGCCCCTGCGACAATCGCAGATTACACGGCCGGGCAGGACCGGCTGGCGGTCATCTACGATCCGCAGGGCGCGGCCATGCCGCAGATCAGTATCGAGCCGTCCGAGGCGCATCCCGATGCGGCGTGGATCCTGCTCGACGGTATCCGGCTGGCCGAGGTGCTGGACGCGGCCGGGCTGAGCGCGCAGGACGTGGCGCTGCTCACGCCCGCGCAATTCGCGGCGCAGCAGGCCATAGCGCTTTGAAATAAGGCTTTTCAACAAGACGATTCGCGTCTATACGCGCGCATCTGTTCCGAAAGGGGCAGTCTATGGACCTTGCTGGACGACATCCCGGCTTGCGCCCGAACCCTCAATGTAAGGAGATCCCGATGTCGATCACTGTCGAAGACAAGAACGCGCTTATCAAGGAATACGGCACCAAAGAAGGTGACACCGGTTCCCCGGAAGTTCAGGTCGCAGTTCTGACCAAGCGCATCGCGAACCTGACCGAGCACTTCAAAGAGCACAAGAAAGACAACCACTCGCGTCGTGGTCTTCTGATGCTCGTCGCGCAGCGCCGCAAGCTGCTCGACTACCTGAAGGCGAAAGACGTCGCACGTTACCAGTCGCTGATCGAGCGTCTCGGCCTGCGCCGCTAATCCGCCTCGGATTGGAATTCGAAACGCCCGTGCCTTTGGTGCGGGCGTTTTCATTTGAGCTATTCCGACTGAATTGCGTAAATTGGCAATAATAGCCATCCTGGCTTCAAAATTCCAAAATTTTGGGTAAATGGTCTTCCCACCAAAAAACTTTGGTCGGTTCGACTTCTTGTCCTCCTGTATCGTCCGCTCCAAACGGGAAAACGCAAGCATCTGCCCTACCTTGCAGGTGCGTTAACAGGGAGGATTGAGATATGCAGATCGGAGTCTGGATCAGCTTGGCACTGTATTTCGTGCTGATGCTGGCCATCGGGGTCTATGCGTGGCGCAAGTCCACGTCGAGCTCTGAGGAATATATGCTGGGCGGACGTAACCTGCCGCCCGCGGTTGCCGCCCTGTCGGCAGGCGCATCGGACATGTCGGGCTGGCTGCTTCTGGGCCTGCCGGGCGCGCTCTTCGTGTCGGGTCTGACGCAAAGCTGGATCGGCATCGGCCTCTTCGTCGGCGCTTTCGTGAACTGGGTCATCGTGGCGCCGCGCCTGCGTGAGCAGACCGAGCGCTATGACAACGCGCTGACCATCCCCGGCTTCCTCGCCAATCGCTTCCCGAGCCACGCGACCTTGTTGCGGATGGTTTCGGCGGTGATCATCGTGGTGTTCTTCGCGGTCTACACCGCGTCGGGCCTCGTCGGCGGCGGCAAGCTTTTCGCCAGCGCCTTCGGCGGCAGCTACATGACCGGTGTCATCCTGACGCTGGGTGTCGTGCTGGTCTACACCGTGATCGGCGGCTTCCTCGCGGTGTCGCTCACCGATTTCGTGCAGGGCTGCATCATGATGCTCGCGCTCGTCATCATGCCGATCGTGATCCTCACGACCGGTCAGGGCGACGGCGTGGACGCGGCTGCGAGCCGGCTGAGCAATATCGACCCGAATTTCCTGTCGATGACGAACGGGCTGACCTTCGCGGGCTGGCTCTCGGCGGTCGCCTGGGGGCTGGGCTATTTCGGCCAGCCGCATATCATCGTGCGCTTCATGGCCGTGCGCTCGGTCGCCGATGTGCCGAAAGCGCGGAATATCGGTATGGGCTGGATGGCGATCTCGCTAATCGGCGCGATCTCGGTCGGTATCTTCGGCCGCGCCTATGCGCAGCGCAACGGTCTCGACGTGCAGGATCCGGAGACGATCTTCATCATCCTCTCGAACCTGCTGTTCCATCCGCTGGTGACCGGCTTCCTCTATGCCGCGCTTCTGGCGGCGATCATGTCGACCGTGTCGAGCCAGCTTCTGGTGTCGTCCTCGTCGCTGACCGAGGATTTCTACAAGATCGTGTTGAACAAGGACGCCTCGGATCGCGCGCTGGTGAATGTGGGCCGTCTCGCGGTGCTGGCCGTGGGGATCGCGGCGATCATCATCGCGTCGAACCCCGACAGCAAAGTGCTTGGCCTCGTGTCGAACGCATGGGCCGGGTTCGGCGCCGCCTTTGGTCCGCTGATCATCCTGTCGCTGACCTGGAAACGCATGACGGGTCTGGGCGGTGTGGCTGGCCTGGTCGTCGGTGCTGTGACCGTGATCGTCTGGATTTCGCTGGGCTGGGGCTCGTTCCTCTACGAGATCATCCCGGGCTTCATCGCGGCCTTCATCGCGATCATCGTGGTGAGCCTCGCGTCCGAAGACAGAGGCGAGTTCCGCCCGATCGAATGATCGAAGAGCTTACGAGCATCATTGCGCGCGTCCCGAAAGGGGCGGGCGTTTTGCATTCTGGCTATTTCGCTGCGGCGGAAAGTTGAGAAAATCCATTAGGACGGCATCGCACGCGTGCCTTGGGCCCCTTTGGATCAAGCGCGAAGAGGGTCGGACGGTTCGAGAAATAGGGGCGCCACTTTTTATCTGGCAAGTTCCCGATCAAGACCCCGTGGTCTTTGTTCATGATCGTCGCCAGTTCCGCGAGGGGCACTCCAGCGCCGTCCTTGCTGTGTGCCTCGATCGCTGCGCGAATTTTTTCATCGAGACTGGCAGATTTCTTGACTGCTGGCGGTCGTGCCGGAGCTGCGGTCGTTTTTGACTTCAGCAGATGAAACACTGAACAGCTTTCGCGAAATGCCTTCGGCGCTTTCTGCTGTCCGACGCCGTGCACTTCCATCCCTTTTTCCCTGAGCCTGGTCGCGAGGTGGGTGAAGTCACCATCGGAGCTTGCGATGACGAACCGTTCGGCGCGTCGTTCCAATGCGAGCTCGAGTGCGTCGAGGGCGAGCAACACGTCTCCTGCGTTCTTGCCGCTTCCGGAATGCACCAGCCGGATCGAAGGGCTGTCACCCCAAGATCTGATTTGCGCGACATCACCGTAGGCACGCCGGATGAAAGCGTCTGGCGCGAACGTGAGGATCTGGGAAGCAAATGCGGCGGAGATATTCTCGCCGTCGATGAAAAGGGCTGTGGGTTTGCTCATGGGGTCACAATGATCAATGTTAATAACTACAGGCCGAGGATGGCGCGCCAATCTGACCAGAATTGGGCGCAGACCGTTTCTTTCCCTAAGGACTCTTCGCTTCCCAAACCCCTTCATTTCCTGTATTGGCAGGCCCATCTGAGACGTGACGCCTCGAGCCCCCGGGCGCGTGCAACAGGATAAGGGGGCGGCGGCAATGGGGCCGCCATGCAAATCGGGAGACACGGGATACGCCTGTGAGAGCTCCCAGAAGGATACGCTGAATGTTCAACACCGTTAAAAAATCGATCCAGTGGGGCGAAGAAGAGCTCACGCTGGAGACCGGCAAGGTCGCACGTCAGGCTGACGGTTCGGTTATCGCCACGCTGGGCGAAACCTCCGTCATGGCCAACGTGACCTTTGCCAAGGAACCGAAGCCGGGTCAGGATTTCTTCCCGCTCACGGTTCATTACCAAGAGAAATACTATGCCGCCGGTAAAGTGCCGGGCGGCTTCTTCAAGCGCGAGGCTCGTCCGTCCGAGAAAGAGACGCTCACCGCGCGCCTGATCGACCGCCCGTGCCGTCCGCTCTTCGTGGAAGGCTTCAAGCACGAAGTGCTCGTGATGTGCACCGTGCTGTCGCATGACCTCGTCAACGAGCCCGACATCGTCGCGATGATCGCCGCGTCGGCCGCGCTGACGATCTCGGGCGTGCCGTTCATGGGCCCGATCGCCGCCGCGCGCGTCGGTTTCGCTGATGGCGAATACATCCTGAACCCCGAAGTCGACGACATGCAGAAGCTGCGGGAGAACCCCGAGCAGCGTCTGGACCTCGTCGTTGCGGGCACCAAGGACGCCGTGATGATGGTGGAATCGGAAGCTTACGAGCTGTCCGAAGCCGAGATGCTGGGCGCGGTCAAGTTCGGCCATGACGCGATGCAGCCGGTGATCGACATGATCATCGATCTCGCCGAAGCCGCCGCGAAAGAGCCCTTCGACTTCAAGGCGCCTGACTACTCGGCGATGCTCGAGACCGTCAAAGGTCTGGGCGAAGAGAAGATGCGTGCCGCTTACGCGATCTCGGACAAGCAAGAGCGCGTGGCCGCGGTCAACGCCGCCAAGGAAGAGATCAAGGCGCAGCTCACCGAAGAGCAGCTCGAAGATCCGACCCTCGGCACCGCGATGAAGAAGCTGGAATCGGCTGTTCTGCGTGGTGACGTCGTGAAGAACGGTCGCCGCATCGACGGTCGTGCGCTGGACGAGGTTCGCCCGATCGTGGCGGAAACCGGTTTGCTGCCGCGCACCCACGGGTCGTCGCTGTTCACCCGCGGCGAGACGCAGGCGCTGGTCGTGACCACGCTGGGCACCGGCGACGATGAGCAGATCATCGACGCGCTGCACGGCAACTCGCGCTCGAACTTCCTGCTGCACTACAACTTCCCGCCCTACTCGGTCGGCGAAGTGGGCCGTGTCGGTTCGCCCGGTCGTCGTGAGATCGGCCACGGCAAGCTCGCATGGCGCGCGCTGCAGGCGGTTCTGCCGGCTGCGACCGACTTCCCCTACACGATCCGCCTCGTCTCCGAGATCACCGAGTCCAACGGCTCGTCCTCGATGGCGTCGGTTTGCGGTGGCTCGCTGGCAATGATGGATGCGGGCGTTCCGCTGAAATCGGCCGTGGCGGGTGTCGCGATGGGTCTGGTGCTGGAAGAGGATGGCTCCTGGGCCGTTCTGACCGACATCCTTGGCGACGAGGATCACCTCGGCGACATGGACTTCAAGGTCGCAGGCACCGAAGAGGGCATCACCTCGCTGCAGATGGACATCAAGGTCGCCGGCATCACCGCCGAGATCATGGAGAAAGCTCTGGAGCAGGCACGCGCTGGCCGCATGCACATCCTCGGCGAGATGAACAAGGCGCTCTCCGCGGGCCGCACGGAATTCTCCGCCCATGCTCCGCGCATCGAGACGATGACCGTTCCCACCGACAAGATCCGTGAAGTGATCGGTTCGGGCGGCAAGGTCATCCGCGAGATCGTGGAAGTCTCGGGTGCCAAAGTCGACATCAACGACGACGGCGTGATCAAGATCGCTTCGGCCAATGCCGAGGCCATCAAGAAAGCGCATGACATGATCCACGCCATCGTGGCTGAGCCCGAAGAAGGCCAGATCTACACCGGCAAGGTCGTGAAGCTCGTCGATTTCGGCGCCTTCGTGAACTTCTTCGGCAAGCGTGACGGTCTCGTCCACGTCTCCCAGATCGCCAACAAGCGCCTGAACCACCCGAGCGATCTGCTCAAGGAAGGTCAGGAAGTGAAGGTGAAACTTCTGGGCTTCGACGATCGCGGCAAGGTGCGCCTTGGCATGAAGATGGTCGATCAGGAAACCGGCGAAGAAATCGCGCCGGAAAAGCGTGAAGAGAAAGCCGACTGATCGGTTTGATCCGCTGGAAGATTGAGAAAGGCCCCGGAGCGATCCGGGGCCTTTTGCTTTTTGCGCTTCGGGTGGGGCGCGCGGATATGAAAAAGCCCCGGACGCTGCCGGGGCTCTCTCGTAAGCGGGTAAGCTGGGCTCAGCCCTGCGACTTGACGGTGCGCAGGTAGGGCAGCTTGACGTCGACTTCGCCGAACTTCTCTTTCGCCTCGTCGGTCGAGACCGAGAGCGCGACGATCACGTCCTGACCCGGCACCCAGTTCGCGGGGGTCGCGAAGGGCTTGCCGTCGGTCGCCTGAACGGCGTCCAGCGCGCGGATGATCTCGGCGAAGTTGCGGCCGACCGACATCGGATAGGACATGGTCAGGCGGACTTTCTTGTCCGGGCCGATGATGAAGACGGTGCGCACGGAGGCCGAATCCGCGGCGGTGCGACCGTCGGGCATGTAGGCATCGGCGGGCAGCATGTCATAGAGCTTCGACACGTTCAGCGAGGTGTCGTCGATGATCGGGAAGTTCGCGGGCGCGCCGGCGACCTGCTCGATGTCCGATTTCCACTTCACGTGCTCTTCGACGCTATCGACCGAGACACCCATGACCTTGGTGTTGCGCTTCTCGAACTCGGGGGCGAGCTGCGCCACGGCGCCGAATTCGGTGGTGCAAACCGGGGTGAAGTCTTTCGGGTGCGAGAACAGGATGGCGTAGCTGTCGCCGATCCAGTCGTGGAACTTGATCTCGCCAGCGGTCGAGTCGGCGGTGAAATCGGGAGCGGTGTCATTGATACGCAGGCCCATGAAAAACCTCCTGTGTTTGCGTAAAATCACGTCTTTCCGGGATATAAGCCCTCGCCGGGGTCCGTTCCAGCCAGTTTAGAACCTTTTTAAACTCGGAGCCTGCGACCTTTCGTCAGGCCTTGCGCAGGACGGGGAGTGGTGAAACGCTCGCGCGCAACATCTGTGTGCCGGAGGCTGATATGATCGAGAAGCGGAATTTCTACATCGACGGGGAATGGGTCGCGCCGAAGGCTGCGCGCGACTACGAGGTGATCGACCCGTCCACTGAGGATCCCTGCGCGGTGATCTCGCTGGGTGACCAAGCCGATACGGATGCGGCGGTCGCCGCGGCGAAGGCCGCGCTGCCCGGCTGGAAGGCCACGGACCCGGCAGAGCGGATCGCGGCGGTCGAGCGGATCGCCAAGGTCTATGCCGAGCGCGCCGAGGACATGGCGCAGGCGATGAGCCTCGAGATGGGCGCGCCGATCGATCTCGCGCGCCGCAACCAGTGGGGCGCGGGCGCCTATCACATCAAGAACTTCATCGACGCGGCGAAAGCGTTCGACTGGGTGCATCCGCTGGGCGACGGCACGCCGGGCGCGATGATCGCTTATGAGGCCGTGGGCATCGTCGGTCTGATCACGCCGTGGAACTGGCCGATGAATCAGGTGACGCTGAAGGTGATCCCGGCGATCCTCGCAGGCTGCACGATGGTGCTGAAACCGTCGGAGGAAGCGCCGCTGTCCTCGCTGCTGTTTGCGGAAATCCTCGACGCGGCGGGTCTGCCCAAGGGCGTGTTCAACCTCGTGAATGGCGATGGCGTTGGCGTTGGCACGCAGCTTTCGACCCATCCCGATGTCGAGATGATTTCCTTCACCGGCTCGACCCGGGCCGGCAAGGCCATCTCGAAGGCGGCGGCCGATACGCTCAAGCGGGTGACGCTGGAGCTGGGCGGCAAGGGCGCCAACCTGATCTTCGCCGATGCGGATGAAGATGCGGTGGCGCGCGGCGTGAAGCACTGCTTCCAGAACTCCGGGCAAAGCTGCAACGCGCCGACGCGGATGCTGGTGGAGCGTTCGGCCTACGACAAGGCCGTGGAAATCGCGCGCCAAACCGCAGAGGCCACGCAGGTGGCCAGCCCGCGCGAGGAGGGTAAGCATATCGGCCCGGTCGTGAACAAGGCGCAATTCGACAAGATTCAGGGCCTGATCGAGACCGGCATCGCGGAAGGCGCGAAGCTCGTCGCGGGTGGTCCCGGGCGGCCCGAGCATCTCAATCGCGGCTTCTATGTCCGCCCGACGGTCTTCGCCGATTGCGACCCCTCGATGACCATCATGAACGAGGAAATCTTCGGCCCCGTCCTGTCGATCATGCCCTTCGACAGCGAGGAGCAGGCAATCGAAGTGGCCAATGCTACGCCTTACGGTCTGACCAATTACCTGCAATCGGGCGATGGCGCGCGGCGCAACCGTCTGGCGCGGCAGCTGCGCTCGGGGATGGTCGAGATGAACGGTCAGGACCGCGGCGCGGGCGCGCCGTTCGGCGGCGTGGGTTCCTCTGGCCGGGCGCGCGAGGGTGGCCGTTGGGGCATCGAGGAATTCTGCGACGTGAAGTCGATCTCGGGCTGGGCGGAATAAGGGGCGCTGCCCCTCTTGGCCTATCGGCCAATTCACCCCGGGATATTTCTGCCAAGAGGAACAGGGGCGGTTGCGCAAGCGGCCGCCCTTCGACATGATCGCGCGGCTTTTGGAACGGGAGAATGAGATGAGCTTCACGCTGGCGACCTGGAACATCAACTCGGTGCGGCTGCGCGAGGGGCTGGTGCGCAAGCTGATGGAGGAAGAGGCACCCGACGTCCTCTGCCTGCAAGAGTGCAAGAGCCCGGTCGAGAAGATCCCGCTCGAAGGGTTCAAAGAGCTGGGCTACACCCACATGGTCGCGCGCGGCCAGAAGGGCTATAACGGCGTCGCGATCTTCTCGAAAATCCCGATGGAAGAGAACAGCGCCCATGATTTCGCCGATCTCGGGCACGCGCGCCATGTCGCGGGGACGCTCGAGAACGGGGTGACCATCCATAATTTCTACGTGCCCGCAGGCGGCGACGTGCCGGACCGCGAGGTGAATGAGAAGTTCGGGCAGAAGCTCGATTACCTCACTCAGATGCGCGATTACTTCAAAGCGGAAACGCCGCAGAAATCGATCCTCGTGGGCGATCTGAATATTGCTCCGCGCGAGGATGACGTCTGGAGCCACAAGCAGCTTCTGAAGATCGTCAGCCACACGCCGATCGAGGTCGAGCATCTGCACGACACGATGGAAGCGGGCAAATGGGTGGACATCACCCGGCAGGATATCCCCGAGGGGCTGTTGTATTCGTGGTGGTCCTATCGGGCGCGCGACTGGGATGCCGCCGACAAGGGGCGCAGGCTCGATCACATCTGGGCGACGCCGGATATCTCGAACGCGGCTCATGGTAGCCGGGTGCTGCGGGCTGCGCGCGGTTGGGAGAAGCCTTCCGATCACGCGCCGGTTTTCGCGACCTTCGATCTGTAATCGCTTGCGGCAGCGCGCCGCGGTCAAACGGGTTTGCGTTCGGCCCATCCGAGGCCATATAGGAAAGCAAATCCTCCGCAATTTCGGGAGACGGACATGCTGGAACTGGGTGGCGGCGCCAAGGCCGCAGGCAAGAGCGAATACGTCAAGGACGTGACCGAAGCCAACTTCATGGCCGAGGTGATCGAGAAATCGCAGACCGTGCCGGTCATCGTCGATTTCTGGGCGCCGTGGTGCGGCCCGTGCAAGCAGCTCGGCCCGGCGCTGGAAGCCGAGGTCGAAGCCGCGAAAGGCGCGGTCGTGATGGCCAAGGTCAATGTCGACGAGAACCAGATGATCGCAGGCCAGATGCGCGTGCAGTCGATCCCGACCGTCTACGCCTTTTGGCAGGGGCAGCCGATCGACGGGTTCCAGGGTGCGCTGCCGCCCTCCGAGATCAAGAGCTTCGTGGCCAAGCTGATCGAAGCATCCGGTGGCGAGACCGGCAATGGTCTGGGCGATGCGGTCGAGGCGGCGGAAGCCATGCTGGCCGAGGGCGCGGCGGAAGACGCAGCGGAGACCTTCGCGGCGATCCTCGAAGAAGATGGCGAGCTGGCAGAGGCCCATGGCGGCCTGATCCGCGCGCGCATCGCGCTGGATCAACTGGACGCGGCAGGCGCGGCTTTGGCCGCCGTGCCCCCGAAACTGTCCGACAGCGCCCCGGTGGAGGCGGCGCGCGCGCAGCTCGATCTGGCGAAACAGGCGCAATCGGCCGGGCCGCTCGACGATCTCAAAGCCAAGGTCGAGGCCAATCCCGACGATCATCAGGCGCGCTTCGACTATGCGCAGGCGCTTTATGCGGCGGGGAATGTCGAAGAGGCCGTGGACCAGCTGCTCGAGCTGTTCCGCCGGGATCGCGAATGGGACAACGAGGCCGCGAAGACGCAGCTTTTCACCATTTTCGACGCGCTCAAGCCGAACGATCCTATCGTGGCAAAAGGCCGCCGTCGTCTGTCGTCGATGATATTTGCCTGAGGGCAGGGTCGCGCTAGTTTCATCCGCATGATGAAGAAAGGCGACTTGCCCGAAATCCTTCCGCTTTTTCCGCTGCCCGGTGCGCTGCTGCTGCCCCGGGCGCGGCTTCCGCTGCATATCTTCGAGCCGCGCTATCTGCAGATGATCGAAGATTGCATGAAGACCAAGTCTCGGCTGATCGGGATGATCCAGCCGATCAAGGGGCCGGAGGGGCAGAACCACCTCAACACGATCGGCTGTGCGGGCCGTCTGACCGGGTTCTCCGAGACCGAGGACGGGCGCTACATGATCACCCTGTCGGGGATCTCGCGCTATCGCATCGTGAAACAGATCGAGGGCTTCACGCCCTATATCCGCGCTGAGGTCAGCTGGGCCGGGTTCGAGCGCGATCTGGGTGCGGCCGAGCATGACAACGGTTTCGACCGCGACGAATTTCTCGACCTGCTGGCGAAGTTTTTCCACGCGCAGGGGTTGGATACCGATTGGGAAACGCTGAAAGATGCCGATGACGAGTTGCTGATCAACTCGCTCGGGATGCTGTTGCCGCTGGAGCCGGAGGACAAGCAGGCGCTGCTAGAGGCGCCCTGTCTGGCCACCCGGCGCGAGACCTTGGTGACCCTGATCGAATATGCGCTGCATGGCGGCGGAGAGGAGCGGTTGCAATGAGCGACGAGACTGAGAGCGAAACGGCTCGCGAGAAGCCGCTGTTCGACCGGCACATGCTGGAGGCGCTCGTCTGCCCGCTGACCCATGCGGTGCTGAAATACGATGCCGAGAAGCAGGAACTGGTTTCGCAGCCCGCAAAGCTGGCCTTCCCGATCCGGGGCGGGATTCCGATCTTGCTGGCAGACGAGGCTCGCCGGATCGACGAGTAAGGCGCGTCGCTTACAGCGCGCGGCCCTGCAACAGGCGGGGCAGGGGGCCCGACAGGCCCGCCGCTTGCTGCATGAACCCGCGGCGCAGTCCCGGGATCGCTTGCACCAGCCCCATCCCCAGATCGCGCCCTGCTTTCAGCAGCGGATTGTCGTTCGAGAACAGCTTGTTCACCGTATCCATGCCAAGCGCGAGCGAGGTCGAGTCGAAGCGCCGCCAGCCCTGATAGCGCTCCAGCACGTCCTCGGCGCCGATATCCTCGCCGCGGCGCATTGCCTCCACCACGATCTCCGCCAGCGCCGCCACATCGCGTAGCCCGAGGTTCAGGCCTTGGCCCGCGATCGGATGCACGCCATGCGCCGCATCGCCCACCAGCGCCACGCGCGGCGCGACATAGGCTTTCGCAAGCGTCAGGTTCAGCGGGTAAGAAAACCGCGGCCCGGCCAGTTTGATCTCGCCCAGGAAATCCCCGAAGCGCGGGCGCAGCACGGCGAGGAAATCCTCGTCATCCAGTGCCGAAATGGTCTTCGCGTTTTCTTCCGTCTCGCTCCAGACGATGGAGGACCGGTTGCCCTTCAGCGGCAGGATGGCGAGCGGCCCGGTCGGCATGAAGAACTGCTGCGCGATGCCGTTATGGGGTTTCTCGTGCTCGACCGCGGCCACCAGCGCGGTCTGGCCGTAGCCCCAACCTTCGCGGGTGATCCCGGCGCGTTCGGCCACGCCTGAGCGGCGACCGTCCGCGCCGATCAGCAGCTTCGCGGTCAGGGTCTTGCCGGTGGACAGGCTCACCTCGACCCCGCCCGGCACGACCTGCTGGCCTGTCACCTGCGTCTCGTGCAGCAGCGTGATTTTGTCGCTCGCCTCCATCGCATCGAGGAAAGCGCGATAGAGGTAGCGGTCCTCCAGCATGTAGCCGACCGGCGCCTGATCCAGCTCGCGCGCGTCGAAATGCAGGAAGAACGGGGCCGCCCCTTCGCCCGCGTGACCGTCGGCGGCTTTCACTTCCATCATCGGCTGCGCTTGATCGGCCAGCCCGTCCCAGACGCCAATCGCGCGCAGCAATTTCTGCGACGCGATCGCCAGCGCATAGGCGCGGCCGTCGAACGTGTCGGTCGCGCGCTGGCGTGCCGGGGCGGCGTCGACAAGGGTCACGGAAAGGCCGGCGGAGGCCAGTGCAAGCGCCAAGGCGGGGCCGTTGAGCCCGCCGCCCGCGATGATGACGTCTGAATCGTGTTTCATGGCGCTTACTATGGCGCTGGAAGCGGGATTGTCCATGCGCGGGACTGTCGCTAGCGTGGCGGAAAGAACGAAGGAGGCGGGCATGGAATGGCGGTTGGCAGGGGCTGCGGAACAAGGGCGGGCGATTGCCGCCGGTCAGCTCGATCCGGTGGAGCAGACCGAGGCCTATCTGGAGGCGGCTGAAGCCTCGGAGGACATCTATGCGCGTCTCACGCCGCAGCGGGCGCGCGACGAGGCGATGGCCGCGCATCAACGCGCCAAGCAGGGAACCAGACGCGGGATGCTCGACGGGGTCGCGCTGTCTTGGAAGGACCTTTACGACACCGCCGGGGTCGCGACCGAGGCGGGCTCGCGACTGTTGGCCGGGCGTGTGCCCGAGCGCGATGCGGATGTGCTGACCGAAGCCACGCTGGGCGGCTCGGTCTGTCTGGGCAAGACGCATATGACCGAACTGGCCTTCTCTGGGCTGGGCGTGAACCCGATGACCGCGACGCCGCCGAATATCCATGATCCCGAGCTCGCGCCGGGCGGTTCGTCCTCGGGTGCGGCGCTGTCGGTGGCACGCGGCTTGGCGGCGGCGGCGATTGGCTCGGACACGGGCGGCTCGGTGCGCATTCCGGCGGCGTGGAACGATCTGGTCGGGCTCAAGACGACTCATGGGCGGATCACGACGAAAGGTGTCGTGCCGCTGTGCCGGACCTTCGACACGGTCGGGCCGATCACGCGCAATGTCGAGGATGCCGCTCATGTCTTTGCGCTGCTCGAACGGCGCAACGCGCCCGATCTGCGTGACGCGAGCCTCAAGGGGAAGCGGCTTCTGGTGCTGGAAGGGCTGCCCTTCGAGGGCACCCGCGAAAAGCCGGTGCAGGGCTTCGAGCGGGCCGTCGAGGCCTTCGCCAAGGCGGGCGCGGTGATCGAGCGCCGGGGCCTGCCGATGGTGCGCCCGGCGATGGATCTTTCCGGTGTTCTCTTCGCTCCCGAAGCCTATGGCGAATGGAAGCACGAGATCGAAGCCGCGCCCGAGAAGATGTTCGCGGCGATCCTCGAGCGGTTCCGCAGCGGGCGCGACGCGCTGGCCTCGGATTACGCGAAAGGCTGGCACGAACTGGCGGGCTACCGCGCCGCCTATCTGGAGGCGACCGCGGAATATGACGCCGTGCTGGTGCCGACCTCGCCGATCCTGCCGCCCGATGTGCGCCGTCTTCTAAGCGACAAGGCCTATTTCCAGGAAGAGAACGTGCTCGCGCTGCGCAACACCCGGATCGGCAACGTGTTGGGGCTATGCGCGCTCAACCTTCCGACGGGCATCCCAAGCTGCGGGATTTCGCTGATGGCGCCGCCGATGACGGAGGATCGGTTGCTGCGTTTGGGCATGGCCGCCGAATCGTCGCTGGCCTGAAAACCACATTTCTTGTGGTCAACCCGCTCTGGAGCTTGTCTTTTTCTGGACGAAACGGCGGAGCTTTTGTAACCTCGTCGGCAATAAGGGGCGACATAGACCCCATTCGATGAGGCACAGATGGACTTTCCCGAGCGGTTTTCGAACCTGCCCGAATACGCATTTCCGCGTTTGCGCGCGCTGCTCGATTCGCATGAACCGGGCGGCGACGTCTTGGCCATGTCCATCGGTGAGCCGCGCCATCCCATGCCCGAGTTCGTCGGCGATGTGATCGCGCAAAGCCTTGGAGAGTTTGGGAAATATCCCGCCAATGACGGCACGCCCGAATTGCTGGACGCGATCTCTGGCTGGCTGAAACGGCGCTATTCGGTCGAGATCGGACCCGAGCGGATCATGGCGCTCAACGGCACCCGCGAGGGTCTCTACAACGCCGCGATGGCGCTTTCGCCCGAGACGAAACGCGGCAAAACGCCCGTGATCGCGATCCCGAACCCGTTCTATCAGGTCTACGCGGTGGCGGCGGCAGCGGTCGGCGCGGAGCCGGTTTTCGTGCCTGCAGGCGCTGATACGGGGTTTTTGCCTAATTATTCGGCACTTGCGCCCGAGGTGCTGGACCGCATCACCGTGGCCTATCTGTGCTCGCCCTCGAACCCGCAGGGCGCGGTCGCGAGCCGCGATTATCTGGCCGATCTGCTGCATCTGGCCGAGAAGCACGATTTCATCGTTTTCGCCGACGAGTGCTATTCCGAGATCTGGCGCGAGGCCCCGCCGCCCGGTGCGGCACAGGTAGCCGCCGAGGAGGGCATCGACCCCGAGCGCGTAGTGATCTTCCATTCGCTCTCGAAGCGGTCGAACCTGCCGGGTCTGCGCTCGGGCTTCCTCGCCGCGGGGCCGCAAAGCATCAAACATATCCGTCGCCTGCGCGCCTATGCCGGCGCGCCGCTGCCGCAACCGTTGCAGCGCGTGGCCGAGCGGGCTTGGGCGGATGAGGCTCATGTCACGGAAAATCGTCGCCTCTACGCCGAGAAATACGAGATCGCGGGACAGATCTTCGACGGCGTCGATGGCTTCCAGCTGCCGCAGGGCGGCTTCTTCCTCTGGCTTCCCGTCGAAGACGGGGAGGCAGCGGCGCTCAAGCTTTGGACAGAGACCGGCATTCGCGTGCTGCCGGGCGCCTATCTCGCGCGCGAGGTGAACGGGGAAAACCCCGGCCAGAAATATATCAGAGTGGCTCTGGTCGCTCCAAAAGCAGAAACGCAGCGCGGGCTGATGCAGCTCCGCGACTGCCTATACGGTTGAGGACGGTAGGTTATGGCATCTTATCAGGTTCGACAGCGCGATCCGCTTTTCGATCAGGACACGCAAGCCGTTCTGGAACGGCGTGGCAAGGAGTTGGTAGGGGGGCTGCTGGTCGTCTTCGGCCTGCTCGCCGCGATGATGCTGTTCTCCTATCACCCCGAAGATCCAAGCTGGATGGCAGCCTCGGATGAGCCTGTGCAGAACTGGTTGGGCCGGATCGGTGCCGGGATCGCCTCGCCCCTCTTCGTGATCGTCGGGCACGGCGCGTGGCTGCTGCCCGCGGCGCTAGTGGCTTGGGGGCTGCGTATGATCACCCATCGCGGCGAGGAGCGCCTCGTGTCGCGGATGATCTTCTTCCCGATCGCCGTGGCCGTCGCCGCCGTTTACGCGGCGCTTCTGGTGCCGGGCGATCAATGGGGTCAGGCCTTCGGCCTCGGTGGGCATTTCGGCGACATGATCGCGGGCGCGATGCTGGGGATCGTTCCGATCTCGGGCGTGGTCGGGCTGAAGCTTCTGTCGCTGGTCCTCGCCGCGGCGATGCTGGCCATGGCGACCTTCGTTCTCGGCTTCACCAAGCCTGAGCTGCAAGCAATCACGCGCTTCATGTGGCTGGGCACGGTCGCGATCTATGTCGGCGCGATGAACGTTCTCGGCCGTGGGGCGTCGGCCTCGGTCACGGGGGCTCGCTCGGCGGCAGAGCGGGCGCGTCAGCGTCGCGCCGAAGCAGCCGAACGTGCTGCAGAACAAGCCGCATGGGAAGAGCAGCAGGCCTACGCCGCGCATGACTGGGCACCCGAGGTCGAAGCGGCCCCGGCGGCACGCCCGTCCTTCCTGTCGCGCATCCGTCGCCCGGTGGAACCCGATTACGATCCCTATGATGCCTCGCCCGAACTGTTCGAGACCGAGCCCTATTGGGACGACCAGCCGCAGCCTGCGGCGCCGACCGAGGATCGCATTCGCGCCCGGATCAGCCAAGCGGTGCAGAACCGCAAGTCGGCGCCGATCGTGACCGATTACGCGCCCGAGCCCGAGGCCCCGCTGCATCACGATATGCCCGAGACTTTCGCCGACCCCGAGCCGGAGCCGCCGCGTCCGTCGGCCTCGGTGCTGGCCGCCGTCGCCAAGCGCCTCGCGCGCGCACCGCGCCAGCCGCAGGTCGTGCATCAGGAACCGCCGCTGCGGGCCGAGCCGCAACTGCGCGCCGAGCCGCCGCTGAAGGCCAAGCCGCGCTTCATGCCGGGCTTTGGCGCGCCGGCCGCTGCCGCCCCCGAGCATGCACCCGAAATGGCCTATGCCGGTGCCGACGAGCCGCGAATGACGTCGGCAGAGCAGGTCGCGCAGGACTATGACTATACGGGCGACGACAGCCGCGACTGGACCCACCCGGATTACGAAGGCTTCGAGGCCGATCCCCGCGACATGCGCACCGAGCATTTCTACGCAGGCGAGCCGCACTCCTTCGACGAGTCGGGCGCTGCGCAATGGATCGAGGAAGACGTCGTGCCGGAGATCCCGGCCTCCGCGCGTGGTCTCGACCGTCAGGTCATCAAGCAGCCCGAGCCGAAGCGCGTCGTGCAGCCTGCGGCGAAACCCGCAGCCCCCTCGCGTCGTGCGATCGAAGAGGCGCAGCCGAAGATGGCTTTCGAGAAGCCGAAAACCGCGCCCTTCGAGATGCCGCCGCTGTCGCTGCTGACCAACCCCACGACGATCCAGCGCCACCAGCTTTCCGACGAGGCGTTGGAAGAGAACGCGCGGATGCTCGAAACCGTGCTCGACGATTACGGCGTGAAGGGCGAGATCGTCTCGGTCCGCCCCGGCCCCGTCGTCACGATGTATGAACTCGAGCCCGCGCCGGGTCTGAAAGCCAGCCGCGTGATCGGTCTGGCCGACGATATCGCCCGCTCGATGTCGGCGCTGTCGGCACGTGTCTCGACCGTGCCGGGCCGCTCGGTGATCGGTATCGAACTGCCGAACGATCACCGCGAAAAGGTCGTGCTGCGCGAGATCCTCTCGGCGCGAGATTTCGACGACAAGAACATCAAGCTGCCGCTGGCTCTGGGCAAGACCATCGGCGGTGAGCCGATCGTGACCAACCTCGCCAAGATGCCCCACCTGCTGATCGCAGGGACGACCGGCTCGGGTAAATCGGTGGCGATCAACACGATGATCTTGTCGCTGCTCTACCGTCTGACGCCGGAAGAGTGCCGCCTGATCATGATCGACCCGAAGATGCTCGAGCTCTCCGTCTATGACGGCATTCCGCATCTGCTGTCGCCGGTTGTGACCGACCCGAAGAAGGCGGTCGTCGCGCTGAAATGGGTCGTTTCGGAGATGGAAGAGCGTTACCGCAAGATGTCCAAGATGGGCGTGCGCAACATCGAGGGCTACAACGGCCGCGTGAAGGAAAGCCTCGACAAGGGCGAGATGTTCAAGCGCACCGTGCAGACCGGCTTCGACGAAGAGACCGGCGAGCCGATCTTCGAGACGGATGAATTCCAACCCGAGCCCTTCCCCTATATCGTCGTCATCGTCGACGAGATGGCCGACCTGATGATGGTCGCGGGCAAAGAGATCGAGGCCTGCATCCAGCGTCTGGCGCAGATGGCGCGGGCCTCGGGGATCCACCTGATCATGGCCACGCAGCGCCCCTCGGTCGATGTCATCACCGGCACGATCAAGGCGAACTTCCCGACCCGGATCTCCTTCCAGGTGACGTCGAAGATCGACAGCCGCACCATTCTGGGCGAGCAGGGCGCCGAGCAGCTTCTGGGCATGGGCGACATGCTCTACATGGCGGGCGGCGGCAAGATCACCCGTTGCCACGGGCCCTTCGTGTCCGACGAGGAAGTCGAAGAAATCGTCAACCACCTCAAGAGCTTCGGTCCGCCGGAATACATGTCGGGCGTGGTCGAAGGCCCCGATGACGACACAGCGAGCGATATCGACGCGGTGCTCGGCCTCAACACCGGCGGCAATACCGGCGGCGAGGATGCGCTCTACGATCAGGCGGTGGGCATCGTGATAAAGGATCGCAAATGCTCGACATCCTACATCCAGCGCAAGCTGGGCATCGGCTATAACAAGGCCGCGCGCCTCGTGGAGCAGATGGAAGATCAGGGCATCGTGTCCTCGGCCAACCATGTCGGTAAGCGCGAAATCCTCGTGCCCGAGCAGCAGTAAGCCGGTCACAATCAGAAATGCGACGCGCCCCGGGGGAGACCTCGGGGCGCTTTGCGTTTCAGGGGCCCCTTACTCGGGACGACCGCCGGGCGCAGTGATCCGATACGGGGGCGCTGTTATTGAATGACATCCCCTGTTAGGCGCAAATGCGCTCAAGACGGACCCGCAGCGCGATTGGCGCGTTACGGCGGGACTTCCGCTTTCGCAAGGAGTGCCTAAATCTATGGTCATGAAACAGATCCGCATCCTGCTCGCCGCGATCTTCACGCTGGCGCTCGCCCTTCCGGCCTCGGCCGGGAAAGTCTCGCTGAATCAGATATCGTCCTATCTGAACTCGCTGACCTCCGCCTCGGCGGATTTCACGCAGGTCAACTCGGACGGGTCGATCTCGACCGGCAAGCTGTTCATCAAGCGGCCCGGTCGGGCGCGCTTTCAGTACAATAACGACAAGACGCTCGTGCTGGCCTCGGCCAACCGGGTTGCGGTGTTCGATCCGAAATCGAACCAGCCGCCGGAGCAATATCCGCTGGTGAAGACGCCGCTGAACCTGATCCTCGGGCGCAATATCGACCTGAATCGCAACGGCATGGTCGTCGGCTACACGACGGACGGGCCGAAGACGATCGTAACCGCACAGGATCCGCAGCATCCCGAATACGGGAATATTCAGCTGGTCTTCACCGACGGGCCGGTCGAGCTGCGCCAATGGGTCATCACCAACCAGTCGGGCGAGAAGACCACGACGATCCTGAACAACCTGCAAAAGGGCGGCAACTTCGCCACGTCGATGTTCTCCATCGATCAGGCATTGGCCCAGCGGCGCTGATTGCTCAGCGCCGGCAGGATTGCAGCTGAATCTGATACATCTGCGCGCGGGATGCGACGCGGTTGGCGACGGCAAGAAGCCAGGATTTCGACCGGTGTGACCCGCGCGAGTAGCCGCCGCGCCCTTCGTGATAGGCCAGATACTGGTTGCGCGCGTCGGCCTTGGAGATGCCGAGCTTCTTCTGCGTGCCGTCCATGTACCAGCCCATGAAGTCGGTGGCATCCGAGATGCGGTTGCGCCTTGCACCGAAGCGATGGGTGTCTTCGCGATACTCGTCCCAAGTGCCGTCCAGGGCCTGGCTGTAGCCATAGGCGGAGCTTTGACGGCCCAACGGGATGATCCCGAGCGCGAAGCGCTGCGGCGTCTTCGCATTGCCGTCGAACTTGCTTTCCTGGTGGATCGTGGCCATCTGCACGGCGACCGGCACGCCCCAGCGGGCCTCCGTCCGGCGCATGGCGTTGAAGTATTGCGGGCGTTCTTTGATGATCGCGCAGGCGTCATCAAGATTGCGCGGGGGCTTGGACGGTCCGCCTCCGCAGGCGGCCACCGCAAGCACTACGCCGAGGGCGAGGTATTTCTTCATAGCTGCTCTTCTTTGCTCTGACGGCCTTGTTTTTTGTCAGTCTATGCGTAATTGGCCCGTTCGAAAACCGGGAAACGCACAGGATCAGCGGACTGTCGCGACGAATCGGACAATCTGTTTCCGGCGGAAATGAGGCGAAAACGTGGACCTGAGCGGTTTCACGATTTAGAATTAAGGTATGAGGATAGATATGCATACCACGCACGCGAAATATCACATCGGCCAAGTGGTGCGGCATCGCAACCACCCGTTCCGCGGGGTGGTGTTCGATGTCGATGCGATCTTCTCCAACTCGCAGGAGTGGTATGACGCGATTCCCGAGGAGTCGCGCCCGTCCAAGGATCAGCCCTATTACCACCTGCTCGCCGAGAACGATGAGAGCTACTACGTGGCCTATGTGTCCGAACAGAATCTCGTCGCGGATTTCTCCGGCGAGCCGGTAAGCCATCCCGATCTCGAGGATCTCTTCGGCGAATTCGGCAATGGCTCCTACCGGCTGCAATTCCAACTGAACTGAACTGAACCGCGCCGCCCACGGTGCAAGGCTCCGGGTCGGGCAGGGGCCTTATCCCGCCTGTCGAATTTCGATCGGGTCTAGCGGCATGCGGAAGGCGAGCAGATTGCGCCCCTCCTCGCGGTGATAGCCCAGATCGGTCGCAAGATCGCGGATCAGGAACCAGCCGAAACCACCTTCGGGCAGGCTGGTCGGGTCGGGCCGTTCCGGGTCGCGGTCTTCCAGATCGAGGCAGGCCGGGGGCAGCGCGACCCCGTCGTCGCTGACCGAGCAGGTGAGCCCCTTACCGTCGCGCGCGACGGAGAGCGAGATCGTGCCTTTGCCGCTATCGCCGTAGCCATGCTCGACGATGTTGTTGAGGATTTCCGCGAGAATCAATTCGAGCGTCCCGGCCTCTTCCTCGGTCATCAGACGGATGAAACGCGCCACGGCGGCCCGCAGCGCGTCGCGCACCGCGATCGGTGTCGCCGCGAAGCTGAGGTTGAAGACCCGCACTTCCGTCTGCTGCGGGTGCGGGCTTGGGCGCGGGGTGCTGGGGGGTGATTTCGGTCTGACGCGCTCACGCATATTTCCGGCCCTCCCCCAGCGCGGCTTCGATGTCGGCGTGGATCGGCAGCACCGAATCCATCCGGGTCAGGCGAAAAACCTTCGCGACATTCGGCGTCAGCCCGCAAAGCTCCAGCTGTCGGTTTGGCGCGAGCGATTTCATCACCGCCACCACCGCACCCAGCCCGGAACTGTCGAGAAATTCCACCTTCGAGAGGTCCAGCAGCACCCGCGCCGCCGGTTGCACGGTCACCTCGCGCATTCTTTCCTTGAACCGGATCGCGATGGCAGCATCCAGCCGCGCCTCGGCAAGATGGACGACAAGCGCGCCTTCCAGCGCTTCGGCAGTGAGGTTCATGTCCGACTCCCACGGTTGATCTGACGGGAAGGCTAGACGGCAATGCTTACCATTCGGTATCCGTGGGACAGAATTTTGGAGGATATCATGGAAAACGTGGTGATCGTCGGAGCGTCGCGCACGCCGATGGGCGGAATGCAGGGCGTGTTTGCAGCTGTGCCTGCGTCGGAACTGGGTGGGGCCGCCATCAAGGCGGCGATGGACGGTGCAGGCGTCGCGCCTGCGCGGATCGAGGAAGTTCTGATGGGCTGCGTGCTGCCCGCAGGTCAGGGGCAGGCGCCCGCACGACAGGCAGGCTTCGCGGCGGGGCTTGGCGAAGAGGTGCCCGCGACGACGCTGAACAAGATGTGCGGCTCGGGCATGAAAGCGGCGATGGTGGCCTATGACCAGATCGCGCTCGGCCATACCGGGGTGATGGTCGCGGGCGGCATGGAGAGCATGACCAACGCGCCCTACATGCTGCCGAAGATGCGCGCAGGGGCTCGGTTGGGCCATGCTCAGGCGCTCGATCATATGTTCCTCGACGGGCTGGAGGACGCCTATGACAAGGGGCGTCTGATGGGGACCTTTGCCGAGGATTGCGCGCAGGCGTTCCAATTCACCCGCGAGGCGCAGGACGATTACGCGATGGCGTCGCTGAACCGGGCCGTTGCAGCGGAGAAATCCGGGGCCTTCGCCGACGAGATCGCGCCGGTGACCGTGAAGACCCGCAAAGGCGAGACCGTGGTCGCGATCGACGAGCAACCGGGCAATGCGCGCCCCGACAAGATTCCGCATCTCAAGCCCGCCTTCCGCAAGGACGGCACCGTGACGGCGGCGAATTCGTCCTCGATCTCGGACGGGGCGGCGGCGCTGGTGCTGGCCTCGGAGGCTGCGGCGAAGGCCGAGGGCCTGCCGATCCGCGCCCGCATCCTGGGCCATGCGAGCCATGCGCAGGCGCCCGCCGATTTCCCGACGGCGCCGGTGCCGGCGGCGGAGAAGCTGCTGAAGAAGCTCGGCTGGACGGTCGATGACGTCGATCTGTGGGAGGTCAACGAGGCCTTCGCGGTCGTGCCGATGGCCTTCATGCACAAGCTGGGCATTTCGCATGACAAGGTGAACGTGAATGGCGGAGCCTGTGCGCTTGGCCATCCGATCGGCGCGTCGGGCGCGCGGATCATCGTGACGCTGCTCAATGCGCTGGAAAAGGCCGATCTCAAGCGCGGCGTGGCCGCGATCTGTATCGGTGGGGGCGAGGGCACGGCCATCGCGATCGAACGGGTATGAGCGTGGATTACGATGATCTGGCTAAACGCATCGCCGCGCTGACCGAAGGCGAGACCGACGAGGTCGCGCTGATGGCGACGCTGGCCTGCGAAATCCATCACGCGGATGACCGCTTCGACTGGACCGGGTTCTACCGGGTCACCGAGCCGGAACTGCTGAAGATCGGCCCCTATCAGGGCGGGCATGGTTGCCTCGTGATCCCGTTTTCGCGCGGGGTCTGCGGGGCGGCGGCGCGCGAAGGGCGCACGCAGCTGGTCCCCGATGTCGAGGCCTTCCCGGGCCATATCGCCTGCGCCAGCTCCACCCGCTCGGAACTGGTGATCCCGGTCCATGCGCAGCGTGGTCTCATCGCGGTGCTCGATATCGACAGCGACCAGCCGGATGCCTTCACCGAAGAGGATGCGGCGGCGCTGGAGGGGATTCTGAAAGACGTGTTCGGACATTTGTGAGGAAGCCATGAAACATACCGGCGGGTGCCTCTGCGGGGCGGTCAGCTACGAGGTCGAGGGCGACATGCGGCCCGTGCTGGCCTGCCATTGCAGCCAATGCCGCAAAACCTCCGGCCATATCTGGGCCTCCTCGCAAATCGACGACCATCAGCTTGTGCTGATCAACCGCGACGGGCTGCGCTGGTATCGCTCCTCCGAGACGGCGGAGCGGGGCTTTTGCCAATTCTGCGGCAGCTCCGTGTTCTGGCGGTTGGACGGTGAGGGGCGCATCTCGATCGCGGCGGGCACGCTCGACCTGCCGACAGGGCTTTCGATGGCGGAGCACATCTTCGTGGCCGATAAGGGCGATTACTACGAGATCGAGCCGGGGCCGCCGCAATCGCCCTGAGGCTTGACCCGACAGGCGGCGCAGTGCATCTCGCAGCGCATGAGTTACGTCTATGACCCGCCACAGGACGCCCCGCGCATCCTTCATGCCGATCACGAAATCCTCGTGGTCGACAAACAGGCGGGGCTGCTCTCGGTGCCGGGCAAGGGCCCGGACAAGGCGGATTGTCTGATTGCGCGGCTGCGGGGGATTTACCCCGAGGTGCTGCTGGTCCACCGGCTCGATACCGATACCTCGGGCGTGATGGTCTTCGCGCTGACGCCCCATGCGCAGCGCCACCTTGGCCTGCAATTCGAGAAACGCCAGACGAAGAAAGCTTATCAGGCGCGGCTCTGTGGCGAACTGGCCGAGAAGGAAGGGCGGGTCGACCTGCCGCTGTGTGTCGACTGGCCGAACCGCCCGCGCCAGCATGTCGATCACGAGAACGGCCGCCCCGCCCAGACCGACTGGCGGGTGATGCGCCATGAGGACGGCACGACGCGGGTGCGGCTGATGCCGATCACGGGGCGCAGCCACCAGCTGCGGGTGCATATGGCGGAGCTGGGCCATCCGATCCTCGGCGATCCGCTGTATGCCGAAGGCCCGGCGCAGGCGTTCGAGCGCCTGATGCTCCATGCCGAGACCCTGCGCTTTCGGCATCCCGATGGCGGGATGCATATGACCTTCACCGCGCCGGTTCCGTTCTGAAACCGATACAATCGCAGGTCTTTTCCCCGCCTGCGCGCGCAGGCATACTCCTGCGAGACTTATTGCGGAGAGCCCGATGCCCAAACCTTTGCGCCTTGGTGTGAATATCGATCACGTGGCCACCGTGCGGAATGCCCGCGGCTCGGCCTATCCTGACCCGCTGCGCGCCGCGCGTCTGGCCGAGCAGGCGGGCGCCGACGGGATCACCGCGCATCTGCGCGAAGATCGCCGCCATATCCGCGACGCGGATATCGACGCGCTGCGCAGTGGTCTCGACATCCCGCTGAATTTCGAGATGGCCGCGACGCCCGAGATGCAGGAGATCGCGCTGCGCCATCTGCCCCATGCCTGCTGCATCGTGCCGGAAAAGCGCGAAGAGGTGACGACCGAAGGCGGTCTGGACGTCGCGGGCGATCTGTCGCGGCTGACCGATTACGTGGGGCCGCTCGTCCAGGCGGGCATCCGCGTGTCGATGTTCATCGGCCATGACCCGGCACAGATCGAGGCGTCTGCCAAGATCGGCGCGCAGGTGATCGAACTGCATACGGGCCATTTCTGCGACATGCATTACGCGGGCGATTTCGCCGCGCGCGACGCCGAGCTGGAGGCGCTGAAAGCAGGCGCTGCCTATGCCGACAGCCTCGGGCTGGAGGTCCATGCGGGCCACGGTCTGACCTATGAGACGGTCGAGCCGATCGCCGAGATGAAGCAGATCCGCGAGTTGAACATCGGCCATTTCCTGATCTCCGAGGCGATCTTCGTGGGGCTCGGGCCCGCGATCGTGCATATGCGCAAGCTGATGGACGCGGCGCGGGGATGAAGCTGCGCGGCGTCATGCTGACCGGTGCGTTGCTTGGCGCGGCTTGCGCGGCGCAGGCAGGTCCGGCGTATGTCGGGCCCTGCGATTTCGCTGCGCGCGCCGACAATATCGTCGAGCCTTGGTCGGAGAATACCGCGACTTTCGCCAAGGGCGCGGTGCGGCTGGCGCTGATGGATACGATCGAGCCGGCTGCGGCGGCGTTCCATATTCTCGTCCTGTCGCCCCCCTATGACGAGGTCGGCGGGCGGCAATGCCGGGTGATCTCGGCTGCAAAGGACACCGGCTTCGGCGGGGTCGATTTCGCGGCGCTCTCGGCCAGCTACGATCCCGCGACCGGGTTGAGCCTCACCCTGCCGGTCTCCACCTATGACGGCACGGGTGACGCAATGTCGCATCAGTTGCACATGACGCTCAATCAGGCGACAGGCGCGATCACCACCGAGGTCACCCCATGATCCTCGGTATCGGCACCGATCTCGCGAATATCGAGCGGATCGAGCGCACGCTCGAACGCTTTGGCGACCGCTTCCGCAATCGGGTCTTCACCGAGACCGAGCAGCGCAAGGCCGAGCGCCGCAAGGATGTGGCCGGCACCTATGCCAAACGCTGGGCGGCGAAAGAGGCCTGTTCCAAAGCGCTTGGGACCGGGTTGCGCATGGGCATCGCATGGAAGGATATGGCGGTCACGAATCTGCCAACGGGGCAGCCGGTGATGCAGGTCACGGGCTGGGCGGCGGACCGGCTTAAGGAAATGACACCAGAGGGTTACGAGTCCGTCATCCATGTGACGCTGACCGATGACCACCCCTGGGCGCAGGCCTTCGTCGTGATCGAGGCCCGCAAGCTTTCTTGACTCGGGCGCGAGGCCGCGTATTGAGGCCAAGGAATTTTGAGGCAGGGTAAGAGATAATGGCGAAGAACAAGGCCGAGGGCGGTATCCTCGACACGATCAAGACGATTGTCTGGGCACTGGTGATCGCGGGGGTGTTCCGCACGCTGTTCTTCCAGCCCTTCTGGATTCCCTCCGGCTCGATGAAGGACACGCTGCTGATCGGCGACTTCCTCTTCGTGAACAAGATGGCCTACGGCTATTCGCGCTATTCCTGCCCGTTCTCGGCTTGCCCCTTCGACGGGCGCCTGCTGGCCAGCGACCCCGAGCGCGGCGACGTCGTGGTGTTCCGTCACCCGACCAAGAACGTCGATTTCATCAAGCGTCTGATCGGCCTGCCGGGCGACAAGATCCAGATGATCAACGGCGTGCTGCAGATCAACGGCAAGGCCGTCGAGATGAAGCCCGAGCCCGATTTCGAGGAAGTCATGCAACCGCAGGGTCCGCAGGGGCTGCTGCCGCGCTGCTCGAACTCGCCGGTCGGCATGGGCGATACCTGCATCAAGAAGCGCTATGCCGAGACGCTGCCCAATGGCGTCACGCATGACATTCTGCAGATCAACAATGACGGCCCCGTGGACAACACGCCCGTCTACACCGTGCCCGAGGGCATGTATTTCTTCATGGGCGACAACCGCGACAACTCCGAGGACAGCCGCTTCCCGCAATCGGTGGGCGGTCTCGGCTTCGTCCCGAAAGAGAACCTGATCGGCCGGGCCGACCGGGTGATGTTCTCCTCGGCGGGTCGCTCGCTGTTCTACTTCTGGACCTGGCGTCCGGATCGGTTCTTCAAGGCGATCAATTGAAGCTAAGCGCGGAGATCAAGGCATTCGAGCAGCGCCTCGGGCACAAGTTCAAACGGCCCGAGCTGCTCGCGCGCGCGCTTACGCATAGCTCGATCTCCACGCCGACCCGGCCCGACAACCAGCGGCTGGAATTTCTGGGCGACCGCGTTTTGGGCCTCGTGATGGCCGAGGCGCTGTTCCTGGGCGATCGTGCCGCTTCCGAGGGCCAGATGGCGCCGCGCTTCAACGCACTCGTGCGCAAGGAAGCCTGCGCCGATATCGCCCGCAAGATCGACCTCGGTGCGGTGCTGAAGCTCGGCCGGTCCGAGATGATGACCGGCGGGCGGCGCAAGCTGGCGCTGCTGGGCGACGCGATGGAGGCGGTGATCGCGGCGGTTTATCTCGATGGCGGGTTCGACGCGGCGAAAGTGCTGATCCTACGGCTCTGGGAAGACCGGCTCGACAGCGTCGAGGAAGACGCGCGCGATCCGAAAACCGCGTTGCAGGAATGGGCGCAGGCCCGCGGCCTGCCGCCGCCGCGCTACGAGATCATCCATCGCGACGGTCCCGATCACGCCCCCAATTTCACCATCGAGGTGAGTCTGGAAAACGGCGCGCGCGAAACCGCGAAGGCCGGATCGAAGCGTCAGGGCGAGATGACGGCGGCGAAGACGCTGCTGAAACGTCTGGAAGAGGGCGCCGAGGGCTGAGCCAAGGTCTTGGCGTGGGGCGACCAGCCCCGGGCAGCGCCCGACCGCCCCCTCGGGCGGGCGCTTTCGACACCATCGCGCGCGGACAACTCTTGCGGATTTTGCCCGATCAAGCGCAGACCACACAGGTATCCCGCCCACCCGGCGGTCAGCCGCAACCCTCAGCCACATGACAAGATGACTGGCAACGCGGGCCGTTATAAGCTACCCCGCGCCCCGTATCGCTTCGCGTATCGCCAAAAAGGAACACCCATGACCACACGCGCCGGTTTCGTCGCCCTGATCGGAGAGCCCAATGCGGGCAAATCCACGCTGCTCAACGCGATGGTTGGCGCGAAGGTCTCGATCGTCACCCATAAGGTGCAGACCACCCGCGCCCGCATCCGTGGCGTCGCGATGGAAGGCCAGAGCCAGATCGTCTTTGTCGACACGCCCGGCATCTTCCGCCCGCGCCGTCGTCTGGATCGCGCAATGGTCAACGCGGCTTGGGGCGGGGCGGCCGATGCCGACATGATCGTTCTGCTGGTCGAAGCCCATCGCGGCCTCACGCCCGGCGTCGAAAGCATCCTTGAAGCCCTGCGCGGTCGCGAAGGCACGCAGCCGGTGGCGCTTGCGATCAACAAGATCGACAAGGTGAAGTCCGAGGAGCTTCTGGGCCTGACCGCGAAGCTCAATGAGGCGTATCAGTTCACCAAGACCTTCATGATCTCCGCCGAGCGTGGCTACGGCGTGCAGGATCTCAAGGACTGGCTTGCGGGTGAGATGCCCGAGGGGCCGTGGCTCTACCCGGAAGACCAGATCGCCGACCTGCCGATGCGCATGATCGCCGCCGAGATCACCCGCGAGAAGCTGACCCTGCGCCTACATGAAGAACTGCCCTACCAGCTCACCGTCGAGACCGAGAGCTGGGAAGAGCGCAAGGACGGCTCCGCGCGGATCGATCAGGTGATCTACGTCGCGCGCGATGGTCACAAGGGGATCATCCTCGGCAAGGGCGGCGAGACGATCAAGGCGATCTCGAAAGCCGCCCGCGAAGAACTGATCGAGTTTCTCGACCGGCCCGTGCATCTCTTCCTGCAGGTGAAAGTGCGCCCGAACTGGCTGGAAGAGGCCGAGCGCTATTCCGAGATGGGTCTCGATTTCAAGGACTCGAAGTGATGAGCGAGGGGCGTCTGACCACGGATTTCTGGGTCCGCGCCTATCTCAAGCGGCTGGAGCTGGCGAATATCCCCGCCTACGTCACCGCGCATGGGCAGGCGTCTTCGGGGGCCGTGCTGGTGAAATGCGCGCGGCTCGACGGGACCGCGCAAAGCTACGAGCGGCGTGCCGATCTGATGACCGGAGAGAGCGCGTGGATGCTGTTGCATGACGGTCCCGAGGCTGAGGTCGATGCCAGCATCCGCAAGCAACGCAGTTTCGACCCGGACCTCTGGGTGATCGAAATCGAGAGCCGCGACGGGCACACGATGCTCGACGAGGACGGCCTCAGCGGCTGATCCCGAGCCGGTTGAGCCCGCGGCCCAAGGTCACGATCACCAGCCCGCCGATCCAGAAGGCCACGAGGAACTTCACGCACCACAGGCCCAGCCCGCCCCATCCGAGCTTGTCGAGGTTGAGGAAGAAATACGGGTAGAACCCGGTCTCCAGCCCCCGGATCACCGCATAGACCAGATAGACGAGCGGCCAGACCAGCCAGATTACGGCGTGATGGCTCGTCAGCCCGCCTTTCGGCGCGAAGGCCAGCCACCAGACCGGCACAAGGATCGGGGCGGCGGTGTGATAAAGCAGGTTCGAGACGTAATCGAGCCCGTGCAGCGGCGCGTCGCCAGCCAGCAGCAGGTGGTAGACCACGCCGACGATCAGGATCCACAGCACCAGCGCCGCGAGGAACGGCTTCGCCAGTGCCCGTTTGCGCCATGCCATCCAGCCGAAGGCGAGGCCCACCAGCGTATTCGTCCAGATCGTGAAGTAGCGAAACATCAGCCACAGGATGCCCAGCGGCACGGCAGCGTGGGGGTGTTCGGCCATGTTGTTGACGAAGCTCGCGCCAAACGCCGCCAATTCGACGAGGGCGATCAGGGCGGCGAAAAGGATTGAGGCGCGTTTCATGGGTGTGAAGCTAGTGCGGCGCGCGACGTCTGCGCAATTCACGAAGCCGCTTGCGCCGCAACGTCACGGAAAGGATAGTTCCTCGCATGGACTGGCAAGACCTCGGCACGATCCTCTCGGCACGACCGCATGGCGAAAGCTCGATGATCGTCGAGCTGTTCACCTCGGCGCATGGTCGGCATGCGGGCGTCGTGCGCGGCGGGGCGTCGCGGAAGATGACGGGGATCTTGCAGCCGGGCAACCGAGTCACGGCGACGTGGCGCGCGCGGCTGGAAGATCATCTTGGCAGCTATACGATCGAGCCTTTGCAGAGCCGCGCGGTGATCCTGTCGGACCGGCAGGCGCTGGCGGGGCTGAACGCGGCGACGGCTTTGCTGCGGTTCACGCTACCCGAGCGCGAGGCGCATGACGCGTTGTTCATGGCCTCCGAGGCGCTGTTCGACGCGATGGCCGAGGGCGGCGACTGGGTGCCGACCTATCTGCGCTGGGAATTGGGGCTGCTGGAAGAGATGGGCTACGGGCTCGACCTGTCGCGCTGCGCGGTGACCGGGTCTCGCGACGATCTGGCCTATGTCAGCCCGCGCTCGGGCCGTGCCGTCAGCCGGCAAGGGGCCGGGGAATGGGCCCCGAGACTGTTGCCACTGCCGCTCTGCCTGTTGGGGCAGGGGCCTGCGAGCCTTGGCGAGATCGTGCAGGGACTGCGACTGACCGGGTTCTTCCTTGGCGAACGGATGGCGCCCGATCTGGGGGATAGGCCCTTGCCCGAGGCGCGGCAGCGGTTCGTGGATTTGCTGGGGCGCAGTGCGCGGTAGCTCATAAAGCCTGGCGCGGGGCGACCAGCCCCGGGCCGCGCCCCACCCTCCCCCCGGGAGGGCGCATCGGCGATGTCATCGCGGGCACACCCGGCATGCGGGCTTGCGAGATAAAGCGCCAAGCCACAGGCGGAGCACAGCGCCCACCCAAGGGTCGGGCGCGGCCCTCACCTCAAGCTCAAGGCCGCTCGCGATCGTCCAGCAGCAGCGTCAGCAGCGCCAGATCCAGCCAGCGCCCGAACTTCTTGCCGACCTGCGGCATCAAGCCGACCTGCGTGAAGCCCAGCCGCTCATGCAGCCGGATCGAGCCCTCATTCGCGGCGTCGATCGCGCCGACCATGACGTGGAAACCGCCTTCCTTGGCGCGCGCGATCAGCGCTTCCATCAGCTTCGCGCCCTTGCCGCCCGCGCGGTGGTCGCGGTGGACATAGACGGAATGCTCGACGCTCAGGTGATAGCCGTCATGAGGGCGGAAAGGGCCGAAACTCGCATAGCCCACGGCGCGCCCGTCTTCCTCCCAGACCAGCACCGGATAGCCCGTCGCCTGCCGATCCGCGATATAGGCGCGGCGGTTCTCGGGGCCGACCTCGATCTCGTTCCAGATCGCGGTCGTGTTGCGCACCGCGTCATTGTAAATCTCGGTAATCGCCTCTGCGTCTTGTGGTCTTGCGTCGCGGATCATCTGCGCCCCTCCAGTCTGTCGCGCCAGATTTGGCCGCGAAACCGGGCGAGCGCAACGCTATTTCTGCACGATGAAATGTCCGGTGCGGCGTACGGCCTCGGCGGCGGATACGAACTCCACCCCAAGATCGCGGGTCGCGGCCTCGTGGCTAAGCCGCATCTTCATCCCGAGCATCGGCTTGATCAGCGCGATCTGCTCGTCGAACAGCGCGAGGATCGAGACGATCCAGTTCGGCGCTTTCCGCGTCGGGATCTTGCGGTCGGGGAACTCGGCCTTCAGCACCTTCGCCATCTCGAGGAAGGACATGAAGCTTTCTGCGCAGATATAGCGGCGACCGATGCTCTCGGACCGGTCGAGCGCCGCTACATGGCAGGCGGAAACATCGGCCACATCGACCACCGGAATGTCGAACTCCGGCGCCATCGGATCCTTGCCCGCCATCAGCCGTTCGATCACCGCGACCGACGAGCCGGTATGGCGATCCATCGGCGTGCCGCAGACGAGGCCCGGATTGATCACCGTCAGACGCATCTCGTGATGATCCTCGATGAATTCCCACGCCGCTTCCTCGGCGAAAATCTTCGAGCGCGTATAGGGGCTGCAAGTCGGCGCGCGCGGGTTCGACCAGTCGGCTTCCGTGATCGGGTCAGAGGTCACGCCATGCATCACCGCTTCCATCGAGGAGGTCTGGATCACGCGGGTCACACCGGCGGCCTGTGCCGCAGCCAGCACCCGCTTGGTGCCCTCGACCGCAGGCTGGATCACCTCTGCCTCGTTCTTGGGCTTGCCGAGCGGGAAGGGGGAGGCGGTGTGGATCACGGCATCGACCCCCGCCATCGCCGCATCCCAGCCCTTGTCTGCCATCAGATCGGCTTGGACGAAGCTCAGCCGTTCCAGCGCTTCGGGGCCGAGGTCACTCAAGGCGGCTTTCACCTCCTCGCCGCGGCTGGCCTTGCGCAGCGTGCCGCGCACGATCTCGCCCTGCGCCAGAAGGTCATAGGCAATGCGTTTGGCGATGAAGCCGGTGATGCCTGTGACCAGAATTGTGCGAGCCATGCGCCCTCCATTGTGCTGAACCTCGTCGTTCAGCTTGCGGGGGCGTTGGGCGGGTGTCAAATCAGAACGGGGCGATGCGAGGTTCGCCCGCATCGCCCCGTTGAATAGAGTTTCTCTGGCTCAGCCGAGGAGACGCCGCGCGATCACCTGTGCCTGAATCTCGGCGGCACCTTCGAAGATGTTCAGGATGCGCGCATCGCAGAGGATGCGGCTGATCTGGTATTCCAGCGCGAAACCGTTGCCGCCATGGATCTGCAGCGCGTTGTCGGCAGCGGCCCACGCCACCCTCGCACCCAGCAGTTTCGCCATACCGGCTTCCAGATCGCAGCGATGGCCGTGATCCTTTTCCCAGGCCGAGAAATAGGTCAGCTGGCGGGCGATCATCGTCTCCACTGCCATCATCGCGAGCTTCGACGACACGCGCGGGAATTCGATCAGAGACTTGCCGAATTGCTTGCGGTCGATCGCGTATTGCATCCCGATCTCCAGCGCCGATTGCGCGACGCCCACGGCGCGGGCGGCGGTCTGGATGCGGGCGGATTCAAACGTCTCCATGAGCTGCTTGAAGCCCTTGCCCTCTTCGCCGCCCAGAAGGTTCTCGCCCTTCACGCGGAAATTGTCGAAGCCGAGCTCGTATTCCTTCATGCCACGATAGCCGAGCACTTCGATCTCGCCGCCGGTCATGCCCTCGGTGGGGAAGGGGTTGTCATCGGTGCCCGGCGTCTTCTCGGCCAGGAACATCGACAGACCCTTGTAATTGTCGGTCGCGGGATCGGTGCGCGCCAGCAGCGTCATCACATGGGTGCGCTGCGCATGGGTGATCCACGTCTTGTTGCCGGTCACGAGCCAGTCGTCGCCATCCTTGACGGCGCGGGTGCGCAAGGAGCCCAGATCCGAGCCGGTATTCGGCTCGGTGAACACGGCGGTCGACAGGATTTCGCCCGACGACAGGCCCGGAAGCCATTTCTGCTTCTGCTCTTCGGTGCCGCCGCAGATGATCAGCTCGGCCGCGATCTCGGACCGGGTGCCGAGCGAGCCCACGCCGATGTAGCCGCGCGAAAGCTCCTCGGTCACGACGACCATAGAGGCTTTCGACAGGCCCAGCCCGCCATATTCTTCCGGAATGGTCAGGCCGAAGACGCCCAGTTCGGCCAGTTCCTCGATGATCTCCATCGGGATCAGCTCGTCCTTGAGGTGCCATTCATGCGCATTCGGCTTCACGCGGTCCTCGGCATAGCGGTAGAACTGCTCGCGGATCATCTCGAGGTCTTCGTCGAGACCCGACTGCCCGAAGATCGAGCGGCCCTGAACGTCGCGCATCAGCTCGACCAGACGCATCCGAGCGGCGTTGGAATTGCCCTCGGCGATCAGCTTCGCGGCAGCCTCGGACGGGGTCCAGCTGACGTCCATATCGGCCAGGCGCACCATCTCGCCCTGGTTCATCTGGATGCCGCCCGCGATCTGCGCGAGATATTCGCCGAAGCCGATCTGCACGATCAGCTTCTCCATCTCGCCCAGTTTGCCGTCCTCGGCCAGACGTGCGGCCCAGCCGTGCAGTTGCTTGAGCGACTGCTGATAGGTGGTCAGCCAGGCAAGACCGTGGGCGCGATATTGGTTCGCCTCGAGGGCGGCGCCGGAAATGCGGCCGTCTTTCTCGGTTGCGGCGCGCAGGCTCGCGGTCGCGTCGGAGACCAGCGCCTCCAGTTCGGGCAGACTCGCCTCAGCAAGGCCCATCAGGTCGTCCAGAATGATCGTCGTCGGCATATCGGCCCCGTCATGTGCCATGAGTCGGCTCCTTATTCTGCAGTTGCAGCCTGTCTAGTTACTTCGCAACCGCAGCGCAATAAAAATTCGCCAGTAGCGACAATTGCGACGGATAATGTCGCGGCGGTTGTCGGCGTGGTCGGGTATGCGCCTGATTTCACGTCGCTTCACGGCTGTATCCCGCCGCGTAACCCGGTAGAAGCGACGCGGGACACAGAAGGGAACGCGCATGTTCGGGATGGAAGTTTGGCAAATATTCGCGGCGCTTGGCGTCACTCTATTCGCAGGTTTCGTGAAAGGCGCGGTCGGTTTCGCGATGCCGATGATCATGCTCTCGAGCTTCGCGTCCTTCCTGCCGCCGCATCAAGCGCTGGCGCTTCTGATCCTGCCGACGCTGGTGACCAACGTGATGCAGGCCTTCCGTCAAGGGGTCGGCGCTGCGGTGGGCTCGATCAAGAATTACCGGCTGTTCATCGCGATGATCATCGTCTTCATCCCGATCAGCGCGACCCTCGTCGACGTGATCCCGCAGCCAGTGATGTACGCGCTCTTGGGCGGGCCGATCGTCGCCTTCTCGATCTGGCAGATCTCGGGGCGGCAGATCCCGATGCCCACGCGCCACCGGGCGGTGACCGAAACGGGGCTGGGCATCGTCGCGGGGCTCTATGGCGGGATTTCCGGGATCTGGGGACCGCCGCTGATCATCTACCTGATCTCGATCGACGCACCTAAACGGGAGGCCGTGCGCATCCTCGGCGTCGTCTTCCTGACCGGGGCGATCATCCTCACCGGCTCGCATCTGGTCTCGGGCGTGCTGAACGCACAGACGATCCCGCTGTCGCTTCTGATGATCCTGCCCGCGCTGGCGGGGATGAAGCTGGGCTTCAAGGCGCAGGACCGGCTCGATCCCGTGCGCTTCCGGTGGTGGACACTGATTCTGCTGGGCGTGGCCGGGCTGAACCTGCTGCGCCGTGCGCTGATGGGTTAAGCGACGAAGGGGCGCAGCCCCTGACGGCGGGCGGAGGCCAGCGTCTTCGCCTCATAGCCCGAGACGATCTTGCGCACCGGCTTGCGATGGAGCGGCACCCCGCCCTCGCGCACAAGCCCCGCAAAGGCCGTGGTCGCCGCCAGAAGCGGTTGCCGGGCGAGCCGCCCGATATGCAGGCTCTCCAGCTTGCAGCCATCCGCCATCAGCAGGTGATGGCCGCCCAAGAGCAGCCCGTGCCATTCCAGCACGCCGGGGCAATCGGGCTGCAGCGCGGCGCAGCCATCGGCCAGCGACCGCGCCTCGATCAGCACCTCGTCCTCGCCGAAGATGAAATCCACCGACGGCCCGCTGAGCGCCACGCGGTGCTGCGGCATGACCCAGATATCCTGACGCGCCGAGAAGACCGGCGCACAGAGTTTCACCGGACGCAGGTGCCCGATCGCAGGCAGGCTGACCCGCCCCGACCAGAGCACCGGCTGCGGCCCGGCATCGACGGTCTCGACCAGATCGCCTGCGCGCAGCCGCGCGGCCGGCACCACGCCCTCCGGCGTCTGGATCGGCGTCGCGGGGGCGAAACAGCCCGCCGGTCCCATCGGTTGCAGATGATCGCCAAGCGCCAGCCAGTCGACGCGCGGCCCAATCCGCGCGGGCCCCGCCGGATCGAGCAGGGCGGAGGCCTCGTCGCGCGTCAGCGGCAGCGGCGCCACGCCAGCCTGCTGCCGGATCGTGCGCTGGTCAAGCGCCTCCAGCGTCAGCAGGCTTTCGCGTCCCGGCCCGTCCCAGCGCCATGTGAGCCGCATTCGCCCACCGGTCAGCCGCTCTTGCGTGGCGTCGATCGAGATCGCATGGACCGCCGCGCCGCGCCGCTGCGCCAGCACGATGCGCCCGTCGACATCGAGATTGAGCGAGAGGAAATTCCGCCAGCCTTCGCGCTGATGCAGATGGATCAGCGGCAGGGGTGACTGCTCGCCGCGCATCAGGGTGAATTCCAGCATCAGGCTGCCGCGTGCGAGCAGCTCCAGCAATCTGCGCTCGTCGAACCTGACCGCGCCGCGATGTGCGATCTGCGCACCGATCCAGCCCTGTTGCGCCCTCATCCGCGACGCTCCGAATGTTGCTTTGATCCCATGCCTGTCTCCGCGCCCGGGGAAGCCGACACGGAAAACGCACGCCGCCTGAATGGGCCGCGCGTGGGTCTGTTGCGTCTGGATCCGGGCTTTGCCCTGCTCGATATGCCCGATTCCGGGCTTTTGCTTTTGACATATCATGACACCGCGACCTGCCTTTGGGTAGTCCCTGTCTCTGCGTCACTTGCGCCCGGTGTCGAGCCTGCAACAGCCATTGCCCCGAAGGCTTCGGCGCTCTAAGCCTGTAGCGCTGAAAAGGAGTGCCCATGACGACCGATCCCATCCGCCTGAGCGCCGATCTGATCCGCTGCCCCTCGGTGACCCCGGAGGAGGGCGGCGCGCTGGTCTTGCTGGAGGGCCTGCTGAGCGGGGCAGGCTTCACCTGCACGCGCGTCGATCGCAACGGCACGCCGAACCTCTACGCGCGCTGGGGCGCGAAGGGGGCGGCGAAAAGCTTCGGCTTCAACGGGCACACGGATGTCGTGCCGGTAGGCGATGCCGCCGCCTGGACCCATGATCCCTTCGGCGCCGAGATCGTCGACGGCGTGATGTGGGGGCGCGGCGCGACCGACATGAAGACCGCCGTGGCGGCCTTCGCAGCGGCGGCGGTGGATTTCGTGACCGAGACGCCGCCCGACGGCGCGGTGATCCTCGCCATCACCGGCGACGAGGAAGGCCCGGGCCGCGACGGCACGCGGGCGCTTCTGGATTGGATGACCGCCGAGGGCGAGGCGATGTCGGTCTGCCTCGTTGGCGAGCCGACCTGCCCCAATGAGATGGGCGAGATGATGAAGATCGGGCGGCGCGGCTCGCTCAGCTTCTATATCGAGGCCGAGGGCGTGCAGGGGCATGCCGCCTATCCGCATCGCGCGAAGAACCCGCTGCATGCGCTGGTCGAACTGCTGGGCCGGATGACCGCAGAGCCGCTCGATCACGGCACCGATCATTTCCAGCCGTCGAGCCTGCAGATCACCACCATCGATTGCGGTAACCCTGCCAATAACGTGATCCCGGCCAAGGCGCGCGCGACCGTGAATATCCGCTTCAACGACGCCCATACCGGCAAGGGGCTGATCGCCTGGGCCGAGGCGATGGCCTCCGAGATCGCCGCCGAGACCGGTATCCGTATCGCGCTCAACCCCGATATCTCGGGCGAAAGCTTCGTTACCCCGCCCGGTCCCTTCGTCGATCTCGTCGCGAAATCGGTCGAGGCGGAAACGGGCCGCGCGCCGGAGCTGTCCACCTCGGGCGGCACCTCGGATGCGCGCTTCGTGAAGGATCACTGCCCGGTCGTGGAATTCGGCCTCGTCGGCGCGACGATGCATCAGGTGGACGAGCGCGTGCCCCTCGATCAGATCGAAGCCCTCACGCGCGTCTATGCCCGCATATTGAGAGACTATTTCGCATGATCAAGATCGAGCCGGTCACCGATTACACGCCCTGCCACGCGCTGCGCCGGGCCGTGTTCATCGAAGAACAGGGCATCCCGGAGCCCGAGGAATGGGACGATCTCGACGATCAGGCGGTCCATTTGCTGGCCAGCGAGGAGGGCACGCCACTCGGGACCGCGCGGCTGATCCGCAAGGAGGAGACCGGCAAGATCGGCCGCATCTGCGTGGCGAAATCCGCGCGTGGCACCGGGCTCGGCGCGGCGCTGGTGCGCGACGCCTGCGAGCGGTTCGCCGAGATGGGCTGCACCCGCGCCTATCTCTCGGCCCAGAGCTACGCGATCCCGTTCTACGAGAAGCTCGGCTTCGTGCCCTACGGCGAAGATTACGACGACGCGGGCATTCCGCATCGCGATATGGAAAAGCCGCTCTGAGCTTCCTCTTGGCGAAAATATCCCGGGGGGGGGAGCCGGGGTCGGCGGCCTTCCGGTGGAAGGACGCCCCGGCGAACGCCCGAAGCGCAAGCGCAGGGCTCGACACCCGTAATTAGCGCCACACTCTTTGAGTGACGCCCCTCACGCCCCATGTTAGGCAAACCCATGAGCAAACCCGCCCCCATCCCCTCGCGCCAGCAGATCCTCGACTGGCTGAACGACAACCCCGACCAAGGGGCCAAGCGCGATATCGCGCGGGCCTTCGGTGTGAAGGGGCAGGCGAAGATCGAGCTGAAGCGCATTCTCAAGGACATGGCCGACGAAGGTCTGATCGAGAAGCGCCGCCGCAATTTCCGCGACCCCAACGTGCTGCCGCCGGTGTCGGTGCTGCGCGTGATGCGCGAGGATAGTCAGGGCGACCAATGGGCCGAGCCTGCGGAATGGACTGGCGACGGGCCTGCGCCGCTTGTGCTCTTCGTTCCGAAGGACGGCGATCCCACGCTGGCCGAGGGCGACCGTATCCTCGGCCGCCTGACCCCGGTCGAGGATGAGGATTACGGCTACGAGGCGCGACTTATCCGCAAGATCGGGCAGGCCTCGCATCGCATCGTCGGCATCTTCCGCAAGAATGCCGAGGGCGGGCGGATCATGCCGATCGACAAGGGTGTCGGCAACGAATGGCAGGTGCCGGCGGCGGTGACGCAGGGCGCCAAGGATGGAGAGCTGGTCGAGGCCGAACAGACCGGGCCGCGCGGGCGCATGGGGCTGCCCAAGGCGCGCGTGATCGAGGTGCTGGGCGATCCGTCCGCGCCGAAGGCGGTCTCGCTGATCGCGATCCACCAGCATGGCATCCCGGACGATTTCCCCGATGCAGTCGTGGCCGAGGCCGATGCCGCAGAGCCCGCGCCTCTTGGCGAGCGTGAAGACCTGCGCAAGCTGTCTTTCGTCACGATCGACCCGGCGGATGCGCGCGACCGCGACGATGCGGTGCTGGTGATCCGCGATGACGATCCGAAGAACGAGGGCGGCTTCCTGATCTGGGTCGCGATTGCCGATGTGGCGCATTATGTCACGCCGGGCTCCGAGCTGGACCGCGAGGCGCGCAAGCGCGGCAACTCCACCTATTTCCCCGACCGCGTCGTGCCGATGCTGCCGGATCGTCTGTCGGGCGATCTGTGCTCTCTGCACGAGAACGTGGATCGCGCGGTGCTGGCGGTGCGGATGAAGATCGATGCGCAGGGGCGCAAGGTCAGCCACCGCTTCACGCGCGGGATGATCCGCTCGGTCGGCTCGCTCGAATACGGGCAGGTGCAGTCGGCGCGCGACGGCAACCCGGACGAGAAGACCGAGGATATGGTCGAGGAGATCATCGACCCGATCTACGAGGCTTACGAGGCGCTCAAACATGCCCGGGCGATCCGTCAACCGCTGGAGCTGGACCTGCCCGAGCGGCAGATCGTGATCGGCGACGATGGCCATGTCGCCTCGATCCGGTTCAAGGAGCGGCTCGACGCGCATAAGCTGATCGAGGAGTTCATGGTGCTGGCCAATGTGGCCGCCGCCGAGGAATTGGAAAAGCTGCGCCGTCCGCTGCTGTATCGTGTTCACGAAGAACCGAGTCTCGAGAAGATCGAAGCCTTGCGCGAAGTGGCGCAGGCATCGGGCTTCACGCTGGCGAAGGGGCAGGTACTGCAGACCGCGCATCTGAACAATCTGCTCAGCCAGTCCGAGGGCTCCGAGTTCGACGAGCTGATCAACATCTCGACGCTGCGCTCGATGACGCAGGCCTATTATGCGCCGACGAATTACGGGCATTTCGGCCTCGCGCTGCGCTCCTACGCGCATTTCACCTCGCCGATCCGGCGCTATTCCGACCTGATCGTGCACCGTGCGCTGATCCTCGGCCATGGCTGGGGCAAAGACGGGTTGAGCGCGTGGGATATCGAGAATCTCGAGGACACCGCGAAGCAGATTTCCGATACCGAGCGGCGGTCGATGGTGGCCGAACGTGACACGACCGACCGCTATCTGGCGGCCTACCTGTCGGACCGGGTGGGCAGCGAGTTCACCGGGCGCATCTCGGGCGTGCAGAAATTCGGCGCCTTCGTGAAGCTCGACGAGACCGGCGCGGACGGGCTGATCCCGATCCGCGAGATCGGGCGCGAGTTCTTCCATTTCGACCGCGAGGCGCAGGAGCTGGTGGGCTCCGATACCGGGATGGTCATCACCATCGGGCAGCGTGTCCGGGTGCGGCTGTCCGAGGCCGTGCCGATCACCGGCGGGCTGATGCTGGAGCTGCTGGAAGTCGAAGGGCAGGGGATGCCCTCGGGTGACGGCAAGCGCCGCAAGGGCCGCCGCCCCGGCACGCGTCCGCCGCGCAAAGGCCCCGGAAAGGGCCCGCGCAAACCGGCCCGCGACGCTGCCAAGAAGAAGGCGGTCGCGCGCAAGGTGAAGCGCACGCGCAAGAGCTGAGGCTTACAGCATCCACTCGATTGGCAGGCGCTGCGCGATCCACAGGAAGATGCGGTGCGAGAAGGGCACGCCCGGCTCGCGCTTGCGCACGCCATGCCCGGGGCGCGACCAGCGCAATTGCTGCGCACGGGTGAGGCGCAGACGCCATGCGCGGGCGGGGATGAATTCCTTGAAGGTCTCGGAGATTTCCGTCGCGATCTCGGGCGCGTCGATCACGATGCCCAGCTCTGTATTGAGCCGCATCGAGCGTGGATCGAAGTTGAACGAGCCGATGAAGACGCGCGCGCGATCCACCGCGAAAACCTTGGCGTGCAGCTTGTTGCGCGAGAAGGGCGAGGTGCCGCGAATGTCGGAGCCCAGCAGCCTTTCGCGCCGGTTGCGGTCGCTCGGGCGGCGGTCTTCGGCATCGGCTGCGTATTCGTAAAGTTCGATCCCGGCGCGCAACAGCGCCTTGCGGCGATGCGCATAGCCGGAATGGACCAGCGCCACATCGGTCGCGGCATAGGAATTCGTCAGCACCTTGATGGTCGCCCCCGATTGCGCGATCCGCTTGAGATAACGCACCCCCGTCCGCGTCGGGACGAGGTAGGGCGTGACGAGAACCAGTTCCTCCAGCGGTTGCCCCAAGGCGCGCACCAGATATTGCCAGAGCAGTTTGCGCCCCTGCAAAAGCCCGTGGATTTTCGACGGGTGGTCGTAGATCAACTGCGCCTCGGCGAAGATCACCCGCGCCTTGCCCGACAGCAGCCGCGACAGCCGGTCGGGATGCTGAAGGTCGTCGGCATAGCGCTTCGCCTTGGGCTCCGAGAGGCGGAGCTCTTCGGTCTTGATGATGGTCTCGGCCTCTTTCGCCTCGCAGCCACCCAACATCTTTTCCGCCGGGATCGCGGGGGGCGCGTTCCAATACAGGTCGAACTGCTTGCCGATCTGCGCCAGAACCGGACCCGCGACGGCGACGTCGAGATCCATGTAGAGCCCGCTCTCGGAGAGGCTGTTGAAATAGTCGTCGCCGATATTGCGCCCGCCGAGGATCGCCATCCGCCCATCCGCGATCATCGCCTTGTTATGCATCCGGCGGTTCAGGCGGCGGAAATCGGACAAGTAGCCCAGGAAGCGCGCGGTGCGGATCGGGAAGGGGTTGAAGAGGCGCACGTCGACATTGGGCAACTGATCGAGCGCGGCCAGCGTGCGGTCCATCCCCGCCGTGCCGTTGTCGTCGATCAGCAGCCGGACACGGACCCCGCGTTTGGCCGCCTTGCGCAGCGCCCCGAGCATGATCGCGCCCGCGGTGTCGTTCTGCCAGATGTAATATTGCAGATCGAGCGAGACCTCCGCCGCGTCGATCAGTTCCAGCCGCGCCGCCAGCGCGTCGAGCGGATCGGCAAGCAATTGGACCGCGCTCTTTGTCTCAATTCCCGCGAGCCGGTCCTGCAGCGCGGTTGCGAAGCGCCCGGTTTCGGGGGCGACCTGCATATGGGACTTGGGGAACGGGCCTTTGGGGCGCCGATGCGACAGCCGGGCGACGATCAGCGTCACACCGGCCAGCGCGATGAGGCCGGCGATCAGGGCGAAGCCCAGAATATGAAGCAGTTCCAGTTTCATGGCTGGCATCATGTAGGCGGTTCAAGGGTTTAGGAAAGTGGGCGTCGCATATGAAAAAGGCCGACGTGATCGCCGGCCCTTCCAATATTCGTGATTATCGATCAGTCAGGCTGATCAGCCGATCGCCGCGGCTTTCACGTCGTCGTCGATATAGGGCACGTATTGCGCGAAGTTGTCCGAGAACATCTCCACCAGCTTCTGCGCCTGCGCATCATAGGCCGCCGCGTCGTCCCAGGTGCGGCGCGGGTCCAGAAGCACGTCCGAGACGTTCGGGACCGAGACCGGAACTTCGAAGCCGAAGTTGGGGTCCTTGCGGAACTGCACGTCATGCAGCGAGCCGTCGAGCGCGGCTTTCAGCAGCGCACGGGTCGCCCGGATCGGCATCCGCGAGCCGGTGCCGAACGCGCCGCCGGTCCAGCCGGTGTTGACCAGCCAGCAGGACGCGCCGGTGTTGCGGATCTTCTCTTGCAGCAGCTTGCCATAGACCTCGGGGCGACGCGGCATGAAGGGCGCGCCGAAGCAGGTCGAGAAGGTCGGGAGCGGTTCGACCACGCCGACCTCGGTGCCCGGGGTCTTCGAGGTGAAGCCCGACAGGAAGTGATACATCGCCTGCGCCGGGGTGAGCCGCGCGATGGGCGGCAGGACACCGAAGGCATCGCAGGTCAGCATGATCACGTTCTTGGGCTGGCCCGCCATCGCGGTATCCGAGGCGTTCGGAATGTAATGCAGCGGATAGGCGCAGCGCATGTTGTCGGTGATCGAGTTGTCGTTGAAGTCCAGCTCCAGCGTCTCCTCGTCGAACACCATGTTCTCGACCACGGTGCCGAACATCGAGCAGGTGTTGTAGATCTCCGGCTCGGCTTCTTTCGACAGGTTGATCGTCTTGGCGTAGCAGCCGCCTTCGAAGTTGAAGATGCCGTTATGCGACCAGCCATGCTCGTCATCGCCCACCAGGATGCGCGAGGGATCGGCCGAGAGCGTCGTCTTGCCGGTGCCAGAGAGGCCGAAGAAGACCGCCGCGTCGTCGGGATCGTCGATCGCGTGGTTGGCCGAGCAATGCATCGCCATGATGCCTTCGCCGGGCAGGATGTAGTTGAGAAGGGTGAAGACGCCCTTCTTGTTCTCACCCGCATAGGCGGTGTTGCCGATCAGGATCGTCTTCTTCTCGAAGTTCAGCGCGATCACGGTTTCCGAGCGGCAGCCGTGCTTCTCGGGATCGGCCTTGAAGCTCGGGCAGTTGATGATCGTCCATTCCGGGTTGAACGCGTCGAGCTCCTCACGCTCGGGGCGGCGCAGCATGGTGCGCAGGAACAGCCCGTGCCAGGCCATCTCCGCCACGAGGCGCACGTCGAGCCGATGCTCGGGGTCGGCGCCGCCGAAGAGGTCCTCGACGAAGTAATCCTTGCCCTTCATGTGCTCCAGCATGTCGGCATAAAGGCGGTCGAAGGCTTCGGGCTCCATCGGGGAATTGTTCTCCCACCAGATGCTGTCTTCGACCGAGGCGGTGCGCACGACGAACTTGTCTTTGGGCGACCGGCCCGTGTGTTTCCCGGTGGTGCAGTAGAAGGCGCCACCCTTGCCGAGCGTACCTTCGTCGCGCTTGATCGCTTCTTGGATCAGCGCCGGTTCCAGCAGGTTATAATAGACATTCCCGAGACCTTCGATGCCTTGATCTTCCAGCCGTTTCGCGGGGTTAACGCGTCCAATGTCCATCTGATGCTCCCGATGCCGTCGCGCGGCGTTCACAGGGTTATTCCCGGCGCGTCGGGGCCTCGAAGCGCCGATCCGAGCAACAATGTTACCCGGATGGATCGCCTATAGCATGACAATTTTGCGAAGGAACAGAATGGATAGGGGGAGTTAGCGCAACCATTTCTAGGTTTAGCGCAATCACGGCGAAATGTCGCGGAAAGGTGAGGCAAATTAGTCAAAGGTTCGGAAATTCTGGCTCTGATGATTCGCGAAACCTTGGTGATTCGCAGCTTTTTGTTGATTTGAAGGCAACGAACGCGGAATATGCGTGTAATAACTATAAAGTAGCAGTGAAGGGATATTCCGACATGTCGAGAATCGCGCTGGTCGACGACGACCGCAATATTCTGACCTCTGTCTCGATGACGCTCGAGGCCGAAGGTTACGATGTCGAAACGTATAACGATGGACAGGCTGCATTCGACGCGTTCACCAAGCGTCTCCCGGACATGGCGGTTCTGGATATAAAGATGCCGCGAATGGACGGCATGGAGCTGCTGCAGCGTCTTCGCCAGAAAACCGCGATGCCGGTGATCTTCCTGACCTCCAAAGACGACGAAATCGACGAGGTTCTGGGCCTGCGCATGGGCGCGGACGACTACGTCAAGAAGCCGTTCTCGCAGCGTCTTCTGGTCGAACGCATCCGCGCGCTGCTGCGCCGGCAGGAAGCGATCTCGACCGGCGAAGTCGCCTCGACCGAAGACACCAAGGTCATGGTACGCGGCTCGCTCGAAATGGACCCGCTGCGCCACGCGGTGACCTGGAAGAGCAAGGACGTTACGCTGACCGTGACCGAATTCCTGCTGCTTCAGGCGCTCGCGCAGCGGCCCGGTTTCGTGAAATCGCGCGATCAGCTGATGGACGTGGCTTACGACGATCAGGTCTATGTCGACGACCGCACGATCGACAGCCACATCAAGCGCCTGCGTAAGAAGATGCGCAGCGTCGATGATGATTTCACGGCGATCGAGACACTCTACGGCATCGGATACCGGTATAACGAAGAGTGATGCTACGTCGATGAGTATTGCCGGGAAGATCGGATTGGCTCGAAAGCGCTCCTCAAACTTCGCCCGTCGCGCGCCGGAAACGGAAGTCGTGCTTGGCGAGGATTGGATCGGCCCGGCCGATATCGTCGACGACGATCTGCGCAAGGGTCGGGCGCGGCGGTCGATGTTCTCGCTCAACCGCTCGCCGCTGGCGCGCAAGATCATCACCTTCAACCTGTTGGCGATGATCGTGCTGGTGACCGGCGTGCTCTACCTCAACCCGTTTCGTGACAGCCTCGTGCTGCAGCGCGAAGGCGGGTTGGTGAACGAGGCGCAGCTGGCCGCCGACGTGTTCGAGGCGCAGCTTCCGGCGGGCGCTCCGGTCAATCTGGCGGCGGGAGACGGGCTCGACCCGCTCGCGACGATCCGCGGGATGGAGCTGCCCGAGGGCGCCGATCTCTACCTGTTCGATCCCAGTGCGGCGCTGCTTGGCACCACGACCACGGGCGACCGCGCGCCGGTCGAAGAGGTCGACGGGCTCAATTTCGACAAGCGTTCCACCGTGCTGAGCGATTTCCTCGGTCAGATCTGGGACTCGGTCGCGGGTCTGTTCGAGCGCGGTGGCGGCACCGCCGCCGATAGCGCGCTCGACATGGTGCGCGATCTGGTGCCCTCGGCGCTGGATGGCCGCACCAAGATCGCCTCGCAGAAGAACGCCGCCGGCGAGACCATCTTCGCCGTCGCCACGCCGATCCGGCAGGGCGATCGTGTCGTGGGCGTGGTCGGGCTGATCTCCGTCGCGGGGCAGATCGACGCGCTGGTCCGCGTCGAGCGCGAGCAGGTGCTGCAGATGTTCGTGATCGCGATCATCGTCTCGATCGGGCTTTCGCTGGTGCTGGCCTCGACCATCGCCAATCCGCTTTCCGACCTCGCCGCGGCCGCCGAAATCGGGCGCGACAAGAACGCGCGCAAGATGGCGCCCGCCCGAGTGCGCATCCCCGACCTGACCGCGCGACCTGACGAGATCGGGCGGCTGTCGGGCGCGATGCGCGGCATGGTCGGCGCGCTTTACGAACGTATCGACGCGAACGAACAGTTCGCCGCCGACGTCGCCCACGAGATCAAGAACCCGCTGGCCAGTCTGCGCTCTGCCGTGGCCTCGCTGCATATGGTCAAGAAAGACGAACAGCGCACCCGTCTTCTCGAGGTCATCGATCACGACGTGCGCAGATTGGATCGTCTGGTGAGTGACATTTCCAATGCATCGCGGCTCGATTCCGAGCTGGTGAAAGAAGAGGAAGAGCAGTTCGACCTGATCAAGATGGTGTCGAATCTCAGCGAATTCCTCGGGCAGCAGGCGCGCGAGAAGGGCGTCGATTTCATCACCGACCTGCCGTCGCAATCTGTGGTCATCTCGGGTCTGGAAGCGCGTCTCGCGCAGGTCTTCGTGAACCTGATCACCAATGCGACCTCGTTCTGCGAAGAGGGCGATGCGGTGCGGGTCTGGGCGCGCCAGCGCGACAATCGCGTGCTGGTCGTGGTAGAGGATACCGGGCCGGGCATTCCCGAAGAGGCGCTGACCAAGGTCTTTAAGCGGTTTTATTCGGAGCGCCCCGAGGGGCAATTCGGCGATCACTCGGGTCTCGGGCTCGCGATTTCCAAGCAGATCGTCGAAGCCCATGGCGGCGTGATCTGGGCCGAGAATATCCGCCCCACCGATGCCGACCGGACCTCCGATCCTCTGGGCGCGCGTTTCGTCGTGGGCCTGCCGGTCAGCTGAATGGCTGGGTCGGACGACCTCTCGACCAATCTCCATGCCAGTGCCGTCGCGCTCGACCCCGAGCGCGGCGTTCTCATTCGCGGCGCCTCGGGCAGTGGCAAGTCGCTTCTCGCGTTGCGGTTGATGGGGCTTGGGGCGTCACTTGTTGCCGATGACCGGGTCGACCTGCGCGCCGAAAATGGGGCGCTGATCGCAAGCGCACCGGAGGCGATCGCGGGCCGGATCGAGGCGCGCGGCGTGGGTATCCTGCGCGCCGATCACCTGTCGCAGGCCCGCATCACTTTGCTGGTCGATCTCGATCGGGAAGAGGACGACCGCCTGCCAACCTGTCGAAAAGACAGGGTGTTGGGGGTCAATCTGCCCCTTGTGCTGCGCGTGCAGCATGGTCATCTTGATGTGGCAATCTTGCAATGGCTGAAAGGGGGCCGATGGGCGTGACCCGATCAGATCCGGTATGGGCACAGGCTGGCCAGCGCGTCGTGCTGGTGACCGGCCCGTCAGGTGCGGGCCGCACCACCGCAATCGGCGCTTTGGAGGATCTGGGCTACGAGCCGATCGTCAACCTGCCGCTGAGTCTTGTGCCGCGCCTTCTCAAGGGCCATCTGACCGGTCCGGTCGCGCTTGGCGTCGATGTGCGCGGTCGCGATTTCTCGGCCGCGGCGCTGATCGAACTGGTCGATATGCTGACCAAGCGCCCGGACCTGCATCTCGACCTGCTCTATCTCGATGCGCGCCCCGAAGTGCTCGAACGGCGCTATTCCGAGACCCGTCGCCGCCATCCGCTGTCGCCCGAGGAAGACCCCGGCGCAGGCATCGCGCAGGAGATGGACCTGCTCTCGCCGATCCGCATGCGCGCCGATGTCCTGATCGACAGCTCCGAGATGAGCCCGCATGATCTGCGCGCCGAGGTCGGGCGCTTCTTTGACACGGGCCGCACCGAGGCGCTCTCGGTCACGGTGAATTCCTTCAGCTACAAACGCGGGGTGCAGCGCGGGCTCGATCTGATGTTCGATTGCCGCTTCCTCGCCAATCCCCATTGGGAGCCGGAGCTGCGCGCGCTTGACGGGCGCGACGCGGCGGTCGCCGATTATGTCGCCGCCGATCCCCGCTTTGCGGAGTTCCACCAGCGCGTGCTCGATCTACTGTTGTTCCTGCTTCCCGCCTATGTCGCGGAGGGCAAGGCTTACCTCTCGGTCGGCTTCGGGTGTACCGGGGGGCAACACCGCTCGGTTGCAATGACCGAGAGCATCGCCAAAGCGCTTGCGGAAGCAGGGTGGCGCGTGTCTAAACGTCATAGGGAATTGGAGCGTCTCGGCCATGCCGAGAACGAAGAAACGAAGGTGAGGTCGGGCGCGTGATCGGTATCGTGATCGTGGCACATGGTGGTCTGGCGCGCGAATATCTCGCCGCTATAGAGCATGTCGTGGGCCCGCAGCGCGGCATTCGTGCCATCACGATCGAGGACGATCACGACCGCGCGGGCAAGCAGGCGGAGATTCGCGCCGCCGCCGATGCGGTCGATGACGGCACCGGTGTCGTGGTTGTGACCGACATGTTCGGTGGCTCTCCGTCCAACCTGTCGCTGATGGCCTGCGAGGCGCGAGACCGCGAAATCATCTACGGTGCGAACCTTCCGCTGCTGATCAAGCTGGCGAAATCCCGCAGCCTCGCGGTCCATGCTGCGGTTGAGGCCGCGCTCGATGCGGGGCGCAAATATATCAATAGTTACAATGCCCAAGCGGGAGTGGTGAAATGTCCGTGACCCGCGAGTTGGAGATCGTGAACGAGAAGGGCCTGCATGCGCGCGCCTCTGCCCGTTTCGTCGAGGTTGTCGAGGATCATGACGCCCGTGCGACGGTGGCGAAGGACGGCCAGTCGGTCTCGGGCGACTCGATCATGGGGCTTTTGATGTTGGCAGCTTCGCGTGGAACCACTATTGAAGTGACGACAAGCGGGGCCGAGGCAGAAAAGCTCGCCGATGCGCTTCAGGCATTGGTGGCCGACAAGTTCGGCGAAGGTATGTGACGCTCCGCACCCAGCGAGGGGGTTCGCCCAATGAACCAAGAGAGCGAGATCGCAATCGAAGCCGCGCAAGCCGTATCGAAGCCGTATGACAAGCGTCGCCTGTCCTATGCGGGGACGTTTTCCAACCCGTTCAAGGTTGGTACGATCCGCACTTTGGAATGGCTGACCGCGAAAGCGCAGCTTCTGCATCTGATCCGCAAGTTCGAGAAGCGCGGCGCGCCGGTCGGGGCCGAGTTCTGGCCGCAGGCGCTCGACGTGATGGGGATCGATGTCACCACGCCGCCCGAGCAGATTGCGCATATCCCGAAAGAGGGCCCGCTGGTGGTCGTCGCCAACCACCCGCATGGGCTCGTGGACGGGATGGTGCTGGCCTACCTGATCGGGCAGGTGCGCGACGATTTCCTGATCCTCACCCGCTCGCTGCTGACCGGCATTCCCGAAGTCGAGCAATACATGCTGCCCGTGCCCTTCCCGCATGAGCCGAACGCCCGCGAAGACAGCCTCAAGATGCGCGCCGCCTGCATGGCGCAGCTCAAGCGTGGCGGCGTGGTGGTGCTGTTCCCGGCGGGGCAGGTGGCGCATTCCGAGACGCTGATGGGCCCGGTGATCGAGCAGGAATGGAACCCGTTCACCGCGAAGATGCTCGCCCGGTCGAACGCCTCGGTGCTGCCGATCCATTTCCCGGGGCAGAATTCGCGCGCCTATCAGATCGCCAACAAGCTCAGCGCGACGGTGCGGCAGGGGCTTCTGCTCTACGAGATCAAACGCGCGCTGAACAAGCCGCAGAGCCCCGCGATTGGTCCGGCGAAGAGCGCAGACGAGATCGCCGAGGCGCTGCAGAACCCGCGCAAGTTCCTCGCGGATCTGCGGGCGGAAACGCTAGCGCTGTAAGGCGACTGGTGGAGGGGGCTCTGCCCCCGCGGCTTCGCCGCCCCCCCGGGATATTTGACGCAGTTGGAAAGAAAGACGCCCGGTTGCGCCCCTTAGGTGGCGGCGAACCGGGCGCTTCCAACTGCACGGTCATCGGCGTCCCCGCCTGTTCCGTGAGACCATTTAAGGGGATCAGGGTTTAGAAAACCTTACCGGTCTTCCAACTGCCCGGAATATCCCGGGGTGAGCGCAAAGCGCGAGGGGCAGTGCCTCTCACTTGCGCCGCGCCTCAGCGCGTCGGCACCGGCTCCTCGCCGCGATAGTCGTAGAAGCCGCGCCCGGTCTTGCGGCCGAGCCAGCCGGCTTCGACATATTTCGTCAGAAGCGGGCAGGGGCGATACTTGGTATCGGCCAGCCCGTCATGCAGCACGTTCATGATCGCGAGGCAGGTGTCGAGCCCGATGAAATCCGCCAACTCCAGCGGCCCCATCGGATGGTTCGCGCCGAGCTTCATCGACTCGTCGATCGAGCGCACGTTCCCCACGCCTTCATAGAGCGTATAGACCGCCTCGTTGATCATCGGCATCAGGATGCGGTTCACGATGAAGGCCGGGAAATCTTCGGCAGACGCGGCGGTCTTGCCGAGCTTTTCCACCACTTCGTGCAGCGCCTTGTAGGTCTCCTGATCGGTCGCGATGCCGCGGATCAGTTCGACCAGCTGCATCACCGGGACCGGGTTCATGAAGTGGAAGCCCATGAATTTCTCGGGTCGGTCGGTGCGCGAGGCGAGCCGGGTGATCGAGATCGACGAGGTGTTCGAGGTCAGGATCGTCGTCGGCTTGAGATGCGGAAGCAGGTCTTCGAAGATCGCCTGCTTGACCGTCTCGCGCTCGGTTGCGGCCTCGATGACCAGATCGGTCGGGCCGAGATCGCTCAGTTTCGTGGTCGTGGTGATCTTCTTCAGCGCGGTGTTTTTCTCGTCTTCCGAGATCTTGCCGCGCGACACCTGTCGATCGAGGTTCTTGGTAACCGTGGTGAGCGCCTTCGTCAGCGCGTCTTCGCTGATGTCGTTCAGCAGAACGTCATATCCGGCCAGCGCGAAGACATGGGCGATGCCATTGCCCATCTGCCCTGCACCCACGATGCCCACTTTCTCGATCGCCATAATTTTCCCTCTCACGCTTTGCGCCCTGACCATAGTTCTCCGCTCGGTCCATGCAAGCGAAACGCAGGGCTGAGATCATTTTAACATTAGCCGTTTGGCAAGAATTTGGGCGCAATCTGGCCTCGGGTGAGTCGAACACAGACTGAGGTGGGATAATGGCTTTCGAATATACGGGCGATGGTGCCCTCGATTACTTCCCGTGCAGATACGGGAAATCCAAACTGCTGTTCCGCGGGCCGCGTCGTGCGCTGCAGGGGGATTTCATCGCCGCGATGGGCGGGACGGAGACCTATGGTAAATTCGTGGAGCATCCCTGGCCCGTGCTGCTCGAGGCGCGGCTGGAGATGCCGGTGGTGAATTTCGGCTATCTGAATGCCGGGATCGACGTGTTCCTGCACGAGCCGCAATTGGCCGCCGCGTCAGAGGCCGCGAAGGTCACTGTGATCCAGTTGCTCGGTGCACAGAACATGTCGAACCGCTTCTATGCGGTGCATCCGCGCCGCAATGACCGCTTCCTGCGGGCGTCGAGTCTGATGCGCTCGATCTTCCGCGGCGTGGATTTCACCGAGTTCAACTTCACGCGCCACATGCTGAGCGCATTGAAAGAACGCGAGTCCGAGAAGTTCGCACTGCTTGAGGTCGAATTGCAGGAGGCATGGCAGCAGCGGATGACCGCGCTTCTGGCCAAGATCAAGGGGCGCAAGCTGCTGCTGTGGCTGGGCGAATTCCACGATCCGGACCATAGCGACACGCTCGGACACGAGCCGCTGATGGTGACGGAGGCGATGGTGGAGACGTTGCGACCGCTCGTGGCCGATATTGTGCGGGTCGAGCCTTCGGTGGCGGCGCGCAGTGCAGGCACGACGGGGATGCATTTCTCCGCACTGGAAGAGCCTGCGGCGGAAATGGTGCCGGGGCCGCTGGTGCATGAGGAGATCGCCGCGGCGCTCGCGACTGCGCTGCGGCCATTTCTCTAACAGTAAAGGGCGGGGAAATTCCCCGCCCTTTCGACTTGGTTCAACTCTTGCGGGGGGCAGCGCCCCTTCCGCGGATCAGAGCTTCTCGGTCAGCGCCGGAACAGCGTCGAAGAGGTCCGCGACCAGGCCGTAATCGGCGACCTGGAAGATCGGGGCTTCTTCGTCCTTGTTGATCGCGACGATGATCTTCGAGTCCTTCATGCCGGCGAGGTGCTGGATAGCACCCGAGATGCCGCAGGCGATGTAGAGCTCGGGAGCCACGACCTTGCCGGTCTGACCGACCTGCCAGTCGTTCGGCGCGAAGCCCGAGTCGACGGCGGCGCGCGAGGCACCCACAGCAGCGCCAAGCTTGTCGGCCAGCGCTTCGATCACCTTGAAGTCCTCTTCCGAGCCGACGCCACGGCCGCCCGACACGACGATCTTCGCCGAGGTCAGCTCCGGACGATCGCTCTCGGCGACCTTGTCTTCGATCCAGCTCGACAGAGCGGGCGCGTCCGACATGGCGACGGTCTCGACCGAAGCCGAACCGCTTTCGCCAGCGGCGTCGAAGGTCGAGGTGCGGAAGGTGATGACCTTCTTCTCGTCCTTCGATTTCACGGTCTGGATCGCGTTGCCCGCGTAGATCGGGCGCTCGAACGTGTCGGCATCGACGACGCCGGAGACATCCGAGATCACCATCACGTCGAGCAGGGCTGCGACACGCGGCATCACGTTCTTCGCATCGGTCGTGGCAGGCGCCACGATATGCGAATAGTCGCCTGCGAGCGACACGATCAGCGCGGCGGTCGGCTCCGCCAGACGGTGGCTCAGCGACGGGTCCTCGGCCACGAGAACCTTCGCGACACCGTCGATCTTGGCGGCGGCTTCACCCGCGGCAGCGGCAGACGCACCCGCGCAGAGCACGGTCACATCGCCCAGTGATTTTGCGGCGGAGACGGCCTTGGCGGTCGCGTCGACCGACAGTTCGCCATCATTCACTTCACCCAGCAGCAGAACGGCCATCACACGACCCCCTTCTCTTTGAGTTTCGCAACCAGCGTGTCGACATCCGGCACCATTTCGCCAGCCTGACGCGCTTCGGGCTCGGTGGTCTTCACCACTTCGAGGCGCGGCGAGACGTCGACGCCGTAGTCGTCGGCGGTTTTCTCGTCGAGCGGTTTCTTCTTCGCCTTCATGATGTTCGGCAGCGACGCGTAGCGCGGCTCGTTCAGACGAAGGTCGGTGGTGACGATCGCGGGCAGCTTGACCTCAATGGTCTGCAGACCGCCGTCGACTTCACGGGTGACCTTCGCGGCCTCGCCCTCGACCACGACTTCCGAGGCAAAGGTCGCCTGACCCCAGCCCAGAAGCGCCGCCAGCATCTGGCCGGTCGCGTTCATGTCGTTGTCGATCGCCTGCTTGCCGAGGATCACCATGCCGGGCTGCTCTTCCTCGACGACCTTGGCGAGGATCTTGGCAACGGCCAGCGGCTCGATATCGGTCTGCACGTCATCGGCGGCGACCACGAGAATCGCACGATCCGCACCCATCGCGAGCGCGGTGCGCAGCGTTTCCTGCGCCTGCTTCACGCCGATCGAGACCGCGATGATCTCTTCGACGGCGCCCTTCTCCTTCAGACGGATCGCCTCTTCGACAGCGATTTCGTCGAACGGGTTCATCGACATTTTGACATTGGCGAGATCGACACCGCTTCCGTCCGCTTTCACGCGAGCTTTCACGTTATAGTCGATCACGCGCTTCACAGGCACGAGAACCTTCATGGCGTGTCTCCCTTGTGTAGTCCGCCAAATTGCGGCGAACGGATTCATTCGGCAATTTTGTTACAAGAGCAAAGGGCGAAGGGACAGGGGGAAAACGCCTCGTTTTGGCCCTGAAACGTCACGTCTTTTCGACTGTTTGCGCTAGCGGTGCGTGCAGATTGCCCTAGCGTCGCGCTGTGTTCACGATCCGCCCATGAAAAAGGCCGCCCGAAGGCGGCCTTTCGCGTTTGTCTGCCGGGCAAGGTCAGTCGTCCTTGCACTCACCGGCGATCTTGCAGTCGTTCTGCATCTCGAGCCACATCGCGTTGGCGACGGCGACCAGAGCGGCCAGCGGAAGCCCGAGGATCCATGCGAAATACCACATCTGTCTGTCTCCTTAGTAAACGGTATGGCTGTCGCGCTCGACATCTTCGACCGTCACCTTGCCCCACAGGACCTTATAGACCCATGCGGTATAGGCGAGGATGAGCGGCATGAAGATGAGCGCGCAGACGAGCATGATGAACAGCGTCTGGTGCGAGGACGAAGCGTCCCAGACCGTCAGCGACGCGTCGGGCATTTTCGAGCTCGGCAGGATGAAGGGGAACATCGTCAGGCCGACCGAGGAGATCACGCCGAAGATGCCCAGTTTCGACCAGAGCAGCGTCGAGACTTCGCGCCCGGCGCGCAGCCCCCGTACCGCCATTGCGATACCCGCGAGGCCGAGGATCGGCGCAATCGCGATCCACGGGCGGTCCGCATAGGCCTGCATCCAGCTCCCGCTATGCTCGACCGTCGAGAAGAGCGGGTTGGAGGGGCCGTTGTCCGGCACCACCGAAGTGATGTGGTAGCCCGTGATCCCGAAAGCGAGCCAGATCCCCGCGAGGATATAGGCCACGAAGGCCACCATGCCCGCAACGGAGCCGATCTCGGTCGCGCGAACCTTCACCGCGCCTTCGGTCTTCACCGAGAGCCACGCCGCGCCGTGCGTCATCAGCATCGAGAGCGACACCACGCCCGCCAGCAGCGCGTAGGGGTTCAGAAGGCCCAGCAGCTTCATGATGAAGTTGCCCGGATAGAGCGGCATCAGCATGTCGTTGAGCTCGAAGGGCACGCCTTGCAGGACGTTGCCCACGGCGACGCCGAAGATCAGTGCCGGCACCGCGCCGCCCACGAAGAGCGCCCAGTCCCAGCCGTTGCGCCATGCCGCCGAGTCGCGCTTCGAGCGATACTTGAAGCCGACCGGGCGCAGGATCAGCGCCGCGAGCACGAGGAACATCGCGAGGTAGAACCCCGAGAAGCTCACCGCGTAGAGGGGTGGCCAGGCCGCGAAGATCGCGCCCCCGCCGAGGATGAACCAGACCTGGTTGCCTTCCCAGACCGGGCCGACCGTGTTGATCGCCACGCGGCGCTCGCTATCGGTCTTGCCGACGAAGGGCAGAAGGGCACCCACGCCCATATCGAAGCCGTCGGTGAGCGCGAAGCCGATCAGCAGGACGCCCAGCAGCAGCCACCAGATGACGCGCAGAACGTCGAGGGGGATGAGTTCATAGAGGATCATTGGTTCTTACTCCGCAGGCATGGTGACAGGGGCGTTGCCGTCGCGACCGGACAGGCGGTCGTCATGGCGCTGCAGCCACTCTTGAGTGACCTCGACATCCTGATACGGGCCTTTTTTGATGTATTTGATCATCAGGCCCATCTCGATGACGAAGAGCACGGTGTAGAAGGCCACGAAGCCCAGCAGCGTGAACAGCAGGTCGCCCACCGACAGGTGGCTGACCGAGAGTGCCGTTGGCAACACGCCGTCCACCGTCCAGGGTTGGCGTCCGAACTCGGCGGTGAACCAGCCCAGTTCCGCGGCGATCCACGGGGCGGGAATGACGATCACGGCCAGACGCAGCGCCCAACGCGGATATTGCATGCCCTTCCAGTTCGAGACGACGAAGAAGTAGACCATCAGCGCGATGAAGGAGAAGCCAAGCGCCACCATCAGGCGGAAGGACCAGAAGATCGGCCAGACCGTCGGGACGGTGTCATCCGCGGCCATCTTAATCTGCGCATCGGTCGCCTGACGCGGGTCGTCTACGTAGCGTTTGAGCAGATAGGCATAGCCCAGATCGCCGACATTCTCGTTGAACTGCTTCTCGACATCGGCGGACACGTCGCCCTTGGCTTCGCGGATTTTCAGCAGGTCGTCATAGGCGACGATGCCGTTGCGAATCCGCTCTTCCGAGCCTTTCACGAGCTCGTCGATCCCGGTGATCTGCTCGGTCAGCGAGCGCGTGCCGATCAGGCCCATCACCCACGGGATATGGATCGCGTATTTGGTCTCGCGATCTTGCTGATCGGGAATGCCGAAGAGAGTGAAGGAGGCGGGGGCCGGTTCGGTCTCCCACATCGCTTCCATCGCGGCGAGCTTCATTTTCTGGTTGTGAGTCGTCTCGTAGCCCGACTCGTCACCGAGGATGACGACCGACAGGGCCGAGGCGAGGCCGAAGGCGGCCGCAACCGCGATCGAGCGGCGGGCGAGTTCGAAGTGACGGCCCTTGAGCATGTACCAGCTCGACACGCCCATCACGAAGACAGCCGCCGTGACATAGCCTGCCGACACCGTGTGCACGAACTTGGCCTGGGCAACGGGGTTGAACACGACGTCGAAGAAGGAGGTCATCTCCATCCGCATCGTCAGCGGGTTGAAATGCGCCCCGACCGGGTTCTGCATCCAGCCATTGGCGATGAGGATCCAGAGCGCCGAGAAGTTCGACCCGATGGCGACGAGCCAGGTGACGACCATGTGCTTGACCGGCGAGAGCTTCTCCCAGCCGAAGAACATCAACCCGACGAAGGTCGCTTCCATGAAGAAGGCCATCAGGCCCTCAATCGCGAGCGGTGCGCCGAAGATGTCGCCGACGTAATGCGAATAGTAGCTCCAGTTCATGCCGAACTGGAATTCCATCGTGAGGCCCGTGGCCACGCCCAGCACGAAATTGATGCCGAACAGGGTGGCCCAGAACTTGGTCATTTGCCGCCAGATGGGGCGGTTGGTCATCACATAGACCGTCTCCATGATCGCCACGATGATCGATAGACCAAGCGTCAGCGGCACGAAGAGGAAGTGATACATGGCGGTCATGGCAAATTGCAGCCGTGACAGCTCAACGATCCCGAAATCCATTCTCGTTCTCCGTTTCCCTACTTGCACCCGACCTCGCCAAAAGCCGAGTTTCTCGGAAATATTATTCCTGGATGCAGCTTATGGGCGGGCGGTCTGCGCCTGACATTGAGCCAAATCAAATTGACGATGTGTCGCACGGAGGTGTGAAGAGCCGTGAACGACAATATGTCACATGAAATTAAGGGCTTATTGTCGCAGGTCGTGCGTCATTTCAGCGCGATGGTACCCGTGGCGGCGCTCTGGTCGGTCTGGCGATGAGAGACCAGAAGGAAGCCCGCGTTGGGCAAAAGCGCGCGCAATCCGGAGAGAGTCGCGGCGGCCGTTGGGGCGTCGAGCCCCTCGGTCGGCTCGTCCAGCAGCAGGATGTCGGGCTGGCGCAGCGCCGCACGGGCCAGCGCCAGACGTTTCGTCTGACCGCCCGAAAGTCCGGTGCCGCCTTCGCCAAGCCGTGCCTCGAGGCCACCGCGCGCGGCGATCACCTCATCGAGCGCGACGGCGCGCAGCGCGGCCCAAGCCGCGTCTTCATCGAGCTCCGCCTCGGGCGGCAGGGCGAGCGCGAGGTTCTCGGCGATGGTGCCGCCGATCAGCTGGCTGCGCTGCGGGACCATGGTGAGCACATCGCGCAGGTCGCCTTCCGGCCAGTCGGGTAGCGCGCGGCCCTTCACCGTGATCTCGCCACCGGAGGGCTTGAGAAGACCGGACAGCACGGCGAGCGCGGTGGATTTCCCCGCGCCCGAAGGTCCGGCAAGCATCACCGTCTCGCCACGCGCGAGGCTAAAGGTCAGATCGGAAAAGAGCGGCGCGGAGCTCTTGGCACGGGTGAAGGCCACGTTGCGCGACTCGATCAGCGGGGCGTCCATATCGGTGGGGGCGTGGCCGTCGGGCTGGGGGCGCTCGGGCGTATCGGTCAGGTCCATGACCCGCGCGCCCGCCTCCTGCATCCGTCCGATCTCGGCCATGCCGCGACGGAGCAGCATCAGCGACTCGGCCAGTGCGAGTGCCACGAACAGGCCCATCGCCGCGCGGGCAGGCGTGATCTGCCCCGCCAGTGCCATTTGCCCGGCGATAGCCAGAGCGGCGGCTCCGGCAAGCGCGGTGGTTGCCGAAATCACGGCCCCCACGCGCCGGTCGAGCGCCTCGAGATTGCGCCGCGCCAGCGCCTCGGCCTCGACCTCGGCCAAGGTCTGCGCTGTGGCGGTTTCCAACTGTCCGGCCACGGCCAGATCGGCGCGCGCACGCATCGTCTCCAGCGCGCGGCGGCGGATGTTTTGCAGCGCGGTTTCGGCGGCGCGGGCATCGTGGCGGGCGGCGCGGGCCACCCAGATCAGCCCGAGCCCGCCGCCCAGCAGGTAGATCAGGAAGACCGCCAGCCCGATCGGCAGCCCTTCGAGCCACCACAGCATCAGAAGTGCCGCGATCTGCACCATGCCGCCTGCGAGGAAGGGGATGACCAGCCGCAGCAGCACGCCGTCCAGCGCATCCACATCCGAGGTGATCCTGTTCAGCGCCTGCGCACCGCGCAGCCGCGCCTGCTCCTCATGCGGACGGCGGGAGACGCCATCCATCAAGTCGATGCGCAGCTTTGCCAGCGCGCGCAGCGTGGCGTCATGGGTCAGCAACCGTTCGCCATAGCGCGAGACCGCGCGGCCCAAAGCCAGCCCGCGCACGCCTGCCGAGGGGGTGAAGAAATTGAAGTTGAGGCCCAGCCCCGTGATCCCGGCCAAGGCCGAGGCGGTGATGAACCAGCCCGACAGGCCGAGCAGCGCCGCCCCCATCGCGAGCACGAGGAAGGATAGCGCGAGCCCTCGGCTGAAGGCCCATTTCTGATCGGCGATTAGGCGGGCGGTGAGGGTCAGAAGCGTTTTCATGCTGCGCCCTCCAAGTCGATCTGGCGGTCCATCGCGGCAACGAGCGCGGGGTCGTGGCTCGCGACGATCAAGGTGGTGCCGTGGGCGCGCAGCGCCAGCAGTGCCGCGATCACCTTGGCGCCGGTCTCGGCATCGAGATCGGCGGTCGGTTCGTCGGCCAGCACGATCGGGCGGCCCGCGTAATGGGCCCGCGCGATCAGCAGGCGCCGCGCCTCGCCGCCCGAGACGCCGCCGCCCATATCGCCCAGCCGGGCGTCGAGCCCGCCGGGGAGGCCCGCGACGACCTCGGTCGCCTGCGCGGCGTCCAGCGCCGCATCGAGATCGCCGGGACGGTTCAGCGTGATCAGCTCGCGCAGGCTCGCATCGGCGAAACGCGGGCTTTGCGGAATCCAGCCGAAGGCCGCGCGCCAGTCATCGGCGTTTTGCTCGGTCAGCGCGGTGTCGCCCAGCGTGATCTCCCCGGCCTCGGGATGGATCAACCCGACCAGCGCGGTCAGAAGCGTCGTCTTGCCTGCGCCCGACGGCCCGGTGATCGCCACGGCCTCGCCCGGCGCGATGTCGCCATCGGGCAGGGGGATCGGATCGGCGGCCTCGCCGGGGCGGATTTGCAGACCGTGCCAGTGCAGGGGGCCAAGCGTAGGCGCCGTTCCTTCGCCGCCGGTGCCCATCAGCGTGTTGGCCTTGGCGATTTCGGTCTCGGTCGTCTCCAGCTCGGAGGCGACGGCGAGAGCGGCGGCCCGGTCATGCCATGCGGCAGCCAGATCGCGCAGCGGCTGGAAGAATTCGGGCGCGATCATCAGCAGGAAAATCCCCTCGGCCGGGGTCATCTTGCTGCCCCATGTGCCGAAATTCATCCAGCCGATCAGCGAGAAGCCGACATAGACCGCGACCAGCGCCACGCCGATTGCGGCGAACAGTTCCAGAAGCGTCGAGGAGAGGAAGGCCACCCGCAGAACCGCCATCGTGCGGACGCGCAGGTCTTCGGATTTGGTCTCCAGATCGGCGCGCGAGCGGGCCTCCGCGCCCAAGAGCCGCAGATCGGTGATCGCGGCGATCCGGTCGATCAGCAGGCGGTTCAGAGAGCCGATCTCGACCATCTGCTTTTCCGAGGCGTCCTGCGCGGCCATGCCCACAAGCGCCATGAAGAGCGGGATCAGCGGCCCGGCGATCAGCAAGATGCCCGCGACCGCCCAGCTTTGCGTGGCGGCGAGCAGGATGAAAGCGAGGGGAATGATCCGGGCGCGCAGGAAGGCGGGCTGGTAGCGCGTGGCCCAAGGACCGAGTGCGCCGAGCTTCTCCGCCGAGAGCGAGGCCAGTTCCGCAGGCGACAGCGCGGCGGCCCCGCTGGCCTGACGCAGCGCCTTTCGGATCAATTTCTCGCGACTCTCGCGCAGCACGACCTCGGCGGCATCGGCGGAAAGCTTCTGCGAAATCCAGTCGAGCACGATCCGCACGAGCGCCAGCGCCACGAAACCAGCGGCCCCGGCAAGCGGCGAAAGCGCGGGGCTTACCCCGGGCGCTACCAGATCGCCCAGCACCAGCCCGATCAGCGCCGCTTGTGCGGGCCAGATCAACGCCGAGGCCACTCCGAGCCAACCGGCGAGCTTCAACTTCCCCGCCACCGGCTGAGCGATACGGGCAAGAACGGCTTTCGGTTTCGGCGCTTCGGTCGTGGCGTCTGTCATAGGGATTTTGGGGTCTTTTCCTCTGTCGCGCTTGGCTGTGGAGATAGCCGGGCAGAGGGTCTGCGGCAATGGCGTGCGACAATCCGCGCTTGTCACGTCTGCGGGACATCCCGCCATGCGCGCATGAAAAAACCGTTCGGATGAGGGTCCGAACGGTTTTCGAGGTTACCTGTGGTGGGGCCTTAGCAGGGCGCGATGTACTCGCGGCCATAGGAGTCGCGATAGCGGCACTGACCCGGCTGGTTGGCTTTGCCGATCAGAGCGCCGGCAACGGTGCCGACTGCGCCGCCGATCGCGGCGTTCTGCACGCGGTCGCCGTCATCCGAAACAGCAGCGCCGATCGCGGCACCGGCAACACCGCCGGTCGCGGCAGCGCGGTCTTGTTGCGACATCTGGCAGCCTGCAACGGCAACGGTGGCGCTGAGCGGCAGGATGAGGAACATCTTCTTCATGGTACGTGTCTCCCTTCTGTATCTTCGGACATCCAACGTCGCCCCTCTCCGAGCAGTTCCAAGTTTTTATTAATTAGTTTTGAGCGCCTATCCTGAAGCCGTGATGGTCGTGCGCCTTGACACGCGAGGTCATTCGGGGGTCAAGCAGTATGGAACCCTTCGACACAGACGACAGAAAGACACGCCTATGAGTTCGACCGCTTGGCGCGTTCCCCTGATCGGGGCGCTTTTCCTTTTCGCGCTGAGCGCGGTGGTGTTGATGATCATGCGTCCGCTGATGGCGATCGACGAGACGCGTTATGTCACGGTCGCCTGGGAGATGTGGCAGGGCGGCTCCAAGCTGGTGCCGCATCTCAACGGCGCGATCTATTCCGACAAGCCGCCGCTTCTGTTCTGGCTCATCAATATCGTCTGGAGCGTCACGGGCCCCAGCGAATGGGCGGCGCGGCTGGTCGCGCCCGCCTTCGGGCTGCTGTCGGTCGGGCTGGTCGCGATGCTCGCGCGCAGGCTCTGGCCGGAGGAACCCGAGCGCGCCGGGCTCGCCGCGCTGATCCTCGGGACGAGCGGAGTGTTCCTGCTGTTCGGCTCGACGACGATGTTCGACACGATGTTGACGGCGGCGACGCTGCTGGGGATGCTCGCGGTCTGGGCGATGCGCGACACGGAGCGCTTCGCCCCGGTGATCGGGCTTGGTATCGCGCTGGCCTTCGGCGTCTTCGCCAAGGGGCCGGTGATCCTGGTGCATGTGCTGCCGACCGCGCTTTTGATGCCGCTTTGGGCGACGGGGGCGGAGCGGCCCGCGCTGAAGCAATGGTATGCGCGGATCGGGATCGGTTTTCTGATCGGTTTCGGCATCGTGCTGCTGTGGCTCGGTCCGGCGATCATCTTCGGTGGCGCGGAATATCGCGAGCAGATCCTCTGGAAGCAAAGCGCCGGGCGGATGGTGGAAAGCTTCGCCCATGGCCGCCCGGTCTGGTTCTTCGTGGCGCTGCTGCCCTTCTTCCTCTGGCCGTGGGGCTGGAGCCGCGCGGGGCTGGCCACCTTCAAACCCTCGCGGCTGTGGGAGGATGCGGGTTCACGGTTGGCGACGGTCTGGTTCGTCACCGCCTTTGTCGCCTTCTCGCTGATTTCGGGCAAACAGGCGCATTACCTCGTGCCCGAATTGCCCGCGCTGGCGCTGATCCTGTCGGGGCTGCTGCCCACGGCGGAGCGTCGGATGCGTTGGCTGCGGCTGCTGTGGCTTCTGCCCGGCGTGGCGACGGCGATTGCCGCGGCATCGGTGCATTTCGGGGCGTTCCCGGATCTGCCTGAAGGCACCGGCTCGTGGCTCTTCGTGATCGCGGGTGTGGCGCTTCTCGTGGGTGGTGCGCTGATCGTGCTGAAAGCGCGGCAGGGGTGGTTCGCCGAAGCTTTTGTCGCGCCGCTGGTGCTGATCGCCATTCAGATCATGGTCTGGCCGATCCTTTGGAAAGTCTACGATCCGGCCCCGATCGCGAGCCTGATCGCCTCTCATTCCGAGAATGGTGTGGCCACCACCGATCGCGGCTATGCGGGACAGTTCTCGTTCGTCGCGCGGCTTGAGAAACCCGTGACGGTGCTCGACAACAGCGCCGATCTGGGGCGCTGGATGGCGGATCATCCCGGCGGTCTGATCCTCGCAGCGAAGCCGATCGAGGGCGCCGACGGTCTCAGCCAGATCGCGGAGCGGCATTTCCGGCAGGACGACTGGCGGCTTTATCAGGTGGCGGAGACGATCGCGCCGCCCGCTGAAGCTGCGCCCGAGAACGCGCCGACTCCCGCGCCCGACAGCGCAAACTGACCTTTTAAAATAAAAGTCACGCCCGAAGCAGATGCTCCGGGCGTGACTTCTAACCGATAGACGTCAAGTATTACGACTTGGTCTTCTCGGTGGGCCGCTCATCAAGAGTGACGGAGAGCGTGAGCGGCTTGTTCGCGCGCAGCAGCGAGAGCTGCACTTCGGTGCCCGGCGCGTCGGACCCGATCGCACGGGTCAGATCGCGGGGCTCTTTCATCGGCTTGCCATCGACGCCGACGATGATGTCGCCGCGCTTCAGGCCAGCTTTCTTCGCGGGCGTATCGGACGACACATCGGCCACGAGGACGCCTTCGGGTTTGTCGAGACCCAGCGCCGCGGCGATGTCCTCGCTGACCGGCTGGATCTGCACGCCGAGGAAGCCGCGCTTGACGGTGCCGTCGTTCTGCAGATCGGCGACGACGCCCTTGATCGTGTCGGAGGGCACCGAGAAACCGATCCCGACGGAACCGCCGGTGGGCGACAGGATCGCGGTGTTCATGCCGATCACTTCGCCTTGGGCATCAAAGAGCGGGCCACCCGAGTTGCCTTTGTTGATGGCTGCATCGGTCTGGATGTAGTTATCGAACGGGCCCGATTTCAAGTCGCGGCCCTTGGCCGAGACGATGCCGGTCGACACGGAGGTGCCAAGGCCGAACGGGTTGCCGATTGCCACGACGGGCTCGCCGACCTGTGCGGTCTGGCTGTCGCCGAAGCCCACGGTCGGCAGGTCCTTGTCGGTATCGACCTTGACCACGGCGATATCGGTGGCCTTGTCTTCGCCGATCACTTTCGCATCCGCGGTCGAGCCGTCGGAGAAGGTGACCTTCACGCTCTCGGCGCCGTCGACGACGTGGGCGTTGGTGACGATATGGCCGTCTTTCTGGATGATGAAGCCGGTGCCGAGGCCAGTGATCTCAGGACGTTGCATCTGCTGGCCCTGACCGTTGGGACCCGGACCCATGTCGGGCATGCCGAAACGACGCTGGAAGAACTCGAAGGGGAAATCCTGCGGCATCCCCATCTGGGCCATTTCCTGATCGTTGGCCTGCTTCTTGATCTCGATGGTGACCACGGCGGGCATCACCTTCTTCACCAGATCGACGGTGTTGGTGAAGGTTTCGGCGGCGGCCACGTTCGGGACCAGTGCCAGACCGCTCGTCGCAACGGCGCCTGCGCCGAGCATGGCGGTGGTGGCGAGGGTGCGCAGCAGGGGGGCTTTGCGGAAGTCCTGCATGTTTCTCTCCTTGTTGACAGGTATGCACCCTATGTGAGGGCCTAGCCTGTCAGGGACTCTGCGGGAAGATTGCAGACCTGTTATCCTTTTCACCTTTAGGGGAGGGGTGCGTGACTTGTGCGGTGGCATCGGCGACATATGTCGCGAACCGAGAAAGCGAGTGCGATGAAACTGCTGTTGATCGAAGACGACGCGACCACCGCCGATTACGTGCTGCGGGGCCTGCGCGAAGAGGGCCATACGGTCGACCATCTCGCGAATGGCCGCGACGGGCTGACCCAAGCGCTGGGCGGCAGCTATGACGTGATGATCATCGACCGGATGCTGCCCGAGCTGGACGGTCTTTCGATTACCCGCGCGATCCGCGCCGCAAAGGTCACGACGCCGATTATCTTCCTGACCGCGATCGGCGGGGTGGATGACCGGATCGAGGGGCTCAACGCAGGCGCGGATGATTACCTCGTGAAACCCTTCGCCTTCGGCGAGCTCTCGGCGCGGCTCGCCGCATTGGCGCGCCGCCCGCAGGCGCAGTCGGAGCAGGTGATGCTGGAGGCAGGCGATCTGAAGATGGACCTGATCGCGCGCAAGGTAACGCGCGGCGGGCAGGAGATCGACCTTCTGCCTCGGGAGTTCTCGCTGTTGGAATTCCTGCTGCGCCGCAAGGGCCGGGTGCAGACCCGGACGATGTTGCTGGAGGGCGTGTGGGATCTGAATTTCGACCCGCAGACCAATGTGGTGGAGACCCATATCTCCCGGCTCCGGAACAAGGTCGACAAGCCGTTCGACCGTGACCTCATCCACACCGTGCGCGGCGCGGGCTACCGGATTGAGGGCTGATGAAGGCACGTCTGAACCGCGCGGAAATCCTTGCCTCGACGCCGCTGCGGCAGGCGCTGGGGTTGATGGGGATCGTCTTCGCGATCCTTCTGGTGACGCTGGGCTTTGCCTATGTCGCGCTGCGCTCCTCGACCGAGGATTCGATCCGTGCCGATCTCAAGCAGCAGACGGCGGTGTTTCAGGTCGCGGCCAACCCCGAGACTTTGTCGGTGATCGTCTCGGCGGAGGCGCGGGCCTCGGACCCGTCCGAGAGGGCGATCGCCTTCGTCATGTCGGACGGGCGGCAGGTCGGCAATGTGCGGGTCACGCATCAGGGCGACCGCTGGGTCATCTCGCGGCATCCCGAATATGCGCCGCTCTCGAAACATGGCTATTTCACTCTGACCATGCCGCTTGCGGGTGGTTTGCTGGTGATCGGGGAGAGCCGTGCGCCGATTGCGGAACTGACCTCGACCTTCCTCGCGATCCTCGTTTTCTCCTTTGTGCCGTCGCTGCTGGTCTCTGCGGCCTATGGCGCTTGGGTCGGGATGCGGGCGCGCAAGCGGGTGAGCGCGATCGAAGAGACGCTGGACGATCTGACCGAAGGGCGGCTGGAGGCGCGGGTGCCGCGCGACGAGGTGAAGGCCCGGAAAGGCGACGACCTCGCGCGGATCGGGGCGCGGCTGAACGTGATGGCCGAGACGCAGGAGGCGACGGTCGCGGCGCTGCGTCAGGTCTCCGCCGATATCGCGCATGATCTGAAGACGCCGATGCAGCGGATTTCTGTGCTGCTGTCGGAGCTGCAAGAGGCTTTGCCCGAGGACACGCCGCCCCGGACGCTGGCCGAGCAAGCGGGCACCGAGGCCGAACGCGCGGTGGCAGTGTTCCATTCTCTCCTGCGGATCGCGCAGATCGAGGGCGGCAGTCCGAAGGCGCGGTTCGCGCGGGTCGATCTGGGCGCGCTCGCGGCCGATATCACCGAGCTTTACGAGGCCAGTGCGGAAGAGGCGGGCGGGGCGCTGACCCTGCAACGGCCCAATGCGCCTCTGATGGTGCACGGCGACCGGGGCTTGCTGGGGCAGATGCTGTCGAACCTGATCGAGAACGCGATCCGTCACGGTGGGCCCGCGCCGCAGATCGCGGTGCGCCTGTCTCGCGAGCGCGGCGCAATCATTCTCAGCGTCGCCGATCATGGTCCCGGTATTCCTGCGGCGGAGCGCGAGAAGGTTCTGCGTAGGCTCTATCGGCTGGAACGCTCGCGCACGACGCCGGGCAATGGGCTGGGGCTTGCGCTGGTTCAGGCGGTGGCAGGGCTGCACGAGGCGGAGCTGGAGCTGTCCGACAACCAGCCCGGCCTGATCGTTTCGCTGTGCTTCGCCGCGCCGGGTCAGTCGGCCTGATCGGGCAGGTCGATCTCGGTCAGGAAACGCAGGCTCAGCGGTAGCGTCGCGGCCCCCAGTGCGCGGGCATCGGGGCCCACCTGACCCTCGCGTACGATCGGAATGCCCGCGCCCGAGAGGTTGATCTTCGCCAGTTCCGCTTCGGTGGCGGCGACGAGCCGCGCACGCAGATCGTCAGGCATCCAGCCGTCGATGACGATCGCATCGAGATCGCACAGCGCCGCCGAGGACGCGGCGACAGTCGCGAGACCGCGCGCCGCTTTCGCGAGCCAGTCCTCGACGATGTCTTCGGGAAGCTCCCACACATCGCGCCGCTCCCAGAGGAAGCTCGCATTGAGGCCACGCTCCGCCATGGCCGCTTCGATGGCTGAGAGCGAGGCCACGTCGAGCAATTGGCACTGGCCGCCGTGACCGTCGGGCACCGGCATCGAGGCAAGCGCGCCCGCATTGTTGTTGGGACCGGTCACAAGCGAGCCGTTCATCACCAGTCCTCCGCCCACGAAGAAGCCCACGAACGCATAGAGGAAATCGTCCGGCAGGGTCTGATCGCCCAGCAACAGCTCTGCCGAACAGGCGGCGGAGGCGTCGTTTTCCAGCACCACGGGGAACGGGTAGATCGTCTCCAGCTCGGCGCGGATGTCGCGTTCGCGCCAATCGGCCATCGCGCTTTCGTCCAGTCCGAGCGCGACCCCCCAGTCCCACATCCGGAACGGCGCGCCGATGCCGAGGCCCGAGATGCGCTCGCGTTTCGAGGCGGGCAATTCCGTCACCATCCGGGCGATCGCGTCGATGGCGAAGGCGATGGTGTCGGCTGCGGTGGGGTAGTCGTGGCGCGAGACGCTGCGCGAGATCGGCGTCCCCATCATGTCGATCAGGATCACTTCGCTGCGGCGACGTCCGACTTTCAGGCCCAGAAAATACGCGCCTTCCGGGTTCAGGCGCATCGGCACCGTGGGCTGACCGACCTTGCCGCGCACCGGGTCGCAGCGCAGCAGGAAACCTTCATCTTCGAGCGCACGCATGATGACGGAAACGGTCTGCGCCGAGAGGCCCGTCATCCGCGCGATCTCTGATTTCGCCAAGGCGCCACGGCGGCGAATCAGCGACATCACCAGCCGTTCGTTGCGGTTGCGCATCGAGGAATGATCCGTGCCAATTTTCACCGGGGCGGTCTTGATCATTTCCATTACGCGCTGGGGCACAGTTCATTCTCCGAGGCTGCTCGCGCTTAAGTTACGCTGAGTATTTATCGGCTTCCAGAGGGTGTTCTGTCAATTAATAAATCCACGTGATTTATCTATTGACGAGTCGCCCCGTCTTCGCACATGATTTGCCTCGAAGCCGATCGGAGAGACGGCTGAATTGTTTCTGGGAGGAGACCTGACATGATGAAGAAAACCGCAATTCTCGGTGCAACCGCGCTTGGCCTGATGGCGACGGGCGCTTGGGCGGAAACCACCGCCTGCCTGATCACCAAGACCGACACCAACCCGTTCTTCGTGAAGATGAAAGAGGGTGCCTCGGCCAAGGCCAAAGAGATGGGCATCACGCTCAACACCTATGCGGGCAAGCTCGACGGCGACGTGGAAAGCCAGGTCGCGGCGGTCGAAAGCTGCATCGCGGCAGGCGCCAAGGGTATCCTGATCACCCCGTCCGACAGCCGTGCGCTTGCGCCTGCGGTTACGAAGGCGCGCGAGGCCGGTGCGCTGGTGATCGCGCTCGACACCCCGTTCGAGCCCGCCGACACCGCCGATGCGACCTTCGCCACCGACAACTTCAAGGCAGGCGAGCTGATCGGTCAGTGGGCCAAGGCGAAAATGGGCGACAAGGCTGCGGATGCGAAGATCGGCTTCCTCGACCTCAACCCGAGCCAGGTCTCGGTCGATTACCTGCGCGATCAGGGCTTCATGAAGGGCTTCGGCATCGACATCAAAGACGAGAAGAAGATCGGCGACGAAGACGATCCGCGCATCGTCGGCCATGACGTGACCAACGGCAACGAGCAGGGCGGCCGCACCGCGATGGAGAACCTTCTCCAGAAGGATCCGGGCATCAACGTCGTCTACACGATCAACGAGCCCGCTGCCGCCGGTGCCTACGAGGCGCTGAAATCGGTCGGTATGCAGGATCAGGCGATCATCGTTTCGGTCGATGGCGGCTGCCCGGGCGTGCAGAACGTCAAGGAAGGCATCATTGGCGCGACCTCGATGCAGTTCCCGCTGAAGATGGCCTCGATGGGCATCGAAGCGATCGCGGCCTTCGCCAAGGACGGCACCAAGCCGCAGAACTCCGAAGGTCTCGATTTCTACAACACCGGCGTGACGCTGATCACCGACCAGCCGGTCGATGGCATCGACTCGATCTCGTCGGAAGAAGGCCTGAAGCAGTGCTGGGGCTGATCCCCGCCTGAAAGACCGGAAGGGCCGCCCCGCGCGGTGGCCCTTTCCTTTGGGCCGCGTGACGGCCCTTCACCCCACATTGCACAAAGAGGATGACGGACATGACCCAGACCGTTCCGCCTCGCGGCCAGTCCTTCGAGCACGGCCTCGACCAAAGCGACAAGACCGTCGCGGCCTTCAAGAGTAAGAAACGCGGGCTTCTCGGCACGATCCAGCACGGGCTGCACGGCAATCCGACGATGGTGCCGGTGATCGTGCTGCTGTTGTCCGTCGCCGTGTTCGGCCTGGTCGCAGGGGGCAAGTTCTTCTCGGCCTTCAACCTGACCCTGATCATGCAGCAGGTCTCGATCATCGGGATGCTGGCTGCGGCGCAATCGCTGATCATCCTGACCGCAGGCATCGACCTGTCGGTGGCCGCGATCATGGTGCTGATGTCGGTGATCGCCGGCAACCTTGCCGTCTACATGGGCGTGCCCGCACCGATCGCGCTACTGATTTCCTTCGCAGGCGGCACCGGCGCCGGTTTGCTGAACGGCTTCCTCGTCACCAAGGTGAAACTGCCGCCCTTCATCACCACGCTCGGCACCTGGTCGATCTTCTACGCGCTCAACCTGTGGCTTTCGGGCGCGCAGTCGATCCGCTCGCAGGATATCGACAAGTTCGCGCCCCTTCTGAAATTCTTCGGCAACACGATTACCGTCGGCAATGCGCGGCTGACCTATGGGTCGGTCCTGATGGTCGTGGTGTTCCTCGTGCTCTGGTATCTGCTGAACAAGACCGCCTGGGGCCGCCACGTCTATGCCGTGGGCGACGACAAGGAGGCGGCGGAACTCGCGGGCATCCGCACCGACCGCACGCTGCTGTCGGTCTACGGTCTCGCCGGTCTCGTCTGCGCGATCGCAGCCTGGGCGTCGATCGGCCGCGTGGGCTCGATCTCGCCGCAGGCCTTCTACGAGGCGAACCTGCATTCCATCACCGCCGTGGTGATCGGGGGCATCTCGCTCTTCGGCGGGCGCGGCTCGATCCTCGGCGCATTGTTCGGGGCGCTGATCGTGGGCGTGTTCCAGTCGGGGCTGCGGCTCGCGAATGTGGACGTGCTCTGGCAGGTCTTCGCCATCGGCTGGCTCATCATCATCGCGGTCGCTATCGACCAATGGATCAGAAAGGTTTCGGCATGACGCAAGAACCCATTCTCACCGCACGCGGTCTGGTCAAACGCTATGGCCGCGTCACCGCCCTCGACGAGTGCGACTTCGATCTCTACCCGGGCGAAATCCTTGCCGTGATCGGCGATAACGGGGCCGGGAAATCCTCGCTCATCAAGGCGATCTCCGGGGCCGTTACGGCCGACGAGGGCGAGATCAAGCTCGAAGGCAAGCCGATCTCCTTCAAGAGCCCGCTGGAGGCGCAGGATGCCGGGATCGCGACGGTCTACCAGACGCTCGCGCTCTCTCCCGCGCTGTCGATCGTGGACAACATGTTCGTCGGGCGCGAGTTGCGCCGCGCCGGTCCGATGGGCAAATGGCTGCGGATGCTCGACAAGCCCGCGATGCGTGCCTTCGCCCGAGAGAAGCTCAACGATCTGGGGCTGGCGACCATTCAGGACATCGATCAGGCGGTCGAGACGCTGTCGGGTGGTCAGCGTCAGGGCGTGGCGGTGGCCCGTGCTGCGGCCTTCGGGTCGAAAGTGATCATCATGGACGAGCCGACGGCGGCGCTGGGCGTGAAGGAAAGCCGTCAGGTGCTGAACCTGATCCTCGATCTCAAGGCAAAAGGTCTGCCGATCATCCTGATCTCGCACAACATGCCGCACGTCTTCGAGGTGGCGGATCGTGTCCACGTCCACCGGCTGGGCAAGCGGCTTTGCGTGATCGATCCGAAGAACCATTCGATGTCGGATGCGGTGGCCTACATGACCGGCGCGAAGCAGCCCGACGACGTTAACGAGGCAGCCTGACAACCGGTGGTACGAGTGGGAAGCGTCCGGTCCGAAAGGCCGGGCGTTTTTCTTTTGGGCTGCGTCCTTGGCGCGGGGCGAAGAGCCCCGGGCCGCGCCCGACCCTCACCACGGGAGGGCGCATTGGCGATGTCAGCGCGGGCACGAAGGGCCGACGGGTTCGTGAGTTAAAGCACCCAGCCGCGAACCGGACAAAGCGCCCACCCAAGGCTCGGGCGCGTCCCTCACCCAAAAAATAGAAAAACCCGCGCCCTCCCGAGCGCGGGTTTCCCGTGAAACAACAACGGGTCGTCAGTTGCGGCGACCCGCTTCCAGCGCGTCCTCGAAGGTACGCAGCCCGGTTTTCGGGGCCTGAACCAGCACCGCCATGTTGCCCGGCTTATGCTCGTTGCGCAGCATCTTGGTATGGGCCTGCGGGATCTGATCCCACGGGAAGACCTCGGACATGCAGGGGTCCAGACGCCGCTCCACCATCAGCTTGTTGGCCGAGGCCGCCTGCTTGAGGTTGGCGAAGTGCGAACCCTGCAGGCGCTTCTGGTGCATCCACATGTAGCGCACGTCGAAGGTGCAGTTGAAGCCCGAGGTGCCGGCGCAGATCACGACCATGCCGCCCTTCTTCACGATCAGCGTCGAGACCGGGAAGGTCGCTTCGCCGGGGTGTTCGAAGACCATGTCCACGTTCACGCCCTTGCCGGTGATGTCCCAGATCGCCTTGCCGAATTTGCGGGCCTCTTTCAGCCACTCGTTATATTCCGGCGTGTTGACCGTGGGCAGCTGACCCCAGCATTTGAAGTCCTTGCGGTTGATCACGCCCTTGGCGCCCTGATCCATCACGAACTGACGCTTGCTCTCGTCCGAGATCACGCCGATCGCATTGGCGCCCGCGGTGTTCGCAAGCTGGATCGCGTAGGAACCCAGACCGCCCGAGGCGCCCCAGACCAGCACGTTCTGGCCGGGCTTGAGCTCATGCGGGTGGTGACCGAACAGCATCCGGTAGGCGGTGGCCAGCGTCAGCGTGTAGCAGGCGGCCTCTTCCCAGGTCAGGTGCTTCGGGCGCGGCATCAACTGCTGCGCCTGCACGCGGGTGAACTGCGAGAACGAGCCGTCATGCGTCTCGTAGCCCCAGATCCGCTGGGAGGGAGAGAACATCGGGTCGCCGCCGTTGCACTCTTCGTCGTCGCCATCGTCCTGGTTGCAGTGGATTACCACCTCGTCGCCGACTTTCCAGCGTTTGACCTTGTCGCCCACCTTCCAGACGATGCCCGACGCGTCCGAGCCTGCGATGTGATAGGGCTGCTTGTGACCGTCGAAGGGCGAGATCGGCACGCCGAGACCGGCCCAGACGCCGTTATAGTTCACGCCCGCGGCCATCACGAGAACGAGCACTTCGTGGCTGTCGATCTCCCAGGTGTCGACGACTTCCTGCTGGAACGACTGCTCGGGCTCGCCATGGCGTTCGCGACGGATCGCCCAAGCGTACATTTTCGGGGGGACGTAGCCGAGGGGCGGCATCTCGCCGATCTCGTAAAGGTCCTTCTCCGGCGCATCGTAGGGCGCGATACCGGTTTCCTGATCAAGGGCCATGGCTTTCTCCTGTCTGTCCTTGCCGCGCCGCAGAATCGGGCGGTGTTCGTTCAGAGGGATACGCATGGCTGCGCAACTTTTCAATCCCTGACGTTCCGTTTTTGTAATTTTATGTCCCTCTCGATTTTCGAGCTGCGAGCAAACTCTTATTTATAAAGCTTCGCGTCGCGGACGCTGCGTGAAACCAGTCACGCCGCGTTGCAGCGAATTGACAGGATCACAAAATTCAATTTAAACCATCTCAACGCGCAACAATATTGCGCAACGAAGATTCGTATTCCGATGGAGGCCGCCATGACCGACACGATGCCCGCCAAAGACCGCCCCTGGCTGTTTCGCACCTATGCGGGCCATTCCACGGCCTCCGCCTCGAACGCGCTCTATCGCAACAACCTCTCCAAGGGGCAGACGGGGCTTTCGGTGGCTTTCGATTTGCCGACCCAGACCGGCTATGACAGCGATCATGTCCTGTCGCGCGGCGAGGTGGGCAAGGTCGGCGTGCCGGTCTGCCATCTGGGCGACATGCGTGCGCTGTTCGATGAGATCCCGCTCGAGCAGATGAACACTTCGATGACGATCAACGCGACCGCGCCGTGGCTCTTGTCGCTCTATATCGCTGTGGCCGAGGAGCAGGGTGCGGATGTGTCGAAGCTGCAGGGGACGGTTCAGAACGATCTGGTGAAGGAATACCTCTCGCGCGGCACCTATATCTGCCCGCCGAAGCCCTCGCTCGCGATGATCACCGATGTCGCGGCCTATACCCGCGAGCACCTGCCGAAATGGAACCCGATGAACGTCTGTTCCTATCATCTGCAGGAAGCCGGGGCGACGCCGCAGCAGGAGCTGGCCTTCGCGCTCGCGACCGCGATTGCGGTGCTGGATGATCTGAAAACCAAGGTGCCGGAAGAGGCTTTCCCCGCGATGGTCGGGCGCATCTCCTTCTTCGTGAATGCGGGCATCCGCTTCGTTACCGAGATGTGCAAGATGCGCGCCTTCACCGAGCTGTGGGACGAGATCTGCCGTGACCGCTACGGCGTCGAGGACGAAAAATTCCGCCGTTTCCGCTATGGCGTGCAGGTGAACTCGCTCGGCCTGACCGAACAGCAGCCCGAGAACAACGTCTACCGCATCCTGATCGAGATGCTGGCCGTGACGCTGTCGAAGAACGCGCGCGCCCGCGCCGTGCAGCTGCCCGCGTGGAACGAAGCGCTCGGCCTGCCGCGCCCGTGGGATCAGCAATGGTCGCTCCGGATGCAGCAGATCATGGCCTATGAGACCGACCTTCTGGAATATGGCGATCTCTTCGACGGCAACCCGGCGGTGAGTGCGAAGGTCGAGGCGCTGAAGGACGGCGCGCGGGCTGAGCTGGAAACGCTCGACGGTATGGGCGGGGCGATTGCCGCGATCGACTACATGAAGTCGCGTCTGGTGGAATCGAACGCCGCGCGGATCAACCGCATCGAGGCCGAGGAAACCATCGTCGTCGGCGTGAACCGCTGGCAGCAGGGCGAGCCCTCGCCGCTGACCGCAGGCGATGGCGGCATCATGGTCGTCGACCCGGCGGTGGAGCAGGAGCAGATCGACCGTCTGAATGCCTGGCGCGCCGAGCGTGACGAGGCCGCGGTGCAGGCGGCGCTGGCTCAGCTCAAGGCGGACGCGAAGGCTGGCAAGAATATCATGGAAGCTTCGATCGCTGCCGCGAAAGCGGGCGCGACGACGGGCGAATGGGCGGGCGTGATGCGCGCCGTCCATGGCGAGTATCGCGGCCCCACGGGGGTCTCGCGCTCGCCCTCGAACCAGACCGAAGGGCTCGACGATATCCGCGAGGCCGTGGATGCGGTCAGCTCGCAGCTGGGCCGTCGCCTGAAATTCCTCGTCGGCAAACCGGGCCTCGACGGCCATTCGAACGGCGCCGAGCAGATCGCCTTCCGCGCCCGCGATTGCGGCATGGACATCACCTATGACGGCATTCGCCTGACGCCGGAACAGATCGTCGCCAAAGCCATCGAGGACGAGGCGCATGTGGTGGGGCTGTCGATCCTGTCGGGCTCGCATATGCCCCTGATCGAGGAGTTGATGGAGCGGATGCGCGCCGCTGGCCTCGACCATGTCCCGGTCGTCGTCGGCGGGATCATCCCGGATGAGGACGCCAAGAAGCTCCTGAGCTTCGGCGTGGCGCGCGTCTACACGCCCAAGGATTTCGAGCTGAACCGGATCATGATGGATATCGTGACGCTCGCGACCCCGGCCGAGAAAGCCGCCTGAGCGCGCAGCCCGTTTGGGATCGGGAAGAAGCGGCGTCTTCTTCTCGACCCAAATATTCCCGCCGGAGGCTCCCGGCGTCGGACCCCGCGAAAACCGAGCCCTTTCGCCCTTCCGCCCGCCAAGGCGCGCAGGTAAGGTCGCGCCATGACGACCCCCATGATCCAGTTTTCCGAGGACCAGGCCGAGGCTTGGGATGCCGTTGCTTCCGCGCTCGAGGCGGCGGGGGTCGATATTCTCGAAGGCTCGATGACGCCGGAAAGCGGCAGCAATCGCGTGCTTTCGGTGATCGGCAAGGCGGGGTCGGGCAAGACGCTGCTTCTGGCGGAGTTGTACAAGGCGCTGGAGGCGGCAGGCGTCGATCTGGTCTCGGGCGATTTCGAGGGTAAGAGGCGCCGCGAAAAGCGCACGCTGGCGATCCTCGCGCCCACGAACAAGGCGGCGAGCGTATTGCGGTCGCGTGGCGTGCCCGCGACGACGATCCACCGCATTCTCTACACGCCGGTCTACGATCCCGAATATGAGCGGATCGCGGAATGGCTGACCGGGCAGGGCGAGCGGCCCAAGCCCGAATTGCTGATCGAGATGGGCCTGACCGAAGCGACGCTCGACCGGGCGAAAGCCTTCTACGATCTGCACAAATCGATCCCGGCGGCGCTGGCCTCGGCGGGGCTGCGCGGCTCGGATTTCATCAATGGCTGGAAGCGGCGCGAAGACCCGCTCGATATCGGGTTTGTCGATGAGGCCTCGATGCTGGATGAGCGTCAGTTCGACGACCTGCGCGAAATTTTCCCGACGCTGGTGCTGTTCGGCGACCCGGCGCAGTTGGCGCCCGTGAACCAGTCGGGCGAGATGGTCTTCGAGCGTTTGCCCGACGAGCGCAAACACATCCTGCACCGCATCCACCGGCAGGCCGAGGATAACCCGATCCTCGATCTGGCGCATATGCTGGGCGATGAGAGCGTGACCTTCGAGCAGTTCGAGCGCGAGATCGAAAAGGCCGCCGCCAAGGATGACCGCGTCGTCTGGGCCGAGCGGGTGGAGAGCGATCTGATGGCGCGTTCGCCGGTGCTGGTCTGGCGCAACGCCACACGCATCCGGCTGATCCACGCCTTCCGCGCCGCGCATTCCGCGCCAGCCGACATGATGCTGCCGGGCGAGCCCTTGATCTGCGACGGGATCGAACTGCCGGTGAAGCACCGCAAGAAGCGGATCGATCTGGAGGCGCGCGGCCTGATCAAGGGCGCGCAGGTGATCTATCTCGGCCCCGGCAAGAAGCCCGGTTTCTCGCGGCTGCATGTGATGGGGGCGGAAGACCCGCGGCTCTCGGCGGCCTCGATCGTGAAGATCGAAATGCCGGACGAGGAGGAGCCGTTCATTCCTTTCGCGGCCCGGATGGGCGCGACCTTCCTGCATGGCGCTGCGGTGACGATCCACAAGGCGCAGGGCTCGCAATGGGAAGACGTGCAGGTCTTCGCGCCGGATATCTATGCGGCCTACCGGGCAGGGCGTATCGAGGCGGGCATCCCGCTGTGGAAGCGGCTGGCCTATGTCGCGATCACCCGGGCGCAGCATCGGCTCTTGTGGGTGGTGCGGGCGCGGCTGGCGCGGCCCTCGGCGCCGCTGACCATTGACGATCTGCCGAAAGGCGGCGGTAAGCTGGAACTGAAAGCCGAACCGCAGGACGGATAGGGCAGGAGCCTCCGGCGGGGATATTTGAGCCAAGGCGAAGGAGGGGCGAGATGGGCGTGATGGTGGTGACCGGGGCGAGCGCCGGGATCGGGCGCGCAGTGGCAGAGACCGCGCTGGCCGAGGGCTGGCAGGTCGCCTGTCTGGCGCGCTCGGAGGACAAGCTGGCGGAGAGCGCCGCGCAAGGCGACGGGCTGGCCGTGGCCTGCGACGTGAGCGATGCGGCAGCGGTGGAGCGCGCCTTCGCCGAGGTGGTCGCCAGGTTCGGCCGGATCGACGTGCTGTTCAACAATGCCGGGATGTTCCCGCCTGCGGCCTTGCCCGACGAGGTTACGCTGGAGGATTGGGATGCCTGTATCGCGGTGAATCTGACGGGTATGTTCCTGTGTGCCCGCGCCGCTTTCGCGCAGATGCGAGGGCAGGCGCCGCGCGGCGGACGGATCATCAATAACGGCTCGATCTCGGGGCAGGTGCCGCGCGCGAAATCGCTCGCCTATACGACCACCAAACACGCGATCAACGGTATGACCAAGCAGATCGCGCTGGACGGGCGCGATTTCGACATCGCCTGCGGGCAGATCGACGTCGGCAACGCGCGCACCGGGTTGCTGGCCAATATCGATGCCGCAGCGACAAAGACGGCGGAGCCCACGATGGACGTGGCCAATGTCGCGCGCTCGGTGCTGCACATGGCCGGGCTGCCGCTTGAGGCGAATGTGCTCAACATGACGGTGATGGCGAGCGCGATGCCCTTCGTCGGGCGCGGTTAACGCACGAAGCGGAAGATCGCGGCGGCGGCCCAGCCTGCGAAGACGGCAAGCGCCAGCGACAAGAGCCCGTAGAGCGCCGCGTTCTCATGCGCGAGCGTGTAGAGCCAGCGCTCCAGCCCGACTTTGCGCACCTCGATCGCGGATTGGTATTTGTCCACCAGCTTGCCGTCGCGCAGCAGGAAGATACGCGTCTTGTAATCGCCCTCGGTGAGGTTCGCAGGCAGCGCGAAATCGGCGCGGAACAGCGTGTTATCCACGATATGCACGCCGCCGGTCTCGAGTTTGTAGAGCCCCTGTTCCTTTCGGATATCGACGAGCGCCTCGGTGAAGGGGATCGAATCGTCGACGGTGATCGGACCGGAGAAAGCGCGCATCGCGAGCGGAATCGAGATCCGCTGCTGGGTGTCGGTGCGCCGATCGAGGATATCGCCGAGCGGGCCGGAGGTGGCGACGGCGTAATAGCTGGGGGCAGCGGCGACGCCGACCGAAGCCGTGTTCACCCAGATCCCGAATTCACGCGATTTCTTGCGGATGGTGACCGGGCCGAGCGGCCCTTCGAGCGTCACGATCACGGCGAGCTTCTGCCCTTCGGGCTCCGGCTTCTCGCGTTTGATGGCGCCGTAGATCAGGATCTGGCTGCCGTCGAACGAAGTGGTGATCCCGATATTGTCGCGGCTGAGGCCTGCCACGATCTGCTCATCGGGTTCGGGGCGATTGGTGATCGGCATTCCCGGACGCGCGGGCAGAACCTGTTGGTCCTGTGCCAGAGCGGGCAGGGCGACAGCACAGAGGCCGAGGGCGAGGAGGGCGGCTCGGATCATCATTCGCCCCCCGTCGCGATGGAGTAGAGGTTGCTCGGATGAAGCACGAGGTCGAGGCCGAGCTTGCCGGCGACGATGATCACCAGTAGCGCCAGCAGAATGCGCAGCTGTTCCGCCTTCAGGCGCGCGCCGAGACGCGAGCCGATCTGCGCGCCGATCACGCCGCCGACGATCAGCAGGAGCGCCAGCATCACGTCGACCGTCTGGTTGGTGATCGCGTGCATCAGCGTGGTGAAGGCCGAGACGAACAGGATCTGGAACAGCGAGGTGCCGATCACGACCTTGGTCGGCATGTTGAGCAGATAGATCATCGCCGGAACCATGATGAAGCCGCCGCCGACGCCCATGATCGCTGCGAGGATACCGACCGCGACACCGACCAGCAGCGGCGGGATCACCGAGATATAGAGGCCCGAGGCGCGGAACTTGAACTTGAAGGGCAGCTTGTGGACCCAAGTGTGCTGCACGCGTTTCTTGCGCACGCCACCGCCCTTGCGCTGCTTTTGGATGGTGCGGATGCCCTCTTGCAGCATCAGAAGGCCGATCAGGCCGAGGAAGACGACGTAGCAAAGCTGCACCGCGAGATCGATCTGGCCCAGCTCGGTCAGCAGGTTGAAGACGTAGATGCCGCTGGCCGAGCCGAGCAGGCCGCCCACCAGCAGCACGAGCCCCATCGGAATGTCGACCGCCTTGCGTTTGAGCTGCGCCAGAACGCCCGACACGGACGAGGCGACAACTTGGTTCGCGCCGGTGGCCACGGCGACGGAAGGGGGGATGCCGATGAAGAACAGAAGCGGGGTGATCAGGAAGCCGCCGCCCACGCCGAACAGGCCCGAGAGCAGCCCCACGATGCCGCCGAGCCCCAGCAGGGTGAAGATATTGACCGAGACTTCGGCGATGGGCAGGTAGATCTGCATGAACTGCACCCGCTGAGGAGGTTGCATCGTTAGTGTCCCCGAAGGGCAGGCGAAGTCAAACCCCGCCGTGCCGCGGGGTTACAACTGTTGCAGATATCGTCGCAAAACCTGTTCGAGCTTGGCCGCGCCCATGGGCGCGATCGCCTTGGTCTGCTCGTGGCTGATATTCTCCTGTGCCATGCCCGCCCCCATATTGGTGATGACGGAGACGGCGGCCACGCGCAGCCCGAGGAAGCGCGCAAGGATCACTTCCGGCACGGTCGACATGCCCACCGCATCGGCGCCGAAGACTTTCGCGGCGCGGATTTCGGCGGGGGTTTCGAAGGTCGGGCCGGAGAACCAGCAATAGACCCCTTCGGGCAGTTCGATCCCTTCGGCCTTGGCGGCGGCTTTGAGCCCGGCGCGGATGTCCGGATCATGCGCCTCGGTCAGCGGCACGAAACGCGCATCCGAGGGCTCGCCGATCAGGGGATTGTTGCCCGAGAAGTTGATGTGATCGTTCAGCATCATCAGCCCGCCGGGCTGGATGTCCTCGCGCAGGCTGCCGGCCGCATTGGTCAGCAGCAGACTCTCGCAGCCGAGTTCCTTGAGGATCTCCAGCGGCAGGCGCATCTCGGCGGGATTGCCGTGTTCATAATAGTGAACCCGACCGCCGAAGACGGCCACGCGGATGCCTTCGAGCGTGCCGATCACCAGCTTCGGATTGTGCCCCGAGACGCCCGCATGAGGAAAGCCCGGAAGCTCCGAATAGGGGATCGCCACGCCCTCGATCTCCTCGGCCAGATGGCCGAGGCCGGAGCCGAGGATCAGGCCGAGGCGCGGGGCCTCGTCGCCCGCACGCTCGCGGATCAGTTGCGCGAGTTCAGCGCTCTTTGACATAGGGCTGCCCCCCTGCACGCGGCGGGATCGCCTTGCCGATGAAACCCGCGAGGATGATCACGGTGAGGATGTAGGGCACCGCCTGCATGAACTGGATCGGCAGGGTTACGACGCCCAGATCGATATTCGGATAGCGGTTCGAGATCGCTTCCAGCAGGCCGAAGAGCATCGTGGCCCCAAGTGCCGGAACCGGCCGCCATTTCGCGAAAATCAGAGCCGCCAGAGCAATATAGCCGCGCCCGGCGGTCATTTCCTTCACGAAGCCAGCCGCCAGACCGGTTGCCAGATAGACGCCGCCCAGACCCGCCAGAACGCCGGTGATGGCGACGGCGGTGTAGCGCATCCGAATGACCGAGATGCCTGCGGTGTCGACCGATTCCGGGTTCTCGCCCACCGCGCGCAGGCGCAGGCCGAAGCGGGTGCGGAACAGCACCCACCAGGTGATCGGCACCATCGCGAAGGCGACATAGACGAGGATCGAGTGTCCCGAGATCAGGTTCGAATAGATCGGACCGAGGAAGGGTACATCTTGGACCGCGTCGGCGCCGGGCAGGGTGATCGGATCGAAGCGCCCGTTGCCCGAGAGTTGCGGTGTGCGGCCGCCCTGATGGAACCAGCTTTGCGCGATCAGAACGGTAAAGCCCGAGGCAAGGAAGTTTACCGCGACGCCGGAAATCAGCTGATTGCCGCGGAAGGTGATCGAGGCGAGGCCGTGCACGAAGGCGAGGCTCATCGAGCCTCCGACGCCTGCGAGAAGGCCAAGCCACGCATTGCCCGTCACCGCCGCGACCGCGCCGGAGAAGAAGGCGGCCATCAGCATCTTGCCCTCGAGGCCGATGTCGAAGATGCCCGCGCGTTCCGAGAACAGGCCCGCGAGGCAGGCGAGCAGCAGCGGCGTGCCGAGGCGAACGGCGCTATCGAGAATTTCGATGATCGTTCCGAAATCCATCTCAGGCCTCCTTCCGGGCGTTGGCGCGCGCGACGAAGAAGCTCTCGATCGGTGCGCGCAGCATGTTGTCGAAGGCCCCGGTGAACAGGATCACGAGCGCCTGGATCACGGTGATCAGCTCGCGCGGGATCGTGGTTTCCAGCGCCAGCTCGCCGCCGCCCTGGTAGAGGAAGCCGAAGAGAAGTGCCGCGAGGAACACGCCGAACGGGTGGTTGCGGCCCATCAGTGCGACCGCGATCCCGATGAAGCCCGCGCCCTCGACCGAGTTGAGCACGAGGCGATGCGCCTCACCCATCACGTTGTTGATCGCCATCAGGCCGGCGAGGCCGCCCGAGATCAGCATCGCCGCCATCACGATTTTCACCGGCGAGATGCCGGCATAGCGCGCTGCCGACTCGGACCGCCCGAAAGCGCGGATCTCGAAGCCAAGCTTGGTGCGCCAGATCAGGACCCAGACGAGATAGCAGGCGAGGATCGCCACAAAGAAGGACACGTTCGCTGGGACCGATTTCGAGAAGAACTGACCGACGAGCGGGAAGTCATGGAAGGTCGGCAGATGTGTCGACGCGCCGAAGCGCGCGGTGGCCGGGTCCATCGAGCCGCGCGGACGCAGCACGTTGACCAGCATGTAGTTCAGCACTGCCGCGCCGATGAAGTTGAACATGATCGTGGTAATCACGATATGGCTGCCGCGCTTGGCCTGCAGATAGGCCGGGATCGCCGCCCAGGCCGCGCCGAAGATCGCGCCGCCTGCCATCGCCGCGATCAGCGCGATGGTCCAATGCGGCCACGGGAACGCGAGCAGCACCAGCGCCACGCCAAGCCCGCCCAGCGTCGCCTGACCCTCGCCGCCGATGTTGAACTGGCTGGCGTGATAGGCGACCGCGACCGCGAGGCCGGTGAAGATGAAGTTGGTCGCGTAATACAGCGTGTAGCCCCAGCCATAGGGCGAGCCGAGCGCGCCCGAGACCATGACCTTGATCGCCTTGATCGGGTCTTCGCCGATCAGCAGCACCACGATCCCCGAGATCACGAAAGCGATCAGCAGGTTGAGGAGCGGGATCAGGGCCACATCGACCCATTTCGGTGTCTTTTCCATTATTGGCTCTCCTCGGGCGCGGCGATCGTCCAGCCGTCCATGCCGCGCACGTCCTCGCCGCCCATGCCCGCCATGAGGCAGCCCATGCCGGTTTGCGTGGCGGTCTCGACGGGGCCGATGCCCATGATCTGCCCGTCGAACATGACCGCGACCCGGTCCGAGAGCGCCCGGATCTCGTCAAGCTCGACCGAGACCAACAGGATCGCGGCGCCTTGGTCGCGCAGTTCGATGATGCGTTTGTGGATGAATTCGATTGCGCCGATATCGACGCCGCGGGTGGGTTGGCCCACCAGCAGCAGCGCCGGGCTTCGTTCGATCTCGCGGGCCAGCACGATCTTTTGCTGGTTGCCGCCCGAGAAGCTCTTCGCGGGCAGGGTCGGGATCGGCGGACGCACGTCGAAGCGTTCCATCGCCTCGGCCGTGTGGGCGACGATCCCCGCATTGTCCATGACGAAGCGGTTCTTCTGATAGGCCGGATCGGTGTGATAGCCGAAGACCATATTCTCCCACGCGGCGAAATCGAGGATCAGGCCGAGGCTATGGCGGTCCTCGGGGACGTGCGAGATGCCCCGGCGCCGGCGGGACTGGCCGTCGCTATGCTTGCCGGTGAGGTCGATCTCTTCGCCGTTGATGCGGATGTTGCCGGTGCCCTTGGCGAAACCGCCGAGGATTTCCAGCAGTTCGGACTGGCCGTTGCCCGCCACGCCCGCGATGCCGAGGATCTCGCCCGCGCGGATTTCGAGATTGATGCCCTTGAGGCGCTCGATCCCGTCTTCGTCTTTCACGCGGAGGTTCTCGACCTCCAGCACGGTCTTGCCGGGTTGGGCTGCTGTCTTGTCGACGTTGAGCAGAACCTTGCGGCCCACCATCAGCTCGGCGAGTTGCTCGGGCGAGGTCTCGGCGGTCTTCACCGTCGCCGTCATCTCGCCGCGGCGCATCACGCTGACCGTGTCGGTGATCTCCATGATCTCGCGCAGCTTGTGGGTGATCAGGATGATCGTCTTTCCTTCCTTGCGGAGGAAATCGAGGATGCGGAAGAGGTGATCGGCCTCGGCGGGCGTCAGCACCCCGGTCGGCTCGTCGAGGATCAGGATATCCGCCTGACGATAGAGCGCCTTGAGGATTTCCACGCGCTGCTGGTGGCCGACGGAGAGCTCTTCGATCTTCTCGTCGGGATCGACGTTGAGCTCGTATTCCTCGGCGAGGCGCTTGAGTTCCTTGCGGGCCTTGGAGAGCGAGGGGCGCAGCAGCGCGCCATCCTCGGCGCCAAGGATGATGTTCTCGAGCACGGTGAAATTCTGCACCAGCTTGAAATGCTGGAAGACCATGCCGATGCCGGCGCTGATCGCGGCCTGGCTGTCGGGGATATGGGTGTGCTTGCCTTTGATCCAGATCTCGCCCGCATCGGCTTTGTAGAAGCCGTACAGGATCGACATCAGGGTGGATTTCCCCGCGCCGTTCTCGCCGATGATACCGTGGATCGTGCCGGGCATGACCCGGATCGAAATGTCCTTGTTGGCCTGCACCGTGCCGAAGGCTTTCGAGATGCCTTTCAGCTCGATCGCGGGCGCGCCCGTGGGCGTGGCGGCAGCGTGGGCCGCCTCGGCCGCATCGCTGGCGTTTTCAGTGGCAAGGGCGGCAGTTGCCTGCCGCCCCGCGTTGTTCGACTCTGTTGTGTTCATCACTCGACCGGGCAGCTGTCGTCCGACATGTAGTCATGCACTTCGATCTTGCCCGAAGCGATGTCGGCTTTCGCCTGCTCCACCGCTTTTTCCATCTCGGGCGTGACGAGCGACTTGTTGTTGTCGTCCATCGCGACGCCGACGCCGTTCTGGGCCAGACCCATCACCTTGATGCCCGGCTTCAGATCGGGGCCCGCCGAGAACGCGTCATAGACGGCGTTGTCGACACGCTTGAGCATCGAGGTCAGGACCTTGCCCGGGTGCAGGTAGTTCTGGTTGCTGTCCACGCCGATCGACAGGACGTCGCCATCCGCGGCTGCCTGCAGAACGCCGATGCCGGTGCCGCCGGCGGCTGCGTAGATCACGTCCGCGCCCTGGCTGATCTGGGCCTTGGCGATCTCGCCGCCCTTCACCGGGTCGTTCCACGCCGCCGGGGTGGTGCCGGTCATGTTCTGGATGACTTTCGCGTCGGGGTTCACGGCTTTCACGCCCTGAACGTAACCGCAGGCGAACTTGCGGATCAGCGGGATGTCCATGCCGCCGACGAAGCCGACGGTGCCGGTCTTCGAGGCCATCGCGGCCATCATGCCGACGAGGTAGGAGCCTTGCTCTTCCTTGAAGACGATCGACTCGACGTTGGGCTGGTCGACGACCATGTCGACGATCGCGAACTTGGTGTCGGGGTAGTCGGGAGCGACGGTGTTGAGCGTGTCGCCGAAGGCGAAGCCGGTCATCACGATCGGGTTGGCGCCGGACTCGGCGAGTTTGCGCAGGGCCTGCTCACGCTGAGCTTCCGACTGCATTTCCAGTTCCTTGTAGGAGCCGCCGGTCTCTTCGGCCCAACGCTTGGCGCCGTTGAAGGCGGCCTCGTTGAAGCTCTTGTCGTATTTGCCGCCCAGATCGTAAATGATCGCGGGATCGGCCAGCGCGGCCCCGGCGCTGAGCGCGAGCGCGGTCGCGGCGCCAAGGAACTTGGTGAAATAGGTCATGGATTACTCCCGAACGTTATGGCCCTGTTGGATAAGCCTGTTGGCGCGCTCGGTTCAGCGCGCGGACAGGCCGATTTGGGCAGAGCTTGCCAAGGGGGTCAAGCGTCAAGTTGTGGATGACGCGAGGTCGCAAGACAAATTTGATTGAACGGTCAGCTTGTCGCTCTAGCGAGCGGCAAAGTGAGAACCAGAGCGTCAATGCGATCGCCTTCCGGGTTGCGGTAATAGCCCTTCCGGCGCCCCGATTCCTTCCAGCCGGTCGCGGCATAAAGCGCGCGCGCGGCGTCGTTCTCGGCGGAGACTTCGAGGAAGGCGCTTTCGGCCCCCAGCGCTTCGGCTTCCTGTGCGAACCGCTCGACCAGCGCGCGGCCCGTGCCGTTGCGGCGGCCTTTCGGGTCGACCGCGAGGGTCAGAAGCTCGGCTTCGCCCGCGATGACGCGTCCCAGCAGGAAGCCTCGATTTTCGTTCAACAGAAAGGTGCCGGGGCCGCGCATCAGATCCCGGAATTCGGCCTCGTTCCACGGGCGCGGTGTGGTGAAGCAGGCGGCATGCAGCTCGGCGAGGGCTTCGGCGCGCATCAGTCGAGGATCCTCGGCGGCGGATCGGAGGGCGGAGCGGCGTCAGCGGCACGCAGATAAAGCGGCGCGGGGCGTTCTCCGGGGATGAATTCGCGAGAGGCCGCGATCCGTGCGATGGCTTCGGCGGGGGCGAAGGCTGCGGGCGCGGCGGCGGCACCGATCCGTTGGGCGACCTCTTCGGCGGCGGTGCCGATGCAGGTCAGGCCGGGTTCGGCCAAGCCCTCGGGCAGCGCGTCGAGCTCATGCAGATCGAGCGGAATGGCCTGTGCGGTGCGGAACCCTTCGAGATAGACGCGCTCGCGTGGTGCTGCGACGGCGGCAAGCACCGGACCTTCACTGCCGAATTGCGCAGCGTCGGTGATCGAGACGCCGAGCGCCGGGGCCCGCAGGCTCAGCGAAAGGCCGCGCGCGGCAGAGACGGCGATGCGGACGCCGGTGAAATTTCCCGGCCCGATCCCGACGCCGATCCGCGTCAGGTCGCGCCAGCCGACGCCCGCCTCTGCGAGCACCTCTTCGAGAAGCGGCATCAGCCGTTCGGCCTGTCCGCGTCCCATTTCCTCGTGTCGCGAAACGAGGCAGTCATCACCCGACAGCAAAGCGGCCGCGCAATGCGCGGCCGATGTGTCGAAGCCTAGCGTCAGATCAGGCATTGACCGGACGGACCTCTGAAACCTCGGGGATGTAATGTCTGAGCAGGTTCTCGATCCCCATCTTGAGCGTCAGCGTCGACGACGGGCAACCGGCGCAGGCACCCTGCATGTGCAGGTAGACCACACCACGCTCGAACCCGTGGAAGGTGATGTCGCCACCGTCCTGCGCCACGGCCGGGCGCACGCGGGTGTCGAGCAGTTCTTTGATCTGCGAGACGATCGCGCCGTCTTCGCCGTCATGCTCTGCATGGCCCGAGGGCGCGGCTTCGCCTTCGATCACCGGGGCGCCGGACTGGAAATGCTCCATGATCGCGCCGAGGATCGCCGGTTTCGCGTGATCCCAGCTGGTCGCATCGTCCTTCGTCACGGTCACGAAATCCGAGCCGAAGAACACGCCGGTCACGCCGGGCACTGCGAAAACGCGCTTGGCCAGCGGCGATTTGGCCGCCGTCTCGGCGGTGGGAAAATCAGCGGTGCCGGTCTCCAGCACGGTCTGGCCGGGCAGGAATTTCAGCGTCGCGGGGTTCGGGGTCGTCTCGGTCTGAATAAACATCGCGTGCCTCCTTGGCTTGCCGCTCATATGCGCCTTCCGACTGAATTAATCAAGTAATCGCGGCTATGCGCTAGATGAAGCGCGGCGCGATCTGGGCGGGATCGGTGACCTCCGGGCGCCAGAATGCCTCCGCGTCCGGCCCGATCCGCGCGAGAGCGGCCTCGAAGTCACGATGATTGACATGGCGCCAGAGCGCAAAGGCGGTGGCTTCGATGGCGTTATCGGGGGTCAGGTTGTGATGCGGGCGCAACGCCTGCGCTTCGCGGGTCATCTCGGTCCGGCTGCCAAATGGGCGCGGCGTCGCCATCACATCCCAGTGATACAGGAAGATGGCGCGCAACACCGCTGGCAGGCAATCGGCGAAGGCGATGGCCTCGACAGGGCGCAGCCGCGCACGGAAGGTGACGAAGACGCCCTCCACCGCCGTGTAGGTCATATTGTCGGAGTCGAGGCCCATCCGATCGCGCGCATCGGCGAGGAAGGAGGCGAACTCCTTCTGCGCATGGCGATAGGTCCAGGGCATCGGCATCGGTCAGGTGATCTGTTCGAGCTTTTCCTTCGACATCTCGCCCGGCACGATCGTCAGCGGGCAGGGCAGCGTTCCGGCCTGCTTGACCATCTGGCTGACCAGCGGCCCCGCACCGCCCTTGCCGGAGCCTGCTCCAAGTACCAGCACGCCGATCTCGGGATGTTCGTCCATCACGGCGATGATCTCGGGCACGGGCTCGCCCTCGCGGATCACCAGTTCCGGCTCCACGCCCTGACGGTCGCGCATCCATTTCGCGAAGACCTCGAAATGCGCCTCGATCCGCTCACGGGCTTCTTCGCGCATGATCTCGGCCACGCCGATCCAGTGCTGGTATTCGTCGGGCGGGATCACCGAGAGGATGATCACGCCGCCGCCGGTATGGTTCGCGCGCATCGCCGCGAAACGCATCGCGTTGAGGCATTCGCGGGTATCGTCGAGCACAACCAGAAACTTGCGCATGGCTCCTCCGGGACGGGGTGTGCGTGGATCATCGCCCGGCGCGAGGTCTTTGGCAACCGCGGGGGTGTCGAGGCTCAAAGCGGCGACCCTTGCGCCCAGTCCATATAGGCCTCGCGCGCCCGCTGGGTGCGCTTGCCGGGCGTGTAGCTGACATCGTCGAAGCCCGCGACCGGCGTGACCTTGGCGAAGTTGCCGGTCAGGAAGACCTCGTCGGCATTGCGGAAATCGTCGAGCGTCAGCACCGCTTCATGCACCGTCTCGCCGCCCTCGCGCAGAAGCCCCATGATCCGCTTGCGCGTGAGCCCCGCGAGGAATGTGCCGTTCGGCATGGGCGTGAAATACTCGCCATCCTTCACCATCCAGACATTCGCGGTCGCGCTTTCTGCGACATTGCCCATCGCATCCTGCACCAGCGCGTTGCCGAAGCCCTTGCGCTGCGCCTCGACCAGCATCCGGGCGTTGTTCGGATAAAGGCAGCCCGCCTTCGCATCGGTGACGTTATCGGCCAGAACGGGGCGACGGAATTGCGTGGTGGTCAACGTCGTCGACTTGCCGGGATCGGGCATCGCCACCTCTTCGAGGCACAGTGCGAATCCGGTCTCGCCGGGCTTCGGCGCGACTCCCAGATCGGAACCCGCAATCGCCCAATACATCGGGCGAACGTAGACGGCAGCACCCTTGTCGTATTTCCGCAGGCCCTCGCGCGCAATCTCGACAATCTCCTCGGCGGCGAGGGTCGGCGTGATCATCAGCGCCTCGGCGGAGCGGTTGGTGCGTGCGCAATGCAAGTCGAGATCGGGCACGACCCCGTCGAAAAGCCGCGCCCCGTCAAAGACCGAGCTGCCTTGCCAAAGCCCGTGATCGGCGGCGCGCATCACGGCGATATCGCCCTCGTGCCATGCGCCTTCGAACCATGTGCGGATGTTTTTGCCGAATGCCATCGGTGCCTCCTTCGTATCGGGCGCGATCCAACCACTCGCGCCCCGCGAAGTCCATACGACCGATTGTATCGGTGTCAGGTGTCGTGAGGTCCGGTCATGGGAGCGGGGCTGCGTTAACCGCATCGCAACTGCGACCTGCCTAGGCTTGCGGAAGTTTCGCCCCTTGTGGCTACCCGTAACTGGAGATTTGGCATGACCCCGGCCCGGCGCAGGCGTAAACGTCTCTTCGATCTGACGCTGGCGGTGCTGGCGCTGCCCGTGGTCTTGCCGCTGATCGTGCTTGTTTGGTTGGCGGTTGCACTGGTGCAGGGGCGACCGTGGTTCTACGGCGGCGAACGGATGCACAGTCCCACGCGCAGCTTTCAGATGTGGAAGTTCCGCACGATGGAGGCGGAGGCGGGCGATCACGGCATCACCGCCGGGCATAAGCGTGCACGGATCACCCCGCTCGGGCGGGTTCTGCGCCGCTGCCACGCCGATGAGCTGCCGCAAATCTGGAACGTCCTGCGCGGCGATATGAGCTTCGTCGGACCGCGCCCTCCGCTGCGCGAGGTGGTAGCGCGTTTCCCGCAGCTCTATGCGCAGGTGCTCGCAAGCCCGCCGGGGATCACCGGTCTCGCGAGCGTGCAGTTTGCACAAAAAGAGGCGCGTCTGCTGGCGCGATGTCGGACGGCGGAGGAGGCGCGGCGGATCTACGATCAGGCTTGCGTCCCCGAGAAAGCCCGGCTCGATCTGCTATACCAAAGGCAGGCCTCGTGGCGGCTCGATCTTGCGCTGATCTGGCAAACCCTGCGCGGAGGGATCGCGTGAGGGGAGCGCTTATCGACAAGATCGCGACGCGCCTGATCGCGCTGTCGCGCCCGCGCAAGGCGGCTGTCATCGCGAAGCTCGATGCGCTGCTCGCGATGGCGTGCCTTGCGCTGGTGTTGCAACTCACGCCTGCCTTGAGCCGCGGGGGCCTCGGGGGGAATGCCTGGCTCCTAGTCCTGACCGGAAGTGGTCTCGCCGCAGTGGCAAGCCTCGGTACCGGTTTAGCGCGCGTGTCCCTGAAGGACTTCGCCATGCTGGGAGCGGGAAGGGCGGTCGTCCTCTCCTGCTTCCCTGCACTCGCCCTCTGGGTCGGCCTCGGATGGCAGGGTGGCGGCACTGCGCTCTTCTTCGGTTGCGCGTTTTTGTCGGGCCTCGTGGTCCAGCGCTGGGCGCTTCTGGCGCTGACGGGATGGCTCTATCGACGCTCGAACGTCGTCTCGCGCATCGCAATCTACGGTGCTACGCCGGAGGGGATCGCGCTGGCACGGGCGTTGCGCGACCGATCCGGGTTTTTGACCTGCGCCTATCTCGACGACAGCCCGGTTTTGCGCGGCGCGACGTTGGACGGGGTGCCGGTTCTGGGTCCCGCGGCGCGCGAGACGCTGATCCGCAAATTCAATGTCGATCGCGTCGTCCTCGCCGATCCGCGCCTGCCCGAGCCGCGCAAGGCCGCGCTGGCGCGTGACCTCTCGCGCCTTGGATTGCGCTGCGAGGCGCTGCCGGATTTCGCCCTGCTGGTCGGCGGCGCGGATCTTGCCGCGCGGCTCGAACCGGTGCGCCCCGAGCGCTGGCTGGGCCGCTGTGAGATCACCGGGGGCGACCCGCCCGAGGCGGAGTTCTACCGCGGAAAATCCGTGCTCATTTCGGGGGCGGGCGGCTCCATCGGGGCAGAGCTTTGTCGTCAGATTCTCACCTGTAGCCCGGCGAAACTCGTCCTGCTCGAACTCTCGGAGCCCGCGCTTTTCGCCCTCCTGTCCGACCTGACGCCGCTCGCCGCCCGCGCGGGTGTCGACCTCGTCACCCGGCTCGGCTCCGCGGGGGACGCGGCGCTGGTGCGAGAGATCTTCGCGCAAGAGGCGATCGATGCCGTGTTCCACGCCGCCGCCTACAAGCACGTCGCACTGGTTGAGGAAAACCCGCTTTCCGGATTCGCGAATAACGTCACCGCCACGGTCTGCCTCGCGCGGGGGGCGCGGGCCGCGAAAGTTGCGCGGTTCGTGCTGATTTCCAGCGATAAGGCGATTGCACCTCGCTCGGCCATGGGTGCGTCGAAACGGATGGCCGAGCTGGTGGTGCAGGATCTTGCGACCCGCGCGGGCGCGACGGTTTTCTCGATCGTGCGCTTCGGCAATGTGATCGGCTCGTCGGGATCGATCGTGCCGATTTTCGAGCGGCAGATCGCGCAAGGCGGGCCGCTCACGCTCACCGATCCTGACGCCACACGCTATTTCATGACCATCGCCGAAGCGGCGCGGCTCGTGCTGATCGCCGGGCGCTGGGAGGTTTCGGGGCGGGTCTACGCGCTCGATATGGGCGCACCGATCCGGATCGGCGATCTCGCCCGGCAGATGGTCGAGGCGCGCGGGTTACGGCTGCGCGGGCCGGACTGCCCCGACGGCGAGATCGAGTTGTTGCGGATCGGTTTGCGGAGGGGGGAGAAGTTGCACGAGGCCCCCGTGACCGGCGCGCATAGCTGCGCGACTGCGCATCCGAAGATCACGCATGCGCCAGTGGCCCACCTCTCGGAACGCGAGACCGCCCTGCTTCTGCGTGATCTAGATGTGGCTGTGGCGCAGCGTTGCCGAGAGCGGCTTGAGGAACTCATATCGACGCTGCGGCGAATTGAGGGCGATGCCCTAGCGCCGCTCGTTTTGGACGAAGCGTCGCGTCTACAAAGCGCGGACGCGCGGGAAATCGATGTCACCGCGAAGGGCTGGCGCCGGCAAAACGGAACGCCCGGAAGCGAAGTGGCAAGCGCCGTGAATGAGGACGCGGCGTTCGTCCCTGCTGAAACGCGCGGCGTCGCCGTGCCAACACGAATGCCGTTTCTTCCCGCCCCGCCCGGCGCGCGGGGCGCGTCAGGCGAAGGGGTCGCTCGGATAGCCGACCGCGCTTAGATAGAGCCCCTGCGGCGGGCAGACCGGTCCGCAAGCGGCGCGGTCGCGCGCGGCGAGCGCTTCGCCCACGCGCTCGGGCGGCCAGGACCCGGCGCCGACGCGCTCCAGCGTGCCGACGATCGAGCGGACCTGATTGTGCAGGAAGCTGCGCGCGCGCAGGTGAAACCGGACCTCGCGCCCATGCGGGATGTCGATCGCCTCGACCCTGATCTCGTCGAGCGTTTTGACCGGCGAGTTCGACTGGCACATTGTCGAGCGGAAGGTGGTGAAGTCATGATGCCCGATCAGATGCGCGGCCCCTTCGCGCATCGCCTCGATATCGAGCGGGTTGAGGACCTGCCAGACCAGCCCGCGATCATGGGTCACCGGCGCGCGGCGTTGCACGAGCCGGAACAGGTAGCGCCGCTCTAGTGCAGAAAACCGGGAGTGGAATTCGTCTTCGACGCGGGCACAGGCGAGGATCGCGACCGGCGCGGGGCGCAGGTGATAATTCAGCGCCTCCGACAGCCGGAACGGGTCCCAATCCTTCGTCAGATCGGCATGGGCGACCTGCCCGGTGGCATGAACGCCCGCATCGGTGCGGCCAGCCGCGGCGATCGTATGGGGGCCGGGTTCGAGCTTGGCCAAAGCCGCCTCGACCGCGCCTTGCACCGAAGGCTGGTCGGCTTGACGCTGCCACCCGGAAAAAGGGCCCCCGTCATATTCGATTTTGAACGCGTATCTCGGCATGGAGCGGCCATAGCCCGAGCGCGCCCCGTTTCGCAATCCCCTCCGGGCCACGCGCCGCGATTGCGGGCCCATGCACGGGGCGGCTTGCCCTCGTCATGGCCCGGAGCTACCGATGGCCGGTCGGGCAGAGAAGGGCGCGGATATGAGTTTGACGATCATGGCGGCGGTGCTGGGCGCGGCCTTCCTGCATGCCCTGTGGAATGCGTTGATCCGTTTGGGCGGCTCGAAAATCCGCGCCATGGTGATGCTGTCCATTGCCGAGGCTCTGATCGGGCTTGTCGTGGCTTTGTCGCGCCCCTTGCCGGACAGCGCCGCGCTGGGCTGGATCCTTGCCGCGGGGGTGATCCATTTCGGCTACAAGTTCTTCCTCGCCCATGCCTATGAGCAGGGCGATCTGAGCCGGGTCTACCCGATCGCGCGCGGAACCGCGCCGATGATGGTGGCGATCGTCTCCGCCGCACTGGCGATCGATGCGATCAGCGGGCTCGAATATGCGGGGATCGCGGTGCTGGGGCTCGGGATCGCCCTGATGGCGCGCGGGGTTTTCACCGATGGCGAAAGCCGCCGCCTGCTGCCCTATGCGCTGGGCTCGGCGCTGGCGACCGCGAGCTATACGCTGGTCGACGGGATGGGCGCGCGCATCTCGGGCGAGCCCGTGGGCTATGTCGGATGGATCATGGTGCTGGGCGGGGTGTTCTTCGCGACGGGCATGCTCGGGCTGCGCGGGACCGCGATGTTGCGCGCCGCGCCACGCGAATGGGGGATCGCGACGCTAGGGGCAGCGGCTTCCTACGGGGCTTATGCGATCTCTATCTGGGCAATGACCCGCGCGCCGATCGCGCTGGTCGCGACCCTGCGCGAGACCTCGATCCTGTTCGCGGTGTTGATCGGCTGGCTCGTCTTCGGCGAGAAAATGCGGATGACGAAAGCGCTGGCGGCTCTGTTGATCGTGTCGGGCGTGGTGCTGACGCGGGTCTGAGCGCTCAGAACTGCGGCTGGCCTTGCTCGTCGCAGCTGGCAGGCATGGCGTCGTCCGCCGGGCGCGCGATCAGGTGCCCGGTCACGATTTGCAGAGGCGTGAAGGGCGGCTCCTGAATCGCGGGCTGGATCTGGCGGGTCACATAGCAGCCGCCGAAGCTCTCGGTTTTGCCGTCCCGCGTCCGGGCGCTCACTGTCACCCCGAGCGTGGTGTAGATCGAACCGGCTGCGCCTTCCGATGTCACCGGGCCGATCGTTACCGAAGCCTCGGCGGTGTCTGCATAGCCTTTCGCGAAATCCGCATAATCGCCGTTCTTTTCGGGATGGGCGAAATAGCTCCACGCGCGGGCGTAGTGATGCAGCGAGATCGCGTTGTAGAGCGAGCGGATCAGCGCCGCGGGGGTCGAGCGGTCGTCGATGTAGTCTGGCGCGGCGATAGCCGCGTGCCCGGAGAGGGCGAGAACGAGGAGCGCGAGAGTACGACGCATGAGGCCTCCTGAAAGATGTTGGTGCGGGTAGCCGGTGTGGCTACCGCAGGATCAACGTCTCTCGGGCACGAGTTGTTGCACGATGCCGACGAGCAGCAGGTAGATGGACGTGACGACCAGCCCCCAATGCGCCCAGCTTGCCGGGTCGAAATCGACCCATGCGGCCCAGCCCGCGAAGAAGGTCCACAAAAGCGCCATCGGCAAGGAGACCACGCGCCAGCGCTTCGTGCGCACCGGGTGAATGAACTTGAGCGGCAGGAACATCGCGATGGCGAGCGCCACGACGACGAGAAGGATCGTCCAATAGCCCGGCTTGAGCGCGAACAGCACCAGCACCAGCATGTTCCACGCGCCCGGGAAGCCCTGGAACGAGTTGTCCTTCGTCTTCATCCGGGTGTCGGAGAAATAGACGACGCTGCCATAGGTGATCGCGATGATCGCGAGCCAGCCCGTCCATCCCGGCAGCAGGCTCGACTGGAACAGCGCGAAGGCGGGGATGAAGACATAGGTCAGATAGTCGATGATCAGGTCCATCAGGACGCCGTCATAGAGAGGGAAATTCGCCTTCACATCGTAGCGCCGCGCGAGCGGGCCATCGATCCCGTCGACGAAGAACGCGGTGACGAGCCAGAGGAACATCAGCGCCCATTCGCCCTCTGCGGCCGCGAGAAGCGCGAGCATCGACAGCACGGCGCCGGTGGCGGTGAGGAGGTGAACGAACAGGGCTTTGATGCGGATATCCATCTGTCCGTGATGCCGGATTTGCGACGCAGGGGCAAGCGAACTTCAGGCGCGCGGATGGCTCTTGTCGTAGATTTCCATCAGCCGCGCTGCATCGACGGCGGTGTAGATTTGAGTCGTTCCGAGGCTCGCATGGCCCAGCAGTTCCTGAATGGCGCGCAGGTCGCCGCCGGCCGCCAGCAAATGCGTCGCGAAGCTGTGGCGCATTGCGTGCGGCGTCGCCGTGGAGGGCAGGCCCAGCGACATGCGCGCCCGCTCCATCGCCTTGGAGATCATGCGCGGATTGAGCGGCTTTCCGCGTGCGCCGTAGAACAAGGGCGCATCCGGCTCGGCGGGGTAGGGGCACAGGCGCATGTATTCGGCTACGGCATCGCGGGCGGCGGGTACGACCGGCACGAGCCGCTCCTTGTCGCCCTTGCCGCGGATGCGCAGCACCTCGGGCAGGGGGTGGGCGTCGGCGCGCAGGGCGAGCGCTTCGGAGATTCGCAGCCCGCAGCCGTAGAGCAGCGTCAGCACGGCGGCGTCGCGCGCGGCGATCCACGGCTCCATCGCCTGTGTGTCGACCTGTTCGATCATCCCGGCCGCGGCGTCCTCGTTCAGCGGGCGCGGGAGTTTGCGCTGATATTTCGGGCTGCGGGTCGAGAGGATATGGCTCGCGTCGAACCCGTCGCGATCGGCGAGCCAGCGGATGAAGCTTTTCACCGAAGAAAGCGCGCGGGAGAGCGAGCGCGAGGAGACCTCGCGGCCGCGTTCATGCGCCATCCATGCGCGCATATCGGAGGGGCCCAGCTGTGCGATCCGAGCGGTGCCCAAGCTCTCGCCATGATGGGTTTGCAGAAAGCCAAGGAAGCTCGCCACGTCATGCCGGTAGGCGGTGATCGTATGGTCGGAAGCGTCGCGCAGCCCGCGCAAATGGCTCAGCCATTCGGCGAGCGCGTCTTGCAGCCCTGCGGACGGCTCCGCCATCAATCCAGCCAGCGGCGCATTGTGCGTTCGAATACGCCTGCGAAGAAGGCCAGAAGATCGGTGCCTTGCGACGGTTTGAACTGATGCGGGTCCTCGGCGGCCATGACAAGCATGCCGGGCAGGCGGCCCTCGCCCAGATCGAGCTGCATCAGCGCCTCGGAGCGCACCCAGTTCGCCGCTTCGCCGAAGATCGCCTCGGAGCCCGGCACGGTCTGGCGCAGCACGACCTGTCGCGGCTGTCCGCCGCGCCCGCCGCGCATGTATTCGGTGATGAAGCCGGGTTCGGCCACGCAAAGCACCTCGCCCAGCTGGCGCAGCGCCGGGTCGTTCTCGTTCTGGTGGCTTTCCAGCACGAGGCGCACCGCGTCGACGCGCAGGATCTCGGCCACCTCGGTCGCGAGGTTGGACAGGAAAGACTGGAAGTCATGCGGGTCGAGCATCCGCAGCACGGCGCGGTGAATCTGGTTCGTGCCCGCGAGGTTCTCATAGGCCGCGGCGATGACAGACCGGTGGGTATCTTCCAGCCGGTCGAGCCGCGCCTCGAGCCGGGACATGGCCGCGCCGCGCAGATCGACGATATTGCCGCCCATCGCGGCCTCGTTCGCAGCGATCAGCGCCCGCATCAGGTCGCGGTCCTCGAGAATCACGTCAGGGTCGGAAATGATCTTGTCGCGGAGTTGCTCCACGAGGGCCGGTTCGGTCATGCCTGTCTCGTCGCTGGTCGATGCATCATTTTTTCCAAGCATACACGATGCGCCCCGCGACGCAGTCGAAAAAATCGGCCCGCTCGACGAAAAAGGCCCGCCGGAGAGGCGGGCCTTTGTTGTATCGGACGCGGGCGGAAGGTCAGATCTTCTGGCCGGTCGCTTCCCAGTCCTTGAGGAACTGGGCCAGACCCTTGTCGGTCAGCGGGTGGTTGACCATCGATTTGATGACCGCCGGCGGTGCGGTGATCACGTCGGCGCCGATGCGCGCGGCGTCGCTGATGTGGTTCACCGAGCGGATCGACGCGGCGAGGATCTGAGTCGTGAAGTCGTAGTTGTCATAGACCGTGCGGATGTCCTCGATCAGGTTCATCCCGTCGATGTTGATGTCGTCGAGACGGCCGATGAAGGGCGAGATGAAGGTCGCGCCCGCCTTCGCGGCGAGGATCGCCTGCGCGGTCGAGAAGCACAGCGTGACATTGACCATGTGGCCTTCGGATGCGAAAGCCTTGCATGCGGTCAGGCCGTCCCAGGTCAGCGGAACCTTGATCGCGATATTGGGGGCGATCTTGGCGAGCTTCATACCTTCTTCGATCATGTCCTTGGCTTCGGTGGCCACGACTTCGGCCGAGACCGGCCCGTGGACCATGTCGCAGATTTCCTTGGTGACTTCGAGAATGTCGCGGCCCGATTTCAGGATCAGCGACGGGTTGGTGGTCACGCCATCGACCATGCCCAGATCGTTGAGTTCCTTGATCGCGGCGGTGTCGGCGGTATCGACGAAGAATTTCATGGCAGCTCTCCTTGGCAGCAGTCGCGAGCGTGTTAGCGCAAAAGTGGCGACGGCGAAAGAGGTCGCAGCAGGACGGGGGCTCCGCCCCGCGGCGTCGCCGCTCCCCGGGATATTTAGCGCAGTTGGAAGGCATGGCGATGTCTGAACCCGGTTGGTTCGAAGAGGGCGCGCGGGTCGCGGTGCTGACGGCGGAGCCGATCGGGCGGCCGCTCGATTATCGCGCGCCGGAGGGCGGGTGTTTCAGCGGGGCTTTCGTCGAGGTGCCGCTGGGGCCGCGCAAGGTGCTGGGCGTGGTCTGGGGACCGGGCGAGGGCGGTTTCGATGCCGCCAAGCTGCGCGCGGTGAACCGGGTCTTCGACGTGCCGCCGATGCGCGACGAACTGCGGGTGTTTCTGGAGCGGATGGCGGAATACACGATGACGCCCTTGCCGCAGGTGCTGCGTCTGGCGACGCGGGCGCCGGGCTTGGGCGATCCGCCGGGGATGCGAACGATTTACCGGCTGGGTGATCGGGAGCCGTCGCGGATGACCGATGCGCGGGCGCGGGTGCTGGAGGTGCTGGAAGAGCATGGCGGTGCGGGCTTCTACCTCAGCGAGCTGGCGCATCTGGCCGGGGCGACGACGCAGGTGGTCAAAGGGCTGGTGAAGACCGGCGCGCTGATCGAGGCGGAGGTGCCGCGCGATCAGCCGTTCCCGCGGCTCGATCCGGCGCGGCCCGGCAAGGCGCTGTCGGAGGCACAGACCACGGCGGCGGAGGCTTTACGCGCGGGCTCCGGGGCTTATTCGACGACGCTTCTGAAGGGCGTGACCGGCTCGGGCAAGACGGAGGTCTATCTGGAGGCGGTCGCGGAATGTCTGCGCAAGGGGCGGCAGGCTTTGGTGCTGCTGCCCGAGATCGCGCTGAGTTCGGAGTTTCTCTCGCGGGTCGAGGCGCGGTTCGGCGCGCGCCCCGGCGAGTGGCATTCCGGCGTCACGCAGAGCGAGCGGCGCAGGCTGTGGAAGGCCTGCGGTGCGGGCGAGGTGCAGCTTGTCGTCGGTGCGCGGTCTTCGCTGTTCCTGCCTTTTCGTGATCTGGGACTGATCGTGGTCGATGAGGAGCATGACAGCTCTTACAAGCAGGAGGAGGGCGTTCTCTATAACGCCCGCGACATGGCGGTGCTGCGCGCTTCGGGCTGTTCGGCGCAGGTTGTGCTGGCCTCGGCGACACCCAGCCTCGAGACATGGGCAAACGCGGAGGCGGGGAAGTATCAGCGGCTCGATCTGGGGGCGCGGTTCGGCACGGCGGAACTGCCTGAGATGGGCACGATCGACATGCGCGACGAGGCGATCGAGAGCGCGCATTGGATCGGGCCGACGCTGGTGAAAGAGGTTCTGGCGCGGGTGGCCGAGGGGCAGCAGGCGATGCTGTTTCTCAACCGTCGCGGATATGCGCCGGTCACGATCTGCCGGGCCTGCGGGCATCAGATCGGCTGCGATCATTGCGACGCGCGGATGGTGGAGCACCGTTTCCTCAAGCGGCTCGTCTGCCACCAATGCGGCGAGACCAAGCCGATCCCGGTGAAATGTCCGAGCTGCGAGGTGGAGGGGAAACTCGCCCCAGTCGGGCCGGGGGTCGAGCGGCTGGCCGAGGAGGTCGCGGAGCGCTTTCCCGAGGCGCGTCTGGCGGTGCTGTCTTCGGACCTGTTCGGCTCGGCCCGCGCGCTGAAGGAGAAGATCGCGGAGATCGCACAGGGCGAGGCGGATATCATCATCGGCACGCAGATCGTGGCGAAGGGGCATAACTTCCCGCGCCTGACCTTGGTGGGCGTTATTGACGCCGATCTTGGCTTGCAGGGCTCGGACCTGCGCGCGGCGGAGAAGACGTTCCAACTGATGCGGCAGGTGGCGGGCCGGGCGGGCCGCGCCGAGGAGAAGGGCGCGGCGCTGTTGCAGACCTATCAGCCCGAACACCCGGTGATCCGCGCGATTCTGGGCGGCGACGAGGAGGCGTTCTGGGCGCAGGAGGCCGCCGCGCGGCAGGCGCAGGGCGTGCCGCCTTACGGGCGGATGGCGGGGATCATCCTGTCAGGGCCGGATTTGCAGCCGCTGTTTGAGGTGGGCAATCACCTTGCGCGCAACGATGCCGCCCTGCGCCGGATCGGGGCGCAGGTCTTCGGGCCCGCGCCTGCGCCGATCGCGCGGGTGCGCGGGCGGCACCGGGTGCGGCTCTTGGTGAAGGCAGAGAAAAGCGCGCCGCTACAGGGCGCGCTCAAGGCTTGGCTCAAGGGGCTGAAGCTGCCGACCAATGCGCGGCTCGCGGTCGATATCGATCCGCAGAGCTTTCTGTAGGGGGCGCTTAGCGGCTCCCGCCTGGAACCCAGAGCACATCGTCCTTGCCGTCGTCATTCGCGATCCGGGCAGCGACGAAGAACCAGTCGGACAGGCGGTTGAGGTATTTCACCGCCCATTCGTTCACGCCTTCGATTGCGGCCAGCGACACGGCCTCGCGCTCGGCGCGGCGTGCCACGGTGCGCGACATGTGCAGGTGCGCGGCAAGCGGCGTGCCGCCCGGCAGGATGAAGCTGCGCAGCGGCTCCAACTTCTTGTTCATCGCGTCGATCTCGGTCTCGAGCCGGGTCACCTGAGACTCGACCATGCGCAGGACGGGGTAGCCCGCCTCGTCGTCATGCTCCATATCGGGCCGCGCCAGATCGGCACCCAGATCGAAGAGGTCGTTCTGGATCACGGAGAGCTGCTTTTGCAGCGCCTCATCCGCATGCAGGCGCGCAATGCCCACGGTCGCGTTCAGCTCGTCCACGGTGCCATAGGCGGTCACGCGCGCGGAATGTTTGGCGACGCGCACTCCGTTCGAGAGCGCGGTTTCCCCGGCATCGCCGGTGCGCGTGTAGATGCGATTGAGAACGACCATCAGCCACCCCTTCTGAGATAAACGAACAACAGGATCAGCGCGATCGCGACCGCCTGGGCGGCAATGCGCAACCGCATCAGCTTGTTGGCATGTTTCTTGTTGAAATCGCCCCCGCGTCCGAAGCCCGCGATGCCGATCATCAAGATCACCAGAACCGCCAAACTCGCCAGAGCGACGACATAAAATAACGGGTCGTTGCGCATGTAGTCTCTCTCCCTCTGGGCTCAAGACATAGCTGGAGATCACGAAAATGCGAAAGGATTTTCAGCCCTTGTCCAGCACCCAGTCGAGCATCCGGTCCGGTAGGAAGCGGCGCACGACGCTGATTGCCTTGGTCGGCGTGGTGATCTTGTAGCGCGGCTTCGGGTTCGGGGCCTCGAGCGCCTTGAGGATCGCCTTGGTCACCTCGGAGGGCGGCAGTTCGAACGTGTCGGGCTTGCCGCGGCTTTGGTAGAGGCGCTTGAGCAGGCTGCCCTCGTATTGTGCGCGGCGGGCGGAGTTCTCCCAATCCACCCATTTCTCGAAAGGCGGGATCGAATTGACCCGGATTTTCGAGGTGATCGGGCCGGGCTGGATCAGCACGATCTTGATATTCGTATCGGCCATCTCGAGCCGCATCACATCGGTCAGCCCTTCCAACGCGAATTTCGTCGAGGCATAGGCCGCGCGCCATTTCAGCCCGACGAAGCCCAGAACCGAGGAGCATTGCAGGATGCGCCCCTCGCCATTGTCGCCCTGCGCGCGCATCACCTTGATCGCGCGGGTCGTCAGGTCGTGCAGGCCGAACAGGTTGGTCTCGAAAATCTCGCGCAGCGCGCCGGGGGGGATGTCCTCGGCAGCGCCGGGGCAGGCGAAGGCTGCGTTGTTGTAGAGCGCGTCGAGCCGGCCGTGTCCGCGCGCCAGCGCCTCGTTGAAGCCCGCCTCGATGCTTTCGGGATCGGCCACGTCGAGCTGGAACGAGATCAGCCCTTCGGAGCGCAGGCGCTCGCAATCTTCTTCACGGCGGCAGGTGGCGAAGACTTTCCAGCCCGCGGCTTTAAGCCCGTGGGCCGCGTCATAGCCGATGCCCGAGGAGCATCCAGTGATAAGGATCGTCTTGGCCATGCGCGCGCCTTCCCTCTGATCCGGCGACGCAAAGAAAAACCCGCCGGAGATTTGCCTCCGACGGGGGTATTTCGAGCCATTTGAAAAGGCAAGATTTTAGCGGCTGGCAGGCCGGTTTAGGTCAATTTGCCGGGCGCAGGTACTTCTTGGAGACCCAGCCTTCGGTGCCGTCGCCCTCGATCTTCACATTCGCCCAGCCGCCGATCTCGGCCACGACGAGCACATCGTCGCCCTTGCGGACGCGGTCGATCGCGGCGTTGCTGGTCGAGGGGCCCGAGCGCACGTTGAGCGCATTGGCTGTCACGCTCCAGAGCGTGCCGCCTTCGACTTTCGGCGCCGAGGTGTCGCGATATTCCGGCGACGGTTTGAGCTCGGGGCCCGGCATCCGCGCGTTCGGCGTGACGCGGGTGATCAACGAGGCTTTCTCGATCTTCGGCGTGTTGGCTTGTGATGCAGCAGCCTTCGCGACAATTTGAGGGGCCTCGCTGGCCGAAAGCTCTTGATTATCGCTCGCGGCGCGTGAGACCTGTACGGTGTCATTCGACGTGGCCGCAGAGGCCTGTTCGACGTTCCCGGGAACGTCGCGTCCGGCGATGGCCATAACGGCGTAAATACCCGCCAAAGTGGTCAGCAACAACTTGCCCATGATCAACCCCCTGATTCCGATTGGCAGCTGGGGAAGCGTGAAAATATTAACACGATTCTCTCTGCTCTACGTCGGTGAAATTCCGCCGACGGGGGAAAAGTTCCATGGAAATTCCTATTCCTGCTTTTCCCGCTGGACCGGGATCGGGCGCGGCTTTAGTAAATCCGCATGAGCAGTGACGAAGAAAATCCCCTCTCCACCAGTTCCGAACCGCTGAGCCGTGCGATCGGCGAGCGCTATCTGACCTATGCGCTCTCGACGATTATGCACCGGGCCTTGCCCGATGCGCGCGACGGCCTGAAGCCGGTGCATCGGCGCATCCTCTTCGCGATGCGCGAGCTGAAGCTGTCGCCCACCGGCGGCTTCCGGAAATCCGCGAAAATCTCGGGCGACGTGATGGGGAACTACCACCCCCATGGCGATGCCGCGATTTACGATGCGATGGCGCGTCTCGCGCAGGATTTCGCGATGCGCTACAAGCTCGTCGATGGGCAGGGCAATTTCGGCAATATCGACGGCGATAACCCGGCAGCCTCGCGTTATACCGAGGCGCGTCTGGCCTCTCCGTCCGAGTCGCTTCTGCAAGGTCTTGCCGAGGATGCGGTCGATTTCCGTCCGAATTACGACGGCACGCTGACCGAGCCGGTCGTGTTGCCCGCCGCCTTCCCGAACCTGCTGGCCAATGGCGCAAGCGGCATCGCGGTCGGCATGGCGACGAACATCCCGCCTCACAATCTCGGCGAGCTGGTCGAGGCGCTTTTGGAGATGATCAAGCGTCCTGACATCACCGATGACGAGCTGGTCGAGCATATCCCCGGCCCCGATTTCCCGACCGGCGGCGTGCTGGTCGAGCCGCCCGAGAATGTCCGCGACGCCTATCGCACGGGCCGCGGCGCGTTCCGCCTGCGGGCGCGTTGGGAGAAAGAGGAACTGGGTCGCGGTCAATGGCAGATCGTCGTCACCGAGATCCCCTATCAGGTGCAGAAATCCAAGCTGATCGAGCGTCTTGCCGAGGTCATTCAGACCCGCAAGGTGCCCGCGCTGGCCGATGTGCGCGACGAGAGCGCCGACGATATCCGCATCGTGCTTGAGCCGAAATCGCGCACCGTCGAGCCCGAGATGCTGATGGGCATGCTGTTCAAGAACTCCGATCTGGAGGTCCGCTTCTCGCTCAACATGAACGTGCTGATCGACGGGCGTGTGCCGAAGGTATGCTCGCTCAAGGAAGTGCTGCGCGCCTTCCTGGATCACCGGCGCGAGGTGCTGCTGCGCCGCTCGCAGCACCGGATGGACAAGATCGACGCGCGTCTGGAAGTGCTCGAAGGCTACATCATCGCCTTCCTGAACCTCGACCGGGTGATCGAGATCATCCGCTACGAGGACGAGCCCAAGGCGATGCTGATGGCCGAGTTCGAGCTGTCGGATGTGCAGGCCGAAGCGATCCTGAATATGCGCCTGCGCAGTCTGCGCAAGCTCGAGGAGATGGAGCTCAAGCGCGAGCGCGACGCGCTGATCGAAGAGCGCTCGGGGCTCGAAGACCTGCTCGCCTCCGAAAAGCTGCAATGGAAGACGATCGGCGGTGAGCTGAAAGACATCGACAAGAAATTCGGCCGCAATGCCGAAGGCGGCGCGCGGCGCACCGGCTTCGCCGAGGCCGGCGAGGTCGAGGAAGTGCCGATCGAGGCGATGATCGAACGCGAGCCGATCACCGTGATCCTGTCGAAGATGGGCTGGATCCGGGCGATGAAGGGCCATAACGCGCTCGATGCCGAGGTGAAGTTCAAGGATGGCGACGGGCCGATGTTCGCCATGCATGCCGAGACCACGGACCGGATCGTCGCGATGGGTTCGAACGGGCGCGCCTATACCGTGCTGGGGGCCAACCTGCCCGGCGGGCGCGGCATGGGCGAGCCGCTGCGCCTGATGGTCGACCTGCCCAACGAGGCGGAGGTGACGCATCTGCTGCTGCCGAAGGCGGGCGAGAAATATCTGCTGGCCTCCTCGGATGGCGACGGCTTCGTCTGTCCGGGCGAAGAGCTCGTGGCGCAGACCAAATCGGGCAAGCAGGTTCTGAACATGAAGGGCGCGGCGAAAACCACCGTCTGCTCGAAGATCGACGGCGATACGGTCGCCTGCGTCGGTCAGAACCGAAAGCTGCTGGTCTTTGCGCTTGAAGAATTGCCCGAGATGGCGCGCGGCAAAGGCGTCCGGCTGCAGAAATACAAGGATGGGGGGCTGAGCGATGCGAAGACCTTCACCCTGGCCGATGGTCTGAGCTGGAAGGATCCGGCGGGCCGCACCCGGACCGAGACCGATCTCGCCGAATGGACCGGCAAGCGGGCCTCGGCGGGTCGCATGGCGCCGCGTGGCTTCCCGCGGGACAACAGGTTCACCTGAGGCTTTGCCTGAGGGATCGTCCGGGCAGGCCCGGGCGATCCGGCAGGGGGCGCTGCCCCCTCTTGCCCTGTCGGGCAATTCACCCCCGGGATATTTTTGCCAAGGCGAAGGGCGCGTGTTCGCTCTCGCGCGTTACGCACGCTCCGCTGTCAGCCAGATGCCGCCTTTGGGGCGTGTCGTCAGGATCATCTCCGGCACGGGCTCGCGTCCCGGCACGGCGGTGAAGCGGAACCGGGCGAGGAGCGTGGCGAGGATGATCTGTGCCTCCTGCATCGCGAAGCCCGCGCCGATGCAGATGCGCGGCCCGGCCCCGAAGGGCAGGAAGGCGAAGCGGTCATGCGTCGGATTGGCGAAACGATCCGGGCGGAAGGCATGCGGGTCGTCCCACAGCGCGTGGTGGCGGTGGAGCGCGTAGATCGGCAGCATCACCGTGTCGCCTGCGCGTACCTCGCGCCCCAGAAGCGTGTCGGGTTTGCGCGCCGTGCGCGACAGGAAGCCCGCAGGCGGGTAGAGGCGCAGGCTTTCGTTCACGATCTGCGCGACGAGGGGCATCTTCGGCAGGTCGTCGACGGTCGCCGCGCGCGCGCCGAGCGCGGCCTGCGCCTCGCTGCGGGCGGCCTCCTGCACCTCCGGGTCGAAGGCGCAGAGGTAGAGCGCCCAGGCGAGCGTCAGCGCGGTCGTCTCGTGGCCTGCGACGATGAAGGTCAGCAGGTTGTCGCGCAGCTCGGCAGGGCTCATCTCGCGGCCGGTTTCGGGGTCCTGCGCACCGTCGAGCAGGTCCAGAAGGTCGGGCACCGATTTCGCCTCGCCCGCGCGCCGGGCCTCGATGGCGCGGTCGGCATGGCGCTTGAGGTCGCGCACGACGCCCGAGGAGATCACCCTGTGCGGGCGTGGCACCCAGGCGGGCAGGGCGAAGAGGTCGAGAAGCGAGACCTTCGCCGTCTGCGCGATATAGGCGTCGATCGCCCGATGGATCGCGGCACGGTCGAAGCCCTCGTCGCCGGAGAAGGTCACGTCCGAGATCACCTCGAAGGTCGCGGCAACCATCTCCTGATGCAGGTCCACCGCGCGGCCGGTATCGGCGGCGGTGCTGATGCGCGCCGCAGAGGCCTCCGCTGCGGCGCCCATGACGGGGGCGAGCGCCTCCATGTTGCGCGCGGCGAAGACTGGAGAGGCGGCGCGGCGCTGCCAGCGCCATTCGGCCCCTTCGGCGACGAACAGCCCTTCCCCTACGGCAGGGCCGAGAATGAGCTTGGTCACCACCGATTTCGGATAATCCTCGACGCGCGTCTTGAGGATGTGGCGCAGGCTGTCGGGGTCCATAACCATATGCCAGCGCGCCCCCGTATTGCCCGAGATGATCGGCGCATGGGTCGCCAGTTCCGGTATGATTTCCAACAGGTTGCGCCGCGCGGCGCGGAAGCTCGCGAAGATGCCCAGCGGATGCTCGGCAAGGGGCGCACGGGCCGGAAGGCGGTGGGTGTCGTCTGTCGCAGCGTAATCCATGGAGAGATGGTAGTGCGGCGCCGGTCGCTGCCCAAGGGAAACCGCGAACACAGACAGGGGAAACCCTGCATTCCGGGCTTGATTTTTCCCCGCCAGCGCAATAGGTAGCGCGCGATATTGACTCGGGCTCGCTGCTAGCGGCCCCCTAACCAGAGGCGCCCCGCGAGATGGCAAAGGAAAAGTTTGAACGTAACAAACCGCACGTCAACATCGGCACGATTGGCCACGTTGACCACGGCAAGACGACGCTGACGGCTGCGATCACGAAGTATTTCGGTGATTTCCGCGCGTATGACCAGATCGACGGCGCGCCGGAAGAGAAAGCCCGCGGGATCACGATCTCGACCGCACACGTGGAGTACGAGACCGAGTCGCGTCACTACGCGCACGTTGACTGCCCCGGCCACGCCGACTACGTGAAGAACATGATCACGGGTGCCGCGCAGATGGACGGCGCAATCCTGGTTGTGAACGCAGCTGACGGCCCGATGCCGCAGACCCGCGAGCACATCCTGCTCGGCCGTCAGGTCGGCATCCCGGCGATGGTCGTGTACCTGAACAAGGTTGACCAGGTCGACGACGAGGAGCTGCTCGAGCTCGTGGAAATGGAAGTTCGCGAACTTCTGTCGTCCTACGACTTCCCCGGCGACGATATCCCGATCGTCAAGGGTTCGGCTCTGGCCGCGATGGAAGGCCGTGATCCGGAAATCGGCGAGAACTCGATCCGCGCGCTGATGGAAGCTGTCGACAGCTACATCCCGACGCCGGAGCGCGCCGTTGACCAGCCCTTCCTGATGCCGATCGAAGACGTGTTCTCGATCTCGGGTCGTGGTACGGTTGTGACCGGTCGCGTCGAGCGTGGCGTGATCAACGTCGGCGACGAACTGGAAATCGTGGGTATCCGCGACACCACGAAGACGACCTGCACGGGCGTCGAGATGTTCCGCAAGCTGCTGGACCGTGGTGAAGCTGGCGACAACATCGGCGCGCTGCTGCGCGGTGTGGACCGTGACGGCGTTGAGCGTGGTCAGGTTCTGTGTAAGCCGGGTTCGGTGAAGCCGCACACGAAGTTCGAGGCAGAAGCCTACATCCTCACCAAAGAGGAAGGTGGCCGTCACACCCCGTTCTTCGCGAACTACCGTCCGCAGTTCTACTTCCGCACGACGGACGTGACCGGCACCGTGACGCTGCCCGAGGGCACCGAGATGGTGATGCCGGGCGACAACCTGAAGTTCGAAGTCGAACTGATCGCCCCGATCGCGATGGAAGACGGTCTGCGCTTCGCAATCCGCGAAGGCGGCCGCACCGTCGGCGCCGGCGTCGTCTCCAAAATCATCGCGTGATCCTCGGATCATAGCGATTTGCGAAGGGCCGCCCGGTTGGGCGGCCCTTTTGCTTTGCGTGAAGGGCCTGTGCGGGTGGTCGTAATCGCGGGCGTGTCGCGCTAGGTCTTCTGCAGGGCGGACCATGGGGGAGGATGCGGGACATGGCAGAGGCAACTGCGGCACGCGAGTGCCATTGGGATGTGGACGGGCTGCGGATCTCTGGGCGGGCCTGGGGGCCCGAGGACGGTCTTCCGGTCTTGGCACTGCATGGCTGGATGGATCATGCGGACAGCTTTGCCGCGCTCGCGCCGCGGCTCGAGGGTTGCCACGTCGTCGCGCTCGATCTGAGCGGGCAGGGCCTGAGCGGGCATCGCGCGGCCCATGCGAGCTACAATATCTGGGACGACCTGCCGCAGATCCAGCGGGTGCTCGACGCTCTGGGCTGGGAGGACTGCGTGCTGCTGGGCCATTCGCGCGGCGCCAATATCTCGGCGCTGCTGGCGGCGGCGATGCCGGAGCGGGTGCGCGGGGTCATCGCGCTCGATTCGCTGGTCCCCGAGCCGGTGGCGCAGGATTTCGTCACAACCCTGCGCGCCTATCTGACCGAGGTGCCAACGCAGGCGGCGCGGCCCGCGCGCAGTTTCCCGACGCGTGAGGACTATATCGCGCGCCGCGCGGGGCAGGGCAATGCGCGCGCGGTGGCCGAGGCGCTGGCGGAGCGTGCGCTGGAAGAAGGTCCGGAGGGCTGGCATCTGCGCGGCGACCGGCGGCTGTTCGCGAGCTCGGCGGTGAAGCTCGACCGCGACGATGTGGAGGCGGTGCTGCGGGCGATCCGGGCGCCGGTCCTTAACATCTGGGCCGGGGACGGGATCCGGGCGCAGCGCGAGGGCACGGCGGAGCTGGCGCAGTGGGGGGGCGAGCTCATCGCCGATTACGAGAGCAACGAGATCGCGGGCGACCACCATTTCCACCTCGACCCGGAGGCGGCGGAGCAGATCGCGGAGGCGGTGAAGGGCTGGCTTGCGCGCAAGCTGTAAGCGGGCGGCTGGCGCGGCCCCGTCGCTTGCGCTAGACTGATGAAGCGCATGATGGAGGCTCCGATGGACAAGACCCTTTTCTGATCCCGTTTCCCTGAAACTCTGATCGAGAGAGGTCTCTCCATGTCTGCCCATCCGCTGCCGCGGCGCTTTCCTGCGCCCGATACCCGCAATCCCGTTCTGCTGCCCGATGGCACCCCGCATGAACCCACCGTGTTCCTGCAGGCGGTGATCGACCATCCCAATATCGAGGTCGGTCGCTATGCCTATTACAGCCCGCTTGTCCCCGTGACGGACGCGGCGGCGGAGCTTGCGCCCTACCTCTATCCCGGCTGCCCCGAGCGGCTGGTGATCGGGGCTTTCGCGCAGATCGCGCACGGGGTGCGCTTCATCACGGCCTCGGCCAATCATCCGATGGGCGGGATCACCACCTATCCGTTCCGGATCTTCGACATGGAGACGGCGGGGAAATATCTCGAGGAGAATGCCGCGATCGGCGACACCGTGATCGGGCCGGATGTCTGGCTTGGCTTCAATGCGATGGTGATGCCCGGTGTGCGCATCGGGGCGGGGGCGATCGTGGCGGCTGGCTCGGTTGTCGCACAGGACGTGCCGCCCTTTGCCATCGTCGCGGGTAATCCGGCGCGCGTGGTGCGGTCCCGGTTCAGCACCGATGAGATTGCACGATTGCTCGATCTGGCGTGGTGGGACTGGCCGGTGGAGGCGATCCAGAGGGCGTTGCCCGCGCTGGAGGCGGGCGATGTGGCGGCGCTGGCCGAACACGCACCTTGAGCGAGAGGCTTGCCGCTGCGCGCAACGACGCTAGGCTCTGGGCAACGCGACGAATTCTCCCGGAGCCCGGATGACCAACAGCCCGATCCTCTTCTCGCATATCCTGACTGGTGCGCCCGATCCCGACGGGCCTGCCGACATCGTCGAGGCGTTGCGGGACGAGCGGCTCGCTTGGGCGCATCTCGACGGGACGCATCCGCAGGCGCAGCGCTGGATTCGTGAGGAGCTGGATTACCTCGACCCGCAGGCGGTGGAGGCCTTGCTGGATGTCGATACGCGCCCGCGGATGAGCCAGATCGGTGAGGGGCTTTTGGTGATCCTGCGCGCGATCAACTTCAACGAGGGCGAAGACCCCGAAGATATGGTCTCGCTGCGGATGTATCTCGACCGGCAGCGTATCCTGACGATTTCGCGCAAGCGGGTGCGCGCGATCGAAGGGATGAACGCGGCGATCCGCGACGGCAAGGGGCCCAGCGATGCGGGAACCTTCCTCGTGCGACTGACCGAGGATATCGTCGGCAATATCGGGGTGTTCCAGACCGAGTTGGACGAGCGTGCCGAGGCGTTGGAAGATCAGGTCTATGGCGGGCAGGCCGATCACATGCGCCGCGACGTTCTGGACTTGCGGCTGCAGGTGATCGCGGCGCGGCGGTACCTCGCGCCGCAACGCGAGGCGTTGATCCGTCTGACACAGGCGGAGAGCCCGATCATCGACGAGGTCACGCGGCGCGAGATCGAGGAAGAAGCGCTGAAGATGACGCGGATTTCGGAAGATATGGACGAGCTGCGCGATCAGGCGCAGGTGCTTCGCGAAGAACTGTCGAGCCAACTCTCGGACCGGGTCAACCGCAACACCTTCGTCCTGTCGGTTGTTTCCACGATCTTCCTGCCGCTCGGGTTTCTTACCGGTCTGTTCGGGGTCAACATTGGCGGGATGCCGGGGCTGAACTCCGACAACGCGTTCACTTATCTGGTGATCGCCTGCGTTCTCATCGTCGCGGCACCGTTGATGGTGATGGGCCTCCTGCGCCTCTATTCGAGGCGCGGGAAGCGATAGGTTGCGCGATCAAGCGGCCTCGCGCATGTGGCGGCCTTCCTGAACCTCCTCGATGATCTTGGCGATGAAATCGTCCAGATCCTTCGGGTTGCGCGAGGTGACGACGCCGTTGTCGGACACCACGGATTCGTTCACCCAGTCGCCACCGGCGTTTTCGACATCGGTGCGCACCGAATGATACGAGGTCATCTTGCGCCCCTTGGCGATGCCGGTCTCGATCAGGAGCCACGGCGCGTGGCAGATCGCGGCGACCACCTTGCCTTGGTCGTAGAAGCTACGCAGGAGATCCAGCGCGCTTTTCTCGACACGAAGAAGGTCGGGGTTGATCTGACCGCCGGGGAGAACGATCGCATCGTAGTTGGAGGCGACGACGTCGGAGATCTTGCACTGCACCGAAACGGTCTCGCCCCAGTCGGTCTCGTCCCAGCCGCGAATGTCTTCGCCATCGAGCGAGGCGAGGTCGATTTGCGCACCGGCCTCGGCCAGCTTGTCGCGCGGAACGGTCAATTCGGCTTGCTCGAAACCGTCGGTAGCCATGATCAGAATGCGGGCTTCGGAAATCTTGGGCATTTGCTTTCCTTTCCTAAGGCGCAGCTTGCGCAGGTTCGGAAGAAAAACGATCTGCGCCCGGCATGCGTTCCACGGCGATTTCTTCGGCGGGGAAATGCGAAAGATAGGTGGAAAGGCACTTGATTTCGGTCGCGTGAGACTTTAGCACCCACGCCACGGCCTAGGGGTATAGCTCAGTTGGTAGAGCATCGGTCTCCAAAACCGAGGGTCGCGGGTTCGAGTCCCTCTGCCCCTGCCAGCCGTTTCCTGAAAATTTACGTTCGTTCGCGTAACGTTCCTGAAGTGGCGTCCTCTGACGCCGGTTTTGGGCGCTGTCGCGAGGAACCGTCGTGCTTGGCAGAATTTTCCGGGTCTTTCAGCGATATGTCGATGCGAATCTCCGGATTTCGCGAAGGGTGCCGGATCTGGGGCCGCGCGCGGCGGCTCGGCGGGTGCATGTCACGCGCTACGATTTCTGCGGCAACCGTCTTCGCCTCGAAGGGCGAATCGATGCGCGCGAGGTGATTTTACGCTTGGGGGGCGTGGCGCAGCGCTGCGCGCTCGAGCCTGATGCGTCGGGGCTGGCGAAGTTTGCCTTTGACGTGCCTTTCTGGCCCGACAAGGTGGAACTGGCCCTTCCCGATACGGATGCCGATGGGCAGGGTGAGGAAAGCTGGGTTTTGCCGCCGATTGGCAGGGCTCGCCTCGCATGGGGGCAGCTGCGCATCGCCCCGGTGTTCCTGTGGCGAATCGCCCGTCATGCTCGCGATATCTGGCGCTGGCGAAACCACGACGACGGTGCCGCGGGGATTCGCGTGAAATCCGCGCTCGGTTTCGTGGGGCTGTCGCGGGGCGTGACCCTGCCGTCCGACCTTCTCCGCGGCTCGGCGCCGACTGAGCCGCCCACGTTCCCCGGGATCGTGATCGTGTTGCCGGTGTTCAATGCGCGGGCGCTGCTGCGCGAGGCGCTCGCCCGCGTCGTGCAGCACACCGATCTCGACTGGCATCTGATCGTGATCGAGGATCGCTCGACCGATCCTGAGATGCGGCCGTTTCTGCGCGATTGGTGTGATGGCCGGGCGAACGCGAGTCTTCTGGAAAATGACACAAATCTCGGCTTTGTCGCGTCGGTCAATCGCGGGTTCGAGGCGGCGCGTCGGCACTTTCCCGAGCGCCCCGTGGTCTTGCTGAATTCCGATGCCCTTGTGCCCGCGGGCTGGGCGTCACGTCTTGTGGCCCCACTTTCCGATCCGCAGGTCGCAAGCGTCACGCCAATGTCGAATGACGCGCAGATATTGTCCGTGCCGACAGCCGGAGCGCGGAGCGATTTACCGCCCGGGGCCGTCGATCAGATCGATGCAGTCGCCGCGCGCATGAACCCGGTGCAGGCGCGCGCCGAGCTGCCGACAGGGATCGGCTTTTGCATGGCGCTCGCACCGCGCTTTCTTGTCAAGCTTCCGCAATTCGACCCTGCGTTTGGGCGCGGCTACGGGGAGGAGACGGATTGGTGTCAGAAAGTAAGGCGGCTCGGGGGGCGGCATATCGGGATCGGCTCGCTCTTCGTGGAGCATCGCGGTAGCGCCTCCTTCGGTGCGGCGGCGCGGCGAAAGCTACTGGACGCCAATCAGGCGAAGATCGAGAGGCGCTATCCAAGCTATCCGCGCGCCGTCGATCGTTTTCTAACCAGCGATCCGCTGGGGGCCCCGCGTTTCGCGCTCGCCCTGGCCCGAGCGGGAGCACTGCAAACCGAGCCGATCAAGATCTGGCTCGGACATTCCCTCGGGGGTGGGGCGGAGATGTGGTTGCGCAAAGAAATCGCCTCGGAGCTTCGCGCCGGCCGGCGGTGCGTCGTTCTTCGCGTCGGTGGGCCCGTGCGCTGGTCCATCGAGCTTCACGACCCGCTAGGCCTGAGCACGGTCGAGACATCGGATCGCGCGGTAGTGCTATCCCTGCTGAAGCTTCTGCCGGATCGCCACGTCATCTATTCCTGCGGCGTTGGCCATCCGACCCCGCTCGAGATACCCGCGCTGCTTACGGAACTATCCGCGACGCAGCCGCTCAATATCCTGTTTCACGACTACTTGCCCCTAAGCGAGGCCTACACGCTCCTGCGTGCGCCAAACAGCTTGCGCGAGATCCCCGAGTACATCGGCCCTCGGGCCAAGTCTCGAAAGTCGTCTCGGCGCTCTTCAACCGACGAACTCTCGGATTGGGAAAGCGCGTGGGGCGCGGCACTGACCAGCGCAACGCGATTGCAAGTTTTCTCGCGCAGCTCCGCAGAGATTGTGGCCTCGGCCCGTTCCGATCTCGCGCATAAGATCGACTGCAAACCGCATCATGTGGCCCGGCCTGCTGTTCTCATCCGTCCGCCTCCGGGGCTCCACGCAGGCGCCCGCGCCGCGGGCTCTGTTCTTGGCGTGCTTGGTCATATCGGCGTCCACAAAGGCGCCGCGGTTGTCGAGGCATTGGGGGAGGCCTTCGCTGCGGACGGCCGCGCGCGGCTGGTCCTGTTGGGAAATCTCGATCCGCGGTTTCATTTGGGAGCGCCGAACCACGTTCACGGCCCGTTTGAGCCCCTAGATTTGCAGATGCTGGTAGCGCGGTACGAAATTGATCGATGGCTGATCCCATCGCTTTGGCCGGAAACCTTTTCCTTCACCACGCATGAGGCGCTCGCCACCGGCCTGCCGGTGTATTGTTTCGACCTTGGCGCTCAAGCTGAAGCGGTCAGAGCGGCAGGCGCACAGGAGGGTGTCTTACCGGTGCCACGCAGGCCATCGGATATAGACATCGATCGCCTCTTTGGGGCGCCCGCCACGCAGAGGTGGGTGGCATGACGCTCGAAGACAGTCATGCGATCTTTCATATAGGCGCCCCGAAATGCGGCAGTTCGGCTCTTCAAGCAGCATGGAGCGCGGAACCGGACCGGCCGTCGCGCGCCGGTTTGCGTCTGCGCTATATCGGCGCGGTGCGGGTGGGCGGCAAACTCATGCCGTTGCGTGGCAGGGCCGTGCGCCGCGCTGCTGCGTTGTCTCCCTATGGCTATGTCTCGATGCCCGATCCCGGCCGCGAGGTCGCGGCGAAGTCTCTCGGCGATTTCGTCTTGCGCGAGATCGCACGCGCGCGGCGGCGCGGCTACATCCCGTTCTTCTCGAATGAGGGCTGGATTCGTCGTCCCGAATTCTTCACGCGGCTGCTTTCAGACCTCGGCCATCCGCCCGTGACCGTGCTGGCCTTTCTGCGTCCTCCCCTGACGTGGATGAACGCGGCGTTCTGGCAATGGGGTGTCTGGAGCCGGCCCCGCTTCGACGATTGGCTTTCGTCCCGCCGTGTCCCGTTCAGCTTTGGCGGAGATCTCGCAGCCTGGGCGCGCATTCCCAACGTAGGATTGCAGGTCGCGCCGGCAAAGCAGGATGTGGTCACCTTCGCCGACGCTTTGCTGGGAACGCTGGGCAACGCAATCGGACCGTGCCACAGCACGGGCAGCGCAGCACAGTTCGGTTTTTTGCTGCGCAATCGTCGATTTCGGCCGGACAGCCATCGCGCGGAGATCGAGTTCGTATTGCAACGGCAAATGGCGAACGGCCCCACGCTGCGCCGCGCGTGGGCGATCGCGCCACATCACGTTGAGACACTGCAGCGGCTCGCGCAGAGCCATCGTCGAGAGCTCAAGCGCGTCTTACCCAACGTACAAGCGGAGGGGATATTCGACGACCCGCTCTGGACGGCGCCATATCCGTATCATCCTGAAATCGAGCGCGGCCCGGCGCCACTCGATGATCTCGATGAATTGCGCGCGTTTGCAGGACGGCTTCTTTCAAAACCGTTGTCCGAGGGGGCCGAGCTCGGTGCACTCGACGCGTCTATAGCGGAGCGGCTCGGTGTCCTTCTGCGCGAGGACCGTTTTCATCGGTGGCGGACCGCGCTCCTTAGAGCGCCGCGAGATCAAACGCCGCGGCCCAGATCGTTCACCTTGCGAGGAGATCCCGGTAGCTCGTCCTGAGGGCAAAAAGGCCAAGGGCCAGAGACACGAGCGACACGCCGATTACGTAGAACGCAGAGAGGTAATCGGGCTGATAGGTCGGGAAAAAGCCGCTCCGCAGATAGCCGATCACATGGACCAGCGGGTTGAACCAAAGGGTGTCCGCAGCCCAGCGTGGCAACTGGTCGGTGAGGAAAAAGACTCCGGAAATCAGGAACATCGGTCGCATCAGGATCGACCATATCTGCTGCCAGACCGGTGCACGTAGAAAGAGGTAACAGTTCAGGGTACCGATTCCGAACGACAGCAGTACGGCGAGACCTGCTGCTTCGAAGATACGCAGCGGATCCGGGCTCGCGCGGGTGTCGAACATCAGGAGGCATCCGTGAAGGACGAGGTAGGAAACAACAAGTTTCGTCAGCGCATTCAGGGCGAGCCGTGCGATGAGCGCATCGACAAAGCTCACAGTGGGATAGGCGAGGAGCGCGCGGGAGTAGGTGAGGGCGTTGGCGACCTTCGATTGAACGTCTGAAAACAACATGAATGGCAGTAAGCCCGTCGCGTAGAAAAGGGCGAAACTGGCCCCGAGCGGCGGGGCGTGAAAGGTCAGCGAAAAGAAAAGCGTCAACAATCCGACGCCGCCGATCGGCTCGAGCAACGCCCAAAGATAGCCCCCCGGGGAGCGACCGTAGCTTGCCGACATCTCGCGCAGAATGAGCGCGCCGATGGCACGAAGCGCCGGAAAGGACCGGGCCGGGATGCGCGCCACGCGGGAGGAGAACATTTCGAGCCTCGTTTACCGGTTTTCAATTCGGATCGTGTTCACTGGATCCTGACGCGACCGATAGTGGAGCCAATTGTGAAACACGCGGTTAACGAGCCTGCGCAGGCGACACCCGTCCCCGCAAAGGGGGCTGGGTTGCGCGAAGTGCCTTTACCGCTCCGGCCGGTGCCGAGCGCATACGCGCCTCCCGCACGCAAGGCGCGCTGGCGGCGGCGGCATCAGGCTGTGGCGTTAAGCTTTCTGGCGCTGGTGATCGCGCCGGTTCTGGTGGCGGCCTATTATCTCTATGCGCAGGCGGCGGATCAGTTCGTTTCACGCGTCGGCTTCACGGTGCAGCGGGAGGAAATGGCGCCGGCGCTCGATCTTTTCGGCGGTCTGTCCAGCCTGTCGGGCGCGTCTTCAAGCGACACCGACATTCTCTATGAATTCATTCAAAGCCCGAGCCTTGTTGCGCAGATCGACGATGCGCTCGATCTGAGGGCCATTTGGTCGCGCGATCGATCCGATCCGGTGTTCGGGCTTCCTGGCGACGCCACTCTGGAGGAGCTTGTCGCCTATTGGAATCGCATGGTTCATGTCCGGCACGGGGCGGGCGCGGGGCTGCTCGACATCGAGGTGCGCGCTTTCGATCCCGGCGCGGCACAGCGGATCGCGCAGACCTTGATGGCACAAAGCTCTGCGATGATTAACCGGCTCAGCAACGCGGCGCGCGAGGATGCGATTCGCCATGCGCGCGGAGAGTTGCGGCGCGCCGAGGCGCGTCTGACGACGGCGCGCACGGCGCTCACCACTTTCCGCAATCGCCACCAACTGATCAGCCCGGAGATGGATTTACAGAGTCAGGCAGGGGTTCTGGGGTCGCTGCTCGAACAGCAGGCGCAGGTGATGATCGAGAGTGATCTGCTGCGCGGCACGGTGCGCAGCGGGACGGATCCTCGGTTGAAGCAGGCGGAGCGGCGACTTGCGGTGATCGAGGACAGAATCGGGGCGGAGCGCCGCAAGCTTGGGATCGATGGCGGCTCCCAGGAAGAGGCTTTCGCGAGCATCGTCGGCGAGTACGAGCGGCTTATGGCGGAGCGCGAATTCTCAGAGCGTGCTTATGCGGCGACGCGCGCAAGCTATGATGCGGCGGAGGCCGAGGCGCGCCGGAAAAGCCGCTTTCTCGCAACATTCATGGCGCCGACCCTTGCGGAAAGTGCCGAATATCCACGGCGCGAAACGCTTCTGGCGCTGATCGCGGGTAGCCTCGTTTTGCTTTGGGCGATTGGCATCCTGGTGGGCTACGCGATCCGGGACCGTCGGTAACGGCGATGATCCGGCTGCAAAATCTCAGCAAGAGGTTCCGCGTTCCCGGTGGCGAGAAGGTCGTGGCGCGCAATATTTGCACGAGCTTTCCAAGCGGGCGATCCGTCGCTTTGCTGGGGAGAAACGGGGCCGGAAAGTCGACGCTGCTGCAGATGATCGCAGGCACCGCGCGGCCCGATCGGGGACGGGTGATCACGCGGGGCAGCGTGTCGTTCCCGGTGGGCTTCGCAGGGTCGTTTCACAATGATCTGACGGGCGCGCAGAATTGCCGCTTCATCGCGCGGATCTACGGTGTGGATACCGATGAGATGGTGACTTTCGTCGAGGCGACCGCCGAGCTTGGGGCGCATTTCCGGATGCCGCTGCGCAGCTATTCTTCCGGGATGCGCGCGCGATTGGCGTTTGCGGCGTCGATGGCGATCAGCTTCGACACCTATCTCGTCGACGAGATTACGGCGGTCGGCGATGCCGCGTTTCGCGAGAAGAGCGCAGCCCTGTTTCGCGACCGGCTGAAAGATGCCGGGGCGATTGTGGTCAGCCACTCGATGAACCAGTTGCGCGAGATTTGCGATTGCGGCGCGGTGCTGGAGCGTGGGCGGCTTGAGTTTTTCGACGATCTCAACGCCGCGATTGCCTGCCACGAACGCAACATGCTGTGAGTTGGGCGCTGTGAGCCGTCGCATTCTATTAAAATATTGAGAGAAAACCCTTTTTGGGCCGCTTTTCCTCCGCGCTCCGTGCCCAGCCGCGCCTCACATTTGAGACAGTGTGAACATGGAAAGCGGAGGTGACTATGCCTCAATTGGTGCCGGTCGCGACTGTTACGAATGGCGCGGAAAACTTCCTGACGTCGATCACCGACCTGCTTCTAATGCAGGGCGAGACGGGGCCGACGCTCTATTCGATTTCGAATGCGCCGGGCGGTATCTCGCAGATTCCGCTGACTGCGCGGCTGAATTCGAGCGATCTGGCTTATCTGAGCGAGAGTGCGGGGCTGGATGCAGCCGGGACGCTGACCGAGGTTTCGATCGATGGCAGCCCTGCCTTGATGGTGACCGGTTCGGCGTCGGGCGCGTTTCAGGCGGTCTGGCTGAACCAGAATGACGGCGGAATCAGCGATGTATTCACGCTGCCGGGGGCGGTCGCGCCCGGTGCGGTGCTTGCGATCGCGCCGCTGAAACTCGACGCGCAGAGCTTTTTCGTCGGGGCCCTGTCGCATGGCAGCGGGCTGCATGTCTGGCAGATGGGTGCTGGAGGCCGGATGACCGAGATCGCGCAGGGCATCGCGGGCGAGGTCTGGTCAGAGAATGACGTCCATGCGCTCGACACGGTCGAGATCGAGGGCGCGCAGTATATCCTTGCGGCGTCGGTGACGGATAATTCGCTGACCACGCTCGCGCTCGATGCGCAGGCACAGCTGCAAATCGCCAGTCAGATCGATGCGCGCGACGGCCTCTTCATCAACACACCGAATTCGATCGAGACGATCCAGGTGGGCGGACAGGCCTACGCGCTTCTGGGGGCGGCGGGCACAAGCTCGATCTCTGTCGTGGCGCTTGGTCCGGGCGGGCGGATGGAGGTCACCGATCAGATCAATGACGATCTGGGCACGCGGTTCGACGGCGTGACGACGCTCGAAACCGTGACGATGGGCGATCAGGTTTATGTGCTGGCCGGAGGCGCCGATGACGGGGTCAGCCTGCTCACGCTGCTGCCCGGCGGCAAACTGGTCCAGATCGGGACGCTGGCGGACGGGCTAGAAACCGCGCTGTCTGATCCAGCTGCGGCGGCGATGATCGCCGGTGCGACCGGGCTCGATATTTTCGTGGCGGGCGACGTGCCCGCGAGCGTGAGCGATCAGGGGATGGGGATCAGCCATATCAAGGTGGAGTTGGGCCCTGACGGTCTGGCGCTGAAGCTTGGCGATGGCGGCGACACCGCGAACGGAGGCGTCGAAAACGATCAGATTTCCGGTGGCGCTGGCGATGACCAAATCCGTGGCGGGGCGGGGGCGGACATACTGCAAGATGGCGGTGGCGCCGATTCTCTCTGGGGCGGCGAGGGGCAGGATGTGTTCGTGCTCGACGCGGACGGGCGAACCGATTTCATCATGGATTACGAGCCCGGCATCGATCGGCTCGACCTCTCGAGCATGGCGTGGTTCTACACCAAGGAGGCTCTGGATATCGCCCCGACCGCGACGGGGGCGGATATCCGGATCGGCGATGAGCGGGTGATCGTGAATACCGCGGACGGCTCAAGCCTGAGCGCCGCGGATTTCGAAACCTCGGAGCTGCGCGATCTGTGGCATTCCGCGATCAACCCGCTCGAGGTTGGCGATATCCACAAGGAAGGTACCGCGCAGGGCGATCTGATCGACGGGCGCGGCGGCGATGATCTGCTCGTCGGCAATGACGGGTCGGATATCCTGCAAGGCATGGCGGGCGATGATCTGCTCAATGGCGGGCGGATCGATCGCAGCTACGACCCGTTCGCGGCACAGGTGTTCCGGGTCTATCAGGCGACGCTTGACCGGGCGCCCGATGGGAACGGTCTGCACTATTGGACGGACCTTCTGTCGAGCGGCGCGGTCGAACTGCAGGAGGTTGCGGATCGGTTCATCAACTCGCCGGAATTCCAGTCGAACTACGCGGAGACGAGCGACGCGGAGTTTCTGACGCTGCTTTACCAGAATGTTCTGGATCGGGACCCCGATGACGGGGGGCTGACCTATTGGCTCGACCAGCTGGATCAGGGGGTAAAAAGTCGGGAGGAGATTGTTTTGGGATTTTCGGAAAGCCCGGAATTTCGGGATTCGACAGAGATCGACACGCTCATGCTGAGCCATGCCAGTGCGCAGACGGATTTCACCGATGACGTGTTCCGTTTGTATCAAGCGACGCTGGGGCGCGAGCCGAACCTTGGCGGGATGATGTATTGGAGCGAGATGCAGGCGGACGGGATGGAGTTTCTCGATGTCGTCTCCGGCTTCGTCAATTCGCCCGAATTCACGTCGACCTATGGCAATCTCGACGATGCCGGTTTCGTCTCGCTTCTCTATCAGAACGTCTTGGGGCGCGCGCCGGATAGCGAGGGGCTGACATGGTGGGTCGATCAGCTCGACAGCGGGGGCTACACCCGCGAGAAGGTGGTCGCCTCATTTGCGCAAAGCCCCGAGATGATCACCCAGACGGCGCAGCCGCAGATCGATTGGTTCCGCTCTTTCGGCTTCGAGGATCAACTCGATGGCGGCGAGGGGTACAATCTGCTGCAGGGCGGTGCGATGGCGGATCAGTTCGTCTTCCGCGCCGATGAGGACGGGCATCACGTCATTATCGACATCGAGCCCTGGGATCGGCTGAGCTTCGATGGCTTCAACTACAGCTCTGCCGCCGAAGCCCGCAGCCATATGGTCGAGGCGGGCTCCGGCGTGACCTTCACCGATCAGGGCGTCACGGTCGAGTTCATCGATGCCGATCTCGGCCTGTTCACCGACGGGATGTTCGACGTCTCGGGCTAGGCGAGTTCAGTTCGTAGCGCTTCAAGATAGCGCGCCACGAGGGCCTGTGCGCGCTCCGGTGTTGCGGCTTCGGCATAGCAACGGCATTCGGGTGCGTTGCCCGAGGGGCGTAGATGGACGATCTCGCCCGAGGGGAAGGTCAGGCGCAGCCCGTCGGTGCGGTCGATCTGTTCGGCCGGGACGAAATCGCTGAAGAATTCCGCCCGGGCGGTAGGGTCGTCAGCAAGGCGGTCGATGAAGTCGCGCGAGCGGTCCGTCGGGACTTCGGCGACCCGGTCGGCCGCCGTGAAACGGGCGGGAAGCTGGGCGACAAGGCCGCTGAGGGCGGTGCCGGCCTGTTTCGCTGCGACGAGCGGCGCGATGATCGGCAGCAGGCAATCGCGCGTCGCGAGCGGCGCAATCGGCCCCGCTGGACCCGTCGCGGTGAAGCCCAGGAGGAAGCCGCCATTGGGCTCATAGCCCACGACCTTCGCGGAGGGATCGGCATCGCGCGCGGCCTCCATCGCGGCGATCACGAAGGGCGAGCCGATCTTCGTGCGATGGATGCTGTCGAATTCGGGCATCGCATTGACCATCGTATTGGCGGAGACCGGCGTGCAGAGGATTTTCGCCCCGAGAAGCCGCGCGGTCAGCGCGCCCAGCACGTCGCCGGGGATCAGCGTGCCGGTCTCGTCGCTCAGCATCGGACGGTCGGCATCGCCATCGGTCGAGATAACCGCATCGAGCCCATGTTCCGCGCACCATCCTTGCAGGGTTTTGCGGGTCTCGGGATCGACCGCCTCGGTGTCGACGGGGATGAAAACGTCAGAACGGGCGAGTGGCACTGCGGTCGCGCCCATCGCCTCCACCGCGGTGACGAGGATGTCTCGCGCGACCGAGCTGTGCTGATAGACGCCGATGCGCAGCCCATCGAGGGCGTCCGCCCCGAACCCGTCGACATAGCGGGCGATGTAGCGCGCCGCGCTATCGGTTCCCGGGACTTCGTCCCCGCGCTTTTCGTCGGGCGAATGGTCCTGGCCCAGCCGCTCGAGGATCGCCGCCTCGTCCTGCTTCGCAATCTCTCCATGCGGGACGTAGAATTTCAGACCGTTGCGATCGGCGGGAATGTGGCTGCCGGTAACCATGATCGCCGAATTGCCCGCCCCCATCGACGCAAGCGCCAGGGCAGGCGTGGGAAGCGCGCCTTCGCGAATGGCGGTGAGGCCAGCGGCGCGGATCGCGGCGATGACGGTCTCGGCGATTGCGGGGGAGGAGGGGCGCAGGTCCCATCCCACATGCACGGCTTCGCCCTGCGGACAGGCCGAAATGAAAGCGCGGGTGTAATCGGTGACCAGCGCGTCGGTCAGTTCGGTGACGAGGCCGCGCAGGCCGCTGGTGCCAAATTTCGGTGCCATATGTCCTCGAATGCTGCGCCGTTGAAATTGGGCCGAACCTAGGGGGAGGGGGGCGGACAGGCAAGCACCGTGCGCCGCTCTCAAACACGGTTAACGCCGGGTTCCTATCGTCGGCCTCCATCGCAACCCAGCGCAGGAACTCCCGATGTCCGATCAGACCGCCAATCTCGCGCTGCCGCTTATCCTTGGCAGCCAAGCCCAGAAACACGTCACCCATAACGAGGCGCTGCAGCGGCTCGACGCGCTCGTGCAGCTTGCGGTGATTTCGCGCAGCGTGACCGAACCGCCGCTCGGTCCGCCGGAGGGGGCGCGGTATCTGCTGCCGACCGGGGCGCTGGGCGTATGGGCGGGGCAGGACGGGGCGCTTGCGATCTTTGCGGCCGGGGCGTGGCAATTCCTGACCCCGCGTGAGGGCTGGCGCGCGTTCGTGCTGGATGAGGCGGTGGAGCTGGTCTTCGCCGCGGGCGCTTGGGACGTGCCGCCGTTGCCGGAGTTGAGTCAGCTCGACGGGGTCGGGATCATGACCGGCTATGACGCGGTGAACCGGCTTTCCGTCGTGGCGGAGGCCACGCTTCTGAGCCATGCCGGGGCAGGCCATCAGCTCAAGCTGAACAAGGCGGCGGCGGGCGAGACGGCGAGTCTTCTGTTCCAGTCGAACTGGTCGGGCCGGGCCGAGATGGGGCTGGCAGGCAGCGACGATTTCGCAATCAAGACGAGCGCGGACGGTGCGACGTGGTTCGAGGGGCTGCGCATCGACGCTGCCACCGGGCGCGCAGCGATGCCGCAAGGCGCGGTGATCGATGGGGCGCTGACGGGCAGCGGTGTCGTCGGCACCGTCGCACAGGTCGGCGGCGTGTCGACGGGCGCTGTGATCGAGCAGGGCAGCACCGCCTCGGGCGACTACATCCGCTTTGCCGATGGCACACAGATTTGCACGGCGCTGGTGAGCCTTGCTTATGTCGCGGATTGGGCGCTCAAGCAGGACTGGGCCTATCCGGCGCAATTCGCGCAGGCGCCCTCTCTGAGTGTCGCGCTCGATGCGGACAGCCTCGCGGCGGGCAGCGCCATCGGCGCGGGCGCGATCTCCTTCGCGGGGGTCGAGGGCGTCACAAGCTCGGGCGCGCGCGCCGTGGTCTACGCCGCGAATGGTGCGAGTTTCCTCAGCGGTGAAAGCTGCGACCTGAGCGTCACCGCGATCGGGCGCTGGGTGTGACGCTCACTCGGCGGGGCGGGCGAGCGGTTTGTGCGCCCCGTCGAGCCGGGTGAAAATCTCGGACAGGCGGGCACTGTAGCGCGCGGCAATCGCATCGGCAGAAAAGTGGCGGCGCACGAAGGCTTCGGCCTGCGCCGCCGTTTTCTTGCGCGCGTCTGGGTCGCTGCGTGCCGCGCGGAATTGGGCGACCGCAGCGGCGTGATCGGGCTCGCCCCAGTGCATTCCGGGCTCGACATAGAGATAGTCCTGCGGCGCGACCTCGATCTCGGACGCGGGCACGAGCCACGCAGTGTCCTCGTTGCAGAATTCCAGATTGCCGGAATAGCCCGTGCACAGGACCGGCACGCCAAGCGCCATAGCCTCGAGCATGCCGAACCCCCAGCCCTCGGAGCGATGTAGCGACACGTAGAGGTCCGCGCCGGCCATCAGCTCCAGCACCCCCGCGTGATCGAGCGTCTCGTCGAGCAAAGCGATGCGCGGGTCGGCTGCGACGAGCCGGTCGATTTCGGCCCAGAGCGTGGCCTGCGCCGCATCGCAGACATGGCCGCGATTTTGCGTCTTGATCAGCAGGCGTACCTCCGCGTCCTCGGCGAAGGCTTCGCGGAAAGCGTGGATTGTGCCGAGCGGGTTCTTCCGTTGCACGAAGGAAAAGCTGTCGAAACTGGCGAGGCAGACGAAGCTTTCCTCGGGCCAATCATTGCGTTGGCGCAGGGCGCTGCGCGCGTGGGCGCGGTCGATGGCGGGCGGTTCGGGATAACACATCCCGACATTCACCACCGGCGTGTCGGTCGCTTTGCGGTAAATCTCGGCGCAGTATTCCGAGGGCACCCAGAGCTCGTCGACAAGGTCGAGCGCGAGGTGGTGACAGGCCGGAGCGCGGTCCAACTCCCAATGCATATAGGCGATGTTGTAGGCGCCGGAGTAGCTGTCGGCGTCGAAGGCGAAGGCCGGGGGGACTGCGTCGCCATTCAGGTGCAGCAGGTTGATGCGCGCGGGGCGGGGCGCGCCGGTCTTGGCGCCGTCTTGTGCGGGCGTCGGATTGTCGCGCGCGCTTTCGACCGCGTTCAGCGTGACGTCGCAGCGGGACAAAATGTCATGCGACAGCCGCGTCGATTGGCCCAGCCCGGAGGCTTTCGCGAAGGGACCGTGGATCTGAACGTCGACGGGGATGCCCTCGGGGACGGGGCGCGTGGTGGCGGCTATCCGATGGCCGTCGGGCGTGCGCTGGAAGGACATGCTGTCGAGGTCGAAACCTTTCTCGCGCAGCGCCGCAGCATAGCGCGCGCGTGTGATCGGCGGGCCGGGATGCAGTTGCGAGCAGACATCCGAGAGCCGGCCACCTTCGAGCAGCGTTTTCGTTTCGCTGCGAGGCAGGAACAGCAGGATCTCGGGCCGCTCGACCGCGAGGATCATCGCGAGCACATGCAGCATCCGGCGGTGGCGCTCGGTCTTCGGCGAGAATTGCGCGAGCGGCGGGGTCGCCTCGCGCAGGGCCAGAAGCCCGCGGGTCATCGGCCAGGGGCTGGAGCCTTTCGTCTCTGCCAGCGCCTCCATCAGGCTGTCGGGGAGGAGGCAATCGCCGAGCCCGAGCGACGGGGCATCGCGGAGCGCCCATGCGGATGCTGCGTCCGGGTCGCCGGTCTTGCCGAAGAGGTCCATCGCGCGGCTCGGTCCGCCGGGGCGGGTCTGCGCATTGAGCCAGTCGATCGCGGCGCGGCTCAGCGGGATTTGTTGCGACGGATGCTGCGCGGCGTAGCTGTCGAGATACCAGCGCAGGATGTCCGACACTGCCGCGTCGCTGCCATCGAGGGGCAGCTGTTCTGCAATGCCCGCGCGATGGCGTGCGTAATCGATGTAGGAAAAGAGGGGTGCGGGCAGGTCTTCGCCATGCGCTGACCGTACCGCGAAAAGCGGTTGCTGCGCGGTCAGATCGCGCGTGTCCGTCTGTGCGGTGGACGCGGCGCGCAGCGTGATGATCGGGCCATGCATATAGCGATGCAGGGCGTCTTTCTCTTTCGGAAGCGGCGTCGCGTCGGGGTCGAAGCACAGCGTGGCGATTGGGGCGCTGCCGGGGATGTGGAGGCTGATCTCGCCGCCCGCGGCCTCTTGCAGGGCCGCCGACAGCGGCAAGGCGAAGCCGTGATTGCCCGTGCCGATGCCAGCCTGTGCAAGGTCGGCGCGAAACATCGCCGCGCGCCCCGAGAGGAGCCGCCCGGCACTGCAGTGGATTTCAATGTCGAGCGGAGTGCCGTCGCCTTTTTTCGCGATCCAGCCGATCACCCTCCCGTTCTCGATCCGCTCCAGCGCGCCGCGATAGCCGCGCAGGCGATGGAGCAGTGAGATGGCTGACGGCGGCGGAACGAAAGTCGACATGCAATTCCTTGATGAAAAACAACCTTTGGTAGAGTCACCCTAGTCGATTGCGTGACAGTCGCAACCGTCTTGCGCCGCCCGAGATGCCCCGCACGGCGCGACGGGCCGTTATTGCGGCTGCCCCATCAGTTGCTGGGCAAGCGTCGCGGCGGAGCTTTCGCGGGCCGCGGCGATCTCGGTCAGGCTTTGCGTCACATCGGCGTCCAGCTTGGCGGCGGCGTCGGTGCCCGACAGGCCGAGCACGGGTGCGGCCTCCGACAAAGGCGCGTCGAACAGCGCCTGCGCGATCGCGAATTGCGGAGGGCCACCGCGCGCGCCGCTTTGAGAGCTCGTCGCGGCGGGAAGGACGAAGGCCAGCGCCGCCACGACCGAAAGCGCGAGCGCCAGCCCCATCGGCGCGCGTTTGAAGTAGGTGGTCATCGGCCGCCAGTTCTTCCAGATATGCAGCACGAAGGGCACGATCAGCACCATCGAGAGCCATTCATGCATCCCGTGGAACCACGCGCTGCCCCAATGGAAGAACAAGGCGATTCCTGAAATCAAAGAGACGAGGAAAAGGCCGGTGATGAGCGGTGTGGCGTAGCGGTTGAGGATGGCGGGCATCGATGGCTCCTGTCGAATCGCGGCTGTGCTGACCGCGCGGGTTGTCGGATGTTAAGTTGCACGCGCATCGATGGATTTTCCGTTATCAAAGCCGGCTTGCAGTGGGCGCATGGCGTCCGCGGAGGGGCAGGCGGTCGCAACAGCCTTGAAATCCGCGAGGGGAGCAAGTATCTGGCGGCAGTTGCGCCGAAAGCGGCGCGGTATTTTCGGCTCAAGGGCGCCGCATTGGGCGCGTAAGGAACGACGACGATGGCAAACCCACTCCAGTTTCTCCAGCAGGTGCGCTCGGAAGCGGGCAAAGTGGCTTGGCCGAGCCGCCGCGAAGTTCTGCTGACGACCGGCATGGTGCTGGCGATGGCTGCGCTGACGGCAATCTTCTTCTCGCTCGTGGACTGGGTCATCCGTCTCGGCGTGACGCAGGTGATCGGGAGCTGATAGGCTTCCGGCGCTCTCCGCCAGACCTCATTCGCAGTTGCGGCAACGAAGTGATCGCGCTCCGGCCTTACGCTCTTGAAATCACAGGGCTCCGGCGGTAAAGGGGCGGGACTTTCCCAGAGGCGGCGTGCATCGATTCGCGTGGTGCGCGCTGTTTTTTATTCTGGGAGACACGGGTAATCCCGTGAAATAACAGGAATTTTCGGCGCTCTGGCGTCGTCGGCAAGGGGCAAAGAATCGGCATGGCGAAGCGTTGGTATTCGGTAAGCGTTCTCTCGAACTTCGAGAAGAAAGTGGCCGAGCAAATCCGTCAGGCCGTGATCGATCAAGGTCTGGAAGACCAGATCGAAGAGGTTCTGGTGCCGACCGAGGAAGTGATCGAGGTGCGTCGCGGCAAGAAAGTGACCTCCGAACGTCGCTTCATGCCGGGCTACGTGCTGGTGCGGATGGAGATGACCGACAAGGGTTATCACCTGATCAACTCGACGAACCGGGTCACCGGGTTCCTCGGGCCGCAGGGCCGGCCGATGCCGATGGGCGATGCGGAAGTGAACCGCATCCTCAGCCGTGTCGATGAATCGGGTGAACAGGCCGCGCCGCGCAGCCTCATCACCTTCGAGGTCGGCGAGAACGTGAATGTGACCGACGGGCCCTTCGAGGGCTTCTCGGGCATGGTCGAGGAAGTGGACGAGGCGGCGAGCCGCCTGAAAGTCACCGTCTCGATCTTCGGCCGGCCGACGCCGGTCGAGCTGGAATACACGCAGGTGCAGAAAACCGCCTGAGTGTGAGCCGTGGGAGGCGAGGGGCCCTGCGCGACAGGGACGCCCGAACCGAACCACTAAACTTCGCGACCCCCTAGGGGCGTGACAGTGATAAGGAGAGGGCCACATGGCCAAGAAAGTTGTTGGGCAGCTCAAGCTGCAAATTCCGGCAGGCGGCGCAAACCCGTCCCCGCCGGTCGGTCCGGCGCTGGGTCAGCGCGGGATCAACATCATGGAATTCTGCAAGGCGTTCAACGCCAAGACGCAGGAAATGGACAAGCAGGCGAAGATCCCGACGATCATCACCTACTATGCCGACAAGTCGTTCACCTTCGAGATCAAGCAGCCCACGGCTAGCTTCATGATCAAGCAGGCAGCCGGCCTCAAGCCGGTCGGCAAGCGTAACCGTCCGAAGGGTTCGGAAGCTCCGGGCCGCGTCGTCGCCGCGACCATCACCGCCGCTCAGGTGCGTGAGATCGCCGAAGCGAAGATGAAGGACCTGAACGCCAACGACATCGAAGGCGCGATGAACATCATCCTCGGCTCCGCGAAGTCGATCGGTATCGAGGTGAAAGGCTAAGTCATGGCAAAGCTCGGTAAACGCACCAAAGCCGCCCGCGAAGCCTTCGCCGGCAAGTCCAACGTCTCCGTCGAGGAAGCCGTTTCGCTGATCAAGTCGAACGCGAACGCGAAATTCGACGAGACCCTCGAAATCGCAATGAACCTCGGTGTCGACCCCCGTCACGCCGACCAGATGGTTCGTGGCGTCGTCGCTCTGCCGAACGGCACCGGCAAGACCGTCCGCGTGGCTGTCTTCGCTCGTGGCGCGAAAGCGGACGAAGCCAAGGAAGCCGGGGCCGATATCGTCGGCGCCGAGGACCTGATGGAAACCATTCAGGGCGGCACGATCGAATTCGATCGCTGCATCGCGACCCCGGACATGATGCCGATCGTCGGCCGTCTGGGTAAGGTCCTGGGCCCGCGCAACCTGATGCCGAACCCGAAAGTCGGCACCGTGACGATGGACGTGAAAGCGGCTGTCGAAGCGGCGAAAGGTGGCCAGGTTCAGTTCAAGGTCGAGAAGGCCGGCGTCATTCATGGCGGCATCGGCAAGGTCTCCTTCTCCGAGGAGCAGCTGGCCGAAAACATCCGCGCCTTCGTGGATGCCGTGACCAAAGCCAAGCCCGCCGGCGCGAAAGGCACCTACATGAAGAAGGTGTCCCTGAGCTCGACGATGGGCCCAGGCGTCGCCGTCGACATCACTTCGGCGACCGGCAACTAAGAGAATTCCACCGGGGGAAACCTCGGTGGGTGGTAGGGCGGCGGCCTGACGCTTCCGCCCTGACCTGTCCGAGACGGAGGGTGCCTGATCCCGCAAGGTGACGGCTTAATTTCCTTCCTGAGATGGGGATCGAGACCAATTCCGGGTTTGGGCCTTCGGGCCGATCTCGGGCGATCTGGCCTCGGGCCCTTCGGACCCGACCCCGGGAAACCGGGACAATGAGAGCCGGGGGGAAACCCCCATACTTGGAGTGTAACTGTGGATAGAGCCCAAAAAGAGAAAGTGGTCGAGGAACTCGGCCAGATCTTCGCAAGCTCTGGCGTCGTAGTGGTTGCTCACTACGAAGGCATGACGGTTGCTAACATGCAGGACCTCCGCGCGCGCATGCGTGAAGCGGGTGGTTCGGTTCGTGTTGCCAAGAACAAGCTCGCCAAGATCGCCCTTGAAGGTCAGCCCTGCGAAAGCATCGCTGAATACCTGACGGGCATGACCGTGCTTTCCTATTCTGAGGATCCTGTCGCTGCGGCGAAAGTGGTCGTCAAATATGCCAAAGAGAACGAGAAACTCTCGATCCTCGGCGGCGCAATGGGAGACTCGGCACTCGACATCGCTGGTGTCAAAGCTGTCGCTGACATGCCGTCGCGTGAAGAGCTCATCGCTCAGATCGTGTCGCAGATCGGCGCACCCGCTTCGAACATCGCCGGTGCCGTTGGCGCGCCTGCTTCGAACATCGCGAGCATCCTTTCGACCATCGAGGAAAAGGCTGCGTAAGCAATCGACTTGTCCCGTAGCGGCTTGAAACCGCGACGTTGGAAACCCAAATCTAGGAACTGAAAAATGGCTGATCTGAAAAAACTCGCCGAAGAAATCGTGGGTCTGACCCTCCTGGAAGCCCAGGAACTGAAAACCATCCTGAAAGACGAATACGGCATCGAGCCCGCCGCTGGTGGCGCTGTCATGATGGCCGGTCCGGCTGCTGGTGGCGAAGAAGCTGCTGAAGAGAAAGACGAATTTGACGTCGTTCTCGTCGAAGCTGGCGCTCAGAAGATCAACGTGATCAAAGAAGTCCGCGGCATCACCGGCCTGGGCCTGAAAGAAGCCAAAGAGCTCGTTGAAGCTGGCGGCAAGGTCAAGGAAGGCGCTGCGAAAGCGGAAGCCGAAGAGATCAAGAAAAAGCTCGAAGACGCTGGCGCGAAAATCGAGCTCAAGTAAGCGAGCCGGATGCGACTGCATCCGATCTGAAAAAAGGGCTGGGTCCGGGGTTTTCCCGGGCCCAGCCGAACCTGTCTCGGAGAGGGCTTTGGCGCCCTGAAGCCTTCTCCAAGGCGGTGTTCGCGGTTCGGGAGCCTTTCGGTGGGACGAAAGGCAGGTATGGAACCGCCCCCCCTTCATTCGCCTTGCGGCGTGCAATGGGCCCCGACATTGCATGTGCCGCGAAGAGACGAAAGGTCACGCAGAGCATGGCTCAAGCTTACGTTGGTCAGAAACGCATCCGTCGCTATTACGGCAAAATCCACGAAGTCCTCGAAATGCCGAACCTCATCGAGGTTCAGAAATCCTCCTACGATCTGTTCCTGCGCTCCGGCGAAGTGGATCAGCCCACCGATGGCGAGGGTATCCAGGGCGTCTTCCAGTCGGTCTTCCCGATCAAGGATTTCAACGACAACGCCATTCTGGAGTTCGTGAAATACGAGCTCGAAAAACCGAAATACGATGTCGACGAGTGCCAGGCTCGTGACATGACCTATTCGGCGCCGCTGAAGGTGACCCTGCGCCTCATCGTGTTCGATGTGGACGAGGAAACCGGCGCGCGTTCGGTCAAGGACATCAAGGAACAAGACGTGTTCATGGGGGATATGCCCCTCATGACCAAGAACGGTACGTTCATCGTGAACGGCACCGAGCGGGTCATCGTGAGCCAGATGCACCGCTCGCCGGGCGTGTTCTTCGACCATGACCGCGGCAAGACCCACTCCTCGGGCAAGCTGCTCTTCGCCTGCCGCATCATTCCCTATCGCGGCTCGTGGCTGGACTTCGAATTCGACGCCAAGGACCTCGTCTTCGCGCGTATCGACCGTCGTCGGAAACTGCCGGTGACCACGCTGCTCTATGCGCTGGGTCTCGATCAGGAAGGCATCATGGATGCCTATTACGACACCGTCACCTACACTGCGAAGGGCAAGTCGGGCTGGGTCACCAAGTTCTTCCCCGACCGCGTGCGCGGCACCCGTCCGACCTTCGACCTCGTCGATGCGGCGTCGGGCGAAGTGATCCTGAAAGCGGGCGAGAAAGCGACCCCGCGCATGGTCAAGAAATGGCGTGACGACAACTCGGTCCCCGAGCTGCTCGTGCCGTTCGACCACATCATGGGCCGCTTCTGCGCCAAGGATATCGTCAACGACGAAACCGGCTTCATCTACATCGAAGCGGGCGACGAGCTGACGGCGGAATACGACAAGAACGGCGAGCTCTCGGGCGGTTCGATCAAGACCCTGATCGACAACGGCATCACCGAGATCCCGGTGCTCGACATCGATAACGTCAATGTCGGTCCCTACATCCGCAACACCATGGCGTCGGACAAGAACATGAACCGCGAAACCGCGCTCATGGATATCTACCGCGTCATGCGGCCGGGTGAGCCGCCGACCGTCGAGGCTGCGGACACCCTGTTCAACAGCCTGTTCTTCGACTCCGAGCGCTACGACCTTTCGGCCGTGGGCCGCGTGAAGATGAACATGCGTCTCGACCTCGATGCGCCGGACACCCAGCGCACGCTGCGCAAAGAGGACATCATCGCCTGCATCAAGGGCCTGGTGGAACTGCGCGACGGCAAGGGCGAGATCGACGACATCGACCACCTCGGCAACCGCCGTGTGCGTTCGGTCGGCGAACTGATGGAAAACCAGTATCGCGTCGGCCTGCTGCGCATGGAGCGCGCCATCAAGGAGCGTATGTCCTCGGTCGAGATCGACACGGTCATGCCGCAGGATCTGATCAACGCGAAACCGGCCGCGGCTGCAGTGCGTGAATTCTTCGGCTCCTCGCAGCTGTCGCAGTTCATGGACCAAACCAACCCGCTGTCGGAAGTCACGCACAAGCGGCGTCTCTCGGCGCTCGGCCCGGGCGGTCTGACCCGTGAGCGTGCCGGCTTCGAAGTGCGCGACGTTCACCCGACCCACTACGGTCGGATGTGTCCGATTGAGACGCCGGAAGGTCAGAACATCGGTCTGATCAACTCGCTGGCCACCTTCGCCCGCGTGAACAAGTACGGCTTCATCGAAACCCCGTATCGCAAGGTCAACGACGGTCAGGTCACCGATGAGGTGGTCTACATGTCCGCGACCGAGGAAATGCGTCACACCGTGGCGCAGGCGAACGCGACGCTCGATGAGAACGGCAAGTTCATCAACGATCTCGTCTCGACCCGCCAGTCGGGCGAATACGCGCTCAACCCGCCGGAAACGGTGGACCTGATCGACGTGTCGCCGAAGCAGCTGGTTTCGGTCGGTGCGGCGCTCATTCCGTTCCTCGAAAACGACGACGCGAACCGCGCTCTGATGGGTGCGAACATGCAACGTCAGGCCGTGCCGCTGCTGCGCTCGGAATCGCCCTATGTCGGTACCGGCATGGAAGCGACCGTCGCACGCGACTCCGGTGCTGCGATCATGGCGAACCGCGGCGGCATCATCGACCAGGTCGATGCGCAGCGTATCGTTATCCGCGTGACCGACGATCTCGAAGCGGGCGACGTGGGCGTGGACATCTACCGTCTGCGCAAGTTCAAGCGTTCGAACCAGTCCTCGACCATCAACCAGCGCCCGATCGTGAAAGTGGGCGACCGGGTGGTGAAGGGGCAGATCGTCGCTGACGGTCCGTCGACCGACATGGGCGAACTGGCTATCGGCCGGAACGTGGTCGTCGCCTTCATGCCGTGGAACGGCTACAACTACGAAGACTCGATCCTGATCTCCGAGCGGATCCACCGCGACGACGTGTTCACCTCGATCCATATCGACGAATACGAAGTGGCGGCCCGCGACACCAAGCTCGGCCCGGAAGAGATCACCCGCGACATCCCAAACGTCGGCGAGGAAGCCCTGCGCAACCTCGACGAAGCCGGGATCGTCTATATCGGCGCCGAAGTGGGGCCGGGTGATATCCTCGTCGGTAAGATCACGCCGAAGGGCGAAAGCCCGATGACGCCGGAAGAGAAACTCCTCCGCGCCATCTTCGGCGAGAAGGCATCGGACGTGCGCGACACCTCGCTGCGTCTGCCGCCGGGGGCTTACGGCACGATCGTGGAAGTCCGCGTCTTCAACCGTCACGGCGTCGACAAGGACGAGCGTGCGCTGCAGATCGAGCGTGAGGAAGTCGAACGTCTGGCCCGTGACCGGGACGACGAGCTCGCCATTCTCGAGCGCAACATCTACGCGCGTCTCAAGACCCTGATCACCGGCAAGACCGCTGTGAAGGGGCCGAAAGGCGTCAAGGCTGGCTCGACCATCGACGAAGAACTGCTGGGCACCCTGTCGAAGGGCCAGTGGTGGCAGCTCGCGCTCGAAGACGAGGGCGACGCCAAGGAAGTCGAAGCCCTCAACGACCAGTTCGAGGCGCAGAAGCGCGCGCTCGACCTGCGGTTCGAGGACAAGGTCGAGAAGGTCCGTCAGGGCGACGATCTGCCTCCGGGCGTGATGAAGATGGTCAAGGTCTTCGTGGCTGTGAAGCGCAAGCTTCAGGCTGGCGACAAGATGGCTGGCCGTCACGGCAACAAGGGCGTCGTGTCGAAAGTCGTTCCGATGGAAGACATGCCGTTCCTCGCCGATGGTACCCCTGTCGATCTCGTGCTGAACCCGCTGGGCGTGCCGTCGCGCATGAACGTCGGTCAGATTCTCGAGACGCACATGGGTTGGGCTTCGCGCGGTCTGGGCAACCAGATCGACGAGGCGCTGAAAGCCTATCGTCGTAACGGCGACCTGACCCCGGTTCGCGAGGCGATGAAGATCGGCTATGGCGACGAGACCTACGGTGAGATCATCGAAGGTATGGATGACGAGGCGTTCATCGAGAGCGCCGAAGCCGTCCGCACCGGCGTTCCGATCGCGACCCCGGTCTTCGACGGTGCCAAAGAGGCCGACATCAACGACGCGCTCAAGCGTGCGGGCTTCAACGAATCCGGTCAGTCGATCGTGTTCGATGGCCGCACCGGCGAGCAGTTCGCGCGTCAGGTCACGGTGGGTGTGAAGTACTTCCTGAAGCTTCACCACCTCGTCGATGACAAGATGCACGCCCGTTCGACCGGTCCGTACTCGCTCGTCACGCAGCAGCCGCTGGGTGGTAAGGCGCAGTTCGGTGGTCAGCGTCTCGGGGAGATGGAGGTCTGGGCTCTGGAAGCTTACGGCGCCGCCTACACCCTGCAGGAGATGCTGACGGTGAAGTCGGATGACGTGGCAGGCCGGACGAAGGTCTACGAGTCGATCGTCAAGGGCGAGGACAACTTCGAAGCCGGCGTGCCGGAATCGTTCAACGTTCTCGTCAAGGAAGTGCGCGGCCTCGGCCTCAACATGGAACTTCTGGACGCGGAGGATGAGGAATAAGGTGTTCGGAACATGACGATCCCGGCGTCGATTGCCTATCTATTCATCCCTGCGGGTCTTGTGCTCATCTCAATTGGGCTTTGGCCCGCAGAACAGGAAGAAAAGTGGTGGCAAATCTGGCGCTGGCCGTTCCCCGAGAACCTTTATTTCATCTTTCCGGGCATCGGGCTCGTAGCCTCTGGCCTGGACTTTGCGATCTTCAGAACCTTACCCGTTTGGGGGAAATGAAATGAACCAGGAACTGACCCAAAACCCGTTCAACCCGCTCGCGCAGCCGAAGGCGTTTGACGAGATCAAGATCTCGCTCGCCTCGCCTGAGCGGATCCTGAGCTGGTCCTTCGGTGAAATCAAAAAGCCGGAAACCATCAACTACCGTACGTTCAAGCCCGAGCGTGACGGTCTGTTCTGCGCGCGCATCTTTGGCCCGATCAAGGACTACGAATGCCTGTGCGGCAAATATAAGCGCATGAAGTATCGCGGCGTCGTCTGCGAGAAGTGCGGCGTCGAAGTTACCCTCCAGAAAGTGCGCCGCGAGCGTATGGGCCACATCGAACTGGCCTCGCCCGTCGCTCACATCTGGTTCCTCAAGTCGCTGCCCTCGCGCATCGGCCTGATGCTGGACATGACGCTGCGCGACCTCGAGCGTATCCTCTACTTCGAAAACTTCGTGGTGATCGAGCCGGGTCTGACCGACCTGCAATACGGTCAGCTGATGTCCGAAGAAGAGTATCTCGACGCGCAGGACACCTACGGCGCGGATGCCTTCACCGCCAATATCGGCGCTGAGGCAATCCGTGAAATGCTTGCTGGCATCGATCTCGAAGCCACGGCCGAACAGCTCCGCGAAGAGCTGAAGGAAGCCACGGGCGAGCTGAAGCCGAAGAAGATCATCAAGCGTCTGAAGATCGTCGAGTCGTTCCTCGAGTCGGGCAACCGTCCCGAGTGGATGGTGCTGACCGTGCTTCCGGTGATCCCGCCGGAACTGCGTCCGCTCGTCCCGCTCGATGGTGGCCGTTTCGCGACCTCGGATCTCAACGACCTCTATCGTCGTGTGATCAACCGGAACAACCGTCTGAAGCGTCTGATCGAACTGCGTGCGCCCGACATCATCGTGCGCAACGAAAAGCGGATGCTGCAGGAATCGGTCGATGCGCTGTTCGACAACGGCCGTCGCGGTCGCGTCATCACGGGCACCAACAAGCGCCCGCTGAAGTCGCTCTCGGACATGCTGAAAGGTAAGCAGGGTCGCTTCCGTCAGAACCTTCTGGGTAAGCGCGTCGACTTCTCGGGTCGTTCGGTCATCGTGACCGGCCCGGAACTCAAGCTGCACCAGTGCGGTCTGCCCAAGAAGATGGCGCTCGAACTGTTCAAGCCCTTCATCTACTCGCGCCTCGAGGCCAAAGGCCTGTCGAGCACCGTGAAGCAGGCGAAGAAGCTGGTCGAGAAAGAGCGTCCCGAGGTGTGGGATATCCTCGACGAGGTCATCCGCGAGCACCCGGTTCTGCTGAACCGTGCGCCGACGCTTCACCGTCTGGGTATCCAGGCGTTCGAACCGATGCTGATCGAAGGCAAGGCGATCCAGCTGCACCCGCTCGTCTGTTCGGCGTTCAACGCTGACTTCGACGGTGACCAGATGGCCGTCCACGTTCCGCTCTCGCTGGAAGCCCAGCTGGAAGCGCGCGTGCTGATGATGTCGACGAACAACGTTCTGTCGCCCGCCAACGGCGCGCCGATCATCGTTCCTTCGCAGGATATGATTCTGGGTCTCTACTACGTGACCATGGAACGCGAAGGCATGAAGGGCGAAGGCATGTCCTTCTCCTCGGTCGAGGAAGTGGAGCACGCGCTCAACTCGGGCGAAGTGCATCTGCACGCCAAGATCACCGCGCGGATCAAGCAGATCGACGAAACCGGCAACGAGGTCTACGAGCGTTTCGAGACCACGCCCGGCCGTGTGCGCCTCGGCGCGCTGCTGCCGCTGAACGCGAAAGCGCCGTTCGAACTGGTGAACCGTCTTCTGCGTAAGAAAGACGTGCAGAACACGATCGACACCGTCTACCGTTATTGCGGTCAGAAAGAGTCGGTCATCTTCTGTGACCAGATCATGGGCATGGGCTTCAAGGAAGCGTTCAAGGCGGGCATCTCGTTCGGCAAGGACGACATGGTGATCCCAGATAACAAGTGGGACATCGTCGAAACCGTCCGCGATCAGGTCAAGGACTTCGAACAGCAATACATGGACGGTCTGATCACCCAGGGTGAGAAGTACAACAAGGTCGTCGATGCATGGTCGAAGTGTAACGACAAGGTCACCGACGCGATGATGAACACCATCTCCGCGCCGAAATACGACGAGAACGGTGCCGAGCAGGAACCGAACTCGGTCTACATGATGGCCCACTCGGGCGCTCGTGGCTCGGTGACGCAGATGAAGCAGCTGGGCGGCATGCGTGGCCTCATGGCCAAGCCGAACGGCGAGATCATCGAGACGCCGATCATCTCGAACTTCAAGGAAGGTCTGACCGTTCTTGAATACTTCAACTCGACCCACGGCGCCCGTAAGGGTCTGTCGGATACCGCACTGAAGACGGCGCACTCGGGTTACCTGACCCGTCGTCTGGTGGACGTCGCTCAGGACTGCATCGTGCGCACGCATGATTGCGGCACCGACCGCGCGATCACCGCTTCGGCGGCTGTGAATGACGGCGAAATCGTCGCTCCGATCTCGGAGCGCGTGCTGGGCCGTGTCGCAGCGGACGACGTGACGGTTCCGGGCGAGGACGAGGTGATCGTCCGCGCCGGCGAGCTGATCGACGAGCGCAAGGCCGACGCGATCGAGCAGGCGGGCGTGCAATCCGTCCGTATCCGCTCTGCGCTGACCTGTGAGGCCGAAGAGGGCGTTTGCGCGCTCTGCTACGGTCGCGACCTCGCACGCGGTACGCTGGTGAACCAGGGCGAAGCGGTGGGCATTATCGCCGCGCAGTCGATCGGTGAACCCGGTACGCAGCTGACGATGCGGACCTTCCACCTGGGCGGTGTTGCTCAGGGTGGCTCGCAGTCGTTCCTCGAGGCCAGCCAGGAAGGCAAGATCGAGTTCCGTAACGCCAACATCATCCTCAACGAGATGGGCGAGCAGATCGTCATGGGCCGGAACATGCAGCTCGTGATCGTGAACGATCAGGGTGACGAGCTTGCCTCGCACAAGATCGGCTACGGTACCAAGGTCTTCGTGAAGGATGGCGAGGCGGTCGGTCGCGGCGACAAGCTGATCGAATGGGATCCCTACACCTTGCCGATCATCGCCGAGAAGCCCGGTAAGGTTCGCTTTGTCGACCTGATCTCGGGTATCTCCGTGCGCGAGGATACCGATGATGCGACCGGCATGACCCAGAAGATCGTGTCCGACTGGCGCGCTGCGCCCAAGGGCAACGAGCTGAAGCCGGAAGTTCTGATCCTCGGCGAGGATGGCGAGCCGGTCCGCAACGAAGCGGGCAACCCGGTGACCTATACCATGTCGGTGGATGCGATCCTCTCGGTGGAAGACGGTCAGGACGTGAAGGCGGGTGACGTCGTTGCGCGTATTCCGCGCGAAGGCGCGAAGACGAAGGACATCACCGGCGGTCTGCCGCGTGTGGCCGAACTCTTCGAAGCACGTCGTCCGAAGGATCACGCGATCATCGCCGAAATCGATGGCTATGTGCGCTTCGGCAAGGACTACAAGAACAAGCGTCGGATCGCGATCGATCCGCGTGACGATGGTCTGGAGCCGGCAGAGTACATGGTGCCGAAAGGCAAGCACATCCCGGTGCAGGAAGGCGACTTCGTGCAGAAGGGTGACTACATCATGGACGGCAACCCGGCGCCGCATGACATCCTGCGCATCATGGGGATCGAGGCTCTGGCCGACTACCTCATCAACGAGGTGCAGGACGTCTATCGACTGCAGGGCGTGAAGATCAACGACAAGCACATCGAGGTGATCGTTCGCCAGATGCTGCAGAAGATCGAGATCCTCGATTCCGGCGATACGACGCTCCTGAAAGGCGAGAATGTCGACAAGGCAGAGTTCGACGAGGAGAACGACAAGGTTGCAGCCCGTGGTGGGCGCCCGGCGCATGGCGAACCCGTGCTGCTCGGCATCACCAAGGCCTCGCTGCAGACCCGGTCCTTCATCTCGGCGGCCTCCTTCCAGGAGACGACCCGCGTTCTCACCGAGGCTTCGGTGCAGGGCAAGCGCGACAAGCTCGTGGGCCTCAAGGAGAACGTCATCGTCGGTCGTCTGATCCCGGCGGGTACCGGTGGCGCGACCACCAAGGTCCGCAAGATCGCGACCGAGCGTGACTCCAAGGTCATCCAGCAGCGTCAGGCCGAGGCGGAAGCCGCGGCAGCGCTGGCGGCTCCGGCCGAGGCAGAGGCCGATTTCGGTCCGGTCGAGACGCCGGAAAGCCGCGATTGATCCACCTCCGGTTGGAGACGATCTGAAACATCCCCCCGCGCGAGAGATCGCGCGGGGGTTTTTCTTTGCGCGAACCCGATCTCTGGGGCAGGGTAACGTCGAAAAGGCGAGAGCCTGTTTGCCGGAGGAGGGACCCCGATGATCCGCTTTGTCACCCCGTTCGCGCTGAGCGCGCTGATCGCCATGCCTGCCTTTGCGGGCGCCTATCAGGATGCGGAGGCGCAGTTGCGCAAGGCCTATGGCGACTACCGCGCGGCGCTGTTCCTGTCGAACCAGGGCAAGCAGCCGGAAACCAAGGCCGCGCTCGATCGCTTCGCCGGCGAATGGCAGACGCTGTCCGACGCCTGGACCGCCGAGCCGCCGCCGCAATATGCCGATGACGCGGTTCTCGGCGCGACTTTCGACAAGGTCAGCGAGCTAGCGGCGAAGGCCGAGGAAGAGGTGGCCGCCGGGAATCTGCCCGAGGCGCATGAGACCCTCGAAGGGGTGCGCGACAGCATCGGCGAACTGCATATCCGCAATGGAGTTGTGGGCTTCTCGGACCGGATGAACGCCTATCACGCGGAGATGGAAGACGTGCTCGCGCGCGACTACGCGGGGATGGGCGGCGAGGGCGCGCGTCAGCTGATCGCGGATGCCTCGCTTCTGAGCTATCTCGCGGCGCAGATCGTCAAGCATCCCGCGCCGGAAGCCGAGACCGACATGGGGTATCAAAAGCTCGTGGACGGCTTCGCGGTCTCTGTCGCGTTCTTCTACGATGCGGCGATGGCGGGCGACATGGAACGTGCAATGGAGATGCGAAACGCCCTCAAGCCGAGCTATTCGAAGCTTTTCGCGAAATTCGGCTGATCCGCCACAGGGACGCGGCTGCCCCGGGATGATCCGTTTACAAGACCGGGTGGCGGGTCTAATAGAGCCGCACCTTCGGCGCCATCCCGGCCCAGCGACAAGAGAGTTCCGGCACCCATGCCCGAGATTTCAATCGTGATCCCCGCGAAGAATGAAGCGCCGAACATCGCGGGGCTTCTCGACGAGATCGACACCGCCTGCGCGCCGGTCTGCGATTACGAGGTGATCGTGGTCGATGACGGCTCGGATGACGGGATGGACCAGATCCTGCGCGAGCGGATGAAGACACATCCGAACCTGCGCCTGCTGCAGCACAAGAATGCGGCGGGTCAGCGGGCTTCGGGCGGTCAAAGCGCGGGCGTCCATTCGGGCGTTCGGGCCGCAAAGGGCAGCATCATCTGCACGCTGGACGGCGACGGTCAGAACCCGCCCTCCGAGCTTCCCGCCCTGATGGCGCCGCTGCGCGCGGCGAATTCCGAGAAGATCGGTCTGGTCGCAGGCCAACGCGTCGGGCGGCAGGACACGATGTCCAAGAAGCTCGCCTCGAAGCTCGCGAACAAGATCCGCGGCGCGATCCTCAAGGATGGCACCCGCGACACCGGCTGCGGCCTCAAGGCCTTCCGGCGCGAGGCGTTCCTTGCGCTGCCCTATTTCGACCATATGCACCGCTACCTCCCCGCGCTGTTCTCGCGCGACGGGTGGCAGGTGGCCCATGTCGACGTCGCTCACCGTTCGCGCGGCGGCGGCAGCTCGAATTACAACAACCTGCAGCGCGGTCTCGTCGGCATCGTCGACCTGATGGGCGTCGCGTGGCTTCTCCGTCGGCGCAAGAAAGCGCAGCCCGGCGAAGTGATGCGCGAGGAGTAACGCCTATGGACTGGCTGATGGATGTGCTTCACGCGGATAGCGTTCTCGAGCTGTGGTGGGTCCTCTTCGGCCTGCTCGCGCAGCTCATGTTCACGGGGCGGTTTCTCGTCCAGTGGATCGCGTCCGAGCGCAAAGGCGAATCCGTGGTGCCGGTGGCATTCTGGTATTTCTCGCTCGCCGGCGGCGTGATGCTGCTGACCTATGCGCTCTATCGCAAAGATCCGGTCTTTGTTCTCGGCCAGTCGCTCGGCGTGTTCATCTACGGGCGCAATCTGTGGCTGATCCATGCCAAGCGTAAACGCGAAGCTTGAACGCAGGGGCGATCGGGACGGCTGGCTCGTCCCGGCCCTGATCGTCGTCGCCGCAGTCACCGCGCTGCGGCTGGTACTTCTGGCGTTCAACAAGACCGATCTCTTCGTCGATGAGGCGCAATACTGGCTCTGGGGCCAGCATCTCGATTTCGGTTACTACTCGAAACCGCCGCTGATCGGCTGGCTGCTCCGGGCGGTGACCGATCTGGCGGGCTCGGACGCGCCGTCCTGGGTGCGGATGCCGGGGGCTGTGCTGCACGGCATCACGGCGCTGGTGCTTGGCGCCTTGGGCGCTCGGATCGCGGGACGCTCGGTCGCGATCTGGTCGGCGGCGATCTATGTCACGCTGCCCTTCGTCGCGGTCGGCTCGGTGCTGATCTCGACCGACACGGTGATGGCGCCGTTCTACGCGCTGAGCCTGTTGTTCCTGCATCGCACCGGCGAGAGCCGCCGCTGGTCGGACGCGCTGGCCGCGGGCGTCACGGCGGGGCTGGCCTTCATGGCGAAATACGCCGCGATCTACCTGATCCCCGGTCTGGCGCTGGCGGCGCTCGTCGCGCCGGCGTGGCGGATCGGCTGGCGCAACACGGTGATCGCGGCGCTGGCCTTCGGGCTGGTGATCGCGCCGAACGTGGTCTGGAACCTGAATAACGGGCTGACCACGGTCTCGCACACGATGGACAATGTCGGCTGGGTCCGCGAAGGCGCCGCGCTGAATTTCGGCTCGATGGCCGAGTTCGTCGCCTCGCAATTCGCGGTCTTCGGGCCGGTGACGATGGTGGCGCTGCTGATCGGCTATGCGGGCTGGGGCGATCCGGACAAGCGCGGGCTGGCGATGCTCTCGGTGCCGCCGCTGGTCGCGGTGACGATCGAGGCGCTGCTCGACCGGGCCTATGCCAACTGGGCGGTCGCTGCCTATTTCGCGGGGACCGTTCTGGCGGTGATGGTGCTGCGCGGCATCTGGCGCTGGATCGCGATCGTGATCAACGGTTTGATCGCGCTGTCGATCCCGCTGCTGACGGTCCTCGCGCCCTATCCGCAGAAGGATGGCGCGCCGCTTCTGAAGCGGTGGCTGGGGCAGGCCGATCTGAGCCGCCAGATCCTGACGCTTGCGGAAGCGGCCGACGTGCCGGTCTACACGGGCAATCGCGCGATCCTCGCCGATCTGTTCTATACCGGGCAGGATGCGGGCGTGACCGTCTACGCGCCGAAGCCTGTCGTGCGGGCCGACAGCTATTACGAGCAGATGTGGCCCTTGCCACAGGACTATAATGGTCGTTTGCTGGTGATCGCTAATAGCGCGCCCGATTGCGGCAGCGGTCCGGTTTCCCCCGAGGCGCAACTCGACGCGACCGGGACATGGGCGGGCAAAGGCTATGCGGCTTATCTGGTGGAGGCGCGCTGTGTCCGTTCCGAAAATTGACATGATCTTCGCGGGCCGCTTGTTGCTGGCGGCGTGGATCGGGGGCTTCCTGCTGTTCCGCTTCGTGCCGGAGCTCGACCTCGGCGTCGCCGGGCTGTTCTACCGGGCAGGGGAGGGGTTCTCGGTGATCACCAATCCGCTCTGGGAATGGCTGCGCCAACGGATCTGGGATGTCTCGATCGTGCTGTTTCTCGTCTCGCTCGTGGCCTGGCCGTGGGCGGGGCTGCGCCATCGCACGCTTTTGCGCCTGCCTGCGCGGATCTGGGCGTTCATCTGCCTGCTCTACCTGCTTGGCCCGATCGTGGTCGTGAACGGGGTCCTGAAGGCCAATTCGGGGCGCGCGCGCCCGGCCGATGTCGATCTCTTCGGCGGCGCGCATCATTTCAGCCTGGCGGGCACCTTCACCGATCAATGCTCGCGAAACTGCTCGTTCGTGTCGGGCGAGGTGGCGGCGGCGGTGGCGCTGGGGCTGCTGATCTGGCTCGGCGCAGAGCTGTCGCGGCTGCGCCTGCCGCGCTGGGGATTGCTCTATCTGCGGGCCATCGGCGTCTTCGTCGCGGTCTTCATCATCGTGCAGCGAGTCGGTACCGGGCGGCACTTCCTGTCGGATACCTATTTCGCCGGATTGGTGAGCCTTACGGTGGCCTGGCTGCTCTGGGGGATCCTGTTTGCGGGGTGGGGCGCGCAGCTCCTCGCACGGACCCGCCGCGAGAGTTGACAACCCACACGACTCCCCCTATACGCCGCGCTACCTGACGGGCGAAGTCTGCCCGGAGGGTCGCCGATTTCTAGTGGTCATGATCCGGGCCTTCGCCCCGATCCTCTGGAATTCAACGCATTCGCCGCGGTCCTCGGGCCGGGGAGGAATGCGATTTGGCGTTTTCGCGAATCCGCGCGGAAACGCGTCGAGAAGTGGCGCCTCCGGAAACGGGGCGAGTATTGACAGCAGAACGGGGAACCGAATGCCGACGATCCAACAGCTGATCCGCAAACCGCGGCAGCCCAAGGTGAAGCGCTCTAAGTCGCAACACCTCCAAGAGTGCCCGCAAAAGCGTGGCGTTTGCACGCGCGTCTACACGACGACGCCGAAGAAACCGAACTCCGCTATGCGTAAGGTCGCCAAGGTGCGCCTGACGAATGGCTTCGAGGTCATTTCCTACATCCCGGGCGAAAAGCACAACCTCCAGGAGCACTCCGTTGTGCTCATCCGTGGCGGCCGTGTGAAAGACCTTCCGGGCGTTCGTTACCACATCCTGCGCGGTGTGCTCGATACGCAAGGTGTTAAAGACCGTCGTCAACGCCGTTCGAAATACGGCGCGAAGCGTCCGAAGTAAGGAGATCTCGAGATGTCTCGTCGTCACGCCGCTGAAAAGCGCGAAGTCCTGCCCGACGCCAAATATGGCGATCGCGTGCTGACCAAATTCATGAACAACCTGATGATCGACGGCAAGAAGTCCGCCGCCGAGAAAATCGTCTACAACGCGCTCAACCGCGTTGAGGGCAAGCTCAAGCGTGAGCCCATCGAGGTGTTCCACGAAGCCCTCGACAACGTGAAGCCCTCGGTCGAAGTGCGTTCGCGTCGTGTGGGTGGTGCCACCTACCAGGTTCCGGTCGAAGTGCGCCCGACCCGCCGCGAAGCGCTGGCAATCCGCTGGCTCATCGCTGCCGCCAAGTCCCGCAACGAGAACACCATGGAAGAGCGCCTCGCTGGTGAGCTTCTGGATGCGGTGAACTCGCGTGGTTCCGCGGTCAAGAAGCGCGAAGACACCCACAAGATGGCCGACGCGAACAAAGCGTTCAGCCATTATCGCTGGTAATAACGGAAGGACGCCACAATGGCTCGCGAATATCCCCTACAGCGTTATCGCAACTTCGGGATCATGGCGCATATCGACGCTGGTAAAACCACGACGACCGAGCGCATCCTGTTCTACACCGGCAAGTCGCACAAGATCGGCGAAGTGCACGACGGTGCTGCTACCATGGACTGGATGGAGCAAGAGGCCGAGCGCGGCATCACCATCACCTCGGCAGCTACCACGACTTTCTGGCAGTGGCAGGAAGATCCGACCGCCGAAGGTACGGATGATACCAAGTTCCGTATGAACATCATCGACACCCCCGGTCACGTCGACTTCACCATCGAGGTGGAGCGTTCGCTGGCCGTGCTCGACGGCGCTGTTGCGCTGCTCGACGGGAACGCCGGTGTTGAGCCGCAGACCGAGACCGTGTGGCGTCAGGCTGACCGCTACAAGGTTCCGCGCCTCGTCTTCGTCAACAAGATGGACAAGATCGGCGCGGACTTCTTCAACTGCGTGAAGATGATCAAAGACCGCACCGGTGCGACCCCGGTTCCGGTGAACTTCCCGATCGGTGCCGAAGATCAACTCGAAGGCATCGTCGACCTGGTCACCATGGAAGAGTGGGTCTGGAAAGGCGAAGATCTGGGCGCTGCCTGGGTGCGTCAGCCGATCCGTGACGATCTGAAGGCGACTGCGGACGAATGGCGTTCGCACCTCATCGAGAACGCCGTCGAGCAAGACGACGACGCGATGATGGCCTATCTCGAAGGCGAAGAACCCGATATCGCAACGCTGCGCAGCCTGATCCGTAAGGGCACGCTGTCGCTGTCCTTCGTTCCGGTTCTGGGTGGTTCGGCCTTCAAGAACAAGGGTGTCCAGCCGCTGCTCAACGCCGTGGTCGACTTCCTGCCCTCGCCGCTCGACGTGCCCGCCTACATGGGCTTCTCGCCGGACGACGAGACGGAAACCCGGAACATCGCGCGTCACGCCGATGACGAAGAGCCGCTCTCGGGTCTCGCATTCAAGATCATGAACGACCCCTTCGTGGGCTCGCTCACCTTTACGCGCCTCTACTCGGGCACGATGAAGAAGGGCGACTCGATCCTGAACGCGACCAAAGGTCGTAAAGAGCGCATCGGTCGTATGATGATGATGCACTCGAACAACCGGACCGAGATTGAAGAAGCGTATGCGGGCGACATCATCGCGCTGGCCGGTCTGAAAGAGACCACCACCGGTGACACGCTGTGCGACCCGAACAACCAGGTCGTTCTCGAAACGATGACCTTCCCCGATCCGGTGATCGAGATCGCCGTGGAGCCGAAGTCGAAAGCCGACCAGGAGAAGATGGGCCTCGCCCTTCAGCGCCTGGCAGCCGAAGACCCGTCCTTCCGTGTCGAGACCGACCTCGAGTCGGGTCAGACCATCATGAAGGGCATGGGCGAACTTCACCTCGACATCCTGGTCGACCGCATGAAGCGCGAGTTCAAGGTTGAGGCGAATATCGGTGCGCCGCAGGTGGCCTATCGCGAGACGATCAGCCACGCGACCGAGATCGACTACACGCACAAGAAGCAGACCGGCGGTACCGGTCAGTTCGCGCGCGTCAAGCTCGAGATCACGCCGACCGAGCCGGGCGAAGGTTATTCGTTCGAGAGCCGCATCGTTGGTGGTGCTGTTCCGAAGGAATACATCCCGGGCGTCGAAAAGGGCATCAAGTCGGTCATGGACTCCGGTCCGCTGGCAGGCTTCCCGGTGATCGACTTCAAGGTTGCGCTGGTTGACGGTGCTTTCCACGACGTCGACTCCTCGGTGCTCGCCTTCGAAATCGCTTCGCGTGCCGCGATGCGTGAAGGTCTGCGCAAGGCTGGCGCGAAGCTGCTCGAGCCGATGATGAAAGTCGAAGTGGTGACCCCGGAAGAATACACCGGTGGCATCATTGGCGACCTGACCTCGCGTCGGGGCCAGGTGCAAGGTCAGGACACCCGCGGCAACGCGGTCGTCGTGAACGCCTTCGTGCCGCTCGCCAACATGTTCGGCTACATCAACAACCTGCGTTCGATGTCCTCGGGCCGTGCGGTCTTCACGATGCTCTTCAGCCATTACGAAGCCGTGCCGCAGAACATCTCGGACGAGATCCAGAAGAAATACGCGTAAGGGACGTGCGCCGGGGCAACCCGGCGCCTTTCCAATCCAACGCACTGACAGGAGGCCATCATGGCAAAGGAAAAGTTTGAACGTAACAAACCGCACGTCAACATCGGCACGATTGGCCACGTTGACCACGGCAAGACGACGCTGACGGCTGCGATCACGAAGTATTTCGGTGATTTCCGCGCGTATGACCAGATCGACGGCGCGCCGGAAGAGAAGGCCCGCGGGATCACGATCTCGACCGCGCACGTGGAGTACGAGACCGAGTCGCGTCACTACGCGCACGTTGACTGCCCCGGCCACGCCGACTACGTGAAGAACATGATCACGGGTGCCGCGCAGATGGACGGCGCAATCCTGGTTGTGAACGCAGCTGACGGCCCGATGCCGCAGACCCGCGAGCACATCCTGCTCGGCCGTCAGGTCGGCATCCCGGCGATGGTCGTGTACCTGAACAAGGTTGACCAGGTCGACGACGAGGAGCTGCTCGAGCTCGTGGAAATGGAAGTTCGCGAACTTCTGTCGTCCTACGACTTCCCCGGCGACGATATCCCGATCGTCAAGGGTTCGGCTCTGGCCGCGATGGAAGGCCGTGATCCGGAAATCGGCGAGAACTCGATCCGCGCGCTGATGGAAGCTGTCGACAGCTACATCCCGACGCCGGAGCGCGCCGTTGACCAGCCCTTCCTGATGCCGATCGAAGACGTGTTCTCGATCTCGGGTCGTGGTACGGTTGTGACCGGTCGCGTCGAGCGTGGCGTGATCAACGTCGGCGACGAACTGGAAATCGTGGGTATCCGCGACACCACGAAGACGACCTGCACGGGCGTCGAGATGTTCCGCAAGCTGCTGGACCGTGGTGAAGCTGGCGACAACATCGGCGCGCTGCTGCGCGGTGTGGACCGTGACGGCGTTGAGCGTGGTCAGGTTCTGTGTAAGCCGGGTTCGGTGAAGCCGCACACGAAGTTCGAGGCAGAAGCCTACATCCTCACCAAAGAGGAAGGTGGCCGTCACACCCCGTTCTTCGCGAACTACCGTCCGCAGTTCTACTTCCGCACGACGGACGTGACCGGCACCGTGACGCTGCCCGAGGGCACCGAGATGGTGATGCCGGGCGACAACCTGAAGTTCGAAGTCGAACTGATCGCCCCGATCGCGATGGAAGACGGTCTGCGCTTCGCAATCCGCGAAGGCGGCCGCACCGTCGGCGCCGGCGTCGTCTCCAAAATCATCGCGTGATCGATGGTTTCGGGGCCCTCTCCGGGGCCCCGAAAACGACAGTTGGAAAGAATTTGAATGGTGCGCCGAAAGGCGCGCCATTCGCTCTTGACAGACTCAGGGTGACGCCATAGAGGACGCGCCTGATCTGCCAAGATTTTCAGGTTCGATGCAGGCGCTACATTCGGTGCCGTCTGCCTCTCAACCTTCACGCCATGCGAAGAGGCATGACATATGACCGGCCAAAATATCCGCATCCGGCTCAAGGCGTTCGATTACCGCGTGCTGGACGCCAGCACCCAGGAAATCGTGAACACCGCGAAGCGCACGGGTGCTCAGGTTCGCGGGCCCATCCCGCTCCCGAACAAGATCGAGAAATTCACGGTTCTGCGTGGTCCGCACATCGACAAGAAGTCGCGTGACCAGTGGGAAATCCGGACGCATAAGCGTCTTCTCGACATCGTCGATCCGACCCCCCAGACCGTGGACGCGCTGATGAAGCTCGACCTCGCAGCGGGCGTCGACGTCGAGATCAAGGTGTAAGGAGGGCATTATGCTGCGGACTGGTGTTATCGCCAAGAAGCTGGGCATGACCCGGCTCTTCCTTGAGGACGGCAAGCAGGTTCCTGTGACCGTTCTCCAACTCGACAAGCTTCAGGTGGTGGCTCAGCGCACTTCCGAACTCGACGGCTACACGGCCGTTCAGCTCGGCGCTGGTGAAGCCAAGGCCAAGCGTACGACCGCCGCTCTGCGTGGTCACTTCGCGAAAGCCAATGTCGCCCCGAAGCGCAAAGTCGCGGAATTCCGCGTCGCTGAAGAAAACCTGATCGAAGTGGGCGAGGAAATCACCGCGAACCACTATTTCGAAGGTCAGTTCGTGGATATCGCGGGCACCTCGATCGGTAAGGGTTTCGCCGGTGCTATGAAGCGTCACAACTTCGGCGGTCTGCGCGCCACGCACGGCGTGTCGATCTCGCACCGCTCGCACGGTTCGACCGGTCAGTGTCAGGACCCGGGCAAAGTGTTCAAGGGCAAGAAGATGGCAGGTCACCTCGGTGCCGTGCGCGTCACGACCCAGAACCTTCAGGTCGTCAAGACCGATGCCGACCGTGGCCTGATCATGGTCAAGGGTTCGGTGCCGGGCGCCAAAGGTGGCTGGGTGACGGTCAAGGATGCGGTAAAGAAGCCGCTTTCCGAGAACATCATCTACCCCGCCGCGCTGAAGTCGGCTGCCGAAGCCGCTGCGAAAGCTGCTGAAGAAGCCGCTGCCGCTGCTGCTGCCGAGGCTGAAGCCGAAGCTCAGCGTCTCGCCGAGGAGCAGGCCGCTCAGGAAGCTGCTGCGCTGAAGGAAGCTGAAGAGTCGATCGAAGCCGACAAAGGCGAAGACGGCGGCGAAGCGCCCGAAGGAGACAAGCAATGAAACTCGATGTGATCAAGCTCGACGCCGGCAAAGCCGGTTCGATCGACCTCGCCGACGAGATCTTCGGGCTCGAGCCGCGTGCGGACATCCTGCATCGCGTCGTGCGCTGGCAGCGCGCGAAGGCTCAGCAGGGCACCCACTCGGTTCTCACCCGCTCGGAGGTCAGCTACTCGACCAAGAAGATCTATCGTCAGAAGGGCACCGGTGGCGCACGTCACGGCTCCCGCAAGGCGCCGATCTTCCGCAAGGGTGGTGTCTACAAGGGCCCGACCCCGCGCAGCCACGCTCATGACCTGCCCAAGAAGTTCCGGGCTCTGGGTCTGAAGCACGCGCTGTCGTCGAAAGCCGCCGCTGGAAAACTGATCGTCCTGGAGGACGCGCAGCTCGCCGAAGCCAAGACCAAGCTGCTGGCGAAAGCCGCCAAGGAGTTGGGCTGGAAGAAGGTGCTGGTGATCGACGGGGCCGAGGTGAACGAGAACTTCGCCCAAGCCGCGCGCAACATCGACGGCATCGATGTGCTGCCTTCGATGGGCGCCAACGTGTATGACATCCTCAAGCGTGACACGCTCGTGCTCACGAAGGCGGGTGTCGAAGCTCTGGAGGCTCGTCTGAAATGAGCGCGAAACCCGAACATTACGACGTGATCGTCAAGCCGATCATCACCGAGAAAGCCACCATGGCCTCGGAGAACGGCGCTGTTGTTTTCGAAGTCGCGAAAGACGCTTCGAAGCCGCAGATCAAAGAAGCTGTTGAGACTCTCTTCGGCGTCAAGGTGAAGGCGGTCAACACCACCATCACCAAGGGCAAGACCAAGCGCTTCCGGGGCACCCCCGGTCGTCGCTCGGACTTCAAGAAAGCCTACGTGACGCTGGAAGAAGGCAACACGATCGACGTCACCACCGGCCTGTAATCCGGTAGGACTGAGACATTGGAAAGGCCCTCGCGATCCGCGGGGGCCTTTTCGTTTGCGTGATCGCTAGGGGAGGGGGCGCTTGCCGCTCATGGAGTGCCCGGGCAGCGCCAGCGCCTCACTTCTCGCGCAGGTAGCTTTCCGAGACGTAGCCGCGCAGGTTGCGGGCGACGTCGAGCGAGACGTTGCACCAGCGGGTATTGCCGCTGCGCTCGCAGCTGCGCACATGGACGAGCGCGCCGTTGGGAAGCCCCAGGATCACCTTGTAGCCGGTGCCGGGGCCTGCGCGCAGTTTCAGCATGTCCTCGCCTTTCACCCCGGCGACCTCATAGGTGCCGCGCCACGCGTCGGCGAGGGTCGGGGTCGCGAGGGTCGCTGCCGCGCAGAGCGGGGCTGCGAGGAGGATTGCTCGGGTTGGACGCATTGGTTGCTCCTGTTATGTCTTCTGCCTCGGGAGCCATTTTGCCTGCCCTGACCGCGAAGCGCCAGTTGCTTGGACCAACGCGCGCAAAAACAGGCCAAGCCTATAGACTCACCCCCACATCCCTGCTACATCGCGCCAGTCTCGCGGCCTCGGATTCGTTCCGGGGCCCGTGATTTTTGAATTCGGGGACCTTCGGGGCCCTATACACACAGACAGGCGAGGCAACTCGCCGCAAACCAACGGAAGACAGAAAGCATGGCACTCAAGTCGTATAAGCCGACGACGCCGGGCCAGCGTGGGCTGGTTCTGATCGACCGTTCGGAGCTTTGGAAAGGCCGTCCGGTCAAAGCCCTCACGCAGGGTTTGACCAAGTCGGGTGGCCGGAACAACACCGGGCGGATCACGATGTGGCACAAGGGTGGTGGCGCGAAGCGTCTCTACCGCATCGTCGATTTCAAGCGTCGCAAGTTCGATGTTCAAGGCACCGTCGAGCGGATCGAATACGATCCGAACCGGACCGCCTTCATCGCGCTGATCAACTATGAAGATGGTGAGCAGGCCTACATCCTCGCACCCCAGCGTCTCGCTGTCGGTGACAAGGTCGTTTCGGGCTCGCGTCACGACGTCAAGCCGGGCAACGCGATGCCGTTCTCGGGCATGCCGATCGGTACCATCGTCCACAACGTCGAACTGAAGCCCGGCAAGGGTGGCCAGATCGCACGCGCCGCGGGCACCTACGCCCAATTCGTCGGCCGTGACGGTGGCTACGCTCAGCTGCGTCTTTCGTCGGGCGAACTGCGCCTCGTGCGTCAGGAATGCATGGCGACCATCGGTGCCGTGTCGAACGCCGACCACTCGAACCAGAACCTCGGTAAAGCCGGTCGTAAGCGCCACATGGGTGTCCGTCCGACCGTCCGCGGTGTCGCGATGAACCCGATCGACCACCCGCACGGTGGTGGTGAAGGTCGTACCTCGGGTGGCCGTCATCCGGTTACGCCGTGGGGCAAGCCCACCAAGGGCAAGCGCACGCGCGTCAACAAGAAGACGGACCAGTATATCCTGCGTTCGCGTCACGCGAAGAAGAAGGGTCGCTAACATATGTCTCGTTCTGTTTGGAAAGGCCCCTTCGTTGATGCCTACCTGCTGAAAAAAGCAGAGAAGGCTCGCGAGTCGGGCAAAGGCGACGTCATCAAGATCTGGTCGCGTCGCTCCACCATCCTGCCGCAATTCGTTGGTCTGACCTTTGGGGTCTACAACGGCCACAAGCACATCCCGGTGAACGTCACCGAGGAAATGATCGGTCAGAAGTTCGGTGAATATTCGCCGACCCGCACCTATTACGGGCATGCGGCCGACAAAAAAGCCAAGAGGAAGTAATCGTCATGGGTAAGGAAAAGAATCCGCGCCGCGTGGCGGAGAACGAAGCGATGGCGAAGACCCGCATGCTTCGCACCTCGCCGCAGAAGCTGAACCTCGTCGCCGCGATGATCCGTGGCAAGAAGGTCGACAAGGCCCTTTCGGACCTGACCTTCTCGAAGAAGCGCATCGCGCTCGACGTGAAGAAGTGCCTTCAGTCGGCAATCGCCAACGCTGAGAACAACCACGGCCTGGACGTGGACGAGCTCGTCGTGGCGGAAGCCTGGGTTGGCAAGAACCTGGTGATGAAGCGTGGCCGTCCGCGGGCACGTGGTCGCTTCGGCAAGATCATGAAGCCGTTCTCGGAAATCACCATCAAGGTGCGTCAGGTTGAGGAGCAAGCGTAATGGGTCAGAAGGTTAATCCGATCGGCATGCGCCTCCAGGTCAACCGCACCTGGGATAGCCGCTGGTACGCCGACAGCAAAGACTATGGCGACCTGCTGCTCGAGGACATCAAGATCCGCGAGTTCATCCACGAGGAAGCCAAGCAGGCCGGCATCAGCCGCGTCATCATCGAGCGTCCGCACAAGAAGTGCCGTGTGACCATTCACGCTGCACGTCCGGGCGTCATCATCGGCAAGAAGGGCGCTGACATCGAAGCGCTCCGCAAGAAGCTGGCGAACTTCACCGACAGCGAGCTGCACCTGAACATCGTCGAAGTCCGCAAGCCGGAACTCGATGCGCAGCTCGTCGCCGAGTCGATCGCACAGCAGCTCGAGCGTCGTGTCTCGTTCCGTCGCGCCATGAAGCGCTCGGTGCAGAACGCGATGCGTATGGGTGGTCTTGGTATCCGTGTGAACGTCGCTGGCCGTCTGGGCGGCGCCGAGATCGCGCGTACCGAATGGTATCGCGAAGGTCGCGTGCCGCTGCACACCCTGCGTGCCGATATCGACTATGCGCTGTCCGAAGCGTCGACCCCCTACGGGATCATCGGCGTGAAGGTCTGGATCTTCAAAGGCGAGATCATGGAACATGATCCGCAAGCTCGTGACCGCAAGCACGCTGAAGCCCAAGAGGGCCCGGCACCGCGCGGCCCGCGTCGCGATCGCTGAGGGAGTAGATAGTTATGCTGCAACCGAAACGGACGAAGTTCCGCAAGATGCACAAAGGCCGGATTCACGGTGAAGCCAAAGGTGGTTTCGACCTGAACTTCGGTCACTTCGGCCTCAAGGCAGAGGCGCCCGAGCGCGTCACCGCCCGTCAGATCGAAGCTGCGCGTCGTGCGATCACCCGCCACATGAAGCGTCAAGGCCGTGTTTGGATCCGGATCTTCCCGGATACCCCGATCACCGCGAAACCCACCGAAGTCCGTATGGGTAAAGGTAAGGGTTCGGTCGACCGTTGGGCCGCCAAGGTCAAGCCCGGCCGCGTGATGTTCGAGATCGACGGCGTCAACGAAGAGACCGCTCGCGAGGCTCTGCGCCTCGGCGCGGCCAAGCTTCCGGTCGCCTGCCGTATCGTCGAGCGTCAGGACTGGTAATCCCGGTCTGACTGCTGAAGACAAACGAAAGCCCCGCCAGAGATGGCGGGGCTCTTGCGTTGTTGGCGGTATGATCAGGCGCCGTCGGAGATCCAACCGTCGATCAGCGCATCGAGCGCTTCCCAGTCGGTATATTCGATATCGGCGTCGAGATCGGCATCGGGGTCCTTCTTCGCCACGATGCGGCGCATCACGAACCGGCGGAAGATATCGTATTTCGACGGCAGATAGGCGCCCGCGATCTGTTCGGTCAGATCCGGCGTCCAGCCGGTCGCCTCTTCGAAGTCCTTGAGGATCTTGTCGAGGGCGCGCCAATCTTCTGCGTCGTGGCCCGCGGCGGCCAGAGAGACGGAGAGAAAGAGGCTCGGGCGGTTCCGGATGATGTCGCGTTGCTCTGCGACGAAATCGGCGAAGCGGCCCTGATAATGTCCGACATGGATCGAAGCCGCGAGGATGATCCGGTCGAACCGGTCGAGGTCCATCCCCTCGGCTTCCCTAGTGGAGATCAATTCGGCGGAATGGCCCAATTCGGAGATCCGGTCGGCGACGTGCCGCGCGATCTTGCGGGTTTGCCCCTCGCTGGAGGCATAGGCGACGAGTGTTTTCATGCTGCGCTCCCGTTATCTGGTTGCGCAGCAAGGAAATCAGGTGAGACCCGGTTTGGCTATGATTGCGATCAAAGCGTAGGGCTCAATCCACCCATTTGTAATTGAAGCTCACCGAGATGCGCTCGTCCTCGGCCATGTTCATCGGCACCTCGTGGCGCAGCCAGCTTTCCCAGAGCAGCACCTCGCCGGGTTCGGGGGCGATGTAGATGAAGGGCTGAAGCTCGCGCCGGGCGGTCTTGAGGCGGGTCGGGGCCGCCATCATCCGGGCGCTGCGCGGGTCTTCCAGCTTCAGCGCAGAGGCGCCGTCGGGCATCGCGACATAGGTCGTGCCCGAGATCACCGAATGGGGGTGGAGGTGCGAACTATGGGTGCCGCCTTCGGGCAGGATGTTGATCCAGAGGTCTTCGAGCACCAGCTTGCCCTCGCCCAGATCGAATTGCAGATCCTCGGCGAAGGCCGCGACGTGCTTGTCGAGCGCCTTCACCATGTCGGCGAAGATCGGGAAACGCCAGGGCAGGTCGGTGAGCGAGGCGTAGGAGGTATAGCCCGGATAGCCGTTCTCCTCGCACCAGTCCTGACCGGCTTCGTCATCCTCGGCGATGGCGTAGCACGAGGCCTCCAGCTCGCCCGTATCGACCTTCGGGCCGAATGCGGATAGGGAGGCGCGGTAGAGGCGGGTGACGAAGAGGGACTCGATCTGGGTCTTGGGCTCGGACATTAGGGCTCTCGCAACTGGGCGTGGATTTATCCCCCTGTTACGCCAAAGCGGCCCGAAGGCCAAACAATCCTTGCCATATTCGATTCGCTCTGATATTGGCCCCAAGTTCCTGAAATCAGGACCGACATAACCCATCAGAAAGCAGGGTCACCCGCGAGGGGCCCTCTGATGCCAAGAAAGGACCCGGGATGAACGCCCAAGAACTCAAGGCGAAGACGCCTGATGAGCTGCGTGACCAGCTCGTCTCGCTGAAGAAAGAAGCCTTCAACCTCCGCTTTCAGCAGGCCACGAACCAACTCGAGAACACCGCGCGCATGCGCACCGTTCGTCGGGACGTTGCACGTATCAAAACCGTGCTGAACCAAAAAGCCGCTGAAGCCGCGAAGTAAGGAGAGCTTCCTATGCCCAAACGCATCCTGCAAGGTACCGTGACGTCGGACAAAAACGACCAGACCGTAACCGTTTCGGTCGAGCGCCGCTTCACGCATCCGGTTCTCAAGAAGACGATCCGGAAGTCCAAGAAATACCGCGCCCATGACGCGGAAAACCAGTTCAAGACCGGTGACATTGTTCGCATCGAAGAGTGCGCACCCGTCTCGAAGACCAAGCGCTGGCGGGTTGTGGTTTCGGCGTAAGCCGGGGCCATCCGTCAGTATTCGAAACCCTGGGGCCCTTACTGCATAGGCGTCCCCAAAGGTCGGGAGTAACCCCATGATCCAGATGCAGACCAATCTGGATGTTGCTGACAACTCCGGCGCTCGCCGGGTTCAGTGCATCAAGGTCCTCGGCGGCTCGCACCGCCGTTACGCATCCGTGGGCGACATCATTGTGGTGTCGGTCAAGGAAGCGATCCCGCGCGGCCGCGTGAAGAAAGGTGACGTCCGCAAGGCCGTCGTCGTGCGCACCGCCAAGGAAGTTCGTCGCGACGATGGCACCGCCATCCGTTTCGACCGCAACGCCGCCGTTATCCTGAACAACGCGGGCGAGCCGGTCGGCACCCGTATCTTCGGGCCGGTCGTGCGTGAGCTGCGTGCGAAGAACTTCATGAAGATCATCTCGCTTGCTCCGGAGGTGCTGTAATGGCTGCTAAGCTCCGCAAAGGCGATAAGGTCGTCGTTCTCGCTGGCAAGGACAAGGGCAAGCAGGGTGAGATCACCTCTGTTGACCCGAAAGCCGGCAAAGCTGTCGTCGACGGCGTGAACGTTGCGATCCGCCACCAGCGTCAGACCCAGTCCAACCAGGGCGGTCGTCAGCCCAAGGCTATGCCGATCGACCTGTCGAACCTGGCTCTGATGGACGCAAACGGCAAAGCCACCCGCGTCGGCTTCCGCGAGGAAGACGGCAAGAAGGTGCGTTTCGCCAAGACCACGGGGGATGCGATCTGATGCTCGATCAAGCAACCTACACTCCGCGTCTTCGCGCTCTTTACCGCGACACCATCAAGGCGGCGCTGAAAGAAGAGTTCGGCTACAAGAACGACATGATGATCCCGAAGCTCGACAAGATCGTGCTGAACATGGGCGTCGGCGAAGCCGTGAAAGACACCAAGAAGGTCAAGCAGGCCGCCGAAGAGCTCTCGCTCATCGCTGGTCAGAAGGCCGTGATGACCAAGGCGAAGAAGTCGATCGCTGGCTTCCGCGTCCGGGAAGAGATGCCGCTGGGTACGAAAGTGACCCTGCGCGGTGACCGGATGTACGAATTCCTCGATCGCCTGATCAACGTTGCTATGCCGCGCGTTCGCGACTTCCGCGGTGTGAAGCCGTCGTTCGACGGTCGTGGCAACTTCGCAATGGGCCTCAAGGAGCACATCGTGTTCCCCGAGATCGACTTCGATAAGGTCGATGAGGTTCTGGGTATGGACATCATCATGGTGACCACGTCTGACGTGGATGCCGAAGCGAAGGCGCTGTTGAAGCATTTCAACATGCCCTTCAACGCCTGATCGCGGAGGAACGAAACTTATGGCTAAGAAATCCATGGTTGCGCGCGAAGCGAAGCGCCAGCGTCTTGTGAACAAGTACGCTGACAAGCGGGCCGCGCTCAAGGAAATCATCAACGACCAGGAGCGCCCGATGGAAGAGCGCTTCAAGGCGTCGCTGAAACTCGCGGAACTCCCGCGCAACTCGTCGGCGGTCCGGCTGCACAATCGTTGCCAGCTCACGGGTCGTCCCCACGCTTACTACCGTAAGCTCAAACTCTCGCGGATCATGCTGCGTGACCTGGCCTCCTACGGTCAGATCCCCGGCATGGTGAAGTCGAGCTGGTAAGGAGGGCGACATGTCTGTGAACGATCCTCTCGGCGATATGCTGACCCGCATCCGCAACGCACAACTGCGTGGCAAATCCACCGTCCGCACCCCGGCCTCCAAGCTTCGCGCTTGGGTTCTCGACGTGCTGGCTGACGAAGGCTACATCCGTGGTTACGAGCAGGCGACGTCTGCTGCCGGCCATCCGGAGCTGGAAATCAGCCTCAAGTACTACGAGGGCACCCCGGTCATCCGCGAGCTGCAGCGCGTCTCGACCCCCGGTCGCCGCGTATACATGGCCGCGAAAGACGTTCCGTCGGTCCGTCAGGGCCTCGGCGTCTCGATCGTCTCGACCTCGAAGGGCGTGATGTCGGATGCAAACGCACGATCCGCCAATGTTGGCGGCGAAGTGCTCTGCACCGTGTTCTAAGGAGGGCTCAATGTCTCGTATTGGTAAGAAACCGGTCGAGCTTCCCAGCGGCGTTTCTGCGCAGCTGTCGGGCCAGACCATCGAAGTGAAGGGGCCGAAAGGCACCCGTACCTTCACCGCGACCGACGACGTGACCCTCGCTGTCGAGGACAACGCCGTCACCGTCACCCCGCGTGGCCAGTCGAAGCGCGCGCGCCAGCAGTGGGGTATGACCCGCTCGCAGGTCGCGAACCTCGTCCAGGGCGTGACCGAAGGCTTCAAGAAGGAGCTGGAGATCCAGGGTGTTGGTTATCGTGCGCAGATGCAGGGCAACGTCCTGAAGCTGTCGCTCGGTTATTCGCACGAAGTCAACTTCGAGGTTCCGGAGGGCGTGACTGTCACCGCTCCGAAGCAGACCGAGATCGTTGTGGAAGGTTCTGACCAGCAGCAGGTGGGCCAGGTCGCGGCAAATATCCGCGAATGGCGTGCTCCCGAGCCCTATAAGGGCAAGGGCATCCGCTACAAGGGTGAGTATATCTTCCGCAAAGAAGGTAAGAAGAAGTAAGGAACGCGAAAATGGCAAACAGCAAACGGGATCTGTTCCTCAAGCGCCGCCTGCGCGTCCGGAACAAGCTTCGCAAGATGGCCGCTGGTCGCGCCCGTCTTTCGGTGCATCGTTCGTCGAAAAATATCAGCGTTCAGCTGATCGACGACGTCAACGGTCGCACTCTGGCCGCCGCTTCCACGCTCGAGAAAGATCTCGGTGTGGTCGGCAAGAACAACGTCGAAGCGGCAGCCAAAGTTGGCGCCGCGATCGCCGAGCGTGCGAAGAAGGCCGGTGTCGAAACCTGCTACTTCGACCGCGGTGGCTTCCTGTTCCACGGGAAGATCAAGGCGCTCGCCGACGCAGCCCGCGAAGGCGGTCTGAAGTTCTAAGACTGGTGGGGGACGTTCGCGTCCCCCCGATGATCCGGGCCGCGCCCTTCGGGGCGGGGCACCTGGATTGAGACAAACGGCGTGAAACCACGCCATCACGAGAAGGAATGCCTCATGGCAGAACGTGACAACCGCCGGGGCCGCCGCGACGACCGCGACGAAAACCCGGAATTCGCCGATCGCCTCGTCGCGATCAACCGCGTGTCGAAAACCGTGAAGGGTGGTAAGCGCTTTGGCTTCGCAGCCCTCGTGGTCGTCGGCGACCAGCGTGGCCGTGTCGGCTTCGGCAAAGGCAAGGCCAAAGAGGTTCCGGAAGCGATCCGCAAAGCCACCGAGCAAGCGAAGCGCAACCTGATCCGCGTCCCGCTGCGCGATGGCCGCACGCTGCACCACGACATCGAGGGCCGTCACGGCGCTGGTAAGGTCGTGATGCGCACCGCACCGGAAGGTACCGGGATCATCGCCGGTGGTCCGATGCGTGCCGTGTTCGAGATGCTGGGCGTGAAGGACGTCGTGTCGAAATCGACCGGCACCCAGAACCCCTACAACATGATCCGTGCCACGCTGAACGGTCTGACCCGCGAAGCAAGCCCCCGTCAGGTGGCTGCGCGCCGCGGCAAGAAAGTGGCCGACATCCTCAAGAAGCCCGAGGCTGAGGCAACTGCCGAAGCCACGGAAGCGTAAGGAGAGCGATCAATGGCTACCATCGTCGTCAAGCAGATCGGTTCGCCGATCCGTCGCCCCGCCATCCAGCGTGCCACGCTGAAAGGTCTGGGTCTGGACAAGATGAACCGTACCCGTGAGCTGGAAGATACCCCGGCCGTGCGCGGTATGGTCGCGAAGATTCCGCACCTCGTCGAAATCGTCGAAGAGCGCGGCTGAGCCGACCGGTTCGTCTGAATACCGAAACGCCCCGACCGAAAGGCCGGGGCGTTTTGCATTCGTGGGGTGCGTCTTCGGGGGCAGGGCGCCTCAGTTCCAGCCCGGGCCTCTGCCGCCGCCATAGCCGCGCCCTTGGCCGCCCATGCCGCGCCCCTGCATATGCCCACCTCCCCCGCAGCGCTGGAAGGCGGGCAGGTGCTTGGTCTGAGAGGCATCGCGCAGGCGCGTCAGGATCTGGGTAAGTTGGGCATTCCCGGTGACCGCCGGTAGGAGCCGCCCGTCATAGAGCCCGGAATTCGCCATCTCCGCCTGCACGCCAAGCGCACAAGCCTCGGCCAAGGTGCCCGGCACCGGGGCCAGAGGCTTGGCCCCGCTCAGATAAGGGTTGGCGGGCACGGATAGCCCGTTCTGCCGCAGCACAGCGATCAGCGCCGCAGCATGGGAGATCTCGGCCCGCTCGATATTCGAGAAGGGGCGCACGGCGCCAAACCTCTCCATGATCGCCCGATAGGTGGCCTGCGCGTGATACTCATCATCTAGCGCCGCGAGCACCGCCCTATGTTCCGCCGAGGTGAGCGCCGCTTGTGCGGGTAGGGCCGTGCCTAAAACGACCGCGATCACGGTGACTATCGCGCCAAGTCTTGTTCCAAGTGAGCTGTGAAAACGCATCGCTCTCTCCTTCCTGAGCCAACTGGAGTTGATACGGCCGCGCCGGACAGAGTCCGGCGCGGATGTGACCGCGCGTCGCAGGCCCCTAGGCGGGCATGTCATTTCTTTAATTTTTCTTCACGAAATCCGGAACCGAATGTGACACACTGGGTTGGTTGGATATCGTTGCATCCTGCAATAGGGTGCTGCGCTTCAAGACTGAGGGACGGATCGATATGTTTGAAAAAATCATGGTTCCGGTCGACCTGCGTCATGTCGAGAAGATGGGCAAGACGTTGAAAGTCGCTTCGGAAATCGCAGCGAAACACGACGCAGAAGTTGTTTTCATAGGTGTCACTAGCCAAGAGCCGAGCGAATTCGGCCACAATGCCAAGGAATATGCCGCGAAACTGGACGATTTCGCGCAGAGCCATGCCAACGAGTTTGGGCATAAGGGGTCGTCGAAGGCAGTCATCGTGCCCGACCCGGCCGTTGATCTCGACAAGACGTTGCTGAAGACGGCTGATGATCTCGGCGCTGATCTGGTGGTGATGGCCACGCATGTGCCCAACGCGGCCAACTATCTCTTTGCGTCGCATGGCGGCCACCTCGCCGCGCACAGCGATGCGTCGGTGTTTCTCGTACGCGGATAACGCGGACCAATATAACCAATAAGGACAGGAGGACGGCATATGGCCGAACCTGAAGAAGTTCAGGGCATCCCTGCCCCCGAAGGGGACACACAACTGATCGAGACCGACTATGAGATCGGTCAAGACAACCTCGAAGGGCAGGTAGGGCCCTTCGGTTTCGACATTCACAACCCTGTTTTCATGATCTCGGCGTTGTCCATCGTGGCCTTCGTCTTCTATGCGCTGGCTCTGCCTGAGCAGGCGAGTTCGCTGTTTGGCGCGATGCGCCCGTGGCTGACCTCGACCTTCGACTGGTTCTTCATGAGCGCCGCGAACATCTTCGTCATCTTCTGCCTTGCCCTGATCGTCTCGCCCTATGGCGCAGTGCGTCTGGGTGGCACGGATGCGGAGCCGGACTTCACCTATATGGGGTGGTTCGCGATGCTCTTCGCCGCCGGTATGGGCATCGGCCTGATGTTCTTCGGCGTGCTCGAGCCGGTCTATCACATGGCGGTCTCGCAGCCTCTGGGCACGCCTTCGCCCTTCGATGCGGATGGCAACCTGATCCCGGAGAATGTCGCACGGGCCAAAGAAATGGGCCTCGCCGCGACGATCTATCACTGGGGTCTGCACCCCTGGGCGATCTATGCGGTCGTGGCGCTCGCGCTGGCGCTGTTCTCCTATAACAAGGGGCTGCCGCTGACGATCCGTTCGGCCTTCTACCCGATCTTCGGCGAGAAGGTCTGGGGCTGGACCGGCCATATCATCGACATCATCGCGGTGTTCGCGACGCTGTTCGGCCTTGCGACCTCGCTCGGCTTTGGCGCGCAACAGGCGAATGCGGGTCTCAACCACGTGTTCGGCGTTCCGATCGACACGACGGTACAGGTCATCCTGATCACGCTGATCACCGGCGTTGCGCTGTTCTCGGTGCTGCGTGGCCTCGATGGCGGCGTGAAGCTTCTGTCCGAGATCAACATGGGGATCGCGGCGCTGCTGCTACTCTTCGTGCTCTTCGCGGGCCCGACGCTGATGATCTTCACCGATTTCGGTCAGGGTCTTCTGGCCTATGCGAAAGACATCATCCCGCTGTCGAACCCGATCGGGCGCACGGATGACAGCTATCGCGACGGCTGGACCGCGTTCTACTGGGCGTGGTGGATTTCCTGGTCGCCCTTCGTCGGCATGTTCATCGCCCGCGTTTCGCGTGGCCGTACCGTGCGCGAGTTCATCATCTGCGTTCTGCTGATCCCGTCGCTCGTCTGCGTGTTGTGGATGGCGGTCTTCGGTGGCGTCGCGATCGATCAGGTGATCTCGGATCCGTCCGGTTCGCTCGTGAAGGCGCAGGTCATCGATAGCTACAACCCGCCGCTGTCGCTCTTCGCGATGCTGGAAGGGCTGCCGCTGGCCTCGATCACCTCGGTCATCGCGATCGTCCTGGTCATCGTGTTCTTCGTGACCTCGTCGGACTCCGGCTCGCTCGTGATCGATACGATCACCGCAGGCGGCAAGGTCGACGCGCCGGTCCCGCAGCGTGTGTTCTGGGCCACTTTCGAGGGCGCGGTCGCGATCGTGCTGTTGATCGGCGGCGGTCTGAGCGCGCTACAGGCGATGGTGATCTCCACCGGTCTGCCCTTCACGCTGGTTCTGCTGGTGATGTGTTGGGCGATCTGGAAGGGTCTGCGGACCGAGCCTCGGTAAGCTGACCAAGATTTGAGACAAAGGCGCGCGAGGGAGACCTCGCGCGCCTTTCGCTATGTGCAGGGCGTCTGGAAACGCGGCGCGTCTGCGTATATGACCCGGCGCATGTCTGACGGCGCGACCCAAACCTCCGCGAGCCATATCGCGATCTCCGATCTCGGCCACGATCTTGACGGTCGTCCGGTGCTGGAGGGAATTTCGCTGGAGACCCGCGCGCGGCGCATCGGCGTGGTGGGGCGCAACGGGTCGGGCAAATCCACCCTGTCGCGGCTGATGGCCGGGCTGATTGCGCCGAGCCGGGGCAGTCTGCGGATCAACGGCCACGATCTGGCCGCCGACCGGAAGGCAGCGCTCCGCGAGGTCGGTATCCTGTTCCAGAACCCCGATCATCAGATTATCTTCCCGACCGTGATCGAGGAGATTTCCTTCGGGCTGCGTCAGCAGGGGATGAAGAAGCCCGAGGCCGAAGCGGCGGCCGATCGCACCCTGGAGCAGTTCGGCAAGGCGGCGTGGCGCGATGCCTATGTGACGACGCTCAGCCAGGGCCAGAAGCAGCTTCTGTGCCTGATGGCGGTGAGCGCGATGGCCCCGAACCTGTTGATCCTCGACGAGCCCTTCTCCGGCCTCGACATCCCGACCAAAGCGCAGCTGGGGCGGGCTCTGACGCTCTATCGCGGGACGCTGATGCAGGTCACGCACGACCCGCGCGAGCTGGAGCATTACGACGAAATCCTCTGGCTCGACCAAGGGCGGCTGCGGATGCATGGCGCGGCGCGCGACGTGCTGCCCGTCTACGTCGAAGAGATGACCCGCGCGGGAGAGGCCGATGATATCGCTCAGCTCTCCCGTTAAGACAGCTGCCCATGACTGGCCTGCGGGTTTGAAGCTCGCCGCGCTCTGCGTGGCGACCGTGGGCCTGTTCTATATCGAAAACCCGCTGATCCTTGCGGGCGTCGTAACGGCGATCGCGATCGCCTATACCTTGCCGGGCCGCGCCTTCCTGCGCGCGGGGCTCGCGGCTCTGAAACTGCTCTGGCCCTTCATCGTGATCGTCGTGATCTGGCAGGCGGTGATCGGCGAGCTGGTACAGGGCGCGGTGATCGTGATGCGGATGGTCTCGGCCGTGGCGCTGGCGAACCTTGTGTCGATGACGACGCGGCTGAGTGATATGATTGCGGTCGTGCGCTGGCTGACGACACCGTTGCGCCGCTTCGGGCTGTCTACCGCCGCGCTGGAGATCGCAATCGCGCTGGTGATCCGTATGGTGCCGGTGCTGACCAACAAAGGGGGGCGCCTCACCGAGAGCTGGCGCGCCCGCGCCACCCGGCGGCCAAGCTGGCGGCTGGTGCTGCCCTTCACGCTTCTTGCGCTTGACGATGCCGACCATGTCGGCGATGCGCTACGGGCCCGGGGAGGGCTCACATCCGAGAGGGAGACTTGAGATGGAAAAGAATGTCGCGCTGATCGCGCTGTTTGCGGCTCTGATTGCGGTGCTGGCGCTGATCCCGAAAATCACGCTGGGCTTCGGGGTGCCGATCACGGCGCAGAGCCTTGGGATCATGCTGGCGGGCGCCGTGCTGGGATCGAAGCGCGGTGCGCTGGCGGTCCTGCTGTTCCTGCTGCTGGTGGCCGTGGGTCTGCCGTTGCTGGCCGGTGGTCGTGGGGGGCTTGGCGTCTTCTTCGGCCCGACGGGCGGGTTCCTGTTCAGCTGGCCGCTGGCTGCGTGGCTGACCGGCTTCATCGTCGAGAAGTGGCGCTCGGTGCCGCTGGGTGCCTCGGTCTTCGTGGGGGCGATCCTTGGCGGGATCGTGCTGTCCTACGCGATGGGGATCGTCGGGCTGTCGCTGGCACTCGGCAAGAGCCTGATCGAGAGCACCTCGCTGATGCTGGTCTTTATCCCGGGTGACATGATCAAGGCGTTGATCGTGGCTGCGCTGACCGTGTCGCTGTCGCGCGCGCGGCCTTCCAGCGTCCTGTCGCGGCACTGAGACGCGTGGCGTGGCGCTGCTTCTGATCCATACGGGCGGGACGATCGGCATGGTCGCCTCGGACGCGGGCTTCGTGCCGCAGCAGGGCGTCGTCGAGGAGTTCCTCGCCACCTTGCCCGACGGGCGCGCGGTCGAGACCCTGCGTCTCGATCCGCTGATCGACAGCGCAAATGCCACGCCCGCCGACTGGAACCGGATTGCCGAGACCATCGCCGCGCATCACGACCGCTACGACGGCGTGATCGTGACCCACGGCACCGATACGCTGGCCTATACGGCGGGCGCTTTGTGCTTCGCGCTCGAAGGGCTGGGCAAGCCGGTGATCGTGACCGGCTCAATGCTGCCGCTGTCGGTCGAGGGCAATGACGGCGCGCGCAACCTGCGCGACGCAATCACGGCGGCAGGGCAGACCGAGCCCGGCGTCTGGGTGCAATTCGCAGGGCGCCTGCTGCACGGCGCGCGGGTCCGCAAAAGCCATTCGCGCGCCTTCGACGCCTTTGCCGCCGATCCCTCCGACATCCCGCCCCGTCAGCCGGGGCCGCGCCTGACGCGCCACCCGATCCGGTCCGCGCGGATCGCCGTTCTGGCGGTGGCGCCGGGGGCGGAAGAGAGCCTTCTCGAACATGCCGCCAAGACCTGCGACGGGCTGGTGCTGCGTTGCTACGGCTCTGGCACTGCGCCCGACACGCCCGGCCTGCGCGCAGCGCTTGCCACTGCGCAAGAGCGCGCGATCCCCGTCATCGCGGTCAGCCAATGCCCCGAGGGCGGCATGGCGCTTGGCACCTATGCAGCGGGGGCGATCCTGCGCGATCACGGGGTGATCGACGGGCGCGACATGACGCCCGAGGCGGCCTATACCAAGCTCGCCCATGTCCTCTCGCTCGACGATCCACAGGAGCGGGCCGCCCGCCTGTCCCGCGCGCTCTGCGGGGAATATACGCCCTGAGCTTTGGTGCTCACGCCGGTTTTTCGGAACGTCTTCGCCCGCCTTTCCGTTAGGAGAGCGAACCCCGAAAAGGAGCACCTCCCATGGCCGAAGGCAACAACAAGCCGCAATCTTCCAATTCGAAAGCGCAAAGCCCGAAGCGGTCGCGCAAGGCCACCGGGGTTGCGCCCGTCGAACAGCTCCAGAGCCGGGTCGAGGCCTATCGCGAGCTTGCCGAGGCCTATGTGAAATATCCCTGCGTGATGCGTCCGGGCGACCTGACCGGGCTCGCGCGTCGCCTGCATGTGCGCTCTACGATCATCGAGGACCACGCGGTGCGGATCGACGAGAAGGCCGAGGGCGCGGGCGAGAAATTCGAGGAACTGGCGGATTCGCTGTTCTCCTTCTTCCGCGGCACCTCGCTTCTGTTCCACCGCGACATGCTGGGCGAGGATGAGCGGATGCCGACGGTGCTGGCGCTCGGCGACGTTCACCCCGAGAATTTCGGGATCATGCCCAATGCCGATAACGTGCCGATCTTCGGTGTGAACGATTTCGACGACGTGCTGTACGGGCCCTTCACCTGGGATCTGAAGCGGGGGATCACGGGCTTCCTGATCGCGGCCAAGGAAGAGGGCGATCAGAAGAAAAAGCACCGCGAGAAGATCGTGCGCAAATTCGTCGAAGGCTATCGCGACGGGATGGAATTCTACGCCCGCCACGACAAGGAGGCGAGCCAGCAGATGCGCCCCGATAACAGCCCGAAGGTGATCCAGCGGATGTTCAAGAAGGCGCGCAAGAGCCGGAAGAAATGGCTCTGGGATCGCTATCTCAACGAGACCGGGCGGGGCTTCCGGGCGAATGACGAACTGACGCCGATCTCCAGCCGGATCTCGGAGTTTCAGGGCTACATCAATGACGTGGCCAAGCAGAACGGGATCGATCCGGGCGGTCGCGCGGGCGAGCTGAAGGTGAAGGATGTCTGCATCCGCCACGGGCAGGGCACGGCGTCGCTGGGGCTGCCGCGCTACTATTGCCTGATCGAAGGGCCGAGCAAGGATGCGAGCGACGATCTGATCATCGAGTTCAAGCGCGCTCGCCAATCCGCGCTGGAAGGCCTCGTGCCGGAGAATGATTTCGTCGCCGGCGACAAGGGCGACCGGATCGCGCATGGCCAGCGGGTCCACCTGGCGCAGGGCGATGTGTTCTACGGCAGCGTGGAGATCGACGTGATGAGCTTCATGTCGCGCGAGCGCGCGCCGTTCCGCGACGATATCGATCTCGACGATCTCTCGAAGAGCAGCTGGCGCGACTATGCCCATGCCTGCGGTCAGGCGCTGGCGCAGGCCCATGCGCGCTCCGACGATGCGGGCGAACTGGATTACCGGATCGAGCCGCGCATCATCGAGGCGATGCAGCCCTTCGACCTGTTTGTCGATGACTTGCTATGTTTCGGACGCGAGGCGGTGAAGCGTCTCAAGCGCGACCACAAGTTCTTCAAGATGGATCTGAAGCGCGGCGCCTTCGACATGACGCAGAAGCATTACCGCTAGGGGCCGCGTCTGGGCAGCGGTCGGCGCGGCGAATCTGTCGTGCTTGCGTGATCGCCTTCGTGTCGTTACTCCGCGATTATGGCGGTCAAGCGTACGACATTGATGGATGTGGCACGGGCGGCGGGCGTGTCCCGCGCGACCGCCTCTCTCGTCATTCGCGGCTCCGATCTGGTCGCGGACAAGACGCGCGAGAAGGTCGAGAAAGTCATCTCCGAGCTCGACTACGTGCCCAATAGCGGGGCAGCCCGTCTGCGCGGTCAGAAAAGCCGTACGGTCGGCGTCATCATCCCGAACCTGGTGAACAGCTTCTTCTCGGAATTCGTCGAGGGGATCGAGGCGGAGCTGGACGAGCAAGGCTATCAGGTCATGCTCGCCAGCTCGCGCGACGATCCCGAGCGGCAGTCGGGGTTGCTGCGCCGGTTGCGCGAGCACGATGCCGAAGGGATCATCCTCTTTCCCGCCGAAGGGACCGAGCCGGACACGATAGAGAAACTGGTCGCGGCAGGCGTGCCGCTGGTGCAGGCGATGCGCCATGTCGGGCGCGATCTGAGCGATTTCGCGGGGTCCGACCACGGCCTCGCGGTGCGACTGAGCGTGCGGCATCTGCGCGATCTCGGCCACCGGCGGATTTCTTTTGTCTCGCTCGCCGGGAAGGTGTCGACGCGGGAAGAACGTCTCGGGGCCTTCGAAGAGGAGTTGCGCGCGCAGGGGCTCGTCAATGCCGGGGTGATCGACGTGCCGCTGGAATGGGATGGCTCGCCGCAATCGGCCGCGATGCTGATGGCGCTGGAGCCGCGCCCGACCGCCGCGATCTGCTTCAACGACATCCTCGCCTCGGGTCTGCTGCGAGGGTTGTTCGACCTCGGCCTGATGCCGGGGCGCGATCTCTCGGTGGTGGGGCACGATAACCTGTCCTTCATAGATCTCGGCGCGCCGCCGCGCCTGACGACGGTGCAGGTCTTTCCGCGCCAGATCGGGGCGGCCTCGGCCAAGCTGCTGCTCCGGCGGATCAAGGACCCGGGCGCAGAGCTCAAATCCGAGATCGTGACACCGCGCCTGCGGGTGCGCGACACCACCGGCCCCGTCGACTGATATCCAACAAAGAGCATCACGCATCCGTGATTTGCGACTCAGGATTTAGATCGTTCTAATTAGATCGATCTAAAAATGCATATGTCCGATCGTTGAGGAGCGAGCAGGCATGTGGTTACACGCAGGGGAGGCGACGTGTATCACTTCAATTTCACGCCCGTATTCGAGAATTTCGACCTGCTGCTCTATGGCGCATGGTTGACCATCCGCCTGTCTTTCGCGGCGATGATCCTGGGGTTGATCGTGTCGGTTCTGGGGGCTGCCGCGCGCACGTCGCATTCCAAGGTGCTGCACGCGATCGTCGGCGCCTATGTCGAGATCATTCGCAACACGCCTTTCCTCGTGCAGATCTTCTTTCTGTATTTCGGGCTGCCCGCGATCGGGATCTCGCTCGATCCGAATGTCGCGGCGCTGATCGCACTGGTGATCAATGTCGGCGCTTACGGGACCGAGATCACGCGCGCCGGCATCGAATCCGTACCCAACGGCCAGATCGAGGCAGGGCGCGCGCTGGGGCTCGGGCCGATCCAGATTTTCCGCTACGTGATCCTGAAACCGGCCCTGCGCAACGTCTATCCGGCGATGACGAGCCAGTTCATCTACCTGATGCTGACCTCGTCCGTCGTCTCGACGATCTCGGCGAACGATCTGGCCTCCATCGGCGCGGATCTGAACGCCAAGACCTTCGCCAGCTTCGAGATCTACCTCGTCGTGACCGGCATCTACCTCGTCCTTTCGCTGCTGTTCTCGGGCCTCTTCAAGCTCATTCAGAACGCCGTATTCAACTATCCTGCGAGCCGCTGACATGATCCGCCAATTCGGACCTTCCGACATTCTGTTCATCATCGAGGCCGTGCGCTGGACGCTTCTGCTGTCGGCCATCGCCTTCATCGGCGGCGCAATCGGCGGGCTCTTCGTGGCGCTGGCGCGCAGCTCTGGCTCGAAAGCGCTGCGCCGGATCAGCGCCGGGTTCATCCGCATCTTCCAGGGCACGCCGCTTCTGATGCAGCTGTTCCTGTTCTATTTCGGGCTGACCGTGCTGAACCTGCCGATCAACCCGCTGCTGGCGGCGGCGATCGCGCTGACCTTCCATGCCAGCGCCTATCTGGGCGAGATCTGGCGCGGCTCGATCGAGGCGGTGCCCTCGGGCCAGACCGAGGCCGCGACCGCGCTGTCGCTGAGCTATCGCGACCGGATGCAGCATGTGGTTCTGCCGCAGGCGGCACGGATCGCCGTGGCCCCGACCGTCGGCTTTCTCGTGCAGCTGATCAAGGGCACCTCGCTGACCTCGATCATCGGCTTCACCGAGCTGACCCGCGCCGGTCAGATCGTCAACAACGCGACCTTCGACCCGTTCGTCGTCTTCGGGCTGGTGGCCGCGATCTACTTCATCATCTGCTGGCCGCTGTCGCTTTACGCGCGCCGGTTGGAAGGGCGGATGCGCCTCGCATTCACCCGCTGATTTTTCACCCGCTTCAGGTTTAGGAGGAGTAATCCATGAAGTTTCTCAAGACAGTTGCAACGGCGGCCCTGACGGTCGGCGCATTGATGGCAGGCCACGCGCAGGCCACCACGCTCGATCAGGTCGAGAAGGCCGGCGTGCTCAAAGTCGGCATGCTCGTCGATTTTCCGCCCTTCGGTCTGATGGGCACCACCGGCAAGCCCGAGGGCTATGACGCCGACACCGCCAAGGCGCTCGCCGATTACCTCGGCACCAAGATCGAGATCGTGCCGGTGACTGGCCCGAACCGCATCCCCTACCTGCTCTCGGGTCAGGTCGATGTGCTGGTCGCCTCGCTGGGCATCACGCCCGAGCGCGCCAAGCGGGTCGATTTCTCGCGCCCCTATGCCGGGATCGAGATCATGGTTTACGGCAAGAAGGACGAGAAGGTTTCCAAGCCGGCTGATCTGTCGGGCGAGTCGGTCGGCGTCGTGCGCGCCTCGACGCAGGATGCGGGCGTGACCAAGGTCGCCCCCGATGACGCAACGATCCGCCGCTTCGACGACGATGCAGGCGCGGTGCAGGCGCTGCTCTCGGGTCAGGTGCCGCTGATCGGCGTGTCGAACGTCGTGGCCGCCCAGATCGAGAAGGCCGCGCCGGGTCGCTTCGACGAGAAGTTCCCGCTCTCGAGCCAGGTTCAGGGCATCGCGGTCGAGCCGGGCGCAGACAAGCTTCTGGCGAAGATCAACGCGTTCGTCGGCTCCGCGATGAAAGACGGCACGATGGACAAGATCTCCGAGCAGTGGCTCGCGACGGACATCCCGGACTTCGTCCGCAACGGCTCGGCCGAGGAAGCCGCGACGCCGAAATCGGCCACGAACTGATCTCATCCCACATCCGGCGCAGCCCCGCGCTGCGCCGGATCACCCTACAAGGCATCCCATGACACAAGCACAGCAGCCCGCCGTCGAGATGCGCGGCGTCACCAAGTTCTTCGGTGCGTTTCAGGCGCTGAAGTCGATCGATCTGACGGTCGAACAAGGCGAGCGGATCGTGGTCTGCGGTCCGTCCGGCTCCGGCAAGTCGACCCTGATCCGCACGCTCAACCAACTCGAAGAGATTCAGGAGGGCAAGATCACCGTCGACGGGATCGAATTGACGGCTGGCGGCGAGAACGTCGCGAAGGTGCGTCGCGATGTCGGGATGGTCTTCCAGCAATTCAACCTGTTCCCGCATCTGACTGTTCTGCAGAACTGCACGCTCGCGCCGCTCAAGACGGGACGTGCGGATAAGGCCACCGCAGAGGCGACCGCGCGCAAATATCTGGAGCGCGTGAAGATCCCCGAGCAGGCCGACAAGTTTCCCGCCCAACTCTCGGGCGGCCAGCAGCAGCGGGTCGCGATTGCGCGCGCGCTCTGCATGGAGCCGCGGATCATGCTGTTCGACGAGCCGACCTCGGCGCTCGATCCCGAGATGGTCAAGGAAGTGCTCGACACGATGATCGATCTGGCCCGCGAAGGCATGACGATGCTCTGCGTCACCCACGAGATGGATTTCGCCCGCGCCGTTGCCGACCGCGTGATCTTCATGGAGCAGGGCGCGATCATCGAGGAAGGGCCGCCGGCGGAGTTCTTCGGCAATCCGAAATCCGAGCGGCTGCGCAACTTCCTGGGGCAGATCTCATGAAGGACGAGACCAAATCGAACCCGTCGATCCTCGCGCTGATCGAGTTGAAACCCGCCGACATGATGGAAGCGTTCTGCGCCGAGCATCCGGTCACCCGCGATGCCGAGGCCCGCGACGGCATCGAGGTCGTGTTGACCAGCGGCGCGCGCGGTCTCTCGGGCGAGGAGATCGCCGAATTTCCCGACCTGCGCCTGATCGCGGTCAATGGCGTTGGAACCGATGCGGTCGATCTGGATGCGGCAGCGGCGCGCGGCATCCATGTGACGACCACGCCCGACGTGCTGTCGGAGGCAGTGGCCGAACTGGCGCTGGGTCTTGCGATTTCGGTGCGGCGCCGGATCGGCGAGGGCGAGCGGCTGCTGCGCTCCGGCGGTTGGTCGAACGGGCAGAAACCCCGGCTGGGTCAGGCGCTGACCGGTTGCCGGGCGGGTATCCTCGGCTATGGCCGGATCGGGCGGGCGCTGGCGGATATGCTCCGCGCGCTGGGGGTCGATGTGATCTACCATGCGCGCAAGCCCCATGATGACGCCCCCGAGGCATGGCGCCCCGACGCCCGGACCCTGGCCGCCGAAAGCGATGTCCTGTTCGTCACGCTCTCGGCCACGCCCGAGACGCGGTATATCGTCGATGCGCCGGTGCTGGAGGCGCTAGGCTCCGAGGGCACTCTGGTCAATGTCGCGCGCGGCTCGGTCGTCGACAGCGCGGCGCTCGCGGCGGCCTTGCATGGCGGCACGCTGGGCTCTGCTGCGCTCGATGTGTTCGAAGTCGAACCTGTCGCGCCCGATGGGGCGGAGGACGGTCTGCTGCGTGCGCCTAATACGCTCTTCACGCCGCATATCGCTTCCGCGACGAACGAGGCGCGGCGCGCGATGGCGGAGCTGGTGATCGCCAATATCGACGCCTATCTGGCCGGAAGCCCGCTTCCGAGCCCGGTAACGCCTGCCTGACCGGAGCCTCACATGCTGGACTTTCTCTGCATCGGCGAGCCTCTCGCCGAATTCACCAACGATCCCGCAACGCCCGATCTGTTCCATCGTCGCCTCGGCGGCGACACGCTCAACGCGGCGATCTATCTCGCGCGGCTGCGGCCTGATCTGCGGGTCGGCTATCTCTCGCGGCTGGGCGAAGACGGGATGAGCCGCTGGATGCGCGACACGATTGCGCAGGAGGGTGTCGAGATCGAGGCTATCGGGGCCGAGGCCAATGGCAGCCCGGGGCTGAGCTTCATCGCCACCGATGCAACGGGCGAGCGCAGCTTCACCTATTGGCGCGATCAGGCGCCGGCGCGCCGGATGTTCGGCGCGAAAGGGGCTGAGGTCGCGGCGCTCGGTCAGGCGCGTGTCCTGCTGTTCTCCGGTATCACGTTGGCGATCCTTCCCGAGGAGGCGCGCGCGCGGCTGCTGGCGGAGCTCGATGCTCTGCGCCAGCGTGGCGTCACGGTCGCCTACGACACGAATTACCGCCCGCGGCTCTGGCGCGACCGGGCCGAGGCGGCGGAGTGGACGGAGCGCGCCTTGGCGGCGACGAGCCTCGCGCTTCCCTCGCTCGACGATCTCGCGGCCCTTTGGGACGAGGCCGATCCCGAGGCGGTCATCGCGCGCTGCGAGACACATGCGCCCGGCGCCATCGTGCTGACGACGGGGGGCGGTGCGGTGCTGGCGCGCGACGCATCGGGTACGGCGCTGCGGGTTGCGTTGCCCGCGCCGGTTCCGGCCGTCGACACCACCGCCGCAGGCGACAGTTTCGACGCCGCGCTGCTCTCCGCCCTGCAACGCGGCAAGCCGCTGGAGGCAGCAATTCTCGATGGCGCACGCCTCGCAAGCTGCGTCGTCCGTTATCCCGGCGCGATTATCCCGCGCGACGCTATGAAAGAAGAGGTTGCACATCATGCAGCGTGACCAAATCGTAAGCGCAGCAGAAGCTCTGGCCGCCGCGAATGACGGCGAGACGCTCGACGCGCTGACCCCGCTCCCGGAAAGCCCGGCGGAGGCCTATGCGGTGCAGGCCGAAAGCCTGCGCCATCTCGGTCCGGTGGGCGGCTGGAAACACGCGCTGCTGGGTGGGCGCGACCTGTCCTGCGCACCGGTTCTGGACCGAGCGATCCACCCGACGGGGGCGACACTTGACGTCGCGCCCCATGCCCGGCTCGAGCTGGAGATCGCGGTGCGACTGCGCGCCGATATTTCGCCCAAGGCCAAGCCCGCCGAGATTCTGGATGCGATCGGCAGCGTTCATGTCGCCTTCGAGGTGCTGCAATCGCGCTTTACCGCGCTCGAAAAGCAGCCGCCGCTGGCGCAGATGGCGGACCGATTCTCGAACCAAGCGATCATTCTGGGCGACGAGGTCCCGGATTGGCAGAGCCGCGATCTGACGCGTCTGCCGCTTGCGATCGGCACGCCTTCCGATCCGCCCACGATGGCCGCGGGCATGTCGCTCTCCGAGATCGTGTGCTTCCTCAGCTTCCTTGCCGAGCGGGCCGCCGTCATCGGGCCGGGGTTGCGGGCGGAGCATTGCATCGTCACCGGCGCGCGCATCGGCCCGCAACCTCTGCCCGCCGGGGTGGTGGTGCGTGGCGGGCTAGAGGGCTGTCAGGTTTCGATGACCACGCGGGCGCTCTGAACGCCCAAGCACGCTGTGGTTGGTCGATGGAGCAACAGGCGCGTCGTCGGGGATCGAGCGCCGCCTCGACGGCTGAGGAAAAAGCGCGGGCCTGTCACTCAGACCCGCGCCACCTTTAGCCCGCGATCAGCGCCTTGGCGCGCGCAACGATCGCATCTTTGGTGATACCGAACTCGGCATAGAGCCGTTCTGCCGGGGCGGACGCACCAAAGCCCGGCATGCCGATCACATCCGCCTCGCGCGCGACGTAGCGGGTCCAGCCGAAGGCCGACGCGGCCTCGACTGCGATCCTCGGCGCGGTGCCGAGAACTTCGGCCCGGTACTCCTCGGGCTGCGCGTCGAACAGTTCCCAGCACGGCATCGAGACCACAGCGACATTGACGCCGTCCGCATGCAGCGCCTCTGCGGCCTCCACAGCCAGCGCCACCTCGGTCCCCGTCGCGAGAAGCGTTACATCGCGGCCCTCCCCGAAGGAGCGGATCACATAGGCGCCGCGCGCGGTCAGGTTCTCATCCCCCGCGCCGCGCAGCTGCGGCACCCCTTGTCGCGACAGCGCCAGCAAAGACGGCGTGCCCGTCGACCGGATCGCGATATCCCACGCCTCCAGCGTCTCCACCGCATCCGCGGGGCGGAACACGTTGAGGTTCGGGATCGCGCGAAGCGAGGCCAGATGTTCGATCGGCTGGTGCGTGGGGCCGTCCTCGCCCAGCCCGATGGAATCGTGGGTCATCACATAGGTGACGCCAAGCCCCATCAGGGCCGACAGGCGGATCGCGTTGCGCGCGTAGTCCGAGAACACGAGGAACGTGCCGCCATAGGGCTTGAAGCCGCCATGCAGCGCGAGACCGTTCATTGCCGCCGCCATGCCGAATTCGCGCACACCGTAGCCGATGTAGCGGCCCGGTTTGGCGGCGGTGTACGACGAGTCGACGGCGGCGACGCGCGTCAGGTTGGAGCCGGTGAGATCGGCGCTGCCGCCGATCATCGCGGGCACCGCCTTGGCGAGATGTTCCAGCGCGATCTGCGAGGCTTTGCGGGTTGCGACCGATTGCGGTTTCTCGAACAGCTCGGCGCGCGCAGCCTCGACGGCGGCGGTGTAGCCTTCGGGCAGTTTGCCCTCGACACGGGCGGTGAACTCTTCGGCCTTGCCGGAGGCGGCGAGGGCGTCTTCCCACTCCGCGCGGGCCTGCGTGCCACGGGCCCCGATCGCGGCCCAGGCTGCAGCGAGGTTCTCGGGGATATCGAACGGCGCGGCGTCCCAACCGAGCGCCTGCTTGGCCAGCGCGCCTTCCTCGTCCCCGAGCGGGGCGCCATGCGCCTTCGCCGTGCCCGCCCGGTTCGGCGAGCCGAAGCCGATCACCGTCTTCATCGCGATCAAGCTGGGCCGCGCGGTCTCGGCCTTCGCGGCCGCCATCGCCTCGTCGAGCGCCTTGGCGTCATGACCGTCGCAGCGGATCACATGCCAGCCACAGGCCGCAAGCCGCGCCGGGACATCTTCCGAGAAGGACACCGAGGTCGGCCCGTCGATGGTGATGTCATTGTCGTCGTAAAGCAGGTTCAGCTTGCCCAGCCCAAGGTGGCCTGCAAGCGAGATCGCCTCTTGTCCGATCCCTTCCTGCAGGCAGCCGTCGCCCAGCATCACCCATGTGCGGTGATCGACGAGGCCGGGGAACTCGGCGGCGAGCGCGCGCTCGGCCAGCGCCATGCCGACCGCGGTCGCCAGGCCCTGACCCAACGGACCGGTCGTCGTCTCGACGCCCTTCGCATGGCCCCATTCCGGATGGCCGGCGGTGATCGACCCCCACTGCCGGAAATTGCGAATCTGCTCGCGCGTCATGTCTTCGTAGCCGGTCAGATGCAGCAACCCGTAAAGCAGCATCGACGCATGGCCGTTGGACAGAACGAAACGGTCGCGATCGGGCCAGTCGGGGGCCGAGGCGTCGAATTTCAGATGGTTGCGAAACAGCACTGTGGCCGCGTCGGCCATGCCCATCGGCGCACCGGGATGGCCGGAATTGGCAGCATTCACCGCATCGATGGCCAACGCCCGCAGGCAATTGGCGAGGGCGAAGTTTTCAGGGTCGATAGCGGCTTTGGCCGCGACTTGAGCGTGATCGAGCATGGGATCCTCCTATGGCGCGAACGCTAGCAGCGGTCACAGGTTCTAACAATTAAAAATCACAAAGTAACAAAAATAATGTTGAAACTAACGTGGCGCATGTTATTTAACCTCAACACGACGGAGGAGCGTTCGACATGCCCGAGGTTTGGATCGGCACCAGCTGGAAGATGAACAAAACCCTGTCCGAGGCGATGGCCTGGGCGGATGGCCTCGCGGCTGCGACCCTGTCGCCGCGAATCCAGAGCTTCGTCATTCCGCCCTTCACCGCGACCCGGCAGGTCAAGGCCGCGCTGGCGGAGACGCCCGCGCTGGTCGGTGCGCAGAACATGCATTGGGCCGATGCCGGCGCCTGGACGGGTGAAGTGTCCGCGCCGATGCTGGTCGATTGCGGTCTCGACATTGTGGAGCTCGGCCATTCCGAACGCCGCGCTCATTTCGGCGAGACCGACGAGACGGTCGGCCTCAAGACCGAGGCTGCGGTGCGCCACGGGCTGATCCCGCTCATCTGCATAGGCGAGACGCTCGAGGATCGCGAAGAGGGGCGGGCCGCTGAAGTGCTGGCCACGCAGGTTCGCGGCGCGCTGTTGAAGCTGTCGGAGGACCAGAAACAGGCCGAGATTTGGCTGGCCTACGAGCCGGTCTGGGCCATCGGCGAAAACGGTATCCCCGCCACGGCCGATTATGCCGATGCCCGCCAAGCCGAGATCATCGCGGTGGCGCAAGAGGTGACGGGCCGCCGCGTGCCCTGCCTCTATGGCGGCTCGGTCAATCCCGACAACTGCGCAGAGCTGATCGCCTGCCCGCATATCGACGGGCTGTTCATCGGTCGCTCCGCTTGGAACGTGGCCGGATATCTCGACATTCTCGCGCGCTGCAATGCCGCGCTGGACGCACAAGTCAAAACGGAGGAACTGTCATGAAAATCGCAGTGGCCGGCGACAGCGCCGGCGAACCGCTCGCCAAGATCCTGGCCGAATATCTTAGCCAGAACCCGGATTACGAGGTGACCGAAGCTTCGCGCACCGAGGCTGGGCCGGACGACTTCTACGCCAATCTCGCGGATCGCGTCGCATCGGGCGTCAAGGACGGAACCTACGACCGTGCGATCCTGTGCTGCGGCACCGGGATCGGCGTCTGCCTCTCGGCCAACAAGGTGCCGGGTATCCGCGCAGCCCAGACCCACGACACCTATTCGGCGGGCAAGGCGGCGACCTCGAACAACGCGCATATCATCACGATGGGCGCGCGGGTCGTGGGGGCGGAGCTCGCGAAAGACATCGCCGATGCCTTCCTGTCCTCGTCCTTCGATCCCGAGGGGAAATCGGCGGGCAACGTTCAGGCCATTGACGCGGTCGACGCCAAGTATCACACGACGGCCTGAGCGAACTCCCGAGGGTCGGGCGGTTCGCCGCCCGGTCCTAACTCACTGACGGAATTCCCACATGCTGACCTTGCCGAACGACCGTCCCTCGCAGGCGGCGTACCTGCGTGACTGCCTGCCTGCTGGCGGGCTTGGAGAGATCATCGCCGCGCTGGCGGATGCCTTGCCCCCGATCGAGCAGCGGCTCGCGGCGGGTCGGTTGCCCGGCGATCCTGCCGCGCCCTGCGGTCAGAACGAAAGCGGCGATGTGCAGAAGGCGCTCGATGTCGGCGCGCATGACCATATCCTTGCGGCGCTCGCGGGGCTGGGCGTGCGGCACATGCTGTCGGAAGAGGCCGAAGAGGTCGAGTTGCTCGACCCGGAGGGCCAATTCGACCTCGCGATTGATCCGATCGACGGATCGGGCTCCATCGGTATCGGCGCGCCGTTGGGGATGCTGTTTGCGATCTATCCGACCGGTCCCTCCGATTTCCGACGTCCGGGCTCGGAGGCGATCGCAGCTGGCTACGCCTCCTTCGGGCATTCGCTGGATTTCGGGTTCACGGCCGGGCAGGGGGTGCAGATCGCGACCTATGACGGCAGCGATTTCCGCATGACGGCGCAGGATGTCCGGCTGTCGGCCAAGGCATCGACCATCGCTTACAACGCCTCGAACGAGCGTCACTGGAGCCCGGGTCTGCAACGCTGGGCCGCCGAGTTGCGCGCCGGTGCGGATGGTCCGCGCGGGCGCGATTTCAACATGCGCTGGCTGGCGGCGGCGGTCGGTGAACTGCACCGTATCCTGCTGAAAGGTGGCGCGTTCCTCTATCCGGCGGACCGGCGCGAAGGCTATCGCGAAGGGCGGCTGCGGCTGGCCTATGAGGCGGTGCCGATCGCCTGCCTGATCGAAGCGGCGGGCGGGCGCGCCACCGATGGCACCAAGCGTATCCTCGATCTCGTGCCGGAGGCGCCGCACCAGAACGTGCCGCTCGTGTTCGGCGCATCGGAAGAGGTCGACATCATCAAGACATATCTTTCGGAGGAGACCTGACCTATGGCCCGCATCACCTTGCGCCAGTTGCTCGATCACGCGGCGGAGAACGGCTATGCCGTGCCCGCGTTCAATATCTCGAACATGGAGATGGGTCTCGCGATCATGACCGCCGCGCGCGAGGCCGATGCGCCGGTGATCCTTGCCGCCTCGCGGGGCGCGCGGGCCTATGCGGGGGACCGCCTGCTGGCGCGGCTGATCGATGGGCTGGTCGAGACCTTCCCCGAAGTGCCGGTCTGCATGCATCTCGATCACGGTAGCGATCTGGCTACCTGCGCCACCGCGATCCAGCATGGCTTCACCTCGGTGATGATGGACGGCTCGCTGCTGGCCGATGGCAAGACACCCGCCGATTACGCCTATAACCGCGATATCACCGCGCGCGTGGTCGAGATGGCGCATGCCTGCGGTGTCTCGGTCGAAGGCGAACTGGGGGTGCTCGGCTCGCTCGAGACCGGCATGGGCGATCAGGAAGACGGCCACGGTGCGACCGAGAAGCTCTCGGAAGAGCAGTTGCTGACCGACCCCGAAGAAGCCGAACGCTTCGTGCGCGAAACCGGCGTCGATGCGTTGGCTGTGGCGATGGGCACCAGCCACGGCGCCTACAAGTTCACCCGCCAGCCCGATGGCGACATTCTCGCGATGAATGTCATCGAAGAGATCAACCGCCGCCTGCCCAATACCCATCTGGTCATGCATGGCTCGTCCTCCGTCCCCGAGGATCTGCGGCAGATGATCAACAGCTATGGCGGCGATATGCGCCCGACTTGGGGCGTGCCGGTCGAGGAAATCCAGCGCGGCATCCGCTCGGGCGTGCGCAAGGTGAATATCGACACCGACAACCGCATGGCGATGACGGCAGGCGTGCGCAAAGTCCTGTCCGAGACGCCCGGCGAATTCGATCCGCGGAAATATCTGACCGAGGGCAAGGCGCTGATGCAGCAGCTTTGCAAGGCGCGGTTCGAAGCGTTTGGCACCGCCGGTCACGCCTCGCGGATCACGCCGCTGCCGCTGGAGGCGATGGCCGCGCGCTGAGCGCGTCACCCTTTGCAGAACACAGAAAAAGGGCGCCCGCGCGGGCGCCCTTTCTTCGTTGCGAGGTCGCGTTCTACGTGACGCCCCCGAAATCCCCACGCGCCTGTCAAAACGAAAAAGGGGGCCGCGCGGCCCCCTTTCCCAGTGTCCCGTTGCGCCGGATCAGGAGGATTGATCCAGGGTGAACGGGCCGGTGTAGGCGTCGACATTGCTCGAGTCGATCAGCATGCAGTCGAAGAGTTGCTTCTCTTCCGAGACTTCCAGCTCGCCGGTCTGGATGAAGTGATCGGCCTGACGCACGGCTTGCTCGGCGAAGATCGCGACCGGCTGCAGCACGGTGTAGGTCATCTCGCCTGCCTTGACCGCGTCGACCGCATCGGGCGAGCCGTCGAAGCCGCCGACGACCATGCCGTCGAGCTTGCCCGCTTCCTTGAGCGCGGCGATCGCACCGAGCGCCATTTCGTCGTTGCCCGAGATCACGCCGGTGATGTCCGGGTTGGCCTGCAGCATCGACTGCATTTTGGAATAGCCCTGCGTGCGGTCCCAGTTGGCGACTTCCTGCGCCTTCTTGTCGAGGTCGGAATACTGGCTCAGCACCGTCTCGAAGCCGTTCGAGCGGGTCTGCGCGTTGTTGTCGGACGGGGCGCCGAACAGCTCGACATAGGAACCTTTTTCGCCCATTGCCTCGACCCATTTCATCGCGCCGAGTGCCGCGCCTTGCGCGTTGTTCGACACCAGCTGTGCCTTGGCCAGACCCGACTGGTTGATCTCGGCGTTGACGATGAAGACCGGGATACCGGCTTCGACCGCTTTCTTCACGGCGCCGACCGAACCGTCCGCGTTCGCCGGGTCAAGGATGATCGCCTTGGCCTTGTTGGTGATCGCGGTGTCGACGAGGTTGCTCTCGGTGTTGGTGTCACCCTTGTGAGCGGAGACGTTGGCGTCATAGCCAAGCTCTTCGGCGGTGGCCTTGGCGACCTCGCCCTCGGTGTACCAGTAGGGGTTCGAGGGATCGTTGACGATGATCGAGATCAGACCGTCAGCCATCGCGGCCTGTGCCATCAACGGCATCATTGCGACGGTCGCGAGAATGGTGCGCCTGGTGAATTTCATGTTGGGTTTCCTCCCGTTGGGTTGTTGTAGATGCCGGATAGGTCCGGCGGGTATTCGGGCGCGGGACCTCCCTGTCCCGCGTCCTCGAAGTCTCAGCGCCGCGCGCGGCCGTATTGCAAGCTGTTGAGCAGCACGGCGAGCACGATCACGGCGCCCGTAAAGACGGTCTGCCAGTAGGCAGAGACGCCGATGATCACGAGCCCGTCGCTCAGGAAGCCGATGACGAAGGCGCCCAGCATCGTGCCGCGCACGTTGCCGCGCCCGCCGGTCAGGGCGGCCCCGCCGATGACGACGGCCGCGATGGCGGTCAGTTCGTAGGTGGTGCCTGCGGTGGGGCCCGCCGAGGTCAGCTGCGACGACAGCACGAGGCCCGCGATGGCGGCACAGATGCCCGACAGCACGTAGACCGAGATTTTCACGCTGCGGGTCGGCACGCCGGAGAGTTCCGCTGCGCGCTCGTTGCCGCCCGAGGCGTAGAGCCAGCGGCCGAAGGCGGTGCGCGCCAGCACGAGTCCCACCGTCAGCGCGACCAGCGCCAGCACGATCACCCCGATCGGCACCCCCGCGATGCGGTTGAAACCGAGCCAGTCGAAGCCGGTATTGCCAAGTGCTTCGGCGCCGCCAAGGTTGTTGTAGGTCAGACCGTTGGTCATCAGCAGTGCGACACCGCGCGCCACATAGAGCATCCCCAGTGTGGCCACGAAGGCGGGCACGTTGAAGAACGCGATCAGCACGCCATTGATCAGCCCCACGAAGGCGCCCAGACAAATCGTCAGCACCACCACGGCCCAGACCGGCGGGTAGAGCACGACACCGGCGGCCGGGATCTCGACCCCCTGCATCAGGTAGCCCGCGACGACCCCGGCGAGGCCCAGCGTCGAGCCGACCGACAGGTCGATGCCGCCGTTCAGGATCACCAGCAGCATACCGATCGCCAGCAGCCCGAAGATCGCGACATGCGACGACATGATCAGGAAGTTGCCGATGCTGAAATAGACCGGCGACAGGATCGAGAAGACGGCGATGATCGCGACGAGGGCGAAGAATGCGCGCCCCTCCAGAAGGATCTTGCCGATGTTCAGGCCCATGCCGCCCGATCCGGGCTTGGAATTCGTAACGTCCGCCATGTTGGCCTCCCTTAGTGGTGCACGGCTTCGCCAGAGGCGGCCATGATCTGTTCTTTGGTTGCGGTGTGATCGAACTCGGCCGCGATCCGGCCCCTGTTCATCACGATGATCCGGTGGGCGATGCTCAGGCATTCGCCGACTTCCGAGGTCGAATAGAGTACGGCCAGCCCGCGCTCCTGCGCGGTGCGCGCGAGCAGCTTGAAGACTTCGGCTTTGGCGCCGATATCGATGCCGCGCGACGGCTCGTCGAGCAGGATCACTTCGGGCCGGGTGGCGAGCATCTTGCCGATGACCACCTTTTGCTGGTTGCCGCCCGAGAGCGAGCCGATCATCGCGCCGCCGCCATCGGTTTTCACGGTCACTTCGCGGATCGAGTCGTCGATCACCTTGCGCTCGTCCTTGCGGCTGGTGAACAGGCCGCGCGTGAAGGCACCGATTGAGGACAGCGACAGGTTCTGACCCACTGTCATCGTCTGCACCAGCCCGTCGCGCTGCCGATCCTCTGGGACGAGCACCAGCCCGGCCTCGATGCGCTCGGCGATCGACATATGCGAGATGTCGCGCCCGTGCAGCTTCACCGCGCCGCTTTTCGCGCGCAAACGCCCGGCGGCGCATTCCATCATTTCGGTGCGCCCGGCGCCCATCAGCCCGTAGATGCAGACGATCTCGCCCGCGCGCACGCTTAGGCTCATGTGATCGACCACCAGCCCGTGACCCGACGGGTCGGGAACGCAGAGATCTTCGACGATCAGCGAGGGTTCACCCATCTTGCTGTCGGGAGGCGTGCCGAGGTCGAAGCCTTCGCCGACCATGTTGCGCACGATCCATTCGAGGTCGATCTCGTTGCGTGGCGCGTAGGCGGTCATTTCGCCATCGCGCAGCACCACCGCGTGATCGGTCACTTCCAGCGCCTCTTCGAGGTGGTGCGAGATATAGACGATGCTGACGCCTTTCGCGGTGAGGTCGTTGATCACCTTGAACAGCACTTCCACTTCCGAGGCCGACAGCGCCGAGGTCGGCTCGTCCATGATCAGGATGCGGCTTTTCGCTTGAAGGGCGCGGGCGATCTCGACGATCTGCTGCTGCCCGAGGCGCAGTTCCTCCACCGGGGTGAGCGGGTCGATCTCTTCTTCCAGCTCTTCCATCAGGGCGCGCGTAACCCGCTCTTCCTCGGCGAAATCGACGCCGCGGCGGGTGCGGATTTCGCGCCCCATGAAGATGTTGTCCCGCACGTTCAGGTTCGGCGCGAGCGCGAGCTCTTGGTGGATGATCGAGATGCCCTGCGCCAGCGCGTCGTTCGCGCCGTTGAAGGTCACCGGTTCGCCGTCGAGCAGAATCTGCCCCGAGGTCGGCGTCACGATCCCCGCGAGGATCTTCATCAGCGTCGATTTGCCCGCGCCGTTCTCGCCGAACAGCGTCGTCACCTGACCGCGATGGATGTCGAAATTCACACCCTTGAGCGCCTTCACCGCACCGTAATGCTTGGCGACGTGGCGGGCCGACATGACGACCCCGCCGGTCCCTCGCGGTGCCTCGGGGCGGATGCTTTGCTGCACGGTCATTGGACTTTCACCTCGACCGGCGTGATCAGCCACATCTTCGGATTGATCAGCTTGAAGGCGCCGGTGACGGTCACCGTCTTGCCGGTCAGGTTGGAGGTGTCGATCCCGTCGAGCACCTCGGCCTTCATCGCGCGGTTAATGCCCGCGCCCGCATCCTGGTATTCGATCTGGTTCTTGAAGGCGCCGAAGGAGATGTCGCCGGGGGCGTCGCGCAGGTCGGTGCCGTTGATCGCGGGGCCGGTCTGGACGCGGATGCGCACATTGTCGAGCCCATCGACATTGATATCGTAAATGCCCGATTTGCCTTCGCCGACGGTGCCGGTCACGCGCACGGGCAGCACAGGCATCGCGCCGCCGGTGCCGTATTTCTTGGCGGCTGCGGATTTGTCCTCGGCCAGTGCGGCGGCGAGCGTCTTGGCGTCGACGGCACGCTTGCTCACATCGTCGCGGATGCGGGGGAATTCCTTGGCGCCATAGGCATCGGGGGAGAACCCGTCGACGCGGGTATCCTGTTCGGAGCCGATGGTGACGACGGTGGTGTCGAGCCCGATCGCGACGAGGGTGCACAGCGCCACGGCGCCGACAATGACGCCCCGCCGGCCGATACGCGGTTTCATGGAAATATCGGTGGCATTCATGGCCTGTCGCTCCTCCCCTCGGGCCCCGGCGGGGCCTGTTGATCCTGTGTTGGGAGATGTTGACCCGGGCGCCAAACGACACCGGCTCGCTCGATCCCGGCGCGCTTGAGACCAGCACCTGTCGCGCGCCGCGCGGGCGGCGTCGTCGAGGTGCGTGTCACGGCTGAGATCTCGCGCGGCCTATCCAAAGTGCAGACCGCCATCCTCCCGTTTCGCAAGACGAATCGTGCCGATGCCCGTTCCGCCTGCCACTCGCCGAATCCACTGAATTTGCCAGCCTTTTCCTCCGTTTGGCGGGCAGTGGCGTTCGGTTCGTGCTGATCACCATACCTGAAAAAAATTACAAAGAAAGAAAAAAAATACACTCGACATGTGGTCGGGCTTGGGTATGCTTGATGCGTCTCGAGGACAGATTTGTCCCCGAGAAGACCGCATTGGCTGGAGGGGCCGCGGTCGCAAATCAAGGGAGGAGGTCGCATGGCTCAAGCGCCTTGCGTGGCTCGCCATCTGCGTCCCGAAACGGTGCAGCATGGCTGATCGCGACATCATTATCGGCATCGATGCGGGAACCTCCGTCATCAAGGCTGTGGCCTTCGATCTGTCGGGTCGGCAGATCGCGGCGGCGGCTGTGCCGAACCGTTACGACAGCGGCCCGAACGGGGCCGCGACACAGGACATGGACCGGACATGGGCCGACTGCGCCAGCGCGCTGCGCAGCCTCGGCGAACGTGTCGACGGGCTCGCCCGCCGCACCGCTGCGCTTGCCGTGACCGCGCAGGGCGACGGGACGTGGCTCGTAGGGCAGGGTGATCGCCCGGTCGGTGATGCCTGGCTCTGGCTCGACGCGCGGGCGGCGGAGACGACCCGCAGGCTGGCCGGTCATGGCCGGGACGCGGCCCGTTTCCGCGCCACCGGCACCGCGCTCAACACCTGCCAGCAGGGCGCGCAGATGGCGCATATAGATCGCCATTGCCCCGAGCTTCTGGATCGCGCCGAGGTGGCGCTGCATTGCAAGGACTGGCTCTATCTGAACCTCACGGGCGTCCGCGCGACCGATCCCTCCGAGGCGAGCTTCACCTTTGGTGATTTCCGCACCCGCAGCTATTCCGACCTCGTGATCGAGGCGCTGGAGCTGCGGGGCCGCAGCCATCTTTTGCCGCCGATCCTCGACGGCAGCCGCGAGACCCATCCGCTAAGCGACGCGGCGGCTGAGGCGACGGGCCTGCTGGCCGGCACGCCGGTCAGCCTCGGCTACGTGGATATGGTGATGACCGCGCTCGGTGCGGGCGTGCATACCGGCACGCCGGGGGCGGCCTGTTCCACTATCGGCTCGACCGGGGTGCATATGCGCGCGGTGCGCGACGAGGACATAACGCTGAACGGACGTTCGGGCTATGTGATCTGCCTTCCGGCAGAGGGCATGGTCACGCAGGTGCAGACGAACATGGCCGCCACGCTGAACATCGACTGGGCGCTGCGCGTCGCGGCCGATCTGATGAGCGAGACCGGCCATCCGCATGACTACGCCGATCTGGTAGCGCGGATCGATGGCTGGTTGGCCCGATCCGAACCGGGCGCGCTGCTCTATCAACCCTATGTCTCCGAGGCGGGCGAGCGCGGGCCAATGGTCAACGCCAATGCCCGCGCCGGGTTTATCGGCCTCTCCGCAGGCCACCGTTTCCCGGACATGATCCGTGCCGTGGTCGAAAGCCTCGGCATGGCCGCGCGCGACTGCTATGGCGCGATGGGAGAGCTGCCGCGGGAGTTGCGACTGACCGGCGGCGCTGCGCGCTCCGGCGCGTTGCGCGGAATTCTTGCCGCATCCGTCGGGGCACCCGTGCGGGTGTCGGCGCGCGAGGAGGCGGGCGCCGCTGGCTGCGCCATGATGGCCGCCGTCGCAATCGGCGCCTATCCGGACATGGAAAGCTGCGTCGCCGAATGGGTCACGCCGCTTCTGGGCGAGGCCGAAGCGCCGGACCCGGCGCTTCAGACCACCTATGCAGACCTTTACCCCGCCTATGCCGAAGCCCGCGAGGCGCTCGAACCGGTATGGGACCGGCTCGCAGTTCATCGCGACCGGCGGACCACCCCCGAAATCGATGCGCCGCGCACTGCGCAAGGAGGATCGTGACATGAGCACGCAGGAACTGGATCTTTTCGTCATCGGAGGCGGCATCAACGGCGCGGGCTTTGCGCGCGACGCGGCGGGCCGTGGCCTCAAGGTGGCGCTGTGCGAAAAGGACGACCTTGCCGAGGGCACGTCGTCGCGCTCGGGCAAGCTGGTTCATGGCGGGCTGCGCTACCTCGAATATTACGAGTTCCGGCTCGTGCGCGAGGCGCTGATCGAACGCGAGGTGCTGATGAACGCCGCGCCGCATATCATCTGGCCGCTGCGCTTCGTGCTGCCGCATTCGCCACAGGATCGCCCGGCATGGCTCGTGCGGTTGGGGCTGTTCCTCTACGACCATCTCGGCGGGCGCAAGAAGCTGCCGGGGACGCGCACGCTCGACCTGCTTCGCGATCCCGAGGGCGCGCCGCTCCTCGACAAATATACGCGCGGCTTCGAATATTCCGATTGCTGGGTCGACGATGCCCGTCTGGTGACGCTGAACGCGCTCGATGCGGCGCAGCGCGGGGCCATCGTGATGACCCGCTCGCCCGCGATCAGCGCGCGGCGCGAGGACGGTAAATGGCGGGTGGTGACGCAGAACACCCTGACCGGAGAAAAGCGCGAATTCCTCGCCAAGTGTCTGGTGAATGCCGCCGGTCCTTGGGTGACCGATGTGCTGACCCGGGTCGCCGGGGCCAATTCGACGCGCAACGTCCGGCTGGTCAAAGGCAGCCATATCATCGTGCCGAAATTCTGGGAGGGGCCGCATAGCTACCTCGTGCAGAATACCGACAAGCGAGTGATCTTCATCAATGCCTATGAGGGCGACAAGGCGCTGATCGGGACGACCGATATCGCCTATGAAGGCCGGGCCGAGGATGTCTCGATCGATGACGGCGAGATCACCTATCTGCTCGACTGCGTGAACCGCTACTTCAAGGAGAAGTTGCGGCGCGAGGATATCCTCGAGACCTTCTCGGGGGTGCGGCCGCTCTTCGACGACGGCAAGGGCAACCCTTCGGCGGTGACCCGCGACTATGTCTTCGATCTCGACGAGACCGGCGGCGCGCCGCTGCTGAACATCTTCGGCGGCAAGATCACCACCTTCCGCGAGCTGGCCGAACGGGGCATGCACGAGATTCGCCACGTCTTCCCGAAGATGGGCGGCGACTGGACCGAAGAGGCGGCGCTGCCGGGCGGCGACATGCCGGGGGCGGATTACGATGCGTTCCGCGAGACGCTGAAGGCCGAATATCCGTGGATGTCCCGGGACTTGCGCGAATATTATGGACGTCGCTACGGGACCCTCACGCACCGGATCGTGGGCACGGCCAATGACCCCAAGGGTCTGGGGCGTCATTTCGGCGGGCATCTTTATGAGGCCGAGGTGACGTGGCTGGTCGAGAACGAATGGGCGGCCACGGCGGAGGATATCCTCTGGCGGCGCACCAAGCACCGGCTGACCATGTCCGAGGCCGAGATTGCGGCCTTCACCGAATGGTTCGACACGGCGCATGCGGTGGCTGCCTGATGGGACTGACGCTGTCTTTGAACACCAATCCGCTGGTGAACCGCTTCGCCGATCCGGATGACCTGATCGATTGCGTCGCCCGCGATCTGCGGATTCGCGACCTGCAACTGACGCACGAGTTCATCAACCCGTCCTGGCCCGCGCCGGTGATCCGACGTCTGACGCGGCAGATGAGCGTGGCGCTGTCGCGGACCGGGGTGCGGGTGACCTCTGGGATGACGGGGCCTTACGGGCGGCTCAACCATTTCGGCCATCCCGACCGCGACGTGCGGCGCTACTATGTCGACTGGTTCAAGACTTTCGCGGACATCACCGCGGATCTCGGCGGAACGTCTGTCGGCACACAATTCGCCATTCTGACCTATCGCGAGCAGGACGACCCGGCCAAGCGCGAAGAGATGATCCGGATCGCCATCGACTGCTGGGCCGAGGTGGCCGAGCACGGCAAGGCCGCCGGGCTGGACTATATCTTCTGGGAGCCGATGAGCGTCGCGCGCGAATTCGGCGAGACCATCTCCGAATGCATGGCGCTGCAGGACCGGCTGACCGCAGCGAATATGGCGATTCCGATGTGGATGATGGCCGATATCGACCATGGCGACGTGACCTCCGAGAACCCGGACGATTTCGACCCTTATGCCTGGGCGCGGGCGGTGCCGAAGGTTTCTCCGATCATCCACATCAAGCAAAGCCTGATGGACAAGGGCGGGCATCGGCCCTTCACGGCGGAGTTCAACGCGCGCGGCCGCATCCAGCCCGAGCCACTGCTCAAGGCCTTTGCCGAGGGCGGCGCGGCGGATAACGAGATCTGCCTCGAGCTGTCCTTCAAGGAGCGCGAGCCCAACGACCGCGAGGTGATCCCGCAGATCGCCGAGAGCGTGGCGTTCTGGGCGCCGCATATCGACACCGGAGCCTCTGACCTCAAGGTCTGAGGTCCGGGCAACGCGGCGGGGCTTCCCTAGGTCTCGCCTGCGCCTTATCAATAACGCCGCGCAACGATCTTGCGCGGCCCGAGCCGAAGGACAGCATGAACGACACCGATGAAACACTCGCCATCCGCGCAGCGTGGATGCACTACGTGGGCGGGCTCACGCAGGCCAAGGTCGCCAAGCGGCTCGGTCTGCCGTCGGTCAAGGCCCACCGGCTGATCGCCAAGGCGGTGGCCGACGGTAGGGTGAAAGTGTCGATCGAGGGCGATATCGTCGAATGCGTCGAGCTGGAGACGCGGCTGTTCGAGACCTACGACCTCAAGCTCTGCGAAGTCGCGCCGGATATCGGCGAAGAGGGCTTGCCGCTGCGCGCATTGGCACTGGCGGGCGCGGCCTATCTCAAGCGTCAGTTTGAAGCGGGCGAACATTCGATCATCGGGCTGGGACATGGTCGGACTTTGGCCGAGGTGACCCGGCAACTGCCGCGCACCGATGCCAAGGGGCTGCATTTCGTCTCGCTGCTGGGCGGGCTGACTCGCAATTTCGCGGCCAACCCGCATGACGTGATGCATCGCATCGCGGAGAAGACCGGCGCGCGCGCCTATGTGATGCCGGTGCCGTTCTTCGCCAATACGGTCGAGGACCGCGAGGTGCTGCTGTCGCAGCGCGGCGTCGATGAGGTTTTCCGCATGGCGCAGTCCGCGACGCTCAAGATCGTGGGTATCGGTACTGCCACGGCGGATGCGCAGTTGGTCTCGTCGGGGATGATCGAACCGGGAGAGATCGAGGCGATTGCAGCGGCGGGCGCCCAGGGCGAGATGCTTGGCGATTTCTTCGATGCCTCCGGGAATGTTGTAGAAACCACGCTTTCGGCCCGAACGCTCGCAGTGGGCTACGATCCCGAGCGCGAAGAGGATATCGTCGCCATCGCGGGCGGGCCGGACAAGGTCGAAGCGATCCGGGCGGTTCTGCGGTCTGGCAGGGTGGCCGGGCTGATCACCGACGAGCGGACCGCGCGCGCGCTACTGAGCTGACGGCACGCAAAGGACGACCCTGATGAAACGAGACGACCGGAGGCAGAGCATCCTCGACGCACTGGTGCGCGACGGGGCGGTGCAGCTCGACGAGTTGGCCGAACGGTTCGGTGTCTCGAAGATGACGATCCACCGCGATCTCGACGATCTCGAAACGGAAGGGCTGCTGCGGAAGATCCGGGGCGGCGCCACGATCGAGCCCGGCTCGCAATTCGAGAGCGATTTCCGGTTCCGTCAGTTGCAGGGTCATGACCTCAAGGAACGAATGGCCCGCGCCGCGCTCGAATGGGTGGAGCCGGGGATGACCGTTATGGTCAACGATGGCTCGACCGCGTCCGTGTTGGGCAGCCTGCTCCCCGAGAAGCGCCCGCTGACGGTCATCACCAACAATGACGCGGTGATGGAGGCGCTGAAAGCCGAGCCGGGGATGACCGTCATCGCGCTGGGCGGGCGCTATTCGGCGAAATACAACGCTTGGATCGGGCGGGTCACGGAAGGCGCGCTGGCCACGCTGCGCGCCGATCTGGCCTTCATCTCGACGCCGGCGGCGGGGGATGGGCGCGCCTATCACATGGACGACGACATCACGCGTGCGAAACGGGGCATGATGGACGCCGCGGCGCAGTCGGTGCTGCTGATCAACCATCTGCGTTTCGACCGGACGGCGCTGCACGTTCTGGCCGACTTCTCGGAATTCGCGGCGGTCATCACCGATGCCGAACCGTCGGAAGCGGCCCGGGCGCAGATCGAAGCCACGGGGGCCGTGCTCAAAGTCGCGAAAAGCGGGTAGGGCACCGTTTTTTGCGACCTCTGTCACGACGGCGGGTCGGTTGCGCCATCGAGAAAGCGCAGTGAATTGAAGCAGCGCTTCACAGGATTTGCATCTGCTATTAAACATCAAGGAAAGGCTTGCCGCGATGCCGGGCAGCATCCGTGACGGCTTCCGCCACACGATTTGCGCGCAATCGCATCCGGCACGGTCGTATTTCCAAGGCGCAGGACATGCTCAAAGACATCAATCTCAACGCGATGAACCACTTCGAGGCCGTCGCTCGGCTCGGCGGCATATCGAAGGCGGCCGAGGAGCTGGGCGTGTCGCCTTCCGCCGTCAGCCAGCAAATCCGGCAGTTCGAGCAGCAAATGGGTGTGCGTCTATTCAAACGCGAGAAACGGCGGCTGTCGCTGACACTGGATGGCGAGCGGCTGTTCCAAACGACAACGCAGGCATTCCGGATGATGCGCGACGTGCGCTCCGCGATCCAGCGCCAGCGCGAGACGCGCCATTTCATCCTGCGGGTGTCGCCCTCTTTCGCGGTGCGATGGCTGTCTCCGCGGCTCAAGTCGTTTCTCGAGCTTGCGCCGAACTGGGACATGCGGATCGACGCCGCGCCCGACTTCTCCGACTTCGAGACGGAGGTCGTCGATCTGGACCTGCGCTATGGCGAAGGCGGCTGGACTGGCCTGCATGAAGAATCGGTGGTCCATGACCTCGTGCTGCCGATGTGCTCGCCCGGCTATCTGGAAGAGTTGCGCGCGCTGTCCGACGATCCGATCGGGCAGTTGCGACAGGCGCGGCTGATCGACTCCGTGAAGACGCATTACCGGTGGGATTTCTGGCTGGCGCGGCACGGCATCATGGGAGAGCGGATGATCTACCCGATGCGGTTCGACCGCTCGTCGATGGCAATTCAGTTGGCGACTGACGGGGCTGGGGTCGTTCTGGAAAGCACGACGCTTGCGCTGAACGAGCTGGAGCGTGGCGCCCTTGTCCCGCTGTCGACCGCGTTCGAGGCGATCCGTTTCCCTGCCTACTGGCTCGTCTCTCCGGCGCGCCATACCAGCCGTCGGATCGTGCGGATCTTCTCGGACTGGATGCGGGAGGAAGGTGCTGCCCATGATGCGCGCGCCTCGGCGCTGATCACTGGCTTGGGCTGTCGCATCCGCGAGCAGCGCGGGCGACAGCTACCGGGGGAAGAGTACCTGCCCGAATGAGACGCGCGCGCCCTGTTGCCAAGGCGCGCGCAATTGATGCGGATGCTGGATCCGGGTCAGTAGATCGTCAGCGCCGGCACGTAGGAGATCAGCGCCAGCACGAGGATCGCCACGAGGTAGAAGGGCGCGAGCGAGCGCACCACCTCCATCACGCCGACCCGTGCGATCGCGGCTGAGATGAACAACGTCGTCCCTACAGGTGGCGTATAAAGACCGATCGACAGGTTCACGACCATCATCAGGCCAAGCTGCACCGGATCGAGACCGATCGTATGCCCGATCGTCACGAAGAGCGGGCCAAGTAGCAGCACCGCTGCGGGCAGATCGAGGAACGCGCCCACGATCAACATCACCACGTTCAGTGCAAGGATCACCAGCCAGCGCTCCTGAATGGTCGCAGCCACCCATGCGGCGAGCTCTTGCGGCACGCGCTCTGCGGTCAGCAGCCACTGGATCGTGGAGGATGCCATGATGATGAACATGACCGCGCCGGTCATCATCGCCGTGTCGACCACCGCCTCCCACAGGGATTTGGGGTTGAGGTCACGGTAGATCACACCGCTGACCAGAAGGGCATAGGCGACGGCCATCACGCTGACCTCGGTCGGGGTGGCCACGCCGAAACGCAGGGTTCCGATCACGAAGACGGGCATCAGCAGGGCGGGGATCGCGCTGAAGATCTGGCTGCGGAAGGCGGCAAAGCCTCCTTCCAGCGGCGAGCGCGGCAGATTACGGCGGCGCGCCACGATCGCGACGGCAATGAACATGCCCACACCTAGCATCACCCCGGGCAGGATGCCCGCGACGAAGAGGTTGATGATCGAGGTTCCCGACACCAGCCCGTACAGAATGAGTGGGATCGACGGCGGGATCAGCACCGACACGGTCGACGAGGCAGAGTTGATCGCCCCCGAGAAACCGCCCGGATAGCCTTCGGCTTTCTGCACCGGGATAAGCGCGTTGCCCATCGCGGTCGCATCGGCCACGGCAGACCCCGAGACGCCGCCGAACATCACCGATCCAAGGATCGAGACCTGTCCCAGGCCACCCTTGAAATTCCCCACGACGAGACGCGCGATATTCACCAGATAAGTGCCGAACCGCCCCGCCATCATCAGGTTGCCGGCAAGGATGAAGAACGGCACCGCCAGCATCGGAAAGCTTTGGGTGGGCGTGTAGAGACGCTGCACGATGACCGCCAGCGGCTTGTGGTCGAGCCACAGCGCGGCGGCGACGCCACCCAGCATCGCATGTGCCACCGGCACGGCAAGCGCGAGCAGCACGAAGAAGACGAAGATCATGACACCGGCCATTGCGGGTCTCCTCAGCTCAGGCTTGCATGGGCGGGATCGTCATCCATCACGGACTTGCCCCCCAGCAGCAACACGATGTCGAGCGCGGCGATGATGGCCATCGCTCCGAAAGAATAGACCATGCTGGAATAGCCCCAGATCGCCTTGACCCCGAGCGTGGACAGCGTCTGGAAGGTCGAGGCGCGCAGGATCGGCTGGCTGGACCAGAGGACCGAGATCGAGATCACGATGATCGCGGCTTCGACAAACAGCATGAAGGCGCGCCGAACCCGGTCTCCGGCCAACTCCGGCAGCAGGGTGATCGCGATGTTGCGCGAGCGCGCGGTGGCGATGACGATGCCGCCTGCCACGAGCCACGGCAGCAGGATTGCGTGAATTTCATAGGCCCACGGGATGCCCTTACCGGCCCCGTAGCGCAGGATCACGTTTGTCAAAAGCGCCACGAACAGCACCGAGAGCGTGCCCGCAGCGATCAGCTTTCCCGACCATTCCAGCAGGTCGATTACGCCTTGTGCGAGGCGCAGGAAGGGGCGCATACGCCCCCTCCCTTCGCCTGATCCCGCGGCGTCGCTGCGGTCAGAATCGATCATTCCAGCCCCGCAGCCTTTTTGAGTTCGGCAACCGTATCGGGGTAGTCCTTGGCGTATTTGTCATAGACCGATTTGGTCGCCTCGATATAGGCCGCGCGGTCCGCCTCCGCGAACTTGGCGCCGTCTGCCTCCATCTTCGGCATCAGCTCCTTGTCTGCCTTGAGCGACATGTCACGCTCCATCGCGCCCGCTTCCGAGGTCGCCTTGAGTGCGCAATCCTGCGTCGCCTGATCAAGGCCTTCCCACCACGATAGGCTGGCCACGACCGGGGTGCTTTCATACTTGTGCCCGGTCATCGTGATGTAGGGCGTGATCTCCTGCAGCTTGGCCGAGTTGATGTTGGTCAGCGGGTTTTCCTGACCGTCGAACACGCCCGATTGCAGCGCCGAGGGCAGCTCGGACCACGCCAGCGGCGCGGGCGATGCGCCGAGCGCGTCGAAGATGTCGATCGTCATCTGATCCGGCGGGGTGCGGATCTTGAGGCCCTTGAGGTCGGCAGGCTCTTTGACGAACTTGTTGACGGTGGTGATGTTGCGAATGCCGTTATCCCAGAAGCCGAGGATTTTGAGCCCGGCTTTCTGTGCGTCGGCATCAAGCGAGTCGCCCACCGGCCCATCGAGCACTTTCCATGCCGTCGGCAGATCCTTGAACAGGAAGGGCAGGCCCAGCAGACCGATCTGCGGCACGATCTGCGCCATCGGACCCTGGCTGTTGGCCGTGACCTGAATCACGCCTGCCGCGGTCGAGGTCAGCATCTCAGAGTCGTCGCCCATCGTGGCCGAAGCCGCGACGTTCACCGTATCCTTGCCGTCGGTGCACTGGGTGAAGACTTCAGCCCATTTTTCCGCCGCGATATAGCGCGGGTTTCCAGGGTTCGCGCCATGCGCGAAGATCACTTCGTCAGCCTGCGCCGTCGAGGCCCCTGCAAGGGCCGTCGCGCCGAGAAGTGCGATGGTCAACATAGATTTCATTGGTCTCTCTCCCGATTGCTTCAGGCGGTCTCCTCACCGCCCATGCCGGATTGGCTCCGGCTTTATCCGGCCCACCTCACTGCGGGCCGGACATTAGTTGCCTTGCGGTCAGGCACAACCGCGAACAGGCGTTATTCGGTCGGCCTAGTGAATGAGCGAACCGCCATTCACGTCGACTTCGGTGCCGGTGCAGTAGGCCGAAAGGTCAGAGGCAAGGAACAGCGCGCAACCAGCGACATCCTCTGCCGTGCCCGCGCGTCCCATCGGAATTCCGGCGAGGACTTGCGTGCGCATCTCTTCGGTCAGCTTGCCTGCGGTGATGTCGGTGGCGATGAAGCCCGGGCAGAGCGCGTTCACGCGCACGCCGTCGGGGGCAAGCTCGCGCGCCGAGGCCTTGGTCAGCCCTAGCACGCCCGCCTTCGCGGCCGAATAGTGCGGGCCACCGAAGATGCCACCGCCGCGCTGCGCGGAAACCGAGGACAGGTTTACGATCGAACCGGTCTTGCGCTCGCGGAAATGCGGCGTCAGCGCCTGCGTCATGTAGAGCGTGCCACGCAGGCTCACATCGGTCACCGCGTCGTAATTCTCCGGCATGATGTCCATGAGCTTGAGCGGCTGGGTGATGCCCGCGTTGTTCACGAGGATATCCACCGCGCCCCATTTGGCGATCAGCTCGTCCGTGGCGGCCTGACAGGCTGCCTTGTCGACGACGTTGCAGGCAAGCCCGACATGTCCCTCGCCAGGCAGATCGGCGGCAGCTGCAGCGGCCTGATCTGCGTCGAGGTCGAGGATCGCCACGGTCGCGCCATGCTGCGCAAAAAGCGTCGCCGTCGCCTTGCCGAGCCCGCGGGGGCTGGCCGCCCCGGTCACGATGGCAAATTTACCGTCCAGAAGTCCCATTGTGTTCCTTTCTTCGTGTCGTTGGCGCGGCGCTCAAAGCCAGCCGCGGATCTGTTGGGCGACCTTCGCGGTGCTCAGGCCATAGAGGTCGTGAAGCGTGGGCAATGCGCCCGCTTCGAGAAATTCATCGGGCAGCGCGATCTGGCGGAAAGCCGGCGTCACACCTGCGCGCAGGAGCGAGCGGGCAACCGCTTCGCCCAGCCCGCCGACTTCGGAGTGGTTCTCGGCGGTGACGAGAAGTCGGCCCTTGCCGGCCTCGGCGAGGATTGTCTCGGTATCGAGCGGCTTGATCGTCGGGCAGTGCAAAACCGCGACGTCGATCCCGTCCTTGGCCAGCAACTCCGCCGCGTCGAGCGCGCGCATGGTCATGATCCCCGAGGAGACCACCAGAACGTCGCGCCCCTCGCGTATCATTTGCGCCCGGCCCAGCTTGAACTGGTAGTCGGGGCGATAGCGGGTGAGCACCTCCGGCACCTTGCCCCGCAGAAGCCGGGCATAAACCGGCCCGTCATGAGCGATCATCGCAGGCACCATTTGCGCCACGTCGGTCGCGTCACAGGGATCGAGAATGGTCAGGTTGGGCAAACCACGGAAGATCGCGAGATCCTCGGTCGCCTGATGGCTGGGCCCGTAGCCCGTGGTCAGGCCCGGCAGACCGCAGACGATCTTGACCGGCAGGTTCTCCTCCGCGATCGCCATGCAGATGAAGTCATAGGCCCGGCGCGAGGCGAAGACCGAATAGGTCGTCGCGAAAGGAATGAAGCCCTCATGCGCCATCCCGGCAGCGGCCGACATGAGAAGCTGCTCGGCCATACCCATCTGATAGAACCGGTCGGGATAGGCCTGCGCGAAGACATGCAGATCGGTATATTTCGCGAGATCCGCAGTCAGGCCAACGATGCGGGCGTCATCCTTCGCGGCCTCGACCAAGGCATGGCCGAAGGGGGCGGCGACTGTGTCATAGCCTTCCGCCGCCAGCGAAGCGATCATCGCGCTTGTCGCGACCTTCGTCTCGGGCACGCGGCGGGGTTCGTATTTGCGGGCGCGGGCTGCGGCGGTCATGCGGGCACCTCTGCGTCTAGAATATCCAGTGCGCGCGTCCACTCATCGGGCTCGACGCGGACGAAATGGGTGATCTCGCGCTCTTCGAGAAACGGCACGCCCTTGCACATCTTGGTATTGCAGATGATCACGCGGGGCTTTGGCTCGGGGCAGGTGCGGGCAGCGTCAAAGGCCGCGACCAGCGCATCGAGGTCATTGCCGTCGACCTCTTGCGCGTGCCAGCCAAAGGCCTCCCATTTCGGTGCCTCGGCCCCGACGGCGAGTGCGTCACGGGTCGGACCGTCGGCCTGCTGGTTGTTGAAATCCACGATGCAGATCAGGTTGCTCAGCTGATGCTGGGTTGCGGACATCACGGCCTCCCAGGTCGAGCCTTCGCCCAGTTCGCCATCGGACATCAGGTTGTAGACGAACTGATCGCCGCCCTTCGCCTTCAGCCCGAGCGCCATGCCGACCGCGATGCCCAGCCCATGGCCGAGGCTGCCGCCGGTGATCTCCATCCCCGGTGTGTAAGAGGCCATGCCCGACATCGGCATCCGCGAGTCGTCCATCCCGTAGGTGCCGATCTCGTCCTCGGGCAGGATGCCCGCCTCGATTAGCGCGGCATAGAGCGCGATCGCATAATGACCGATCGACAGCAGGAAACGGTCGCGCCCTTCCCATTCGGGATCGTCGGCGCGCAGATTCAATGCGTGGAAATAAGAGGTCGCCAGAACGTCAGCCACACCAAGCGCCTGGCCGACATAGCCCTGTCCCTGGACTTCGCCCATCTGGAGGGCTTTGCGACGGATGCCCCAGGCGCGGCGCGCCAACGAGACGTTCGACCGCAGATTTGCGGTAAGTTTTGGCATGGTTCCTCCCCTGCGGCGATCCTCCATCAGCCGCATCCTGCCCAGAACACTGCCGCGAGGAGCGCTCCAAAAAAAGAAAGGAAACTTAAACTCGTTGTTAGTATTTCTTCACAACTTCCTGGCTGGTTTTGATGTCCGAGCGGTGGTTTCCCCGCTACTCCTGTTGGGGAAGCTCTGCGCGCTACACTGAGGAGGACGTGTGCGGAGCATGACTACGGGAGGACATCATGAAACTGGGTTTGGGCAGTTACGCCTATCGCTGGTCTATTGGGATCAAGGATCAGATCCCCTCTAAGCCGCTGACGGCATTCGACCTTTTGGATCGTGCGGAAGCGCTCGGACTTGAGGTCGTGCAATATGCGGACAACATGCCGCTGGATCGTTACACTGCGGACGATCATCACAAGCTCTACGAGATCGCCCAACAAAAGGGCCTGCAACTCGAGCTTGGGACGCAATGTTTCGATGCTGATGAAGTCGACCGCTATATCGAGATCGGCCAGCGTCTTCACTCAAAGATCGTGCGCGTGGCCCTCGATGCCGAGGACAGCCATATGCCGGTGGCCGAGCTGGCCGAGCAGCTGCGCCCCCGGGTCGATCGTGCGCGTGCCGCAGGCATGAAAATCGCGATCGAGAACCACTTCAACTATCCCAGCCCGCGTATGGTCGAGCTGCTGGAAGCGGTCGGCGACGATCACCTCGGGGTCTGTCTCGACGTGGCGAATTCGATCTGTGCAAACGAGTGGCCCGAAGAGACGATCAGCCTCTTGGCGCCGTGGACGATCAACCTGCACCTGAAGGATTACGAGATCACGCCCGACCCCTATGGCGTCGGCTTCCGCATTCATGGCGTGCCCCTGGGCACGGGCCGCGCGCCGATCGCGTGGACCCTCGACCAGCTGGCGCATTGCCCCGCCGACATGAGCGTGATCCTCGAACATTGGCTGATGCTGGAGAGCGACGGCCTCGAGGCGGCGATTGCCAAGGAACAGCCGTGGATCGAACAGACCACCGCAGCCGCGAAAACTTTTACCAAGGGGCGTTGAGATGACCGACGACATTCGCACCAAGAAACTGATGAACGCGCCCGAGGACATTATCCCCGAGGCGATCGAGGGAATGCTTTCCGCCCATCCCGACCTGCTGACCGTCGAAGGCGCCACGCGCCGCGCGATCGTGGCCAAGGATGGTCCGCGCGACGGCAAGGTCGGGATCATCATCGGTGGCGGTTCGGGGCACGAACCGGCCTTCGCGGGCTATGTCGGGCGCGGCCTGGCGGATGCGGCGGCGGTCGGCAACGTCTTTGCCTCGCCTTCGCCCGAGCACATCATGGATGCCGCGCGCGCGGTCGAGGGGGGTGCGGGCGTGATGTTCCTCTATGGAAATTACACCGGCGACGTGATGAATTTCGACATGGCCGCTGAGGAATGCGAGGGGATGGGTATTCCCGCCCGCTCGGTTCAGGTCACCGATGACGTGGCCTCGGCGCCCAAGGGCCGGGAGAAAGAAAGACGCGGCATCGCCGGGGATTTCTTCGTCTTCAAGATCGCGGGCGCTGCCGCCGAGGCCGGTCGCGATCTCGAAGCCTGCTATGCCGCGGCACAGCACGCCAATGACAATTGCCGCTCGATGGGCGTCGCGCTGAGCGCGTGCTCCTTGCCCCAGACCGGCAAGCTCAATTTCGACCTCGGACCGCGCGAGATGGAAATCGGCATGGGGATCCATGGTGAACCGGGCATGCGTCGCGGTCACTTGGAAAGCGCCGATGCGGTCAGCGACGAGCTGATGCAGGCCATCCTGACCGACATGGAACTGGGCAAGGGGGACGAGGTCGCGGTGCTGGTCAACGGGCTGGGCGCAACCGGGCCGCTGGAGCTTTACATCCTGCACCGCCGGATCGCGCAGATTCTTGGCGAGCGCGACGTGAAAATCCACCACAGCTGGGTCGGAGAATACTGCACCTCTCTGGAAATGGCCGGGGCTTCGGTCACGCTGCTCAAGCTGGACGACGACCTCAAGACGCTGCTCGATATGCCGTGCCGGACCCCTGCACTTACGGTCGCCGGAAACCTCGAGCCGGTGGGCAAGCGCACCCGCCGCACTCATGCCACCGCCTCCAGCACGAGCGGGATCGAGCGGTCTGACCTTGCTATCGACGGCCCCGTCACCCCCGAGCGTTTCCGCCAGATGATGCTGGCGATTGCAGATGCGATCCACGCGAACCGCGACTGGCTGTCGGAGCTCGACGGGGTTATCGGGGATGGCGATCACGGCGTCACGATGGATATCGGCTGGACCGCTGTGCGCAAGGAGCTGAAAGACCCGACGGATGAAACCGTGTCCGAGACCTGCGCGCGCATGGCCAAGGCGTTTCTCGACGCGGTCGGCGCGTCTTCCGGGCCACTTTATGCGACCGCCTTCCGCAAGGCGGGCGAGGCTGTGTCCGATCGGCTCAACCTCGATGCCGGTGCGATGGTCGCGTGGATCGAAGGGATTTGCGCAGGCATCCAGTCGCGCGGTGGCGCACAGGTCGGCGATAAGACGATGATCGACGCATGGGTTCCGGCGGTGGCGAAAGCGCGCGAGACCCTGCAATCGGGCGGTGACGTGATCGCCTGCCTCGACGCGGCTTGCGCCGGTGCAAAAAACGGTCGCGACTACACCGCTGAAATCGAAAGCCGCCGGGGCCGGTCGGCCAAACTGGGGGAACGCTCTGTCGGGCACATGGACCCGGGCGCGGCCTCGGCCCATGTCATGCTGGTCGCGATGACCGAGGCCCTGCGCGATTGATCATGATCGGGGCGCTCTCAAGGGCGCCCCGCCCGTCATCGCGTTCGATGTCCGAAATCCCCGGTTTCGGATAGTCCCGTTTGCGAGGGTCACATCACCACCACTACGATTTCGTGGGCGAGGTTGTCCCAACCGGCGGCGCGGAGCGCGCTTTCCCGTAAAGACCGTCTGTGATCATGGCGAAGCCATCCGCTATGATCGCGGCGTTTTTCGCCTCATTCCAGTCCGCTGCTGCTGCGGCGCTAGGCTACGATTGGGTATCTGGAATGTCAGCCGGAAAACCCGGAAACCGGGGTTGGTTCTGGAAACCAAACTGCAATGCAGTGCTCCGAATTTCGGCTGAATAGTGGAGGCGAGTACCGGAATCGAACCGGTGTACACGGATTTGCAATCCGGGAAGAAAACGTTGCTTTTCAATGGGTAAGTGTTTCAAAAAGTCACGGACAGATCGTGAACCATTCGTGAAAGTTTCAAACGCAAAATTGGCGCCACTGACGCCTTCAGAGCGGAAGAAGACGCGCCCGTGCCGTGTTCGGAGTAGCCGCATCCAGACACTTTCTATTGCGTGTCTTTAGGCAGGACGTGGTCTTTTGCTTAGCTTCGCTTGGTTTTCTAGAACTTAAATGCTCGAGCTGCGCACAGTGGTTACGAAGACGTTGCGCTTCGCCGTCCTCGCCTTAACGACCCTGACGGCCGATTACACGTTAAGTGGCGGATAGACGCATTCCGCAAGCGAACTGCGGTTGCGATCGGCAATGAAGGCGGTCTCGGCAGCGGCCCGGCTGGCCTTGAGACGGCAGTGCGGCGTCAATGTGCAGGCGGCGCTCCCGGACAGGAAACACTCGACCAGAGCCTGGTCTGCCTCGAGATAGGCGACGACGTCGCCCAGAAGGATCTCTTCAGGCCGCCGCGCGAGCACCGCACCGCCGCCGCCGCCGCGTCGCGTTTCCAGATAGACAGCAGCCGACAGTGACGAGAACACCTTTGCCAGATGATTGCGTGAAATACGGAACTCTTCCGCCAGCTCCGCGGTGGTGAACGGTCGATCAGGGGTGCTGGCCATCCCCATGAGGACGCGTAGTCCGAAGTCGGTGAAGGAGGTGAGACGCAAATGCAGCTTCGCGATTTGGTATTTGCAATGCGCATTAAGTGAGTGTAATGCGTAATCCAAATACTAATTACCTAGAGAATCCGCAATCTAGAAAGCCTTGCCATGATTTCCGCTCGCGGAAAATCTCGACGAAAGCAGCAGCCTCGAGAACGCGGGGCTCTTTTCACGGATCGAGGCGGCCATGCACTCGCTGGGACAAGAAACGGCAAGACGATGATCCACTCACTCCTTTCCATCATTTTCGCCCGGCCTTCCCGGCTCGGATCGCCTGCGCGCGCCACTAGAAAGCTCCAGTCATGAGCGCGGGCGACGACACACTCCCGCGCGCTGCCGACCCAGGCACGTCCGTGCTCGCTCGCCTCTCATGCTTGATCGTGCAACCCGTCCTGACCCGCGTGGTCAGGCGCGTCGCCAAACAGCATCCGTCGCTTTTCTCGCGGCTCGGTCCACATCAGGGGACCGATTTCGTAATCGATCCGGTGGAACTGCCCTTTGCCCTGCACCTGCGACCAGATCCGCAAGCGCTGGTGTTCCGGGCCGTCGCGCGCAATGCGGCGCCCGAAGCGGGAGCCACAATTCGGGGGAAGTTCATGCTGCTTCTGGAGTTGGTCGATTCCGAAGAGGATGGAGATGCCGCTTTCTTCTCCCGCGACCTGGAAGTCACGGGCGACACCGAAGCTGTCGTGCGGCTTCGCAATGCACTCGACGATGTCGATGGATCCATCGCCGAGGAAACCGCTGGAATGTTCGGCCCTGCTGGCCGCGCCATTCTGGCAAGGCTACGCCGCGCCTATCCAACGTGAAGAAAGGACCCCTCTTCCCATGAGCCTCGCCGAACTGATCTGCCCGGCCGGCACACCCGCCGCCCTGCGCACCGCCGTCGATGCCGGCGCCGATGCGGTTTACTGCGGCTTTCAGGATGCCACCAACGCACGCAACTTTCCCGGACTGAATTTCACCCCGGACGAACTGGCCGCTTCGGTCGCCTACGCGCATGACAAGGGCACCAAGGTGTTGCTCGCTTTGAACACCTACCCGCCTGCGGGCAAGGTCGATCTTTGGCGACAAGCCGCTGATACAGGCGCGCTGCTTGGGGTCGATGCTTTCATCGTCGCGGATATGGGCGTGGCAGACTATATCGCGCGCACCCATCCCGGTGTTCGTCTGCACCTGTCAGTTCAGGCCGCCGCCTCCAGTCCCGAGGCGATCCGGTATTATTGCGAGAATTTCGCGGTGAAACGCGTCGTGCTGCCGCGCATCCTGACGATCCCCGAGATCCGTGAAATCCGCAAGGAAATTCCCTGTGAGATCGAGACCTTCATCTTCGGTAATCACGGGCTGATGGTCGAAGGACGGTGCAGCCTGACCAACTACCTCACCGGGCAATCGACCAACATGGACGGGGTGTGCTCTCCGGCCTCGGACGTGGAATACAAGCGCCACACGGATGGCTCTATGTCCTCGCAACTCGCGGGTTTCACTATCGACTGCTTCGGGGCAGACGAAAAGGCAGGCTACCCGACAATCTGCAAGGGGCGCTATACGGCGCCGCACCGCTCCGAGCCATATTATGCCTTCGAGGAGCCGATCAGCCTGAACCTTTCCCGGCTGCTTCCCGACCTGATCGACGCCGGTGTTCACGCTTTTAAGATCGAAGGTCGCCAGCGATCGAAGAGCTATGTCCGAGGTGTGGTGTCGGCCTTCCGGCAGGCCGTTGATGACATCCGCGCGGGTCGAGAGGCGAATATTGCCGATCTGGTCGCCCTGACCGAGGGCCAGAAACAGACCCAGGGCGCGTTCGAGACAAAGAAATGGCGGTAAACGACATGACGAAACTGACCCTGGGCCCCATCGCCTATCACTGGTCCACCCAGACGCGGCGCGACTTCTACGCTCGTGTCGCCGACGAGGCGCCGATTGACGAGGTCTATCTGGGCGAGGTCATCTGCTCGAAGCGCGCGCCGTTTCACGAGGCCGATCTGCCTGCCACGATCGAACGGCTGGAACGCGGTGGCAAGACGGTGATCCTGTCGTCGCTGGCCGAGGTGATGTTGAAACGCGAACGCAAGGCGACAGCCGATCTGGCCGCCATGGAAGCGCCAGAGATCGAGATCAATAACGCGGCGGGCCTGTTTGCACGAGGCAAGCGCCCGCACCGCATCGGTCCGTTCATGAACGCCTATAATGAGGCGACCATCGCCTGGATGGCGGGCCGGGGTGCGACGCATGTCTGCCTGCCGACCGAAATGCCTGCCCCGGCGATTGCTGCGGCCGCTGCGGCGGCGCGCGAGCTTGGGCTGGGGGTGGAAGTGCAGGTGTTTGGCCGTGCTTCGCTTGCGGTGTCCGCACGATGCTACCATGCGCGCGCCCATGGCCGGACCAAGGATAACTGCCAATTCGTGTGCGAAGAGGACGCGGACGGCATGCCCTTACGCACCACAGACGACCGCCCGATCCTTCGCGTGAACGGTATTCAGACCCAGTCGGAAAGCTACATCGGCCTGTTGCCCGAAGCTGGACAGATGATCGTAAACGGCGTCACCCATTTTCGGCTGATGCCACAGGCGGTGGATATGGTTGCGGTGGCTACGACGTTCCGCAACGTTCTGGATGGCACCCACAGCTTGATCGACGGTGAACAAGCGTTGCGCAAACTTTGCGACGGGATTTCGTTCTCCAACGGGTTCTATCACGGTCAAGCGGGGTATCGGCGCATTGCCGCTGCCGCGGCAAACTAATCGCGACAAGGGCGCGATAGCTAATTTCGGACTTTCGAGATTCAGGGACCTGGCCGTAGACCTTTGCATTTCTAAACTCGCCGCGGCGACGAAGGGAACGCTTTCTTACGCCTTGCTTTACGGTAGTGAACCGGCATCGCCGAGATCAGTTGGTTCGAGTTCTCCCGGGTCCGGCGCAGCGCGCGACTTCACTGGTTTTGGTGGAGGCGCCTGCCATGCTTTTAGATTTGCTCCCACAAGATCGTAAAACTCTGGAACGATACGCTCAATGTCTTCGATAACAGTCCTTCGGCCTCCGAAACGCTTTCCGAGCCCTTCGATCATCAATATCTCAAATCCATGGGGAACGAGGTCCAAATTGTCGGTCTGAATTAGTTCCGGTTCTTCGCGTAGGAGCGAAATGGGCTTCATGGTTGGAGGGCAACGGCCCGGCCAAAGAGCGCGAACAAAAATCCGCTCGTCATTTTGGGGAAGCATCCTCAGCAGCCAATTGAGCCGCGCCTTTGTTGACTTTCGATCAGTCGGCGCTTTGACAGTCATCGAAACTGACACGGTTTTGCGCGCAATATCTGCACAGAGGTCGATATCTGATGCGCAATCTGGAACCCGGAGCTTCGAGGTCAGCATATGCGTTTCGACGATCGAGCTTATTTGCTCCTTCAATCTTGCTGCAGGATCTTCCCGGAGTTTGCGTTCAACGATGCTGTCAACGCGTGTCCCTACATGGCTCGACATGTGTAGGCATAGGTCGCGTTCTTCGGCGATCCAACTCGCGGCAGACGCTTCAACCTCAGAAGACGATTTCTTCAGCTTTTCGTCATTCGCGACCGATTGGACGATGTCTTTCCATTGAGCTGCCATTTGTGTGAAGCGTTCAACGCCCGTAGCTGGATGAGCCAAGAAGTCATTGAGCTGCGCCAAGAGATAGGACTGTTCAGTATCATCGACAGCGTTCTGATAGCCGAGAATTTCGCAGATCGTGGCAAGCCAGGTCCAGGACCAGTGAAAAAGTGAAACCCTGCGCAGAAGTGTCTTCGGGAGATTCACAGGGGAATGATCCGCCCGCGATACAAACTGATTTGAGACAGTAATAACCGCGTCGATCCCTTGGGCCCGAGCAATCTCGACGTAACGTTGCACCTGCTCGACATCGAGATCGTTTTTGCCGATTTTCGCCTCGATCAAAGCAGACCATCGCGTGCGTCCGGTGTCGATTACAATCAATCCGTCGGGCCGGCAGTTCGCAAAATCTTTTTCCCGAAAAACTACTTCCGTGAAGGCTTGGACCTTGGTGCGTTTCCCAACGCGCACGCCGGTTGAAGCTAAGACTTCCTGCGCCAGCGCGGGGATTTGCGTCATCACAGCGAGGAATATCGAGGCCACACGTTTTTCCTTACTCGTTTCGGCAAGGACCGGGAATAAACGTGCCTCATCACCGCTTGAGAGGAAATCAGGTAATTCTTTCATCACTAGCTCTCCGAGAAATGTATTCAAAGGCTAGCAACTCGAAATCGAACCGTCTACTTTCCTGATTTTCAGGCAGTGGGCTGGCGATTGTGGGCTTTCCAAACTGTTCTAGATTAGAATTTCGGATCGAGGAGTGGCCATCCGCTGCACACGGCAGCGATGGCGACTATCTGCTGTGAGCAGCCTCTGGGTCAATAGGGGGCGGAAAGTGTGAATTCGCCGCGCCTACGAACGCACACTGCCAAACACATGAAAGCGGCCATTCAGGGCTCAGGTTCGACGGAACGCCCTGCTGCACCAGCCGCCAAGATCAGCAATGCGCAGGGAGCGGAACCAAGCATGTGACTGCGCGAAAAGGCAATCCGTTTAGAACCGATCTCGCAACTGTATCGTCAACCTGCGTGAGGGCCACGAGGGGCGGAGATATGGGTGTTTCAGTCAGCAGATCTGAAGCGCTGGCCATATTTTCGACGACATTAACCAGGAAGAGGAAGCACTGATGTCCAAAGATCGCCCCGACAACGGCCCATCCACAACCGGCAATCCCTCGGGTGGAGGGCGCGGCAACAATCCGCCTCGCACAAAGTAAATCGCAGCGCAGGTCGGTAGTTCGACCTGCGCATCCGCAGAAGATCTGAAACCGCTATGAACAAAGTTCCCAACGCCGCGCAATTCATCCTGACAGTGGCGTCACTTTTCCATTCCGCTGGATGGCAGGCGGTGGAGCGCAGGCGGTTCGCAACCTACGGGTTGCGGATTGAAACTCAACAGGACAAAGTTGTCGAATTGATTGACAACCTGCGTGTGGCCTTGTCGCTGTCCGGTGAGGAGCCAGTTTGGCAGGATGCCGTGCATCAGCTCTCTGCCTTCGCCTCTACATTCGACACCTACGCTCTTCAAGTTGCCACACATGGTGCGCCGAAGCGGCAGGTGATGTGGGCTATCGGAACCGATGCAGCAGGCGCACTCGGAAGGACATGGGGATTTTGGTGTCTGGATGAGAAATTCGTGCCGGATCTCCCCGGCGGCGACTTGTGGTTCCTGCCCAAACCCAGCCACGACGAGCCTGAACGGTTGGTATTGCCCGTGGAGGTCATCGCACGGTGGTGGGCCAATCTGCTGGATGGGCCGCGGGAGAACATCTGGGCTGATCTCTATCTTGAAAATGGTGAAGCACTGGAGGCGCACAGAACCTTCCAGCCTTGGGTCACGGGAAAAACACTCCTGACATCAAAAGCATAGAGCGCCTTTTTAATGACGCGCAGGTCTTTGCCTATAAATCCGACGTTATGGCGCCGCCCAGCACCCAAACGGTGCGGCGCCTGATGCTCTTTGCGCGCAGCCTTGAACAGGGTTGGAAGGATCTGGTCGCAGTCCTCACGCCAGGCGTCTCTCCGCACGACCCGGACCCTATGCGAAACAAGGCGTTGCAGCTGGCCGAGTTGTTTCGCCTGGCATTCCTGTTCACCTTCGCCGCCGGCAAAGGAAACACCAAGGTCTCTGATGGCCTTTTCAAGCAGGCCATACCAGAATGGCTACAGCAAGGACCGTTCAAATCCATTCTCCCCAAACCAACAGGCCAATTGCCACGTGCCGAAGAGGTCGCCGCCACTCTGACAGAGCGGCTTCGTCTTATGGATCCTGACGCTGAACTGCCGGATATTTTTGGGGACAGCCGCATGATTTCAGCAGCATCCGCTCGACGGGAATGCACAATGGCGCAGGTCCGCACAGAGCTAAGAACGCTCTTGCAAACAGGATATGACGCCTGGCATTCTCGGTCGCGCCACCGTGCCATAGAGGTGCGAAGAATACTCTCACAACTGCACAAGCATCCGCACGCACATCAGGTCAAGGCTGACATCCACTACCTTGCCGCGCTGGACGCCCTCGCACGTGGTGACCTTGATGATGCTGCAGTGCATCTCAACGATGGCCTGGCAGCCTGCGCCGCTGGAAGCTTCGGGCCGGTTGAGCCTGTACTTGCAAGGCTCAGCTTCGGCTTTCAGGTCAGCGCGGCACCATTCAGCAGAAACGAGACCGAGAAGTATTTTCGCATTTTCTCGCGCTGCTTGGCTCCGGACGAGGCAGAGCGTTGGTTCCTCGGGCGGGCGCCGCTGGAATACTCCATGCGATTGGCTGCAGTTGAGGCCGCCGAGGATTTTCCACGGTCCTGCCGTCCGTATCCAGGAAACGCGCGGAGCCACCCCATTCAGGAATCCGCAAGAATATTTAAAGAGCTTGTTCCTCTCATGCTCTCAGGTGCGGACGACAATGCAATTCGCGTGTGCAAGAAAAAGCACAAGCGTGCATTGAAGGCAAAGCTTCGGGATGTGCGCGGGGACACGGTGTTTACGATGCTGACGAAAATGATGCCGAATTTGATTGGCGGCATGCAGGATATGATCCCACTCGATTACATGCGCGGCCCCAATAATCTACCAACCGCTGCAGAGATGTCGGACCGACTGCGCCAAACCTACCTGCGTATCGCCAGACAACTTCCTGTGGATCATCTTTCGGCTCAGGACTACCTCGGACAAACGGCGCTCATGCTGGCCAGCGACCAGAAGGATAAAGAGCTGATGGCCTTACTCCTCGAGCGCGGGGTTGAGACTGATCAGCAAGACAGGCTTGGGCGTACAGCCCTGCATTCTTCCATTCGATCTGGTTCATATTCCTGCTTCGAGCTGTTGCTCGAACACGGTGCAAACCCAAATATCCAAACCTGCGAGGGCAAGACACCTCTTGTCATGGCAGCGGAATTTGGTCGGGCGCGGTTCGCTGAACGGCTATTGTCTGATGAGAGCCTCAAACTGGAAGGTCGCGAACTGGATGAGGCGCACACTCTCGCAGATCGCAACAGCAGGAATTATGCATACGTTCTGGCTGCGTATCGCGAAAAGGGGGTCGAGCTGGATAGCCGAGAGAAATTCGCCAATGTCATTGATCAGCTCAAGGAGTGACCCGAGAGGGCGAATTGAAACCGGAAAATGATGAATCCCGTCGAAACCATACTGAGCGTTCGAGATGGCTTCTACTCAGATTTCGAATGTGGGTGGGGCGTGACTGGAAAAAATGGAATGCCATATTTTAGTGGCCTCAAGGGACTGAGAGCAGTCATCTGCGGGCCCCTCAGGTGCCATTCCGATCAAGTATCGCGTGCTGCACCGCCGCAAGTCGGCTTCGAGCCCATTTCCGCCATTGAGGCCCGAGCGCATCCATTCACACTCGGGCCACGCGGTTTGCTTACGTGCGTCTGAGATTGTCGAAGTCCTGCCGAAGCGGGGCGGTGTCATAGATGATCGTCAGTTTCTCGAACCGATCTCGCGCGTCGTTCAGTTCAAACACATCAACACATTCAAACGACACCAGCTTACCGTCAGCCAAGGTCCATTCGTATCGGAAGTGAAGGGCAACCGATTTCGACATTTCAGACGTGTCGAACACATTCAGTAACGAGGTTTCTGATCTGTTCGTATCTTTGAAAAGATCGGCATAGAAATCAAAGGCATCTAGCACCCCATAGAGCGGGGATACAACCTTCGCGTTGTCGCTGAAGAGGGCGCGCACCTCCGCGAGATTCCCCTCGTTCAGGGCTTTTAGATAGTCGATGCAAAGCTGTTTGGTCGTCATTTTAGCTCCATTGAAAGAGCCGCGACCGGGGATGTCCGAAGAAGCAAACCGCCCAATCACGGCGGTTTGGATCAGCAACACCATCCACCGCCTCAGGAGCGGCGGTAATAGGTGCCTTGAGCAAGCTGGATGTGCTGACTGATCATGAAGGCCTGATATCGCTGGCGGCGCGAGAAGGCAATGCGTGTTCGACCAAATGGCCGCTTTGTCCGCACTGCCGACCTTCGCCCTCCCGAAATGCTGCAAGTTGGACGAACGGCCGGTTTGGCGAAGGTGCGCCGCAGCTCGAGCGAAGATCGTAGATGGCAGCTTCGGGCCGTTCACTGCGCCAACTCAAGCCCATGGTTGCGGCAATGGCTTCGCGACAGCCAGCTTTTACTCAGGCTCGATACGCGCGCATAGAAACGCCGTTCTGCTGACAGCAGTCATGGAGATAACCTGTCCGAGGCGGTGGTGCGTGCGGGGTCGTGTCGCACTGCCTCAAGTCGGCTTGGAGACCGAAGCGACGGTTCGTCTTTCAAAGATCGTCGCCCCTGATGGCCTCAACGCCGCAAGTCCATCGTGGAAATATTAGCGCCTGAAACCGGCGGAAGTATTGACTTGCGATCGGTAGACAGCCTGACGCAGTCTGATTGCAACGGCTCACGGAGGGAGCGCACCTTGAACTCATCTAATATTGGTCTTGCCTCAACGTATTTTCTCGATGACGTGCCTGGCGCCGCTATTCCTGGAAGTCGCCTTCACGCCGTTCTTCAAAGGGTTGATACTTGCTCTCCGCTGACGGTCATTCAACAGCATTTTTTGCGAGAGCGCGGATACGAAGCGCTCCTTCAGTTTGCCAACGGCAAACTGGACAGGGAAGCTTTCCGTGAAAATTCACGGATTGAAAAGGAAAAACGTCTCAAAGCAAAGATTGCCGCCGAGCAGAAAGAAGCGGCAGAACGGCGGCGAAGAGATGAAGCAACAGAGCGAACGAATAACGTATTATTCGCGAAGAGGGAAAAACAGCTCGAGCGTCGCCGGTTTCGTGACATGTTCGGCCAAGGTTATATTGATCAAGCGCATTACGGGAAAGTCATGCGTATCCTCCGATCGGTCGCAGATGGAAATCCGATCGACACAGATGACCTTCTTTGGCTGGGCTCCACTGGCTTGGACTACTGGACCGAAGAGCTGCGCAAAGCCCACCACTGCAACAAAGCAAAAGTCTTTACCGAAGCATGGCATCAGACCGGCGATGTTTGGCAGGCCATCAATGCATGTGCGCATTGGAGGAAAGCCGATTGTGCCGAAGCAGGACTGACCATTGCTGAGCAGGCGTTCAGTCGTATCACTGATGAGAAAACGCGCTCGGCGGCCCTTACGACACGAGGCGGCGCGCAACGTGATCTCCAGCGTTACGATGAAGCAAAGCGGTCCGGTGGAGAGGCTCACGACCTGACACCAACTGACTTTCGCCCCTGCACGCTACTTGGTGCAGTCCACATGGAAATGGGAGACCTCACAGCCGGCGCCGACTGGTATGCGAAGGCGGAAGCCTTGGGCGCCGATCAGGAATCGATTGATCGAGAGATTCGGTCGATCCTTGCAGCTGCATCGCGAGGGGAACGCGAGCGTATGAAAGTGGCGCTCAAGTCACGATATCCACATCGCTACAGCTGGCTATAGCACGAGATTTCGAGAACGTTCGCTCTGTCCGCCCTCCGGACTCTGGCCGGTCGAAAATGCTGCGTGAGGGGACGAATGGCAGCTTCGGGGAAGCTGCACCGCGGCATGTGGCGCCTTTTTGAACGGCGGGAGAGGGCCGTTCACTGCTCCTAAACAGGAAGGGCGGAACGCGGTCGTTCGCTGCGCTTTACACCAATGTCTGCTACGCGAAGCAACGACGAAACGGGCTATCGAGGCGAAGATGCGGCGCACCAGCCAACTGAACGACGATATGAGGGCGCATGGCGGTGGTCCTGCAACGAGGGCACCGCCAGTATTTCTAAACGCAGCGCGGCAGCCTGTTTTCAAGCGCGCGCTGCCCTCGTTCGGCGCTGTGCAAAAGTAAAGGCCATTGAGGCTGCGACACACCCAACGACCTTTTCAACCCAACTCTCGATGAAAGGTTATATAATCAATTTAGAACAAAAACAGTCGGGAATCAATACGTCTCTGCGCTTACCTGTGCGCGGGGGCCAGCTGACCTGCCATGGGGATTTTCCTCCACCATCGATTAGAGTCCGACCCAACTTTGATCCGCTCTCCAGTGCGCTCCCCGCGCTCGAACACATCGGACGCGCCTTCGAGCAGGGCCCGTTTCAATTGATGGATCATCGTCAGATGCACCCCGAACCGGCTCGCCAGCTCGGCCGCTGTCTCTTCACCCTTCAGGCTTCCAGCGCGACCTTTGCACTGAACTCGGTCGCGTGCTGCGTGCGATTCGACATCTCTGCCCCCCTTCTCGGCGAAGATCAGCAGACCGCAAATCGTAGCTTATTTCAGTGTCCGAATTTCGGGGCGGCTCCGACTTGTATCAACATGTCCGAGTTACGCGTTCCGAGAACCACGATTGTCGGCCCACGTTGGGAGTGTTTTCTGAAAGAGCTGACGAGGAGGCCAAGCTCAGAAATAGTCGAAAGACAGACTGCCGGTTAAAGGCACTTTGGCGGAATACCGACCGGTCCGCGCCTGAGCGTGCGGCCTCCCTATTCTTTTCCTATATCTGGCGCACTAAGTCATGCCGATGCGTCTTCTTAGGCGAGTCCAACTATTGGACAGAAATAGAAATGTTGCATGACCTCCTCCTCGTGGCTGCCGGCCTTGTTCTCCTTTTTGTCGGCGGCGAAGGGCTCGTGCGTGGCTCGGTCGCAATTGCCGAGCGCCTCGGCATATCTAAGCTTCTAATCGGTCTGATCATTGTCGGTTTCGGCACGTCGACACCGGAACTGCTTGTTTCCGTGAACGCAGCCATAGACGGCGCGCCTGAGATTGCTTTGGGTAACGTCGTAGGCTCGAACATCGCGAACATTCTGCTCATTGTCGGCGTGGCAGCAGTTATCACACCGATCCTCGGCTGGGCGCGAACAGCTGTGCGCGAGGCGCTGGTCGCAACACTTGTTTCGCTGGCGACCTACGCTCTTGCTCAGGGTGAAATCATCACTCGGATCGAAGGCATCGCAATGCTTCTCGTCCTCACGGGTTACCTCTCTTCCAGCTACTGGTTGGAAAGACGCAACCGCCGGGCAACGGCATTTCAACATGAAGCTGAGGAGTTCGAAGACATTCCGCTACCGCGACCTTGGCTTGCGCCGCTCTTGGTTATTGCTGGCATTGCCGCTCTGGTGTTCGGAGCGGACTTACTGGTCGAAGGGGCAGTAAACATCGCCCGCGAGTTCGGGGTGCCCGACGCGGTAATCGGTCTATCGCTCGTGGCCATAGGAACGTCGCTGCCCGAACTCGCCACCAGTATCGTCGCGGCGATCCGGCGCCACCCCGATGTGGTGCTCGGCAACGTTATCGGCTCGAATATCTTCAACATCCTCGCGATCCTCGGCGTCACGGTGGTGATCCAGCCGATCGAAATCAGCACGCGCTTCCGCGAGATCGATACCCCAGTCATGCTGGCGTCGTCTCTCATACTGCTGGGCTTGCTGTTCGCTACTAAGAAGATTGGTCGCGTGTGGGGTGCGCTGATGTTGGCCGCCTATGCCGCATATATGGTGCTCTTGTTTTCCAACGGTATTGCCAGCTAGCTTTTCTAACAGCGGGGCGTTCGTTCATCCAAGGCATTGGAACAGAGAGCGCCCGGTCAACGGCCGCGCTTCAAGGCGACGACGACGGTGCTCGACGTGAGCGAGACATTGCGTCTCTTCGTCAGCTTCTAGACGGTCGAGGCGGAGGACGACGTCTGCGATCCAGACCTCGCCAGACTGGCCGCGCGGCTCGCCCTGCTGCATTTCGAGCGCGCCCTCGACACCGGCGTCCCGGCCCCACTCACGGTGCTCGGCGACCGCGAGCGCGCCGTCTGCCTCGCCATCCCCTCTGATCGCAAATCCGAGGCAATCGCGGCCGAGCTCGGCATCGCCCCCTCCAGCGTGATCACCTGCCGCAAGCGCGCCGATGGCAAGCTGGACATCTCCTGCCGCGCAGGCTTGTTCGCAATTCGCGCGGGTTAGAACTACGGAACCGAGGATCGCGCCTCAATATGACCGACCTAACGCGAAGATCATTGCGTGATCGTGGCTAAATCTATAACAAGCATTTCTGATGCTTGTTTGTTGGAGGCACCATATGCGCCTGACCAGTTTCACAGATTTCGGACTCCGAGCGCTGATGCGGATGGCCAGCGCGCCGGAGCGTGCCTTCTCGACAGCCGAGATCGCCGAAGAGTTCGGTATCTCTCGCCACCACCTGAATAAAGTCATTCAGCGCCTGGCCCGGCACGGCTTCGTGACCACGCGGCGCGGGACCGGTGGCGGCGCAATGCTCGGCCGTCCCGCCCACGAGATCGTTCTGGGAGACCTCGTGCGGCTTCTCGAGCAGGACCAGGCCATTGTCGAATGTTTCTCTCCTGACGGCGCGTGCTGCATTACCCCCGTCTGCGGCCTGAAGGGCAGACTCCGCGCCGCAGAGACCGCGTTTTTGGCAGAACTCGATCGTTCGACGCTGGCAGACATCGCCTTGCCGGCCACTGTTCCATCTGCGGTCTGAAAGGAGATAGCGATGCGTAACGTGTCTTTCACCACTGACGGTTTCACGGTCGACGCAGAACTCGTTGGACGCGTCTTCGGCCTCCCACCAGCCGATGTTCTCGCGAAACTCCGCGACGGCGAGGTCACAAGCAGATGCGAGGCCGGTGTCGACGACGACGCCGGCCGATGGCGGCTGACCTTCTACTTTGGCGGTCGCGCTCTACGCCTCGTTGTCGATGAGAACGGCACGATCCTGTCACGCGGCACCTTTCCCTCACACGCACCCGTTGCGGCTCCGCGCGACCTCGAGACGACACATTCGAAGTCCTGACCAGCAATTTCCCGCGGGAAAGAAGCACGACGATCTGCCCCTCCCTCCCCCGCAAGCTCCGCTTCTTGTTGCCGGCGGCGAGTTGTCTAGCGTGACACCTTGCTGAAGGCGCGCTCCGCCATGAGACGCGCCTTGTTCAGGACGCGCGCGAATAGCGTATCCCTTCGGGCACATGCTGATCGAGAACCGAAGCGATCATCCGTGTTAACGGTCGACCTTCCGGTGCAATGCTGATGCGCTTTCCCGTCAGTCTTGCGAATGGCGCGAAGCGCGTGGCCATTTCCGTCAGGCAAGGCAGCAGCTTCTGGGCATTGGTGCCGAACTCCTGGCTCAAATCGTCAAGATCCACTGCGAACCGACACATCAACTCCTCGATCGCCCGAGCGCGCAGCTGGTCTTCGGGGCTTAACTGGTAGCCACGAGCGCCCGGAAAAACACCGGTTGCAATCCGCTGCTGATAAGCTGCGGTCGCGGGCGCATTCTGGACATAACCTTCCGAAAAGCGCGAAATCGACGATGCCCCGAGCCCTATGAGAGTGCTGCATGTGTCGGTCGTGTATCCTTGGAAATTGCGACGCAGCCGTCCGGCCTCGAGCGCCGCCGTCAGAGTGTCGCCGGGGCGCGCGAAATGGTCGATGCCGATAGCTGTGAGCCCGGCTGCAACAAACAGTTCTCCGGCGCGGGTGGCGAGGTGGTAGCGCGCCAAATCGTCCGGCAGCGCCTCTTCGTCGATCAGCTTTTGCCGTTTTGAAACCCAAGGCACATGCGCGTAACCAAAGAGCGCAACGCGGTCCGGCGTAAAGGTGAGAACCTTTTCGATCGTGTCTTCGATGCGCGCGAGGCTCTGGTGCGGGAGGCCATAGACCAGATCGGTGTTGAGAGAGGCGATGCCGGCTGCACGCAAGTCTTCGACGCACGCGCGTGTGGTTTCGAACGGTTGCAGGCGACCGATGGCTTTTTGGACTTCGGGATCGAAATCCTGAATGCCGATCGACGCGCGGTTCATGCCTTCGGAGGCGAGAGCTTCGATCTTCGCGCGATCGACCATGGTCGGGTCGATCTCCACCGAGAACTCGAACTCCTGGGCTGGTGGAAACACACGGCGTATCGATGCCGAGAGACGATGAATCAATTCCGGCGGCAGGATGGTAGGCGTTCCGCCACCCCAGTGAAGGCGGCCCATTTTCAGGCCGTTCGGTATGATGGCGCGCACCATATCGAGCTCTGCCTCGAGCGCCTCGATATAGCTTTCCACCGGGCCAAGGGTTTTCGTGCCTTGTGTGTGACAGGCGCAGAACCAGCATAGCCGCTCGCAAAATGGGATGTGCATGTAGACTGACACAGGCTCGCTCGGGTCCAACCGTTCGAGCGCATGGCGTTGAAAGGACGCGCCTGTGTCGGGCGCAAAGGCCGCCGCAGTTGGGTAGGACGTGTAACGCGGCACGCGCGCATCGAAGAGGCCAAGCGCCCGAAGTGTTTCTGTGTGTTCCATGCCCTCTTATCAGACAGACAGAATCGGGCTTCTTTGCTGTGGCTCAAACTAAATGTGCGACGACGCAGCCGGTGACCGCACAGGTCCCCTCGTTCGACCGTGAAAGTGACAGAAGGGCATCGAGTCGCCTTGTGTGTGCCAATTGGTATTTACAATGCGCATTAAAATAGTGCAGGAGAGATCATGGCGACGAAGATTGAAGCCGATTGAGTCGTGACGGGCCGAAGGCTCTTGCAAAGGTCTTGTTGAATGACGGATCAAACCCGAACTGCATTGGACGATTTGCCCGGCGATCTTTTGATGTGGGTTCTCATTATCAGCGAATTGCTGGTTTTCGGTGCGGGGTTGATCGTTTTCTTTTCGGTGCGGATCACTGATCCGACGGGCTTTGCCGAAGCGCAGAATGCGCTGAACCGGACTGCCGCTGCGACGAACACGATCATCTTGCTGACGAGCGGCTTTTTCGCTGCCCTGGCACTGAATCTGAGGCAATCGCGCAGGCGTGGCGGCGCACGCGTTTCTCTTGTGTGTGCCGCTTTGCTCGGCGCGGCATTTCTCGGGATCAAGGGCGCCGAATTCGCGTCCAAGGCCGCGCAAGGCATTGTCTGGGACACGCATCCTTTCTTCAATTTCTATTTCCTGCTGACCGGATTTCACGCCGCGCATGTCGCAGCCGGCGTCATCCTGTTGCTGCTGGTGGCGTGGCGCGATCATGTGGGAAATATCGAGGATGCGACCGCGTTCTGGCACATGGTCGATCTGATCTGGGTGTTGCTCTTTCCAGTGGTCTATCTCCTGCAATGACACGCCGGTCCCTCTATATCGCCCTCGGCACGCTTGTTCTCCTCACCCTTGGCTCGTCCTTGCTTTCATTCTCGGGGGTCTGGGCCAAGTGGCCAGGGGCGGCAGCGGTGGTCGTGATGGCACTTGCCTGGCAAAAGGCGCGGATCATCCTCGGAAAATATCTGGGATTGGTGCAGGCGCCCGCTTGGCAGCGCGGCTTCGATGTGGCGCTGACAGGCGTGTGCCTCCTGTTGCTGGTGCTCTATCTCGCGCCACTGGGGCTATAGGGAACCCGCTGGTCTGTTCGGTAACGACCATCGAACCTGCATTTGCAACGCTCGCCTGATGCGCTCTGCTCCTCGAACAACCTGATGTGAGCCGGTCCGAATGGACAACCCCCGTTGCGCGAATTTCGCGACGAGAGGTGCGGGCATCAGGCCGTCGCTGCCATGGCGATCCGACGATACCCAGCTTCGCCGTGATAGAAGCCGTTACTTAGTCCGACCTCCCCGCATAGGGTGGCAAGGCGCGCAAGTAATTCAAATGTTCATTGTGAGCCGCGACAATTCGCCCCACCTCTTCCGCCGATAACGGCCTGCGCGTGTTGATGCGCCACGCAGGAAGCCCAGACCAAACCTTCGCCAGGGACGAGGTGCTGAAGGGTTTCGTGTCTTCTGGCTACGGTCCGAAAACGTAACCCCTGCACCCTCTTGAGCATCAAGGATTCAGCCGAGGGCGTGCGGTCGGGAAGACCAGATTCGCGGACGCTTGCCATCCGGCTCGAAATGCTCCGCCCGTAATTTGCGAGAATGCGAAGTTCATGGGCATCCTACACTCACCGCAATAGGTATTTACAATGCTTATTTTGTGGAGATAGCATGAGCCTCAAGTTCAAATTCTCGGGGGATCCCATGTCACCTGCTGATCGACAGATCATATCCGCGCGCCCCGAAACGACCGCTGCGATCATGGCGCAAACGGGTTTGGACGAGGATAAACTGACCCAGTTGGTGCATCGTTTCTACGACAAGGTGCGTGCTGATGCGGTTCTCGGGCCGATCTTCGCCTCCAGGATTTCCGACTGGGCGCCGCATTTGCAGCGGATGGTGGAGTTCTGGTCTTCGGTCGCACTCATGACCGGTCGTTTTCACGGCGCCCCGATGCAGGTCCATGCGTCCTTGCCAGTGGAATGGGATCATTTCGAACGGTGGCTGATGCTGTTCCGCGAGACCGCAACCGAGACCTGTCCCCCCGAGGGGGCCGCCCATCTCATCGAACGCGCCGAGCGGATCGCGCGCTCGCTGCATATGGCGGTCGAGAACGCCACGCCCCGAACCGTCCCCTCTTTGCTCTGACCAAAGGATACCAACATGACGAGACCGCTACCCCCGCAAGATTCCGCCAACCTCACCCGCTACATCGAGGCAGAGTATCACGCCAAGCATCGCACTCAATTGCCTGAACTGGCGGCGCTCTCGGAAAAGGTGGAAACCGTCCATGCCGGGCAAGCAGATGTCCCTGCAGGGCTGTCCGCGCTACTGCACCGGATGATCGGCGAGCTCGAAGTCCACATGAAGAAGGAGGAGCTGGTTTTGTTTCCCGCCATTCGCAACGCGGCACCGAGGCTGGACGGGCCGATCGCTGCGATGCGCGCGGATCACGACGACCATGAGGCGGAGGTCGGACAGATCCGGCAATTGACAAACGATCTCACATTGCCGGACGGTGCATGCCAAAGCTGGACGCGGCTCTATGCCGGGGTCGGTGAATTTCTTGAAGACCTGGCAGCCCATATTCGGCTGGAAAACGACGTGTTATTCCCGCAATTCGAAACCCAAGGCGCAGGCCATGTCTGAGATGTATCTTCCCAACCCAACTAAGGATCTCTTCGAGCGGCGTCATGCCTTGGCGCCGAAGACCGAGGACGCCTTCCGCGCATTTTCGAAAGCGGTGTTCACTGAAGGGGCGCTCGATGCGCGCAGCAAGCACCTTATCGCCGTGGCCGTCGCGCACGTAACGCAGTGCCCATGGTGCATCGAGAGCCATGTCAAAGCCGCCCGGCGTGCGGGCGCCTCGGACGAACAGGTCATGGAAGCGATTTGGGTCGCCGCGGAAATGCGCGCCGGCGCCTCTTGGACCCATGCTCTGAAAGCAGTTGAGATGATCGGCGACACGGACAAGCCGGACAGCTGATGCCGTCAGCAAGCCCCCCCACCTCCGAAGCTCCTGGCGAGCTTATCCGCGTCAAGCGGATCTATCGCGCGGCACGCGTGTCAGATGGCAAGCGGATATTGGTCGATCGTCTCTGGCCGCGCGGCATGGCGAAGGACCGCGCCAGACTGTTTCACTGGTGCAAGGAGATCGCGCCGAGCGACGAATTGCGGCGCTGGTTCCACGAGCACCCTGATAGGTGGCAGGAGTTCACCACGCGTTATGAGGCGGAACTTGCCGCTCATGACGATTTGGTCCGCGAGCTCGCCGGATATGCACGCGAGAACGTCGTTACGCTACTTTATGCTTCAAAGGACGAGGCACATAATAACGCCGTCGTGTTACGCGATTACCTGCGCCAATGGTTATAGAACGGGAGGAGCAAGCATGACGGACCAGCCAATAAACCCGCTGCACACACCGCTTTGCGACCTGCTGGGGTGCGCCCAGCCAGTTCTGCTGGCCGGGATGGGCGGCGTTTCCCGCTGGGAACTGGCCGCCGCCGTGGCCAATGCGGGCGGTTACGGGATTTTGGGCATGGTGCGCGAAGACCCAGCCCTGATCGCCGCAGAGGTTACTGCGCTGCGGGACGCGACTGACCGACCTTTTGCCGTCAACTTGATCCCCGCGGCGACCGAACCAGCGCTGCTCGATGCGCAGATCGCCTGCTGTCTCGATCTTGGCGTGCCGGCCTTCAGCTTTTTCTGGGACGTGATGCCTGACGTGGTGGCCCGCGTGAAACGTGCCGGTTGCCTTGTTCTGCATCAGGTCGGCACGGTCGAGGCCGCGCGGATCGCCGAAGAGGCCGGAGCGGATGTGATCATCGCGCAGGGCGTCGAGGCGGGCGGTCACGTGCATGGACGACACCCGGCTTTCGGGCTGGCCGAGCAAATCCTTGCGCAGACCGACCTGCCGGTCGTCGTCTCCGGAGGGATCGCAACGGGCGAGGGCCTCGCCGCCGCGTTGACCATCGGCGCCGATGGCGTGCAATGCGGCACGGCCTTTCTGGCGACCGAGGAATCCTTCGCTCATCCCTATCACAAATCCCGAATCACGGAGGCCACCGGCGACCACACGGTTCTGACCGATGTTTTCGTTCTGAATTGGCCCAAGGGCGCTGCGGTGCGGGTGATCGCCAATAGCGTGACCGAGAGCCTGGACGGACATTACCTCGGCCACGACCCTGACAGTCTTCCGCGCGAGGCCATCGCCCGCGACGGCGAGCAGCCGCGCCTGCGCTTCAGCACGGATTCGCCGCTGCGAACCACGACCGGCGACTTGGAGGCGATGGCACTCTATGCGGGTCAGGGTGTGGGTGCGCTCAACGATGTCCCCACGGCCGCTGCACGTCTGGACGGCATGGTCGCGCAGGCCCGTCATCTCCTGGAACACCCGTTTTGACGTGCTTTTAAGTCGAAGCCGTGAACGACGAATTCAAGAGCTCAGCTGCCAAGGTTGCTTTTGCTCACCACCTCGCTTTGCGCGCCGGTCAGAGAACTGGCGCGACTGCTTCCCGCGTGGATGGTCGTCTAACGATCAGTTATGGACCCTCGGTCGCGGCATGAAGCCTCTGACAGACATACTCGGTTCGATCGACCAAAGGGCGGACGAAACCTTGCCGGAAGGAGTTTTTTCGATCCCGCGAAAGCACTACGCAGCGAGCCCGAACGCGAGGTGACCGATCGGGAATGTTCCAGCAGGATACCGAACGCGAGCGACAGGCCGCTGGGAAAGGACAAGAGCGGAAATTGATCGCAGATCAAGGCGCCACAAGGCCAACCATCAAACTCTGGACCATCGGATCAACAAGCGCTTTGTTGCGATCCTCGCGGATCACGATCCACGCCGGCAATTCGAACACTGGCGCACCGGGCACCGGGAACAGGGCGCCGCTATCGATCTGGTGTTCGACCAGACGCCGGGGAAAATAGCCGCTGCCGCCATTGAGCTTGAGATATTGAAGGCCGAGCCAGGCGATGTTGGCCGAGAGTGCAGGACCGGGAAACTCCGGAAAGCCAGCGCGGAACTGATTGTCGAATTCCGGGCCCCACTCGACATGGATATAGCCGTCAGGCTGCATGCTAGCGGTCGGTTCGGTAGAGACGAGCACCAGCTGTTCAGTAAGCAATGGCAGGAGCTCGAGCATCGGACGGCGCTGCGGGGTGAACATGACTCCGATATCCATCCGCCCGTCGACCAGCGCCTGCATCAGTTCAGGCTCGAAGCCGATTTCGGAATGAAACGAAACTCGGGGATGGGTCCGCTGGATATTGGCGAACCATTTCATCATCAGCCCTTCCCACAGGCCGAAGCGCGCACCGATGACGACACGCGCGCGGAATTGTCCAGGAAGGCCGACGTCGTGCCGCGCGCGTTCGAGGGCTCGCACCATCTGCGCTGCATGCTTCAGGAACCGGCCACCGCCCGCAGTCAGCGCCGCGCCGGCCTTGTTGCGAGTGAAAAGCCTGGTGCCCAACTGATCTTCGAGTGCTCGGATACGAGCGCTCACGGTTGACTGGGTGACGTGAAGCCTTTCGGCGGCCGCTACGAAGCTGCCGGTATCGGCGACGGCAAGGAAAGTTCGGGCATGTTCGATGTTCATGGATCCCCCATGTATCGCATTTACGAATATCATATCGCATTTATATTTGCTTTCCCAATATTATGAATCGCGCAATACTTGAAGTCCGCGCTTCCCGCGGACGACCGGAAGATGACCGGCATATGGATTAAACGAGCTTACCGGGCCGCAGGGTTTCCGGCAGTCAACAGCGTCTCTTGGATCGCGTCTGGCCGCAAAGCGTGGCGTGGGAGAAGCTGCCGGGGTCAGAAGCTCCGAAAACCGCGGAGCCTGGAACTCCGCCGCAGGCTCCGACACGCCGCGGGCCGGTGGGCAACCTCGAAGCCGCGCATTGGGCAGAATTCGGCGCCCGCCCGACCCGCGCTATAGATCTATGCGACTGACGTTGCGCTGAAAGAGTATCTCGAAAGGAGGTTCGCAAGGCCATGAGAAACAGCGATTTGAACGGAGCGAACAGCGTGACGGGGAGCGATCCCGCCGCGCCGAAGGAGGAGAGCTATGACGAGCGAAGGCCGTGCCCGACCCCGGGAGAATGTCGGCTCATGGCTGGGCTCGGGCTTTCGTTGGCCGGCATTACCCTCATCACCTTCGGCGACACGGGCATTGCGGGGCCATGGGCGCACAGCGTTGGGGTCAGCGCGCTGACCACCGGCCTGCTGCTGTGGGGAGCGGGTGCCATTCGACGCACGCTCGAACTGTGAGGCCGGCTCCCACTCGAGGCACCGCGCACATCGTCCGCTGTGCTGACCGCATCAGCAAACAGCCGTTTGAGAGATCCCAGCGTGATGGAAGACAACGATGGCCGCGGCATCGGGATGCTCTCGTCTCCGCACTCATTCGCGGTGGAGTTCGCAGTGGATTAGCTCGGCCCGCCGATGGTTAGTCGCGAATAGCCGCGTGCATCGCGGCGCGTCGACCGAAGATCATGACAACGAAACAGTGGACCAGAGGGACATGGAAAATGGAATGAGTTTCGAAATGGTGATCGGTTGGCTTTTCGGCCTTCTTATTCTGGTGTTGGTGGTTTTGACCATAGCAGCGCTGATCAAGTGTCTACAGAAATAGCGAAAGAAGAGGCCAGTAGCCCCCAAAGCAGCATCGGCACGGTCTCGGCACAGGGCAGCACGGTCTAGGTCTTGATCCGGCGGCGGAATTCGTCGTTCAGGCGTTTGATGGCGTTTGCGGTCTTGGCCGATTTCCATTGCGACGGGTCGAGCCTGCTGAAGGTGAAGAGGCGCTCGCCAGCTTCCTTGAGGCTGTCCTCCGCTGCCCTGCACTTGAGTTGCACAAGATCGGCGAGGGCCGCACCGAGAGGTTGGACATCGTGACCGCGCGACGTGCGCCCATGCTTGAAAAGCGGACGCACGGGTCCCACCATAAGGCTTCCCGGGGATGACCTCGCCCAATCACAAGCTCTGCACGCTGGACCGCCTGACCCACGATTGAACATTTTCCATGCGCAGCACCCCAGACCGTATCCGCCAAGCCGTGAGCTTTGAAATCATCGGCCTCCTCATCGTAACGCCGCTTTTCGCCTGGGCTTTCGATCATCCGATGGAGGAAATGGGCGTGCTGGTCGTGCTTGGCGCAACAGCGGCTACTGCCTGGAACTATCTTTTCAACCTGGCCTTCGATCATCTCCTGCTCTGGCGTCGTGGCGATGTCCGTAAGACTATGCCAATTCGGATCTCTCACGCGGTGCTTTTCGAGGTGACGCTGCTTACCCTGCTTCTGCCGGTTTTCGCATGGTGGCTCGACGCTTTCCTGCTGACCATTGTCGTGATGGAACTGTCCTTTGCAGGCTTCTACCTCGTCTACGCCTTCGTTTTCACTTGGGGATACGATACGATCTTTCCGCCTCAGAAACGTAAGCGGATGGCATAGATATGGATGACGATGCTACCGGAGGAGCCCCCGCCTGCTTTGCCCATCTTCTGGTCGATGGGCACCTGGTCGATCCCGAGGCGGCACGCGATGTGGCGCGATTCAGACGGGCGGAGCGCGCTCGGCTTGTGGCCGCGCGGGCCTTGTCCGCAGAAGATCGAGAGCGCGCGACCGTCCGGCTGATTGACGGTCTCGACCGGACAGTTCCTCTCGATGCCCGCCTCACCGTGGCTGTTTATTGGCCGATCCGGGGCGAACCGGATCTGCGGGGCTGGATGGGCAAGGCACATGAGGCCGGGGCCGAAGTCCTGTTGCCCGTCGTCATCGAACGAGATGCGCCGCTCGAATTCCATACGTGGACCCCGGATTGCCGCATGGTGCGCGGCGTCTGGAACATCCCCGTGCCAGCCGCAGGCGAACCTCGCACGCCCGACCTCGTGATCGTCCCCCTTGTCGGTGTCGACACGACGCTTCATCGCCTCGGAAACGGGGGAGGCTATTACGACCGCACGCTCGCCCGTTTTGATAAGAAGCCGCGGATCGTTGGTATCGGCTTTTCAAACTGCGTCTTGCCCACCATCTACCCGATGCCTTGGGATGTGCCGATGGACGAAATTATTCTGTCGGATGGCACCCATTTGACGAGATAGTGCAGAGAGGAACTGTGTCGCTGCCTCGTCACGCTTCTATGTAAAGGTATCCGCCCAAGTTCAGCGCCAATGGTTGGCCGATGTTTTACTTCTTGAACCAGGCGGGGGTGACGAAGGCTCAAGCGATTGAAGCATTGAATGGAACCGTAGCAGTCTACGCGAATAGCAAAGCCAACGCCTTAGAGCGATTGAGAGGCCAACGAAGCGCGCTCAACGCTGCTGGAGGGCAAGCTGTGCCAATCCTCGCAAAGATGATCGACGGGGATTTTGCTGGTCTTTTTGAAGAGGAGGATGATCGCGCGATAGCCAGAGCCATTCAGGCGCTACCGGACGGGTTCGACAATTTTGAACCGGTGTATGACCTTCTTCTCAACGTGTTTGATAGCGCCGGAACTGATAGCGCGAAAAAGGGCGGTGTCTTTAGAGCCTTAGCACCTCTAGACGAGTTGGCGTTTTTGCCGTGAATCGCCGATGAATGAGCCACCTCCCCCGAGAAGGAAAGTTAGCAGGCAGCTGGACGGCTCCCAATAACCACAATCAGACCTGACCCATTCCCGCCGCTTTACGCCCAATCAGCTAACTCCGGCGGGCTTACTGGCAATAAGCTGGCCGGCTGAACTGGCCGCTGTGGGGCCTTCGCCTGCCGGACAATGCTGGACGTCGCCGCCAAATGCTGGTTCGGAGGCATTGCGCGGCAGCAATGGCTGTCGCGCGAATGTCCACAAAAGGCCGAAACCGACGAGCCAGGTTGTTCGGGGCGGGGAGCGGTCATTCGCGGCGCAGGGATCAAGGCCCGCAATGTGCAGAAAGAAAGCTTCTGCATAGCCAGGGCCGTCAGCAATAGGGTAGGGGTGCGGCCGGTCCCTAGCTGTCATTCTTTCTTTTGGATTTAATCAAGCCGTGGCATAAATTACCGCAATGGAATATCGAGGCCTCCGCCTCGTCCTCCACGTATGGGACTGCATAGAAGCGTCCGGGCAATTCACCGCGATCGGAACGGGATGATCGGAGGGGCACCAAATTGAACAAGGAGTTCGAAGAGGTCAAAGCCGACATCGGCGAAGGAAAGGAAGCTTCGACGACGGTCCGAGAGTTGCTTCGCTGGTTCGGTGCCCGCAGGCGCCGCACCGGCGTCGTCAAGAGAATACAAACCGAGTTGGATAATGCGGGTATCATAACCAGCCCAGATTTCACTAAGGTCTGGATTGACGCAGAAATAACGTTCAAGAAAGCGCCGGTTGCAGCGGCTGCTACCAAATCTACCGGTAGCGACCAAGGCGAGGATGGTGCAGCCTATGCCCCAAAAGAGGCAAACTTCCTCATCAGCATGCTCAAGGCGGCCAACTGCGGTGTGGTTTCGGTCAACCCGCAGGATACCGTCGAGAAGGCGATTACCCTGATGCTGGCGCACGATTTCTCGCAGCTGGCGGTCATGTCGAACGAGCACACGCTGAACGGTGCGATTAGCTGGAAGACGATCGGCAAGCGCTTGAGCCACGAGAATAATCTCGTCGAAGTGAGAGACGCCATGGAGACGGCCGTCGCTCTGGAAGAAAGCGAAGCGCTGTTCAAAGCTACGAAATTGATCATCGAGCACGAATTCGTCTTCGTCCGATCCTCAACCGACAAGAAGGTTACTGGCATCGTCACCGCGACAGATCTGAGCGAGCAATTTCAGTTTCTATCAGAGCCATTTCTCCTCATCGGACAGATTGAGAACCAGATCCGAAAACTGATGAATGGAAAGTTCACTACCCAGACTTTGCAGGAGGTCTGTGGCGACACGGACTCGGCGAGAAGGGAGCGAATTCAATCTGTCGTAGACCTAACGTTTGGTGAGTATCTTCGGATAATTCAGAAGCCAGAGAACTGGAAACTGCTCGACCTTCGCGTAGACAGGGGCGTATTTTGCGCTGAGCTGGATAAGGTCCGCGAAATCCGAAACGACGTGATGCACTTCGATCCGGACGGGATCGACGAAGAGCAATACGATCAGTTGAGACGGTTCTCAGGGCTGATGGACGAACTGGATGCCTTAGCGCAATAGATATAGGCATCCACCCGGATGTGCGTGGAACTGACCCATCGCGCGTCGCCAGGGCCGATGGACGATCCGTGATAGCGCTGCGGTGGCCTGCGAGCATCTGGAAAGAGCTGGTCGGGGCCTTCGACGCGCCCTGTTCGAATGGCAGCTTCGGGCCGAGGCTGTGTGGAAACTTAAGCCCATGGTATACTTTCGCAAGGCAGCGGGAGGCACGGATGGCGGGTTTCATCGACGGCATCGACCGGGAGCAAACCACGCTTTTCCCCGAGCGCGTCGACGATTGGATTAGTGAGGATCATCTGGTCCGTATCATCGACCTCCTCGTCGATGAGCTTGATCTTCGCGCGCTCGGGTTCGGACGTTGTGTGCCTGCTCGAACCGGTCGCCCGGGCTACCATCCATCCTGTCCGTCGTGAGATGATTTGGGACACGAGGGCCTGATCGAGAACGGAGGGCCTGGCTCGTTGTGGTTTCAGTTTATGCCGCGGTCTGGCGATGCAGCAAGCGGCGCTTCTCGATGGTTTTGGCTTTGATCTCCTTTCGTGTTTTCAGGATGGCTTCGGCCCTGCCGAGATAGACGTCGGCGGGCGCGAGGTTGCCCAGGCTCTCGTGGTAGCGGTGATGGTTGTAGTGGTCGATGAAGTCGCCGATCGCCTATTCCAGAGCGCCGGGCAGGTAATAGTTCTCGAGCAAGATGCGGTTCTTGAGGGTCTGGTGCCAGCGTTCGATCTTGCCCTGGGTCTGAGGGTGGCGGGGAGCACCCCGGACGTGATCCATGCCCTCGTCAGCAAGCCAGTCGGCCAGTTCCCCGGAGATGTAACTGCTGCCATTGTCGCTGAGCAGCCGGGGCCGGTTGGCAACTGTGGCCTGATTGCAGCCGGACGCGACCAGAGCATCTTCCAGTGTCGCGGTCACATCAGACGCCTTCATCGTCGTGCAGAGCCGCCAGGCGATGACGTAGCGGCTGTAGTCGTCGAGGATGGTCGAGAGGTAGAACCAGCCCCAGCCGATGACCTTCAGGTAGGTGAAGTCGGTCTGCCAGAGCTGGTTCGGTCGGACCGTCTTCTCGTGGAACTCCTCTGCCGCCTTGATCACCACGAAGGCCGGGCTGGTGATTAGGTCATCTGTTCGTTTTCTTCCGGCACCCGTTGCACCAGCCATTGGATGCAAGTTGGCATCCGATGTTTCGTGAGGCATTTGCCTATTTTGCGCCGCGTTTGATCGCTGATGACCGCTCGGTCGCGAAACTCACCCGCTGAGAAGGCCGCAAAGGGCGATGACTGAGCACTTTGGGAGGACTGAGGGGCATTTTGCGCACACCCGGCTGTGTTAGTCGGGGCGTCGAAAGATGCCGAGATGTTCTTCGTTCAGGTGTTCGATCTGCATTTCGGTGGCCGGTCCGGGGGAGGCTGCGCGAAAGGTGACGCGCGAGACCGAACCTGCGGGTTGGTTCTCGGTCACCGGATAGACAACGAAGGTGTCACCATCCCAATGGCGCATGGGCAGCGCTCGGTGGTCCGGGCCAAGCGTTAGCACAAGCGATCCGTTGGTCTCAGAGATCGAGGCGGGGCCGAAATAGGGATTGTCATAGGTGCCGACATAGGTTTGCGCGGGCGCTGCCTGGGCAGGGTCAGCGGGGGGCTTTGCACCCACCAGCTGCCCCACAGGGGCCGATAGCGGCGCCATGATCGGGGCATAGGCCGCCAGCCAGTCGCGGGTATCCCTCCCCAGTTCCGCGCGATCGAGGAAGCTCGCGGTGATGGCTTCGGCGGCCCCTGTCGGCGGTGCATTGGTCAAGACGACGATGCCCAGATCGAGCTCGGGCAGCATTGCGACACTTGTCGATGCGCCCAATGCGAAGGCCCCGGAATGGCTTAGCATCACACGGCCTGACCAGCGGGTATCGACATTGAAGCCAAACCCATAGGCGCCCGCGCGCGCAGAGACCGCCATCGGCGCGCCTCGGATCATCTGCGGGGAGGTTGCAGGCAGAAGCGCCTCTTCAGAGATCAGGCGCGTCCCGTCCGCCATACCGCCGCCCAGCACCATCGCCATCCAACGCCCCATGTCGTGCGCGTTGGAGCTGACCCCGCCCGCCGGGCTTTGCGCGTCGGGCTGGCGTTTGTCGGAGATCACATAGCCATCGCCACCCGGCACATGGCTTGCGGCCCGATTGTCCCGCGCCATGTAATCGGCATGGGTCGAGCTGGTCGCGCCCATGCCAAGAGGCGCATAGAGCGCCGTCTCCGACAGGCGCGCCCAATCCTTGCCTGCGGCCGTGGCCACCGCTTGGGCTGCAGCCGTAATGCCGAAATTGGTATAGGTGTATTGCGCCCGGAATGGGCCTTGGGGCAGCAGAGCGAGCCGCTTGAGGATTTCGCTCCGGTCGAACCCGATATCTTCCAGATCGTCTCCGGCATGATCGGGCAGGCCCGAGCGATGCGCATAGAGATCGGCGATGGTGATATGTTCGTTGATCCACGGATCGCCCAAACTGAAGGCGGCCAGAAAATCGTGGATCGGGCTGTCCCATTTGACGCGGCCTGCGGTCACTTGGGTGGCGACAACGGTGGCACCGACGGGCTTTGACAGCGAGGCGAGAAGGAAGACCGTCTCGGGATCGACGCCCTCCGGGCTTCCAACGGCGCGCTTGCCAAAGCCGCGCGCATAGACGGTGCGTCCGTTATGAACCACAGCGACCGCCAGTCCGGGAATGCCGGTTCGCTTGAGGATATCCTGACTGAGATCATCCAATGTCGAGATCGCCGCCGTGATCCGCGCGTCCGGAACGGGAAGCAGCACCGTCATGGGCGGCGCGGGCATCGGCTTGGGCAAGGCCAGCTCGGGCAGCGGCTGGGTCGTCTGTGCCGCCGCAGACAAAGGCCCGGCCATAAGACTGGCCAAGAGCAGCGCGCCGCCCAGCAGCATGTAATGCGCGTGACTACGTCTCGAACGGCCCCGTGCCTGTGGCGCGTCGGAGGGTGCGGGGCGTTCGGCTTGTTGTCTCAAAGGGTTTTGCGGCATGGCTCGGAAATGTTTTTGGACGACCTCACAGCATCTTGACAGAAGTCGCGCGAATTAAAAGGTTTGGATCTTTGTAAAGCTGGCGTGACCCGAGTTCTCGCCTCCGGCCATAGCTCTCTAAGTGCCGATCCGAGCCTTGTCGCGCGCCTCAAAGGCCCACAGGGCCTCTTGCAACTCCAGCGCCTCAATGCCGTCGCGATCCTGGCCAGGCCTCCGTCAGCCGCATCGTATGCCACGCCGCAATTCCGCCCTCGGGTGGATATTGGAACCGGGGAAAGGCAGTCCGCATTTCGCTCGATGTTCGTAGAGCGGGACCGGCGCGTCTGTCGGATTGGCGCAAGTCACGCCGACGGGGCAATAGTGGCGCTGCAGCGCGACCACGCGCTCGAAGAAGGGCAGGCCAAGCAGGGTCGGCTCTCCGCCCGGTCAGGCAAACTGCACCTCGCGCTGCCCCGCCTTGACGCTCGCCGCGATCAGATCGCGCATATAAGTTTCGAGAACTGCATCTGACATGCGGAACTTCTTTTCCTGCGGGTAGAGATGTTCCTTTTCAAGGTAATAGCAATATTTGCAGTCGATATTGCAACGAGGCCGCATTGGCTTGGTCGTCACGGCAAAGGGCCGGGAGGGGCGTCATCGGATCATCCTTGCTTGGGGCGCAGGCGACGCTAGGCCAGCGACAGGTTCGCGCCGCTTGAAGGGTCGAAAACGTGCCACGTGTCGGATTGAACGGTCAAGTCGATCAGATCGCCGATACCGGGCAGGTGGTTGTTCACGTCGGCGGAGATCAGGCTGGCATCGACGGCAAAGCCCTTTTCGGAGACCGGCCCCTCCTTCAGGCACCGCTCCACAGTGGCTTCAAACACCTGTCGCAGCAGGTTGCTTTCGCGGAACTTGGCGTGGCGATGCCGCGAGAAGGTCGAATGATCCGGGACGTTGCCCTCTAGGCCCAACCGGCAGAACCAACGATAGGCCAGGTTCAGGTGAACCTCGTTGCACAGGCGTCCTTCGGATCGGATGCCCATGACGTAGCCGATCACCAGCATCCGAATGATCAGTTCGGGGTCGATGGAGGGGCGGCCAAGGTGGCTGTAGAACGGTCGCAGCGCGTCCCGCAGGCTGTCGCCGTCAAGGAACAGATCGATCTCTCGCAGCATATGATCGGCCGGGACATGACGGTCCAGATTGAAATCATAAAACAGCTGCACTGGAGCGTCCTGCCGACCCATCATCCCGAAATCCTCCCATCCCCTCATCGACGAGTGAATCGAAAGACTTGCCGCACTGCAACAAAGACTTTTTCAATAGAATGGGCGGAAAGCTGTCGTTCGCTACAAAGACAAAGTGGTGCCTCTATCGTTTGGAAGCGGCCATTCAGGGCACGCTATCCCACAAATTACCGCGGCGGTTTCCTTCAAAGAAAGAGTAGGCACTCCAGCTCCGAGTTGCCTCAAACGTTTTCGGCTGCCCGGTTGAACGGCACGGGGTTTGTCGATTTAGGAAATCTCCAGCGCTTGAGCAGAGATTTCAGGCCTACTGCGCCTCCGCCTTGAACCGTAGGAGGCGGAGCGCGTTCATCGTGACCAGCACCGTCGCGCCGGTATCGGCCATTACCGCGATCCAGAGACCGGTGAGACCGAGCAGCGTCGTCACCAGAAACACCCCTTTCAGCCCGAGCGCGATGGCCACGTTCTGACGGATGTTGGCCATCGTCGCGCGCGCCAGCCGGATCTGCTCGACGACATCGGTAACCCGATTGCGTAGCAGCGCGCCATCAGCGGTCTCGAGCGCGACATGGGTGCCCGAGCCCATCGCGATGCCGAGATGGGCGGTGGCGAGCGCCGGGGCGTCGTTGATGCCGTCGCCCACCATCATCACATGCGCATCCCGCGCCAGATCGCGCACCGCCGTAACCTTGTCCTCTGGCAGCAGCCCGGCACGGGCCTCGATACCAAGCCCGTCGGCGATCGCCCGAGCCGTCACCGGGTTGTCGCCGGTCAGCATGACCGACGAGATACCCATTTGCTTGAGCGCGGAGACCGCCTCTGCCGCATCAGCGCGCGGCTCGTCGCGAAGAGCCATCAGGCCCAGAAGGCGCTCAGGCGTGAAGACGGCGACCACGGTCTTACCCGCGCTTTCCAGGCGGTGGGCAGTGGCGCTGTCGGCGGCGCTGAGCACGCCCGTTTCGGTCGCGAGGCGCGGTGCCCCGACATTCCAGATTTCGCCGTCGATCTCGGCGCGCGCACCGCGGCCCGGGATCGCCGTGACGGAGGTGGTCTGCGGCACCGCGATGCCACGTGCCTCCGCCCGGGCGACGATCGCCTGTGCGAGCGGATGGCTGCTGCCCGTCTCGACCGCTGCGGCGGTGGCGAGAAGGTCGGCCTCGCTCCCGTTCAGGGGCAAAAGATCGGTGATCTGCGGCCGGCCCTCGGTCAGCGTGCCGGTCTTGTCGAAGGCGACGAGGCTGGTTCTGGCCGCTGTCTCCATCACCGCGCCGCCCTTCATCAACAGCCCGTGGCGCGCCCCGGTCGAGAGCCCGGCGGCGACGGCGGCAGGCACAGAAATCACCAGCGCGCAGGGGCAGCCGATCAGCAAGAGCGCGAGGCCGCGATAGATCCACGTCTCCCAAGACGCGCCGAAGGCGAGCGGCGGCACGATCGCGGCCAGAAGCGCCACGCCCACCACTGCGGGCATGTAGACGCGGCTGAACCGGTCGATGAACCGCTCTACAGGGGCGCGGGCGCTTTCGGCTTCCTCCACGAGATGCAGGATGCGCGAGATCGTGTTGTCTTCGGCGGCTTTCTCGACGCGGATGCGCAGCTCGCCCTCGGTATTGATCGAGCCGGCGAAGACCGCGTCGCCCGGCTCTTTCAGGACTGGCACGCTCTCGCCGGTCACAGGGCTTTCATCGACACCCGAATTGCCGGAGACGATGACGCCGTCCGTTGGGATGCGGTCGCCCGGGCGGGCCTGCACGATCTGCCCGATGTCGAGGCTGTCCGCCGAAACTTCTCGGATCCGGTCTCCGCTGACGAGCCGCGCAGTCTTCGGCACAAGATCGGCCAGCGCCCGGATCGAGCCGCGGGCGCGCGACGCCGCAAGCCCTTCGAGCATCTCGCCGACAGCGAAGAGGAAGACGACGAGCGCGGCTTCCTCCGCCGCCCCGACGAAAAGCGCGCCGATCGCGGCGATGCTCATCAGCATTTCGATGGTGAAAGGCATCCGCGCCCGTGCCATCAGGGCGGCCCGCCGCGCCACGGGGGCGACGGCGATCACGGTGACGAGCACGAAGACCCAATGCGCGATCGGGCCGCCGACCAGCAGCTCCACCACCCAGGCGGCGGCCAGCAGAAGCCCGGTCGCGATCAGGTAGCGTCCCTTCGGGGTCGCATACCACGCGGGATCGGCAGGCGGCGTTGGCGCGCTCTCGACCGCAGGCGTCTCATTCGTCTCGCTCGCCCCCGGAAGGGCACCCTCGGGAAGAACAAATCCGCCCTTGGGCTTTTCCGGCTCAGCCCCTTTGGCCGAGACGCCATAGCCGAGGCGGCGGATCGCCTTCTCCACGCTTTCGCGCGAGGTGGTCGCGGTATCGAGCCGCAACCGCAGCCGCTCGTTCATCAGCGTTACCTCGACCCCCTCGACACCGGGCAGAGCCTCGACGGCACCTCGCACCTTCGCGGCGCAGGCCCCGCAATCCATACCGGTCACGCGCCACTCCTGAAGGTTTTTCGCCTCGGACATCTGTTACCATCCTCTCACTCTCGATTTCTCGACAGCGAGGAAGATAAGAGCTACAGCAACTATAGGTTCAAGGGGAAAATCCGCCCTCACGCGGCCGTGATGGGAGCGACATGCATACAATCGGAACATTGGCGCGCCGCACCGGCACCAAGGTGCAGACGATCCGCTATTACGAGCAGATAGGCCTGATGCCCGAGCCCGGACGGACCGAGGGCGGCCAGCGGCGCTACGGCGATGTCGATCTCGACCGGCTCGCCTTCATCCGTCATTCGCGCCAGCTTGGCTTCCCGCTCGAAGCGATCCGCGAATTGCTGGACCTGTCAGATCATCCAGCGCGCGATTGCGGAGCTGCGGATTCGATCGCGCGGCGACAGTTGCGCGAGGTCGAGACCCGGATCGCGCGTCTCCAAGCGCTCAGGAGCGAGCTGGAACGGATGATCGGCGAATGTCGGGGTGGGACAGCCTCGGAGTGCCGGGTGCTGGAGGTGCTGCGCGACCACTCGGAATGTCTCGCCGACGATCACGACGCGATAGGCTGACCCCGCTGCACAGGGGCCGATCAGCGGAGCTTCCGGAACAGGCTGAACTGGAAAGACTACAGGTTGCCTGAGGGCGTCGTGTGTTTCTGGAACCGTTTCGCCACCAACTCAAAATCGGGGCCCAGCACACCGCCAAGGGCCTCCGGACTGTAGCGACGAACGGGAAGGCCGCTGCAGGTCTCCGGCCCGTCAGGAGCGAAGGTCGCGATGATCGCGTGCCCCCCAATGCGCAGAGCACGAGACAGGCGCGTCACATAGGCATCCCGGTCCGATGGGTCGACCAGAAAGTGGAACACGGCGCGATCATGCCAGAGGTCATAGACCCGCTGGGGCGACCAGCGCGTGATATCGGCGACGATCCACTCCACATCCGCGCCGCGCGGCCCAAGCCGGGCACGCTGGGCGTCGAGGGCCGTCTGGGAGAGGTCGAGAACGGAAATGTCGCGCAGGCCACGCGCGATCAAGCCGTCAACGACCCGCGAAGTGCCGGCGCCCACGTCGATCACCCGGGTGTCCGGCGTCACACCGGCGCGTTCGGCAAGTTCGAGCGAGATCTCCGGAGCGTCCTGATGCCAGCTGAGGTCACTGTCGCTCTTGCTGCCGTAGATCCGGTCCCAGTGATCCTTCCGTGCTTCGTTCATCCAAGTCCCCTATTCGCTGGCAATAATAGCATTGCTATCAAGGCGCCTGGTGTTCGTGATCCATATGCTTTTTCAGATTTTGACGCCGCCCCGCCAAGGGTTCGACATTCCAAAGTTTTCACCTTTGGCTCCAACGTTCTCAAGGCCAAAGCTTCCAAAGATAGATACCGTAGCCCGCGATTAGCGCCAGCCCCTCCCATCGGGTGATCCGTAGCCCGGTGGTCGCGAAGACCACTAGAAGGAGTGAGACAAGAACCATCAGCGGGGCGTCAAATCGCGCGATTTCCTCGGGCACGCGCGACGGGGCGATCAGCGCCGTCGTCCCACCGATGCCGAGAATATTGTAGATGTTTGATCCGACTACATTTCCGAAAGCCACCTCGCCCTGACGCTTCAGCGCCGCCACGATCGAGGTGATCAGCTCGGGCATCGAGGTGCCAATCGCCACGATGGTCAGACCGATGACCGTTTCCGAGACGCCAAAAGCCCGCGCGAGCGATACGGCGCCACCAACCAGCAATGAGCCACCGAAAACCACGAGTCCCAATCCGGCGAACGCGAGCAACAGCGGCATGAGAATACCGTGAGGTGCATGCGGTGGCGCGAGGCCGGGATCCGCGTCAGCAAGGGCCACCGTCTTGTCGTAGATCGCGCCGCGGTCAGCGTGCTGGCGTTCCTGATGGATCACAAAGCCCAAATAGCCGACCAGCGCTGCGATCAATCCAACTCCAGCGATCCGCCCCATCGGAGCGAACGGCGCGACCCCAGCGAAGACCACGGCGACGACCAGCATCACCATCGCATCTCGTCGCAGGGCGACGCGCGCCACAACGAGGGGCGCAATAACGGCAGAAACGCCAGCGATCAGAAGGATATTCGCGATGTTTGAGCCCACGACGTTGCCGAAGGCGATGCCTGGCGATCCACTCAGACCGGCCTGAACCGATGTCACCAGTTCCGGTGTCGAGGTGCCGAACCCCACCAGTGTCAATCCGATCACAAGCGGTGAGATACCGATCCGCTCAGCGGTCTGGACCGCCCCGCGGACCAAAAGCTCGCCTCCGACCACCAGCGCGACCAGCCCCGCCAGAATGGGCCCCCAAATCTCGAACATCTCAGTCCATCCCTATGCGGTCATCGCCGCTTACCGCACGCAAAATGGCGGTGGCGCGCGCGGGTATCAAGAGAGTTGCGCGAGGTGTGTCGCGGTGTAGAGCAGCGCTCCGGCATGCGTATCAACGGCAGCAACTGGCCGTCCATGAACGGCGACCCGGTAGCAGACACTAAGCGGAGGTTGCTTCCATCATGAGATCTCATGTGAAGTCTGGGCGAATTGTCATTGCATTTTTGAAGGCCTCGCATGCAGTGCGATCACATAGTCAGGTCGACCCGTAGCGACATCGAATAAGGCCTTTGTCGATCAGGATGTTGCCTGAATGGCTCGACCGTCTTCGCGCCACTCAGGCAGACCGCCGTCAAGACGACGAGCGTTGAAGCCATTCTTGCGCAAGAACGCCACGGCTTGGTGAGCGTAGACACAGTATGGACCACGACAATAGGCCACAATCTCGGTGTTTCGGTCGAGATCCGTCAGGAACTTGCCCAGCTCCGTCACGGCCATGTTGAGCGCGCCCGGGATATGAGCATCGGCGAACTCGTCGGCGGGGCGCACGTCGAGGACGGTCACCGACCCTTCACTCAGTCGAGCGGCAAGCTCGTTGCGGTTGATCGGTTCCGGCGCGTCTTCGCCGTTCGATATTCCGCGCAGAATCTCCCCAACCTGTGCGAGGTTCCTTTCGGCCACATCGCCCAAAACCCCCAACAACGTCAGTGTCCTCGCGTCGGTCAGCCTGTAGATTATCGCCTTGCCGTCGCGCCGACTGGTGACAAGGCCAGCGCGCCGCAATTGCTGCAAATGCTGCGAACAGTTCGCGACAGTGAGCCCGGTTTTTTCCGCAAGCGCCTCTACCCTGCGCTCGTTCTGGGCGAGCTGTTCAAGAAGCATAAGGCGTGCGGGGGCCGACAAGGCCCGCGCGACAAGGGCGTATTCTTCGAGAAGGGCCATCTTCGGGCTAATTGACATGGGCTGCCTCGGAGTATTACATCATTCAATCGAATAATTGAATGATAGCGAATCCAGCCTGCGCCACAAGAGCAAAGCCGAACGCATGACCGAAACGATCCTCTCTGCCGAGCCGACGATCCGACTTGCCGCTTTCTTGGGCGTGTTGGCGGCGATGGCGTTGTGGGAGGTCGCGGCCCCCCGGCGGCGCAGAGAGATACCGCGCTTGATCCGTTGGACGAACAATATTGCCATGGTCTTTATAGATACGGTGATCCTGCGCCTGGCATTCCCGATCCTCGCAGTCGGATTGGCCGTCATGGCCGAGGACCGTGGCTGGGGGCTGTTCAACAATCTGGAGTGGCCGACTTGGGCGGCCATCCTTGTTTCGATGCTGGTGCTCGATTTGGCGATCTACCTTCAGCATGTCATGTTCCACGCGGTTCCCGGACTTTGGCGTCTGCATAGGATGCACCATGCCGATCTCGACTTCGACGCAACGACGGGCCTGCGGTTCCATCCGCTGGAAATCCTGATCTCGATGGGGATCAAACTGGCGGTGGTCGCGGCGCTCGGGCCGCCTGCGGTCGCGGTGCTGCTGTTCGAGGTGATCCTGAATGCGACCGCGCTTTTCAACCACGCTAATATCGATCTGCCGCGTCCGGTTGATAGAGTGCTGCGCCTGATCGTGGTCACGCCCGACATGCATCGCGTCCACCATTCCGTCGACCCGCGTGAGACCAATTCGAACTACGGCTTCAACCTGCCCTGGTGGGATCGGCTCTTAGGCACCTATGTCGCGCAACCGGCAAGGGGGCATCAGGACATGGAGATCGGGATCGAACAGTTCCGCACGCGCCGTGACCTTTGGATCGACAGGATGCTGCTCCAGCCCCTGCGCGGCCCAGCTTCGGGTCATGCCCTTGATCCACGCATCGCGGTGGAGGAAGAGGAATGACCTACACCATCGGCATCCGCGAGAACCCGCGCCCCTTTCCTGAACAGTTCTTGCAGGTGCTCTTTTCGACTTTCAGGCGGCCCGTTGATCCTTGGAAACGACCCCGCCTTAAATCCCGCCCCCGAGCAGGAAGATACAGATGCTTGAATTCATAACGCGACGCCTTGGCTTTGCGACGATCCTTCTGGGCCTTGTGTCCCTTGCGCTTCTTGCTTTGTCCGTCTGGGGCTATCGTGCGGGCGGATGGCCTTGGCCCCAAGCCTATAACCTCGCCGGTTGGGGTGTCTGGGCGGCATTAGTGGGGGTCGTCGCAGCGCTCGTGACGTTGGCGGGGGCTATCCGCAAGAGGCACGGTGCCAGCATTGCGCTGATTGGCCTTATCCTGTCATTGCCCGTTGCAGGCCTCGGGGTGGCTTTCGAAATCGCCGCTCGGACGACACCGCCGATAAACGACATCTCGACCGATACCGAAGACCCGCCGGTCTACTGGTTCACCGCGACCCCAACGGACTACCCGGCGCAGAATGCCGAGCCACAACGCTCCGCCTATCCGAACGTGCGCCCGCTGGTCCTTCCGATCCCGGTCGAGGATGCATTCTCAGAGGCGTTGACCCTTGTCGAAACACGCGGCTGGGAGGTTCTCTCGGCCGATCCTGCGGAAAACCAGATTGAAGCCATCGCCCGAAGCCGCATCTTCGGCTTCGAGGACGAAGTGGCAGTTCGGGTCACCGACATTGAGACAGGCAGCCGCATCGACATGCGGTCACGCTCGCGCCTTGGGCAGATCGACCGCGGCGCCAATGCCCGACGCATCGAGGCGTTCCTTACGGAGCTGCAAGCACAAGTCACCGAATAAGAGCGAAAACCAAGGAGCACCCAGATGAAACTGTCCCACGTCCTTGGCGCGGCCACTGTCGCGCTTTGCCTTCATTCCACTCCCACTTTGGCGCAGGACGCCGCCATCGAGGCGATGCAGGAATACATGATGTTCTCGGAATATGAGGCCGGCATCATACTGCCGCAACAGATCGACCAAGCCGTCTTTGAAACGGCGCTTTTCGTCGACACACGCGACGCAGAGCAGTTCGACGCTGCCACGATTCCCGGTTCCATCAATATCGAATGGCGCGAAGTGCTGGACCGGATTGACGAGATCCCCGAGGATCGAATGACAGTCCTCTTCTGCAACACCGGCAGCCTGTCCGCCCAAGCGGCATTTGCCCTGCGGGTGGCAGGTCGAACGAACGTCGTTGTTCTGCAAACCGGTTTCGCTGGTTGGGAAAAAGACGCGGCCTACAAGCCCTGATCTGACCCGCTTGTGATGGCGCCGGGCCATGGCGTTGGCACGGGTTGACCGTCGATCGAACTGCTTTGAACGATGTCTCCGAAGCGATGGGGCAACAGAATAGTCGGCTCAGCACAACCTACTATCAGCCGTTCCTTTTCTTGTTCAGCCATTCATCGATACTGCAGCAAAAGCCCAATTTCAGCGCCCTTGCAAAACCCTTCGCCCTTGCGGCACAGATCGAGCGAATGCTGCGATCGGCAGGCTTGTCCCGCAGAGCTTCTATCGGAGCTGGAAAGGTGCTGCGCCGGGCCCAGAAGACCGCTTCGGAGAAGCTGCGCGGCAGCGCCGACGAGGACAACGAATGTCTGGTTAGGACCGTTTCAGTCCTCGCGGACGAAGGGCGGGAGGACTAAGCCGCTCCGCGGCAATGGCGCTCGTGGCTGGCGTTGCCCGTCATTTCCGCGTTTTTCTATGTGGCTGAGCTTTCTGGGCTGACGATGGGGGTCTTCCCACCGTCAGACAGGAGATTCCCATGGAGGAGAAGAACACCACCCCGCTGCGCCAGCGGATGATCGAGGACATGAACATCCGCGGGTTGTGCGAGAAAACGCAGAAGGCGCACATTCGGAATGTGAAGCATTTCGCGTCCTTCCTCGGGAGGCCGCCGGACACCGCCACGCCGGAGGATCTGCGGTCATACCAGCTCAAGATGACCCAAGAGGGGGTGACCGCCAGCACCTTCAACGTGCGCATCATCTCGCTGCGGTTCTTCTTCGGCGTAACGTGCAGTCGCGACGAGATGAAGCGCTTCATGCAGTTCCACCGCAATCCCCGGAAGTTGCCCATTGTCCTGAGCGTCGGGAAAGTGGCCGATCTGATGGCCGCCGTGCCCGGCCCTGGGCTCAAATATCGCGCAGCGCTCGGGATCAGCTACGGAGCGGGGCTCCGCGCATCCGAGGTCTGCAACCTGAAGGTCAAGGATATCGACAGCGACCGGATGTTGATCCATGCCGATGACGGCAAGGGCGGGCGTGACCGCAAAGCCATGCTCTCGCCCAGCCTGCTGGATCTGTTGCCGGACTATTGGCGCGAGTCCCATCCTGAGGGCTGGCTGTTCCCCGGTAAGCCCAAGATCAACCCGCTGTCGCCACGACAATTGAACCGGGCGTTCACCTCGGCCAAGCATATGGCGGGCATCAAGAAGGCCGCGACACTGCATAGTTTGCGACACAGCTTCGCCACCCATCTGCTCGAGGCCAACACTGATGTGCGGGTGATCCAGGTGCTGCTCCGGGCATGCCAAGCTGACGACGACGGCACGATACACCCATGTGGCGACGAAGACGATCCGCGGCACGGTCAGCCCTTTCGAGCAGATGAAGCTGCTTCAGGACGAGACCCTGCGATGAGGACTGGAGTAGCCCCCGGGGTCGGTGTTCCGGCCAAGGCTGGAGATCGCTGACATCTTCCGTGCCCATGGTCCTGCGTGGCGGCAGGCCAATGAAGGGCATGTCAGCCTGACCCAGCTGAAGGTCATGTCAGCGATCGAGGCCTGCCGGACCGAGGCGCTCGGCGGGATGTGGCGGGCTGTGCCAAGTGCGGCCACCACCATGTCGCCTACAACAGCTGCAAGAACCGGCATTGCCCCAAATGTCAGGGACCGGCGGCGCGCGACTGGATGGCGGCGCGGGCCGAAGACCTGCTGCCCGTGGAATACTTCCTCATCGTCTTCACCCTGCCAGCGGAGATCGCCCAGATCGCCTACTGGAACAAGAAGGCGGTCTACGGTCTCCTGTTCCGCGCCTCGGCCAAAACCGTTATGACCATCGCGGCCGACCCCAGGCGCCTCGGCGCCCGGGTTGGAATGACCAGCGTGCTCCACACCTGGGGTTCAGCGCTGACGCATCATCCCCACATCCACATGATCGCTCCGGGCGGCGGCCTGTCGCCCGACGGCACCCGGTGGGTCTCCCACCGCCCGGGCTTCTTCCTGCATGTGCGGGTGCTGTCGCGGCTGTTCCGGCGGCTGTTCATCGAGGACCTTCTCGACCTGCATCGCACGGGCGCGCTCAACTTTTTCGGTGACCTCGCCGGACTGGCTGACGCGGGAGCCTTCGCCGCCTGGCTCGCCCCGTTCCGCAAGAACGAATGGGTGGTCTATTCCAAGCCACCCTTCGGAGGACCCGAGGCTGTGCTGGCCTATCTCAGTCGCTATACCCACCGGGTGGCGATCTCGAACAATCGCCTGGTCAGCGCCGATGCCGATACCGTCGCGTTCCGCTGGAAGGACTACCGGATCAAATCCGGCGACCGGCAAAAGGTCATGCGGCTGGCCACGCCGGAGTTCATCCGCCGCTTCCTGATCCACGTCCTGCCAGACGGCTTCCACCGCATCCGGCACTACGGGCTGCTCTCCAGCTCCGCCCGCAAGGCCAACATCACCAGAATCCGCGCTTTGCTCTGCGTCCAGCGGTCTCAACAGGTCGCCGTGCCGGACCCGCAGACCAAGATCACCCCGCTCACCCTGCGTGAGCCATGCCCCTGCTGCGGCGGACCCATGCGCATCGTCGAAATCTTCCGGCGCGGCCAGAAACCGATGGCACGTGCGCCATCCAAGGAGCAGGCCGCATGAGATATCGCCCCTCATCCGACACGAAGCAGCACCGGCTACAATCCGCTGATCCGGTCCGAATAGCTTGTGCGCTCCCGTTTACAGCGCGGCCAAAGCCGGCAGGCGCTCAGAAACGCACAGCTTTGTCGGGATCACCGGCCGCGTCGTTTGCGACCGTATCAGGCATTTGGCTCGCCATCACTCGCACCCCGGATGCAGCCGCTGCCCCGACCGCCCACGCATTTTCCCCATAGGGTTATCCAAGCCCCCCGCGGCTTCCTCCTTCCGAGGTTTGTCAACGCGGGCCGCCGCCTCCCGGCCGCCCACGTCGCGCCGCGGCCCGCATCGAAAAACCTTCAGGAATGCGGTCGTTCGCTGCACTTTACACCGATGTCTGCTACGCGAAGCAACTTCTTCATATCGACCGCATTTGTGACTCGGTCTTCCCTGGCTTCGCGCGCGCTCCTAACGACGAAACGGGCTATCGAGGCAAAGATGCGCAGAGGCGGCGCACCAGCCAACTGAACGACGATATGAGGGCGCATGGCGGTGGTCCTGCAACGAGGGCACGGCCAGCATCTCTAAACGCAGTGCGGCAGCCTGTTTTCGAGCGCGCGCTGCCCTCGTTCGGCGCCGTGCAAAAGTAAAGGCCATTGAGGCTGCGACACACCCAACGGCCTTTTCAACCCAACTCTCGATGAAAGGTTACGTGATCAATTTAGAGCAAAAACAGTCGGGAATCAATAGGCCTCTGCGCTTACCTGTGCGCGGGGGCCGGCTGGCCTATCATACTTAGGACCTTTCGATGAGATTATCGAGCTCCTCATCGGTGCCTTTGCTAAGTGGGCTGTCGTGGGCCACCATCGCTAGGTTGCCATCGCGTATCTACTTGAGGGCATTGGCGACAACCGGCGATACCTCTTTTCCGGTCAGCTGTTCTACCGTTTGGACGATGAAGCTTATGACCGCACGATGTGCTAGTGCCCAATTGAATACAAGCGGGTGCTGAGCGGGATTATCTTCGTCAACCGCAATGGCTTGCGCAGGTGCGACGCTCCTGCTGCTTATGGCCCCAACAAAACGCTCTACAGCCGATGGAGGCGTCGGAGCGAAAAAGGCATCTTCGCGCGGATGATGTCTGGGCTGGCGTCGGAACACGGCGGAGAAAAGGCCGTGATGATCGACGCGACATACCTCAAGGCCCATCGAACGGCGACCAGCATGGCCGCCAAAAAAGGATGCGTGGCCGTCTAATTGGTCGGACCAGAGGCGGCATTGACCTGCCTCCGAGGTCGCCCGGGCTATTTCGATTCGCTGGCCGTCGATCGCGAACAGGCCCGCGACGTGGCCCGTTGGCGAAAGGCCGACCGCGGCCGCACTGCGCGTCTGGCTCTGTCGGTTGCAGAGCGCAAGGAGATCAGCGAGCCGCTGGTCGGCATCTGCGGCAGGTATTGAAAGACCGCTTCGGCGGGGCACCAGGCAAGGTCTTTTCCGCCTACTGGCCGATCAAGAGTAAACCCGACCTGCGCCAACTGATGGCCAAGCGTCACAAGACCGATCACCGTCGCCCTGCTACTGGTCGAAACCAACGCGGACCCGCTCACCTTTCGCCGCTGGACGCCCGATACCCGCATGGCGCGCGGCGACTGGAACATTCCCGTCCCGGCTCCGCACGCTCGGATCGTCACGCACGATATCGCAATTGCGCCGCTCGTCGGCTGGACCACAGAAGGCTATCGCCTCGGATATGGCGGGGGCTATTTCGACCGAACTCGAGCCGCGCTGGAACCGAAACCCTTTGTCGTCGGTATCGGGTTTCAAGAGGCGCGCCTTCAGACGATCTTCCCGCAACCTCGTGACATCCCGCTCGATCTCATCGTGACCGAGAAAGGGATCCAGACCGTGAGAGACGTGGTCTGAGCCGCATCCAGGTCCCAGGCACCCCGGTCAGGCGGAGCCGGCGCGCGCCGCGCTCCGGGACAGCGCTGCCACGAGGTCGGTCCGGGTGACGATGCCGACGATCTTGCCGTATTCAAGGACCGGAACGGCATCTGTATCTCCCTCGGCCATCATCGGCAGCAAGGCCCCGATCGGGGTGTCGCCGGTAGCGCGGGGGCTGGCGACACTCATGATATCAGCGGCGGTCATCGGTCTTTCCCTGTCCCGATCCAACAACCTGCGGAACGCTGCCCGAAAGCCGCGATCAAGGCGCAGGGCATCGTCGCGGGCCTGGCTGATGAGATGCATCTGGAAGATCACGCCCAGAAAGGTTTGATCCACGCCAACGACCGGAAGCGATGTGAAGTGATGCTGCCGGAACAGATCCGCGATCTCGCCCAATGGGGCGTTCGACGTGACGGTGACGAGACTGCGCGACATGATGTCTTGCGCAGTCAACGGGCCCGACGAATGCGCCGCCGCCTGCAGTTCGGCGGCCCCGATCAGTCGGGCTAGGTCTTCGACGCCGAGGTTGAACGACTGACGATAGCGTTCGAGAATCCCGGTCAGCTCCTCTTCCGAAAGCCCAAGTCGCTCGATCGGATTGCGATCTGCGGTTCCATGAATATTGGGATCCTCGAATTGCCGGAAAGGATAGTGGCGTCCCGTCAGTCGCGCATAGAGGGTTGCCAGCAGAACCAGTGCGATGGTGCCGAACGCAATTGGCGTCAGGGCGAACCAAAACCCCAGATGCGCGATGGCGTCCGGGGACATGGCCGCGGTCATGGCGACGGCACCAGCGGGCGGATGGACTGCGCGGCACAGGATGGTTGCGGTGATGGCAAGCCCGACGGCGAGCGCGATGCGCAAGGCGGGGTCCGCTACAAAAAGGCACACCGCAACCCCGACAAAGGCCGCGACGGTATTGCCCACGATCGCCGACCAGGGCTGCGCCAGGGGGCTGTTCGGAACGGCGAAGAGCAGAACCGAGGACGCCCCAAAGGGCGCGACGAGATAAAGACCGAGGTCCAGATCGACGGTCGGCGACAACAGGAACAATCCGGTTAGCGCCAATCCGATCAGCGCGCCAAGCCCCGCGCGCAGCGCCTCCTTGGTTGGAACGCGGGCCACAGCCGGGCCAAGTGACTTCAGAATGTGCAACGCGACGCCTCAACATCAGCTTTCGCCGAAAGTTTCAACGGTTTGACGAAAGATCAACCTGCGGGGCGCATAAAGAAGGCAACGGTCATGATCAAGCCGATTGCGATAATGAACAGACGCAGCACGGCCGTGTTCCGAACCCGCCGCGCCAGAACCGCGCCGATGTATCCGCCCATGGCGCAGGACAGGCCGACGATCAGCAAGTTGCCCCAGTCGATCAGGCTCGCAATGGCATATGTCGCGACCGAGACCACCGATAGGATCACGGACATCAAGTTCTTCAACCCATTCATCCGGTGCAGGTCGGTCATGCCGATGACGCCGAAAGCCGCGAGCAGCATGATGCCGAGGCCACCGTTGAAATAGCCGCCATAGACCGAGACCACGAACACAAGAGCAAGTGCGGTGGGGCTGGGCGTCTCGCGCCCGGACTTCGCGAGATACCGAACGAAGGACGGTCCGGTGGCAAAGGCCAAGGTCGCCATCAACAAGAGCCAGGGCACCACGCCCGAGAACAGCTCTTCCGGCGTGACCAGCAGCAGACTAGCGCCAGCGGGCCCCCCGACGATCGCCGTGCCGAAAAGATGGGCGAGAGGAGGCTTCCCGCCGCGCTCGATATCCGTGCGATAGGCCCAGGCGCTGCCCACATAGCCCGGAAGGGCTGCAAAGGTCGCGGTCGCATTCGCCATGATGGGCGGAACACCGGCCCAGACGAGTGCCGGAAACGTCAGAAAGGTGCCACCACCCGCGATTGCATTGAGCGCACCGGCGCCCAAGCCGGCCAGCACGAGTATTATACCTGTCAGCATGTTCGTTCTCCTTCAAACCGCGCCGCTGTTGCATGATGCCGGATTGGTCTGCAAATTGGTCTGTATGGGGGTGCGAATGACCACGAAGCGAACTCGAAAGGTTGTGGAAGCGCTGCGCGACTATTGCGCGGCGGCCGCCATCGCGCCGGGCGGACAGCTGCCGCCGGAGCGGGATCTGTCGCGTCGGTTGGGGTGCAGCCGTGAGACGCTGCGCAATGCCTTGGCCGAGCTGGAGCTCGCTGGCGACCTCTGGCGGCATGTCGGGCAAGGCACGTTCCTTGGCCCCCGCCCGCGGGGCCACCCTGTGCGCGAGACCATTCTAGTGCAAGGGGCTTCACCGCTTCAGCTGATGCAGGCGCGCCTGACCCTCGAGCCCTCCGTCGCCGCCGAGGCAGCTGCGCTCGCGACCCCTGCCGAGATCGCCTATCTTTCCGATCTGGTCAACCGGGGCCGCCGTGCCGCAACCCGGGCCGACTGCGAACGGCTCGACGCCGCCTTTCACCGTGGTATCGCAGAGGTAACAGGCAATCCCATCCTGCTTGGCCTTCTCGACTATCTCGCGGGCGCGCGCCGCCATGCGGCCTGGCAGCGCGAATGGGAAGTCACTTACCGAAAACTCGGTGTCGCCGAATTCACCGAACGTCACAGCCTACAGCATGAGGAGGTGGTCGCCTGCATTCAACGGGGCGCGGCGGACGCCGCCGCGGATGCCATGCGCGGGCACCTGCAGGCGATCTTCACGGCGATGCGCGAGTCCGGTCTGCCGCCCTGATAGCGGTGCCGCTCCGCCGGAGCCCTGCGCCCTCAGACCACTGCCCCCAATCAATCTCGAAACATCCACAGGCGGGGGAGAGCCGCCGGTTGCGTGGGTAGAGGATAGAAACCGGCGAGAGTGACGGCGGAAAATCGGTCAGAACCTCGACGAACTCGCGGGCGGTCAGAGCCGCCTCGGCATGGTAACGCGGCATCTGGACAAGACCGAAGCCAAGGCGCGGCGACTTTGTCCGCAATGCGGACCTCTGCGGAACCAGTTTGCTGCGCAAGGGACGGAGGAGCGGTTCGGTGACGCTGTGCCGCAGCGGTGCGCCTTGGGATCAAGGGCCGCAATGGGCCGAAGGCCAACGTTTTCTTCCCTGCCTGAACTTCTGATCTCTGTGGACCCGCAAAGCCGCACTGAGCTGAGCATTCCCGTTGCTGTGCGTCGCACCGAAATCGGCTATGCCCCTGCAGGCTTCTCAAGGTTAGGTATTGACCTAACCTTATTGCAGCCACATGCTTAGGCGCATGCCTAACTCAAAACGCCCCATAGAACGGGTCTTCATCGCATTGTCCGATCCGACGCGGCGGGCAGTAGTTCAGAAACTTAGCGAAAGGTCGGCCGCCGTCTCACAATTGGCCCAGCCATTCGACATGGCGCTGCCGTCCTTCACACAGCATCTCGGTGTTCTGGAAGACGCTGGCCTTATCGTGTCGCAACGACAGGGGCGAAGCCGTGTCTGCACGTTGAACCCGATGGCTTTGAAAGCTGCGGAAGATTGGATGGCCTCCCACCGCAAGCAGTGGGAGAGCCGCCTGGATCGCTTTGAGAGTCACCTCGAGAAAATGAAGGAGGAGAAATCCGATGACTGATGGAGCCGCCGATATCGTCTCTGCATGGGCTGAGTGGCCTTTGGAAAAAGAAATTGTCATCTCGCGTGTCGTCGACGCTGACCGAGAAACCGCCTTCGCAGCATGGACCGATCCAGCGCAAATCGTGCAATGGTTTGGGCCTGACGGCTTCCAGATCGAGTCGCATGAAGCCGACATCCGGGCAGGCGGTGTATGGCGGTTCGACATGATTGCCCCGGACGGCACGCCGTTCTCGAACCGTATGGATTTTCTGCGGGTCGAGGCACCAAGCCTGATCGAGGCCGATCACGGTCGCGATGTCGATGATGATCCTGACCGGTTCCGGCTTCTGGTCACTTTCGACAAGCAGGATAATGGAAAGACGGTTGTCACCCTGCGCCAGATGCATCCGACGCCAGCACGCCGCGCAGTGGTTATCGGCTTTGGGGCTGTCGAATTTGGCGCTCAAACGCTTGGCAAACTGGCCGTTCATGTTGCGGGCAAGACCGGCGATGCCGCAGCGCGCGGCTGAATTTTCACAGGTTTGATCGAGGGGAAACACGATCATGAAGCGTTTCACGGGCGGTTGCATGTGCGGCGATGTTCGAATTGTGGCTTCGGGTCGCCCCTATCGGGTCGGCATATGTCACTGCCTCGACTGTCGCAAACATCATGGCGCCCTATTCTACGCGGCCGCCGTTTTCCCTGAAGACGCGGTGAAGATCGACGGCGACACGCGTGAATATGCCGGGAGGAATTTTTGTCCACGCTGCGGATCGTCCGTTTTCGCGCGAAGTGGCGATGAGGTCGAACTGCATCTCGGTTGCCTCGATGCGCCCGACCAATTGAAACCAACCTATGAGAATTGGGTCGTTCGTCGCGAAGCCTGGCTGCCGGAATTTCCGGACATGAAAAGATATGAACGTGATCGCGACGAGACCAACCACCGCAACGATTAAAGTGAGCACCATCTCTTGGCGAAGCATCATTCGTCTACAAGCCGTGAGCGACGGCTGCACGATGCGAAAATGGCGGGTTCGATCAAGCAGCATTTGCGCAGACCCGCCAACTTCAATGTCCAACTCAGGGCCGAGAGCGACGATCTTTGCTCACTGAGAGCGCCCAGCCGTGCCGCGACGCCGCAAGCCCGCTTCGAGCCCCTTTTGACCGTGATCCAACACGCGGATACAAGGAGGAAATGAAAATGCATTCGACTGGCGGCAGGAGCTTGTCTCTCGAGAGGAGTGTGAATGGACGACAATCCGGCCATAGGACAATGCCTGTGCGGCGCTGTGAAATTCCGCATATCGGGAGAGTTCGAGAGCTTTTTCCTGTGCCACTGCGCCCGCTGCCGCAAGGACAGCGGTTCGGCCCATTCGGCAAACCTGTTTTCGTCCACGGCCAAAATTAAATGGATGTCAGGTGAGGAAAACATCAAGACGTTCCGGCTCGCCGGTTCACGCCATGTTAAGGGCTTTTGCTCCGACTGCGGGGCCGCGCTGCCTGTTTCCCAACCGGAGATTGGTTTGCTTGTCGTGCCAGCAGGGTCGCTGGACAGCCGGATCGATATACGACCCAACGCGCATATCTGCTGTTCCAGTCGCGCGACCTGGGACAACGACCTGGTCGCCATCGAAAGAATCGACGGGCTTCCCGGCTGAACGGTCGCGCCGATAACGCATCTCGGGCAACAACCAGACGACGAGGGCGCGACCGTCGGCTTCGTCCGCACAGCAGACCGTCATCCTCCAAAAATGCTGCACGATGAACCAATGGCCGCTCTCGAGACGCTGCACCGCAGCGCTCGGACGCGAAGCGGACGGCAGGTAAGGGTCGGAAGCGACGAGATGCTGCTCTGTTCCTTTTGAGACCTAACGATGCTTCGACAAAGCTTGGAATGCTACCAGTGGACCGGTAAGGCTTGGGCGCTTCCTCGCTTCTGGAATCGAAAATGACAAGCAACCCCAGGTTCGGTATCTTCCTCGCCCTCTTTGGGGCGCTGGCGATCTCACCTGACACTCTGCTCATGCGGTGGTCGGAGATGAGCGGCAGCCAGATGATGGCTTGGCGCGGGCTCCTGATGGGCTCTGCGATGTTGCTGGCTTGGCTGATTTTCCGGCGACGGCAACTTCGCAAAGATTTGCGTGTCACTATCTGCTGGGCCGGTGTGCTCGTCCTGCTTTGTCAATCTTGAAACGCTTCGCTTTTCGCATTTGGCATCGCGGTTGCGCCGGTCTCGGTTGTTTTATTCAGCGTTGCCACCGTGCCGATCTTTGCTGTGCTGTTGTCCTAGATGTTTCTGGGCGAACGGGAACATTGGACGACCTGGGTCACGACCGCAGTCGTGCTGTCCTGAATCGGCATTGCAGTTTTCGGGACGGATCCCGGGCAGACCACCGGTAGTCCACTGCTTGGTGCAGCAATAGGTCTGGGCGTCGCGATGTGTTTGGCGATCAGTTTCGTTACCATCCGAGCCAATGCGCAATTGCCGATCCTGCTCCTGGTAGGTGGTGGGGCCACACTGGCGGGGCTTGCAGGTCTTGCATTGACGGGACCGGGCGCATGACTGAGTGGCACGTTTGGGCAACTGCCCTCGCAGGCGGGCTGGTGCTCCCCGTGTCGTTCTTCTCGCTCTCGCTTTCATCTCGCTACACGCACCCATCGAACGTGAGCCTGCTGATGCTTCGCGAAACCGTTCTCGGCCCAATCTGGATCTGGGCCGGAACCGGCATTCAGCCAACGCCGTCCATGCTGGTCGGCGGCGTGATCGTCATTGTCAGTCTCGCCCTTTATCTCGGGCATACTGGACTTCGTCAGGTCCCGGCGCGCCAAGCAGATCTGGTGAAGCTGCATGGTCGCATCGTCTCTATCGATGGACTTTCCGCTTAGGCTCAGGATCCAATATCCAGAATATTGCTGTCGCGGCGAGAGCAACGATGGAGGGGAAGACTTTCGCGGCAACCCTACGACTGTCCCGGATGCAGCCGGGAACGGTTGAAATCGAACGCGAGCCCCGAGAACTGGTAGGGGGCTGCCGGGAGGCCGCGCGTATGCTCGTCCCGGGCGCGGAGGATGACCGCACGCCCATCTTGCGCACCGCACGGCCACTGGCTTTGATCCTATTGGCTTGAGGAGCACAACGGTCTCCACGCCGACGAGCGCTGCAGTCAAATACAGCGATGAGTCAATTACATCCGATTGCCAGGTTGAGAACCCGTTCCAAGGCAATTGCTTTTGCCTGCCTACTCGTCGGTTTCTTTCGTCTAAAAATCGAAAAAGAAATCGTATCCGTAATGGCAATTTCCTGTGCGAAAAAATATATGTTTTTGCGCAATAGAAGGGTCGATTTCGGCTAAAATTGCGCAATTATCTCCTAATTCGCTTTGAGCCTTCTTGTTCGAGTTCGGAAATGCCTCGTAATCCACAAGTCTTTTGCTGTTTCGTGGCTTTTGACCGTCTTTGGGCGTTCCCGTTTAGAGGTGTGATGTGAAAAAATGATGGCATGAGAAAAATTGCCATCAAATATGCGAGCTATCATCCGATGACGATATCGAGGATCGCAGAGCACCTGAGCGTTACACGCAAGACCGCCACGAAAGTAGTGGGCGAGCTCTCTTGCGAGATGATGCCGGGCGGGCGCGTGAATTTCGTCGACCTGCTCCGCCGATTGTGGCGACTTCATCAGATCCCATCTTCAGAGCTGCCACAGCTCCAGCGGCCACTTCTTTCGGTGAAGCAGCTAGCGGAGATGGCGGGCGTCGAGGAACACACGATCCGCCGGGCTGGCAACGAAAGAGACCCGAAGTGGAGGTTGCCGCATCACGCGGATCTTGGCCCGCGAATTCGTCGCTACTTGCCCGCGCACGTCGATGCGTGGCGCTTGAACGAGCCATTCGAATGGTGGCTTGAGCCGCGATTTGGGAAGGCTGTGCGTCTGGTTGACACTACAGGGGGCGACACGGCGAAGGCGAGCACGATGCTCTACCTGCGTAATAAGGAACAGAGTGGGTGTTAGCGAGAAAACAACGGAACACTCTCTCTTTTTCGGCGTCTCAAAGAAATGGAGTGTTCGGTTCTCCAGTCGGTTATATCGAAGAAAAGTGGAATTAGCGAACATGTCCGGAAAGAAAGAAGATGGCGCAGTTGGCACAATGGTAGATGTGCTTCGGTGGATTGAATGCGAGGCGGGATATACGGATGGAACGAAAAAGATCTACCGAGATGCGATCCGCCGTTGCTTGAAAGTTTATCAAGTCAACAGTCTCGCTAGTATCCCTGCGGATGTGGTGGCGTTTGAGGGGCGTTTCCATCGCAAAAACTATGATCCCGATCTTTTCAAAACATTCAAATCCTACAAAGGTTGGCGCCAGAGGGTCGTTTCCATACTGAAAAAGAGCAGCGGAGCCACGACAGCGAACACCGTCGTCCCCAATGATCTCTGGAGCAAATTACTTTTCGAATGCGAAAGGCTAGTCGATGGAACCTTTGGCCGCAGGCGCCAGGAACTTATACCGATCGTGCAGCTTGCAAAAGAAGCTAGACGTTCTGGACGCCAGCCTCATGAACTTGACGGCGCATGGCTCTCTACCCTCTCTGATGCACTCGATGCAAGACGTCGTCGAACCATTTCTCAGGCGGTGCGCAGGCTGAATGAGTATCGACACCTTTCATCCGAAATCGCGGGGACTCTGCCAACATGCGACCTGGAAGTTCCGGATAGGGTGCGGAGGTCGGCGCCCGATCACATTCCCTTTCATCTGCAACAGCAAGCCCATCAGTTGATCGAAAGCGCTTCGTCCGGCGAGATGGATGAAATTAGTGGGGAAGCGGTCTTTGGGCTTTCCAAAGCTGCGCAAAATGTGCGCCAGGCGGCTCTCAATAAGTATCTTCGGACCGGATTAATGATCGGTGTCATCAGACATGAGATCCTCGCGTTTGAGAAGATTTTCGATCGCCCTGTATTTCTCGAAATTGTTCGGGCTTGGATCCAAGACCAAGATGGAAACATCCGCATTTCGGAGCGCACGATGCGTTCCTATATAACTAACATCGCCATCCTCGCAGAGTGGTTGCACCTTGATACGAGCTTTATGAGAGCATCGCTCAAGATAAACCCTACCTTAAAAAAGGGGCAACGCGACGCGCAAGAGATGTCTGAACCGGCAAAAGCGTTTTGCCAGCATCTTCTTCGAAATCGTCGTGCCGAACTTACTTTTCAAAGTTTACATCTGGCATTCATGAGGGACGCTCAGTCATTACGAGCGGAAGTCTTTAATTCTCCTTACAAGGAGCGAAGAATTATTCAGCTGGGAGTTCTTGCATGCTTTTCCGCGATCGCGTTATGGGGGGTGCCGCTGCGAGTGTCGAATATGCTTCAACTTCGACATAGGGGAGAGGATGCAAATCTCATCCTTCCCGTTGGGGCGCGGAGGCAAGCATACGTATTACTACCAGCGCATTCCGTGAAAAATAAGCGTGATATCAAGGCATCGCTCGTGGACGGTCCAACGCGAGCGCTGGAGGTATTGATCTGGTATCTTGATGAAATTCGGCCAGAGATTCATGGATCGGAAGAGTCGGATTTTCTCTTTCCTGGCTATGGGGGGGGCCAACTTTCTTCAACCGTTTTGCGGGGCTGGCTGCATCGCCACGCACGCAATCATCACCTTCAAATGTTCCCGCATAATTTTCGGCATGGACTCGCTTCTCTTTACTTACGAGCTCAGCCTGGAGACTACGCTGGCGCCGCGCGGCTTTTGTGTAATACCCCGAACGTAGTTCGTAAATATTATGCTTGGATTGATGAAGAGCGAGAGCTTCTCGAAGTTCAGGATAAGATTATTAAGATGGCGGGGTTCTCCAAATGAAGAATGGAAACGCACCGACGTATCGCGTGAAAAGGGCAAGAGAAATTATCGAGCGCGGGCGATTAACACAAATGCTGGATATTGACCAAACTCTGACTCAGATCGTTAGGCGTGAAATTTCGGTTGCACAGATTTCGATTGTAGACGAGTTTTTTTCTGCATTGAAACTGGATGCTGAGGCACACATTGATGCGGGCCTTATATCGAAAGCTACCGAATATTGGACGTGGGGTAAACTGACCTCGCTGCGAGCGGCGCTCAGGAAAATCTTTGAGCGCTCTCCTTTTGAACGTGAATTGGACATCGCCATTGCGCGATGGCACGGCCCCCCAGAAGACAGGCATAGATCTCACAAGCCGCGCGAGAAAAGGTTCTCCCTGGATATTAGTGATCTTCCGCACAGCTGGTTGGAGGCCCTTGCAGCGATGGAAGATGGCTTGCCGGGCGTTGCGGCCAATCCCCCTGCGCCTTCCATGATCGCAACGACGAAAGTGAAGTTGCGGGAGTTTGCCAAAGTCGCACGTGATCGCGGTCTGGCGATGGACCTGACATTGGAGGCAACCCGGGAGTATGAGAAGTCCCTGTTCAACCGAGAGCGCCCACTCTCACCGGTCACTATTCATTCTGCGATGCGGCAAGTGCGCGACTTCGCACGATACATCGGCGCCAAGGAGGAAGTTCTCGATTATCTTCTTGAGCGTGTTCGTTTCCACGAGCGTCGTTCCGCCAAGATTCAGCCAAAGAAGGAGGCAAAGGTCCTCTCATTGCCGACATATTCGGAGATGTTTGCGATAGCTTTCGAGATGCTTGGAGAAGCCGACCGGCTGCCAAATCCACGACATGCTCAGTATCGACGGAATGCCGCGCTTGCGATCACTCTGTTTGCAGCACTACCGTTGCGCGTCGCGGATACACGCATCTCGTTCGGCAAGGAACTTGCCTGGGACGAAGCTGGCTACAAATTCGATTTGAAGGTATCGAAGACTGGTCGTCGGTTTCAGTCCCGCATCCATCCAGTCTTCGCCTTCTTCATTGATCAAGTCGTGCTGCAAGGGTGTGCGCCGATCTACTTGTCGGAAATGCGAGAATCTTGTTTCCAGAAACGACGATTGTTGTTTGTGAACTATGACGACACAGCACCTCACAAGAATTACGTGAGCTTCCTCTGGAGCCAAGTTCTGGGGACAGGATCGCACGCGGCGCGAACGAAGCTCCATGATGAATTCGCCCGTTTCGGTTCCCGCGGCGTCGAGTTAGCCATGAAGGCCTGTGGTCACCGAAGCGAAAGAACCGCTGAGGCATATCGCACAGCTGCGTTTGAACGTCTGGCCTTGGAAAAGGTTCACGACGATCTTTCTTGCAATTTCTCCGACGATGAGTGGCGGGAGTTTTTTCAATGACGATGCTCAAAAGCGCTCCTGACAAGAGAACCGCATGTATTGACCCCGTTCGTGGAATGTCGCCGGAGTGCAGCCCCATGAGTTCTCTCGGAGGACGGCTCGCCGCTTGTGCGAACCACGGGTGAGGTTTTCTATCGTGCATAGCCGTGAACCCTTGATTTTCTGTCGAACTGCAGGGTCGTTGGAATGACGAGACGTTCCGTCCCCACCAGGAGCGGCCCGCGTCGCTCGGTTCACTTTCGGATTGCCGATATTCGGTTCTTCCCGTCGGACACAGCAAATGACATTGAGACCCGTCTCTCTAAGACACTCTCGGAACTGCGCCGCAAGAATCTAGGGATCGATGAAGACTGGTTTCCGACCTTCCTCATTGCATCTTGGCGAATTCGCGGCCGAGGACGGAGCCCCGAGAAAGGCAACCGTCCGACCTCGCTGCATAGGGTTCCAAAGCTCACTAACGGAAAAGGCAATGATTGCTTGCTTTCCATCTTGGCGCGTAGCGCCAAGATAGGCTCCCTGAGCGCGAAACGACAGACGCGTGAGCGGGGTCAGATGCAACGCTTACTGATCGACGAGGCCGACGGAAGGCGCTGACCTTCAGGAACAGGGATCGTCGATCAGTTCAGAAGGTTTGGCAAAAGCACGAAGATCTTTTGCATCGGTGATCGTAACGCAGCTTCCGTCAACTTGCACGCCGTAGGGTTCCAGCTGACGGATCGCTCGACTCAGGTTTTCTGGTGTCATGCCCAAGTAAGAAGCCAGACGCCGTTTTTCGATCCCAAGATCAAAGACATCTGCCTTATCCTCGCATGTGTGGCGATGAACAAGGTAGTTGGCCAGGCGCTCAAGGGAAGTTCGGAGCTTTAGGTTCTTTGTGTTCCGCACAACCCCACGATATCCCTGAGCGAGCTCTGTTACGACGTTGCGTGCGAATGTCTGGTCGGCATCGAAGATTGCACGAACATCCTCTGATGGCACCAAGATGATGCGCGACTTTTCAAGCGTGCGCGCAGACATCAGGTAGGGCGCTGCTTTGACGGTAGCCGCCACGATGAAGGTTGAGACGGGCTGCAGCGTCTCCATCGTCGTTTCGCGCCCATTCCATGTTGCGAACAATTCCACCGACCCACTGATGACGACGTGAAGGAAATCACTAGTCTCGCCCTCAGTGAACAACTCGATTTGCGGCGGAAAGTTTTGGACATAGGCACCTCGGATCAACGCAGAAAAATTCTCGTCGTCGATCCCGGAAAACAGTCGTAGCGCGCGAATCTCGGAAGATTCATCGTCGCGCAAGCGGATGGCCATGCTTCACCTCTAATCGTGCCTGACGGTGATGCTTGATAAATATCAAGCGGTCAATTGTCACCGATTGGCGAGCGGGTTGATAGGTGTTTTCTGTCGGCGTGATCCTTGCCGAGCGGTGACTTATTTCGATCCTACCAGCTAATCGGTTTGATTTCGATCAACCTTTTCCAGTCTCCCTGCCTGTTGATCTGTCCGCAACCAGACCGGCGGTTCACGTCGGCCCAACTGCGGAGAGAGAACATGCATACACTCGATGGAGTCACTCGTTCGGACCAATACCGGGCATTGGGGCTCAGCACTTTCGCCTTCACCGTCTGCTTCGCGGTCTGGACGATTTTTTCGATCATTGGCGTCCGGATCAAGCAGGAGCTTGGCTTGTCCGATACGCAGTTCGGACTGTTGGTTGCCACCCCGGTTCTGACGGGTTCGATCAGCCGTATCTTCCTTGGCGTCTGGACCGAGCAGTTCGGTGGCCGGATCATGTTTCCGCTGCAGATGCTCATTACGGCAGTTGCTGTCTGGCTGCTGGCAACGGTTCACACCTACGAGGTTTTCCTGATCGCAGCACTTGGCCTTGGCCTGGCGGGGGGGTCCTTCATTGTCGGCGTCGCATACACGTCACGCTGGTTCGAGAAAGAACGTCAGGGCACCGCCTTGGGTATCTTCGGCGCGGGCAACGTCGGCGCTGCGGTGACGAACTTCGCTGCTCCCTTCCTTGTCGTCGCGCTTGGCTGGGAAGGGACTGCGAAGGTCTATGCCGTCGTTCTCGCTGCAACGGCAGTGTTCTTCTACCTGACTGCGAAGACCGATCCGGTGCAACAGGAACGCAAGAAGACTGGCGCCAAACCGGTATCTGCAGGGGACCAACTCGCACCGCTCAAGAATATCCAGGTTTGGCGTTTCGCTACCTATTACTTCTTCGTCTTCGGCGGTTTTGTTGCGCTCGCCTCGTTCTTGCCGCGCTACTATGTCGGGGCTTATGGGCTGCCGCTCACGACGGCCGGAGTCTTTGCTGGCTTCTACTCCCTGCCTGGTTCCGTTTTCCGCGCTCTTGGTGGGTGGATGTCCGACAAATGGGGCGCGCGTTTCGTCATGTATTTGACCTTCATTGTCTCGCTCGTGCTCCTGTTCGTCATGAGCTACCCCGAGACCAGCTACACAGTTGAAGGCATCCACGGCCCGATCTCGTTCACCTTCGGCCTCAACGCGACGATGTTTATGGTGATGACCGTGATCTTGGGCTTCGTGATGAGCCTCGGAAAGGCTGCCGTCTACAAGCATATCCCGGTTTATTACCCGCATCACGTCGGGGCCGTTGGCGGACTCGTCGGCATGATCGGGGGACTGGGTGGTTTCTTCCTGCCCATCAGCTTCGGCTTCTTGCTCGACCAAAGCGGTGTCTGGACTGCTCCCTTCATGTTGCTCTTCGTGCTGGTCCTCGTCTCGACGGTCTGGATGCACATCGCCATCCGCCGCATGGAACATGCACGGCATCCTGGTCTCAAAGGAGAGAAGTATCTTTCCGATGTGCCCGATGAGCCGCTCGCGAAGTCCATGCCTTGATGAATACCCAACGGGCTTCCCGCTGGGTGGCCCGCCCCCCTCGCACATTTCTGAAGGAGCCACTCCAATGGCCACCACAACAGCAACCTCCGGTCAAAGCGGCCACGTGCTGACCGACTGGCGTCCCGAGGATCCGGAGTTCTGGAAAACCCGCGGGCATGCGATCGCCACCCGCAACCTCTGGATATCGATCCCCGCGCTTCTCCTCGCCTTCTCGGTCTGGATGGTGTGGTCCGTCGTGGTCGCCAAGCTTCCCGCAATCGGCTTCGACTACTCTACCGGACAACTGTTCTGGCTGGCGGCACTGCCGGGCCTGTCGGGCGCGACACTGCGCATCTTCTACAGCTTCATGATCCCGATCTTCGGCGGCCGCAAATGGACGGCCTTCTCGACCGCCACGCTGCTTTTGCCCGCGCTCGGTATCGGCTTTGCGGTGCAGAACCCCGAGACCCCCTACGCCATCTTCCTGCTGCTCGCGCTGCTCTGCGGCTTCGGTGGTGGAAACTTCGCCTCCTCGATGGCCAACATCGCTTATTTCTACCCCAAGAAGACCAAGGGGAACGCGCTGGCTCTCAATGCAGGCCTCGGCAACGCGGGCGTCTCGGTGATGCAGTTCCTCGTGCCGATCGTGATCACCACGGGCGTCTTCGGCTCCCTCGGCGGCGCGCCCCAGCAATTGTCGGCAGGGGGTGAGCTCTTCCTGCAGAACGCTGGTTTCGTCTGGGTGCCCTTCATCGTCCTTTCGGCGATCGCCGCATGGTTCGGGATGAATGACATCGCATCGGCCAGCGCTTCGTTCAAACAGCAATCAGTGATTTTCTCGCGCTTCCACAACTGGGTGATGTGCGTCCTCTACACCGGCACGTTCGGAAGCTTCATCGGCTATTCCGCTGGCTTCCCGCTGCTCATGAAGACGCAGTTTCCTGAGGTGGACGTGCTGCAGTTCGCCTTCCTCGGGCCGCTCGTGGGCGCGCTGAGCCGGGCCGGCACGGGTTGGATTTCCGACAAGTTCGGTGGCGGTCGCGTGACCTTCTGGACCTTCGTCGGCATGATCGTCGCCGTCTGGGGGGTGCTGCAGTTTCTGCCCTCGGCCGGTGACGCCGGTAGCTTCTGGGGCTTCTTCGCCTGCTTCATGGCGCTGTTCTTCCTGACCGGCGTGGGCAATGCCTCGACCTTCCAGATGATCCCCTCGATCATGCGTCAGGAAGTGCCGCGTCTGAACCCGCATCTCGACGCGGCCGCCACGCTCAAGCAATCGGAGCTGGAGAGCTCGGCGATCATCGCCTTCACCTCGGCGATCGCGGCCTATGGTGCCTTCTTCATCCCGAAATTCTACGGCACGTCGATCAGCCTGACCGGCGCTCCCAACGCAGCTCTGTGGGGCTTCATGATCTTCTACGCGCTCTGCGTGGTGGTGACGTGGTTCTTCTACAGCCGCAAGGGCGCCTCCGTTCCCTGCTGACGCGACCGGCGCGCGCCGTGGCGTCCCGCGGCGCGCGCTTCCAATCCATTTCCGCAAGGAGACGCGACATGAGCCACTTGCTCGACAGACTTAATTTCCTGCAATCCAAGGAGTTGGAGCAGTTCTCCGACGGCCACGGGCAGGTGACCCGCGAGGACCGTAAATGGGAAGAGACCTATCGGTCCCGCTGGCGTCACGACAAGATCGTCCGCTCGACCCATGGTGTGAACTGCACCGGGTCTTGCAGCTGGAAGATTTACGTGAAGTCGGGGATCGTGACATGGGAGACCCAGCAGACCGATTACCCGCGCACGCGTCCCGGATTGCCCAACCACGAGCCGCGCGGCTGTGCCCGCGGCGCCTCCTATAGCTGGTATCTCTATTCCGCAGCGCGGATGAAGCACCCGATGGTGCGTGGCAAGCTGCTGAAAATGTGGCGCGAGATGCGCAAGACCAAGTCGCCAATCGAAGCATGGACTGCCATCCAGAGCGATCCTCTGCTGCGCGCCGAATACACCAAGGCCCGCGGGAAGGGCGGTTTTGTGCGCGCGAGCTGGGACGAAGCTACCGAGATCGCTGCGACCGCCAATGCCTATACTGCAAAGACCTACGGGCCCGATCGCGTCTTCGGCTTCTCGCCGATCCCGGCCATGTCGATGGTCAGCTACGCTGCAGGTGCGCGTTACCTGTCTCTGCTGGGCGGCACCTGTCTGTCCTTCTATGACTGGTATTGCGATCTTCCGCCTGCCTCGCCGCAGACCTGGGGCGAGCAGACCGACGTCCCGGAATCTGCGGATTGGTATAATGCGGGCTATCTGCTGATTTGGGGCTCGAACGTGCCGCAAACCCGCACGCCGGACGCTCATTTCTATACCGAGGCCCGCTACCGCGGCACCAAATCCGCCGTGATTTGCCCTGATTACTCGGAAGCCTCGAAATTCGGTGACATCTGGCTCAATCCCAAGCAGGGCACCGACTCGGCGCTGGCGATGGCGATGGGGCATGTGGTCCTGCGCGAATATCATCTCGACCGTCAGGCCGAGTATTTCGAGGATTATGCGCGTCGCTATTCGGACATGCCGATGCTCGTGCTGCTCGATGAGGAGGATGGCCGCCACATCCCCGGCAAGATGCTTCGGGCTTCGGACCTCGCAGACGGATTGGGTGAGAGCAACAACCCCGAATGGAAGACCGTTGCCTATGATGAAGCCTCCGGGGCGATGGTCGTGCCGAACGGGTCCATCGGTTTCCGTTGGGGGGAAGAGGGCAAGTGGAACCTCGAGGACCGCGCCAGCACGGGAGAGGCGAAGCTTCGGCTTAGCCAGGTTATGGAAGAGTGCCATGACGATGTCGTCGGTGTCGATTTCCCCTATTTCGGCGGCGCCGCTACGGAGAATTTCGTCAAGTGCCAACACCCTGACGTCCTGACCCGAAACGTGCCGGTTAGAAAGGTCACGCTCGCTGATGGCCGCGAGGCCATGGTCGCGACCGTGTTTGACCTCCTTTGTGCGAATTACGGTCTCGATCGTGGTCTGGGGGGCGACTGGGTCAGCCATGACTTCAATGAGGACCTGCCCTACACGCCGAAATGGGCCGAGAAGATCACCGGGGTCTCCGCCGACAAGATCATCGCGGTCGCACGCGAGTTCGCCAGCAATGCCGAAAAGACTCACGGCAAATCCATGGTGATCCTGGGGGCGGGTCTGAACCACTGGTATCATATGGACATGAACTACCGTGGCATCATCAACTTGCTGGTGATGTGCGGTTGCGTCGGTCAGGAAGGTGGTGGTTGGAGCCACTATGTCGGTCAGGAGAAACTGCGCCCGCAAACGGGTTGGCTTCCGCTCGCCTTCGCTCTGGATTGGGGGCGCCCGCCGCGTCAGATGAACGGCACCTCAGCCTTCTATGCCCATTCCGACCAATGGCGTTACGAAACGCTCGGGGTGGACGAGATCCTGTCTCCGACCGCGCCGAAGGGTGACTGGGACATCTCGCTGATCGACTACAACATACGCGCCGAGCGTATGGGGTGGTTGCCTTCGGCGCCGCAACTCAAGACGAACCCGCTTGAGGTCACCAAGGCTGCCAAGGCAGCGGGCATGGATCCCAAAGACTACGTGGCCGAAAAGCTGAAGTCCGGTGAGCTGCAGATGTCCTGCGAGGACCCTGACGCTCCTGAAAACTGGATGCGCAATCTCTATGTGTGGCGCTCGAACCTCTTGGGTTCGTCGGGCAAGGGGCACGAATATTTCATTCGTCACCTACTCGGCACCGACAGCGGGATTCTCGGAAAGGATCTCGGCGAGGAAGGTCGGGCGAAGCCGAAGGAGGCCGTTTGGCATGACGAGGCACCGGAAGGCAAACTCGACCTGCTCGTTTGCATCGACTTCCGTATGTCGACGACCGCAGTCTATTCCGACGTCGTTCTGCCGACCGCTTCGTGGTATGAGAAGAACGACCTCAACACCTCGGACATGCACCCGTTCATTCACCCGCTTCAAGCGGCTGTAGACCCAGCTTACGAGTCGAAGTCCGACTGGGAGATCTTCAAGGCGATCGCCAAGAAATTCCAAGAGGTTTCGCCGGAGGTTCTTGGTCAGGAAACCGACATTGTCCAGGCGCCGATCCTGCACGACACGGCAGGCGAATTGGCTCAGCCCGAGGTGCGCGATTGGAAGAAGGGTGAATGCGACCTGATCCCGGGTAAAACCGCGCCTAACTACGTCACTGTCGAGCGCGACTACGGTGCGATCTACGATCGGTATGTGGCGCTCGGTCCGCTGATGGACAAGCTGGGCAATGGCGGCAAGGGCATTGGCTGGGATACCAAGCACGAGGTCGAAGCGCTTCGCAAACTCAATGGCGAATGGGAGGATGGTCCCACCAAAGGTTGTCCGAAAATCGATACCGACATCGACGCAACCGAGGTGATCCTAATGCTCGCGCCCGAAACCAACGGCGAGGTTGCGGTCAAGGCTTGGGGGGCGCTCGAGAAGCCCACCGGCCGCGGGCATAAGCACCTTGCCGAAGGGCAGGAGCACACGAAGATCCGCTTCCGTGATATCGCCGCGCAACCGCGCAAGATCATCTCGTCCCCGACCTGGTCGGGTATCGAGAGCGAGGAAGTCTGCTACAACGCCGGCTACACCAACGTGCATGAGCTGATCCCATGGCGCACCCTTTCAGGTCGTCAGCAGCTCTATCAGGACCACCTCTGGATGCGCGCTTTCGGCGAGGGCTTCGTGTCCTATCGTCCGCCGGTCGACCTGAAGACTGTGACGCAAGATGTGCTCGCCGGCGACGACAAGCATGTTGTGCTGAACTTCATCACTCCGCACCAGAAGTGGGGCATCCACTCCACCTATACCGACAACCTGCTGATGCTCACGCTGAACCGCGGCGGGCCGGTGGTCTGGATTTCGGAGACCGACGCGAAGAAAGCGGGAATCGAAGATAACGACTGGGTTGAAGCCTACAACGTTAACGGCGCGCTGACCGCGCGGGCGGTTGTCTCGCAGCGGATGAAGGAAGGCACGATCTTCATGTATCACGCCCAGGAGAAGATCGTGAATACGCCCGGCTCTCAGAAGACCGGCCTGCGTGGAGGCATCCACAATTCGGTGACCCGCGCGACGCTCAAGCCCACGCATATGATCGGTGGCTACGCCCAGCTTTCCTACGGGTTCAACTACTACGGCACCGTGGGTGCGAACCGCGACGAATTCGTCGTGGTGCGCAAGATGAAGAAGATCGACTGGCTCGATGAGCCCGCTACCCAGGAGGCAGCAGAATGAGAGTCCGCGCACAAATCGGCATGGTGCTGAACCTCGACAAATGTATCGGGTGTCACACCTGCTCCGTGACTTGCAAGAACGTCTGGACCAGCCGCGACGGTGTCGAATACGCTTGGTTCAACAACGTCGAGACTAAGCCCGGCACCGGCTACCCGACCGACTGGGAAAATCAGAAACGCTGGAACGGTGGCTGGAAACGCACCCGTTCCGGTAAGCTGATCCCGCGGCAGGGTTCGAAATGGCGGATCGTGGCGAATATCTTCGCCAACCCCGACCTGCCTGCGATCGACGATTATTATGAGCCGTTCGATTTCGACTACGAGCATCTCGCCAACGCGCCCGAGATGAAGGCTTTTCCGACCGCCCGCCCGCGCTCCAAGATCACTGGCGAACGGATCGAGAAAATCGAAAAGGGGCCGAACTGGGAAGAAATCCTTGGCGGCGAATTCTCGAAACGCTCGAAGGACTACAACTTCGAGGGGGTGCAGAAGGAGATCTACGGGGAATACGAGAACACCTTCATGATGTATCTGCCGCGACTGTGCGAGCATTGCCTTAATCCGGCCTGTGCAGCGTCGTGTCCTTCGGGTGCGATCTACAAACGTGAGGAAGACGGCATCGTCCTGATCGACCAGGAAAAATGCCGCGGCTGGCGGATGTGCGTCTCGGGCTGCCCCTACAAGAAGGTCTATTACAACTGGTCGACCGGAAAATCCGAGAAATGCACCCTGTGCTACCCGCGGATCGAGAGCGGCAACCCGACCGTTTGTTCGGAAACCTGCGTGGGCCGGATTCGGTATCTCGGCGTCATGCTCTATGATGCCGACAAGATCGAGCAAGCGGCGAATGCGCCCTCCGAGCAGCAGCTCTATGACGCGCAGCTCGACGTGTTCCTCGATCCCAACGATCCGGTCGTAATCGAGGCCGCACGAGCCGATGGCGTTCCGGAGGAATGGATCAAGTCGGCGCAGCAAAGCCCGATCTGGAAGATGGCGATGGAGTGGAAGGTCGCCTTCCCGCTGCATCCCGAATACCGGACGCTGCCGATGGTCTGGTATATTCCGCCGCTCTCACCGATCCAGAACGCCGCCGAGGCGGGCGCGATCGGCATGGATGGCGCGATGCCGGACGTGAAGAGCCTGCGTATTCCGCTGCGCTACCTCGCCAACATGCTGACAGCCGGTGACGAGGCGCCGATCGCTACCGCGCTTGAGCGGATGCTTGCGATGCGTTCCTACATGCGGGCCAAGACCGTCGACGGGGTTCGCGACGAAGGGATCGCCGCACGTGTCGGTCTCTCGGGTCGTGTGATCGAGGATATGTATAAGATCATGGCGCTCGCCGATTACGAGGACCGCTTCGTGATCCCGACGACCCATCGTGAACAGGTCGAGGATGCCTATGACCTGCGCGCGGGCACCGGGTTCACCGATTGCAACGGCTGCTCGACCGGGATCTCGAAGGGCTCGCTCTTCGGGGGCTCCAAAAGACCGCTCAAGATGCCGCAGGAGGTGCAGTGATGGACCATCAACTCAACGATCGCACGCTCAAGGCCTTCTCGGTCCTGCTGAGCTATCCGACGCAGGAACTGCAACAAGCGATGCCGGAAATCGGGGGCGTTCTCGCCTCCGAGACGCGGCTCACGGCGGCGGCACGGCGGGACTTGCGCCCGCTGATCGAAGAACTCGGTGCCCGTGACATCTACGCGCTCGAAGAGGACTATGTGATGCTCTTCGACCGCTCGCGCAGCCTGTCGCTCAACCTCTTCGAACATGTCCATGGAGAAAGCCGTGATCGTGGCGGTGCCATGGTCGACCTGCTCGAGACCTATCGTGCGGCAGGTTTTGAGCCAGCAACGACCGAACTGCCCGACCATCTTCCCGTGCTGCTCGAGTTCCTTGCGGCTCGTCCGCCCGAGGAAGCGCGCGATATGCTGGCGGATGCAGCCCATATCCTCGCTGCGGTCGGGGAACGGTTGGGCAAGCGCGAGAGCGCCTATGCGGCGATCTTCACGGCGCTCGTGCAAATGTCGGGTGAGATGGCTGACGAGGAGGCTGTGGCCGAGATTCTCGCGCGACCTGATCCGTCCCCCGACGATCTCGAGGAGATCGACAAGATCTGGGAAGAAACCGAGGTTACCTTCGGTCCCGACCCGAATGCAGGCTGTCCGCAGGTGCGCGACATGCTCGCGCAGATGGATCCGCCCAAACTGCGCCACGCGAAAACCGCGGCGGAATGACGGAGGCTCAGATGAATACGTTTCTCTTTGGCATCTACCCCTACATCGCACTTTCCGTGCTCTTCCTGGGATCGATCGCGCGTTACGATCGTGATCCCTTCACTTGGAAAACCTCGTCGAGCCAGTTGCTGCGACAGCGTCATTTCGCGATCGCATCGATCCTGTTCCATGTCGGGGTTCTTGTGATCTTCGTGGGCCATGTCGTCGGCCTTCTGACGCCGATCTGGGTATTCGACATGCTCCATGTCAGCCACGGCGCCAAACAAATCCTCGCAATCGTGGCAGGCGGGATCGCGGGCGTGATGGCGACGATCGGCGGCGGGATGCTGCTCTATCGCCGCTGGACCGACCAACGTATCCGGTTGACGTCGAGCTTTGCCGATATCGCGATCCTCGTGCTCCTGCTGGCTCAGCTTCTGCTCGGTCTCGGGACGGTTCCGGTGAGCTGGCAACACTCCGACGGTCACGAGATGGTCAAGTTCATGACATGGGCGCAGATGATCTGGACGTTCCAGCCGGGTGCTGCGGACTATGTCGCGGGCGCGGCGCTTGTGTTCAAGCTGCACATCGCGCTCGGACTGACCATTTTCCTGTTGGTCCCCTTCACCCGCCTCGTTCACATAGCTTCGGGGATCTTCGCGCCGCTACGTTATTTGCTGCTGCGCCCCGGTTATCAGATCGTGCGGTCTCGCCGGAGCTCCAAGTTGCCTGAGCGCAGTGCTGCCGACATCAATAAGAGGCGTATCGCTGCGGCGAAGCGACCTTCGGCTGCGGAGTGAGAGCAATGACCAAACCGCTCTTTCCCGATGTGGTCGTGAATGGCCAGACTATCCCTTCCGCGGCGATTGCTGCGGAAGCCCAGCATCATAACGGCCCGAGTGACAAACCCGGCATTGCCTGGCGCAAGGCGGCCAATGCGCTCGCGGTTCGCGCGCTTCTTCTGCAAGAAGCGGAGCAACGTGCGATTGACGTCGACCCTCAGGAGGTCGCTCCGGGACAGATCGAGACCGAGGACGAGGCTCTGATCCGTGCGCTTCTCGAGGATGCCGTCGAGGTGACGCCTCCCTCCGAGGAGGATATCCAAGTCGAATGGAGCCGTGATCCCACGCGGTTCCGCGCCCCGCCGCTTTGGGAAGCCGCGCATATACTGATCGCCTGCGATCCGCGCAACGAGGCGCAACGCGAGACAGCTGAGGCCCGCGCGCGCGCCTTGGCGACAGAGGCGATCGAAAAACCCAAAAGCTTTGCGCGTCTAGCCAAGGAGAATAGCGACTGCTCGTCGCGCGGCGAGGGCGGCTTCCTCGGCCAGCTCGGCCCGGGCGACACCGTTCCTGAGTTCGAGAAAGCGCTGCGTGCGCTTGGCGAAGGAGAGCTTACCGCGGAGCCCGTGCTCAGTCGCTTCGGCTGGCATGTGATCCGGCTTGATGCGGTCGCCGAAGGCGCTCCACTGCCATACGAGACCGTGCGTCCGCGTATTGCCGAAGCGATGGAGAAGGCAGCCTGGACACGCGCAGTGCGCGCCTTCGTGGCGGAGCTCGCCGCACGAGCAGATATCTCTGGGGTCGATCTGGCGGCATAGGGACGAAAGCGATGCTGAGCGATCTTTTCACCCGCAACCGCACTTGGTCGGAACGCCGCAAGGCGGAGGAGCCTGGCTATTTCTCACGTCTTGCGACGCGGCAAAACCCGGAGTTCTTCTGGGTTGGTTGCGCCGATAGCCGCGTGCCTGCGAATGTTGTTGCGGGGCTTGATCCCGGCGAGGTCTTCGTCCACCGGAACGTCGCCAACGTCGTGCATTCTTCAGACATGAACTTGCTGAGTGCGCTTGAATTTGCCGTCGAAAGCCTTGGTATTCGCGAGATTATCGTTTGTGGTCATTACGGCTGCGGCGGTGTCAAAGCTGCGACCGAGGAGATGCTCGGCGGTCTCACGGACCATTGGCTTGAACCAATTCGTCGTCTTGCGCGCGCCTATGCGATTGATCTGGGGCAGCTGGCCAATATCGAGGCCCGGCGCGACCGTTTGGCCGAGCTCAACGTGATCGAGGGTGTGCGACGCATAGCTGAGACACCAATTCTTCAGCAAGCTTGGACCGCAGGAGAGCCCGTCAAGGTTCACGGATTGATCTATGGGCTCAAGGACGGGGTTCTCGCTGACCTCGACTGCACCATCACGCGCGCGAGCGTTTTCGGTGAGGATGTGCAGCGCTGAATCTTGGCGAATGATTGATTGGAAAGGACATGAAATGTTTCCTATCGCAGCTATTCAAAGCCCTGGCCGGGGCGACGTGGACTTTCTGATGGCGCGCTTTGCCCGACAGGTGATTGCGCGAGGGCATCGCGTGTGCGGCGTTGTTCAGGTCAATATTGATCGGCCCAAAAGCCATGCCTGCGATATGGATATTAAGGTTTTGCCCGACGGGCCGGTGTTATCGATCTCGCAATCACTTGGCGAGGGATCTCGCGGCTGCCGCCTTGATCCTGCAGCGCTTGAGGCTTCTGTCGCAGCGGTTTCACATAGCCTTGCATGTGGAGCCGATCTGCTTGTCGTGAATAAGTTCGGTAAGATGGAGTCCGAGGGGCGCGGGTTTCGCCCGGTGATTGCTGAAGCTATACTGCAGGGAATTCCCGTCCTCGTTGGTATCAACGGCCTGAACGAACTTGCTTATGATGAGTTTACGGGCGGATATGGTTGTCGCCTTCCTTTCTCACTCGAGGCGCTCAACGACTGGTTCGACGATGCGCGCGGTCTTGTGGGCGCCTGACGGGCCACCGAGGGTGCTTTCGATTTCGCAAATTCCGAGAGCAATGGTCGCTGGCAATGCGGGATTGGTTTCAGTTCTAAGAGCCAGTTGACGTTTCGAAAGCCACCCATTAGTAAGTAATCAATAACTTACTAATGGGCATGTGATGCGAAAATCCGCAGATCTACGAAAAGCAGAAATCGTTTCGACCGTCCTCGAGATGGCCGACCAGATCGGCCCTGATCGCGTGACTACGAATGCGGTCGCGAAACAGATCGGGCTGACACAGGCGGCTCTGTTCCGGCACTTCCCGTCCAAGGCGGAGCTTTGGGGTGCGGTCGCCGAGCATGTCACCGACACCCTGGCGGCAGCCTGGGAGGCAGCGCTCGAGGGTGTGTCAGATCCGCTGGACCGGGTGCGCGCATTGGTGGCGGCACAGCTTGGGGTGATCGCGCGCACTCCGGCGATCCCAATGCTCCTGTTCTCGCGAGAATTGACGACCGAGAACGAAGTTCTGCGCGGGGCTTTTCGGGAGCGCCTAAGCGTATTCCATGAAACGCTTGAGGCGGACATCGCCGCCGCACAAGCACAGGGGCGGGTATCGGTCGATCTCACGCCGCGTGATGCTGCTTATCTGCTGAGCTCGCTTGTCCAGGGCGCCGCGATCCGATGGGCGCTCGGGCCGCGCACGTCGTCAATGGAAGAGACCGGGCTGGCGCTGCTGGATGTGCAACTGCGCTTGCTCGAATGCAGGAAGGATGGCTGAGAGATGCGTAAGAGCTGGTTTGTCGTCGGTGTAGCCGCAGTCGCGCTGGCGGTTGGGATTTGGGTGCTGCGCCACCGTCCGCTGCCGGTAACGGTGCTTTCGCCAGAGACGGATGTCACGCTCCGGATTTATGGTTTGGGAACAGTTGAGGCACGTGTGCTGAGCGCCGTTGGCTTCGAACTGGGGGGCGCCGTGCAGAGCCTGTCAGCAGATGCTGGTGATCGTGTTATGGCTGGGCAGGAATTGGCGCGTTTGCATCCCGAAGAACAACAGGCGCGCGTTGCCCAGGCTGATGCGGGGGTGGAAGCGGCACGTGCAGCGCTCGCCAAGGCGGAAGCTGCCCTGCCACGCGCTCAGGCGGTTTTGTCACAGCGCGAGGCGGCCAATACGCGCCAGCAGGAACTTGCACGAACGGATCGCGCCTCAAAGCAGAGCGCGGAGGAAACCCAGCGCGATCTCGATGTGGCGCGCGCCGATCTCGCGGTGGCCGAAACCGAGCTGATGGTGCTGCGGGCTCAGGCGGCGGAAGCGGATGCTAATCTGCAATCGGCCCGCACGCTTCTGGAAAAACACGTTCTGGCGGCGCCCTATGATGCCTTGATCATTGCGCGCAAGGCCGAGGCCGGCACGGTGGTCAAGGCGGGTGACACGATCTTCAGCCTGATTGATCCGCAGACGATCTGGATTCAGGCCTATATCGACGAGGGGCGCGCGGGTCAGCTTGCGCTGGGGCAGGTGGGCGCCATCCGTCTTCGTTCGCGCCCGCAACAAGAGTTTCATGGCGAAATCGTGCGGATCGGGCTGGAAAGCGACCGCGTCAACGAGGAGCGCAAGGTCTGGCTCGCCTGCGCGGATTGCCCCGCCGAAATGTATCTGGGCGAACAGGCTGAGACTCTGGTCACGACGGGTCATCGCGATCGGGCGTTGATGGTGCCCGAGGTCGATATCACGGGCTTCGACGGTGCTTCGGGAACGGTCTGGATAGCGCAGGATGGTGCGCTCGCGCAGGCGACCCTGGAATTCGGTGCGCGCGACGATCTCGGCCGCGCAGAGGTGACGGACGGTCTGCCGGAAGGCGCAGAGGTTGTTTCGCCGGTTCCCAAAGGCGCTGTCGAAGGCCGAAAGGTGAGAGTCGAGGTAGACGAATGAATCTTGCGCTCAAGGATATCCGGCATAGCCTGTTTCGCTTTGTCCTGACCTGCTTCGGGTTGGGGTTGCTGATGACTGTCGTGCTGGCGATGATCGGGATTTATAACGGTCTTGTTTCGGATGCACTTGCGGCAGTCAAAGCACCGCGCGCAGATCTCTGGGTCGTTGAGGCGAATACTCAGGGGCCCTTTGCCGAGGCGTCTTCGCTACCTTCCGCGACGCGCGATGCGGTGGCGCGTCTTCCGGGGATCTCTGACGCGGGCGCGATCACTTACCAGACGATCGAGGCACAGCACGGGACGCAGACGCTTCGGCTATATGTTATAGGTTACGAGCGCGGTCGTCCCGGAGGTCCCTCCACCATCACTGATGGGCGTGGGCTTGGGCGCAGCCACTACGAACTGGTGGCCGACCGAAAGTCGGCGCTTCAGGTCGGCGACACGATCCGTATCGGACGAAACCGGTTTACCGTCGTCGGGCTGACAGAAAATGCGATGAACTCCGGCGGTGACCCCGCGGTCTTCATGACGCTTTCCGACGCGATGGCCCTTCAAAGCGAACTCGATCCCGCAGCCGAGAGGGTCCGCGCGGCGCGTGGCGCAACATCGCCAGACGCCAGCAATGTCGCCGCAGTAATTGCACGGATCGAGCCCGATGCCGATGTTGAGCGGGTGGCTGCGACGATCAGGCAATGGAAACATCTGGGCGCCCTGACCCAGGCACAGCAAGAAGAACTGTTGCTCGCATCGGTCGTCGATCGCGCACGCCGCCAGATCGGTCTATTCTTGGGCATCCTGCTCACCGTCTCGGCAGTGGTGATCGCGCTGATCATCTACACGATGACGATGGAGAAGCTGAAACAGATCGCGACGCTCAAGCTGATCGGGGCACCAGATCGCACGATCCTCGGTCTCATAGTTCAGCAGGCTCTGATCCTGGGAATTTCCGGCTGGGCGATCGGGCTGTCTTTGATTTTGCTGGTGAAAGACAGTTTTCCTCGCCGTGTTGTGCTGGAGCCCACCAACGCATTGGTGCTTGCCGGGATCATCGTTGGTGTCTGCATCGTGGCCTCCGGGCTCGGTATCCGTGCCGCGCTCAAGGTTGACCCTGCGACGGCGATTGGAGGCTGATATGGCAATTGGTGACCTTCTCGTCGATGTGTCAGGCGTAGCCAAGCATTATGGCGAGGGTGAAACACGCGTCGATGCATTGCGCGTGGTCGATTTGCAGATCCATGCGGGCGAGGTGGTGGCGATGCTCGGCCCTTCGGGTTCGGGAAAGACCACACTGCTCAACATTATCGGATGCATTGTTGACCCCTCGGCAGGCCGTCTCTTGCTCGATGGCGAGACGGTGTTTGACGGCCGATGGCTGCGTGGCAACCTGCGTCAACTTCGTCTCGACAAAATCGGCTTCATCTTTCAGGCGCATAACTTGCTTCCGTTCCTCACAGCCGAAGAGAATGTCTCGGTGGTGCTGAATCTCGCGGGCTGGAAGCCTGCGGCGGCGAAAGCACGGGCACGCGAATTGCTGGATTATCTCGAGGTCGGACATCGCGCCGAGGTCAAGCCCGCGCATCTGTCAGGTGGGGAAGCGCAGCGCGTTGCCATCGCGCGCGCATTAGCGAACCGACCACGGATCATTCTTGCCGACGAGCCAACGGCTGCTCTCGATTCCGTGCGGGCTCAGCTTGTGATGGATTTGCTGCGAAAGCTCGCCGTCGAGCAGGAAGCCTGTATTCTCACCGTGACGCACGACGAGAAAATCTTCGACCGCTTCGATCGGCTGATCCATCTCCGCGACGGGGCACTGATCGAAGCGTGAGGTGTTTCCGCGAAGAAGGCGTTGCTTCGCTTGTCTTCCGAATATTGGAGCCGCGCGGCAAAGGTTCATCTTCTTCACAAACAGGAGGTGCTATTCGCTTTCGTGAAAGACGCCTCGGGGGCAGTGTCATGAAGGTGCGCTTTCTCCCGAGAATTTAGCGTTGGTCGCGCGTTTCAGCTTGTTTGCAGACGCAGAGTGATTGCGTGGCACACCAGTCGGAGTGGGGAGCGTTTCTGATGCAGCCCGACAAAGGCCGCTCGTGGCGTGATCAAGGTCGTGAAATCTTCTTTAGCAGGGGCGTTCGAATTGGATGCCGTCTGACGTCTCCATCGAGTTCCGAACACGTGATTGAAGAACGCTTCATGTGCTCGATCCGCGAAGTTTATTCAGACGAGAATGGCTGCCGATCTAGGTCGAGAGCAAAGAAAATCGAAGCTCCAGATCAATCAGGCTAATCCTCACGCCGAAGCAGAAGAGCCGCGCCCGGGCCCATGTGGCGTAGGCAACGGCTACATCCTGTCCACGATTTCCTGTGGATTGAGGAACGAAACCTCTTCGGTATTTCACCCCAAAGCACCACAATAGGGAATGCGGGGCCAAAACCTCGGAAATTCAGGCCCCAAGAGGGAATATCGCTAGGAAAGAAGATGGCCACAAGCCCCCAGGCACACTCGAAAAGACTTGTCGCCACACTTGTGCGCGAATTGTCCGACGCTGGATTGGCCGGCGCGCGGATCGAGATTAAGCCAGATGGCTGTGTCATCCTCCACATGACGAAGATTGAACAAGAACACCCTGATGACTTCCTCAGCGGTGATCTGAGGATGGGGAAGAAATGACGAGGAGAGCGCTCCCTAAATATGTCTACGAAGATCGTGAGTATGTTCGGTTTATTCGCCGGGCTCGCGGCCAGTCAGAGATGATGCACGAGGAGCCGGGGTCGCCAGAATTTTGGGATCATTATAATCGGCTTCTTAAGGCAGAAAAGTCAGCTCCTTCCAAGAGGAACTTTGAGGCCCTTATTCTAAGCTATTATGAAAGCGAGGCTTTTCAGAAACTCGCTCCCCGCACGAAAAGCGACTACCACAAGTATATTAGCCATATTCGAGATATTTGGGGCGACTATGAGCCGGCTAAGATCGAAACAACGCACATCTACGAGTTACAGCAAGCGAACAGGCATCATTGGCGCCAAGCGAACTATCTCGTTCAGGTTATGGTGGTGCTCCTCAACCATGCAAGACTGAAAGGCTTTATTAAAGGAACCGGTGACAAAACCGCGGCGCATGGCGTTCCTCTCCTGAAGCAAAAAAGTGACGGCTGGGAGCCGTGGCCGCAGGATGTGCGCGAAGAGTTCGAAGAAGTTGCAACAGCTAGAGCAAGGCTTGTTTACGAACTTTGTATCGGGACCGGCCAGCGCATTGGCGATGTGGTGAAGATCCGTTGGGGCGACCTTTCGGAGGGCGTCTATCGGGTTAAGCAAGGCAAAACTGACAAGGAGTTGTGGATCCCGCTCACCGAACGCTTGGCGGAGTATCTATCTGCGGTTCCGAAGAAGGGACTTAACGTGATCACAGATGCAAAGGGGCGGCCAGTAAGCTACCGCATGATCGCCGAGGAGATGCGTAAGGTGAAGGCAAGCATGAAGCATCCGCAAGCTAAGAAATATGTCACGCACGGTCTGCGCAAGAATGCGACGATCGAGCTCTACTTAGCTGGATGCGACGACGAAATGGTGAAGGCCGTCACAGGTCACTCGGGCGTAGAAATGCTGAAAAAATATGGTGGTGAGGTCCGACAGCGACTTTTTGCACAGCAGGCCCAAGAAGCCCGGAATCGAATGGAACAGAACAAGAAGGGAACGTGAAAGTTTCAACGCTTGTTTCAAAATCCGATTTCTGAACGAGAAAGCGCGACGTAAGTCATTGAAAAATTTGGAGGCGAGTACCGGAATCGAACCGGTGTACACGGATTTGCAATCCGCTGCGTCACCACTCCGCCAACTCGCCGCCGTGGTGTTGGCGTCAGATACGGTATCGCAAGCGCCCGCGCAAGAGGCGAGTTGTGCCTTTGGCGCATTGTGCGCAGGCGACGTCGGCTCTGAGCGCAAGAGCAGGTCCGAGGGCCCTCTCGCATAACTTGCTCAGACCCTGCTTCTGTGGCAAAACCGGCCACAAGGGTTTGCTACCGAAGAGTTCTCGACATGCAAGATTTCGCTACGCGCCGCACCATGATGGTCGACACGCAGGTCCGTCCCAGCGATGTGACCAAATTCCCGATCATCGCGGCGATGCTGCATGTGCCGCGCGAGCAATTCGTGCCCGCGGCCAAGCGCGAAGCCGCCTATATCGGGGAAAACCTCGAACTGGCGCAGGGCCGCGTGCTGCTGGAACCGCGCAATTTCGCGAAGATGCTCGATGCGCTCGACATCCAGCCCGATGATCTGGTCCTCGATGTGGGCGCGGGGCTCGGCTACTCCTCCGCCGTGATCGCTCGGATGGCCGAGGCGGTCGTCGCGCTCGAAGACGAAGAGATGGCATCGCAGGCAGAGGCTGCGCTGGCAGAGGCGGGGGCCGACAATGTCGCCGTCGTCACCGGCGCGCTGACCGAGGGCGCGGCGCAGCATGGCCCCTATGACGCGATCCTCATCGAAGGGGCGGTCGAAACCGTTCCCGCCGCGCTGATCGAGCAACTCAAAGAAGGCGGCCGGATCACCGCAATTTTCATGGAAGGCGCCCTCGGGGTCGCCCGGATCGGTTACAAGATCGACGGTGCGATGAGCTGGCGCGATCTTTTCAATGGCACCGCACCTGTCCTCCAGGGGTTCGTGAAGCCGCGTGAATTCGTGCTCTGAGGAGCACATCGAATAGGCTAGCTGTTTTGCAGGATATGCAATCGGGCGCTGAGCCGATAGAATTTGAAGCAATCGCGCCCGGCGGCAGAGGGACAACACCTGCATCTGCGGCGATACAGGAAACGAGGGACATTCGATGCTGCGCAAGACTCTGACTATGACCGCTTTGGTCGCGGCTACCGCATTTGGGCCGGTCGCGGCAGGGGCGGAGACGCTCGCCGATGCGCTGGTCTCTGCATATCGCAATTCGAACCTGCTGGAGCAGAACCGGGCCGCGCTGCGGGCCGCCGATGAAGACGTCGCTCAGGCGGTCGCGAATCTGCGCCCGGTCCTGCAGTGGACCGCGAGCTACGATTACCTGAATTCCGACGCCACGGGGGCGATCTCGCAGAGCGCCTCGACCTCGCTCGGCGCGTCGATGACGCTGTTCGATTTCGGTCGCAACAAGATCAATGTCTCGATGAAGAAAGAGACCGTGCTGGCCACCCGTGAGGGTCTGCGCTCGGTCGAACAAAACGTGCTGTTGTCGGCGATCCAAGCCTATTCGGACGTGAAATCGGCCTCCGAGCAGGTTGCGATCAACCAGAACTCGGCGCGCGTCCTAAACGAAGAACTCAAGGCCTCGAACGACCGTTTCGAAGTGGGTGAAGTCACCAAGACCGACGTGTCGCTCGCTCAGGCGCAGTTGGCCTCCGCCCGCGCCTCGCTCGCTGCGGCACAGGGCAACCTGCGCTCCGCACGCGAGGCCTATAAGGCGGCGACAGGCCACTATCCGAGCAACCTCGCGGCCTTCCCGAAGCGTCCGTCGCTTCCGGGCTCGCTGGACGCTGCACGTGACATCGCGCTGCGCACCCATCCGAGCATCAAGCAGCTGCAGCACACCGTCGCGGTCTATGACCTCGGCGTGGATTACGCCCGCGCCAATCGCCTGCCGAAAATCACCGGTTCGCTTGGCCTGCGCCAGCAAGAGCAGGGCGTGCAGACGCAATCCGCCGGGATTGAGCTGAACCAGACGCTCTATTCGGGTGGCGCGCTTCTTTCGGCGCAGCGTCAGGCCGTGGCGAACGATCAATCGGCCCGCGCGCAGCTGAGCCAGGCCGGTGTGACAGTCTCGCAAAACGTGGCCAACGCCTGGGCGGCGATCGACATCGCGAAGGCGCAAATCTCTGCTTACGACCAGCAGATCACTGCAGCCCGGACCGCCTATCAGGGCGTCAAGGAAGAGGCGCTTCTGGGCGCGCGCACCACGCTCGACGTGCTCTCGGCTGAACAGGACCTGCTGGATGCGCAGGCGGGCCGGATCGACGCGGCGGCCACTCTGCAGGTAGCTTATTATCAACTTTTGTCCGCTATGGGTCTGTTGACGGTAGAAAACCTGAAGCTTGGAATTCCGACCTATGATCCCGCGGCCTATTACAACTCGGTCCGCACCGCGCCCCTCACGCTCAGCCCGCAGGGCAAGCGTCTGGATCGTGTGCTCAAGGCCATCGGCCAGTAACGACCGAACGGTGTTTCGGCGGGCTTTCGGGCCCGCCTGCCGCGCCGCTGTGGCGCAGGCATCGCAGCCTCCGGGTGTCCCTCGCAGTTTCGGATCCGTCACGGCTGGACAGGCGCGCGTGCGCGCGGCAGGATGGAGTGATCATGGCTGATACCCGACCCAGACCCGAAATCGAAGATGTGCTGGCATCGATCCGGCGACTGGTGTCGCAGGACAGCCCGCGTGTGGCCGAGAGCTATCCGACCTCGAGAGGGGAGGGCTCGACGCCCGATCCTCTGGTTTTGACGCCTGCGCATCTCGTGTCGGACACTCAGGCGGGGTCGAAAGGCGATATCCACGATCTCGAATGGTCCGCGCCGGGTGTTTCGCCGGAAGAGGAAGCCGCAGAGGCGCAGGATGACGCCGCCGACCTGTCGGAGGCGCCCGCCGGGTCGGCGGAGCCCGCACCGCTTTCCGAGGCGCGTCGCAAGCCGCAGAATTTCGAACCCGAATTCGATGATGCAGAGGCCGAGCCCTGGCCGTCGGAGGCGGAATTGCCGCAGGGCAGCTTTGACGATGAGCTCAAGCGGCTGGAGGGCTCGCTCGCCCAGCTTGAGGCGGAAGTGGCGCGCGATGGTTCCGATTACGAATCCGAGACGGGCGACAGGTTCGAACCGGCAGGCACCGCGCCGCTGACCGAACTACCCGAAAGTTTTACGCCGGTTTGGGATCAGGGCTCCGATCCGGAGCAGACCTTCACCAGCGCCGAGTGGGAGGACGTGGCCGGCTTCGTCGCGCCCCAAGCGCCGGAAGGCGACGCAGCTGAAGGCGACGCGGACGCTGCCGCCGAGATGCTGGAGAGCGCCGAGAACGATACGTCCGCCGAGGATGACCCTCTGGCGGGGCTCAATTTCGATGACGCCGCTCCCGCAGAGGCCGAGCCGGAAGACATCAGCATCGACGATGAGGCCTTCGCGACCGAGGCCGTGATCGGCTTCGACGTGCCGCCGGGGGCCGAGGCTGAGCCTGAGTCGCTGCAGGACGCCACCGCAGCGCAGGATTGGGAAGATCTCACGCCGGAGATGGACGGCGCTGACAGTGCTCCCAACTTCGTGCAGGCTAGCGAGCATGCGGCTGATACGCCGCCGCGTCGCCTGCATCTCAGCGATGCCGGGGCGCGTGCCCCGGAGCCGGAGTCGCGGACGTCCAGCTATGCGGAGCTTCGTGCGTCGCTCGAAGAGGATTTCGAGGCGGATGAGATCGCCGCGCTCGAGGCCGAGCTTGCGTCCACATCGGACCAGCCCGATGCCGCCTTGCATCCGCTGGCGCAATCGATGACCGAGACCCAGCTTCGGCACCTCGTGTCGTCGCTGCTGCGCGAAGAGCTTCAAGGCGCGCTCGGTGCGAAGATCACGCGCAACCTGCGCAAGATGGTGCGTCGCGAAGTGCAGCGCGCTCTGATGAGCCGCGATCTGGACTGAGTGGAGATGCTCGGGCAGGGACGCCCGAGAGCGACTTAGCCCTGCTCTGCGCGGCCAGCAAAGCGTGCATCGACCGGGAAGCTCATGCCACCGACAAGGCACGCAAGACGTCCCCTTAGATCATCGCGAAAACACACCCAAGAAATTCAAAACGGCGCGCCCTGTGGGGCGCGCCGTTTTGTGTATCCAACTGTCGCCGTGGCGCCTGACAGGATCAGGCGGCTTCGGCCTCGTGCTCGTCCGAAATCGCGGCGAGGCGGCGTTCGCTTTCTTCGCGCGACAGAGCGACCGACGTGCGGACACCTTTGCCGACGAATTCCATCAAACCCCGGACGACGCGCTCGTTCGGATCGATGCCGGCGCAGGACAGAACTTCACGACCATCGCGCGAGCGTGCCCAGCGGGCGATCTGCTCGGGACCGTTGCCGTATTTCTTGTCGTCTGCAATCGCATCATCCAGCGCCGCGAGAACCACAGCGGCGAACAGTTTGCGGGCTCGTTGGCCCTGCTCGTAATTGAAGGCCGAGCCGTCAACGAAATCGCGCATTCTTCCGTCCTTTGTTATTGCTCTTGCGTTTCCTGGCGTGAGGGCCATCTAGGCCGTTCGGCCCCCGATTCGATATGCCTTGGGTCACATGGCAGGTATGCGTCTGGCGCATATCACCTTTGCCGTTCACCAAAAGCTAGGCCCCTCACAAGGGATCGCAATGCACGCGAAGTAAGCGTGTGCCGCTGGAATTCAAGGCCGGCTATTTGCGAAGCGCGAACGCACAAAGGCCTAGATGGTCTCCTAAGTGATTGAAATTGCGCTCTATTGATGGTCTTCAGATTACGCGAATTCGTTCGTATTACGAAGGATTTCTTGCGGTCGTTTCCTCTGCGTCACGATGTTCCGTAAAACGCATGGATGGGGCTTGCGCTTTCCGAAACATTTGATCCTTGCTGGTCATAAATAAGTGACCACCGCGTCACCCGCCGACATCTCGCCCGATGCGCGTCCGAGGCGCAGATAGGCGATCGCGCGATCGCCCGAACGGGTGAAAAGACGCCCGACGCTGCGCCCGTCCGAGGTGATCTCGGTTCCCGGCTCGGCAGGGCCTTCGATCCCGACCGTGACGAAGCCTTTGCGCAGCTCGGTCTTGTGCTTCATCCGTGCGGTGACTTCCTGGCCGACATAGCAGCCTTTGCGGAAATCGACGCCGTCCAGCCGATCGAACCCGGCCTCGAGGATGAACGTGTCGGGGGTCAGTTCGACACCGGTCTGAGGGATGCAATGCGCAACGCGGATCGCGTCCCAATCGGTGCCGTCATCGCCCGCTTCGTCCCCGTAGAGCCGCCAGCCCATGTCGGGATGGCGCGGATCGGCCAGCGCGCCCTCGGGCGCGGGCCCGGTGCCGCGATAGACCTTCAGATCAGAGGGGACGATCGCGACATCGGCCCGCAGCTTGTACATGCTCAGCCGCTTGATCGTCGCCTCGGCGATGCTGGCGTCGATATCGAGCACGATCGCCTCGCCCCGCGAGAGCAGGAAGAAATCGGCAAGGTATTTGCCCTGCGGCGTCAGCAGGGCGGTATAGACCAGCCCGTCTTTCACGTGGCTCACGTCGTTCGTCACCAGCCCTTGCAGGAAGTGCTCGCGATCCGCACCGGTGATCTCGTAGAGAATGCGCTCGGCCATAGAGGTCTCCTTTCCCCGCCCATGTAGGCAGCCGGGACGGGAATGCCAACTCAATCGAGAAGCTGCATCCGGCACAGCCCCGCATAGGGCCCGTTCTTGGCCAGCAGCTCGTCATGCGTGCCCTGTTCGACGACCTGACCCTCGACCACGACGACGATCTTGTCGGCATTGCGCACAGTCGACAGGCGGTGGGCGATGACCAGCGTCGTGCGGCCCTGGCTCAGGTCCGCCAGCGCCTGCGCGACCTTGGCCTCGGAGACGGTGTCGAGGGCGGAGGTCGCCTCGTCGAGCAGCAGGATCGGCGCGTCGCGCAGGACGGCGCGCGCGATGGCGACCCGCTGGCGTTGCCCGCCCGACAGCGCCGAGCCGCGCGGGCCTGCGCCGGTATTGATGCCGTTTTGCAGAAGGTCGGTGAATTCCGTCACATGGGCCGCTTCGAGCGCGGTCTGGATATGGTCGGGATCGACCTCCTGCCGCCCGAGCAGAACGTTTTCGCGGATCGTCTCGTCGAACAGCGCGGAATCCTGCGACACGGTCGAGAAATGCTGGCGCAGTTCGGCAAGGCCGAGATCGTTCAGCGGCGTGCCGCCCAGCGTGATGCGCCCGCTATCGGGATCGACGAGCCGGGTCAGCAGGTTGAACACGGTGGTCTTGCCTGCGCCCGAGGGGCCGACAAGCGCGGTGGTCTGGCCGGGTTCGGCAACGAAGCTGAGGCCGCGCAGGACGTGCTTGTCGCCGTAATGCAGATGCACGTCGTCGAACTCGATCCGCGTGGTCTCGGGCAGGGCGGCAGGCTGCGTGGGCGAGGTAATCGTCGGTTGCGTGTCGAACAGGCGATAGATGCGCTCGAGGCTCGCGGCCGCCGTCTGCCAGGCACCCGCGGAATTCGCGAGACGGCGCAGCGGCTGGAAGGCCAGCGCCATCGCGGTGAAGAAAGACATGAAATCGCCGACGGACCGCTCGCCCTCCAGAATTTGCTGGCCGCCGAGGATCAGCACAACGAAGAAGCCGAGACCGGTGATGATGTCGATCATCGCGGGCACGAGGCCGGAGATGAAGGTGGTCTTGATCTGGGCGATGCGGACTTCGTTCACCAGACGGGAGAAACGCCCCGCCTGATACTCCTCGATCCCGTTGAGCTTCACGGCGGCGATGCCGTGGAAAACCTCGTCGAGCCGGGTTGCGCGTTCGGAAGAGCTTTCGCGCATCTGGCGGGTCTTGCGGCGGATATAGCGTTGCGCCATCGCGACCGGCAGGATTAGGAGCGGTGCGCCGATCACGGCCCCCAGCGTCCAGCCAGGATCGATAGCGACCGCCACGCCGAACAGCGAAATCAGAGAGACCGCGTCGCGCCCGGTGCTGGAGATGAAGATCTTCCACACGTTCTGCACGGCCGAGGTGTCGCCCTGCACGCGTTCGATCAGCGCGCCGGGCGGGTTGGCCTGATAGAAATGCTGGTCGAGCCGCAGCATGTGCCGGAACAGATCGGTCTGCATATCGCTAGAGGTGCGCAGCGAGACGCTCGTCATCACCGTGCGCGAGGCCACCGAGGTCACGGCGCGGATCAGGAACAGCCCGAAGATCGCGGCGCCGACCCACCAGATCAGACCGCTCTCGCCCTGCACGAAGACCTTGTCGAAGAGCGGCTTGAGCATCCAGCTCAGCGCGCCCAGCGTCGAGCCTTCGATCATTAGAAGCACCATCGACACGCCGATCATCGGCCAGTGCTTTAGCAGATAATCGCGCCACATCCGGCCCGCGAGGTGTTTCGACGTGTAAGGATTTGCAGTCTTGGCCACGAGGCACCATGCGATAGGCGCGCCATTCGGCACGCGGTTAAGCCCGTGAATTACCGCGAGATAGGGGGCACGTGCAAGCCGGGCGCGAGATTGACGCGGCGGGCGGGCGGGATTACCGATTGTCCGTTGTGCCAGACGGAGATACCCGATGAGCCTTGCCCAAGGTCGCCCCTACCTCGCCATTCCCGGCCCCTCGACGATGCCTGACCGTGTTCTGGCCGCGATGCATCGTCCCGCGCCCAATATCTACGAAGGCGAGATCGAGGAGATCGCGGCGCGGGTCGCGGCGAACCTGCGTCGGGTGGCGATGTCCTCGTCCCATGTCGCGATCTATATCGCCAACGGGCACGGCGCTTGGGAGGCGTCGATCTCCAACGTGTTCTCGCGCGGGGACAAGGCGCTGAGCCTCGTGACCGGGCGCTTCGGCAATATCTGGGCGCGCAACGCGGCCACGATGGGCGTGGACGTTCAGCGGCTGGAATTCGGCATCAAGGCCCCCGCCGATCCTGCAAAGGTCGAAGAGGCGCTGCGGGCCGACAAGACCCACGAGATCAAGGCCGTGCTGCTCACCCATGTCGATACCGCGACCTCGGTGGTCAACGACGTGCCGGCGATCCGCGCGGCGATCGACGCGGCGGGTCACCCGGCGCTCTTGATGGTCGATTGCATCGCCTCTCTGGGATGCGACGAGTTCCGGATGGACGATTGGGGCGTCGACGTGATGGTCGCCGCCAGCCAGAAGGGCCTGATGGTGCCGCCCGGTCTGGGCTTCGTGTGGTTCTCCGACAAGGCGCTGGCCGCGAGCCGCGAGGCCGATCTGGTCACGCCCTATTGGGACTGGCAGCCGCGCGCCTTCCCCGAGATGGTCTATCAGTATTTCGGGGGCACCTCGCCGACGCATCACCTCTTCGGCCTGGATGAATCGCTAAAGATGATTCTGGAGGAAGAGGGGCTGACCCATATCTGGGCGCGTCACGCGACGCTCGCCTCCGCTGTCTGGGCGGCTTTCGAGACCTGGGGGCAGGAGGGCGACATCGCGCTCAATATCGCGAACCCGGCCCATCGCGCCCATTCGGTGACCGCGGCGCGGATCGGGGCGGGCAACGCCCAGCGGCTGCGCAGTTGGCTCGAACGCGAGGCGGGGGTGACGCTGGGCATCGGGCTCGGGATGGCCGAACCCGGCACGCCCGAGGCCAACGATTTCCTGCGTGTCGCCCATATGGGCCACGTGAACGCCCATATGACGCTCGGCGCGCTGGCGACGATGGAGGCCGGGATGCAGGCGCTGAAAATCCCGCACAACCCCGGCGGCATCGCCGCGGCGGCTGGCGCGATTGCGAAAGGCGCCGGTCAGGCCTGACCGTGACGCTCCAGCCAGTCGGTGAGCTGTTCGACCTCTTCCGAGGCTTCGCGCGAGATTTGCGGGGCTTCGGTGCGCGACGTCGAGAGCTTCATCTCGCGGCTGGATTGGGTCATGCCTGCATAAGCGCCGAAGGCCAAGGCAAAGGCCAGCGGGCTAAGCATTGCGATACGGGCGTTGCGAGTCTTGCGGCTCATGGGTCTGCTCCTGTTGTTGAGCAAAACATGGGCGCGCCCCCGAGTCGGCGCAACTCACCTTGCAGCGAGACGCGCCGACGCCGGTGCTTTTTTGCCGATTTGATCGGCGGAATTGTGTCTGAGAGGGCGCGCGGCTCAGCGCGCGCGGGCGGCTTTCAGCGCGTCGGGCAGAGCCGCGGCGAAGGCGTCGAGCTCGGCCTCCGGCCCGACTGAAACCCGGATGCAGCGATTTTGCGGGGCGACGAAAGGCATCCGCACGAACACCGCGCGCGCATCCAGTTCCTGCAGTACAGCCCGCGCGAACTCACCGTCCTGCCCGCAGTCGACGGCGACGAAATTCGTGGCCGAGGGCAGAGTGCTCAGCCCGTTCGCCCGCGCGATGGTGTCGATCCTGTCGCGCGCGCCTGCCACCAGAAGGCGCATATAGGCGGCCCACGTTTTGTCCTGCAGCGCGGCCAGCGCGCCTGCCTGAGAGATGCGGCACATGCCGAAATGATTGCGGATCTTGTCGAAGGCCGCGATCAGCTCGGGCGCGGCCAAGGCATAGCCCACACGCGCGCCCGCCATCCCATGCGCCTTCGAGAAGGTGCGCATCCGGATCACGCGGGGATCGTCGGCTTTGATGCGCGCCTCGGTCCCGTCTTCGGCGAATTCCACATAGGCCTCGTCCAGCACCATCAGCGTGCCCTCGGGCACCGCCTCGATCATCGCCTCGATCATCTCGCGCGGGTGATGGGTGCCCATCGGATTGTCGGGATTGGCGATATAGACGAGCTTCGCGCCCACCTCCGCCGCCTTCGCGATCAGCGCCTGCGGGTCTTCGTGGTCATCGGCATAGGGCACCTTGTGCAGCACCCCGCCAAAGCCCGCGACGTGGTAGTTGAAGGTCGGGTAGGCGCCTTCCGAGGTGACGACCGGGTCGCCGGGTTCGATCACCAGACGGCATAGATAACCCAGAAGCCCGTCGATCCCTTCGCCGACCAGCACATTCTCGACCGCGACACCGTGATGCTCGGCAATCGCCGTGCGCAGTTCGAAACTGGTCGAGTCGCCGTATTTCCAGACTTCGCCTGCCGCCGCCGCCATCGCGGCAATCGCGCGCGGCGAGGGGCCGAAGCCGTTTTCATTCGCACCCAGTCGCGCGGTGAAGCGGCGGCCGGCAATGCGCTCGTGTTCCTCGGGCCCGACGAAGGGCACGGTGGCGGGAAGGCTGTCGATCAGGCGGGTATATCGGGGTCCGGTCATGGCTACAGGCGTAAGCGCAAAGCGGTCATGCGGCAAGGGGGCGCTTCAAGAGGTAGCGAGGGGAGCCGGAACACCGGAACCGGGGACTAGGCTAAAGGCTTGTCCCCGCGTAATCTTTAAAAATCACATATGTTTGGGAAGCCAGCCGATGAGCGCCAGCGACACCTCTTTCTCCACCTCCCTGTTCGAGACCCTGACCGGAGATGCGCCGGGGAACGTAAAAGAGCTCAGCGACAGCGCGGCGAAGCATGAACCCGGCAGTTTCCTGCGCCATGTCGGCTCGTTGTCGATGACGAAGCTCGCCGATGGGCTGATCGATCCGAAACTGGTGCTGAGCTGGCTGATGCAGGCGGTGGGCGCGCCCGCCGCGCTGGTCAGCTGGCTGGTGCCGGTGCGCGAGGCGGGCTCTCTGCTGCCGCAGCTGTTCACCGCGCCGCATGTCCGCCAGATGCCGCAGCGCAAATGGGCCTGGGCGGCGGGGAGCTTGATCCAGGGGCTGGCCGCGGCGGCGATCGTGGTGATCGCACTGACGATGCAGGGGATGGCTGCGGGGCTTGCGATGCTGGTTGCGCTGGGCGTGCTGGCGATTGCGCGCTCGCTGTCTTCGGTGAGCTACAAGGATGTGCTAGGCAAGACCGTGGACCGTACGCGGCGCGGCACGACGACCGGGATTGCGACGAGCGTCTCTGCCGCCGGGGTGATCCTGTTCGCGATCATCCTGATGACCGGGGTGGTGGAGCGGCTGAGCCTCGTGATCGGAGCGATCTCGCTGGCCGCCGTGCTCTGGGTCGCCGCGGCGGTGCTGTTCTCGACGCTGCGCGAGGAGGATCAGCCGGGCGAGGACAAGGGCAGCATCGGCCTGTCCGAGCTGAGCCTGCTGTGGAAGGACGCCGATCTGGGCAAGTTCGTGATCGCGCGGGTGCTGCTGCTGCCGACCGCGCTCGCGCCGCCCTATATCGTGCTGCTCGCGGCCCAGGCGGGCGATAACCGGTTCGGCGCGCTGGGGGCGATGGTGCTGGCCTCGGCGCTGGCTTCGCTGGTGAGCTCCTATATCTGGGGGCGGCTGGCGGATCGCTCCTCGCGCAAGGTGCTGATCTTCACCGGGCTGGTCGCAGCCGCGTTTCTGGCGCTGGCGGTGGTGCTGGGCTGGTCGGGGCTGATGGGCACGATCTGGGCCTCGCCGGTGGCGCTGTTCGGGCTGATGATCGGCTATCAGGGGGTGCGGCTGGGCCGCTCGACCTACCTCGTGGATATGTCGCCCAAGGATGACCGCGCGGCCTATACGGCGGTGTCGAACACGACCGTGGGGGTGATGCTGCTGGCCTTCGGCGCGGCAAGCTCGGCGCTCGCGATGGCGGGGCCGGATATGGTGCTGATCGTCTATGCGGGAATCTGCGTGGTCGCCTCGGGCGTGGCCTTCACGATGAAGGAAGTGTCGGAGTGAGGTCTCCGCTCAGCTCATGGCGCGGGGCGACCAGCCCCGGGCCGCGCCCGACCCTCCCCACGGGAGGGCGCATTGCGATGTCGCGCGCGCTCATCCGTCGTTCGGGCTTGTGAGATAAAGTGCGGACCTCACGTGTTGAGCCGCGCCCACCCGAGGGTCAGACGCGGCCCTGATCGCTAAAGGCCTCGCTCAGCCCAACTCGGCCAGACGCGCCACGGCCTGACGCACCTTCTCGGCCTCTTCCTCGGCGCGGGCGAGGTTCTCGCGGGTTTCCACGACGACCTCGGGATCGGCATTGGCGATGAATTTCGGATTGTTCAGACGGCCCTTCATGCCGCCGATTTCCTTCTCCATCTTGCCCAGAGCCTTCTCCAGACGCGCCTTCTCCTTGGCGATGTCGATCACGCCTTCCAGCGGCAGACCGAACAGCGCGCCCTGCGCCGGGATCGAGATCGCGCCTTTCGGGATCGGTGCCTCGGTGATGCTCTCGATGCGCGCCAGCTTGAAGATCAGCGCCTCGTTATTGGCGAGCGCTGCACGCGCGGCGTCATCGGCCTCGGCCAGAACCATCGGCAGTTTCAGACCCACCGGCACTCCCATCTGGGTGCGCGAGGAGCGGATCGCCTCAATCAGGTCGATTACCCAGTTCATCTCGCGGTCCGCGGCCTCGTCCACCAGATCGGCGGCTTTGTAATCCGGCCAGTCGGCATGGACGAGCATCTTCGCGCGGTCGCCCTGCGGCGCGGTCAGCTCCCACAGCTCTTCGGTGATGAAGGGCATGATCGGGTGCAGCAGCGTGTAGCACTGATCGAGCACCCAGCGCATCGTGGCGCGGGTTTCCTCGGCATGCTCGCCGTCGAACAGAGGCTTGGCGAATTCGACATACCAGTCGCAGACCTTGCCCCAGACGAAGCCGTAAAGCCCGAGGGCCGCGTCGTTGAAACGATAGGCGGCGAAGGCTTCGTCCACCTGCTCGCGGATCTTCGCGGTCTCGCCGATGATCCAGCGGTTCACCGTGTGAGTGGGCTGCGGGATCTCGGTCACGACCGGGCCTTCGAACACGCCGTTCATCTCGGCGAAGCGGGTCGCGTTCCAGATCTTCGTGCCGAAGTTGCGGTAGCCCTTGATGCGCTCCTCGGACAGCTTCAGCACGCCGCCCATCGCCGCCATCGCGGTATTGGTGAAGCGCAGCGCATCCGCGCCGTAGGCGTCGATGATCTCGAGCGGGTCGATCACGTTGCCCGTCGTCTTCGACATCTTCTTGCCCTTCTCGTCACGGACGAGCTGGTGCAGATAGACGGTGTGGAAGGGCACCTGATCCATGACGGCCAGCTGCATCATCATCATCCGCGCCACCCAGAAGAACAGGATGTCGAAGCCGGTCACGAGGACGTCGGTCGGGAAATACTTGCGCATCTCCTCGGTATCCTCGGGCCAGCCGAGCGTGCCGATGGGCCAGAGGCCCGACGAGAACCAGGTGTCGAGCACATCCGCATCGCGCCAGACCGGATAGACGAGCTGCGTCGGGTCCTCGGTCATCTCGTATTGCGCGAGGCTCGCGGCGAGCACTTCGATCGCCTTGTGGCGGTCTTCCACCTCGACGATGCGCGCCACGTTCAGCGGCGTTGGCAGCTCGGCATTCTGCGCCTTGAACCAGCCGATGACGCTCTCGAAATCGGAGGCGCAGTGGTAGCGGTCGTCGCGATGCACCATCTTGGTCTCGACGAGCAGACGGCCCATCTCCACGAGGTCGATCGTGCCGTCGCCCTCGTCATCGCGGAAGTCGGGCGCGTCCATGTCCAGACCGTACCAGACCGGGATCTGGTGGCCCCACCAGAGCTGGCGCGAGATGCACCACGGCTCGATGTTTTCCAGCCAGTGGAAATAGGTCTTCTCGCCGGCTTCGGGCATGATCACCGTGTCGCCGTTGCGCACCGCATCGAGCGCCTTGCCCACGATCTTCTCGGCATCGACGAACCACTGATCGGTCAGCATCGGTTCGATCACCACTTTCGAGCGGTCGCCGAAGGGCTGCATGATCGGTTTGTCTTCGACATACGGAACGGTGGTTTCCGTCTCATTGCCGTCTTCGTCGGTGATGGTCTTCGTGATCGTCACCGCGAGGCCTTCGTCGGTGATCTGACGGATCACGGCTTCACGCGCCTCGAACCGGTCGAGCCCGCGCAGTTCCTCGGGCACGAGGTTGAGCGCGTCGATCTCGGCCTCGGTGAACTCCGCGCCTTTCGAGATGTCCATCGCACGGGCCGCGCATTCCTCGTAGGACAGCCCGTCGGCGCGCATCGCGCCCTTGGTGTCCATCAGGCGATACATCGGAATGCCGCCGCGCTTGGCGACCATGTAGTCGTTGAAGTCATGCGCGCCGGTGATCTTCACCGCGCCCGAGCCGAAATCGGGATCGGGATATTGATCGGTGATGATCGGGATCAGGCGGCGATGCTCTTTCGGGCCGACCGGAATCTCGCAGAGCTTACCGACGATCGGGGCGTAACGCTCATCCGACGGATGCACCGCAACCGCGCCGTCGCCCAGCATCGTCTCGGGACGCGTGGTCGCGATCGAGATGTAGTCGCGCTCTTCGGTGAAGAGGACATTCCCGTCCTCGTCCTTCTCGACGTAAGTATAGGTCTCACCGCCTGCGAGCGGGTATTTGAAGTGCCACATGTGACCGGCGACTTCGATATTCTCCACTTCCAGATCGGAGATCGCGGTCTCGAAATGGGGGTCCCAGTTCACCAGTCGCTTGCCGCGATAGATCAGGCCCTTCTCGTACATGTCGACGAAGACCTTGATCACCGCGTCATGGAAGTTGCCCTCATTGCCTTCCGGCGCACCGGGCGCACCCGACATCGTAAAGGCGTTGCGCGACCAGTCGCAGGATGACCCCAGACGCTTGAGCTGGTTGATGATGGTCGAGCCGTATTCGCCCTTCCACTCCCAGACCTTCTCGAGGAATTTCTCGCGGCCCAGTTCCACCCGCTTGGGCTGCTGGGTCTTGGCCAGTTCCTTCTCGACCATCAGCTGGGTCGCGATGCCCGCATGGTCCTGACCCGGCTGCCAGAGCGTGTCGAAACCGCGCATCCGGTGCCAGCGCACGAGGATATCCTGCACGGTGTTGTTGAAGGCGTGGCCCACATGCAGCGCGCCCGTCACGTTGGGCGGCGGGATCATCACGCAGAAGGTCTCGTCGCGCGATGCGTTGGCCCCGGCCTTGAAGGCTCCGGCCTCTTCCCATTTCGCGTAGATCCGCGGCTCGGCGCTCGCGGCATCGAAAGTCTTGTCCATCGTCATGTCAGGCATCCTTGGCTCGGCTTGAGGGCTGTTTAGCCCGCGCAGGCGGCAAGGAAAACCCCGTGCGCGCGGTCCGAAAAAGCGCGGCGGGCACGATCGGGTCAACAAACTGCCGCGATTGCCCCTGAAGATAAGAGAAACTTATCCTACATTGGATAGTATAAGCCCAACTTATCTGAGGAGCGCTGATATGCGCGGTCTCTTCGAGCGTGTGATCTCTGCCCTGCGTCGCCGCAGCCCGGAACGGGCCGAGGCGCGCGCGGCAGCTGGTGCAGGCCGTGGGCCGGTGGATCATGTTGTGCTGCTCGACGGGACGCTCGGCTCGTTGCGCGCTGACCGCCTCACCTCGATCGGGCTGATCTATCGCTTCCTGCGCCGCGCCGCGCCGAAAGTGTCGGTCTATTACGGGCGCGGGCTGCGCTGGCGCGACTGGCACGACATGTCGGATGTCTGGTTCGGCTGGGGTGTGAACCAGCAGATCTCGCGCGCCTATGGCTGGCTCGCGATGCGCTACCGTCCGGGCGACCGGATTTTTCTGATCGGCTATTCTCGGGGCGCCTTCGCGGCGCGCTCGCTCGCCGGGATGATCGGGCGGATCGGTCTCTTGCGTCCCGAACATGCGATTGAGCGGAACACCCGCCTCGCCTGGCGCCATTACGAGGAAGAGACCCCCGCCGACATTCTGCAAAGCTTCCGCAACAGCCTATGCCACGAGAATGTCGAGATCGAGATGGTCGGCGCGTTCGACACGGTGCAGGCGCTGGGCATCCGCGTCCCGTTCTTCTGGATCGTCAGCGAAGAGCGCGTGCGGTTTCACGATCACCACCTGAGCGATCACGTGCGCCACGGATTTCAGGCGCTCGCGCTCGACGAGCGGCGCTCGGTGCTGGAGCCGTTGGTTTGGGAAAGCGACGAGGGGGCTTCGGAGGTAGCGCCTCCCGCGACCCGGATCGAGCAGCGCTGGTTTCGCGGGGCGCATGGCGATATCGGCGGGATGCTGGGCCATTTTGGCGATGCCCGACCGCTCGCCAATATTCCGCTCGTGTGGATGCTGGAACGCGCCGAGTCGCTGGGCCTGAGCCTGCCGCCCGGCTGGCAGGCGGAGTTTCCGCGCGATCCGAATGCGCCATCCGTCGGCACATGGACTGGCTGGAGCAAGCTGTTCTGGCTGCGCGCGCCGCGTGTCGTGGGCCGTGACCCCTCCGAGGGGCTGCATGAGAGCGTCGTGTTGCCCGAAGGCTCCCGCGCGATTTTCCGACCGCGCATTCTGCGCCCCGAAATCCGCCGCCTCGCGCGCGGCTCCGCGCCGGCCTCAGAGCTCGGGCGTCATGACGAAACAGGTGGCGGTGCCGGTCGCGTAGAGGCGTCCATCCTCGGCGCCCCGGATCTCACCCCGCGCGACGCCAGTTGACCGCCCGATATGATCGAGTTGGCCCACGCCGATCACCTCGGTGCCGGGCTTGATCGCGCGGATCAGGTTCACCTTGAATTCGAGCGTCGTCTGCGTCTGCCCCTTCTTCAGCCCGGTGATCACCGAACAGGTCATCACCGTATCGAGCATCATCGCATACCAGCCACCGTGAATGCCGCCATAGCCGTTGGTCTGCGGATGGCCCGGCGTGCCGCGACAGGTGACGCGGCCCTCCTCGGCCTCGGTGATCCGATAGGCCATCAGCTTCTGCACGGTGGGGGAGGGGACGTCGCCGGTAACCATCTTGCGGACGTAGTCGAGCCCCGGCATCGAGAGGACCTCCTCGAGCGGGAGGAAATCGTCGGGTCCTTCGGCGAAATATTGATCGGGCATGTCTGGCTCCTGTTGGGTCGGGCGACAAGCTATCGCGATGGGCCGGAAAGGGAAGGGGGGAGCGTTTGCGATCCGCATCGCAAAGGGCAGCATTGCCCTCGGGGTCAGCATCGCGAGGCGCGGCGCTCCAAGGGTGCTTGTGGGGTTTCTCCGGTGGATGGGCGTCTTGTGCTATTCTCGAACATCACTCCGCGGACGGAGTGGGGCGTCTTGACCGTCTTCCGTTTTGATGGCCGCGCGCCGAACAGCCATTGGGAGGACGATCTCATGCAAATTGCTATCGTACAGCAACCGCCGGTCTACATGAACAAGACGGCGTCTCTGGAGCGAGCGGTCGAACTGTTCGCCGAGGCGGCTTCTCAGGCGTGCCGACTGATCGTGTTTCCCGAGACATGGTTGCCGGGCTACCCCACTTTCGTCTGGCGGCTCCCGCCGGGGGCAGGGATGAAGAAGACCGACGATCTCTTCGCGCTTTCGCAGGCCAATTCGATCGATCTCAGCAAAGACGAGCTTGCGCCGATAAAGGAAGCGGCAAAAGAGCATTCGATGGTGGTCGTGATGGGCCATCAGGAGGTGGATGGGGCGGTCAGCGGCAGCACGCTTTTCAACAGCGCAGCGATCATCGACGCCGACGGGACCCTTCTGAACAACCATCGAAAGCTGATGCCGACAAACCCCGAGCGTATGGTCTGGGGGTTCGGAGACGGCTCGACCCTCAAGGTCGTTGAGACCGCAGTCGGGCGTGTGGGCGCCCTGATATGCTGGGAAAACTACATGCCGCTGGCGCGGTTCGCGCTCTATGCCCAGAATATCGACATCTATTGTGCACCGACCTGGGACAGCGGCGATACCTGGCTGGCGACAATGCAGCATATCGCGCGCGAAGGCGGATGTTGGGTTCTCGGCTGCGCCACGTCGCTCGAGGCAAGCGACGTGCCCGCGGATATCCCCTATCGTGACGAGCTTTTCCCTGACGACAACGAGTGGATCAATCCCGGGGATGCGGTGGTCTACAAACCCTTCGGCAGTTTGCACGCGGGCCCGATGAGGAAGGAAAAGGGGCTGCTGGTCGCGACGGTGGACGTGGATGCCGCCAGGGCTTCACGCCGCAAATTCGATGTCAGTGGTCATTACGCCCGGCCGGATGTTTTCACTCTCAACGTCAACCGAGCCAAGCAGTCGCCCATTTCCTTCGACTGACACGGTGAGGCCGCCCGCCGCCAAAGAAAAAGGGGCCCAGCCGGGCCCCTTCGTTCAATCCGTGTCGCGACCCTTTCAGGCCACTTTCTCCAGCACCGTATCGGGCGTGACACCCAGCGCGTGGCAGACGTCGCGGGTTAGGCCGGGGCGGTTGAGCGTGTAGAAATGCAGGTCTTCCACGCCGCCCTCGATCAGCTTGTCGCACAGCTCGGTGCACAGCGCGGTTGCCAGAAGATGCTCGCGCCCGTCGCGGATCGCGGCCTCGAAGGCTTCCTCGACCCATGCGGGGATGGAGGTGCCGCAGCTTTGCGCGAATTTCTTGGCGCCTTTCCACGACTGGATCGGCAGGATGCCGGGGATGATCTTCGCGTCGATCCCTTCGCGCTCGCAGGCATCGCGAAAGCGGAAGAAGGTTTCGGGCTCGAAGAAGAACTGGGTGATCGCCGAGGTCGCGCCCGCCTCGACCTTGCGCTTGAGCCAGCGCACGTCGGCCATATTGTCGGCGGCGTCGGGATGCGGCTCGGGATAGGCGCCCGCGCGGATCGTGAAGCGGCCATCCTCGGCCAGCGCCTCGATCAGCTCGACCGACGAGGCGAAGCCTTCGGGATGCGGCGTGAAATGCTTGGCGCCCTGCGGCGGATCGCCCCGCAGCGCCACGATCTCGGTGACGCCGACCTCGGCATAGGCGTCCACGATCTCCATCGTCTCGGCCTTGGTCGCTTCCACGCAGGTCAGGTGGGCGGCGACATTGAGGCCGTAATTCTTGTGGATCGTGCCGACCGCCTCATGGGTCAGCTTGCGCGTCGTGCCACCCGCCCCGTAGGTCACGGAGGTGAACTCGGGTTTCAGCGGTGCCAGAACCTGCGCGGTTTCCCACAGCCGGAACGACGCATCGAGCGTCTTCGGCGGGAAAAATTCGAAGCTGACCTTGGGCGTCGTCATGGGAATCTGTCCTTTCGTTCGCTCTCTTGTGCCAGATCGGGCTTTGTGAGACAAACTCATAATCTTCAAAATCGTTATGAGTGTAACAACAAGATGCATCTCGAGTTCCGTCACCTGCGCACAATCAAGGCGATTCACGATGCCGGGGGGCTCGCGAAGGCAGCGGACGTGCTGCACATAACACAATCCGCGCTGTCGCACCAAATCAAAGGGCTGGAAGATCAGACCGGGGTGGAGTTGTTCGTGCGCCGCTCGAAACCGCTGAAGCTGTCGGCGGCGGGGCAGAAGCTGCTGCGGCTGGCCGAACGCATCCTGCCCGAGATCGCCGCGACCGAGGCCGAGTTCGACGCGTTGCGATCGGGTCGCGCGGGGCGGCTGCATATCGCTATCGAGTGCCATGCCTGTTTCGACTGGCTGTTCCCGGTGCTGGAACGCTTCCGCCATGCCTGGCCCGATATCGACGTGGATATCCGGCCCGGTCTGGCCTTCAACGCACTGCCCGCGCTGAGCCGCGAAGAGGTCGATCTGGTGATCTCGTCGGACCCGGAGAAGATCGACGGCGTCACCTTCAACCCGCTCTTCGACTATGCGCCGACCTTCATCGCCGCCGCGAATTCGCCGCTGGCCGCGAAGCCCTATATCGAGGCGCAGGATTTCGCGGATCAGACGCTGATCACCTATCCGATCGACCGCGGCCGCTCGGACATATTCACGCAGCTTCTGACGCCCGCCCGGGTCGAGCCGAAAGCCGTGCGACAGGTGGAGCTGACCGCGGTGATCCTGATGCTGGTCGCCTCGAATCGCGGCGTGGCGGTGCTGCCCGACTGGGTGCTGCGCGAGGTGAAATACCAGCCCGACTACATCACCAAGCCGGTGACCGAACACGGGCTGACCAAGCGGCTCTATGCCGCGACCCGGTCCGAGGATGCCACCCAGCCCTTCATGGCGCATTTCCTGCGGCTTGCGCGCACCGAGCCGGTGAAGCTGCAACGCGCCTGAGCCTTCTTCTCGACCGAAATATCCCGGGGGGTGAGGCGGAAAATGGCGGCCTCTCAGTGGAAGGACGCTCCGCCGAACGCCCGGAGCGCAAGCGAAGGGCCGGCAGCGAGCGGGGCAGAGCCGCTCCTCAGTTTGCCTGACGCGCCAAAGGTCTTGGATTTTCCACGCAACCCCTGTAAGGCGACCGCTTGAAACGCGAAGGAGCCCAGAGATGCAAGGCAGCGCAAACCTCAACCTGATGATCAAGGCCGCCCGCAAGGCAGGCCGCTCGCTGGTCAAGGATTTCCGCGAGGTCGAGAACCTTCAGGTCTCCTCGAAGGGCCCGGGCGATTTCGTCTCGAAGGCCGACCGCGAATCCGAGAAGATCATCAAGGACGAGCTGCGCGGCGCGCGCCCCTCCTATGGCTGGATCGGCGAGGAAACCGGCGAAGAGGCGGGCGACGACCCGACCCGCCGCTGGATCGTCGACCCGCTCGACGGCACCACGAACTTCCTGCACGGCCTGCCGCATTGGGCGATCTCGATCGCGCTGGAGCATAAGGGCGAAATCATCGCAGCCGTGGTCTTCGACGCGGCGAAAGACGAGATGTATTTCGCCGAGAAGGGCCTTGGCGCTTTCATGAACGATACGCGCCTGCGGGTTTCGGGCCGTCACAAGATGATCGAATCGGTCTTCGCGACCGGCGTGCCCTTCGGTGGCAAATCGACCCTTCCGGCGACACTGAAGGACCTTGCCAAGCTGATGCCGCAATGCGCGGGCGTCCGGCGCTGGGGTGCGGCCTCGCTCGATCTGGCCTATGTCGCGGCGGGTCGCTACGAAGGCTATTGGGAGCGCGGGCTGAACGCGTGGGACGTGGCTGCGGGCATGCTCCTCGTGAAGGAAGCGGGCGGTTTCGTGGAAGCCGTGCGCGAAGGTCGCGGCGTTCTCGAATCGGGCTCGGTGATCGCGTCGAATGCCGAAATGTTCCCGGCTCTCACGAAAGCGCTTCGGTCAAACGACTGAGAAATCTCTGAAATTTAGATGTGGCGGCGAAAGGTGGACGAAGGTTCACCTTTCGTTCATTCCGTTGTGCCAGCCTGATGCGGTTACCAGAAAGGGATGCCGCCATGGTTGGACAGGAGTACGGAGCTACGTCGATCGCGCTTGAACAGCGTGCGTTGACTGCACTGCACGGGCCGGGCGATTGCGCCGTCGACCGCGCGTTGGAAGAGTTGCGGCAGGCGGTCTCCGATCTCGCTTTTGCCGAGGCGGCCGACCTGATCGCACGTCACCGGGTCGCGGTCTTGGACGAGATGATTTCGGGTTGCTTTGAGGATGCGGAAACGGCCGAGCCGGACACGGCAGCGGCCCTGCGCGCAGCGGCCGAAGGGCTGCAGGAAGAGCGCGCGACTCTGGCAGAGACGTTGCCGCTAGAGCTATCCCTGCGCGCCGATCAGCGCGACGCGGCCTGCGAGCGCATCCGCGCCACACAACGCCGCCTGCGCAACATTTCTCAGATGCCCGATCATTTCGGCTGTGCTTGGGCGTGTAGCCGTGCCGGGGCAGGGCCGTGCGAAGACGCGGCGGATCAGATCCAGCAGGCGCTGCGTTTCGATGCGGAAGCCATCGCCGATATCGCCCGGCAGGAGGCCCGCGCACGTCTCAGCGACGGCTTCGCGGCCCTGCCGGTCGCATCGCCTCTCTCGCCTCGCCGCGGCGGTGATACGGGAACCACGGCGGCGCAGGTCGCCCGCCGCCTTGTCGAGGATGCGCGCCGGAGACTTTGCTGAGCCGCGATCCCGTCTTGATACGGCCCGCTTTGCCCTGCGTTGGAGACTATGCAGACCGCAAGATCGTGCTAGCCTGTTGCGGCGCAAAAGGCGCATCGGAAAGAGGGTCTGAAATGATTCAGGAATTCAAGGATTTCATCGCCAAGGGCAATGTCATGGACATGGCGGTTGGCATCATCATCGGCGCGGCCTTCACCGCGATCGTCACGTCGCTCGTCGGCGACATCATCAACCCGATCATCGGCCTGTTCACGGGCGGGGTCGATTTCACCAATAATTATGCCGTGCTCTCCGGCGAGGTTCCCGCGGGGGCAAGCCTTGACGAGGCGCGCAAATCGGGGGCGTCGGTCTTCGCCTATGGTGCCTTCGTGATGGCAGTGATCAACTTCCTCATCATCGCGTTCGTCGTCTTCATGCTGGTGAAGATGGTCAATCGCGTGAAGGCCGCGGCGGAGAAGCCCGACGATGTCGCGCCCGCGGTGGAAACCGGGCCGAGCCAGCTCGACGTGCTGCTCGAGATCCGCGACGCGCTTCGGAAGTGACGGCGCGGGGCGTCTCAGGCAGACGTCGCCGGCAGATATGAGAACGGCCCGGGGCAAAGCTCCGGGCCGTTTCGTTCGTGGGGCAGGGCGACCCTTATTCGGCTGCGTGCTTCACCGCGTCCGGCGCATCGAGCGGCAGGTCGAGCGCTTCTGCCACAGCCTTGTAGGTCACCTTGCCCGCATGGACGTTGAGGCCCGCGGCCAGGTGGGGATCCTCGGCGCAGGCGCGTTCCCATCCCTTGTCGGCCAGCGCCAGCAGGAACGGCTGCGTCGCGTTCGACAGGGCGAGGGTCGCGGTGCGCGCGACCGCGCCGGGCATGTTGGCTACGCAGTAATGCATCACGCCCTCGACCTCGTAGATCGGGTCGTCATGGGTCGTGGGATGCGAGGTCTCGACGCAGCCGCCCTGATCGATCGCGACATCGACGATCGCCGCGCCGGGCTTCATCGTCTTCAGCATCTCGCGGGTGACCAGCTTCGGCGCTGCGGCCCCGGGGATCAGCACCGCGCCAATCACCAGATCGGAGGCTGCGACTAGCGCCTCTGTCTCGGCTTTCGAGGCATAGGCGGTGCGGAAAGTGCCGCCGAACGTGTCATCGAGATAGCGCAAACGCGGCAGCGACTTGTCGAGCACGGTCACATCCGCGCCCATCCCGGCAGCAACGCGCGCGGCGTTGGTGCCCACGACGCCGCCGCCGATCACGACGACCTTCGCGGGCGAAACGCCCGGCACGCCGCCCATCAGCACACCGCGCCCGCCATTGGCTTTCTGCAGGGTCCATGCGCCCATCTGCGGGGCGAGGCGACCCGCCACTTCGGACATCGGCGCGAGCAGCGGCAGGGTGCCGTCCTTCGCAGTGACCGTCTCGTAGGCGATGCAGGTCGCGCCCGATTTCATCAGGTCATGGGTCTGCGCCGGGTCGGCGGCCAGATGCAGATAGGTGAAGAGAAGCTGGCCCTCGCGCAGCATCGCGCGCTCGGAGGCCTGCGGCTCTTTCACTTTCACGATCATCTCGGCTTGGGCGAACACATCCGCCGCATCGCCGAGGATTTTCGCGCCGGCCGCCTCGTAATCGCTGTCGGTGAAGCCCGCGCCCTGACCTGCCCCGGTTTCGACCAGCACCTCGTGGCCATGGGCGACCGCCTCTTGTGCCGCAGCCGGGGTCAGCCCGACGCGGAATTCCTGCGCCTTGATCTCGCGCACCGTACCGATCTTCATCGCGTGTCCTCCTCCAAAAAATGGAAACGTCCTGCCCCCAGTATGCGCTCCGTCACAAGCAAGTGCTTTGCCAATTTGCCGGTTGTGGATGGGGTGGGTCGCTCGTATCTTCGATGAAATGCGCAAAGATCGGCAGGATATTGCATGAGCGACAAGCTGGACGCGACAGATCGTCGGCTGCTGGAGGTTTTGCAGCGGCAGGGGCGAATCTCCAATGCCGAGCTGAGCGAGCGGGTGAACCTGTCGGCTTCGGCCTGCCATCGCCGGGTGCAGCGGCTGGAGGAAGAGGGCTACATCCGGGATTACGTTGCCCTGCTGAACCCGCGCAAGCTGGGGCGGACCACGACGGTCTATGTCGAGATCAAGCTGTCGAGCCAGGCGGACGAGGTTCTCGACGCGTTCGAGAAGGGCGTGAAGGAGGTGCCGGAAGTGCTCGAATGTCACCTGATGGCGGGGGCTGCGGATTACCTGCTGAAGGTGGTGGCCGCCGATGCCGAGGATTTCGCGCGGCTGCACCGGGCGAAGCTCGCCAATATCCCGGGCGTGGCGCAGATCCAGTCGAGCTTTTCGCTCAAATGCGTGGTCTCGACCACGGCGATGCCGGTTTAAGCGCGCCAGAAGCGCGGCAGGAACACGACGAGAATCGCGAGCATCCCGATCCGGCCCAGCAGCATTGCGAGGGTCAGCAGCCAGGTCGCGGCATCGCTGAAGTCGATCATCGTACCGGTGCGATCGGTCAGCGGGCCGACCCCGTAGCCGATATTGCCAAGTGCGCCCCATGTCGCGAAGAGCGCCGAGACGAAATCCGCGCCGGTCATCGAGATCCCGACCGAGATCAGCCCGAGCGTCAGCATATAGCCGGTGAAGTAGAGGATCAGGGAGGAGAGCACGTCCTCCTCCAGCAGCTTGTCGCCGAGGCGCGGTTGCAGGACACGGTGCGGCATCTGAAGGCGGCGCACGGCGGCGCGGATCACCGCGCCGAGCGCCTGCCAGCGAAAGACCGACAGCGCGCCCGAGCTGGACCCGGTGCAGCCGCCGATCAGCCCGACCCAATAGGCCAGCACCATCGCGAAGCTTCCCCAATTCGCGACATTGGCGGTGCCGAAGCCGGTGCCGGTCATGATCGAGGACAGGTTGAAGGCGGCGGAGCGGAAGGTGGGTTCGATCCCGTCGGGCGCGTGGGTGTAGAGCCAGATCAGGAGCGCCGCGAGCGCGAGGGCGAACCAGCGCAGGAAGGCGTGGATTTGCGGGTCGTCCCAGAACGGGCGCAGATCGCCGCGGCCAAGCTGGACATAGCGGATGAAGGGCAGGGCCGAGCCCAGCATGAAGATGACACCGGCATATTGCGCACCCGGCGAGAAGCTCGCGAAGGAGCTGTCATGCGTGCCGAAGCCGCCCGTCGCGATTGTCGCCATCGCGTAGCAGATCGCGTCGAACGAGCTCATGCCCGCGGCGGCATAGCTGATCGCGCAGGCCAGCGTCAGCGAGACATAGACCCAAAGCAGGGAGCGCGCGATATTATGGGCGCGCGGCATGACCTTGCCCAGCGTGTCGAATCCTTCGGCCTGAAAATAGCGCATCCCGCCGATGCGCAGCACCGGCAGGAAGATCATCGCGACGAAGGCAATCCCCAGCCCGCCGAACCAGTTCAGCATCCCGCGCCACAGCACCACCCCGCGCGGCAGGGTGTCGAGATGTTCGAAGACGGTGTAGCCGGTGGTGGTGATGCCCGAGGCGGCCTCGAAATAGGCGTTGGTCCATGTCGCGTGCGGCGCGCCCTCGATGAACGGCAGGGCCGCGAAGATCGGCAAGCCGAGCCAGATCGCCGCCGTGAGCAGATAAGCTTGCCGCGTGTTGAGCCCGTTCGCGCTTTTGGTTCGGGTCGCGAGCGAGAGAACCATCCCGATCAGCGCGGTCTCGACCGCTGCCTCGAGGAATTCCTGCCAGTTCGGATTGAGATCGCTGAAGTCCATGGCTGCCGGGACCAGCATGGTTGTCCCGAGGACTGTAAGGATCAGGCCGAAAAGATGCAGGACTGGCCGGATATCGGACATGTGAAAGCGGTTCCCGCCAGAACGAAGTGCTGGCGCTAGGGTAGGGGGCGCGGCGCTTTAGGCAAGATCAAAGCGGCGTCGGTTGCGCTTTCTTGTGGAGGTGTCTTCCAGAAACCAAAAACCCCCGCGGCCAAGCCTCGGGGGTCATCGGTGCGGGCAAGCCCGCCAGCATTTTCAGGCGCCTTTTCAGACGCGGAGCGGTGCGCTTAGAGCGCGCCTTCGCGCTGAGCCTTCTTACGTGCCAGTTTACGGGCACGGCGGACGGCTTCGGCTTTCTCGCGCGCTTTTTTGACCGAGGGTTTCTCGAAATGCTGCTTGAGCTTCATTTCGCGGAACACACCCTCGCGCTGAAGCTTTTTCTTCAGAGCACGGAGCGCCTGTTCGACGTTGTTGTCGCGAACGCTGACCTGCATGTGGTGTCACCACCTTCCTAAGTTAGAGTTGCAGTTGCTTGCAGGAGCGCTCCATATAGTCACCAAAAGGCGGTTTGTCTACCGCCAAAGCTGAGAGAGGAAACGCGATGAAAAACGACCATCTCGATATGGACCGCACGCGATCCGAGCTGTTGGCGGCGATCAAGCCGCATGTGCCTTTCGACGGCTGGTCCGAGCCTGCCTTCAAGCTCGCGGTCTCCGATCTGGGGCTCGATCCGGGGCTGGCGCGGGTCGTGTGTCCGCGTGGCGCCGTCGATCTGGCGGTGGCCTATCACCGCGAGGGCGATGCGGCGATGCTCAAGCGTCTGGAAGAGGCCGATCTGTCGGGGATGAAGTTCCGCGACCGGATCGCGACCGCCGTGCGCTTCCGTCTGGAAGAGGCCGATCCGGAGCTGGTGCGCCGAGGGGCCGCGATCTTCGCGCTGCCGCAGAATGCCACGACCGGCTCGAAGCTGATCTGGGAGACCTCGGACAAGATCTGGCGCGCGCTGGGCGACGTCAGCGAGGATTACAACTGGTACACGAAGCGGATGACCCTTTCCGGGGTCTATAGCTCGACCGTGCTTTACTGGATGGGCGATGAGAGCGAGGGCAAGGCCGACACTTGGGCCTTCCTCGACCGTCGCATCGAGGACGTGATGCAGTTTGAAAAGGTGAAGGGCGCTGCGATGAAGCTGCCCTTCCTGCCGAAGCTTCTCGGCGGCATCCGTGCGCCGAAAGGCACTGACGACATGCCGGGCCGGGAGGCGCATTGATGAAACCTGTCGAGATGCCGACCGAGATGCGCTGCGTCGAGATTTCCGAACATGGCGCGCCGGAGGTGCTGACGGAAGTCACCCGCGCCGTGCCCGTCGCAGGCCATGGTGAGATCCTGATCGAGGTGGCCTATGCCGGGGTGAACCGCCCCGATGCGCTGCAACGTGCGGGCGCCTATAACCCGCCGCCGGGCGCGTCGGACCTGCCGGGGCTGGAATGCTCGGGCCGGGTCGCGGCGATCGGGCCGGGCGTCACGGATTGGGAGGTGGGCGATCAGGTCTGCGCGCTGCTGCCCGGTGGCGGCTACGCGGAGTATGTGACCTGTCCGGCGGAACATGCGCTGCCCGTGCCTGCGGGGCTCGATCTGAAATCGGCGGCCTGTCTGCCGGAGACCTGCTTCACCGTGTGGTCGACCATGGTGATGCGCGGCGGGTTGCAGGCGGGCGAGCGTTTTCTTGTGCATGGCGGCTCTTCCGGGATCGGCACGACCGCGATCCAGATCGCGACGGCGCTGGGCGCGCGGGTCTTCACCACTGCTGGCAGCCCCGAGAAATGCGCGGTTTGCGAAGAGCTTGGCGCGACGGCGATCAACTACAAGACGGGCGATTTCGTCGATGTACTGAAGGCCGAAGGCGGCGCGAACCTCGTGCTCGACATGGTGGGTGGCGACTATATCGCGCGCAATATCAAGGCGATGGCCAATGACGCGCGGCTCGTCTTCATCGCCTTCCTCGGCGGCCCCAAGGCCGAGATCAACTTCGCGCAGGTCATGGTGAAGCGTCTCACGATCACCGGGGCCACGCTGCGCCCGCAATCGGATGCCGCCAAGGCAGAGATCGCGCGGCAGTTGCGCGCCAATGTCTGGCCGATGATCAATTCGGGCAAGCTGCGCGTGATCCATGACAGCACCTTCCCGCTGGCCGAGGCAGCAAAAGCCCATGAGCGGATGGAGACGAGCCAGCATATTGGCAAAATCGTGTTGGAAGTTGCGGGCGGCTGAACTTTCGTCACGCGCGCGCCGGGTGTATCATTGCGGCGCGCGCGAACCAACGAGGGGAGGCGGTCATGAGCGAAGGACGCTTTGAATTTCTGGACGGGTTTCCGGCCGATGTGCTGGCATTCGAGGCCAAGGGCACGATCGGCGCGGAGGCTTACGAACAACATCTGATCCCGGCGGTGGAGGCCAAGATTGCCGCCGAGGGCAAGGTGAAGCTGCTCTACATCATCGGCGACGCATTCGACGGCTACACCGCGAAAGCGGCATGGGACGACACCAAGCTGGGCCTGTCGCATCTGGGCGATTTCGCCGCGGTGGCGCTGGTCAGCGATGTCGACTGGATCCGATGGGGTGTGCAGGCCTTCGCGCCGATGATCCCCGGCACGGTCAAGCTGTTCCGCTTGAGCGAATTGGATCAGGCCAAGGCGTGGATTTGCGCGGCGGGCAAGGCTGAGGAAGACCACAGCCACGACGTCGCGGCGCGCCATAAACTGCCCACGTTGGAAGATCGCCAGCCGCCGCTGGAAGACTGACGCCTCAGCGCACCTTTTCCATCAGCGCGTCGGACAGGCTGCAATCGCGGATCGTATCGGAGCCGCATTTGCGCGGCTCGAGATCCTTGGTCAGGCAGATGCGGGCCTCCTGAATGCGGCCCGACTTGCAGGTGATGGTGATCTCGTCGGCATCGAGGCCGGGATTGGCCTCCAGAAAGGCCTGCTCCACCACCTTTGCGGGCAGTCTCACGTCGCGGTCGAGATTGGCCAGCACGTCCGGGATTTCGATGCTGGCATAGGCTTCGCGTTCCAGCGCGAAATAATCCGTCGCTGACAGGCCCGAGCAGCGCCCGTGCTTCTTCCACTCGTACCAAGCCAGCCCCGGCGCGCCGGTCAGATTCTCCATCGCGGCGGTCTGCTGGCGCGAGGGATCGCGATGCGGCGTGCGGCAAAAGCTGGGCCAGCCGCGCTCGTATTGCGGCCAAAGCCCGTGCAGCACGAAAGAATGATCGTGCTTCGGTTCGCATTGCGGCGAGTTGCGCGCATCGCCGGTCAGGGCGCACCAAGTGGGCGACCAGCTGAGCGAGAGGACGTAATAGTCGAAATCGCCCGCGCGCTCGCCTTCGGCATGGGCGGGCGGGGCGGCGGTCGAAAGCGCAAGCAGGGCTGCGGCCAGAAGGCTCAAACGAGTCATTTTCTCTTTTCTCCTGACGCGCGATTGACTATATGAGGCGGCAATTCCCCTTCCAGAAATGGACCGCGGCAGGGAATTCCCGCGCCGCAGCCGATTTCTCGGCCCGGGAGAGATATGTAAAGGATGGCTGCAATGACGAACAAGCCCCTGATGGCAAAGGCCACCGCCGTGTGGCTGGTGGACAATACGACGCTCAGCTTCAAGCAGATCGCGGATTTCTGTGGCCTGCACGAGTTGGAAGTGCAGGGCATCGCCGATGGTGACGTCGCAACCGGCGTGAAGGGCTTCGATCCGGTCGCCTCGAGCCAGCTCGATCAGGAAGAGATCGACAAGGCCGAGAAAGACCCGATGCACAAGCTCAAGCTGAAGTTCAACAAAGCTGCCGTCGGCGAGGACAAGCGTCGCGGTCCGCGCTACACGCCGCTGTCGAAGCGTCAGGACCGTCCGAACGCGATCCTGTGGCTGGTGAAGTTCCACCCGGAGCTGGCCGATGCGCAGATCGCGCGTCTCGTCGGCACCACCAAGCCCACGATCCAGTCGATCCGCGAGCGCACGCACTGGAACATCCAGAACATGACCCCGATCGATCCGGTCGCGCTGGGTCTGTGCCGCCAGTCGGAACTGGATATCGAAGTGCAGAAGGCCGCGAAGAAAGCCGCCGCCGAAGGCGTGATGAGCGATGACGAGCGTCGCAAGCTGGTCTCGACCGAGCAGTCGCTGGGCATGCCCGACGAGCCGCGCCTGCCCTCCGGCATCGCCGGTCTGGAGAACTTCTCCTCCTCCGATCTCAAGCAGGAGAACGAGGAAGAGGACGACGCCGCGGATAACGCCGATTACTCGGATGCGGACAGCTTCTTCAACCTGCCCGAGGACGATGACGACGAGGATGAGGACGACAACCGCAAGTAAGCTGTCGCCATCGCGAAAGATCAGGGCCGCTCCATCGGGGGCGGCCTTTTTCGTTGCGGTGCAACGGGTCGCGTCGTTGAGGCTTTAATGGGAACACGGGCGACGGATGAACCGCCGCCCGTGTCTCAAAGGTTGGTGTGAGTTGCCTGAGAACCGGCAATGCCCCGCGACAGGCGCGGCTTACTGCTTCAGCACCACGGGTTGGAACGAGAACACACCTTCGGATTTCGGATCGACCGTCATCTCCACCCAGCTGTTGTCGCTGCTGCCGAACACCTCGACGCGGGTGAAATTCGCGGTGCTGCGGCCATCGGGCTGGAGCATGGGCTTGTCGACCTTGAAGTAATGCGAGTCGCCGTGGACCAGCAGGACCTGACCGTCGAAGTTGTGGGTCTCGTCGACGAGGGTCTTGTAGAAATCGGTGAAGCCGTTCTTGTCGTCGAGGGTCGGCAGGAAATCGTCTTCGTAGCCGCCGTCGCTCAGCTCGAACGGGAAGAAGATGTCAGCCTGAATGTCGATCAGGATGCCCGCGTCGCTATTCTCGCGCGCCTTCGCGAAGGACTCCTTGAGCCATTCCACGTTCTTCGGGTTGCGCGCTTCGTATTCCGCGGTCGCGGCACCGCAGTCGGCCTGCGTGCGGTCGGACTTCTTGGTGCATTGCTTGTCGGTCGCGACGAGGTTGTTGTTGCTGCCCGGCACGTTGAGGGCGACGAACATCACTTTGTTTCGCTCGAAACGGCTGTTCTCGCTGTAGGCTTCGCCCGGAGCGCCCTGACGTTCGACGTCGATCGGGTTCGAGCCCTGCGACTTCGCCGCATCGAAGAAGGTCTTGCGCAGGTAAGAGAGTCGATCGACCGGGTCGTAGCTGCCGTTGTTGGTGCGGTGGCAGTCGACCCATTCATTGTCGCCGAGGGCGTAGAGCGTCGGCATGTCGAGGCGGTTGAAGATCGCCTGCACGTCCGCCCCGATCGCCTGATCGGTGCATTCGCTGCTGCCGCTCTTGGTGTCGCCGGCGAAGATCGTGAAGTCGAGATCGTGATCGTTCATCGAGGCGACGGTCTGGTCGATCCAGTTCGCCTTCTCCTCGGGATCCTTGCTGTAGAACTCGTCACCCCAGAGCGCGACCTTCAGAACGCCCGCGCCTGACGTGGATTGTGCGTAGGCCGGAGCCACCAGTGCGGTCGAGAGAAGGGCAGCGGTGAGCGCTGCGGACAGCGTGAACGAACGGGAAAGGCGTGGCATATATACCCCCAAAGGTGACTTGATATGATGAAGGCCCTGAGGGCGAGGTGCCGCGTCGGGCGGCAGGTCGTCGGCTCGGGGCTTCGGGCGTCATAATACCCCGGGCTGTGACAGCCCGCTGACGCCGGGGCGAAGGATTTGTGACGTAGGCCCTGTCGTCGCCGTCTGGACAGTCGTGGCGTCGGGCGCGATGCTCTCCGCGAAAAGAGGAGGAGCAGATGCCGGAATTCGCGAACTATCCAAGCCTGAAGGGCAAATCCGTGATCGTGACCGGGGGCGCCTCGGGGATCGGGGCGCTGATCGTCGAAGGCTTCGCCGCGCAAGGGGCGAAGGTCGGGTTTCTCGACCGCGATGCGGAGGGGAGCGCGGCGATCGCGAAACGGTTCGGCGTCGATTACGAGCTGTGCGACCTGCGCGACATCGCTGCGATGAAAGAGGCGCTGGGCCGCCTCCGCGAAAAGATCGGCCCGGCGGATGTGCTGGTGAACAATGCCGCGCGCGACGACCGCCACGACTGGCGCGAGATCGATGCCGAGTATTGGGACGAGCGCCAGCACACGAACCTGCGCCACATGTTCTTCGCGATCCAGACGGTTGCGCCGGACATGATCTCGAAAGGGGCGGGGTCGATCATCAATATGGGGTCGAATTCGTGGTGGGAGGCTGGCAGCGGCTTCCCGGCCTATGCGACGGCGAAAGCGGCGGTGCATGGGCTGACCCGCACGATGGCACGCGAGTTGGGCGGGCATCGCATCCGGGTCAACACGGTCGTGCCGGGCTGGATCATGACGGACCGGCAGAAAACTCTCTGGGCCACGCCCGAGGCGCTGGAGGATCATCGTCGCAACCAATGTCTGCCCGATCTGATCCAGCCGGAATATGTCGCGCGGATGGTGCTATTCCTCGCCTCGGACGATGCGGCGATGTGCACTGCGAACAATTACATGGTCGAGGCGGGCTCGATCTAATCGTGCTGCGACGCGCTGCCGGGCGGCGCGTCGCTTTGCCCATTCTCCATCTGCCCGGTTTCTTCCGGCTCGATCTCGATCTGCGCCAGTTCAGCTTCGAGGAATTTCTCGAACGCGTCGAAATCCAGCGGCTCGAACTGGCCGATTCCTTGAATCCATGTCGTGGCGGCGGACATCGCGAGCGGCTCCAGCTTGCACCATTTCACCCGGCCGCGTTTCTCCTGAGAGATCAGCCCGGCATTGGTCAGGATCGCGAGGTGCTTGGAGACGGCCGCGAGCGACATCTCGAAGGGCTCGGCCACGTCGGTCACCGCCATGTCGTCTTCGAGCAGCATCGTCAGGATCGTCCGCCGGGTCGGATCGGCGAGCGCGGCGAAGATCGCATCGAGAGATGGGGTGGGCGGCGGTAGCATCGCTCCTTGATGGGGCGCCCCGCGATAAACGTCAACCGATCGGTTGAATATGCGATTGCTCGCATTTGCGTGAGCTTGGCGCGGCGCGAATTTGAGGCCTATTTTCAAAATCGTTACGGATCAATGGGTTGCGAGGTGCTTTCGGAGGCCTGTACGGAATTGACTCAGGCGGGGGGCACGGCTATCACGGCTGAGACCTGAGTGGGGGCCGAACCATGCCTGATCACCGCTCCGACGAGCCCGATCCCGAGCGCCTCGCAGCGCTTGAGAAGAAGCTTGCGGCAGTGAGAAAGACGCAAGAACCGCCTCCGCAACGTGCCGATCATCATCTGTCCCAGGCGAATATGGCTTGGCGTATGGTGATCGAAATGGTTTCGGGGCTGGGGATCGGCTTCGGCATCGGATACGGGCTGGATGTGCTTATGGGCACGATGCCTTGGATGATGGTGCTGTTCACGCTTCTCGGGCTCGCGGCCGGGGTGAAGGTGATGCTTCGCTCGGCCAAGGAAATGAACGAAGAGCGTGCGGCCGACATGGCCGATGAAGAGGAAGACGACCGTGGCAACTCTTGAACAGGAAATGCGCAGTGAACTGACCTTCCACCCGATGGATCAGTTTATCGTTAAGCCCCTCTTCGGCGATGGCCCGGTTCACTGGTACACGCCGACCAATGCGACGCTGTGGATGGCGATTGCCGTTCTGGCGATCTTCTTCATGCTCGTCATCGGCACCCGCGGCCGCGCCGTGGTGCCCTCGCGCGCCCAGTCGATCGCGGAGTTGTCCTACGGCTTCATTCACAAGATGGTCGAAGACGTGGCGGGCAAAGACGCGCTGAAGTTCTTCCCCTATATCTTCACGGTCTTCCTGTTCATCGTCTTTTCGAACTTCCTCGGCCTGCTGCCGCGCGGCTTCACCACGACCTCGCATATCGCTGTGACCGGTCTGCTGGCGATCGCCGTGTTCGTTGCGGTGACCGTGATCGGTTTCGTCAAGAACGGCGCGGGCTTCCTGAGCCTGTTCTGGGTGGCCTCGGCGCCGCTGGCGCTGCGCCCGATCCTCGCGATCATCGAGATCATCTCCTACTTCGTGCGCCCCGTCAGCCACTCCATTCGTCTTGCGGGCAACATGATGGCTGGCCACGCGGTTATGAAAGTGTTCGCCGCCTTCGCGCCGCTGATCCTGTTCTCGGGCGTCGGCATCGCCGTCACCCCGCTGTCGATCCTCGCGATCACCGCGATGTACGGGCTCGAAGTTCTCGTGGCCTTCATTCAGGCCTATGTCTTCACGATCCTGACCTGCGTCTATCTGCGCGACGCGCTTCACCCGGCACACTGACCGGATAACGGATCGAACCAGTTCACCAAATTTCTGCCACTTCCAACCTCAAGGAGTTACGACAATGGAAGGCAATATCGTTCAAATGGGTGCTTACATCGGCGCTGGTCTGGCCTGCATGGGCATGGGCGGCTCGGCTATCGGTGTGGGCAACGTTGCCGGCAACTTCCTGTCGGGCGCACTGCGCAACCCCTCGGCGGCCGCTGGCCAGACCGCGACCCTCTTCATCGGCATCGCCTTCGCAGAAGCGCTCGGGATCTTCTCGTTCCTCGTCGCGCTGCTGCTGATGTTCGCCGTCTGATCCAGCACGCTTTTCCTTGAGGGCGGGTGGGCTCATTCGGAGCCCATCCCGTGACCCGCAAGGGGATTTGTGATCAGGGTCGAGGGACGACATGGCAAGCGAAACGCAAAATACAGCGCACGCAGCCGCTGATGCGGCCCAAGGCGCGGCACATACCGCGCAAAAGGCCGGTATGCCGCAGCTCGACTTCTCGAGCTACCCGAACCAGATCTTCTGGCTCGTGGTCGCTCTGGTCGCGATCTACTGGCTGCTGACGCGCATCGCACTGCCCCGGATCGAGGCAGTTCTCGCCGATCGTCAGGGTACGATCGCGGGTGACATCGCCGCGGCCGAAGACTTCAAGCGCAAGGCCGAAGAGGCCGAAGCCGCTTACGAGAAGGCTCTGGCCGAAGCACGCGCTCAGGCGCAGAAGATCGCAGGCGAAACCAAGGCCGAGATCCAAAAGGACCTCGACGCGGCTATCGCCAAGGCAGATGCCGAGATCGCCGCACGCTCCGCGGAATCGGAAGCCCGCATCGCGGAAATCCGTGACGGCGCGCTTGCAGCGGTCGATCAGGTCGCCAAGGACACCGCCGGCGAGATCGTCGCGGCTCTGGGTGGCAATTCGGACGCATCGGCTGTCAACGCGGCTGTCGAACAACGGCTGAAAGGGTAAGACGATGAAGAAACTCTCGCTTCTCCTTCCGTTCGTGGCGGCACAGCCCGCCTTCGCAGCGACGGGCCCGTTCTTCTCGCTTTGGAACACGAACTTCATCGTGACCATCGCCTTCATCATCTTCGTGGGCATCGTGCTCTACGCGAAGGTGCCGGGCATGCTGGGCAAGATGCTCGACAAGCGCGCGACGAACATCCGCTCGGATCTCGACGAAGCGCGCAAGCTGCGTGACGAGGCGCAAGCGGTTCTCGCCAGCTACGAGCGCAAATCGCGCGAAGTGCAGGGGCAGGCCGACCAGATCGTCGCCGCCGCCAAGCGCGACGCCGAAGCCGCTGCCGAGAAGGCCAAGGAAGACCTTAAGGTCTCGATCGAGCGCCGCCTGAAGGCCGCTGACGAGCAGATCGCCTCGGCCGAGGCGCAGGCTCTGAAAGAGGTCAAGGACCGTGCCGTGTCGGTCGCCGTGGCCGCCGCTGGTGACGTGCTCGCCAAGCAGCTGAGCGCGTCGGACCGTGCCGCGATGATCGACAGCTCGCTTTCGGAAGTCGAACAGCGCCTGAACTGATCTCCCCCTAACGGGTGACATTGAAAACCCCGGTCCGATGGGCCGGGGTTTTTCTTTGTCTTGGGCTCAGAAGTGATGTGGGCTCAGCGGTTATGTTCGAGACGTAAGCGCGCGGTGGCCTCGTTGCGCTCGGCCCGGCGCATCGCCGCCATCTCGACTTCGACGAATTCCATATGGGCCGCGATGGCCTTGCGCGCGGCAGAGGCGTCGCGGCGCTGGATCGCCTCGTTGATCGCCCGGTGCTGGTCGAGCAGCTTGCTGCGCGTGCCGCGGTTCCGGAACATCATCGAGCGGTTGTAGAACACGCCCTCGGCGAGCAGGTCGAACATCGCGCGCATCATGTGGATCATGATGACGTTGTGGCTCGCCTCGATGATCGCCATGTGGAACTGCGCATCGAGCTGCGCCTCCTGCGTGGGATTGCGTTTGGAATGGGCCGCTTCCATTTGGGAGAACAGCGTCTGGATCACCGCGAGATCGGTGTCCGAGCCGCATTGCGCCGCGCGCTCGGCGGCGAGCCCCTCCATGTCGCGGCGGAACGAGATGTAATCGAACAGCGCCTGATCGTTGCGCGCAAACAGCCGGATCAGGGCAGGCGAGAAGGCGGAATCGAGCACCTCGGCGACATAGATCCCGGCCCCGGCGCGGGTGGTCAGGAGACCCGATTCCTGCAGTTCCGCGACCGCTTCGCGCAGGCTCGGACGCGAGACGCCAAGGCGCTCGGACAGCTCTCGCTCGGAGGGGAGACGCTCGCCGGGACGCAGAATGCCCTGCAGGATGAGCTGCTCGATCTGGCGCACGACAGCATTCGCGAGCTTCTCGGATTCGATCTTCTGAAATGGCATGCACCCCTCCATGTGGTAAAGATGTATGACCAGATCGGGTCGTCGGCAATGAAAAAAGGCCGGGTTTCCCCGGCCCTTTTCCCACTCTGACGAGCGGTTTAGTTGTTCGGACGAATGATGAATTCGACCCGGCGGTTGGCCTGACGACCCTCGGGGGTCAGGTTGCTCGCGATGGGCTGATCCTCGCCGCGACCCGTCGGGATCACGCGGTAGCTCGGGACGCCGCCGTTAATCAGGACATTGGCCACCGACTGCGCGCGCTGACGCGACAGGCGCATGTTGTAGGCCGCATCGCCGGTGTTGTCGGTATGGCCGACGACTTCGACGGTGGTGTCCGGATAGCGGTTGAGGCTGCCTGCGAGCGTGTACAGGTCGCGCTGCAGATCGGGGCGCACGGCCGCGCTGTCGGTCGCGAAGAGCACGTCTTGCGGCATCGTCACGATCAGCTGGTTGCCCTGACGCACGACGCTGACGCCGTTGGTGGTCAGGTCGCGACGCAGTTCCTGCGCCTGACGGTCGAGCTGCGAACCGATCGCGCCGCCGATCACGCCGCCGACGATCGCGCCGGCTGCGGCTTTGGTCAGCTTTTCGTCGCCTTTGCTCTTGGCGCCGAGGGCGCCGCCGATCAGCGCACCGGTGATCGCACCGGCATTGCGGTTTGCGTTCGGGCTTTGGTCGGGGTTGTTCGCCCCGGTGTAGCCGCCCGGCACACAAGCGGTAAGCGCCATCGCAGCGGCGGCGCTCAGAAGAATGGTTTTGGTCTTGAGAACGGTGGTCATGTTCTGTCTCTGCCTTCTCTGGTCGCCCCATGTCTCGAGGCTTGCCGGAAGATACGCGTAAAATTCGCGCAGGTTCCATGCCCTTTTCGTGAAGCGCGGAAATCCGCGCATCATCTGGCGGTAGAAGCGGCGGAGGGACGCTCAATCGGCCTCTGCGCGGGCGCCTTCCCAGCCCAGAATCGCGCGTTTGACGCCCAGACCCCAGTGATAGCCGCCCAATCCGCCCGATTTGCGCAGGGCGCGGTGGCAGGGAATCAGGAAGGAGATCGGGTTGCGGCCCACGGCGGTGCCCACGGCGCGCACGGCCTTGGGGTTGCCAATCGCCTCGGCGATGTCGGAATAGGTGGTGACCTGCCCCGAAGGAATCGAGAGCAGCGCCTCCCAGACCTTGATCTGGAACGGCGCGCCGATCAGCGTCAGCTTCGCCTCGCCGTGGCGGCTGAAGGCGGCGTCGACCCAAGGACGCAGCGGCTCGGGGTCTTCGGTAAAGCGAGCCTCGGGCCAGCGGCGGGCGAGATCGTCAAAGGTTTCGCGTTCGCCCATCTCGGCGGTGAAGCCCATGCCGCAGAGCCCCTGATCGGTGCCCATCGCGATCACCGGGCCAAAGGGGCTGTCGAACCGTCCCCAGCGGATCGTGACGCCTTCGCCGCCGCGGGCAAACGCCCCGGGCGTCATCGCCTCCCAGCGCAGCACCAGATCGTGTAACCGGCCCGTGCCGGACAGTCCCGATCGGTCGGCCACCTCGTCGAGCGGCAGGCGCTGGCTCAGCAACTCACGCACGAAGTCGAGCGTCAGATATTGCTGGTAGCGTTTCGGAGAGACCCCGACCCAGGCCGAAAACAGCCGCTGGAAATGCGCGGGGCTCATCGACAGCCGCGCCGAGATCGCTTCGAGCGTCAGCAATTCACCCGCCGCTTGTGCTGCGTCGATCTCGGCCAGCGCGCGGGCGATGACCTGATAGTGGTAGCTCTCGGCAATGTCGCTGTGGTCGTTCATCACGCACCTCTTGGTTCTCGTCGATCCTAGGGCGCGGGCGTCAGGCGCGCGACCCGAAAGCTGCGGTTTGCGCGCGGCCTTGCCCTTCGCGCGCGTGGCGGGCATTAGGAAAGCATGGCCAAGCAATTCGATTATGCCACGATGAAAGAGGTCTTCGCGCGGTTCGAAGCCTCGGAACCCCATCCCAAGGGGGAGCTCGAGCACGTCAACGCCTATACGCTGGTGGTGGCCGTGGCGCTGTCTGCGCAGGCGACCGATGCGGGGGTCAACAAGGCGACGCGGAAACTTTTCGCCGTGGCCGACACGCCCGAGAAGATGTTGGAGCTGGGTCTGGAAGGCGTGACCGAACATATCAAGACGATCGGTCTGTTCCGGCAGAAGGCGAAGAACGTCATCAAGCTGAGCCAGATCCTCGTCGATCAGTATAACGGTGAGGTGCCGTCCTCGCGTGCCGCGCTGCAATCGCTGCCGGGCGTGGGGCGCAAGACCGCGAATGTCGTGCTGAACATGTGGTTCGGCCATCCCGCGCAGGCGGTCGACACGCATATCTTCCGCGTCGGAAACCGCAGCGGCATCTGTCCGGGCAAGGATGTGGACGCGGTCGAGCGCGCCATCGAAGACAACGTGCCCGTCGAATACCAGCGCCACGCCCATCACTGGCTGATCCTGCACGGTCGCTATATCTGCGTGGCGCGCAAACCCAAATGTCAGGCCTGTCCGATCAAGGATCTGTGCCAGTTTGAGGAGAAAAACCTTTGAAACAGTATCAGGTCGTCGGCATCGGCAATGCCGTCGTGGACGTGATCGCGCAATGCGACGACAGCTTTCTCGAGCATATGGGCATCGAGAAAGGCATCATGCAGCTGATCGAGCGTGAACGCGGCGAGACGCTCTACGGTGCCATGAAAGAGCGCACGCAGGCGCCGGGCGGTTCGGTCGGCAACACGATCGCGGGGCTGGGCAATCTGGGGCTCACGACTGCCTTTATCGGCCGGGTGCGCGAAGACACGCTGGGACGCTTCTACGAGGCGGCGCTGCATGGCGAGGGCACGGATTTCCCGAACCCGCCGGTGAAGGATGGCGAGCTGCCGACCTCGCGTTCGATGATCTTCGTGACGCCCGACGGTGAGCGCTCGATGAACACCTATCTGGGGATCTCGGCAGAGGTCTCGACCGAGGATGTCAGCCTCGAGGTGGTGGAGAACACGCAGATCCTGTTCCTCGAAGGCTATCTCTTCGACAAGGATCACGGGAAGGCCGCGTTTCTGAAGGCCGCGCAGGGCTGTCACCGGGGCGGCGGCAAGGCGGGGATCGCGCTGTCGGACCCGTTCTGCGTCGACCGTCACCGCGCCGATTTCCGCCGTCTGGTGCGAGACCAGATGGATTACGTGATCGGCAACCAGCACGAATGGGAATCGCTCTACCAGACCGATCTGGATGCGGCGCTGGAGCAAGCGGCTAAGGAATGCGAGCTGGTGGTTTGCACGCGCTCGGGCGACGACGTGATCCTGATCCGTGGTGAAGAGCGCGCGGCGGTTCCGGTCAAGCGCGTGGTGCCGGTCGATGCGACGGGCGCGGGCGATCAGTTCGCCGCCGGCTTCCTCTACGGCTACGCGACGGGGCAGAGCCTCGAGACGGCGGGCAAGATGGGCTGTGCTGCGGCGGCAGAAGTGATCGGCCATTACGGCGCACGGCCCGAGATCGATGTGAAGGCGCTCTTCGCCGAGCGCGGGCTCATCTGAGCCTCTTGAGGCGCGCCCATGCCTAGGGCGCGCCGCCAGACTTAGCGCATCAGCAGCATCGGCCCGAGCGGGCGACCCGCGAGAATGTGCAGGTGGTAATGCGGCACTTCCTGCACGCCATTCTCGCCCGCATTGGTGATGCCGCGATAGCCTTCGCCGCCTTCGCCCGGGCTCGCGCCGGTCATCTTGCAGACCTCGGCCACGGTGCGGTGGAAATCGACGATCTCGGCATCGCTGGCTTCAGCGCAGAAATGATCGAGCGCGACATAGGCGCCTTTCGGGATCACGAGGACATGCTCGGGCGCTTTCGGGGCGATGTCGCGGAAGGCAAGCGTATGCTCGGTCTCCAGAACGGTGTCGTTCGGAATCTCGCCGCGCAGGATCTTGGCGAAGATATTCTGATCGTCATAGGTATAGGCCATGGCCTCTCTCCTCAGTCGCGGAAGATGTAGTCGAGTTCGGCCAATTCCTGCGCCATATCGGAGGGGATGTCGAGCGCATGGGCCAGCGCGCGGGCGTTGTCCTCGATCTCGCCGCCCTCGCGCATGAGCGCGTAATTCTCGAACTCGGCATCGCGGAGCCGTTCGGATTCGTGGTGCAGATCGGCGCGGATCGTCGGCAGCATCTGCTCCACCACCTGCGGCGGCGTATGCTGCCCGGCAAGGCCGACGCGCTGCGCGTGCCCCTTGAGATAGTCGTCGGAGAACTGACACTCGATCTCGAGGATGCGGGTCTGGCATTTGTCGCGGGTGAAATCCTCGATCACGTCCAGTTCGGCGGGATCGACGCAGATCACCATGCGGTCGGCGTTCTCGTGGTCGAAGACCATCCGCATCAGCGCGCGGCGGTGACGGTTGCGCTTTTCCGGGCTGGTCTCGATGCCGCCGAGATCGGGCAGAGGGCCCATCTCGTTGAAGACGTAATCGAGCGCGGGGATCGAGGAGCGTTTGCGGAACTCGGTCACCAGCCGTTTCGCGACATGCCATTTCTTGCACAGGATCAGGGTCAGCGTGCGCTCGCGGCCCAAGGTCGCCTCCGCCTCCCAGAAGCGCGGTGCGAAGCGACGGCCAATGCGCCCCCGCCCGGTGAGGAAGCGATGCAGCGCGCGGCCCTCGTTCGAGACGGCGAACTCCACGCCCTCGCGCGTCCACAGCTCGCCCAGACGCTGCTTCAGGTCGCGCGCCTCGGGGCTGATCTTGCGCGCGAAGAGGTAATCCTGCGCCAGCAGCAGATCGTAATGGTCGTTGTAGAAATTTGCGGGCATCCCGTAATCGGTGAACATCAGGAAGGTCAGCGTCCGGGTGCGGATCTCGGTCTCGGGGATCAGGTGATGGACGATGGTCTGGAAGAAGGTCTCGTCCGGGATCCAGGTCGTGCGGAAGAACCGCATCACATCGGGCCGCGCCTTGATGAAATCGAGCACCTGCTCCATCGTCCGCCGCCGCAGACACCACCATTGCGAGCCGATCATCATCTGCAGATCGCTCGGCACCTCGCGCGACAGCTTGAGTTGCTTTTGCAGGTTATAAGCGAGGTAGAACCGCTTGGGTTGATTGCGCTCGTTGAACCAGTGGCGATAGACCAGCCGGTCTTCCTTCATCCCCGTCTTGATCCAGCCCGACGATAAGAAGTCGAAGCTTTCGATGTAATCGACCTCTTCCGCATCGAGGAAGTTATGCGCGTACTCGGCCGATTTGATCTGCATGCAATCGCCCGAGAGCATGTAGAAATGGGTGGCGCGCGGGAAATCGGCGACCGCGGCTTTTACTGCTTCCAGAGTCGCGGCGACGAGGCTCCATTCGCCCCAGCCGCATTTGACGCGCTTTTTCGCGAAGGTGACATTGGGATTGGCATCGAGCGCGCTGCGCAGCTTGCGGTAATGTTCGGGCTTGGCGCGCGCGTCGAAATGGATCGCCACATAATCGCCCGTCTGCGTCAGCCGTTCCGCCTGCGCGATGATCCCGTCAGGATCCTTATGGGTCAGAAGAATAAAGGCGATTCGGGCCATACGGGAAACGATGCGATGTCACTTGCTGGTATTATCCGACTTGTTAGCCGGAATGAGCGTTGAAAAGACAGGACTTCTTTGCTCTTTACTCGATATTTATTATGTCTGCGTTACCCGGTCACGGGTATGCGACCTTCTGGAGGGCTTTGAATGGGATTTCCCGGAACCTGGATGACCGAGAGCGAAAGCATGGTGTATCGCGTCGTGCCGAAATGCGCCTGCTCCTCCATCGGGCAGATCATGTTCTATTCCGATCACGGGAAATTCTTCGACGGCGACATCCACGATTCCAAGGCCGGGCTGCATAAGTGGTCGCAGGACGAAAGCCAGACGCCGATCACCGAAAACGTGCTGGCGCACAAAAGCTACGCCTTCACCTGCGTGCGCAATCCCTATCAGCGCATCCTGTCGTCCTTCTTCGACAAGATCGCGGGCATCCAGCGCAACGGCAAACGCTATCGCGGCAAGCTGGTGCCGCAGCTGATTCAGAAATACGGGATCGAGGTCGGCTCTCCCGAAGACAATTTCGATTTCGACCAAGTCGCCTCGTTCCGCCGCTTCCTTCTGTTTGCGCGCGACACGATCCGCTGGCGCCGCCCGATGGAGCCGGACATTCACTGGTCGGCTATGTCGGGCCATATCTCGACCTTCATCGTCAACGGCGGGCGCTACGACAACATCTTCTTCACCGAGAAGTTCAACGAGGGGATGCAGTCGGTGCTCGACGCGGTCGAGACGCCGGTGAAAGTCGATCTGGCCAAGGTGCCGCGGTTCAACGAATCCGAAGGGCATGGGCCGAAGCGCGCGCATAAGGTGAGCGACTATTTCGACGACCTGTCGCGCCACCTGATCTGGGAAATCTACAAGAAGGATTTCCAGCTGTTCCAATATGATTTCGACGATCCGGACAACAAGCTGCCGATCGGAGAGGTCGATCTGGACGAGGTGCACGCCAAGCTGGGCGACTGATCACCAGCGTTTCAGCGCGTCCTCGTCTTCATCCTTCGCGGCGACCCAGGAGGTGCCCTCGGGGCCGTGTTCCTTCTTCCAGAAGGGTGCGCGGGATTTCAGGTAGTCCATCAGAAACTCGGCGGCTTCAAACGCTGCGACGCGGTGGCGTGCGGCGGTGGCGACCATCATGATCTGCTCGCCCACGCCCAGCCGTCCGTGGCGGTGGATGACGGTCACGTCCGACAGGGACCAACGTTCGACCGCCTGATCCACGATACCCGCGATCGCGCGTTCGGTCATGCCAGGGTAATGCTCCAGCTCCAGCGCCTCCATCGCGCCGGTGTCGTCGCGCACGATGCCGGTGAAGCTGACGACGGCGCCGACATCCGCGCGGCCCGTGCCGAAATCGGCAAGCTCTGCGCCCAGATCGAAGGGCTCGGCCTGAACGGAGACTTTCATCTCAGCCCCCCGTCATCGGCGGGAAGAAAGCCACCTCGCGCACGCCTTCGAGCGGCGCGTCGAACTCCGCCAGATCCTGATCGAGCGCGACGCGCAGGGCGGAAATGTCGGCAAATGCCGCTTCGTAGCGCGGCTCGCGTGCCTTCAGCTCCTCGACCAGATCGGCCACGGTCACGGCCTGCGTCTCGACCTTCTCGCGCGGCACGCCGATCCGTTCGCGGACCCAAGCGAAATAGAGCACGTCAATCATGGCTCGGCTCCTTCAGATAGGGCAGGGCCTTGCGGAAATAGTCCCAGCCGGTGATCGCGGTCAGCACGGCGGCGATCCAGATCAGCGCAAGGCCCATATGGGTCGCGATATCGGCAAGGCTCGCGCCCATCCGGATATCGCCTTCACCGGCGCGCGGGGCCTGACCCTGCTCGAGATAGGCGAGCCCGGTGCCGAGGAACAGCACGGCAATCGCCACCATCTGCGCGGTCGTCTTCCATTTGGCGAGTTTCGTGACCCGTAGCCGCCCGGCATCCGCGCCGAGGAATTCGCGCAGCCCCGAGACGAAGACCTCGCGGAACAGGATCACGGTTGCGGGCAGGATCAGCCACGGGTTCATGCCCGAATAGCCGGTCAGCACCACCAGCGCGATCACCACCATCGCCTTGTCGGCGATCGGGTCGAGCATCGCGCCGAAGCGGCTCTCCTGTTTCCACGCCCGAGCGAGGTAGCCATCGAACCAGTCGGTGATCGCCGCGCTGATGAACAGCGCAAGAGCCAGCCAGTCGGCCCAGGGGCGCGAGAAATAAAGGAACAAGACCGCCACACCGGGGGCAGCCAAGAGCCTGAGCACGGTCAGGATATTGGGAAGGGTCCATTTCATGGGAGGCAACCTAGCTGCGTGGTTCGCAAAGCGGAAGAGGGCGCGTTAACGGGTCGCGGGATCGCGATACGCATGCACCGTCCCATTGCGGTCGGTAACGCGCCAGTCTCCGGGGTTGTCGCCCGGTGTGAAGTGGTCCGAGGTGATCGGCACCTTGCCGTGCCCGCCGGGGATATCGAGCACGTAGGTCGGCAGCATCGTCCCCGAGCAGCGACGGCGCAGTTCGGCCATCAGCGCGCGACCCTCCGCGATGGTGGTGCGGAAATGCGAGGTGCCGCGCGCGAGGTCGCAATGGTGCAGGTAATAGGGTTTGACGCGCAGCTTGGTGAGGGCGCGGAACAGCGCCTCCAGCGCGTCGGCACTCGCGTTGACGCCCCGCAGCAGCACGGTTTGCGACAGCATCGGGATGCCGCGATCCACCAGCCGCGCGATGGCATCGCGGGCGGCGGGTGTGAGTTCCTGCGCGTGGTTGGTGTGCAGCACGATCCACGCGGTCGGCGCGGCGCGCAGGATGGCGCAAAGCTGTTCGGTGATCCGTTCGGGGGCGACCACCGGCACGCGGGTATGCAGCCGGATCTGGTCGAGATGCGCGATTGCGGAAAGGCGGTCGAGTACCGCGCCGAGCCTGCGCGTCGAGAGCGTCAGGGGATCGCCTCCGGTCAGGATCACCTCGCGGATGGCCGGCGTCGCCGCGATATAGTCGAGCGCCTGCGTCAATTGGTCTTCCGGCAGTGGCCCGGTTTCGCCCACCGTCTCTCGGCGGAAGCAGAAGCGGCAATAGACGTCGCAGGTCTTGGTGATGTGCAGGATCACCCGGTCGGGATAGCGATGCGTCAGACCGGGCGTTGGGGAATGCGCGTCGTCGCCGATCGGATCTTCGAGCTCTTCGGGACGTGTGACCAGCTCGGCCGCGGAGGGCACGAATTGCGCGGCCACCGGGTCGGTCGGATCGGCAATCGCCCCGCGCATCTCGGGTGTCACGCGGATGCGGAACTCTTCGGCTACGCGCTCGAGATCGGCGCGCGTCTCCGAGGCTGTGAGACCGTCGCGTTCGAGATCGGCCACGCGGGTCAGCGCGCGGGGGTGGCGGCTGTGATCGGTCATCTCAGCCCTTCTCGTTGAAGAAATTGTGGATCGTCTCGGCCATCGCCTCGGAGATGCCGTCGACCTCCATAAGATCGATCGGTGCCGCGCGGCTGACCGCCTTGGCCGAGCCGAAATGCGCAAGCAGGGCGCGCTTGCGGGCCGCCCCGATACCCGGCACCTCGTCCAGCGGGTTCGCCATCTGCGCCTTGGCGCGTTTCGCGCGGTGGGTGCCGATGGCCCAGCGGTGCGCCTCGTCGCGCAGGCGCTGGATGTAATAGAGGACCGGCGATTGCCGGGGCAGGGCGATGGGCCGCTGGCCGGTGCGGTGGAACTCTTCCTTGCCGTGGTCGCGGTCCACGCCTTTCGCTACACCGACCATCGCGACGTCGCTCACGCCCATCTCGTCCATGATCTCACGCACCGCCGAGACCTGCCCGGCGCCCCCGTCGATCAGCAGAAGATCGGGCCAAGCCTCGGATTTCCGCTCCGGGTCTTCCTTCAGCAACCGGGTGAAACGGCGGGTCAGCACCTCTTTCATCATCCCGAAATCGTCGCCCGGCGTCAGGTCGGCGTTCTTGATGTTGAACTTGCGATACTGGCTCTTGATGAATCCCTCGGGCCCCGCGACGATCATGCCCCCCACGGCATGTGCGCCCTGAATATGCGAGTTGTCGTAGACCTCGATGCGCTGCGGCGGCTTCTCCAGCCCGAAGGCTTCGGCCACGCCGGCCAGCAGTTTCGCCTGCGCGGCAGATTCCGACATCTTCCGACCGAGGCTCTCGCGAGCATTGCGCGCGGCATTCTCGACCAGCTCGGCCTTTTCGCCGCGCTGCGGGACGGTGATCTCGACCTTGCGCTCGGCGCGCTCGGACAGGAATTCGCTTACCAGTTCCTCATCCTCGACCGGGTGCGACAGCAGGATCAGCTTCGGCGGCGGACGGTTGGTGTAGAACTGCGCGATGAAGGCCTGCAGGATTTCGGGCGCTTCGGCGCCGGAGCCGGTCTTGGGATAGAAGTCGTGGTTGCCCCAGCTCTGGTTCGCGCGGATGAAGAAGACCTGCACACAGGCCTGCCCGCCCTCCTGATGGAGCGCGATCACGTCGGCCTCGGCGGTGCTGCGCGGGTTGATCCCCTGACTTTGCTGCACGTTGGTCAGCGCCTTGATCCGGTCGCGGAGCGCAGCGGCGCGCTCGAATTCCATATCGTCGGAGGCCTGCTGCATCTGCTCCGCCAGCTCGCGCTGGATCGTGGTGGACTTGCCTTGCAGGAACCGCTTCGCATCGTCGACCAGCGCTGCGTAATCCTCCTCGGAAATCTTGCCGACGCAGGGGCCGGAACAGCGCTTGATCTGATATTGCAGACAGGGCCGCGTGCGGGTCTCGAACATCGAATCCGAGCAGTTGCGCAGCAGGAAGACCCGCTCCAGCTGGTTGAGCGTGCGGTTCACCGCGCTCGCGCTCGCGAAGGGACCGAAGTAATGGCCCTTCTCTTTGCGCGCGCCGCGATGCTTCTTGATCATCGGATAGGGGTGGTCCGTCGCGATCAGGATATTGGGGAAGCTTTTGTCGTCCCGCGCGAGCACGTTGTAGCGCGGTTTGAGCTGCTTGATCAGGTTCTGCTCGAGCAGCAGCGCCTCGGTCTCGGTCCGCGTCGTGAGGAACATCATCGAGGCGGTCTCATGGATCATCCGGGCGATCCGCGCCGAGTGTCCCGAGGGGCGTGCATAGTTCGAAACGCGCGCCTTCAGGTTGCGCGCCTTGCCGACGTAAAGCACCTCGCCCTTCGCGTTCAGCATCCGATAGACGCCGGGCGAGCCGTCGAGACGCTTGAGGTAATCCGTGATCAGCGCATGGCCCGTCATCCCGTGTTGCGGGCGCGTGGCCGCCGGGGGATCGAGGGCGTCGTTGCTGTTTACGTCGTCATTCATGAGCAGGCTTCGATTCTCCCCTGTGGCTGCAACCTCGCGAAGACGTTTTCAAGGAAAAACATGTCCACGAAATTTGGGGATAACTCTGTTGGCAAACATGTGGGACCGTGGGTTCCGACCTTAATATAAGGGTTGATAGAGTGTTTGCTCATTTTTTGAGCAAGTTACGAGTGCGTTGATTTCATTGAGAAATTTTTCGCACACTCGCCAAGCTATTGAAAGGATTACTACTTTTGTGACGGTACTGTTACAAGCCGCCGCGCAGTGCACAACTTTGGCCTGCGATTCGTTTTCAGGCTCATTCCGGACCTAATACATCGGGGGTCCGCCAGCCCAAATGTTGGCCTCCATCGACGCAGAGCAACTGCCCTGTGACGGCCGGTGCGTCCATGAAATATCCCAGCGCCGCGACGATATCTGCAGGGTCTGCGCCGCGTTCGAGGATCGTCGCCGCGCGCTGCCGGTTGAAGTGCTCTTCAGACTGGCGGGCGCCTTGCAGGGTCGGGCCGGGGCCGATCGCGTTCACACGTATAGCGGGAGCCAGCGCCTGCGCACTCGTCTGCGTGAGAGTCCACAGACCCATCTTCGCGAGCGTGTAGGTCATGAACTCCGGCGTCAGCTTGCGCATCCGCTGATCGACCATGTTGATCACCAGCGCGCGGGCCTTGGGCTCCGCACCCGAGCGGTCGGCTTCCGGGGCCTGCGCCGCGAAATGCTGGATCAGCACGAAGGGCGCGCGCAGGTTCGACCCGATATGCCGGTCCCAGCTTTCGCGCGTGGCTGAGCGGATCGTGTCGTATTCGAAAATCGAGGCGTTGTTGATTAGCAGATCGAGCGGCCCGTCGAGCAGTTGCGCCGCGCGGGGCACCAATTCCGCCGTCGCGGCCTCGTCCAGCAGATCGGCCTGCACGATCTCGGCGCGCACGCCTTTCGCACGGGCCTCTGCCGCCGTTGCCTCCGCGTCCTCTGCGGATCCGTGATAATGGATTGCGACGTCCACGCCGCGCTCGGCCAGATAAAGCGCCATCGCGCGTCCCAGCCGTTTCGCGCCGCCTGTCACCAATGCTCGTTTCATGCGCTGCCTCCAATGAAGAGGGCCACCATATAGGCCAGGTACGCGGCGGTGAAAGCGATGCCGATGCCTCGGGTGATCACGCGGTTGCCGAAGATGAAGGGGGCAAGCGCGATCGAGGCCGCCGCCATCACCCAAAGGTCGACATGCAGCATCTGGCTCGGCACCGGAATGTCGCCGAACAGGCCCGCGACGCCGATGATGCAGAGCAGGTTGAAGATGTTGGAGCCCACGACATTGCCGAGCGCGAGGTCCGAACGGCCCTTCATCGCCGCGGTGATCGAGGTCGCCAGTTCGGGCAGCGAGGTGCCGAGCGCGACCAGCGTCAGGCCGATCACCGCATCCGAGACGCCCATCGCGCTTGCGATCTCGGAAGCGCCGCTGACAAGCCAGCTCGCCCCCAGAGGCAGCCCGATGAGCCCCGCGAGAACATAGAGCCCGATGCGCCAGAGCGGCATTTTCGGATCGACGCTCTCGACCTCTTCATCGGCCTCGGTCTCGGGACCGGAGCCCGCGCCGCGATTGGCACGATGGGCGCGCGCCTCGCGGATCTGCCGGAACAGGATGATGCCGAGCGCGAAGAGCAGGAGCAGCGCCTGCGCCCAGCCGATCGGGCCCATGAAGCAGACGAGGATGAAGAGGATCGTCGCCCCCATCATCAACACGAAGCTCTCGCGCGTGTCGTGCAAGTCGGTGCGGATCGCGGAGATCATCGCAGGCAGGCCCAGCACCAGCAGGATATTGGCGATGTTCGAGCCCACGACATTGCCGAGCGCCATGCTGGGTGCCTTGTCGAGGACGGCGGCGACCGAGACCATCAGCTCGGGCGCGGAGGTGCCGAAGGCCACCACGGTTAGGCCGACGATCAGCGCGGGAATGCCAAGGCGCAGCGACATCGCCACTGCGCCTTTCACCAGCAGGTCACCCGCCACGACCAGCAGTACCAGCCCGGCAATGATCTCGCCGAAATCCCAGATCATTTACGGCGCTCCGTCTTCTTCGCACTCTTGCTATTGGAGGTCGTCTTGCAGGGGCAGGGGCCCCGGCCGATTTTCGGACGTCCGCAGTCCGGACAACGCGCCGATAGCCTGCCGGGTCCGCGCGGGCCCTTGAGTTTCGGCATCCGCAGTTTGCCGAACATGGCGAGCACCGCCATGACGACGAGGAAGAGTGTCATGCCCTTGATGAGCATCCGGTTACAGCCCGTAGCGCGCCCAGAGTGCGCGCTCCTCGGTCGTGTCGATCAAAGCGCCTGCGGTGGCCGCTGCCATCTCGCCGGCGATCTGCGCGCCGAAGCGCCGGAAGATCGAGCGTTTGGGCGCGTAAGGCACGATGCGGGTCTTCTCGCCGTAGATCTCTTTCAGCTTCGGGACCGCATGGCCGAGCCCGTCGATCAGGCCGGTATTCTCGGCCAGCGCCTGCCGCCCGGTCCAGATGTCGCCGGTGAAGAGGTCGCGATCCTCGGGCAGTTTCGCGCCGCGCCGGGACTGCACATGCTCCTTGAACGAGACATGCATGTCGTCGAGCAGCTTGTTGAGCCGCGCGACGTCTTCGTCCTTCTCGGGGCGGAACGGGTCCATGAAACTTTTAGAGCCGCCTGCCGTGTGAACGCGGCGCTGGATGCCGTGGCGGTTGATGAACTCGTCGAGCCCGAACCCCGCCGAGATCACCCCGATCGACCCCACGACCGAGGTCGGATCGGCCCAGATCTGGTCGGCGGCGCAGGCCAGCCAGTAGCCGCCCGAAGCCGCGACGTCTTCGACGAAGGCATGGACGGGAATGCCTTTTTCATCCGCAAGCCTGCGGATGCGTCCCGCGATCAGCGCCGATTGCACGGGCGATCCGCCGGGCGAATTGATCAGCAGTGCGACCGCGGCCGGTTTGCCGCGCGCGAAGGCACGCTCGATGATCGGGGCCATTGCGGCGTCCGACAGGCCGGGCGCACCGGGGCGCGAGACGCCGATGGCGCCGTGCAAACGGATAACCGCGACGAAGGGCGATTTCTTGACGAAAGGGAGGCGTTGGATCAGGCTCATGTGAGGGATGTAGAGGCTCACCCCTGCCCGCGCAAGCGCAGCGATGACGGTTCCTGTCCGCGCCTGTTCGCGATTGAACCAGTCGTGACTTGCTGGCCGGGGCATGCTCGCCCCATCATCGGGGCCGGGAGGATGGATATGACCGAAGACGACAGGCTCGCCGCGATTCTGGCGGATCATGCGGGGCGCGAAGGTGCGCTGCTGCCCATTCTTCACGATGTGCAGGCCGCTTACGACTGCGTGCCCGCCGATTGCTACCAGCCGATCGCCAATGCTTTGCGGCTGAGCCGGGCCGAGGTGGCGGGCGTCGTCTCCTTCTATCACGACTTCCGCGATGCGCCCGCGGGCAAGCATGTGATCAAGCTGTGCCGAGCCGAGGCCTGCCAGTCGATGGGCGGGACCGAGATGATCGCGCGGCTGGAGCGGGCGCTGGGAATGAAAGTCGGGGAAACGAAGGGCGATGTGACCCTTGAGGCGGTCTATTGCCTCGGGCTGTGTGCCTGCGCGCCCGCCGCGATGGTGGGCGATCAACTGGTCGGGCGGGCGACGCCCGAGCGGATCGAGGCTCTGGTTGCGGAGGTCTCGGCATGAAGATCTGGGTTCCCTGCGATGCCGCCGCCTTAGCCTGTGGGGCCGATGAGGTCGCTGCCGCGATCGCGTCGGCGGCCGGGCTGCGTGGCGAGAACGTCGAGATCATCCGCAACGGCACGCGCGGGATGATCTGGCTGGAGCCTCTGGTCGAGATCGAACGCGACGGCGTGCGCCACGGTTTCGGCCCGATGGCGCCCGAGGATGTGCCGGCGCTGTTCGAGGACGGCGATCACCCGAAGGCGCTCGGCCCGGTCGAGGAGATCCCCTTCTTCGCAAAACAGACCCGTCTGACCTTCGCGCGTTGCGGGCGCACCGATCCGCTCTCGCTGGCCGATTACGAGGCGGATGAGGGCTGGCAGGGTCTCAAACGCGCGCTGGAACTGGGCGGCGCGCAGACCATCGAAGAGGTCACCACCTCTGGCCTGCGCGGTCGCGGCGGTGCGGGCTTCCCGACGGGTATCAAGTGGAAGACCGTCGCCGGGGCCGAGGCGCCGCAAAAATACATCGTCTGCAACGCGGATGAGGGCGATAGCGGCTCTTTCGCGGACCGAATGCTGATGGAAGGCGACCCCTATTGCCTGATCGAGGGCATGGCGATTGCCGGTCTCGCGGTGGGCGCGACCAAGGGCTTCATCTATGTGCGCTCGGAATATCCGCACGCGATCCGCACGCTGAACGCGGCAATCAAGGCGGCGCGCACGGGTGGGATCATCGGCGACAGCCTGATGGGGCAGGGACCGGCCTTCGATCTCGAAGTCCGCGTCGGCGCGGGCGCCTATATCTGCGGCGAGGAAACGTCGCTCCTGAATTCGCTCGAAGGCAAGCGCGGGATGGTTCGCGCCAAGCCGCCGCTGCCCGCGCTGGAAGGCGCGTTCGGCAGGCCCACGGTCGTGAACAACGTGCTTTCGCTGGCCGCCGTGCCGTGGATTCTGGTCCACGGTGGCGCAGCCTATGCGGAGTTCGGGCTGGGCCGCTCGCGCGGGACGATCCCGATCCAGATCGCGGGCAATGTCAAACATGGCGGGCTGTTCGAGACCGGCTTCGGGATGAGCCTCGGCACGCTGGTCAATGAGATCGGCGGCGGCACGGCTTCGGGGCGTCCGTTCAAGGCGGTGCAGGTCGGCGGGCCGCTGGGCGCCTATCACGGGCAGGACGATTTCGACCTGCCAGTCTGCTACGAGGCCTTTGCCGATCAGGGCGGGCTGGTGGGCCATGCCGGCTTCGTGGTGCATGACGACAGCGCCGACATGCTCGCGCTCGCCCGCTACGCGATGGAGTTCTGCGCCATCGAGAGCTGCGGGAAATGCACGCCCTGCCGGATCGGCGCGGTGCGTGGCATGGAGACGCTCGACCGAGTGGCGGCGGGTGACCCGGCGGCGATCGAGCTGCTGCACGAGCTTTGCGAAGTGATGGAGAAGGGCTCGCTCTGCGCGATGGGGGGCTTCACGCCTTACCCGGTGCGCTCGGCGATCCGGCTTTTCCCGCAAGAATTCTCGCTCTCACAGGAGGCTGCGGAATGAAGGATTTCATCATCCCCGACGGAGTGCACGGGCCGAAACTCTCCGATATGGGCACGCCTGAAAAATCGGGCCCGCCTGTGACGCTGGTGATCGATGGCATGGATGTGAGCGTGCCCGAGGGCACCTCCGTGATGCGCGCCGCCGCCGAGGCCGGGATCACCGTGCCGAAGCTGTGTGCGACCGATATGCTGGATGCCTACGGCTCGTGCCGCCTGTGCGTGGTCGAGATCGAAGGGATGCGCGGCACGCCCGCGTCCTGCACGACCCCGGTGCGCGAGGGCATGGTCGTGAAGACCCAGACCGATCAGCTTGCGCGGCTGCGGCGCGGGGTGATGGAGCTCTATATCTCCGATCACCCGCTGGATTGCCTGACCTGCGCGGCGAATGGCGATTGCGAATTGCAAGACATGGCAGGGGCCGTGGGCCTGCGCGACGTGCGCTATGCGCCGGGCCAGAACCATGTCGAGACGCGCGCGGCGGAGGGGGCCAATCCGCTTTACATCCCGCGCGACGATTCCAATCCGTATTTCTTCTACGACCCGTCGAAATGCATCGTCTGCATGCGCTGCGTGCGCGCCTGCGAAGAGGTGCAGGGCACTTTCGCGCTGACCGTGGACGGGCGCGGCTTCGATGCCCGCATCTCCACCGGGACGGAGGATTTCCTGAACTCGGATTGCGTCAGCTGCGGCGCCTGCGTGCAGGCCTGCCCGACCGCGACCCTGCAGGAGAAGACCGTCGACGAGATCGGCGTGCCGGAGCATTCGGTGGTCACGACCTGCGCCTATTGCGGCGTGGGTTGCTCCTTCGAGGCGCAGATGCGTGGCGACCAGCTGGTGCGCATGGTGCCGTGGAAAGAGGGCAAGGCGAACCGCGGCCATAGCTGCGTGAAGGGCCGCTTCGCCTGGGGCTATGCGAACCACGGCGACCGCATCCTCAACCCGATGATCCGCGACAGCATCACCGATGCGTGGCGCGAAGTGTCGTGGGAAGAGGCGCTGGACTTCGCGGCAAAGGGTATCAAGGCGGCGCAGGCCAAACACGGCAAGGATTCCGTCGGTGTCATCACCTCCTCGCGCTGCACGAACGAGGAAACCTTCCTCGTGCAGAAACTCGCCCGCGCGGTGATGGGGACGAATAACACCGACACCTGTGCCCGCGTCTGCCATTCGCCGACCGGCTACGGGCTGAAGCAGACTTTTGGGACCTCGGCTGGCACGCAGGATTTCGACTCTGTGGAGCAGGTGGATTGCGCCGTCGTGATCGGGGCGAACCCGACCGACGGGCACCCGGTCTTCGGCTCGCGGCTGCGCAAGCGGCTGCGGCAGGGGGCGAAGCTGATCGTGGTCGACCCGCGCCGGATCGACCTGCTGGAGACCCCGCATATGGGCGAGGGGCATCACCTGCCGCTGCGTCCGGGCACCAATGTCGCGGTGCTGACCGCGATGGCCCATGTGATCGTGACGGAAGGGCTGTTCGACGAGGCCTTCATCCGCGAGCGCTGCGATTGGGACGAGTGGTCGGATTATGCCGAATTCGCCGCCGATCCGGCCCACTCGCCAGAAGCCGTCGAAGAGCTGACAGGTGTCGCGCCCGAGGCGCTGCGCCAAGCCGCGCGTACCTATGCCGCCGCGCCGAACGGGGCGATCTATTACGGGCTGGGCGTGACCGAGCATTCGCAGGGCTCGACCACCGTGATCGCGATCGCCAACCTCGCGATGATGACTGGCAATATCGGGCGTCCCGGCGTGGGTGTGAACCCGCTGCGGGGGCAGAACAACGTGCAGGGCTCCTGTGATATGGGCTCCTTCCCGCACGAACTGCCGGGCTACCGCCATGTCTCGGACGATACCGCGCGCCACGGGTTCGAGGTGGAATGGGGCGTCACGCTCGACCCCGAGCCGGGGCTGCGCATCCCGAACATGCTCGACGCGGCCGTCGCGGGGGATTTCAAGGCGATCTACATTCAGGGCGAGGATATCCTGCAATCCGATCCCGATACCCATCACGTGGCCGCTGGCCTCGCCGCGATGGAGTGTGTGATCGTGCATGACCTGTTCCTGAACGAGACCGCGCGCTACGCCCATGTCTTCCTGCCGGGCTCGACCTTCCTCGAGAAGGATGGGACCTTCACCAATGCCGAGCGCCGGATCAATCCGGTGCGCAAGGTGATGGCACCAAAGGCCGGGCTGGCCGATTGGGAGGCGACGCAGGCGCTGGCCAATGCGCTGGGCGCGGGGTGGAGCTATACCCACCCGTCCGAGATCATGGACGAGATCGCGCGTACGACGCCGGCCTTCGCGGGCGTCACCTACGATCTGATCGACCAGATGGGTTCGGTGCAGTGGCCCTGTGATGACACGCACCCGCAAGGCTCGCCGGTGATGCATGAGGATGGCTTCGTGCGTGGCTCGGGGCGTTTCATCCGCACCGCCTATGTCGCGACCGAGGAACACACCGGACCGCGCTTCCCGCTGCTGCTGACGACGGGGCGCATCCTGTCGCAATATAACGTGGGCGCGCAGACGCGGCGAACCGAGAACTCCGTCTGGCATGCCGAGGACCGGCTGGAAATCCATCCGCATGACGCCGAGACTCGCGGTATCCGCGACGGCGATTGGGTGCGTCTGGCGAGCCGGGCGGGCGAGACGAGCCTGCGCGCGACGATCACGGATCGGGTCTCTCCCGGCGTCGTCTACACGACCTTCCACCACCCCGACACGCAGGCCAACGTGGTCACCACCGACAATTCCGACTGGGCGACGAACTGCCCGGAATACAAGGTGACGGCGGTGCAGGTGGGGCTGTCGAACGGGCCCTCGGACTGGCAGGAGCTTTACACGGCACAGACCAAGCTGACACGCCGCGTCGAGGCGGCTGAATGACGGCAACCGATTGGGACATGCCCAGCGGCGCGGTGCAGCGGCTCGCCGAGGAAGTGCCGGTGGCGCTGTCCTTTGACGGGGTGACGCAGGCGGTGATGATGGCAAGCCCCGCCGATCTGGAGGATTTCGCACTGGGCTTTGCGCTCTCCGAAGGGCTGATCGCGGACGCGTCCGAGATCACCCGGCAGGAGGTGGAAGTGACCGAGGCCGGGATCGAGGCGCGCAACTGGCTGGCCGCGCCTGCGGGCGCGCGCTTTGCCGAACGCCGCCGCGCCACGATGGGGCCGGTGGGCTGCGGGCTCTGCGGGATCGAGCAGTTGGAAGAGGCGCGGCGCAAGCTTCCGCCGGTCGCACCGCCGCGATTCACCATGTCGCCGGAGCAGGCTTCGGAGGCGCTCGAGACCCTGCGCGACCACCAGCCGCTGCAGGACGAGACCCGCGCCGCCCATGCGTCGAGCTTCTGGCAGCCGGGCAAGGGGATCGTGCTGACGCGCGAAGATGTCGGGCGGCACAACGCGCTCGACAAGTTGATCGGGGCGCTGATCCGGCAGGGGATCGACCCCGCAGGCGGCGCGCTGGTGATGACCTCGCGGCTCTCGGTCGACCTGATCCAGAAGGTCGTGACGCTACGTATCCCGGTGATCGTCGGCCCCTCCGCCCCGACCGCGCTTGCGGTGAGTGAGGCACGGGACGCGGGCCTTACCGTTATCGCGCGCGCAGGCCGGGGCCTCGCGCTTTACACCGCGCCGCAGGAGGCCACCGCATGAAGCCTGAGAAACTCGCCGGGATGGCCAATCAGATCGCGCAGTTCTTCGAGAGCCAGCCCGGGGATCAGGCGCATGCCGTGGCCGATCACATCAATGCCAACTGGGCGCCCACGATGCGCGACACGTTCCTCGCGGCGGCAGACAAGCTGGAGCTGCATCCGCTGGTGAAAGCGGCCCTGCCGGAGATCCGCGCCCCTCAGCGAGGCTGATCGCCGGGCTTCACGACCGGTGCGAAGGAGAGGGTGAAGTTTTTCCCATCCGCGAAGGGGTAGGGGGCCGCGAGCTGCTGCACCTCTCCGGTCGTCCAGTCGGGATGGTCCGGGTAAGTCGAGCGCAGAAGGCCCGCGCCGGTTGCTGCATTCGTGCCGTCCCAGATCACGAAGGCCGGGCCATCGGGCAGAGGTTTTGCAAAGTCCGAACTGGCATTCAGAACCGTCATCCGGGGCGCACGGTAGAGGATATTCGCGCCTTCCCATTGCGGCGCGATCAGGGTCGCATCCGCGCCAACGGCGGCCACCAGCTGCGGCACCAGCGTCTCGAAGGGGGCGGCATTGCGGCTCTTGCCCTGGAAGAAATGGATCGGCAGCGCGATCATCACCAGCACGAGCAGCACCGCATAGACCTGCTGCAGCCGCCGCAACCCGGTCGCACTGAGCCGGGGCAGGAGCCAAAGGCCAAGCGCGGGGCCCGCGAGGAACAGCAGCGGTTGCAGCCAGCGATCCTTGATCTGCCCCGCTCCGACCGCGAGCGCACCGATCAGCAGCAGTACAAGCCCGATCACCATCACGCGCAGCATCATCCGCAACAGCCGTTGCGGAGCTTCGGGTTTTCTCTCCCGGTAGCGCCAGTATAGCAGCCCGCCGACCAGCAGCGGCAAAGCGAGGAAATTCAGAACACCCTGACCGGTTGCAAGAACCGGACCGATAAACCGCGCCCCCAGCGAGACGTCTTCGGCGGCGTCGAATTTCTTCGCCGAGGCGAAGGCGATCTCGGGATGGTTCAGGATCCAGACATAGGGCGGCAGCGCAATCGCGGCGGCGATCAGCAGCGACAGAAACAGGCGGCGGTCACGGAAGGACGCGCGGAACTCGGGAAGGCCGATCAGTGCGAGGGTCGTCGAGATCGGCAGCAGCACAAAGTTGTATTTCGACAGCAGCCCCATGCCCAGCACCAGCCCGAGCGTCACGAAGCCCGCAAGGCTGGGACGGCGGGCAATCCACCAGATCGTGGCAAAGCACAGCGCCGCCGAGAAGGTCGCGAGGACGGAATGTGTCAGGGCGCGCTGGCTTTCCCAAGCGATTTGCGGCAGCAGCACGAGGCCCAGCGTCGCGACCCATGCCCGGCGCGGATCGAGCCGCGTACGCATCAGCCCGTAGCAGGTCAGGACGGTACCGCAGAGCAGGGTGTTTTTCAGAACCGCGAGGCCGAACATCGTCGGCCCGGTCACCATGAAGACCAGATGCTGCAGCCACGCGAAAAGCGGCAATTGCGGCCCGTAACCCCACTCAAAGCTGCGCGCATCGAAGATCATCTGCGCATCGTCGAGCCCGAGCGCGCCGCCCAAGGCGGTGCGGTAGAAGGTTTGGAAGACGAAATAGGCGACGATGCTCAGGGGCCAGATCGCATCGGGTATGGCGCGGCCCGCAGCGCGGGGCATCGGGTCGGCGCTCATGCGGGCGTGCCTGTGGGGACGCGCATCACGGGAAGGGTCTGGAGCATGGCGCACCTATTGGCTGGCGGGGCTGCCGCGCATGGCGGACAGAGAGGGCGATACCACTTTCGACAGGCGGGCCAAAGCGCGAGATGTCCGAGTTTCGCCGGGCGTGGCCACGATGCCGCGCCCTCGGTGAGCGCGGGGCTGCGACGGCTCAGGCCTCTTTCGAGCGCTCGATATAGGCGCGCAGCTCCTCGGCCTCGTGGCGGGCGTCGCGCAGACCATCCATCGCCGCGCGCAGTTCCGCCTCGGTCTGGCTGAGCTGATTGGCCAGTTCCGCCTCGCGCTGCTCGACATAGACGAGCGCCTGATCGCGGGTCTCCTCGGCTTCATGCAACGCCTGCGCCATCTGCTCCAGTTCGCCCATATCGGCCTGGCTCACGCGGGTGAGGCGGTGGATCAACCAGCTCGCGAACCAGCCGAGAGCGAAAGCCACGAAAAGGATGATCGCTGTGGCGATGATGAATTCGGTTCTGTTCATTTGACGTCCCTTCAGCCCTTCGACAGGTCCTCCGGCCGGGATTGCGGGCGCGGCGTTTCATCGCCGGGCGTCTCGACCGGAATTTCTTCTTCTTGCGGGGTGTTTTCCCCCGGTTCAGCGGCGGTGTCCCCATCGCCGTTTTCGCTTTGCGCGCCGTCTTCGGTGGCGGGCGCACCGTCGTCGGTCACTGCGCCGTTCCAATGCGGCTCGCCGTCTTCTGCTGCGCCCGTCGCATCTGCTGTGGCATCAGGCAGCGCGTCGTCGCCCACCGGTGCCTCATCCAGCAGGACGAATTCGATCCGACGGTTCTTCTCGCGGCCTGCCTCGGTGTCGTTCGAGGCGATCGGCTGCGCTTCGCCGTAGCCTTTCGCTTCGAGATTTCCGATCAGCACGCCACGGTCCAGGAGCCCGCGGATCACCGCCTGCGCACGCTGCTGCGAGAGCTGCAGGTTCATTTCCTCGCGGCCCTGATTGTCGGTGTAGCCGGCGACTTCCATCTTGAAGTCCGTGCAGTTCTTCATCGATTTCGCCAAAGCGTCGAGCGCGTCCAGGCTTTCCGAGGCGACCTGCGCCGAGCCCGGATCGAAATCGACCTTCTTCTTCTGCAGCGTCTCATTGAGGCGCGCGACGCATTCCTTGCCGGTCGGCAGGGCCAGCTGCTCATCGAGGCGCTTGTCGTATTTCACGCTCAGGTCGATCTGCGCGTCTTCGCCGAGCTGGCTCGTCAGGATGCGCGAGATCGTGTCGGAGGCCTGCGGATCGCCCGAGATGCCGTTGACCGAGATGCCGTCGCGGGTGACCGTGACCTTGCCGTCATGGAGCACCGACAGCGCGTCGAGCGCGGCCAGCGTGCGCACCGGCCAACCGGCGGGAAGCTCCTTGTCGACGCGGGTCGCGCCGTGGACATTGTCATGGCCGAGCTTGGCGCGGGCGTAGCTTTCGATGGTCTGACGTTCGCGCGCGTCGGTCACGCGGCCCTTGAGCTCGACATGGCCGCCGCCGTCGCGGGTCGCGGTGAAGCTGGCCTCGGCGGCTTTCGCATCGGGGGCCGGTTCGCGCTTGGCCTTGAGCGAGAACACTCCGGGCAGGTTCGATTCCAGTTCGCCCACGACATCGTCGAACTTCTGCTGATCGACGGTCGAGGGGGCATCGAGTGCGATATCGGCATCGGAGAATGTCACTGAACCCGCGCCGAGATCGCCGACCGCCTTGATCGCCATCTGCGCGGCCTTGGACCAATCAGGCGACGGGGTGCCCATGCCGATGGTGCAGGTCAGCGTGCCTTTCGCGCCTGTCGCGCGGGCGGCGGTCAGGATGCGGTCGCGTGCGCGCTCGTTATCGGCGGAGCAGGCGTCGAAATGCGGGCCTTCCTCCTCGTCGATGAGGAAGCGCAGGGTGAAGGGGGTGATCACGGGGCGCGGCGCGGAGATGTCGAAGCTGAGCTTGAGATCGGTCGGGCGGCGGCGTGCGAGCGACGTCTCCACCCGGCCTTTCTCGGAGGGGCTGTCGGTGATCGCCTGAACCGAGACCTTGCCGGCGGTGACGGACACTTTCGAGCGCGGCAGCGTCTCGATCGTGGTCATCGCGAACTGCATCGCCTGGTCCCAGCCGCCGGGCACCGGGTAATCGGCGCTCTCCAGCATGTCGGTAACGCCATCCTCGCCCGCGACTTTCGAGAGTTTCTCGACGATCGCATCGCGGTCGACCGAAGAGGGCACCAGCCCGATCAGCGAGATGCCGTTCTCGTTGCGCAGCATTTCCAGCGAGAAGGCGGGGGGCGTGATCGGCTTGGTGATCTGCGTGTCGGTATTGTCGACGACCCGCGAGCTATCGACGTATTTGTCGACCTCCGAGACGGCGCGGAAGCGCTCGGCCTCGGTCGGGGCGGTGCCGGAGAGGAGGACTTGCAGCCCGTCGGTATGGATCCGCATCCAGCCGTAGCCTTGCGCCTCCATCGCGACGCGTACTTCTTGTTTCGTGGATTTCTCGACAACGGTCGCAGCGCCGCCCGCAATGACTGCGGACACGACGAGTGCGAGGACAAAGGCGGCGATCGTCAACAAGGTGGCGCGGCTGCGCATCGGTCTCAGGCCCTCCCCCGGGGAATCTTTATCCCGTTTCCTTAAGGCGCAGGGGCGCGGGGATCAATCGAAACGCCGTTACACGATTGCGCCAACGGCGAGAAACAGCGCAGCGATGAGGCCCGTGTCGCGGTTCGCGCGGAACAGTTTCAGGCAGGTGTCCGGCTCGTCGATATCGAGCTGGCGCATCTGCCAGAGCATGTGCCACCCCATCGCCCAGGGCGCGAGCAGCGAGATCGCGAGGCGCAGCGGCGGCGCGCCGGGCAGCAGCGCACCCATCACCGCGATGGTCATCAGCGCAACAGAAGTCATCAGGAAGCCGCCGAGCCATTTCGCGCTATCGTCCCCAAAGAGCCGCGCGGTGGATTTCACCCCGATGAGCGCATCGTCTTCCTTGTCCTGATGCGCATAGATTGTGTCGTAGAACAGCGTCCAGGCCATGCCCGCGAAATAGAGTACGACGGGCGGCCAGCTGAGGCTGCCGGTATGCGCGACCCACAAAAGCAGCGCGCCCCAGTTGAAGGCGATGCCGAGGAAAATCTGAGGCCACCAGGTGAAGCGCTTGGCGAAGGGATAGATCGCGACCGGACCGAGCGACACGATCCCGAGGATGATTGCGGGCACGTTGAAGGTCAGCAGGATCGCGAAGGAGATCAGCGACTGGATCACCGCCCAGGCCAGCGCCTGTTTCGTCGTGACCTGCCCCGAGGGGATCGGCCGCGAGCGGGTGCGCGCCACGCCTGCGTCGATGTCGCGGTCGGTGATGTCGTTCCATGTGCAGCCCGCGCCGCGCATCAGGAAGGCCCCGATGGAAGCGCCGATGGCAAGCCACAGGTCCCACCAGATGAAGCCGCCCGTCGAGGATGCCGCCAGCGCGATCGACCAGTAGCAGGGCAAGAGCAGCAGCCACGTCCCGATCGGACGGTCGGCGCGGCTCAGCCGCAGGTAGGGCCGCGTCCATGCCGGGGCCAGCCGGTCGACCCAGTTGCCGCGATAGGCATCCGCGACCGTGCCGTTTGCATCATTCGGGGGCTCGCCCGTGCTCGCGTTTGCCGCCTCTGGCGTTTCGGTTTTTCCGCTCATACAGTCCGCCTCATGGAACGTGCCAAGATCAGGCTCTGTGTAGAGCACCCGCTGGGCGCGGGGCAAGCCGTGCCTCTGACTCAGGACGAAGCGCATTACCTCTTTGCGGTGATGCGGCTGGCCGTGGGCGCCCGTGTCGCTCTGTTCAACGGGCGCGATGGCGAGTGGACGGCTGAGGTCGTCGAGGCCCACAAGAAGCGCGGCATTCTGGCCTGTATCGAGCAGGCCGCGCCGCAGCTCGCGCCGCCCGATCTCTGGCTGATCTTCGCGCCGATCAAGAAAGAGCGCACCGATTTCATCGTCGAAAAGGCGACCGAGCTGGGCTGCGCCAAGGTGTTGCCGGTGCAGACCGAGTTCACCAATTCCGCGCGCATCCGGCAGGACCGCTTGCAGGCCCATGCCAAGGAAGCGGCGGAGCAATGTCTGGGCACCTATGTCCCCCCGGTCGAGGATTTGCAGGGGCTCAAGAAGCTGCTGGATGACTGGGATCCGAGCCGTCGTATTCTCTGGGCCGACGAGGCTCTGGTTGGCCCCGCAGAGACGCTCGCGGGGCTGCAGCCCGGCCCTTGGGCGATCCTGATCGGGCCCGAAGGCGGGTTCTCGGAGGCCGAGCGCGAGAGGCTCCGCAGCCTCGAATTCGTAACTCCGGTCAGCCTCGGCCCGCGCATCCTGCGCGCCGATACCGCGGTCTGCGCGGCGATCACCTTGTGGCAATCGGCGCTGGGAGACTGGCGGTGATCCGTCCCGAGGTCGCAGACGGGTTCAAGCGCTGGAGCGAGGTGATCGCGGCTGGCGTCGTGGTGGCGTTCGGTGCGTGGCTGATCTGGCTCGGTGGATTGATCCTTATGCCGCTGGGACTGGTCGCGGTCGCGCTCGGGCTTGGCTGGGCGCTGATCGGCTGGCGTCGGCTGCGCTTCGCGCGTGAAACAAATGCGCCGGGTCTGGTCGAGATCGACGAGGGCCGTATCTCCTATTTCGCAGCCAGCCGGGCGCGCGCCATCGCGGGGCCGGGCAGCAATGTCTCGGCGCTCGGGATGGGCGGCGAATTGCCCCTGCGCGAACTGGCGGAAATCCGACTGCTGACGCTGCAGGGCCAACAATACTGGCGGCTGCGCAGCCTCTCGGGCGAGGCGCTTCTGATCCCGCTCGACGCGGCGGGGGCGGATGCGCTCTACGATGCCTTCGCGAGCCTGCCGGGGATCGATATGGGGAAGATCTCTGCCGCGCTTGACCAAAAGACTGCCGCACAGAGCCTCTGGACCCGCAAACAGGTTTCACGCTTGACTTGAGCTAACCCCCGCGCCACCTGTGGCGCTCCATAAAGCGACGCGAGAAAAGACATGTCCATTCCGCAGCAGGGCGGTGGCCCGATCGAGCGCTTCGAGCAACTGGCCGAATATCTGGCCGAAGGTGAGAAGCCGCGCGACGACTGGCGCATCGGCACCGAGCATGAAAAATTCGGCTATTGCGCGGACAAGCAGTTGCCGCTGCCCTATGACGGCCCGCGGTCGATCAAGGCGATGCTGGAAGGTCTGCGCGACCGCTTCGGCTGGAAGCCGGTGGAAGAGCAGGGCAAGATCATCGGGCTGGAACTGAACGGCGCGAATGTCAGCCTCGAGCCGGGCGGTCAGCTGGAACTGTCGGGCGCGCCGCTCGAGACGATCCACCAGACCTGCGACGAGGTGAACGAACACCTGCGCGAAGTGCAGTCGGTCGCCGACGATATCGGTGTGAAGTTCATCGGTCTGGGCGCGGCCCCGATCTGGACGCAGGACCAGATGCACATGATGCCCAAGGGGCGCTACCGGCTGATGACCGATTACATGGGGCGCGTGGGCGAGCTGGGCACGCAGATGATGTATCGCACCTGCACCGTGCAGGTGAACCTCGACTTCGGTTCGGAAGCCGACATGGTGCAGAAGATGCGCGTGGCGCTGGCGCTGCAGCCGGTCGCGACGGCTCTCTTCGCCAATTCGCCCTTCCTCGACGGCAAACCCAACGGCATGAAGTCCTGGCGCAGCCATATCTGGCAGAACCTCGACGACGCGCGCACGGGCATGCTGCCCTTCATGTTCGAAGAGGGCGCGGGCTACGAGGCATACGTGAACTACGTCCTCGATGTGCCGATGTATTTCGTCTATCGCGACGGCAAATATATCGACGCTCTGGGCCAGTCCTTCCGCGACTTCCTGAAGGGCGAACTGCCCGCGCTGCCCGGCGAGAAGCCGACGCTGAGCGACTGGGCCGATCACCTGACGACCGTCTTCCCCGAGGCACGCGCGAAGAAATTCATCGAGATGCGCGGCGCCGATGGCGGGCCGTGGCGGCGTCTGTGCGCGCTGCCCGCACTGTGGGTCGGTCTGCTTTACGACCAGACCGCGCTGGATGCGGCATGGGATCTGGTGAAGGGCTTCGACCACGAGACCCGCGAAGGTCTGCGCCGCGCGGCGGCGGTCGATGCGCTGCAGGGCGAGTTCAACGGCGTGAAGCTGCATGACCTCGCACGCGAGACGGTGGCGATCGCGAAATCCGGTCTGGCGGCGCGGGCGAAGCCCGGCGCGGGCGGGATGATCCCCGACGAGACGCATTTCCTCAACGCGCTGGAAGAGAGCGTCGAGACGGGCCGCGTGCCTGCGGACGAGCTGCTGGAGAAATACCACGGCGAGTGGAATGGCGATCTGAGCAAGATCTACGCCGAATACAGCTACTGACGGGAGGGCAGGGCGGTCAGCCGCCCTGTCGTTCCTCTCACGGCTATCCCAGCCGCTCGCGCACCCATTGAGGGACCAGCACGCTCGCCGGGCCTTGGCGCGATGTGTCGAACATCGTGCTGCCCGCCGAGGGGTCGAGGTTCAGCTCCAGCGTCTCCACCCCGCACATCGCGGCGTCCTGCACGAAGCCTGCCGCCGGGTAGACGTTGCCGCTTGTGCCGATCGAGACGAACAGATCCGCCGCCTCCAGCTCGCGGATGATCCGATCCATCTGATAGGGCATCTCGTTGAACCAGACGATGTCGGGTCGCGTGGCTTTGCGTCCGCACTCGGGGCAGGTGTCGCGCGGCTGCATTGCCTCGGGCGCGGGCCAGCGATGGTCGCAGGCGTGGCACAGCGCGCCGAAGAGCGAGCCATGCATGTGGATCACGTTCTGAGAGCCGGCGCGCTCGTGCAGGTCATCGACATTCTGCGTCACCACCAGAACCTCGTGGCCCGGATCGGCCTCCAGCTCGGCCAGCGCGAGATGGGCGGGGTTCGGCTGGGCCGTCCGCGCTGCTGCCCGGCGCGCGTTGTAGAAGCGATGCACCAGCGCGGGGTCGCGCGCGAAGCCCTCGGGCGTTGCCACGTCCATGATGCGGTGTTCTTCCCACAGGCCGTCGCTTGCGCGAAACGTGCGGATGCCGCTTTCGGCAGAAATTCCCGCGCCCGTCAGAATCACGACCTTGGCCATCGCTGCGCCCTCCGTTATCACTTCACCCTATGCGTATCCTCTTTCTCTGCCTTGGCAACATCTGCCGCTCGCCCGCCGCCGAAGCGGTGACCCGTCACAAGGCCGCCGCAGCGGGGCTCGATATCGAGTTCGACAGTGCAGGCACCGGCACCTGGCATCTGGGCGAGCCGCCCTACGATCCTATGATCGCGGCGGCGGAAGCGCGCGGCTACGACATGCGCAGCCTGCGCGCACGGCAGATCCAGCCCGCCGATTACGACGGGTTCGATGTGATCCTCGCGATGGATGAGAATAACCTGCGCGATGCGCTCGACGGGGCGCCGCGCGAGATGCGCGCACAGGTGCAGATGTTCATCGACGGCCCGGAGGGTCCGCGCGATGTGCCCGATCCCTATTTCACCCGCAATTTCGATGGAGCCCTCGATCTGATCGAGGCGGGCGCGGATCAACTGATTGCCGACCTGCTGGCCGATGAGGAAGAAAAGCGGCGCGGGCAGTAGACCGCGCGCCGCCGATCAAGCGCTTACTTGCAGAAGCCTTCCGCCGTCGCGGCGAAATTCTTGTAGCGGTCCCAGAAGTCCGAATCCGACTGGCGGTCGGACATGCGCACTTCCTGCGCGCGGTCGGGATCGTGGAAGAAGCTGGCGGCGCGGCGCTGGTCGCGATGGCTCAGCGTCATATCCGCGACTTGCTGGATGCAGCCGCAGGTGCCGGGATTGCTGGCGCGGCCCGCTTTCTGACACGCGTTGTCGATCGGCCCGGCCGAAGCCATCGAAGCAAGCGCCATGGCGCCCGAGAATGCACAGAGTCCGAGTGTGGTCTTGAAAATCATCTACTGCCCCTTTGTCGTTGCGGCCGGCATGTGTTTGCCGATCCTGCCTGCTCATTTGTCCGCGATTCTAACTCAAATTCAAAAAGCGGGCAACAAAACAGGCAGGATTCCGCCGGTTCGGGGCAGGGGAGGGAACCCGTTTTCTAGCCGTCGCGTTGCGCACGCACGGGCCCACTAAATCTGGATGGCGTCCGCTCTCCAGATCACTCTTCGACCGGGGTGGCCTCGTAGCCTGCGCCTTTCAGGGCGCTGATCACGGTGGATTCGGGCAGCCCTTCCACCTCGACCTCGCGATCTTCCAGATAGACATCGGCCTTGCCGCCAACCTCTTCGATCGCAGCCTCGACCGAGGCTTTGCAGTGCCCGCAGGTCATGTTCGGAACGGAATAGATCATCTTGCGTCTCCCGTGTTTCGTGTCTCAGGGATATGTCGGACGCGACCGGGCCGAGGTCAATGGCAGATGGCGTTCAATCCCTCTTCCCGGCCCGCTTTTTCCCCTGTATACGCGCGCCCATGACTGATCTTGATCGCATCCGCAATTTCTCCATCGTGGCGCATATCGACCACGGTAAATCCACGCTTGCCGACCGGCTTATCCAGCTGACCGGTACCGTGGCCGAACGCGATATGAAGGACCAACTCCTCGACGCGATGGATATCGAGCGAGAGCGCGGCATCACGATCAAGGCCAACTCGGTGCGGATCGACTATCCCGCCAAGGATGGCAAAACCTATGTGCTGAACCTGATCGACACCCCTGGTCACGTGGACTTCGCCTATGAAGTCTCGCGCTCGATGCAGGCGGTCGAAGGCTCGCTGCTGGTCGTCGATGCCTCGCAGGGCGTCGAGGCGCAGACGCTCGCCAACGTCTATCAGGCGATCGACGCGGATCACGAAATCGTTCCGGTCCTGAACAAGATCGACCTGCCCGCGGCAGAGCCCGAGCGCGTGAAGGAGCAGATCGAGGACGTGATCGGGATCGACGCCTCGGACGCCGTCGAGATTTCCGCGAAGACCGGTCTGGGTATCCCGGACGTTCTGGAAGCCATCGTGCAGCGTCTACCCGCCCCGCAGGGCGACCGCGACGCGCCGCTCAAAGCGATGCTCGTGGATTCGTGGTATGACCCCTATCTGGGGGTCGTCGTTCTGATCCGCGTCATGGATGGCGTGATCAAGAAGGGCGACCAGATCAAGATGATGAAGACGGGGGCGACCTACAAGCTCGACCGTCTCGCCGTTCTGAAACCCGCGATGGTCAATATCGACGAGCTGGGCCCCGGTGAGATCGGCGTCTTCACCGCTTCGATCAAGCAGGTGCGCGATACCAAGGTCGGCGACACGATCACCCATGAGAAAAAGCCCTGCGCCAAGGCGCTGCCGGGCTTCAAACCCTCGATCCCGGTGGTGTTCTGCGGTCTCTTCCCGGTCGATGCGAACGATTTCGAGGCGCTGCGCGACGCGATCGAGAAACTGCAGCTGAACGATGCGAGCTTCTCGGCGGAGATGGAAACCTCGGCGGCGCTCGGCTTCGGCTTCCGCTGCGGCTTCCTCGGGCTGTTGCACCTCGAAGTGGTGCGCGACCGTCTGGAGCGGGAATACGATCTCGACCTGATCACCACCGCGCCCTCGGTCGTGTTCAAGATCCACATGAAGGATGGGGAGGTGATCGAGCTTCACAACCCCGCCGACATGCCCGATCTGACCTATGTCGATCATATCGAGGAGCCGCGCATCAAGGCGACGATCCTCGTGCCGGACGAATATCTCGGCGATGTGCTCAAGCTTTGTCAGGACCGCCGCGGCATCCAGCAGGACCTGACCTATGTCGGTGGCCGCGCGATGGTGGTCTATGACCTGCCGCTCGCCGAGGTCGTGTTCGATTTCTACGACCGCCTGAAATCGGTCACCAAGGGCTATGCCAGCTTCGACTACCAGATCACCGAATATCGCGAGGATTACCTCGTGAAGATGTCGATTCTGGTCAATGACGAGCCGGTCGACGCGCTCTCGATCATGGTCCACCGCGACCGCGCCGAAGCCCGCGGCCGCGCGATGTGCGAAAAGCTGAAAGACCTGATCCCGCGTCACATGTTCAAGATCCCGATCCAGGCCGCCATCGGTGGCCGCGTGATCGCGCGCGAGACCCTGTCGGCGATGCGCAAGGACGTGACCGCGAAATGCTACGGCGGCGACGCGAGCCGGAAGAAGAAGCTGCTGGAAAAGCAGAAAGCCGGTAAAAAGAAGATGCGCCAGTTCGGGAAAGTCGAAATCCCGCAAAGCGCGTTTATCGCGGCGCTGAAGATGGATGAGTGAAAAACTATTTTTGTTCGGCCGGAACCGCGCCTAATTGCGCCAACGCGCCCCAGAGGGATCGAAGAATTCGATCTGCATCATCGATGACTTCGCTCACCAGTTCTTTGGTGATGTGAGTCTCATCGATCGCTCTTCGATTTGGCGTGACTGATTTGTCGACGTGCCAGTAATTTACGCGCAGTTTCCCGGTCGGCTCCCAGAAGAATGCGCCGTGGGCGGCGATGTGGCGATTACCTATGTAAGTCTCCATCCAATCGACAAGGTCGTGGATGGTTTCCGCTTCAATGGCTTTCGGATGTGTCGTCCGACTGGCTGCATTGCGTAGCGCGTTAAATAGTGTCTTGGGTTTGCTTTTTCGAAGTTCGCTGTGGCGCAGAACCCATTCGGTACTGTTCATCTCAAGCTCTTCAAGTTCGCAGATGAGAGCGCAGACGATTAGTTCGATGTGCGCGCAGGTCTGCAAGTATACGCCCAAATCGAGAAGAAAATTTGGGCCCAATTGTTCTTGTACGAATGGTTTTTGGTGATTGGGCAAAGCTCTAGGTCTCAGAAATATGAACGTGTTGGCAAATGGCTCAGAAACTTGCACATATTCTATAGAGCTTAGCCGCCCCACCGAAGGTTGCAACGTCGGAACCCTCCTCCCACCCCCACGTTCTCCTCCCAGACCTATTTCAGGAGGAAACGATATGACCGACCAAGCCAAGATCGAGAAAGATTTCTGGGATGCGCTCGACTCGGATCGCACCGTGATGCTGGCGCGCGCGGGCGTCGAGACGGCAGCGCCGCGCCCGATGACCGCGATCGTCGAGGAAAAGCCCGGTCCTGTGTGGTTCTTCACCGCGCGCGACACGGAATTGATGGAAGGGCTGGCCCCCGGGGCAGGGGCGATGTTCACCTTCTCGGACAAGGGCCACAAGGTTTTCGCGACCGTCACGGGGCGTCTGACCGAGACTACCGACCCGCAGACCGTGGAGCGGCTTTGGACCCCCTTCATCGGCGCCTGGTATGAGGGCAAGGACGACCCCAAACTGGTGCTGCTGCGCTTCGATCCGGATCAGGCCGAGATCTGGGACAGCGGCAACGCGCTGGTCGCGGGCGCGAAGATCCTGCTGTCGTCGGACCCGGGCGAGTCGATGAAGGACCGTGTCGCTCATGTGAATTACTGAGCCGGGCGCGTCCCTGACGTCAGAGGCAAGAAAAAGGCCCCGGAAAACTCCGGGGCCTTTGACTTTTTCGTGTGGCTGTCAGGCTTGAAATTTAGCGCGCCTGACGCGCTTCGCCCGCGATCGTATTGCCTGCAACGGACAGGTCCTGGCCTGCGCCTTGCACGGTGTTGCAGGCCGCGAGGCCCAGAAGGATCACGGTCATTGCCGCCATTTGAACCGATTTCGTCATCTCTTTCGCTCTCCTATTAAGCCATCACCGGCCAACGTACGAAAAAATTTACGGTTCCGTGGAACTGGAGGCAAGGAGCGGCGTTTTGCCCTCGAACACATAAGGGAGAGCCCGAATGAAGAAGCCTCTGCGCTTATTCCTCGCCGCCCTCTCGGCCCTCGTCGTGACCGGGGTCGTGGTGATCGCAGCTCTGACTTTCGGCTTTGTCGGATGGCAGGAATTCGCGTTCGCCGTGATCGTCGGGATTGTCTTAGGAATTCCCGCAGGTCTTTGGACCGAGCGGCGCATAAAAAGGAATGACCCGTTCTGGCCGCCCCGCCAGGCATGATCCCTGTCAGAACGGTCTTGCGGCCCCTGCTTTGTCCCTCGCGGGGGCCGCACACTCCGCCCGAGCTGGTTAACTTCTTGTTAATTAAGCTCTGAAAGGCTCCGGGTTGTCCCTCCCCGGAGCCTTTCAATGTCTAAAGCCCCGTTTTTCCTTATTCTTGGCCTTCTCGCGGGCTGCGCCTCCCCGGCGCCGCAGTTCTTCGGGGCATCGCGGCATACGGTCACGCTCGACGGCATCGAGTTCGTCGTCTTCCTCAAGGGAGACCGGGCGGAGGTGGTGCGCATGGGCTATCTACGCCGGGCAGAGCGGGGGCGCGTGCCGCCCCTGATGATCCGCGCGGCAGAGCAGGTTTCGGGCTGCAAGGTCGCGGGACCGGCGGGCGGGCTCTATCGATCACCCTCGCTGCCCGGCGATACGGGGGAGGCGCGCTTCCAGCTCGATTGCTGATGCGACGCCCTGCCGCAGCGGCGACCGCGCGGACTTGATGCGGATCAAGGTCACATCCGCGTGATCGGAGTCAGTCTGACCACCGAAATGCGCCGCTCAATGGAGATCAGACATGCGCCTCTTCGGTATCATCTACGCCCTCGTCGGACCGACCCTCGCGGGTATCCTCATCACTGCCGCGCTGACGATGAATATGTTCACCACCAACGCGATGATCGTCTCCGCGGTAATCGGGTTCCTCGTCGCCGTGCCCGTTGCATGGTATATCGCCAAAATGATCCGCGAAAACGCCTGACGGCGCGGGCGGCACAGGCGTCGGGAAAATCCCAACTTCGTGAAGGGCGGAACCTCTGCGCCTTCGCCGCGCTAGTCCGGCGAGGCGCGGCGGCGTTTCGTCAATTCAAAGAGGTAATATGTCCTACGCTCCCGGTTATTCGAAAACCCAGATTTGGCTCCACTGGGCCGTCGTCCTGCTGCTCATCGTCCAGTATCTGTTCAATGACGCGATGGGCCATACCTTCCACGATCTGATGGAGAGCGGATCGGCTGACGCCGGTGTCCTGACCTATGGCCACATCGTCTTGGGTGTCGCGGTGCTCGTGCTTGCGATCTGGCGCCTGATACTGCGCGCGAGCCATGGCGCGCCCGAGCCGCCGGAGAACGATCCCGCCATTTTCCGGCGCGGCGCGGCTGCAGTCCACTGGTTGCTCTACGCGCTGCTGTTCCTGATCCCGATTGCGGGCCTCGTGGCCTATTACGGGCAGCTGGGATGGGCGGCCGAGACGCACTCGATCCTGACGACCCTGTTGCTGTGGCTGGCCGGGCTGCATGTGGCGGCCGCGCTTTATCACCAATACGTCAAGCGCGATCACCTGATCCGGCGGATGATGAAGCCGGGCGCGTGAGCGCAGCGGCGCGGTTTCCTCAGCTCGTCGAGTCGAGGAAACGCGCCACGTCCGCTTCGAACTCGCGGGGCTTCTCGGCATGCAGCCAGTGCCCGGCGTTGTCGATTTCCTCGAAACGCGCCTGCGGGAAGAAACCGCGGATACGGTCGTGCATTTCCGGCCGCACGTAATGCGAGTCTGCGCCCGACAGGAACAGCGTCGGGCCGTCGAACTGCTTGCCCTCCAGCGCCTCGGGCCAGCCGAGGATGTCGTCCATATTCGCCTTCAATGCGGTAAGGTTGAACTTCCAGCGGGGCGGGCCGTCGCGCAGCACGAGCGATTGCAGCAGGAAGGCGCGGGTGCCCGGATCGAAGACCTGCTCGCCCAGTCGCTCATCCGCGGCGGAGCGCGAGGTGAGGTCGCTGATATCCATCCCCTGCATCGCCTCGATCAGCGCGCTGTGGTTGTCGCCATGATCGTAGTTCTCAGGCGCGATATCCGCGACGATGAGATGCGCCACGAGTTGCGGCTGCGTCAGGGCGAGGGTCATCGCCGCCTTGCCGCCCATCGAATGGCCCAGCACATCCGCGACCCCGCCATTCGCCTCGATCACCTCGGCGATATCGCCTGCCATCGCCTGATAGCTGTGATCGTCGTCCCAGAGGCTGTCGCCGTGATTGCGCATATCGAGCGCGATGACGGGGCGGTCCGCGCTCAGCCGCTTGGCGATCGCGTTCCAGTTCCGGGCCGATCCGAAAAGACCGGGGGCGATGATCAGCGGTCGCGCGCCGGGATTGCTGTCGGAGGTGTAGGGGGTCGTATTCAACATGGCGCCTAAGCTAGATCGCCTCCCGGGGCGCTTCCAGAGCGGATGCGAAAAAATCTGCGTCCATGCGCGCAGTTGCGCTGATCTCGCGCGGCGGGTAGCGTCCGGTGCGGAATTGCTGAACGCTGCGTAAGGGAGAGGGCCGGATGGGGCCGGAGAAGATCAATCAGATGGTGGGGCAGGTCTCGCGGCTTCTGGCGCAGCGGCTGGGGGCGAAGGGGGCGACGCTCGAGGCGCGGGTCGCCTCGCGAGCCCGGGCGTTGCCGCGCAAGGTGCGCAAGGCGGCGCTGGTGCTGGTCGATGCCGAGCGCAAAGCGCACGCGCCCAAGATCGCCCGGCAGTTGGATGCCCGCCGGGTAGAGGGCGCTTTCGCGACCTGTCGCGACTATCTCGAGCCGCTGGGCGCGGCGGAGCGGCTGCGCGCTGCGGCGCTTGGCCTTGCCAGTTCGATCGCCGTGATCGTGGTGATCGTGGGCGGCACCTTGCTGGCCGCGATGGTCTGGACCGGAGCGATCTGATCGCTCCACACCCCCAGACATGAAAAGGCCCCCGGATCGCGGGGGCCTTCAATTCAATCTCGGAACCGGATCACAGTTCGGGGTAGATCGGGAAGCCGCTGAGCAGGGTCGCGACCTTGGCTTTCACGGCCTCTTCGACCTCGCCATTGCCCTCTTCGCCATTCGCGGCGAGCCCGTCGACCACTTCGACGATCAGGCGCGCGATCTCGCGGAACTCTTCCTCGCCGAAGCCACGGGTGGTGCCGGCGGGCGTGCCCAGACGGATGCCCGAGGTGACCATCGGCTTTTCCGGGTCGAACGGGATGCCGTTCTTGTTGCAGGTGATATGCGCGCGGCCCAGAGCCTTCTCGGTCGCGTTGCCCTTCACGCCTTTCGGGCGCAGGTCGACCAGCATCACGTGGGTGTCGGTGCCACCGGTGACGATGTCGAGGCCACCTTTCATCAGCTCGTCGGCCAGCGCCTGAGCATTCTTCACGACCTGCTTGGCATAGCCCTTGAACTCGGGGCGCAGTGCCTCGCCGAAGGCCACGGCCTTGCCGGCGATGACATGCATCAGCGGACCGCCCTGGATGCCCGGGAAGATCGCCGAGTTCACCTTCTTCGCAATCTCCTCGTTGTTGGTGAGGATCATGCCGCCACGCGGACCGCGCAGCGTCTTGTGCGTCGTGGTGGTCGCGACATCCGCATAGGGGAAGGGCGAGGGGTGCTGACCACCGGCCACGAGGCCGGCGAAGTGCGCCATGTCGACCATCAGCCAAGCGCCGACCTCATCCGCGATCTCGCGGAACTTGGCGAAATCGATCTGACGCGGAATGGCCGAGCCGCCCGCAATGATCAGCTTCGGCTTGTGCTCGAGCGCCAGTTCGCGGACCTGCTCGTAGTCCAGCAGGCTGTCTTGCTTGCGCACGCCGTATTGGATCGCGTTGAACCACTTGCCCGACTGGTTCGGCTTGGCGCCGTGGGTCAGGTGGCCGCCCGCATCGAGGCTCATGCCGAGGATCGTGTCGCCCGGCTTCAGCAGCGCGGTGAACACGCCCTGGTTCGCTTGGCTCCCCGAGTTCGGCTGCACGTTGGCGAATTCGCAGCCGAACAGCTCCTTGGCGCGGTCGATCGCGAGGTTCTCCGCGACGTCGACATATTGGCAGCCGCCATAGTAGCGCTTGCCCGGGTACCCTTCGGCGTATTTGTTCGTCATCACCGAACCCTGCGCCTCCATCACCGCCTTCGAGACGATGTTTTCCGAGGCGATCAGTTCGATCTCGTCGCGCTGGCGACCGAGTTCATCGGTGATCGACTTGAAGAGTTCGGGGTCACGGCTGGAGAGGCTTTCGGTGAAGAAGCCCGCATCGCGTTGGTCTTTCATGGCCATTCCTCGCAAAGATCCGGTCGCCGACCGTTTAGCGCAGATTTCACAGGGCTGAAAGCAGACAAACGACCAAATCGGTCATTTCCGCGCCGGATTGACGCTTGTCTTTCGTCCAAGCCCTTGCAACACCTTGGACAAGCAGGAGGACCGCGCGGTGGCGAACCAGTATACCCATATCCATTTCGCGGCCTCCCACGCCGAGACGGCGCAGGCGGCGCAGGCCGATCTGGTCGCGCGCTACGGGCAGGTGCCGCGCTATGCGGCCGATGTGATCGTGGCGCTTGGCGGGGACGGGTTCATGCTGCAATGCCTGCACGAGGGCACGGGGCTGCCGGTTTACGGGATGAACCGCGGCTCGGTCGGCTTCCTGATGAACGACTATGTCGCTGACGATTTGCCCGCGCGGCTCGAAGCGGCGGAGCAGGCGGTGATCAATCCGCTGTCGATGAAGGCCGAGACCCAGGACGGGATGCTGCATGAGGCGCTTGCCATCAACGAGGTCTCGCTGTTGCGCGCGGGCCCGCAGGCGGCGAAGCTGAAAATCTCGATCAACGACAAAGTGCGGATGGAGGAGCTGGTCTGCGACGGCGCGATCGTCTCGACGCCCGCCGGATCGACCGCCTATAACTTCTCCGCCCACGGGCCGATCCTGCCGATCGGCTCGGACGTGCTGGCGCTGACCGGGATCGCGAGCTTCCGGCCGCGGCGGTGGCAGGGCGCGATCCTGCCATCCTCCGCGCTGGTGCGCTTCGACATTCTCGAACCCGACAAGCGCCCGGTCATGGCCGATGCGGACAGCCGCTCGGTCAAGCCGGTCAAATGGGTCGAGGTGCGCTCCGAGCCGGAGATCGAGCACCGCATCCTCTTCGACCCCGGTCACGGGCTCGAAGAGCGGTTGATGCGCGAACAGTTCGCCTGAAGCTCAGCCCTTCGACAGCCACGCGTCGCGCTTGCGATAGATCGTAGAGGGCGCGACCCCCAGTTCCAGCGCCGCGCGCGGGATCGATCCGTCATGCCGGTTGATCGCGGCCTCTATCGCCGCACGTTCGATCTCGGCCAGGGTGCGGTCCGCGAAAGGATCGACCGCCGGGGCGGTGGTGGGCGCGGCACGGCTCGTCGTCGGATCGAATTCCGGCAGCATATGAGCGCGCAGCACCGGACCGTCATGCATCACAATCGCCGCGCGGATCACATTTATCAGCTGGCGGACATTGCCGGGCCACGGGCGGTCCTCCAGGCGGGTAATTGCTTCAGGTTCGATCTCGCTGAAGTCGCGCTGTTCCTCGGAGGCGAACCGCTCCAGCGCCATCCTTGCCAGAGGGCCGATATCTTCGCGGTGCATCCGCAGCGGCGGCATCTCGATCGTGAGCACCATCAGCCGGTAATAGAGATCCTCGCGGAGCACAGCGTTTTGCAGCATGACGCTAGGCGAGCTCTTGGCCGCGCAGACGATCCGCACATTGACGTCGACCGGTTGGCTGGCGCCGAGCGGTTTGACTTGGCCGCTCTGCAGGAACCGCAGCAGCTTGATCTGTGCGGTGGGGGCAAGTTCGCAGATATTGTCGAGCAGAAGCGTGCCGCCATCGGCGGCGAGGAGCGCACCGTCCTTGTCCTCCAAAGCGCCCGGGAAGGCCCCGCGGTTATGGCCGAAGAGTTCGCTGTCGACGCGTTCGGCGGCCAGGGCGCCGCAATCGAGCGCAATGAAGGGACCATCGGCGCGGGGGCTCGTGGCGTGAACCGCCTGGGCGCAAAGCTCCTTCCCGGTGCCGCTCTCGCCCCAGATGTAGACAGGCGCGGTCGAGCGGGCGGCAGCGCGGGTCCGGGCGTAAAGTGCCCGCATCTGCGGCGCGTTGCCGACGAAATCCCCGACCGTATCTTCGCTCGCGCTCGCGTCGTCGACATCCGAACGCAGCGACAGGCTGCGTGCGCTCTCAATGGCGCTTCTGAAGCGAGGTTCGTCGATCGGTTTGACGAGGAAGTCGATCGCGCCCTCCTGCATCGCCCGCACCGCGCGGTCGATCGAGCGGTCGGCAGTGACCGCGATGATCGCCGCGTAGGGGCGCAGGGCCAGCATTTCGGCGATCAGCGTGTCGCCGTCGCGATCGGGCAGCATCAGGTCCAACAGCACCATGCGGATCGGGTTGTCGCGGAAGATGCGCATCCCTTCCTCGGCGCTTGCCGCGAGATGGGTGATGAAGCCGGCGTTGCGCAGATAGGCGTCATAGATCGCCCGGAGCGATCCCACATCTTCGATCAATAGAAAATGTTCGGTCTCGGTGTCGACGCTGTTCCGCCCGTTTCGACTGAGGCCGTGTTGCGGACTATCCGTCTTGGAGCTGGTATCCCTGTCCGGGGTGGTCGTATCGGAGTCACTAGTTCTCATGCTGTAAATCAGTCTTCGTGTTCAAATTATTTCGGGTGGTGGCTATCAGCCGGTCGATGAAAATGAGGGCGACCCGGCCAAGATCTTGAATATCTTCATAAGTCCCATGTCGGGTTGCACTGTCAAGCGCGCGTGCATGCCGCGAGAGGGGGTGATCACCCGCCACTCCGGCCACCGCACTGAGCTTATGGCTCAGCAATTGCAGGGCGCAGAGGTCGAAAGGGGGCAGTGCGAGCGACAGCCCGTGACGTACCGTCTCGAGATCGGCGATCAGTTCCTGTCCGAGCCCCACTGGCAATGCCTTCTCGGCCAGACGCAGATGGGCGAGCAAACCGCGCGGCGGCGTAGTTACGCGTGGCACGGTCGTCATGCAACCAGCCTCTTCCAAGGCGCGCAGGATCGGCTGCAGGCCCAGCACCGGCTTGATCAGGCAGGCATCGGCCGCGCCTTTCTCCACGTCGCGATAGCCGCTGCACTGGATGATCGGCAGGTCCGCCCAAGGCAGACCGGAGCGGCGAATGCTGGCGATCACCTCTGGGCCGCGGCAGCCGGGCATCTCGACATCCAGCACCGCGAGATCGAAGCGTTCGGCCCGCAGTTGCGCGGCCGCACTGTCGCCACGACGCAGCCCGGTCACCTGCGCGCCCATCGCGCTCAGGAATTGTTCGAGCACGGCGCGGCTCATCTCGCTGTCATCGGCAACGAGCACGTTCCACCCGCTCAGATCGGGCAGGGGGGCATCGCGCATCGTGGAGCCGATATCGACGGGATGGGCCGGGAGCGAGACACGGATTTCGGCCCCGCCTTCGGGCGCGTTGGCGAGGTCTATCTTGCCGCCGGCCTCTGCCACCAGCGCGTGACAGATCGCGAGGCCCAGACCTTGCCCCTCGGGGTTGCGGAACGTGGCGGGCTCGCTGCGCTGCCCTGCGCAGGCTGGCGCGCGCAGACGTTCCTCTGGGAAGCCATCGCCCTCGTCGCGCACGGTCAGCAGCAGCCCCTCGGTCGGGTCGAAGTCGAGCGACAGGTGGATCGTGCCGCGCTGGGCATAGCACAGCGCGTTGCGCATCAGATTGGCGAAGATGCGGGTGAGCGGCACGCGATCGATCGCCAGAACGGGCGGCAGATCAGGGGCCATGTGGATCGCGAGCGACATGCCCCGAACATGGGCCGCGCTTGTCCAGCGGCGGCGTACCCGTTCAAGCGCATCGGCAATGACCAGATGCGGGGGAGCGGGGCTTGCCTCGGACGCGTCGGAAAGCTCGCTTGTCGCTTCATGGCTCGACGCGGCGGGCGCAGTTTTCTTCGCTCCGTCCAGATCGAGAAGCTGTGCCAGATCGCTCGCCGCTTCGCGCGCGCGCTCCAATTGTCCATGCGTGCTTTGACCGCCCGGATCGGCGAGCGCCGCATCCAGACCGCACATCACATCTGCAAGCGCGGCGCGCAGATCGTGCTGCCACAAAGGACCGAGATCGCATCGCAACGATGCGAATGGCTCCTGCGCAGCGGGATCGGGCAACTTTCGGTTCGTCAAAATAACCCCTCGATGGATGGTTCCGGGGTACGGTTCTCAAATTAACCTTCGATAACATAAACAATAGCATAAAGCCGCACCCATTGTGGATGCGGCTTCTTAACTCTCGCGTAAACTTTTGATGTGGTGCCTATCTGCGTCGCTCAAAATGAGTGCGCTTATGATAAGCTCGGCTTATTTCTTCGGATAGCCAAGCCCCTTAAGCGCCTCGGTGATTTCGTCGAGGATTGCGGGGTCGTCGATCGTCGCGGGCATTTTCCAGTCCTGCCCATCCGCGATCTTCACCATCGTGGCCCGCAAGATCTTGCCCGAGCGGGTCTTCGGCAGGCGGTCTACCACGGTGGCGAGTTTGAAGGCCGCGACCGGGCCGATCTGCTCGCGCACGCGGCTCACGCATTCCTTGACCACCTCGCCATGCGGACGGTTGCAGCCCGAATTGAGGCACAGGAAGCCCATCGGCGTCTGCCCCTTCAGGTCGTCGGCCACGCCGATCACGGCGCATTCGGCGACGTCGTTATGCCCGGCAAGGACCTCTTCCATCGCCCCGGTCGAGAGGCGGTGACCCGCGACGTTGATGACGTCATCGGTGCGCGCCATGATGTAGAGATAGCCGTCCTCGTCGACATAGCCCGCGTCGCCCGTCTCGTAATAGCCGGGGAATTGCTCGAGGTAGCTTTTCTTGAAGCGCGCTTCGGCGTTCCACAGCGTCGGCAGCGTGCCCGGAGGCAGCGGCAGCTTGATCGCGATGGCGCCAAGCTGGCCCGTCTCGACCGGGTGGCCGCCCTCGTCGAGCACCTGAATGTCGTAGCCCGGCATCGGCACCGAGGGGCTGCCTACCTTGGTCGGCAGCTCTTCGATCCCGATCGGGTTCGCGGCGATGGCCCAGCCGGTCTCGGTCTGCCACCAGTGGTCGACCACCGGAACGCCGAGATGTTTCTGCGCCCATTCGACGGTCGCGGGATCGGCCCGCTCGCCGGCGAGGAACAGCGCCTGCAGATCGTGCAGCGCGTAGCGTTTGATCCACTCGCCGTTCGGATCCTCACGCTTGATCGCGCGCAGCGCGGTGGGGGCGGTGAAGAAGCTCTTGATGCGGTTGTTCTGAATGATCCGCCAGAACACGCCCGGATGCGGGGTGCCGATCGGCTTGCCCTCGAACACCACCGTGGTCGCACCCGCGATCAGCGGGCCGTAGCAGATGTAGGAGTGGCCCACGACCCAGCCGACATCGGACGCCGCCCAGAAACGGTCGCCCGCCTCGATGTTGTAGATGTTCTTCATCGACCATTGCAGCGCGACGAGATGGCCGCCGGTATGGCGCACGACACCCTTGGGCTGGCCGGTCGTGCCGGAGGTGTAGAGGATGTAGACCGGGTGGTTGCCCTCGACCGGCACGCAGTCCGCGGGTTTCACGCCATATTGGAAGCCGTGCCACGAGAAGTCGCGCCCCTCGATCAGCTTCGCCACTTCCTGTTCGCGCTGGAAGATGACGCAGAACTCCGGCTTGTGCTCGGCCTGTTCGATCGCTTCGTCCAGAAGCGGTTTGTAATGCACGGTGCGCCCGGGCTCGAGGCCGCAGCTTGCCGCGATGATCGCCTTGGGGGTGCAGTCGTCGATCCGCACCGCGAGCTCGTGCGCCGCGAAGCCGCCGAACACGACCGAATGGACCGCGCCGATCCGGGCGCAGGCGAGCATCGCTTCCAGCGCCTCGGGGATCATCGGCATGTAGATGATGACGCGGTCGCCCTTTTCGACGCCGCGCATCTTCAGCGCACCGGCGAGCGAGGCCACACGGGTCTGCAATTCCTTGTAGGTGATGCCCTTGGTCGAGTGGGTGATCGGGCTTTCATGCATGATCGCGATCTGATCGCCACGCCCTTGCTCGACATGGCGGTCGACCGCGTTCCAGCAGGTGTTGACCATTCCGTCCGAGAACCACTCGTAGAGCGGCGCGTCTCCGTCAAACAGGGCCTTCGAGGGCTTCTCGTCCCAGTCGATCTTCTCGGCGGCGTCCATCCAGAATTTTTCGGGATCGGCCTGCCAGGCGGAATAGACCTCTTTGTAGCCCATGCGAACATCTCCTCCTCAGGAATTTGGAGATGTGTTACGAAGCGCAACGCGTTGGCGCAAGAATGTTACCGCGCACAATCGGGTGCGACGCCAAAAAATTTGCAGAAAGCGCGATAAATCGCCCGCAAACTTTTGCAAACTGCGGGCGAGTATTCAGCTTCTTTGCAGCCCGGGAGGGGTTTGCAAATTTCGCAGGTGCACGCGACTCAGCTGTAGTGAGCGACCGGCGTGCCCGCGATGGCCGACATGTTCAGCAACCCGCGCGAGGTAATCGAGGGCGTCACGATATGCGCCTTGTTGCCCATCCCCATCAGGATCGGTCCGACTTCGAGGCCGCCTGCTTTCATCTTGAGGATGTTGCGCACGCCCGAGGCCGCGTCGGTGTTGGCGAAGACCAGCACGTTCGCCGCCCCCTCGAAGCGCGAATTCGGCATCAATCGGGCGCGGGTCTCGGGATCGAGGGCCGCGTCGACATGCATCTCGCCCTCAAAGTCGAAATTGACCTCGCGCCGGATCAGCAGGTTCATCGCGGCGCGCATACGCTCGCCGGAGTCGCTGTCGAGATTGCCGAACTGGCTATGCGAACACAGCGCGATCTTCGGCTTCAGGCCGAAGCGCGAGACGTGGCGTGCGGCGCCGCAGACCGTTTCCATGATCTGCTCGGGCGTGGGCGCGTGATGGACATGGGTATCGGCCACGAAAAGCGGGCCGTCCTCGAGGATCATCAGGCTCAGTGCGCCTTGGGCATGCAGCCCGTCGCGAGCGAGGATTTCGCGCACATATTTCAGGTGCCAGAGATACTGCCCGAACGTGCCGCAGATCATCGAATCCGCTTCCTCGCGATGGACCATGACCCCGGCAATGGCGGTGGAGTTGGTGCGCATGATCGCGCGCGCCAGATCGGGTGTGACGCCGCGCCGGGCCATCAGCTCGTGATAGGTGCCCCAATAGTCGCGGTAGCGCGGGTCGTTTTCCGGGTTCACGATCTCGACCGCGCCCAGATCGAGCGGCAGGCCCGCCCGTTCGCAGCGCATCTCGATCACGTCGGGACGACCGATCAGGATCGGCGTGTCTGTGGTTTCCTCGATCATCGCATTGGCGGCGCGCAGCACGCGCTCATCCTCGCCCTCGGCGAAGACGATACGACGTCTTGCGGTCGCGGCGGCATCGAAGACCGGGCGCATCAGCAGCGCGGATTTGAACACCGAGCCGTCGAGCTGAACCTTGTAGGCATCCAGATTTTCCAGCGGGCGGGTCGCCACGCCAGTCTCCATCGCGGCCTTCGCCACGGCAGAGGCGACGATGCCGATCAGGCGTGGATCGAAGGGTTTCGGGATCAGGTAATCCGCGCCGAAAGTCAGCTTCTCGCCGCGATAGGCGGCAGCGGCCTCGGCGGAGGTCGTTTGCCGCGCGAGCTTCGCGATCCCCTCGACGCAGGCGATCTGCATTTCGTCGTTGATCGTCGTCGCGCCCACGTCCAGTGCGCCCCGGAAGATGAAGGGGAAGCACAGTACGTTGTTGACCTGGTTCGGGAAATCGCTGCGCCCGGTCGCGATGATCGCATCGGGAGCGACCTCGCGGGCCACGTCGGGCAGGATTTCCGGGTTCGGGTTCGCCAGCGCGAAGATGATCGGCTGCTTGGCCATCTTCTGCACCATCTCGGGCTTCAGCACGCCGGGGCCGGAGAGGCCGAGGAACATATCCGCGCCCTCGATCACCTCGTCGAGCGTGCGAAGATCGCTGTCCTGCGCATAGTCCGCCTTTTGCGGCGTCATGTCAGCTTCGCGGCCCTTGTAGACCAGCCCTTCGATGTCGCAGAGCCAGACATTCTCGCGCTTCACGCCCAGCTTCAGCAGCATGTTGAGGCAGGCGATGCCCGCCGCGCCGCCGCCGGTCGAGACGATCTTGATGTCCTCGAAGTTCTTCTTCGCGATGCGCAGCGCGTTGGTCGCAGCCGCGCCCACCACGATCGCAGTGCCGTGCTGGTCGTCGTGGAAGACCGGGATGTTCATCTTTTCGCGGCAGATCTTCTCCACGATGAAGCAATCGGGGGCCTTGATGTCTTCGAGGTTGATCGCGCCGAAGGAGGGCTCGAGCGCGCAGACGATCTCAGCGAGCTTCTCGGGGTCGTTCTCGGCGACTTCGATATCGAAACAGTCGATATCGGCGAATTTCTTGAACAGAACCGCCTTGCCTTCCATCACCGGCTTCGCGGCGAGCGGGCCGATATTGCCCAGGCCCAGCACGGCCGAGCCGTTGGTGACGACGGCGACCAGATTGCCCCGCGCGGTGTAGTCGCGTGCGGTGTCGGGATCTTCCTTGATCGCAAGGCTGGCCTCCGCCACGCCGGGGGAATAGGCGCGGGCCAGATCGCGCCCGTTGGCGAGCGGCTTCGTTGCGCGAATTTCCAGTTTTCCGGGTTTCGGCTTGGCGTGATAGTCCAGTGCCGACTGACGCAGGTTGTCCTGACGCAGCTCTTCCATGAGATCCTCCCGAAACTGGTTTAGCGCTAAACTAATTTTTCGCGCGCGACTCTCCCGTCGTTCTAGATAGCACGAAGGGGGTGATTGCAACCCCATGAAATTACGTTGCGGCATGAACTCCGCGCGAGGCGGCGGGGTGGCGCGAGGTGAGCGCTTGCATCCGACGCAGGCGCGGCGCAGGATCGGGAGAACTCAACCGGCTGGACAAATTTTACGCTCCGGCCATGGCCCGGAGACCGCCGATGTCGTTGCTCGATTCTGCCCGTCAGGTGCGTGAAAACGCCTATGCGCCCTATTCGAAATTCAAGGTCGGTGCGGCGGTGCGCGGGGCGTCCGGCACCATCTATAGCGGCGTGAATGTCGAGAACGTGGCCTATCCCGAAGGCACCTGTGCCGAGGCTGGCGCGATCGCCGCGATGGTGGCGGCAGGCGAGACCGAGATCACCGAGGTCGCCGTGATCGCCGACAGCCCGACACCCGTGCCGCCCTGTGGCGGCTGCCGTCAGAAGCTGGCGGAATTCGCGCGCCACGACACGCCGGTGACACTGGCCACGACCGAAGGCGAGCGGCTCGACACGACGGTGGGCGATCTGCTGCCCGGTCGCTTCGACATGAGCCATATGGAAAACACCTGATGGACGCCCGCAGCATTATCCAATCGGTGCGCGACGGCAAAAGCCTGAGCGCAGATCAAGCCCAATGGTTCGCGCGCGGTCTGGCCGATGGCTCGGTCTCGGATGCGCAGGCGGGGGCCTTCGCGATGGCCGTTCTGCTGAAAGGCATCGGCACCGAGGGGCGCGTCGCGCTGACGCAAGCGATGCGCGATTCCGGCGAGGTTCTGCGCTGGGACATGCCCGGCCCGGTGATCGACAAGCATTCGACTGGTGGGGTGGGGGATTCCGTCTCGCTGCTGCTCGCGCCGGCGCTGGCGGCCTGTGGCTGCTACGTTCCGATGATCTCGGGGCGCGGTCTGGGCCATACCGGCGGCACGCTCGACAAGATGGAAGCGATCCCCGGCTATGACGCGACGCCCGGCATCGGCGCTTTGCGCAAGGTCGTGGGCGAGGTCGGTTGCGCCATCGTCGGCGCCACGGGCGAAATCGCCCCCGCCGACAAGCGGCTCTACGGAATCCGCGACATCTCCGGCACGGTCGAGAGCATCGACCTGATCACCGCGTCGATCCTGTCGAAGAAGCTGGCCGCCGGGCTGGAAGGGCTGATCCTCGACGTGAAGGTCGGCTCGGGCGCGTTCATGGCGCGGCCCGAGGATGCGAAGGCGCTGGCGCAAAGCCTTGTCTCCACGGCGAACGGCGCAGGCTGCAAGACTACGGCGCTGATCACCGACATGGACCAGCCGCTGGGCCATTCGGCGGGTAATGCGCTGGAGGTGATCGAGGTGATGGAGACGCTGACCGGAACCGGCGTGAACGAGGCGCTGTGGGACGTGACGGCGGCGCTGGGCGGCGAGGCGCTGGTGCTCGCGGGGCTGGCCAAGGACGCGGTCGAGGGCACGGCACGGATCGACGAGGTGCTCAGCAACGGGCGCGCGGTCGAGGTGTTCGGCAAGATGATCGCAGCTTTGGGCGGCCCGAGCGATTTCGTCGAACGCTTCCCCGACCGTCTGCCGTCGGCCCCGGTGATCCGGGCGGTGGAGGCCCCGCGTGCGGGCTTCGTCAGCCGCATCGACACCCGCGCGGTGGGCGAGGCGGTGGTGCATCTGGGCGGCGGCCGTCTGGTCGGCACCGACAAGATCAACCCCTCGGTCGGTCTGTGGGAGATCGTGGCTCTGGGCGAGGACATGGCCGCGGGCGAGCCGCTGGTGACGATCCATGCCGCGAATGACCGCGACGCCGATGCCGCCGAAGCCGCCCTTCTGGCCGCGATCGAGCTAAGCGACGAGGCCCCCGAAGAGCCGCCCCTGATCCACGAACGGATCGGCCCGGAGGATGTGCAATGAGCCGTGCCTTTCTGATCGTGATGGACAGCGTCGGGATCGGCGGCGCGCCCGATGCGGATCGTTTCTTCAACGACGGCGCGCCGGATACGGGCGCGAATACCGTGGGTCATATCGCGCAGGCCTGTGCGGATGGGCGCGCTGAGGAAGGCCGTTCCGGTCCGCTGAATATGCCGACGCTGGCCGGTCTGGGTCTGGGCGCGGGCGTGAAGCTCGCCTCGGGCGAGGAGGCGCCGGGGCTGATGGTCGAACCTGTCGGGCTCTGGGGCGCGGCCACCGAGATCTCTCCCGGCAAGGACACGCCCTCGGGGCACTGGGAGCTGGCGGGCGTGCCGGTGCCGTGGGAATGGCATTATTTCCCGGATCAGACCAACAGCTTCCCGGCGGATATCGTCGCGAAAGCCTGCGAGATCGCGGGGACCGAGGGCATTCTGGGCAATTGCCACGCCTCGGGCACCAATATCATCGAAGACTTGGGTGACGAGCATATCCGCACCGGCTGGCCGATCTGCTACACCTCCGCCGATAGCGTGTTCCAGATCGCAGCCCATGAGGAGCATTTCGGCCTCGACCGCCTTCTGAAGCTCTGCGAGGGGCTCGCGCCGACGCTCCATGCGATGAAGGTGGGGCGTGTGATCGCGCGACCGTTCATCGGCGAGAACGGGCAGTTCACCCGCACGCCGAACCGCCGCGACTATGCAATCCCGGCGCCGTCGCCGACGCTGCTGGACTGGGCCTATGATGCGGGCCGCGTGACCCATGCGATCGGCAAGATCGGGGATATCTTCTCGCATCGCGGCATCACCCATCTGCACAAGGGCAAGGGCGATGCCGATCTGGCAGATCACCTGATCCGGCTAGCGGATGAGGCCGAGGAGGGCTCGCTCACCTTCGCCAATTTCGTGGAATTCGACAGCCTCTACGGCCATCGCCGCGACATCTCGGGCTATGCCCGCGCGCTGGAATGGTTCGACACGATGGCGGCCAAATTCCTCGACCGCCTGCAACCGGGCGATCTGGCGATCTTCACCGCCGATCACGGCAACGATCCAAGCTGGCGCGGCACCGATCACACCCGCGAACGCGTGCCGGTTCTGGGCGCGGGCCCCGGTATCGGGTCGCGCAGCGTGGGCAATGTGGGCTATGTGGATCTCGCGGCCTCGCTCGCCACGCATCTGAACATTCCGGCGCAAGGGCCGGGCAAAAGCTTTCTGTGAGGGACAACACAATGAGTGACCATCTGACCGTCGTCAAACATCCGCTGGTGCAGCACAAACTGACCCTGATGCGCGAGAAGGACACGTCGACCGCGTCCTTCCGGCGTCTGCTGCGCGAGATCAGCCTGCTGCTGGCCTATGAGATCACGTCGGAGCTTGAACTGACCTCGAAGAATATCGAGACGCCGCTTCAGGAGATGGACGCGCCGATCCTCGCAGGCAAGAAACTCGCGCTGGTTTCGATCCTGCGGGCGGGCAACGGTCTGCTGGATGGCGTGCTGGAGCTGATCCCGGCGGCGCGCGTGGGCTTTGTCGGCCTCTACCGCGACCCCGAGACGCTGAAGCCGGTCGAATACTATTGCAAGCTGCCGAGCGAGCTCGAAGATCGTCTGACCATCGTGGTTGATCCGATGCTGGCCACCGGCAACTCCTCGGTCGCGGCGATCGACCTGATCAAGGAAAAGGGCGCGAAGAACATTCGCTTCATGTGCCTGCTGGCGGCCCCCGAGGGTGTCGCGCGCATGAAAGAGGCGCATCCGGACGTGCCGATCGTGACCGCAGCGCTTGATGAGAGGCTCGACGATCACGCCTATATCGTGCCGGGTCTGGGCGATGCGGGCGACCGGATGTTCGGCACGAAGTAAGGCCAACACCCTTTACTCAAAGGCAAACCCGTCTATCCTCCCCTTGGAAACATCAGGGGGTGGATATGCGACTGAAAGCAGGAGCGGCGGCTGGTCTGGGCGCAATTCTCACGCTGGGGCTGGGAGGCTTCGCATCGGAGTCGCGGGCGCAGCAATATGCGCCCGCCGAAATGCCCCCGGCGAGCTATACCGATCCGCAATATGTCGACAGTCAGGGCTGCGTGTTCGTGCGCGCGGATTATGGCGGGGCCGTGCGCTGGGTGCCGCAGATGAATAGCGACCGCGGCATCGTCTGCGGCCATACGCCCAGCGTGGCGCCCACCGTGCCGGTTGCGTCGGTAACCGTGGCTCCGAGCCCTGCGGCCCGCGCCACTGCCGCGATGCGCGCGCCCTATTCGCCGACCCCGACCTCTCCGCCTGTGCCGCGCGATCCGTCGCGCGTGTCTCACAGCGTGAGCGTCGGTGGGCTCGCCCCGGTGATGACCCACGCGCCCAAGCCGCAGAATGGCTGGACGAATGCCTTCGACGACGGGCGGCTGAACCCCTATCGCGGCCCGCGCACCGTCCACGGCAACACACAGATGCGCGCGCGCTGGACCGAAGAGACGCCGATGCAGCTTCGCCCCACGGCGACGCCGGATCAGGTCTATGCCGAGGGCTCCTATCCGCCGGTGCCGAAGCCCCGGGTCGTGGTGGTGCCGACCGTCACCATGTCGAGCAAATCGGTCGCGCCGGTCGGTTCGAACGGCAAGCAATATGTGCAGGTCGGCAGCTTCGCCAATGTCGCGAATGTCGCGACCGCGACGAAGCGTCTGCAGGCGCTGGGACTGCCGGTCGCGACCTCCAAGACGCAGGAGCTGACGGTGGTCTATGCCGGGCCGTTCTATGACAGTGCGAAGCTGAATTCGGCGTTGGCCTCGGCGCGTCGGTCGGGCTTTCCGGATGCGCTGGTGCGCTGAAGAGGCGTGAAGGCGCAAGGCGGATCAAACGGCCCTTCGGGGCCGTTTTTCATTGCGCCGAGCAGATGTCCTGCAGCGCCACCCATTGCGCATCTTCCAGAACCGGCTTCGGCGCCGGCTGGCCCTTGAACGGGTCGGCCTCGATCAGGCCCAGCACCGACTCTCCGGTCGGGTCGAGCGCGTAGGCATAGGGCGTCGCGCTGACCCCGGCATCGCGGAAGGCACGCAGCAGCGTGTCGCCATCGGCCCGCGCCGGGGGGTGCTGCAGCAGATCCTGCGCATATTCGGCAAGCCCGCTCTCGGGAAGATCGCCCGTCGTCAGCAGCCGCAGTGCTGCCGCGGGGCCCAGACGGTCGAGCATCCGGTGCAACGGGCGCCCTCCGGCGGCGCTGTTCTGCGCGGCGATGATGTAGCCCGCGACGACCTCGGGCGTGTCTGGCCCGTCGATCGTGTCGCGGCCGACCACGGTCATCCCGCCCGGCAGTAGCCGCGCCCCTTCGAGCGCCTGCGGGAGGACCGCGATGACCGATTGTCCGGGCAGCCGTTCCGCCAGCGCGGACAGGGCGCGATCCCCGCCGGGGCTGTGACAGGCCGAGCCGGTCATCTTCACCATCTCGGAGAGCAGCTTGCGGCCGATCTCGACGCGTTTGGCCTGGGGGGCGACGCGCGCGGCATGATCGACCAGCGCCGAGGGCAGCCAGAACAGGGCCACGGCGCCAACTGCCAGCAGCACCGCCCCGATGAGCACGCCGCGCAGCCGCCCCGGATGCGGGCGCTTTGCCTCGATCATCGCATGGACCTTCTCGATCGCGGCGATCATCGTCTCGTCTTCGATCTCGAGCTCTTCGCCCGGCTCCTCGGAGGGGGCGAAGATCGCGGGGCGTTTGCCGGGATTGCGGCGATGCATGGCAGGCAGCGACCAATGCGCGAGCGCCGTGCCGGAGCGCGACTCCGACAGCACAAGCGTCGCGTCGCCCAGCGAGAGGATCACCTCGCGGCGCTGCGCGTCCGCATCGGGACGCCATATACCGATCGCCTCGAGGCGTTCATATTCGGAGAGGGCGGTCATGCGGGCCCGTTTCTGCTCTTGTTTGTCAAGAGGATAGCCGATCCTGCCGGGGGGTCAATCAAACAGCCCTGCCTGTAACGTAAACCGCCCCGCGCGGAAAGCCGAGCGGGGCGAGATGGGTCGCAATTCAAATCGAAGCGCGCGGAAAGCGAAGGGCCGCCCGCGCGGTCGTTCGTCAGGGGCGCAGATAAGCGTAGCCATCGCGTTGCAGATCGACGAGATAGGCCGCGCCGGAGGGGACGATTTCCGCCTCTTCGACCATCGGAGGCTCCTTCCCGAGCTTCTTGGTCATCGCCGCGAGCGTGTTGGCGCAGGCGCGGAAATGGATCGGCTGACCCAGCATCGCCATTTCCTCGACGCGCGCTTTCACCGGCGAGGTGTCGGCGCGCAGCATGTTGAGGCCCGGCCCGTAGGTGACCAGCTCGATCTGGACGTCTTCGCCCTGGTCTTTGTAATATTTGATCATGTTGAGCGCGTTGTTCAGCGCCATGTTCATCACTTGCGGATCGGCGCTATTGACCTGAATGGCGATTTTCTCATTCGCCATAGCGGGCAACGCCCAAACCATCGCCGCGAGCGCAAGCCCGAGGCGGAGTCCTCCCTTTACCATCGTGATCTCCCTTTCACTTCATGGACGGCCAGCGTCAACGTGCCGCACCTGAAAAGCAAGTGGTTGCACGGACTGCTCCCGAAATTTCACGGCCTCGTGATGCGGGGCGGCGCTTCTTGGTGACGGAACAAGCCAGCGCGGGGGCGATTGACCGCGCGCAGGCGAGTGTCTATCTGCTGCCTTGCGCGGATGGCTGGATGGCCGCGAGTTCCCGTAGCCCCGTGTATGCGGGTAGCCGGGGGCCCGAGGAAAGTCCGGACTCCATGAAGCAACGGTGCCGGGTAACGCCCGGGCGGGGAAACCCGACGGAAAGCGCCACAGAAAACAAACCGCCTCGGTTTCGGCCGGGGTCAGGGTGAAACGGTGGGGTAAGAGCCCACCGCGGGACTGGTAACAGGACCGGCACGGCAAGCCCCACCGGGAGCAACGCCGAATAGGGATCGCGTGCTGCGCCGCTTGCGGTGATGGCAGGGGAGCTTCGCCCCGAGCGATCCGGGTTGGCAGCTAGACCCTGTGAGCAATCGCAGGGCGAGAGGAATGGTCATCCATGGGGGTGCAAGCCCCCGGGACAAAATCCGGCTTACAGGCCATCCGCGCAAATTCTTCTTTCGCTTCAAGATCGAGGGCAAGGAACAAGCCCCCGCCCGCACGGGTTCCCGCCACTGCGGCACAGTGAGCGCGCATTGAAGCACAGGCCTCTCCATGATCGTGACTTGCGTTTCGCATCGAATTGGCCACGCTCGACGCAAAGGCGCGAACAGCCAAGACCAACTAGGGGAGAGAGATTGCCATGGGCTATACGATCGACAAGGTGATGACCGGGGCATTCGACGAGGTCGAGGCGAAAGTGCGCGAGGCGCTGGCCGAAGCGGGCTTCGGCGTGCTGACCGAGATCAATGTGTCCGCCACGATGAAGGCCAAGCTCGACAAGGACATGCCGCGCTACAAGATCCTCGGCGCCTGCAACCCGAAGCTTGCCTATGAGGCGATCGGCGTCGCGCCGCGGATCGGGGCGATGCTGCCGTGCAACGTGGTGCTGCGCGAGGTGGAGGACGGGATCGAAGTCTGCGCCGTCGATCCCGTGGCCTCGATGCTCGCGGTCGAGAATGACGACCTCACCGAAGTTGCGAGCCAGGTGCGCCAGATGCTCGCCGACGTGGTTGCCAAGCTGTAAATCGCGTGAGTTTTTTCTAGCCAAGCGCGTCCCTGCGCGCGAAGCTGTCTCAACAGGAATCCGCATTTCGGGGGAATGATATGAGCTTCGTGAAGACATTGGCCACGCTCGCGGTGGGCTTCGCCGCCGCCAAGGGCGTGGAGCGTTTCAACAAGATGGGCGGCCTCGACGGCATGAAGGACGCGCTCGGCAAAGCGGGCGAGCCCGGCGGTATGGGCGACCAGATGGGCGAGTGGGCCGAGAGGATGGGCATGCCCGGCGGCAAGGAAACCGTGCGCGGTCTCTTCGGCCAGTTCGGCTCTCAGGCAGCCTCCGCGACGGCGGCGACCGAGGCGGGGCTTGGCGCGCTGATTGGCGCCATGACCGGCGCTGCGAAAACGGGTGCGGGCAATATCTCGGAGATGCTTGGCGCCGTGACCTCCGGCACGCCGGTCAACGCGATGATGGAAGATCAGGCCAAGCTGATGATCCGCGCGATGATCCAGGCCTCGAAGGCCGATGGCGAGATCGATGACACCGAGCGCCAGACCATCCTCGATCACCTGTCCGACGCCTCCGACGAAGAGATCGCCTTCGTGAAATCCGAACTCGACGGTCCGATCGACATCACCGCTCTGGCCAATGCCACCTCGGATCACATGAAGTCGCAGGTCTATTCGTCTGCGCTTCTGCCGATCACCGTCGATACCGAGGCGGAGAAGCAATATCTGGCGAATCTCGCCGCGGCGTTGGGCCTCGAGACCGAGAAAGTCGCCCAGATTCACGAGACGATGGGCAAGCCGCTGATCTGAGCGGAAAAGGGCGTCACCGCTTTATGAGCCGTGGGCGAAGAATTTTCAGCCTGCGGCCCGGTTTGCCGGTTGACTCCGCATCGCGCATCGCTAAAAGGCGGGCTTCAAGGATTCCGCGGGTGCGTAGTTTTTTCGATGCCCGGAGCTAGGAGATAAACAATGGCGAAGCCGACGACGATCAAGATCCGTCTGAACTCGACGGCGGGCACCGGGCACTTCTATGTGACCAAGAAGAACGCCCGCACCATGACCGAAAAAATGACCGTGAACAAATACGATCCGGTCGTGCGCAAGCACGTCGAATACAAGGAAGGCAAGATCAAGTAAGATCGCCTGACCTTGACGGTTAGAAGGCCGTGCCTCCGGGCACGGCCTTTTTCTTTTGGATTGGAAACTCGCTGCCCGGATCAGCCGCGAAGCGGCCCGGGCCGCGCCCGACCTCCCCCGGGGAGGGCGCATTGGCGATGTCGTTGCGGGTATCGCTGTCCTACGGGCTTGCGGGATAAAGCGCCCAGCCACCGAGCGCTGCAAAGCGCCCACCCGAGGTCGGGCGCGGCCCTCTGGAGGCATAAGACGGAGTTAGCGGGTTTACCCGGGCGAATTGCCTACGCAATCCGCGTTCGCCGCTTCGGTGGCTCCACTGGAGCCCCCGATCTGCGCCTTCAGCAATCGCGCCCCGGCGCCTCCACGGTCGGCGCGTTCGCCGCTGAGGGCTTCCACTGGAAGCCCTCCGAGGCGCGGCTCACCCCACCAGCCACAGCGACAGGTAAAGCGCGGCGAGGCCGCTGAGAATCGCCCACAGCGTGTTGCGCGTGGCGATGCCGACGCCCAGCGTCGCGAAGGCGGCGATCATCCGTGCAGGGTCGGTCTCACCGCCCGTGGCCGCAGGCCACAGCACCAGCGGCGCCACCAGCCCTGGGAGAACCGCGACCGGCGTATAGCGCAGGTAGCGCAGCGCCCATTCCGGCAATTGCCTGTCGCCGAGGAAGCCCATGAAAGAGAAACGCAGGAAGAACGTGCCGATCCCCAGCGCAATGATGATTCCCCAGATCAGGGCGTCCGAATACCCGTTCATTCCCGCACCGCCTTTCTGCGCGCGACCCAAAATTCGACCTGCGCACCCGTCACCATCGCGGCGACCGCGGCGATCATCAGTCCCACGCCGGAGGGCAGGAAGCTCAGCGCCAGCGCGCCGACGACCGAGACCGCCGCCGCCGCGACATGGGCGAGCGTGCGCAGCGCCGGCCCGATCATCGCGAGGAAGGTGATCGGCACCGCGAAATCGAGCGCGAATTCCGGCGGGATTTTCGCGCCCACCAGCGCGCCGAGCAGCGTCGCCACATACCAGTTCGGGCAGATCGGGCTGCAGACGCCTGCGTAATAGGCCAGCTTCTCGGCGCGGCTCATCTCCGGCTCGGCCTCGTATTCATTGGCCGCCATCGCATAGGACTGATCGACCATGAAATAGGCCACCAGCGCCTTCTGCCATGTCTTCGCCTTGCCGAAATGCGGCGTCAGCGCTGCCGAATACATGGCCATGCGAAGATTGACCGCAAGCGAGGCCGCGAGGATCAGCAGGACCGGCGCGTGATCGCCCATCAGCTGCAGCGCTGTGAATTGCGCAGCGCCCGCGATGACCATCACCGAGAAGCCCATGACCTGCGCCAGATCGAGCCCCGCACTGGTTGCCGCCACCCCGAACAGCAGCCCGAAGGGCATGATTACCAGAAGGAACGGCAGGCCATGCCGAAATCCGCGCCAATAGGCGGCTCGGATCGTGCCTTTCGGGGCCGTCCCGTTCGCGGTCATGTCCGACATGATGCTTGTCTCCCGTTCTCAGTTGCGGGACAGATAGGGAAGGATGCGGGCAAAGGCAAAGCGCGCGATTGTATTGGAGGCAATCATCTTGACCGCTGGCGAAGATGTCGGGCCGCGTGTGGTCGCGGTGATCCTTGCGGGCGGGCAAGGGCGGCGCATGGGCGGCGTCGACAAGGCGACGGTGATGCTCGCCGGGCGTCCGCTGTTTGCGCATGTCGCAGCCCGGATCGGCCCGCAGGTGGCCAGGCTCGCGATCTCCGCCAATGGGGCGGCGCTGCGATTCGCCCCGATCCCCGTACTGCCCGATCCGCCCCAGCGGCGCGGCGAGGGGCCTCTGGCGGGGCTCCTGAGCGCGCTCGACTGGGCGGCGGAGCAGGGCGCGGAGCGGCTGCTATGCGTGCCTGTCGATACGCCCTTCCTGCCCCACGATCTCGTGGCCCGGCTAAGCGCCCCCGGTGGCGCGGCCTATGCCGCCTCGAATGGCCGCGACCATCCGAGCGTGGCGCTATGCCCGGTCGCGGAACGCCCCCGGATCGCCGAACTCTTCACCTCCGGAGAGCGGCGCTTGCGCGCGGCCTTCCCGGACGCGGCGCCGGTGGAATTCGAGGGCAGCCCCGACCCGTTCACCAATCTCAACACGCCGGAAGATCTCGCAGCGGCGGCCGCGCATCTGGCGGAGGCGACACGGTGACTCAGGTGTCGATCCGGCACGGGCTCGCACGCGAGCATCGCACGGCTGCGGCGGGGCTCTACTGGCAGGCCTTCGGCGGCAAGCTCGGGCGGGTGATGGGCCCCGAGCCGCGCGCCCTGGGCTTCATCGCCGACGTGATCGACCCCAGCCACGCGCTCTCGGCGCTCGACGGCAACGGCACGCTCGTCGGGGTGGTCGGGTTTCGCACCCATCGCGGCTCCTTCGTCGGCGGAAGCTGGTCCGATCTGCGCAGCCATTACGGGCGCAGCGGCGGGCTCTGGCGTGGCGCCTGCCTGCATCTTCTGGCGCATGATCTGCCCGCGGGCGGGATGATGGTCGACGGGATCGCGGTGCGGCCCGAGCTGCGCGGGGCGGGCATCGGGCGCGCGCTGATCGAGGCGCTGTCCCATGAGGCGCGCAGGCGCGGCTATGCGGCGCTCTGCCTCGACGTGATCGACGAGAATCTGCGCGCACGTGCCTTGTATCAACGGCTGGGCTTCGAGGTCACGGGGCGGCGCACATCGCGGCTGACGCGGCTGGTCTTCGACTTCCGGTCGGTGCAACTGATGCGCCGCGCGCTGTGAAGGCTCTGCCTCCGCCGCGCCCATTCGTATTGGCAAAAATATCCCGGGGGTGAGGGCGAAGCCCGAGGGGGCGGGCCCCCCTCAGTCGAAACTTCCGGTGACGCGCCCCAGCAGCATGAAGGCGCGCGCGGTGCGGGTCTCGGCCATCTCGGCGATGTCCTGATCCGACGCGTTCTTTTCGAACTCCGCGAAGGTGCGGTCGAACTGGCGCAGGAAGTGATGCGCCACGTCGCGGAAGATCGTGTCGCCGCGCATCCGGCCAGCGCTGAGCGCCAGAGACGAGCGGTCGCGGATGCCGCCCAGGCTGGTGATCTCGCGCCCGCGCTCGCCTTGGGCGAAGCGACGCCACAGCTCGGGCCGGGCGCGGTCGGGTTTGAGGTCGTCCATGTAGATGCCGTCCTGCGCGAGCAGGTTCAGCACATCCTGCGCCGAGCGCAGCAGCTTAGCCGTCGACCGGTCTTCAAGGGCGCGGCGCAGCGCGCGGAAGCCTTCGGTATCGTCGGGCGAATCCGGGAAGTTCAGGGCGCGGACGAAATCCGCGACCGAGAGCGGCGCGCGCAACTCCTCGGCAGGGGTGCCGAGCGCCAGCATCGGTTCGCTGTCATCGGGCCGCGGCGGGGGCGGGGCCACCAGCGCCGCCTTGCGATCGGCCGAGGGCTGGCTCGCCTGCACGTCGCGGCGCGAGGCGAAGGTCGCGATGGTGGTTTCGGCCTGCCGGGCGACGGCGGCGATCTCGTCGAGCTTCTTCTCGACATTCTGATCGGTGCGCAGCGCCTGCTGATTGAGCCAGGCCGTGCGCATCGCCTCGATGGATTGCTTGAGAGCGGCGGTCTCGGCGCGCATCTCGCGGGTTGCGCGGGCCGTTACGGCCGCGACCCAGATCATCACGATCGGCACCGCCATCCCGACGACGAGGCTGACGGTGGCGAACAGCGATGCGGCGCGCGCGATCCCCGGGGCGAAGAACCAGAAGGCCACGACCATGAAAACCCACAGGAGGCTAAGCCCCAGCGCGATCCATTCCGGCGCGCCGGGGTATCGCGTCTTGAGGCGTGGACGACCGGCAGGCGATTGCGGTCCGCCGGGCATGGCGAACCGGTCCTTGTCCTGCTCTGCGGGTCCTTCCATTCAGGCTCTCCGTCAGTGGCGCGCGGTCAGATGCTCACCGCGCAGGGGACGACCGCGTCAGGCGAAAACGATCTTGAGGATTTCGTAAGCCTTGTCGCCGCCCGGCGTACGAACCTCGACCGAGTCGCCCTCGTCCTTGCCGATCAGCGCACGCGCCAGCGGCGATTTCATGTTGAGCTTGCCCTTCTCCAGATCGGCCTCGGGCTCGCCGACGATCTGGTAGGTCTTCTCTTCGTCGGTGTCCTCGTCGACGATGGTGACGGTCGCGCCGAATTTCACAGCGCCCGTCATCTTCGACGGGTCGATCACCTCGGCCCGGCCCAGAAGCCCTTCGAGCTCCTTGATCCGGCCTTCGATAAAGCCCTGCTTCTCGCGTGCCGAGTGGTATTCGGCATTCTCCGAGAGGTCGCCCAATTCCCGCGCTTCCGCGATCGCAGCAATGATCGCGGGCCGCTCTTCGGACTTGAGCTTTTTCAATTCTGTATTGAGCGCGTCGAAACCCGCGCGCGTCATCGGTTGTTTGTCCATGGAAGGCTCCCGAATTCGGAACTGTCCCCAATTCAGGGCATCTAAATCTTCTCTGACCCCCGGAAGTCAAGTGGACAGCGCGATTTTCGCGGCGAATTGCCGATCTCCTCAGTCTGGGAAGGGATTGTAATTTGGCGCAAGATTGTTGCGCGGCATCGCAGCGTAACAATTGCCTCGTTACGCGAGGTAGGCTAGGCAGGACGCCAGCTAGGACGACCAGCAAGGGGTTCGACAGACATGACCGACGTGACGCGCGAGTCGATGGAATATGATGTGGTGATCGTGGGCGCGGGGCCTGCAGGGCTTTCGGCGGCGATCCGTCTCAAGCAGATCGACCCGGAGCTCGAGGTCGTCGTGCTCGAGAAGGGCTCGGAAGTGGGCGCGCATATCCTTTCGGGCGCGGTGCTCGACACCAGCGGGTTGGATCAGCTGATCCCCGACTGGAAGGACAAGGGCGCACCGATCACCGTGCCGGTCAAGAAGGACAATTTCTACATGCTGGGCGAGGCCGGGGCGATGCGCATCCCGAACTGGCCGATGCCGCCGCTGATGTCGAACCACGGTAAATACATCGTTTCGATGGGCAATGTCTGCCGCTGGATGGCCGAGCAGGCCGAAGGTCTGGGCGTCGAGATCTTCCCGGGTATGGCCGCCTCGGAAATCGTTTGGGACGGCGATCGCGTCGCCGGTGTCGTCGCGGGCGAATTCGGCAAGAACCCCGATGGCACGGAAGGCCCGGGCTACGAGCCGGGCATGGAGCTGCGCGGCAAATACGTGATGATGGCCGAAGGCGTGCGCGGCTCGCTCGCCAAGGTGGTGATGGAGAAGCACAACCTCTCCGACGGTCACTGCCCGCAGAAATTCGGCCTCGGCATGAAGGAAATCTGGGAGATCGACCCGGAGAAGCACCGCGAAGGCACCGTGACCCACACGATGGGCTGGCCGCTCGGCGGCAATGCGGGCGGCGGGTCGTTCATCTACCACCTCGAGAACAATCAGGTCTATGTCGGCTTCGTGGTGCACCTGAACTACGAGAACCCGCACCTGTATCCCTACATGGAGTTCCAGCGCTTCAAGCATCACCCGATGGTCGCGGAACTTCTGGAGGGCGGCAAGCGCGTGGCCTACGGCGCGCGGGCGATCTCGGAAGGCGGCTGGCAGTCGATCCCGAAACTGACCGTGCCGGGCGCGGTGCTGCTGGGTTGTTCGGCGGGGCTCGTGAACGTGCCGCGCATCAAGGGCAACCATAACGCGATGCTGTCGGGCATCGCGGCGGCGGAAGCTGCGGCAGAGGCGATCAAAGGTGGCCGTTCGGGCGATGAACTGACCGAATACGAAGCCGATCTGCGCTCGGGTCCGATCGCGAACGACCTCAAGAAGGTCCGCAACGTGAAGCCGATGTGGTCGAAATGGGGGATGGTCCCCTCGCTCGTCCTCGGCGGGCTCGACATGTGGACCAACGATGTCTTCGGCTTCTCGCTGTTCGGCACGCTCAAGCATGGCAAATCGGATGCGAAAGCGACCGGCGAGGCGAGCAACTTCAAGCCGATCGATTATCCCAAACCCGATGGCAAGCTGAGCTTCGACCGCCTGACCAATGTCAGCTTCTCGAACACCAACCATGAAGAGAGCCAGCCCTGCCACCTGAAGTTGAAGGATCCGTCGATCCCGATCTCGGTGAACCTGCCGAAATATGACGAGCCCGCGCAGCGCTACTGCCCGGCAGGCGTCTACGAGGTGGTCGGCGAGGGCGACGACGCAAAGTTCCAGATCAACTTCCAGAACTGCGTCCACTGCAAGACCTGCGACATCAAGGACCCGAGCCAGAACATCAACTGGACCACCCCGCAGGGCGGCGACGGGCCAAACTACCCGAACATGTGATCGCGAAAGGGGCCTGCGGGCCCCTTTTTGCACCGGACTCTGGGAAGGCCGAATATGCCGACGCAAACACCGACTGGCTCGTTTCCGACCCGGCCGATCGTCGTGGTCTGTCGCCCCTTCGACGAAAACAGCGGGGGGCAGATCGTGCTCCACGCGTTGATCGACCGCATGCGGAGCCTTGGCGTCGACGCCTATGCGAGTCAGCCCTGCAAGACCTACCGGTCTCTGCGCCCCGCGTGGCTTGGCGCGTTGAAGCGCTGGAACTATCGCCGGAAGCTGCCCGAATTTTTTGCGCATGAGAGCATGGATGTGCCCATGGCCTCCGATGCGGTCCTTGACGATGCGATCATTGTCTATCCGGAGACGGTCAGGGGTAACCCGCTGGAAGCCGAGCGCGTGGTCCGCTGGCTGCTGAACCGCCCCGGCCTGTTGGGCGGCAATGAGACCCTCGATCCGAGCGAGGAAGTCTTCTTCTATCAGGAAGCCTTCGCCGAGGGTGTCGCCCCGGTTTCCCCCGATCGTCTGCTGCGGGTGCGGTGGTTGCGCGAGGACGTCTATCGCGATGAAAATCGCCCGCGCTCCGGCAGTTGCCGGATGATCCGGAAGGGAACGGACACGCTCTCGCAAATCCCGGAAGGCGACCGCGCTATTCCGCTCGACGGTCTCAGTCACCAAGAAATCGCCGAGGTCTTCAATAAGACCGAAGTTTTCTACTGCCACGACCTCTACACGATGTATGCCTATTACGCGGCGCTGGCGGGCTGTGTGCCGGTGGTCGTCCCGCGTCCCGGCTTGAGTGCGGAAGACTGGCGGGACGGCTTCGAGTTGAAGCACGGGGTCGCTTATGGTGAGGAGGAGATCGACTGGGCGCGCGCGACGCGCGATCAGTTGATTGCCGACATGGCAGCGGCCAGAGAGCAGGAAACCGAGAATGTCTTGCGCTTTCTCGCTATTCTGAAAGAGCGCTTCGGCTGATCGCGCCGGCTGCGAGGAGGAATTTGTGCCCATGCGAAACATCGTGATCTATGGCTGCGGCGGCTTCGGGCGCGAAGTGCTTCAGGTGATTCATGCGATTAACGCGGAGGCCGCGACATGGAACGTGCTCGGTTTCGCGGTCGATCCCGGCATTGAGCACCCGGAGACGGTCCACGGGCTGCCGGTCACCTCCGATCTGTCCACCTTCGGAGACGATCCGCTGCCGGATGTCGTGATCGCGATTGGGTCTCCGGCTGCACGCAAGGGCATTGCGACCCGTTTGGGCGCGCGCGGACACGCTTTTCCGGTGCTGGTGCATCCGAGGGCGTGGCTCGGTGAGAATGTCCGGCTGAGCGACGGTGTCATCATTTGCGCAGGCGCCTGCCTGACGACCGATATCGAGCTGTCCGATCATGTTCACATCAATCTCAGCGCGACGGTCGGGCATGATGTGGAAATCGGATCCTTCTCGACGATCAGCCCGGGGGCGAATATCTCGGGCAACGTCCGCTTGGCGGAGGAAGTCGAGATCGGCACCGGGGCGAGCATCATTCAACGCATCCCCGTCGGCCGGGCTTCGGTGATCGGCGCGGGGGCTGCTGTGGTCCGGGAAATTCCCGAAAACAGTGTCGCGGTGGGAGTCCCCGCGAAGGTTATCCAGACCAAGAGCGATCCCGCCTGAGTTCAAAGCAGGCGCTCGATCGCCTCCCGCAAATCCCGGTCGCTCAGCAGGGCGACATCGGGATGCGTCGGGATGTTGACGAGATTGCGATACAGCTCCGTCGTCTTCGGCAGGTCAGCCAGCGGTTTGTAATATTTTCCGAAGGTCAGCTGTTTGCTGTCCAAGATCGTTTCCAAAGGGATTTCCGTCTCGGCAAGATAACCCCAGCTCATGGCGGGCGCGCCGATGTTGAATGGCGTCAAAGGGCGCAGGCCAAGCTCGCGCGCGATGTGATGGACGCGCTCGGCCTGCTCGAAATACTCTTTCTCCCAAGTGTCGACCCGCTCGAGGCGGTCGATCAGAAAGGCGCAGGAAATGTCGGAAATCTTGCCGTTGTTCACCCAGCAAGACGGCTCTGCCGGAACCGCGCCGTAATTGATCAGGCTGTAAAACTCTTCGGATAGCTCCGCGGGCGTAATCGCAAGACCACCTTCGCCCATGCCATAAGGCTTGGTGTGGTGCAGGCTGAGCGCCTGCCACGGCCAATCGGGTAAATCGCGATTGATCCCCGCCGCGTTATCCAGAAGCAGGAGTTTCCCGGTGGCCTTGGCGTATTCGATATAGGCGGAGAAGTCCCGATGAAGGCCGAACGGATTCACGACGACGAGCCCGTCGAAACTGTCTTCGGGAAGCGCCTTCAACTGATCCAGGTCGAGAAGCCCCTGATCGTCGCAATCGACAAAGTGCATATCGGCGAAGTGGCCGCGTCCCAGGTTCTGAAAGCTGAACGCGGAGCCGACCCATCGCAGCGCGCGCCCCTCGCGCAGCGCCAGAAGCTTCGCCATCGCCTCCAATGCAATTCCGGCGTTCGCGCAGGGCGTGACGGATGTTTGCGGTCCGAAGCTGAAATGCGCAGCGAATGATTCTACGAGCTTTCGATACAGAGGGCCGCGATTTGCCCAGCTGTTTTCGCGACTGCAGAGATCGAGCAGCGTGGTCACTCGAGTCATATCGGGAGATTTGGCGTTGATGAACTTGACTTGGGTATCAGTCACAAGGTGATCGTCTTTCAACTCGAAGAAGAATTTACAGGCAGACTGATAACCTTAAAGATGTGCAATCTGCAAATACTCGTTATGCGTAGCCTTCGAGCCTGGCGAATTCTCGTCGTCTCGCCTGAAGCTGTGGTTGAGTATCCGCGCGCGACGACTTTACGTCAATTCCCTCATCACAACGCCGTGTCTGTGCAGGCGGCTTCCCGCGTGCGGTGGTTCGGCTCATTGTAATGCCCGCAGCGCGCCGTTACGCTCGATTTCAACCCGAATGAGAGGACCGTTTCGTGTCGAGTTTGAAGACCCCGCTGCGCCTTGCGCTCTTCGCCCTCTTGATGGGCTCCACCGCGCCGATGCCGCTGCTGGCTCAGGATGCGCCGAAGGCTGGCAGCGCCGAAGATGCGGCGCAGGCTGCCGATGACGCCGAGGCCAAAGGCGATGCTGGCGAGACCGCGAATGACCCGAGCCCCGCAGAGGCGGGGGCTTATCTCGCCGCGCGCATCGCGTCGCAGCAATTCGATTTCGCCGAGGCCGCGCATTACTACCGCCAATTGATGACCAGCGGCGATACCAGCGGCGCGACCGCGGAAGCGACGCTCGTCTCCGAGATTGCGATCGCCGATTTTGACCGCGCCACGCCGCTTGCGCAGCAGATGGTGGAGGCCGGGACCGGCAGCCAGATCGCGGCGCTCACCGCGTTGGCGGCCGATGCGCATGACAAGAACTGGACCGGGGCGCTCGCGCTTCTCGACAGCGGCGCCGATCCCGGGCCGCTCGTGGGCGGTCTGACCAAGGCTTGGGCGTTGGCGGGCGACGGCAAGATGTCCGACGCCTCCGCGGCCTTCGACGAAGTCGGCAAGCAGCAGGGCCTCGCCGCCTTCGCGGGCTTCCACAAGGCGCTCGCGCTGGCGCTGGTCGGCGATTACGAAGGCGCCGATGCGATCCTGAGCGGCGAACACGGCGAGAAGATCACCTCGACCCGCCGCGGCGTGCTGGCCCATGTCGAAGTGCTCTCGCAGCTCGAGAAGAACAAAGAGGCGCTGAAACTGATCGAGGATCGCTTTGGCAAGGATCTCGACCCGCAGCTGAAGGATATTCGCACCAAACTGGAGGCGGGCGACACGCTGCCCTTCGACGTCGTGCGCAACGCGTCCGACGGCGTGGCGGAGGTCTATTACTCGGTCGCACAGGCGCTGATCGGGGATGCACCCGACACGTTCACGCTGGTGCATTCGCGGCTGGCAAACATGATCCGGCCCGACATGGATGACGCGACGCTGCTGACCGCGTCGATGCTCGACCAGCAGGGCCAATACGACCTTGCCATCGAAGCCTATGCCGACATCAAGCCCGACAGCCCGATCTACCACGCCGCCGAGATCGGGCGCGCGGAATCGATGGTGCGCGCGGGCCGCAACGATGCGGCGATCGAAGTGCTCGAGAACCTGTCGCGCAGCCGTCCCAAGCTCGTGGGCGTCTGGACCGCTCTGGGCGACACGCTGCGCCGCGAGAGCCGCTTTGCCGAGGCTGCAAAGGCCTATGACAAGGCGATCGACCTGCTTGGCCAGCCCGAGCCGAAGGACTGGTTCGTCTGGTATTCGCGCGCCATCGCGCAGGAACGCTCGGGCAATTGGGACGAGGCCGAGAAGGGCTTCCGCGAGGCGCTGCGTCTCTCGCCCGATCAGCCCTCGGTGCTCAACTATCTGGGCTATTCCTATGTCGACAAGGGCGAGAATCTCGACGAGGCGCTCGACATGATCCGCAAGGCCGCCGCCGAGCGTCCCGATGCGGGCTTCATCATCGACAGCCTCGGCTGGGCGCTGTTCAAGCTTGGCCATTATCAGGAGGCGGCCGAGAAGATGGAGCGCGCCGTGGAGCTCGAGCCGCGCGATCCGCTGCTCAACGACCACCTCGGCGATGTGCTCTGGGCCGTGGGCCGCCAGCGCGAGGCGAAATTCCAGTGGCGCCGCGCGTTGTCCTTCGCGACCGACGATGCGGAGACCACCGAGGAGCTCGATCCCGATGCGATCCGCCGCAAGATCGAGGTGGGTTTGGACCAGCTGCGCAAGGAGCAGGGTCTGCCGCCGCTCGAGGACAAGGGCCCGAGCAAGGATACCGCTCAGGCTGCCCCCGAAACTCCCGCGAGCGATGCGAATAATTGACGCCTTCGCGCCGGCGAAGATCAACCTGACGCTCCATGTCACCGGCCAGCGGGCCGATGGCTACCACCTGCTCGACAGCCTCGTGGCCTTCGGGCCGATGGGCGACCGGCTGGTGCTGCGTGAGAGCGATGTGCTGTCGCTCAGCGTCGCGGGGCCCGAGGCGGCGGGCGTGCCCGCCGACCCGTCGAACCTCGTGCTGAAAGCCGCGGCCCTCCTGTCGCGCCCGGCAGGGCAGGGGGCCGAGATCCATCTCGACAAATATCTGCCGCCCGCCTCGGGCATCGGCGGTGGATCGTCAGACGCGGCGGCTGCGCTGCGGGGGCTGGCTGCGCTTTGGGACCAGCCGCTTCCGGCAGAGACCGCACAGCTTGGGGCAGACGTGCCGATGTGCCTGACGCCGCAGCCCCAGCGCGTGCGCGGTATCGGCGAGACGCTCGACCCCGTGCCGCTGCCGCCGCTGCCCGCGCTACTGGTCAACCCGCGCGTCGAGGTGCCGACGCCTGCGATCTTCAAAGGGCTCGATTCGAAGGACAATCCCCCGATGCCGGAAGTGCTGCCGACCTTCACTGGCGCGGCCGATTGCATCGACTGGCTCGCGACCCAGCGCAACGACCTCCAAGCCCCCGCCATCGCCTCCGCCCCGGTGATCGGGGAGGTTCTGGACGGTCTCATGATGCTGCCCGGTTGCCGCCTCGCGCGCATGTCGGGCTCGGGGGCCACCTGTTTCGCGCTGTTCGAGACGCTGGACGGGGCGCAGGCCGCCGAGGCGATGCTGGCCCAACGTCGCCCCGACTGGTGGCGCGCCTCGGGCATGCTCGGCGATCAGATGCAAAAGGCGCAGCCTCAAAGCCGCGCCTCTTCCTCTTGACCTAAATATCCCCGGGGGAGCCCGCAGGGCGGGGGGCAGAGCCCCCCTCAGCGCAGTCGCGCCACCACGTAATCCGCCAGATCGTCCAGCATCTGCCGCAGCTCGCTCTCGGGCAGGACCTTGAGCCGCTCGCGCCCGCGATCGGCCCATTCGAGGGCTGCCGCGCGGGTCTCTTCCAGCGCGCCGGTCGCGTGCAGCAGCTCCATCGCATGCTCCAGATCGCCCTCGCGCTGGTCACCCTTGTCGATGGTGCGGGTCCAGAAGGCGCGGGCGTCCGCGTCGGCTTTCGCCAGCGCCTTGATCAGCGGCAGGGTCAGCTTGCGCTCGCGGAAATCGTCGCCCACGTTCTTGCCCATCGTCTCGGCATCGCTGAGATAGTCCAGCAGATCGTCAACCACCTGGAACGCGATCCCGAGGCTCTCGCCGTAATCGTGCAGCGCCGCGATCTGGTCCTCCGGCGCACCGGCCAGAACCGCGCCCGCCTCGGTCGCCGCCGAGAACAGCGCCGCCGTCTTGCCGCGCACCACCTTGTAATAGGTGTCCTCGGTCGTGTTCAGGTCTTCCGCGGCCGAGAGCTGCAGAACCTCGCCCTCGGTGATGACGGCGGAGGCGTTCGACAGGATCGACAGAACCCGCAGGTTGTCGGTGTCGGTCATCAACTGGAACGACCGCGCAAACAGGTAATCACCAACGAGCACGCTCGACTTGTTGTCCCAGAGCAGGTTCGCGGTCGGGCGGCCCCGGCGCTGCTTGCTCTCGTCGACCACGTCGTCATGCAGCAGCGTCGCGGTATGGATGAACTCGACCGCTGCCGCGAGGTTGTGATGCAGGCTGCCCTCGTAGCCGCACAGCCGCGCCGCCGCGACGGTCAGCATCGGCCGCAGCCGCTTGCCGCCCGCGCCGACCAGATGGGCGGTCACTTCGGGGATACGCGGCGCGTTTTCCGAAGCCATGCGCTCGGCGATCAGCGCATCCACCGCCGCCATGTCGCTGGCCAAGGCTTCCGCGAGCCGGTCATGCGGTTTCGCCGTGTTGTCGGGCTTGTCGTCGAGGCTCATGTTCATCCCTTCGATCTGCCTCATCTCGACAGCCCTCGCAAGGGGCCGTAAGTGAGGGATATGAAAGAGCTACTGCGCAGCACGGACCCGGTGAAACTGGCCATGGCGACCGCCCTTCTCGAGGGCGAGGGTATAAGCACGTTTCAACTCGACGTCCATACGAGCGTGCTGGAAGGCTCGCTCGGAATCCTTCCGCGCCGCCTGATGGTGCGCGACAGCGACATGTTCATGGCGCAGGCGGTTCTGCGCGATAACGAGATCAAATCGGATTGATGCCCATGGATCGGTTCGGGCCCGATGAATTGACAGTCGATGGCTTTCTCGGCGGGCGGTTGCGCATCGCCCAGCCGCGCGCGGGCTACCGCGCGGCGATGGACCCGGTCCTGCTGGCGGCGGCCTGTCCGGCGCAGGCGGGCCAGTCGGTTCTGGAGCTCGGCTGCGGGGCAGGGGTGGCGAGCCTGTGCCTTGGCTGGCGGGTGTCGGGGCTTGCGCAAAGCGGGGTGGAACTGCAGCCCGCCTATGCCGATCTGGCCCGGCGCAACGCGGCGGAGAACGGGATCGCGCTCGAGGTGATCGAAGGCGATCTGGCGCAGATGCCGGCCGATCTCCGGGCGCGCAGCTTCGATCATGTCATCGCCAATCCGCCCTATTTCGGGCCCGAGGACGGCACGCCCGCCGCCGATCCCGGACGCGAGCGCGCACAGCGCGAGGCGACGCCGATCAGCGCATGGCTCGACGCGGGGCTACGGCGGCTCAAGCCCGAGGGGCGGATCACGCTGATCCAGCAGGCCGACCGTCTGGCGGACCTATTGGCGGGGTTGCACGGGCGGACCGGCGCGATCACCGTTCTGCCGATCGCCCCTCGCACAGGGCGCGCAGCGCGGCGGGTGATCGTCACGGCCCGCAAAGGCGCGCGGACGCCGCTGCAGCTTCTGGCGCCGCTGATCCTGCATTCGGCGCCGGTGCATTCACGCGACGCAGAGGATTTGACGGATATTGCGCGCGAAATCCTGCGCGAAGGTCAAAAATTGCCGATTCCGCGTTAACGCTTTCGCAAGATTTCGCGAAAATGCTGGGGATAACCCGTCGCTATACGACATTTCCGTGACACGACTCAAAACCTGTGCTGCAATCGATGGGCTGACAACTGGAGAGGAGACTGCCATGTCGCTTGGTTCGCATATCACCGAACTTCGCAAAAAACATGAGGCTCTGTCGATGGAGGTCGAGCGCGCATCGCGCAGACCCGGCATCGACGATCTCGAAATCGCTCAGATGAAAAGGCAAAAACTTAGGCTGAAAGAGGAAATCCGCCGCCTCGAAACGGCCTGAGGGCCCTCCCACGAGTTTAACCGGGCCGTCCTTCGGGGCGGCCCGTCTCTTTTGAAAAAGGGCCGTTAGAGCGGATGCCGACTCAGGCCGAACCTTTCCGCGGTATCTCCTGCCCGGTCATATCCGGCGGCGGAGGCGCGGCGCGCCGACGCCGACCGCCAAGCGCCGCCAGCCCGGCGCCGCCCGCGATCATCGCCGCCGCAATCAGCAGGGTTGGGCGGGCGCTCGCGATCCCGACGGCGACCAGCACCAGCGTCGAGACCAGCGGTGCGGCGTAAGAGGCGGTCCCCAGAAGCTGAATATCGCCGCGCTTCACGCCAAGATCCCATGTATAGAAGGCAAGCCCGACCGGCCCCAACCCCAAGCCGATCACCGAGGCCCAGCCGATCGCGCCCTGCGGCCAGATCGTCGGCTCCAGTGCCAGATGGGCGACGGCCGACAGGGCCGCGCTCGCGAGGCAATAGACCGCGACCGCCGCCGTCGGCACCGCGCCGAAGCGCCGCGACAGCAGCGAATAGCTCGACCATGTCAGCGCGCAGATCAGCGCCAGCCCATAGCCGGGCAGCGCCGCCGGATCGGCGGAGATTCCGCCCCCGAGGATCAGCGCCGCGCCCCCGAAAGCAAGCACCGCTCCCGCGACATGCCAAAGCGTCAGCCGCTCGCCGGGCAACAACCCCGAAAACAGCACGATCAGCAGGGGCCAGAGATAGGCGATCAGCCCGGCCTCGGCCGGGGGCGCGAGGCGCAGCGCCGAGAAATAAAGGAAGTGATAGCCGAACAGCCCCGCGGTCCCGGCGAGATAGACCTTCCACGACACGTGCCGCAGCTGCCCCAGCGCACCGGTCGCTACCAGCCAGATCACGCCCACCGCGCCGCCCAACGCGAAACACAGCGCGTTCAGCATCAGGGGCGGCACCGGAGCCGATCCCACGGTGAACAGCGCCAGCAGCGCCCACAGCAATACCGCCGTGAACCCGATCGAAGTGGCCTTGCCGCGTGTCATGCTGTCCCCGCCAAAACAAAGAGGCCCGCAAAATGCGGGCCTCCGTCGAGAATGCCAAGAGGCGAAATCAGATGAAGTACTGACCGCCATTCGCGGTGATCGTCGAGCCGGTGATGAAGCCCGCATCGTCGGAGGCGAGGAACACCACGCAGCGCGCGATTTCTTCGGGCTCGCCCAGACGACCGACCGGGATCTGGCCGATGATCGACTCGCGCACCTTCTCCGGCACCGCCATGACCATCTCGGTCGCGATATAGCCGGGGCAGATCGCGTTCACGGTGATGCCCGCGCGTGCGCCTTCCTGCGCCAGCGCCTTGGTGAAGCCCAGATCGCCCGCCTTCGCCGCCGAGTAGTTCGCTTGAGCGAACTGGCCCTTCTGGCCGTTGATCGAGGAGATGTTCACGACCCGGCCGAACTTGCGCTCGCGCATCTTCGTCCAGAGCGGATGGGTCATGTTGAAGATGCCGCTGAGATTGGTGTCGATCACCTGGTTCCACTGCTCGCGGGTCATCTTGTGGAAGGGCGCGTCGCGGGTGATGCCCGCGTTGTTCACCAGAACGTCGATCGGGCCGACTTCGGATTCGATCTGTTCGATCCCCGCCGCGCAGGCGTCGTAATCGGCGACCGACCATTTGTAGGTCTTGATCCCCGTCTCCTCGGTGAACTTGGCCGCAGCCTCCTCATTGCCGGCATAGTTCGCGACGACCGTGTAGCCCGCCGCCTGCAGCGCCTTCGAGATCGCCGCGCCAATGCCGCGCGATCCGCCGGTGACCAATGCAACTCTCGCCATGATTCCTCCTCCAAATGGAATGCCCTTGAAATGCTGTTACCGAAAATGACAAGAGCGCGCAACAAAGTTGCGCGCTCTTTTTGCAGATGCAGCATTTTTTTGCCGTTAGAGGCCTTCAATGCACATTGCGACGCCCATACCGCCACCGATGCAGAGCGTGGCGAGGCCTTTTTTCGAGCCCTGACGCTTCATCTCGAACAGAAGGGTGTTGAGGATTCGCGCGCCGCTGGCGCCGATCGGGTGGCCGATGGCGATGGCGCCGCCATTGACGTTCACCTTGCTGACATCCCAACCCATGTCCTTGTTCACCGCGCAGGCTTGCGCCGCGAAGGCCTCGTTGGCTTCGATCAGGTCGAGATCGGAGGCTTTCCAGCCCGCCTTCTCCAGCGCCTTGCGCGAGGACGGGATCGGGCCGCAGCCCATGATCGACGGGTCGAGCCCGGCGGTCGCATAGGAGGCAATGCGGGCCAGCGGCGTGAGCCCGCGCTTCTCGGCCTCTTCCTCCGACATCAGCAGCACCGCGGCCGCACCGTCATTGATGCCGCTCGCGTTGCCCGCGGTCACCGAGCCGTCCTTGGCGAAGGCCGGGCGCAGCTTCTGCATGTTCTCGATCGTCGCGCCGTGGCGGATATATTCGTCCTGATCCACGACCGTGTCGCCCTTGCGCGTCTTCACGGTGAAGGCGGCGATCTCGTCGGCAAACTTGCCGGCCTTCTGCGCGGCCTCGGCCTTGTTCTGCGAAGCCAGCGCGAATTCGTCCTGCATCTCGCGCGAAATCTGCCACTGGGTGGCGACATTCTCGGCGGTCTGGCCCATGTGGTAGCCGTTGAACGCGTCCCACAGGCCGTCCTTGATCATCGAGTCGATCATCTTCATGTCGCCCATCTTCTGACCCGCGCGCAGATGCGCGACATGGGGGCTGAGCGACATGCTTTCCTGACCGCCCGCGACGACGATATCGGCATCGCCGCACATGATATGCTGGGCGCCGAGCGCGACCGTGCGCAGGCCCGAACCGCAGACTTGGTTGATCGACCAGGCAGCGCTTTCGATCGGCAGGCCCGCGTTGATATGGGCTTGGCGGGCGGGGTTCTGGCCTTGGCCCGCGGTCAGCACCTGACCGAGGATCGTTTCGGACACATCGGACTTCTCGATCCCGGCGCGGGCGACGACGGCCTCGATCACGGCGGCGCCGAGGTCATGTGCGGGCGTATTGGCAAACGCGCCCAAAAACGAGCCGACGGGCGTACGCGCGGCCGAGACGATGACGACATTGGTCATGGGATCCTCCTCATCACTTAAGCGGGCGCGACAGCGCGTCCGTTCTGCTGCTGTGCAGCATGGCGGAAGGGAACGAGAGGTCAAGCTTAATCCCGTCGCTCTGGAAATTGTTAACGCAACTTTATTGCGCTCTGGCTGGGGTCATGCACGTCTCCGTTGCGGTTCGTGAGACTGGCTCCACGGGGGGTGGATCGTCGGCGCGCCGAAGTAATAGCCCTGCATGCAATCGACGCCGAGGCTTGCCACATATTCGGCATCCTCCAGCGACTCGACCGCTTCGGCGATCGTGAACATCTCGAAATGGCGCGCCACGTCGAGCAGCGATTTCGTCAGCGCCTGATTGTCCGGATCGTGCGAGATGCCGCGGATGAACTGCCCATCGACCTTGATGATGTCGAAGTAGAAATCTCGCAGATAGCGGAAAGACGTGTAACCCGCCCCGAAATCGTCGAGCGCGAAACTGACGCCGCGCGCCTGCAAATCCTCCATGAAGACGCTGACCAGTTCGGGAATTTCCATCGCCGAGCTTTCGGTAATCTCCAGTATGAGACGCTCGCCGACGGTCTCATCGACCGCGAGGCCGCGATTGAGAACCTTGGTCCAGGGCGCATAGCCGATCGAGCGCGCCGACATATTGACCGCCAGGCGCAGATCCGGCTGCCCGAGGAGCGCTTTCAGACCCAGTTCGAGCGAGAGGCAATCGAGTTTCCGCCCGACCTCCGTACGTTCGATCGCGTTGATGAACTCCTTCGCGGGGATGATGCGCCCGCGATCGTCGAGAACCCGGATCAGGCCCTCGTAAAACGCAGGTCGGTCGGGGCGGCAGGTCTGGATCACTGGCTGATAGGCCAGCATGACGTCATGCCGGTCGATCGCCGCGCGCACCATGGCCAAGGCCTGTCGGCTTTGCTCGGCAGCCGCAAAGCTCAGCGGGCTATCTTCGTCACGATGCACCGGCATGGCCCTCGCGTCTCGATTCGTCATCTGCCCCTCCTTCGCCTTCGAGCCAAGCATCCGCGCAAGCGCCTAAGAAGGGGTAAAGACCGGGAAATAGGCCGGACTCGTGGTTAACTGGAAATTCGCATCCGGCGTTAAGTCGATGGTAACCGGCAGGTGCCTAGGGTGGAGCTTGATGGAACAGAATGGGCGATGACGAAAATGGGGCAGCCGGCACTGCGCGGCACCAACGAGGTGCCTTTCGCGCTGGAAGAATTGTTCTACTCGCGCACCGATACGCGTGGGGTGATCCAATCGGGCAACGAGATTTTTCGGCGCACCGCGGGTTTTGAATGGTCCGAGATGATCGGGGCGCCGCATAAGATCGTGCGTCATCCCGATACGCCGCGCGCGGTGTTCAGGGTGCTTTGGGATGCGCTGAAAAAAGGCTATCCCATGGGCGCCTATGTGAAGAACAAGGCGAAAGGCGGCGGGTGGTATTGGGTCTTTGCGGTCGTCATGCCGATCGAGGGCGGCTACCTCTCGGTCCGGCTGAAACCGACGAGCGAGCTGTCCGATGAAATCCATACGCTTTACCGTGATCTCTCTGCGCGCGAACGGGCGGAGTCCCTCGACCCGGAGGAGAGCGCGACGCTGCTACGTGATTTCGCGGAGCGTGGCGGCTATTCCAGCTACACCGCCTTCATGGCCTATGCGCTGGCGCTCGAGCTTACCGAACGGGATCGTCGCCTCAATCGAAATGCCGATGAGAATACGCGGATGCTGGCCGAATTGAACACCGCGATGGGGCGGCTCACGAAGGAGCAATTCGGACTTCTACGCAGTTTCGAAGCGCTGCAATCCGTGCCGAACAACATGCGGATCGTCGCCTCGCGGCTCGAGCCGTCCGGGGGGCCGGTGTCTGCGATCTCGGAAAACTACAAAGCCTCGTCTGCTGTCATCTCGGAGCGGCTGCGCAAATTCGTTGCCGGTCGCGGCAATCTCTGTGGTCAGATGGCCTTTCAGGTCGCGCGCGCAGTGTTCCAACTGGGCTGCGCGCGCGTCCTCAACGAAATGAGCACCAATTTTATGGGCGAAGAGGCGCAGAATGATCGGCCCCGAGAGGAAGAACGCGCTTTGCTGCAGTCGCTCGTCACCAAAGGCACTGCCGATGCGAATGCCGCGATGCGTCAAGCGGCCGAACTCGCCGACGACATGATGAACCAGAGCCGAGACATTCGTCGCCAGCTGCTCGGGCTCGACACGATCCGCGTCCTTGGGCGCGTCGAGTGTGGGCGCATGCGGGATGCGAATGGCGGGCTCGCGGCTACGATCGACCAGCTCGACAGTTTCCATGACGATATCAAAGGGCGACTGGAGGCCATCCTGGCCCTGTCGGAAGAGATTGAACATTGGCTAGGGCGCTATCTGCGCGCGGGGAGAAGCGCGGCGTGAGTCTCGGCAGACCCGAGCGCAAAGGAAAACATTCGGCGTAGAACATGGCTCGCGGGGGCAGAGGCGTGGCGGGCAGTTCAGATGCAGCCCAGACGCCGGGCTCTGCAGAATGTTGCGACACGCGGACCGGGTTGCGCGGGATGCGATCGAAGATCGGGCCGCAACGGAAGACCGGTCCGGCGGCAAAGTGCCTGCTGCCGCTACATCACCCTGCGCTTACTTCTCGTCGATCAGCGCCTCGATGACCTTTTTCGCCTCGGGCGAATCCCATTCCGCGCCGCCGATCATCCGGCCGACCTCATGGCCGTTCTTGTCGACCAGCACCGAGACCGGCAGTCCGAGAACGCCCATCGCGCGGGCGGCGAAATTGGCGTCGTCGTGGAAGCGGGGCAGGGCGTCGATGCCCTCCTTGTCGAAGAAGGCGGCGACTTTCTCGGGCGAGTTCGAACCGCCCGTGGCAATCGTCATCACCTGAAACCCATTCTCGCCGTAGGCTTTTTGCAGCGCATTCAGCGAGGGCATTTCCTCGCGGCAGGGCGGGCACCACGTCGCCCAGAAGTTGATCAGGACCACCTTGCCTTCGAAATCTTTCATCGAATGCTCGTCGCCGCTTTCATCGGTCACCGTGAAGGGCGGCAGCGGCAGCGGTTCGTCATAGGTGACGAGGGATTCCATCTGTCCCGATTTCACCGCATCTAGATCCGCGGCCTGCGCAACATTTGCACCCAGCGCCAGCGCCGTATAAAGGACGAGAAACCGTAACATATAGCCTCCTAGCAAGGGCCTCAGACCATGACCGATCAGACCGACGAGAACAAGTCCTCCAACGCGATGTGGGGCGGGCGTTTCGCCGCGGGACCTGACGCGATCATGGAGGCGATCAACGCCTCGATCGGGTATGACCAGCGGCTCTACGCGCAGGATATCCGCGGCAGCCGGGCCCACGCCGCGATGCTCGCCGCGCAAGGCATCATTAGTGATAAGGACGCCGAGGCGATCGGAGAAGGTTTGCTCACGGTTTTGTCAGAAATCGAAGCGGGCGGTTTCCCCTTCTCGACCGCGCTCGAGGACATCCACATGAATGTCGAGGCGCGGCTGAAGGAGGTCATCGGCGAACCGGCGGGGCGGCTGCACACGGCGCGGTCGCGCAATGATCAGGTCGCGACCGATTTTCGCCTCTGGGTGCGCGAGCAATGCGACGCCGCGATCACCGGGCTCGACACGCTGATCCGCGCTGCGCTGACCCGGGCCGAGGAGGGCACCGATTGGGTGATGCCCGGCTTCACCCATCTGCAGACCGCGCAGCCGGTGACCTTCGGCCATCACATGATGGCATATGTCGAGATGTTCGCGCGCGACAAATCCCGATTCATTGATGCGCGCAAACGGATGAACGAATGCCCGCTGGGGGCGGCGGCGCTTGCCGGCACCGGCTTCCCGATCGACCGCCATGCGACGGCCGAGGCGCTGGGCTTCGACCGGCCGATGGCGAACTCGCTCGACGCGGTGTCGGATCGCGATTTCGCGCTGGAGTTCCTGTCGGCCTCGTCGATCTGCGCGGTTCACATGTCGCGCCTCGCCGAAGAGCTGGTGATCTGGTCCTCGGCGCAGTTCCGCTTCGTCGCGATGTCGGACAAGTGGTCGACGGGCTCTTCGATCATGCCGCAGAAGCGCAACCCGGACGCGGCCGAGCTGATCCGCGCCAAGATCGGGCGCATCCTCGGGGCCTCGGTCGCGCTGTTCACGGTGATGAAGGGGCTGCCGCTCGCCTATTCCAAGGATATGCAGGAAGACAAGGAACAGGTCTTCGACGCCGCCGACAACCTGATGCTCGCGCTTGCCGCGATGGCGGGGATGATCGGCGACATGACGGTGAACGCGGACAAGCTGGAGGCCGCGGCCTCGGGTGGGTTCTCCACCGCGACCGATCTGGCCGACTGGCTGGTGCGCGAGGCGGGGCTGCCCTTCCGCGACGCCCACCACGTCACCGGCTCGCTGGTGGCCATGGCTGAGGAAAAAGGCTGCGATCTACCCGATTTGAGCCTCGAACAGATGCAGTCGATCAACCCGGCGATCACCGAGAGCGTCTTCGACGTCCTCGGGGTTCACAACTCGGTCGCCTCGCGCCAGTCTTACGGCGGAACCGCGCCCGATCAGGTGCGCGCGCAGATCGCTCGCTGGAAGGAACGGCTTGGATGAAATTCGCGGCTCCGTTCGTGCTGATCGGTCTGCTTGGCGCCTGTGCCGCCGATCCGGAGCTGCACACACATGTCGGCATCAACCGTGACGGCATCAAAGTTTATCCCGCCGCGACGGCGCGCGTTGGCATCATGACCCTTTCGGTGACCCCATGACCAAGACCCTGACCCTCGCCCTGACGCTTCTTCTTTCGCTCGCCGCCTGCGGTGTCGACGGTCCGCCCGTCCCGCCGTCCGAGGCGGACAGCACGCAATCCCAGCAGGCTTCGGCCCAGTAATCGAGACCTCTCATGGATCATTTCCTCTATCGCGACGGCGTCCTTCATGCAGAGGATGTGCCGATCCCCGAGATCGCGGCCGCTGTTGGCACGCCGTTCTACGTCTATTCGACCGCCACGCTGGAGCGCCATTTCAAGCTGTTCGAAGAGGCGCTCGGCTGGACGGATCACCTGATCTGCTTCGCGATCAAATCGAACTCGAACCTCGCGGTGCTGAAGGTTCTGGGCGATCTGGGCGCGGGGATGGATGTGGTCTCGGGCGGCGAATATCGCCGGGCGCGGGCGGCTGGTGTGCCGGGGGATCGCGTGGTGTTCTCGGGCGTCGGCAAGACCCGCGAGGAGATCGCTTACGTCCTCGAGAACGGCATTCGCCAGTTCAATGTCGAGTCCGAGCCGGAACTGCTCGCGATTTCTGAGATTGCCGCGTCGATGGGCGTCACCGCGCCGATCGCGCTGCGGGTGAACCCGGATGTCGACGCGAAGACCCATGAGAAAATCGCGACCGGCAAATCCGAGAACAAGTTCGGCATCCCGATTGCCAAGTCCCGCGCGGTCTATGCCGAGGCGGCCCAGCTGCCCGGCATCGAGGTCGTGGGCATCGACGTGCATATCGGCTCGCAGCTGACCGATCTGGAGCCGTTCGAGGCGGCCTTCCTCAAGGTCCGCGAACTGACCGAGGCGCTGCGCGCAGATGGCCACGATATCCGCCGTCTCGACCTCGGCGGCGGTCTGGGCATCCCCTATGAGCGGTCGAATTCCGCGCCGCCGCTGCCCATCGAATACGGGCAGGTGATCCAGCGCACCGTGGGCGATCTGGGCTGCGAGATCGAGATCGAACCGGGTCGCCTGATTTCGGGCAATGCCGGGCTGCTGGTCACCTCGGTGATCTGGCTGAAAGAGGGCGAGGGGCGCGATTTCCTCATTCTCGACGCGGCGATGAACGACCTCGTGCGGCCTTCGATGTATGGCGCCTATCACGACATCGTCCCGGTGATCGAAGCCGCGCCGGGCACCGAATCCACGCCTTTCGACATCGTCGGCCCGGTGTGCGAGACCGGCGACACCTTCGCCAAGGCGCGCAATCTGACGCCGCTCGGCCCGGGCGATCTGGTCGCCTTCCGTTCGGCGGGGGCTTACGGCGCGGTCATGTCGTCGGAATACAATTCGCGTCCGCTGATCCCCGAGGTTCTGGTCCGCGGCGGCGAATTCGCTCTCATTCGGGCAAGACCGAGCTTTGAGGAAATGCTCTCCCGCGATACCATCCCGGAGTGGCTCTGATCCGTAGGAAGGGAATCGGGGCCGACGGATAGGGAGAGTATGCCGGTCAGGAACTGGTTCAGCAAAGCTTCGCGCGACGCGGCGACGAAGGAGGACGGGCAGGCCGCTCTGGCCCCGCTCGCCCGGCCTATTGCGCTCACCCATGCCGGGATGATCGTCGAGCGGGGGCTGCGCGCGTTCTGGCCGCTTCTTTCGGTTCTTGCGTTGATCGCCACCGCCATCGCCTTCGCGCTGCCCGCCTATCTGGGGCCGGGCGGGCGCTGGTTCTGGCTGGTCGCGCTGATCGCGTCGCTCGCCGCGCTGGCATGGGGCGCGTGGCGGATGCGCTGGCCGCGCCGGGTAGATGCGATTGCGCGCCTCGATGCGACGCTGCCGGGCCGTCCGCTTTCCGCGCTGACCGACGAGATGGCGCTGGGGCAGGACGATCCCGCCGCCCGCGCGCTTTGGATGGCGCATCTGCGGCGCATGGCCAAGGCCGCGCAGGCCGCCCGCGCACCGCGCCCGAAACCCGATCTCGCCCGCCGCGATCCCTATGCGCTGCGTCTGACCGCGCTGACGGCCTTGGTCGTCGCGGTGATCTTCGGCGTGCCGCAGCGGCTTTTGCACCCGACCGAAGGCCTGCCGACGCCTGCGGGCTCTGCCGAGGCCGCGATGGGGCCAAGCTGGGAAGGCTGGGCCGCGCCGCCGCGCTATACCGGCAAGCCGGGGCTCTATCTGAACAAGGTCGAGGGCGACGAGCTGATCGTGCCCGAAGGCACCCGCTTCTCGATCCGGCTTTACGGGTCCTCCGGCGCGATCGGCTTTTCCGAGAGTGTTTCGAACCCGGCCGCGCTGCCCGAACAGGGCGCGGCGCAGACCGCAAGCGGCATCGAGACCCACGAATTCGAAGCGGTCCGCGACGGGCTTCTGGAGTTCAAAGGCCCCGCGGCGCGCCGCTTCAATGTGGTCGTGCGCCCCGACGAGGCGCCCTCGGTCGCGCTGGCCGGGACGCCCGACCGCCGTGCAGATGGCAAGCTGAGCCTGCCCTTCACCGCGCAGGACGATTACGCCGTGACCAAGGGCCATGCGGTGATCTCGCTCGATCTGGCGAAGGTCGATCGCCGTTACGGTCTGCAAATTCCGCCCGAGCCGCGCGACGATCTGATCTATGATCTGCCGCTGCCGATTTCCGGCTCGCGGGCCGATTTCACCGAGAGCCTCGTCGAGGATGCCGCGAAGCATCCTTGGGCGAACCTGCCGGTGAAACTGACGCTCGATGTCGAGGACGGGCGCGGCCAGACCGGTACTTCCGGCACGCAGGAGATCATCCTGCCCGGCAAGCGCTTCTTCGACCCGCTCGCCTCTGCGCTGATCGAAGTGCGCCGCGATCTGCTGTGGTCGCGCGACAACCGCGGCTATGCCGATCAGCTGCTGCGGGCGATTTCGAACCGGCACGAGGGCTTCATCAAGCGCGAGGAGGTCTACCTGATGATCCGCCTCGTGATCGGGCGCCTCGACGATCCCGACCTGTCCCCCGAGGCCCGCGATGAGATCGCCGAGGCGCTGTGGAAGATGGCCGAACTGGTCGAGGATGGCGGGCTCGCCGATGCGCTGGCCGCGATGCAGAAGGCGCAGGAAAAGCTCTCCGAGGCGATCCGCAACGGGGCGTCCAAGGATGAGATCGCCAAGCTCATGCAGGAGCTGAAAGAGGCGACCGACAACTACATCCGGATGCTTGCCGAGCGCTCGCAGCAGCAGGAACAAGGCCCGCAATTCGGTCAGCAGCCGCAGCAGGGTCAACAGATCACCGGCGACCAGATCCAGCAGATGATGGACCAGATCCAGAAGCTGATGGAGGAGGGCCGGATGGCCGAGGCGCAGGAGTTGCTCGACCAGCTCGCGCGGATGATGGAGAACCTCAAGGTCCAGCAGGGCCAGAACGGTCAGGGCGACATGCCCGGCGGTCAAGCGATGCGCGACATGCAAGATACGCTGCGCAAGCAGCAGGAGCTGTCGGACGATGCGTTCCGCGACCTGCAGGATCAGTTCATGACCCCGGAGGAGCGCCAGCAGCAGGCCGAGAACGGTCAGCAAGGTCAACAAGGTCAGCAAGGGCAACAGGGTCAGCAGCAAGGTCAGCAGGGTCAACAAGGCCAGCAGGGAGAGCAAGGCCAACAAGGTCAGGGCCAGCAGCCCGGCGACCAGCCCGGTCAGGGCCAAGGCCAGGACGGGCAAGCGCAGCGCGACGGTCAGGGGCAGGGCGATCAGCCCGGCATGAACGGCGGGCAGGGCGGTGTCGATGGTCAAAGCCTCGCGGATCGCCAGCGCGCATTGCGGCGCGAACTCGACCGCCAGCGCGGGCTGCTGCCGGGCTTCGGCAACGAGGCGGGCCAGCAGGCCGAGAAGCGTTTCGACGATGCCGGGCGCGCGATGGATCAGGCCGAGGAAGCGCTGCGCGAGGGCGACAACTCGGCGGCGATCGACCGTCAGGCCGACGCGATCGAGGCGCTGCGCGAAGGGATGCGCGCGCTTGGCGAGGCGATGCGCAACGAACAGGCGCGCCGCGACGGTCAGCAGCCCGGTCAGCAGGGAAATCAGCAGGCGGGTCAGCCCGGACAGCAGGGTGGGCGCGAGATGCCGCGCGATCCGCTGGGTCGGGCGCAGGGCGAGGGCAACCAGCTTGGCACCGACCGTCAGATGCTTAACGGCGAAGATGTCTATCGCCGGGCGCAGGATCTGCTCGATGAAATCCGCCGCCGCTCGGCCGATCGTCTGCGCCCCGAGGAAGAGCTCGACTACCTCAAGCGGCTGCTCGATCAGTTCTCGAATGCGGGCTGACGCCGCGCGCGCATAAATTCAACTTATGCGCGGCGGCAGATTATTAGGAAAACTTATTCGGTGAAGCCGTCCGAGGTCGCCTCGGGCGAGAGGCGATGCGTCAGGATCTGCAACTGGTCGTCGAGCCAGATGCGCCCCTCGTCCACCGCCACGACATATTGGGTCAGTGGCGATTTGAGCGCCGGGACTTTCGCGGCGATGTCCGGCGCGAAGGCATAGAGCAGCGCCAGGATCGCGGTGACCGCCATGACGAAGATGAAGCCGCGGCTGAAGCCCGAGCGGCGGCGGCGCGCCATTTCCGGCGAGAATTCGGCCACGCTGTCGCCCTCGCGATCCGAGGTCGCGGTGAGGGTCGAATTGATCTCGTCGATGTCGGGCAGCCGTTCGCGTCCGCGGATCGCGCGCATGTCTTCGTCGTCCTCGCCGAGCAGGTCGGCCACGCGATCCTCTTCGGACTCGTTGAGATCGGAAAAGTCCTGCGCAGTTTTGCGGCGGCGCGCCAGATCGGCGGCGGCGGCCTCGGCGGCGCGTTCCGCGTCTTCGCTGGTCTCGCGCTCTTCGAGATTCAGTTCGTCTTGCGTCTCCAGCTCGCTCGAGCCTTCGGCGCGGCGCTGCGCGGCTTCGCGCTCGGCTTCTTCGCGCAGGATCGACAGCAGCCCGTCATCGAGCGGTTTGCGCGGGGTGGCGCCGACACGTGGGGCAGGGCCGAGGCCCGGCTCGTCCTCCTCGTCGTCGTCCTGATCCTCGGGCTCCGGCGTCGAGACCATCGCCGCAATGGCGGCATCCGTGTCGTCCGTGCTTTGCGTCGTCACGACTGGCTCGGGCTCGGGCAGGGGCGTTGCGGCCTCGGGCTCTGGTTGTTGCTCGGGTTCGGGCAGCGGCTCAGGCTCGGAAACTTGTTCGGGTTCGGAAACGGGCTCAGATTCGGTGGGCGTCTCCGCCGTCACCTCAGCCTCAGTTTCCTCGGATGCAGCCTCCGCCTCTGCCTCCATCTCGGCGTCGAGATCCCAACCTTCGGGCGGGGGTGCAGCGGTGGTGGTGTCGGGCTCGGCGGAGAGCATATCCTTGCTCGGCTGGAACCAGCCGTGCCCGCAATTGGAGCATTGCACATCCCGTCCGCCATCTGGGATGACAGCGTCATCCACTTCGTATTGCGCACCGCAATTGGGGCAAACCAACCGCATATTGTCCCATCCCTGCCCGTGTTGGCGTTTTGCCGTTCTGGCCAACCACTTTCTTATGTTGTAGCAAGCGCGGGCGGAATGTCCAAATGATTTGGGCCACTTAATTCGCGAAACGCGCACCAAATAAAGGGGCTGGCAGTGATCGAGCTGCAAAATGTGGCGATGAGCTATAGCGGGGCGGAGCTGTTAAGCGAAATGTCCCTGACGCTTGCCCCAGGGTCATTCCATTTTCTGACCGGGCCGTCGGGGGCCGGGAAGACCACATTTCTCAAATTATGCTACGCGGAATTGCTGCCGACGGCAGGGCATTTGTCCTTGTTCGGCAAGGATGTGCGCGGGATGGACCGGGACGAAATCGCCGGGCTGCGCCAGCGCATTGGCGTCGTGCATCAGGACTGCCAGTTCCTCGATCACCTCTCGGTGGAGGAGAACGTGGCGCTGCCGATGACGGTCAATCGCCGCACGCCGGACATGACCCAGCTGCGCGAATTGCTGGCTTGGGTCGGGCTGAAACGGCAGGCGAATGCGCTGCCGCCGCAACTGTCGGGCGGGGAGCGGCAACGCGTCGCTCTGGCCCGCGCGGTGATCATGTCGCCGGACGTGATCCTGGCTGACGAGCCGACCGGGAACCTCGATTGGGAGATGTCGCTTCGGCTTCTGTCGCTGCTGGTCGAGCTGAACAAGATGGGCAAGACGGTGGTGATCGCGACCCACGATCTGAACCTGATCCGGCAGGCGAAACCGCAGGTCTCGGCGCGGGTTCTGCGCATCGCGAAGCGCCATCTGCATACGGCGGGGGCCGATCTGTGAAGCTGACCTTGCTGACATTCGCCTCCGAGACGACCGGGCCGGATCGGGTCGTGCCGCCGACCGGGTTCACCGCGCGGCTGACGCTGTTCACCGCGGCCGCGATGGCCTTCCTTGCGGTCTTTGCGCTGGCGCTGTCGCTGGCGACGGGGCGGCTTGCGGATCGCTGGGCCGACAGCCTCGCGCGCTCGGCCACGATCCGCATCTCTGCCCCGCCCGAGCAGATGGATGCGCAGGTCGCCGCCGTGCAGGAAGTGCTGAAGACGACGCCGGGCGTCGCCTCGTCGCGAGTGATGGGCGATGACGAGATGAAGGGGCTGCTGAAGCCGTGGTTCGGTCCCGATCTGCCGGTGGATGCGCTGCCGCTGCCGAAGCTGATCGCAGTGACCGAGACCGGCGCGGGCGTCGATGCCGAGGGGCTGCGGCTGCGGCTGCAGGCCGAAGCGCCCGGCGCGATCTTCGACGACCATACCCGCTGGCGGCGTCCGCTGGTTGCGGCGGCGGAGCGGATCCGCACGCTCGGCCTGCTGTCGCTGCTGCTGATCTTCGGTGCGATGGCGGGGATGATCACGCTTGCAGCACAAGCCGCGCTGGCCGCCAACGGTCAGGTAATCGCGACGCTGCGGCTGGTGGGCGCGAAAGACGCCTTTATCGCGCGGGCCTTCGTGCGCCGCTTCACGACGCGCGGTCTGATCGGCGCGGTGGCGGGCACGGTGCTGGGGATGCTTGCGGTGGCGCTGCTGCCCTCGACCGACGCCGCAGGCGGCTTCCTCACCGGCTTGGGCTTTTCCGGGGCCGCGTGGCTCTGGCCATTGATCATTCCGCCGATCGCCGCGATCGTGGCCTTTGCCGCCACCCGCTTCGCCGCGCTGCGTATGCTCAGGAGACTTCGCTGATGTCCGACCCTTCGCGCCGCCCCGGAAAGGTCACGCCGCTGACCCATGTGATGACCGGGCTTTACTACGTTCACATCTCGATCGCGACGGTGCTGATCGGGGCCTGGGGTCTTGTGTTTCAGGTGCTGCCCAAGGGGCGGGCCGGCGTGCATCGCACCGCCGGTATCTGGACGCAGCATCTTCTGGATATGGCGCGGGTCTATCTTGGGCTGCGCTATGAGCTGCGCGGCACGCCGCCTGAGGGCGACTGCATCGTCGCCGCGAAGCATCAGAGCTTTTTCGACATCCTGATCCTCGCCAATCACCTGCCGCGCCGGGCTTTCGTGATGAAGAAGGCGCTGCTGAACGTGCCGGTGATGGGGTGGTTCGCGCATAAGGCGGGCTGCATTCCGATCGACCGTTCCAAGGGGTCGGAAGCGATGAAGGTGATGCTGGGCGCGGTCGAAGAGGCGCGCGCGACGCATGGGCTGGGGCAGCTGATCATCTATCCCGAGGGCACGCGCGTGCCGCCGGGCGAGAGGCGCCGTTACAAGCAGGGCGTGGGCGTGGTGGCGGAGGCCACGAAGCTGCCGGTGGTGCCCGCCGCGACCAATGCGGGCCTGTTCTGGAGCAAGCGCGGCTGGCCGATCCGGTCGGGCGTGGCGGTGACCGAGTTCCTGCCGGCGATCGAGGCGGCGGGCTCTGCGCCGCAGACACTGGCGGCGGTCGAGGCAGTGGTCGAGCCGCGCTCGGATGCGCTCATGCTGGAGGCCGGGTTCGCGCTGCCGAAGCCCTGAGCGGGTGGCGGCGGAGGGAGCCTCCGGCGGGGATATTTCTGCCAAGAGGAAGAGGTGCGGATGCGCTGTGGGTGGCGTGCGCCGAACACGTTGGCGTGATCAACTCTCTCGCAGATCGGCGTCGAGGATCGGGTCGATCAGGCCGGGAAAGCGCGCCTCAAGGTCGTTCCGGCGCAACGTGAGCAGGCGGCCACGACCGTTCGGGTTTGGCTCGTTCCGGATTACGCCGGATTCTCGCAAAACCTTGAGAATATGGGATTTCGTCGACTTCGGAACTTCCGCGCCTGCCGAGCTGCAGGCCGCCGCTTCGAGTGGTCCTTCGCGCAGATTGCGCGCGATCTCGCGTCGCGCCGGGTCGCTTAGCGCGAAGAGCACCTGCGAGAGCGACAGCGCCTCGAGCGGAGGGTGCGGGAGTTCGGGTTGCGTGTTCATGGTTCGATAATACTTGAACCATCGGCCATGTCGAGTATGTGGAGGTTCGAGAATTTTCGAACCTACGCCTCAGGAGACAGCGATGACCGACGAGACAGATCCCGGCCCGAACGGCGCCTCTCCAAGTCTGCCGACGCGGAGCCGCGCAGGCTTCGTGCTGGCGATCACGGGGCTCGTTCTGATGCTGGCCGGAGCCAGTGCACCGTCGCCTTTCTACCCGGTCCTGCAGGCGCGGATCGGCTTTTCCTCGGCGATGATGACAGGGATTTTCGCGATCTATGCCGGGGCGCTTCTGGTGACCCTGCTGGTCTTCGGTCGGCTCTCCGACCATCTCGGGCGGCGACCGGTTCTGTCGGTGGGCTTCGTGCTGTTGGCGCTTGGAATGCTCGAATTCCTCTGGGCGGATACGGCGATGGCGCTGCTGTTGGCGCGGGTGTTGCAGGGGCTGGCGAGCGGTCTGCTGATTTCGACGCTGAGTGCGAGTTCGACCGATCATGAGCCGTCTACGCGGCCCGGTCTCGCGGCAGTCTGGAACGCGGTCGCGCCCTTGGCGGGGCTGGCGGCCGGGGCGCTCGCGGGCGGGGCGTTGCTGGCCTACGCGCCTGCGCCGCGTCTGGTGACCTTCCTCGGTCTGGCGGTCGTCTATGGCGTGCTGGCGGTGCTTGTTTGGCTGCCGCCGGAAACCGCGCCGCGCCATGAGGGGACGCTGGCCTCGCTGCGCCCGCAGGTCTCGGTGCCGCCCCATATCCGTACGGCCTTCCGGCGCGGTGCGCCTGCGGTGCTGGCGGGGTGGGGAACCGGCTCGCTGTTTCTGTCGCTAGGTGCGCCGATCGTGGCGCAGGTCTTCGAGGTTCACACGGCGCTGGCGCAGGGCGCGATCGTGGCGCTGCTATCGGGGACCGGAGCGGCCTCGTGCTATGCGACGCGCAATCTGGCCCCGCGCCGTATCGCGCTTCTGGGGACGGACGGGCTGGTGCTGGGCACGGTGCTGTCGCTCGCGGCGCTCACGACGGGGAGTTTCGCGCTCTATCTCGCGAGCGTTTTCATCGCGGGGATCGGCTTTGGTACCTGTTTCGCGGGGGTGCTGCGTTCGCTCGCGCCGCTGGCCGCGCCGGATGAGCGTGGCGGGCTTTTCGCGGCGCTGTTCACGCTGGCTTACTCGGCCTTCGGGGTGCCCGCGGTGCTGGCAGGTCTGGCGGTGCCGGAGCTGGGGCTGCGGCTGACGACCGAGATCTACGGCGCAGTCATCATCGCGCTTGCACTGGGGGCGGGGTTGATGCGCAGGCAGGCGGAACCGGCGTGAGGCCGGTTCACGATGCGCGGGGGCTTCGAGTTTAGGCCGAAAGCCCCTTCGTGCCCATGTCGAGGAACTTCTTGCGGCGTGCCTTGATCAGATCGGCGGGCTTCTTGCCCTCCAGCTCTGCCAGCATCAGCGAGATTTCCGAGCCGACCGAGGCGATGGTCGCCGTGGAATCGCGCTGAGCGCCGCCCATCGGTTCGGAGATGATGCGGTCGATCACGCCGAGCTTCTTGAGATCCTGCGCGGTCAGGCGCAGCGCCTCGGCGGCTTCGCGCATCTTCTCGGAATCCTTCCAGAGGATCGAGGCGCAGCCTTCGGGCGAGATCACCGAATAGACGGAATGTTCCAGCATCGCGACGCGGTCGCCGGTGGCGAAGGCCACTGCACCGCCCGAGCCACCTTCGCCGATGATGACCGAGATCAGCGGCACGCCGATCTGAAGGCATTTCTCGGTCGAGCGGGCGATGGCCTCGGACTGGCCGCGCTCTTCCGCGCCCTTGCCGGGATAGGCGCCGGGGGTGTCGATCAGGGCGACGACCGGCAGGCCGAAGCGGGCGGCCATGTCCATCAGGCGGATCGCCTTGCGGTAGCCCTCGGGGCGGGCCATGCCGAAGTTGCGCTCGATGCGGCTTGCGGTGTCGTTGCCCTTCTCATGGCCGATCACCATTACCGGCTTGTCGCCAAGACGCGCGAGGCCGCCCATCACCGCGTGATCGTCGGCGAAGTTGCGATCGCCCGCGAGCGGCGTGTACTCGGTGAAGAGCTGGTCGATATAGTCCTTGCAGTGCGGACGGTCGGGATGACGCGCGACCTGACATTTGCGCCAAGGCGACAGGTCTTTGTAGAGGTCGCGCAGCATCGCCTCGGCCTTCTTGTCGAGGGCTGACGCTTCCTTGTCGACATCCATCTCTTCGTTTTGCCGGGCCAGCGCGCGCAGCTCTTCGGCTTTGCCTTCGATTTCTGCCAGCGGCTTTTCGAATTCGAGATAGGTCATGGATCACTCCGCATCCGGAAACTCGCGCCCTTAATGTCTTCAACGCTCGGGAATTGCAACTGGGTGGCGCATGGCGGGCGCGTCCCGATTGCGGGAGCGGCGGCGCCTTGCCTCATAGGCGCGGCGGATGGGAGGTGATAGACTACTTGAGGAAACGCGCGCTTTAACCGGATGAGGGTTAATTTGGCGTATGAAGTCGAGATCAAAGAGATGCCAGCGGTGCGGCTTGCCGGGCTGGCACATAAAGGGCCTTACCCGTCGGTCGGCCCGGTCTTTCAGAAACTTGTTTCGCTGATCCCCGAGCCGTCCTGGGCGGAAGTCGAGCACGCGGCGATGATCGGGCATGACAATCCGCGCAAAGTGCCGGCGGAGGAGCTGCGCTCTCATGCCTGTTTTGCGGTGGGCGAGGGGTTCGTGATCTTCCCGCCGCTTGCGGAGATTCGCTATCCGGCCGGGAAATATGCGGTGGTGACGGTGAAGGGCCCCTATGAGCAACTGCCCGAGGCCTATCGCTGGCTGGACGAGGATTGGTTCCCGGCGTCTGGCATGGAGCACCGCGATCTGGTGGCCTACGAGGTCTATCTCAACGATCCGATGAACACGAAGCCGGAAGATTTGCTGACGGAGATCCGCTTGCCGCTGAAGGGCTAAGGCCTGCGGAGCTGTCATCGGGCCGTCGCACAGCGCGGCTAGATGGCGTTTGCGTGGGATTCCCCGGCGCTAGAAAAACGGAAACGCCCCGGCCGTAAGCCAGGGCGCTCCTTTTCCCTCATGCGGCCGGGCCTCCCCTCCCAACCGCTCCGGGATTCGATAACTATATCGCGATTCGTTCGCGCGCGGCTTAATCTTTAATCATTTCGGCTTGTCTTACAATCACTTCGGCTTGTTTGATTGATGCAATGTCGACGAGACGGCCCTTGTAGACGGTCGCACCTTCGCCGCGTGCCTTGGCCTCTTCCATCGCCGCGAGGATTTCACGGGCCTCGGTCACAGCCTCATCAGACGGCGTAAAGACCTCATTTGCAAGAGAAATTTGCTTGGGGTGGATGGCCCATTTGCCCACCATGCCGAGCGTCGCCGAGCGCAGCGCCTGCGCGCGGAAGCCGTCATCGTCGGAGAAATCGCCGAACGGGCCATCGACCGGCAAAATGCCGTGAGTGCGGCAGGCGGCGACGATCGCGGCCTGCGCCCAGTGCCACGGGTCGGACCAATGCTTTTCGCCGTTGCGCAGCATGTAGTAGTTTTCCTGCGTCCCGCCGATGCCGGTGGTCTGCATGCCCATCGAGGCGGCGAAATCGGCAGCGCCGAGGCTCATCGCCTGCAGACGCGGAGAAGATGCAGCAATTTCCTCGACATGCGCGAGACCGGCGGCGCTTTCGATGATGACTTCGAGCGAGATTTTCTTGCTGCGCCCCTTCGCGGTTTCGATCGCGGTGACGAGCGCGTCCACGGCATAGACATCCGCCGCGCAGCCGACTTTCGGGATCATGATCTGGTCGATGCGCTCGGAACCTTCTTCGAGCAGTTCGACCACGTCGCGATACCAATAGGGCGTGTCGAGACCGTTGATGCGGACCGAGAGGTATTTGTTGCCCCAGTCGATCTCGTGGCTGGCCTGAATGATGTTGCGCCGCGCCTGCGCCTTGTCGTTGGGCGCGACCGAATCTTCGAGGTCGAGGTTGATCACATCGGCGGCGGAGGCAGCCATCTTCGGGAAGAGCTTGGTGTTCGAGCCGGGGCCGAAAAGCTGGCAGCGGTTCGGACGGGCAGGGGGCGTGGGTTGAACGCGGAAGCTCATGAAGCGGCCTTTCGCAAGGAAGTTACGTTTCGGGTTGCAGATTGGGTATATTGTTGCGCGGCCTCTTGCAAGGCGATTTTGCAGGCGCAGAATCAGGGCCGCGCTGCAGCATTGCAGGTATCCGAAAATCCGAGTGATGCACGAAATTGCGGCGAATTGGTGCTTTTGTCGAAGGATCTTCCGTTTTGCCGGAAATGTTGCACGGAAATCCCCAAGAAATTTTTGCGCCCCGCCCTAATATCATCAACAAACAAGACAAAACACAGACCACAGGGAGACCCGCATGTCGCTGATCGACACCCCTTATCTACTGTTCCTGGGCGATGCCCCCGATCCCTTGTCCGCGAAGGTCGCGCAGGGGATCAAAGACTGGCGGCCCGAATATGCCGTCGGCCAGTACCGGATGGAGGGATGCCAAGCCGACATGGGCATCCCCGATCTCGATATCAAAGAAGCCATCGCGCAAGGCTGCAAGACGCTGGTGATCGGCGTCGCAAACCGTGGCGGCCTGATCTCGCAGGGCTGGAAGAAAGTGCTGATCGAGGCGCTGGAAGAAGGTCTCGACCTCGCGTCGGGCCTGCACAACCTGCTGCGCGACGAGCCCGATCTGGTCGCGGTGGCGAAGGCCTGCGGGCGTCAGCTGCATGACGTGCGCATCCCGTCGGTGAAATACCCGATCGCGAATGGCGAGAAGCGCACCGGCAAGCGCTGCCTTGCCGTGGGCACCGATTGCTCGGCGGGCAAGATGTATACCGCGCTTTGCATGGAGCGCGAGATGCGCGAGCGCGGCATGAAGGCCACGTTCCGCGCGACCGGTCAGACCGGCATCCTGATCACTGGCGACGGCGTGCCGCTCGATGCGGTGATCGCGGATTTCATGGCCGGCTCGATCGAATACCTGACGCCCGACAACGATCCCGACCATTGGGACCTGATCGAGGGGCAGGGCAGCCTGTTCCACGTCTCCTATTCGGGCGTGACGATGGCGCTGATCCATGGCGGTCAGCCCGACGCGCTGATCCTCGCCCATGAGCCGACGCGCACCCATATGCGCGGGCTGCCCGGCTACAAGCTGCCCTCGCTGCAAGAGCTGAGCGACATGGCGCTGGCGCTGGCGAAAGTCGCCAATCCCGCCTGTCAGGTGGTCGGCATCTCGGTGAACACCCAGAAGATGGGTGAGGACGAGGCGAAGGCCTATCTCGCGAAGGTCGAGGAAGAAATGGGCCTGCCCACGACCGATCCGTTCCGCTTCGGTGCAGGCAAGCTGGTAGACGCGCTCGCCGCGATCTGATTGTCTCGCTTGTGACCCCTGCCGGATGCCTCCGGCGGGGATATTTGTACCAAGTCGAAGGGGGCGCGGATGATCCGGGTGAGTCATGATACGTTCAAGCTGGCGCAGGTCTTTACCATCGCGCGCGGCTCGCGCACCGAGGCGCATGTGCTGAGCGTGACGCTGGAGCGCGAGGGCGTGACGGGGCGGGGCGAATGCGTGCCCTATGCGCGGTACGGCGAAAGCCTCGACAGCGTTACTGCGCAGATCGAAAGCCTGCCGCAAGGGATTTCCCGTGCCGAGCTGCAAGAGGCGCTGCCCGCAGGCGCCGCCCGCAACGCGGTCGATTGCGCTTTGTGGGATTGGGAAGCCAAGAAGAAGGGCGTTCCGGTCTGGGAGTTGGCCGGGTTGGACAAGCCGGTGAGCCAGACCACAGCCTATACGCTGTCGCTCGACGAGCCGGAGAAGATGCGCGCGGCGGCCGCCGAGCATGCGCATCGCCCGCTTCTGAAGATCAAGCTCGGCACGCCCGAAGACATGCCGCGTCTGCGCGCGGTGCGCGAGGGCGCGCCGGAGTCGAAAATCATCGTCGACGCGAATGAAGGCTGGGAGATCGAGACCTTCCTCGACATTCAGGCCGAGCTGAAGAAGCTGGGCGTCGCGCTGGTCGAGCAACCCTTGCCTGCGGCGGGGGACGAGGCGCTGTCGGATATTCAGCGGCTGGTGCCGATCTGCGCCGATGAGAGCTGCCATACTCGCGACGGGCTTTTGAACCTGCGCGGCAAATACGACGTCATCAACATCAAGCTGGACAAGACCGGCGGGCTGACGGAGGCCCTGCGGCTGCGAGATCTCGCGCGCGCCGAGGGGTTCGGTGTGATGGTCGGCTGCATGGTGGGATCGAGCCTTGCGATGGCGCCGGCGATGCTGGTCGCGCAGGGGGCCGATTACGTCGATCTTGACGGCCCGCTGCTTCTGGCCGAAGACCGCGATGTGCCGCTGCGTTACAAGGGCAGCGTGGTGGAGCCGCCGGAGCCGGAGCTCTGGGGCTGAGTTTTCAAGGAGCAAGAATATGAGCCGGATCGTCTATCTCAACGGAGAGTATATTCCCGAGGAAGAGGCCAAGGTCTCCGTCTTCGACCGTGGTTTCGTGATGGGCGATGCGGTCTATGAAGTGACTTCCGTTCTGGGCGGCAAGATTCTCGAATTCGAAGGTCACATGAACCGGCTCGGTCGCTCGCTGGCGGAGCTGGAGATGACCTGCGATCTGAGCCGAGACGAATGGATCGAGATTCACCGCGAGCTGGTCAAGCGTAACGATCTCGACGAAGGGATGATCTACCTTCAGGTCTCGCGCGGGAATGCGGGCGATCGCGATTTCCACTACCCGCCGGAGGGCACGCCCCCGACCGTGGTGCTGTATACCCAGTCGAAGCCGAACCTCGCCGACGATCCGAAGGCGAAACAGGGCATCAAGGTGATCTCGCTGCCCGACCTGCGTTGGCATCGCCGCGACATCAAGACGGTGCAGCTGCTCTATCCGTCGATGGCCAAGATGGCGGCCGAGAAGGCGGGCAAGAACGATGCGTGGTTCGTGGAAGATGGCTTCGTGACCGAAGGCTCGTCGAACAACGTCTATATCGTGAAGGGCAACAAGATCATCACGCGGCATCTGAGCCACGACATTCTGCACGGGATCACCCGCGCCTCGCTGCTGAAATATGCCGCCGAGAGCCAGATGGAGATCGAGGAGCGTCCCTTCACCATCGAAGAGGCTCAGGGTGCGGATGAAGCTTTCTTCACGTCGGCCTCGGCTTTCGTGATGCCGGTGGTGGAGATCGACGGCGAGGCGGTGGGCGAGGGCGCGGTTGGCCCGGTGGCTATGCGTCTGCGCGAGATCTATCTCGACGAGAGCCGCAAGGCCGCGATCTGATCCGCGCCGAGGCGCAACATCCAGAATTTAAAAAAGAAAAGACCCCGGCCAGCCCAACCGGGGTCTTTTCCTGTCATGCGGGCGGTGTCTCTCAGGCCGCCGCATGAGCGCGGAATTGGAAGGCATCTGGCGCGATTTGCTCGGGCGCGATGCCTGTGATGACCAGTTCGGCCTGACCTTCAATCACGACGAGCGTGCCTTCGGCGCAGGTGCGGAAGGTGATGTCGTCGCGTCGGGGCGCAGAGCCGGTGAAATCGAGGGCGATGGCGTCGCCCGGTTCGAACCCGTTTATGCGCGGCAGCGGCTCGGGGCCTGCGGCGGGTGCAGGTGCCGGAGCGTGTGCGCGGGTCTCGGCCTGTTGGTTCGGATGCGCCAGCAGCGCTTCGATGCGCATCATCACGGCGGCATCGAGGTCGTTCGCGTCCTCGGCCGAAGCGCCGAGCGCCTCTTTCGGCGAAGAGACCTGCGCGGGCGCAGCGGTCATCGTGGCGGCCTCCGCTCCGGTGTCGGCGGCGGCGCGAACCTGGCGCTGGCGCGGCAAGCCCTCGGCCCAGCCGAGAAGGCATAACGCGATGGTGGTGGCGATGAACAAGGCGAGCATGGTTTCTCCTGATCTTGCCTTGATCGTCGCGACATTTTGTCGGCTGCGCAAAAGTTTTGTGAGGCCGAAACCGCCCCATTGTTCAGGGGTCGTTAACCATCAGAGAGAATGACGAGGATTAGTATCGCGATCGGATATGGTCGCGTTTTTGGGGCTTTACCGAAACGGAAGGAGGCCGCGCGATCGGCGGCCTCTCGGCACGATTCGAGAACGGGTCAGGCGTAGACTGGCTGACCGTAGTTGAGTCCGTCGGTTGCATAGATCGCGCCGCCCGCCGCCTTGAGCGCGGCATATTCGACATCCTTGAGCGTCGCGACCTGCTGGCCATTGATCGACACGATGGAGTCGCTGCCGCTTTGCGAGACGGTGAAGTCGGACACGTTGGCGAGGTCGTCCACCTCGATGCCCAGAAATTCGCCGGACGCGTTGGGGGCCGGGTTCGGGCCGAGCTGTCCGAAATCGGTCACGGTTACCGGCGCGTCTCCCTCGTTCCAGTTGACCCCGAACCAATCCGATCCGGTGCCGCCGGTCATCGTGTCGCCGTCGTCGCCATGGAGGTCGTCGTTATTCGCGCCGCCATCGATCAGGTCGGGCGCGCCGTCCAGATCGCTGGCATAGAGTTCGTCATCGCCATAGCCGCCATAGAGGGCGTTCGACCCTTCGGCATCGAACAGGTAATCCGCGCCGAGATTGCCGCGCAGCGTGTCGTCGCCCTGGCTGCCGGTGATCGAGTCGTTGCCCGCGCCCGCGTCTATATAGTCGTCGCCCGAGCCGCCGACCGCGCCGAAGACGCCTGAGGCCTCATAAAGGTCGAGGAATTCGCCGAGGCTCGTCGCCTGATCCATCGCCTGCTGGTCCTCGGGGGAGAGGTCGCCGCCGTCATTGCCATCGCCGAGATAGATGTCGTCGTTGCCTGCGAGCCCCATCACCGTGTCGGTCCCATCGGTGCCACGGATCGTGTCGTCGCCCGACGTGCCTTCGGTCAGCTGATCGGGCTCGGAGATGTCGATCTCCTCGCCTGCGCCGGTGCCTTCTTCATCAGGACGAGCCGCCTCCTCGTCGTCATGGTCGTCTTTATGGTCGCCGCCACCGTCGAGGCTGGCCCCGACAAGGAGCGCCATCGGCAGGAAGGCGAGAAGAAGAGTCGCGAGCATCGGTGATATCCCCCTGAAATCAGGGGAAATATCCGCAACGCTCACGAAGTCGTCAATAGAATGTGATCAAAATGTGGCAGGAGTAACGTAGTTTGGAAACAATCCCTCGCGCCGCGCGATTACTGTCGCTGATCAGAGACCGCTCTGCTCCAGAACCCGCGTCAGAATCGGTGCGAGGCGGTCGGCCCATGCCGCTTGCTGCTCGGGTGTCGCGATCAGATCGTTGCGCAGTTCGATCAGCACGTTCGGGCGGCGATGGGCCAGAGCGTGGCGGTCGATCGAGTCGCCCTCCAGATGGCCCAGATAGGGTTGGTTGTCGCCCACGCAAAGATCGCCCTCGGCCTCGAGCGCCGCGATCATCTCATAGGCGAGGCGCGGATCGGCCGGAGCGTGCAGGATGCCGACGTCCCACGGCCGGGGCGGGCGCCCGCGCAGGCGCGGTGTAAAGGAGTGGACCGCGCAGATCACCGTATCGCCGCGCCGCGCCGCGAGCCGGGCATATTCCGCATGATAGGGGCGATAGAGCCGGTCCAGCCGCCGCTCGACCTCTGCCGCGTCGGCATGGCGGTTCGCGGGGATGATCGTGCCGTCATAAAGCTTCATCACCAGCGTCGGATCGTCTTCGCCCCGGTTCGGGTCGATCACCAGTCGAGAGAAGTCGCTCGCGATCATCGGTGAATCGAGCCGCTCCGCCAGCGCCTCCGACAGCCCCAGCGCGCCCACGTCATAGGCGATGTGGCGCGCCATATCCTCGGCCTCGATGCCCAGATCGCCACCGCCCACCCAATCGGGCACGGTGTTGCGCGCATGATCGCACGTGACCAGCCAGCGTCCGGGCCGTGCCTCTCCAGTGATCGAAAGGGGCTGTTTTTCGTTCATAGTGTCTTCACGCTTGCTCGATATGGCTCAGATAACGGGAAAGATTGCGCCACGCCAGTTGCGGCCCGCGACAAATTGCGCCATACGCTTACTTGGCCCACGAAATGACATCAATTTGAACGGAAAACGAGGACGCATGAGACGCCTTCGCAACGTGAAGATCGTGGCTACGCTGGGCCCTTCTTCCTCGGACTATGACAGCATCAAAGCTCTGTTCGTCGCAGGTGCGGACGTGTTCCGCCTGAACATGAGCCATGGCAGCCACGAAGAGCATCGCGCTCGGCACGCCATCATCCGCCAACTCGAAGCCGAATTCGGTCGCCCGATCGCGATCCTCGCCGATCTTCAAGGCCCGAAACTGCGCGTCGGCACCTTCGCCGCGCATGGTGCGGAGCTGGAGGATGGCGACAAGTTCCGCTTCGATCTCGACGAGACGCCGGGCGCCACGCATCGCGTGTGCCTGCCGCATCCCGAGATTTTCCAGGCGCTCGAGCCGGGCTCGGAGTTGCTGGTCAATGACGGCAAGATCCGTCTGGTGGTCGATGACTGCGGCGATGATTTCGCGAATTGCACCGTCACCGTTGGTGGCACGATCTCGGACCGCAAGGGCGTGAACGTCCCCGACGTGGTGCTGCCGCTGGCCGCGCTGTCGGAGAAGGACCGCAAGGATCTGGAATTCGCCTGCGAGATGGGTGTCGACTGGCTCGCGCTGAGCTTCGTGCAGCGTCCCGAGGACGTGGAAGAGGCGCGCGAGCTGGCCAAGGGTCGCGCGGCGATCCTGTCGAAGATCGAGAAACCCTCGGCGGTGCGCAGCTTCGACGAGATTCTTCAGGCTTCGGACGGGATCATGGTCGCCCGCGGCGATCTGGGCGTGGAGCTTCCCGTTCAGGCCGTCCCGCCGATCCAGAAACAGCTGATCCGCAAATGCCGCACCTGGGCGAAGCCCGTGATCGTGGCGACGCAGATGCTGGAATCGATGATCGAGAGTCCGATGCCGACCCGTGCAGAGGTCTCCGACGTCGCGACCGCGATCTACGAGGGCGCCGATGCGGTCATGCTGAGCGCGGAATCCGCGGCTGGCAACTACCCGGTCGAAGCGGTCGAGACGATGAACAACGTCGCGATTTCGGTCGAGAAGGATCCGACCTATCGCGAGGTGATCGAAGCCTCGCGCCATGCGGCTCGTCAAACCGTCGCCGACGGGATCGTGGCCGCCGCGCGCGAGATCGCCGAGACGACCGATATCGCGGCGATCTGCGCCTATACGCAATCGGGCAAGACGATCGCACTCATCGCGCGGGAGCGTCCGCGGGTGCCGATCATCGCGCTTTCGCCGATCGAGGCGACGCTGCGCCGGGTCTCGCTGACCTGGGGCGTGCATGCGGTGCCGTGCGGCGAGCTGGAGCGGTTCAAGCAGGCCGTCGTCAACGCCGCCCGCGCGGCGCGCGATTTCGGCTTTGCCGACGAGACGCAGCAGATCGTCGTCACCGCTGGCGTGCCGTTCAACGTGCAGGGCACCACGAACATCCTGCGCGTCGCGCCCTGTGATGAGCGATTGATTTACCGTACTGACCCTGAGTAACCTTTCCCGAGAGGGTTGGTGACAAGGGCGCAGGTGATGGATCTTTCTTCGGTAGATGCCGATCTCCTGCTTACGATCGGGCTGGCGATCGCGATCATCGCGATCCCGGCTGCGATCTCCGCCTTCTCCGACAGCCGCCCGCCGCGGGCGGCGACGGTCGGGATCCTGGTGGCTGGTGCGTTGATCCTGCTGGCTTTCTACGCCCGGCCGGGGGGCTATACGCTCAAGACGGTGCCAGACGCGGTGGCGCGCGTGTTGGCTCGCGTGGTCAATTACTAGCGTCCCCCTCCGGGGTATGGTCGTTCCGGATTTTTCCCTTGCCAAACTGACCTGTGGCGTCTAACAGGCCCACTCTGAACCCGCGCGGCCGGCCGAAGTGGCATGCCGAGTCGCGCTTCCACACCCTGCAAAGGAGCTGTAAATGCCCAAGATGAAGACGAAATCCGCTGCCAAGAAGCGGTTCAAGTTCACCGCGACCGGCAAGGTCAAGGTGGGTCCGGCCGGCAAGCGTCACGGCATGATCAAACGCTCGACGAAATTCATCCGCGAAACCTCGGGCACCATGGTGCTCTGCGAGGCGGATACGAAGATCGTCAAGAAATACATGCCCTATAACCGCTGAACTCGGGAGACTTGAACAATGGCACGCGTCAAATCCGGTAAGGTCACCCACGCCGCGCACAAGAAAGTGCTCAAGAAGGCGAAAGGGTATTATTCCTCGCGCTCGCGCAACTTCCGCACTGCGACCCAGGCGGTCGATAAGGCGAACCAATACGCGACCCGCGACCGTAAAGCCCGTAAGCGCAACTTCCGCGCGCTCTGGATCCAGCGTATCAACGCCGCCGTGCGCGCCGTCGATGCGGATCTGAGCTACTCGAAGTTCATCTTCGGCCTCAACCAGGCTGGCATCGAAGTGGACCGCAAGGTTCTCGCCGATCTCGCCGTGCACGAGCCCGAAGCCTTCGGCGCGATCGTCGAGCAGGCGAAAGCCGCCGCCGCCGCGTAATCGGCTGACGATAGAATTCGGGAAGGGCCGCTCCATCTGGGGCGGCCTTTTTCGTTTCGGGTGGGTGGTTGGCCGGGGAGGGGGCGCTGCCCCCGCTCGTTTCACGAGCCCCCCGGGATATTTCCACCAAGAGGAAGAAAAACGCCCGGCTCGGACCCATCATCGGGCGGCAGACCGGGCGCTTCCCCTTGAGCGGTCATCGGCGTCCCCGCCTGTACCGCATCTCCGAGTGAACGCGATTCCGGTTAATGAACCGCTAACTTTCCTCTTGATGGAAATATCCCGGGGGTGAATGGCGAAGCCAGAGGGGGCAGCGCCCCCATCCGCCCTTTGCCTGCAAGCGCGAGGTTGCAAAGGCGCGCCGGCGCGGCTAACCCGTGGGCCAAGCAAATTCCCGGGGAATGATATGCAAGAGCTTCGCGATAAATACCTGAGCGCCGTGGCCGATGTGACCGACGAGGCCGCGCTGGAAGAGATCCGTCTGGCCGCCTTGGGCAAGAAGGGCGAGATCAGCCTTAAGATGCGTGAGCTGGGCAAGATGACCCCGGAGGAGCGCCAGACCACGGGCAAGGCGCTCAACGTGCTGAAGGACGAGATCGACGCGGCGCTGCGCGCGAAGAAGGCGGCGCTGGCGGATGCGGCGCTCGATGCGCGGCTGCGCGAGGAATGGCTCGACGTGACGCTGCCGGGCCGGCCGCGGCGGCAGGGCACCATTCACCCGGTCTCTCAGGTGATGGACGAGGTCACCGCGATCTTCGCCGATATGGGCTTTGCGGTCGCCGAAGGCCCGCAGATCGAAGACGACTGGCACAATTTCGACGCGCTCAACATCGCGCCCGAACACCCCGCGCGGCAGGAGCACGACACGTTCTTCATGCATCGCGACGAGGGCGACAATCGTCCGCCGCATGTGCTGCGCACCCATACCTCGCCGGTGCAGATCCGCGCGATGCTGGAGCAGGGCGCGCCGATCCGCGTGATCGCGCCGGGCCGCGTCTACCGCATGGATATGGACCAAACCCACACGCCGATGTTCCATCAGGTCGAAGGTCTGGCTATCGGGAAAGACATCTCGATGGCGAACCTGAAATGGGTGCTGGAAGAGTTCTGCAAGGCCTTCTTCGAGGTGGACGGCGTCGAGCTGCGTTTCCGCGCCTCGCATTTCCCCTTCACGGAGCCGTCGGCCGAGGTCGATATCCGCTGCTCGTGGGAGGGCGGTAGCCTGAAGATCGGTGAAGGCGACGACTGGATGGAAATCCTCGGCTCGGGGATGGTGCATCCGAAAGTGCTCGAATCCGCCGGGATCGACCCGAACGAATGGCAGGGCTTCGCCTTCGGCATCGGGATCGACCGCCTCGCGATGCTGAAATACGGCATCCCGGACCTGCGGGCGTTCTTCGAGAGCGACCTGCGCTGGCTGAAGCACTATGGGTTTAGCGCGCTGGATCTGCCGACGGTGGCTGGTGGGTTGAGCCGGTGAGCGCCTCGTTCGCGGCTAACGCTCTGCTAATCTTGCAGGCTGCCGCGAATTTGGCGACCGTCCTTGGGGTGGCGTTTGCGATCTGGCAATACAGGAAGTGGCAGAGGCAGCAACTCACCCTAAAAAGTAGCCAGCACGCGGAAGAGGTTCTGCAGGGTCTTCTCGATATAGCTGAAGGCCTTGACGATTGTGTTCCCCGAGCATCGCTTGAGTTTGACGGCATAGCTGCTCTGTATGGAGGGAAACCATTTCATCGCTACTACGAAGACTGTCGACGTGTTCTTGGGAATCTGCCGCAGCTCAAATCTGAGCTAAGAGAACTTTCGAAAAAGACTATCCGCTTGTCCGCGCTTGGCATCTATTCCCATGAGTATGAGTTCCTTGACAGGCTTCAGAAGCAAGTTCGTGAAGCTGAATTATGTCTTTGGGATGCGTTTGACCGATACAATGAGTGGAATGGAGCAGCTGATGACAAAGAAGCTGTCCGACATGCCTTTCAAATAGCGGAAGATGAGCTTCGCAAACTGTCAGCCGTAACTTCCTCTGATCTCAGAGGCGATCTGGAGATTGCATACGATCATTTGCGCGAAGCTATTCGGATGACAAAGGCTGCAAACTAGCCCTTATGGGGGAATAGAGACATGCCCTTGGTTGATCCGCCGCCCGCTTCCCCCAACCAAAAAGGAAGCCCCCAATGCCCAACACCCCCATCACCTTCACCTTCGGCGATAACCGCGAACTCTGCGACCAGCTCCTCACCCTGATCCGCGAAGGCAAGAAGGCCGCCACCTGCGGTGCGCTCACTTACTTCACCGAAGGGGGCGAGGATATGCCGGTGGTGGGTCGGCGCGATATCGCGCTCGACTGGGACGGCAAGCCAGCCGTGATGATCGAAACCATCGAGGTCACGATCCGGCGGTTTTGCGATGTCGATGAGGATTTCGCGCTGGCCGAGGGAGAGGACGAGACGCTGGAAGGCTGGCGGCAGGGTCATCAGGCCTATTTCGAGCGTAACGGAGGTTTTACCCCTGAGATGGAACTCGTTTGCGAGCGGTTTCGCTTGGTAAAGGACTTTCAAGGAGAACCCGATGGCCCAGAAGAAACGCCTCTTCGACACCCCGAAGCATGAACAGACCCCCGAGCAGCGCCGCTTCATCGCCCTCACGGAGATCGCCTATACGGTGGTCGATTTCGGCGCGGCCTTCTGTTTCGTCATCGGCTCGATCTTCTTCTTCTACGAGAGCCTGATGATCCCCGGCACGTGGTTGTTCCTGATCGGGTCGCTCCTTTTCGCTGCAAAACCCTCGATCCGGCTTTGGCGGGAGTTGAAACTCCTTGAGATGGGGGATTACAAGGACCTCGCGCAGCGCAAGCAATCCTGAGGGAAGTCCGATGAAATTCACCCTGTCCTGGCTCAAGGATCATCTCGAGACCGAGGCCACCGTCGATCAGATCGCCGAGGCGCTCACCGATCTGGGTCTGGAAGTCGAGGAAGTCGTCGATCCGGCGGCGAAGCTGGAGACGTTTACGCTCGCCAAAGTGCAGTCCGCCGAGCAGCACCCCGACGCCGATCGTCTGCGGGTCTGCATGGTCGAGACGGATGAGGGTGTGACGCAGATCGTCTGCGGGGCGCCGAATGCGCGGGCCGGGATCACGGTCGTGCTGGCCAAGCCCGGCGATTACGTGCCCGGCATCGACGTGACGCTGTCGGTGGGCAATATCCGCGGGGTGGAGAGCCACGGGATGATGGCCTCCGAGCGCGAGCTGGAGCTGTCGGACGAGCATAACGGGATCATCGAATTGCCCTCGGGCGAGGTGGGTCAGAAGTTCACCGACTGGCTGGCTGCGAACCGTCCCGAGGCGGTCGATCCGGTGATCGAGATTGCGATTACGCCGAATAGGCCGGACGCGCTTGGCGTGCGCGGGATTGCGCGCGATCTGGCAGCGCGGGGGCTGGGCAAGCTCAAGCCGCTCGACGTGCCGAAGGTCGAGGCTGCGTTCGACGCGCCGATTTCGGTGACGATCGACCCGGCGCTGAGGGACAAGGGATGCCCGCTATTTGCTGGCCGCGTGATCCGCGGTGTGAAGAACGGGCCGTCGCCCGAGTGGCTGCAAAAGCGGCTCAAGGCGATCGGTCTGCGCCCGATCTCGACGCTGGTCGATATCACGAACTACTTCACCTATGACCTGAACCGGCCGCTCCACGTCTTCGACATGAAGAAGGTGGCGGGCAATCTGGTGATCAAACCGGCCGAGGGCGGCGAGGAGTTCCTCGCGCTCGACGAGAAGACCTATACCGTGCGCGCAGGCGACATGGTGATCTGCGACGACAAGGGCGTCGAGAGCCTTGCCGGGATCATGGGTGGCGAGGCATCCGGTGCGGATGAGGAGACGGTCGATGTGTTCCTCGAGAGCGCCTATTGGGACCCGATCACCATCGCTGCGACGGGCCGGGCGCTGAAGATCAACTCGGATGCGCGCTATCGGTTCGAGCGGGGTGTCGATCCGGCTTTCACGCTGCCGGGGCTCGATCTGGCGGCGAAGATGGTTGTCGATCTGTGCGGTGGCGAAGTGTCGGAGCTGGTGATGGACGGCGCGGTGCCGGATGTCAGTCGCGCTTACAAGCTGGACCCGGCGCGGGTGATCTCGCTCGTCGGCATGGACATTCCCGAGGCCACGCAGCGCGAGACGCTGGAGGCTCTGGGCTTCACGCTCGACGGCGACATGGCGACGCCCCCGACCTGGCGCCCCGATGTGCTGGGTTCGGCCGATCTCGTCGAGGAAGTGGCGCGGATCGCCTCGCTGACGAAGCTTGAGGGTAAGCCGATGGGGCGCGAGACGACCGGCGTGCCGGACGCGATCCTCACGCCGATGCAGCAGCGCGAGCGGATGGCGCGGCGCACGACGGCGGCTCTGGGTTATAATGAGTGCGTGACTTACAGCTTCATCGACGAGGCGTCCGCCAAGCTGTTCGGTGGTGGTGCGGACGCGACGAAGCTGGAGAACCCGATCAGCTCGGAGATGACGCATATGCGCCCCGATCTGCTGCCGGGTCTGCTGCAGGCGGCGGCCCGCAATCAGGCGCGCGGCCTGAACGATCTGGCACTGTTCGAGGTTGGCCCTGCGTTCAACGGCGGCGAGCCGGGCGAGCAGGTTCTGCAGGCGACCGGGCTTCTGGTCGGTCACTCCGCGTCGCGCGATCCTTTTGGGTCGCGCCGTCCGGTGGACCTCTATGATGCGAAGGCCGATGCCGAGGCCGTGCTGGCCGCGGTCGGCGCTCCGGCGCGTGCGCAGATCAACCGCAAGCTGGACGCGTGGTGGCATCCGGGTCGCGCGGGCAATGTGGCGCTCGGCCCGAACCTGCTGGCGACCTTCGGCGAAGTGCATCCCAAGGTGCTGCGCGAGTTGGGCGTGAAGGGCCCGGCGGTCGCCTTCACGATCCGTCTGGCAAACATCCCCTTCCCGAAGAAGAAGGGCGCGACCCGGCCCGCGCTGCAGATTTCCGACTTGCAGGCGGTCGAGCGCGATTTCGCCTTCGTCGTGGATGCGAATGTCGAGGCGCTGACGGCGGTGAACGCGGCGATGGGCGCCGACAAGAAGCTGATCGAGAGCGTCAATGTCTTTGACCAGTTCACCGGCGCCAAGGCCGAGGAGCAGATGGGCGCGGGCAAGAAGTCGATCGCGCTGACGGTGCGGATGCAGCCTGCCGACAAGACGCTGACCGATGCCGAGATCGAAGCGGTGAGCAAGAAGATCGTCGAGAAGGTGAGCAAGGCCACCGGCGGCACGCTGCGCAGCTAAGGTTGTCCTCGAGAGAGTGTGGAACGCCCGGTCGGAGAGACCGGGCGTTTTCTTTTGTGTGTAGGGGAGCGCGGGGCCCGACCGCCGGGTGGGCGTCGCCCTCTCAGGTTGGCGCTTTATCCCCGCCACGTCCGGGCGACCTCGACCCGCGCGCTGCCGCCACAAAAGCGCCCGCCCGAGGGGGCGGTCGGGCGTTGCCCGGGCCGCTTCGCGGCTGATCCGGGCATTCAACTCTAGCCGTTCTCACCCGAGGCTTGGGCGCGTCCCTGACCCGTCCGACCCAGCGTAATTCTTCCCTATCTTCCGAAACCCGTTAGGCTTTTCGCGAACGAGGGAAGGAGGAGCCCTTGCGTTTCGATTATCTCATTCTGGGCGGCGGCTCGGCGGGGTCGGTGCTGGCGGCGCGGCTGTCGGAGGACCCGCTCGTGACTGTCTGTATTGTCGAGGCAGGCCGCGAGGCGCGCGACATCTTCGTGCGTGCGCCTGCGCTGGTCGCGACGATGGTCGCGGGGCGGCCGCCGATCCACAACTGGGCGCTGCGCACCGTGCCGCAGCCGGGGTTGAACGGGCGGCGCGGGTTTCAGCCGCGGGGCCGGGGGCTTGGCGGATCGTCGGCGATCAACGCGATGCTCTATGCGCGCGGCCAGCCCGAGGATTACGACGGTTGGGCCGAGGCGGGCGCCGAGGGCTGGGACTGGGAAACCGTGAAGCCGTGGTTCCTCGCCTCCGAGCGCAATGCGCGCGGGGCGTCGGACTGGCATGGCGCGGCGGGGCCGTTGCAGGTCGGCGATCAGCGGCGGCCGCGCGCGATCAGCCGCGCTTTCATCGAGGCTTGCGGCTCGGTGCAGTGTCCGCCAAACGAGGATTTCAACGGGCCGCGGCAGGAAGGGGCGGGGCTCTATCAGGTCACGCAGTTCTGGGACGGTCCGCGCAAGGGCGAGCGCTGTTCAGCGGCGGCGGCCTATCTGCATCCCGTGATGGCGCGGCCCAATCTGACCGTGCTGACCCGCGCGCGCGCCGAGCAGATCGAGATCGCGGACGGGCGCGCGACGGGGGCAATCGTCCGGCAAGGCCGCAAGCGGATGAAGATCGAGGCGGTGCGCGAGGTGATCGTCTCGGCGGGGGCGTTCGGCTCTCCGCAGCTGCTGATGCTCTCAGGGATCGGGCCTGCGGATCATTTGCGCGAGGTCGGAATCGAACCGCGTCTCGATCTGCCGGGCGTGGGCGCGAACCTGCAGGATCATCTGGATTACGTCATCAGCTACACCTCGCCCCGGCGCGACGTGGTGGGGCTGAACCCGCGCGGACTGATGCGGCTGGCGCGGGCGGCGAGCGCGTGGCGCAAGCATGGCGAGGGGCTGTTCGCCTCGCCCATGGCCGAGGGCGGGGCCTTCCTGCGGAGCGATCCGAGCCTCACCCGACCCGATTTGCAGATCCATTTCGTCGTGGGCATCGTCGATCAGCATATGCGCAAGCCGCATCTGGCCGATGGCTGGTCCGCTCATATCTGCCCGCTGCGGCCTCAGTCACGCGGCACGCTGCGGCTGGCCTCGAGCGATCCGCGCGCGGCGCCCTTGATCGATCCCGAATACCTCTCCGATCCGCGCGACGCTGAACTGCTGCTGAAAGGCGCGCGGCTTCTGGACCGGATTGCCGAGGCGGAGCCCCTTAAGCCTTGGCGGGGGCGCAGGTTCTATCCGCATGACGGCACGGATGAGGGGCTGATGGCCGATATCCGGGCACGGGCGGATACGATCTACCACCCGGTCGGCACCTGCGCGATGGGGCAGGGCGAGATGTCGGTGGTCGATCCTCAGCTGCGGGTGCGCGGGATCGACGGGCTGCGCGTTGTCGATGCCTCGGTGATGCCGCGGCTGATTTCGGGCAATACCAACGCGCCGACGATCATGATCGCCGAGCGCGCCGCCACGTTCATTCGAAAGGATCAGTCGGCGCGATCGGTCGGGTGATTGACGCCGTCATTCCACGGCACCGGATCGAGATCGCGCGGGTTCACCCCTTCCAGACAGGCGGCATTCACGCCGTATTGGTTCGGGTTCGAGCGGCGCTGGTGATGGGTGTAGATGCCGCAGGTTTTGCAGAAGTAATGCTTCGCGGTCATCGTGCCGAATTGGTAGAGCGTCAGGTTGTCCTCGCCCTTCACGATGCGGATGCCCGAGAGCGGGGCCGAGACCGCCACGGCGCCGCGCCGACGGCAGAAAGAGCAATCGCAACGCCGTTTGGTGTTCAGCCCGTCGGAGAGGGTCACCTCCATCTCTACCGCGCCGCAATGGCAGGTCAGGCGGTGGGGCGACTGGATTTCGGGCAGCATCAGCGTCTCCGTGTGACTGTGGGAATATTGGTCTGGCGCTCGCGCGCCTCGGGGAAGGGGGGGTGGCCATGGGTGAGCCGCCAGAAGAGCGGCCCGCCAAGGCGATACCAGAGCGGCAGCGTCAGAAGCGCGCCCGCCACGAAGCCGCCGATATGGGCCATGTGGGCGACGCCGCCCGACGCGCCGGAGGTCAGCTCGTTGAATAGCTGGATCCCGAACCACAGGCCCAGCACCAGCCACGCAGGTGTGGCCCAGATCTTGAAGAAGACGAGGAAGTAGAACAGCACGTCAATCCGGGCTTTCGGATAGAGCAGCAGATACCCCCCCATCACGCCTGCAATCGCCCCCGAGGCGCCGACCATCGGCACGGTCGCATCGGGGTTTGCCGCGATCTGTGCGAAGGCGGCGGCCAGCCCGCAGGCGAGATAGAAGATCAGGAACAGGACGCGCCCCATCCGGTCTTCGAGATTATCGCCGAAGACCCAGAGAAACAGCATGTTGCCCGCCAGATGCAGGATACCCGCATGCAGGAACATATGGGTGAAAAGCCCGTGCCACGCGACGCCATGGGTTACGGCGGCAGGCCAGAGCGCGTTGTTGAGCCAGAGGTCCCGCATATCGCCGCCCCAGGGGGCGGTGAAGACATAGACCACGATATTGATCGCGATCAGGGTCCATGTGACCCACGGGGTGCTGTAAGAGGGGTTGTGATCGCGGATCGGGAACATCGCCCGAGAGGGCCACGCCCTGCACCGCCGGTCAAGGCGCTTATTGCGTGGCTTCGATCACCGTGTCGCCCTGCGCGATCAGCTCCAGCCGATCCTGCGACAGTTTCACCGTATCGACGCGGGCCATGGCCGAGTGGAAGGCCTTCTCCACACCCATCGCGGGCTCGGGGCACATCATGCGCGTTCCGGCCAGTTCGCCGACGCGTACCCGGCCATCCTTCTCCGAGATGCGACCGTTATAGTGATTGCAGCCCGCCTTGCCCGCGATAAGGCCCTTTTCGGGATGGGTCAGGGTGACTTCGACCCCGTCGGGCAGGGGCTTGCCATCGATCGACACGACTTCCCAGATCGCGTTCGGCGCGATGGCCTCGAGAGGGTCGCCCGGCTCCGACTGGCATCCTGCCACAAGCCCCAAGGCCAGCAGCGGCCCGATCACGATCGCACGCATTTTCGCATCCCTCCTGGTCTCACGCGCCTTGCTTAGACCTTGAGAATGGGCTGTGCCATTCACGCCCCCGTGAGCGGCTGTCGGAAAGTTGCGACATCGGCGCGCATCCTCCTTGGCCCGAAGGCCGTATATCTCTATGCTCTCGCCCCGCGACAGGAGGAGTCCCATGATCAATGAACTCGGGCATTTTGCCCTGATTCTCGCCTTTGCGGTGGCCATCGTGCAGGCCATCGTGCCCATCGTCGGCGCGCAAAAAGGCTGGCGCGGCTGGATGGCGGTCGGCGAACCCGCAGCGACAGCGCAGTTTTTGCTCATCGCGGTGAGCTTTGCGGCGCTGACCCACGCCTTCGTCGTTTCGGACTTCTCGCTGAAGCTGGTCTGGGCGAATTCCCATACCGACAAGCCGATGCTCTACAAGATCACCGGCGTCTGGGGGAACCACGAAGGCTCGATGCTTCTGTGGGTGTTGATCCTGTCGCTCTTCGGGGCGGCGGCGGCCGTGTTCGGTGGCGCTCTGCCGCCGCGGCTGCGCGCCCGCGTGCTGAGCGTTCAGGCCTGGATCGGCGTGGCGTTCCTCGGCTTTATCATCTTCACCTCCAACCCGTTCCTGCGTCTCGCGGAGCCGCCGTTCAACGGCGAGGGGATGAACCCGCTGCTGCAGGACCCGGGGCTCGCCTTCCATCCGCCCTTCCTCTATCTCGGCTATGTCGGTCTCTCGATGTCGTTCTCCTTCGCGGTGGCGGCGCTGATCGAGGGCCGGGTCGACGCGACCTGGGCGCGCTGGGTGCGGCCGTGGACGCTGGCGGCCTGGATCTTCCTGACCATCGGCATCGCGCTGGGCTCGTGGTGGGCCTATTACGAGCTTGGCTGGGGCGGTTTCTGGTTCTGGGACCCGGTGGAGAACGCCTCCTTCATGCCGTGGCTTCTGGCCGCCGCGCTGCTGCACTCGGCCATCGTGGTCGAGAAGCGCGAGGCGCTTAAGTCGTGGACCATCCTTCTGTCGATCATGGCGTTCGGTTTCTCGCTGATCGGCACCTTCATCGTGCGTTCGGGCGTGATCACCTCGGTGCATAGCTTCGCCTCCGACCCGCAGCGCGGCATCTTCATCCTCGGCATTCTCGCGCTCTTCGTGGGCGGGGCGCTGACGCTCTATGCGTTCCGAGCGACCTCGATGCAGGCCAAGGGCGTGTTCTCGATGCTGTCGCGGGAAACCGCGCTGGTGATCAACAACATCCTGCTGGCCGTCGCGGCGCTGGTGGTCTTCGTGGGCACGGTCTGGCCACTGGTCGCGGAGATGTTCTTCGGCCGCAAGCTGTCGGTCGGCGCGCCGTTCTTTGATCAGGCCTTCACGCCGTTCATGGTGATCCTCGCCCTGATCCTGCCGATCGGCGCGATGATGCCGTGGAAACGCGCGCGTCTCGGTCGCGTGGTGAAGCCGCTGATCCCGGCCTTCGTGCTGGCGCTGGCCGTGGGCGGCCTCGCCTGGGCGGTCGAGAGCGGCAATTCGCTGCTCGCCCTCGTCGCGGTGTTCTTGGGCAGCTGGCTCGTCTTCGGGGCCATGACCGAGCTGTGGCAGCGTTCGGCTCGCAATTTCGGGCGCCTCAAGCGCCTGCCGCGCGCCGATTGGGGCAAGGCCACCGCCCATGCGGGTCTGGGTGTTACCTTCATCGGGATCGGTCTGCTGACCGCGGGCCAGATCGAGGATATCCGCGTCGCCAAGATCGGCGAGCCCTTCACCGTGGACGGCTACCAGATCACGCTTCAGAAGGTCGAACAGGTCAAAGGTCCGAACTACACCTCTTCCACCGGCACGATGACGGTCGAGAAGGACGGCAAGTTGATCGGCACCATGCATCCCGAGAAGCGCGTCTATCCGGTGCAGCGGATGCCGACGACCGAAGCCGCGATCCATACCACGCCGCTGGGCGATATCTACCTCGTGCTCGGCGATCCGCAGGATCAGGGCGGCTACGCGGTGCGTACCTATATCAAGCCCTTCGCGGACTGGATCTGGGCGGGTGCGATCATCATGGCGTTGGGTGGGCTGCTGAGCCTTTCGGATCGCCGCTACCGTGTCGCAGCGGGGGCGCGCAAATCGCGTGCCGCCCCGTCGCAAGCGTCTCCGGCGGAGTAAACGATGCTCAGGAAAACCTTCTTTGCTTTGGCGTTGATGCTTTCGGCGCTCCTCTCGATCGGGCCTGCGCTTGCGGTGCAGCCCGACGAGATCCTGAAGGACCCGGCGCTGGAGGCGCGGGCGCGCGAAATCTCCAAGGTGCTGCGCTGCCCGGTCTGTCAGGGCGAGAATATCGACGACTCCAATGCCGAAGTGTCGCGGGATCTGCGGCTGCTTGTGCGCGAGCGCTTGCAGGCGGGCGACACCAATAGCCAGGTGATCGACTACATCACCGCCCGCTATGGCGAATATGTCCTGTTCGAGCCGGAGAAGCGCGGGGCGAACCTGCTGCTGTGGTATCTCGGCCCGGGGGCTTTAATTGTCGCGCTGATCGGCGGGTTCTTCTATGTCCGCTCGCGCCGCTCCGCGTCCGAGGGTCCGGCTCAGCCCGATCTCTCCGAGGACGAGCGCAAGCGGCTCAATGAGTTGATGGGGGAGTAGGGGGCTTTCCGGCTCCGAGCCTAGCTCGAGCCTTCCCTCCAGACGGAAAAGCAGGGCGCGCGGCGGCCCGTGGGGTGGCGCAACGCGACCTTGGACGGCAGGCGCTTTATGCCAGCCGCGCCCCTCCATCGAATGAGCGTCGCGCGCGGTCACCAATGCGCCAGCCCGTCGGGACGGGCCGGCGCGCGCCCTGCGCCTTCGGCGCGCTCCGGGCGCAGGCGCTCTTCAGGCCTCTAAAAATGAAAGAAGCGGCGGGAAAGCCCGCCGCTTCTCTATTCTCGTCCTGATGTCTCAGGTTCAGCGCTTACTCGATCCCGCCGAGGCACATGTATTTCAGCTCGGTGAAATCCTCGATCCCGTATTTCGAGCCTTCGCGGCCGACACCGGATTGCTTGATGCCGCCGAACGGGGCGACCTCGGTCGAGATCAGGCCGGTGTTCACGCCGACGATCCCGGTCTCCATCGCTTCGGCTACACGCCAGACGCGGGCGAGGTCGTTGGCGTAGAAATAGCCCGCCAGCCCGAATTCGGTCGCGTTGGCCATCTCGATCGCCTCGGCCTCGGTCTCGAAGCGGATCAGCGGAGCGAGCGGCCCGAAGGTCTCCTCGCGCGCGACCCGCATCTGCTGCGTCACACCCGTCAGCAGCGTCGGCTCGAAGAAGGTGCGCCCGAGGTTTGAGCGATGCCCGCCCGCCGCGACCTGCGCGCCCTTTTCGGTCGCGTCGGAGATATGCGCCTCGACCTTGGCCAGCGCGTCCGCGTTGATGAGCGGCCCGGTGGTCACGCCCGGCTCGAAGCCGTTGCCGGGGCGCAGGGTCGCAAGACGCGCGGTCAGCTTCTTGGCGAAGGCGTCATAGACCCCGGCCTGCACGTAGATCCGGTTCGCGCAGACGCAGGTCTGCCCGTTATTGCGGAACTTGGCGATCATCGCGCCGTCGACCGCTGCGTCGAGATCGGCATCGTCGAAGACGAGAAAGGGCGCGTTGCCGCCGAGTTCCAGGCTGATCTTCTTCACCGTCTCCGCCCCTTGGCGCATCAGGATCTTGCCCACGCGGGTCGAGCCCGTGAAGGTGATCTTGGCGACCTTGGGGTTGGCGCAGAGCTCTTCGCCCATGCCCGCCGCATCGACGCCGGGGATGATGTTGAAGACGCCCGCAGGGATACCCGCGCGCTCGGCCAGAACGGCCATCGCGAGGGCCGAGAGCGGCGTCAGTTCGGAGGGGCGCCCGACGAAGGTGCAGCCCGCCGCCAGCGCCGGGGCCAGCTTGCGCGCGATCATCGCGTTGGGGAAGTTCCACGGCGTGATCGAGCCCACCACGCCCACGGGCTGGCGGATCACGAGGATGCGCTTGTCGCGCTGGTGGCCGGGGATCACGTCGCCATAGACGCGCTTGGCCTCTTCGGCGAACCATTCGAGGAAGCTTGCGCCATAGGCGATCTCGCCCTTGGCCTCGGCCAGCGGCTTGCCCATCTCGGCGGTCAGGATCGCGGCGAGGTCATCCTGATTTTCCATCATCAGGTCGTGGAAGCGGCGCAGGTAGCCCGCGCGCTCCTTGCCGGTGAGCGCAGCCCAGTCCGGTTTCGCGGCATGGGCGGCCTCGATCGCGGCGCGCGTGGCGTCCACGTCGAGATCGGCCACCTCGGCGACGGTCTCGCCGGTCGCAGGATCCTGCACGGCGAAGCGCTTCGCGCCCTCGATCCACTCGCCGTTCACATAGGCGCGGGTTTCCAGCAGGCTCGGGTCGTTCAGCTTGAGCATATCAGCCCTCCTTCGCGGCGGTCATCGCCTCTTCGAGGATGTCGAGCGCCTTGGCCATCTGGTCGTCGGGGATGGTGATCGGCGCGAGGAAGCGGATCACGTTGCCATAGACACCGCAGGTCAGCAGCAGCAGACCGCGGTTGAGCGCCTCGACACGGATGCGCTGGGTCAGCGCTGCATCGGGCTTGCCGTCCGACATCAGCTCGACCGCGACCATGAAGCCGGGGCCGCGGATCTCGGCGATCTCCGGCATGTTGGCGCGGATCGCTTCGAGACGCTGCTTGAGACGCGAGCCGAGCTCGTTGGCGCGGGCGCAGAGGTCTTCCTCTTCGATTACGTCGAGCACCGCGTTCCCGGCTGCGATACCCAGCGGGTTGCCGCCATAGGTGCCGCCCAGACCGCCCGGGTTCGCCGCGTCCATGATCTCGGCGCGACCGGTCACGGCCGCGATCGGAAGACCGCCGCCCAGACCTTTCGCCATCGTGGTGACGTCGGCCGCCACGTCGTAGGCGTCCATGGCGAACAGCGTTCCGGTGCGCGCGAAGCCGGTCTGCACCTCGTCGGCGATCATCACGATGCCATGCTCGTCGCAGAAGGCGCGCAGGCGCTTGACGAAATCATGCGGGGCCGGGTTGAAACCGCCTTCGCCCTGCACCGGCTCGAAGATCACCGCGGCGAGGCGCGTGGGGTCGAGGTCGGTTTTGAACAGGCTCTCCATCGCGGCGAAGCTGTCCTCGGTCGACACGCCATGCAGCGCGTTCGGGAAGGGGACGTGGAACACGTCGGGCATCATTGCGCCGAAGCCCGCCTTGTAGGGCGCGACCTTGCCGGTGAGCGTCATCGTCATGAAGGTCCGGCCGTGGAAGCCGCCGCTGAACGCGATGACCGCGTTGCGACCGGTATAGGCGCGGGCGATCTTGATCGCGTTCTCGACCGACTCGGCGCCGGTGGTGACGAAGATCGACTTCTTGTCGAAATCGCCCGGCACCTTTTCGTTGAGCCGCTCGGCGAGGCGCACGTAGGGCTCGTAGGGCATGACCTGATGGCAGGTATGGGTGAAGGCGTCGAGCTGGGCTTTCACCGCCTCGATGACTTTCGGGTGGCGGTGGCCGGTGTTCACCACCGCGATCCCGGCGGCGAAATCGATCAGTTCGCGGCCATCGGCATCGGTGACGGTGGCGTTCTCGGCGGAGACGGCGAAGTTCTGGGTCTGCACTCCCACGCCCCGGGCAAGGGCGGCGGCGCGGCGGGTTTCGAGGTCGGCATTGCTGGACATGGGCACTCCTCAGGGGCTGGAGAATCACGGAATGATGTGACGCTAGTGTTTAACGGATAACTGTGCAATGTTTAGTTTGTTAAACGCATGGCGAAGGTGCGCGCGCTGGAAATCCGCCCGGCCGCACTCTAGAACAGGCACAGGACAGGAGGCTTGCGGTGAGCGAATTCGACGTGGGCGGACGGCTTCGGGCGATCCGCGAGGACAAGGGATTGTCGCAGCGCGAGCTGGCGCAGCGGTCGGGCGTGACCAACGGGCTGGTCTCGCTGATCGAGCGCAACAAGACCTCGCCCTCGATCACCTCGCTGCGCAAGATCCTCGAAATTCTCGAGACGACGCTGGCGGAGTTCTTCGACAGCGATACGCCCTCCGAGCCCGGCAAGTTCGTGTTCCGTCATTCCGAGCTCACCGAGATCAACCCGGGCCGGATCTACCGCTCGGGCGGTGCGGCGCTCGATGCGCTCTCGCTCAAGCGGGCGGGCAAGTCGGGGCAGACCAACATTCTGCTGCTCTACGAGACCTATGAGCCCGGCGCCGATACCGGAGCGGAGGCCTATGCCCATGAGGGCGAGGAGGGCGGTTTCGTTATCGAGGGCGAGTTGTTGCTGACGGTGGGCGAGACCACCGAGCTTCTGCGCGCGGGCGATGCCTACCTGTTCGACAGTCGCCTGCCGCACCGGTTCCGGAACGTGGCCAAGGCGCGTTGCGTGGTGGTCTCGGCCGCGACCCCGCCGACTTTCTGAGCGGTGCGCTCAGTAATAAGTCCGCTCTTTCAGGTCGCTCTCGGCCATCATTTTTTCGCAGGCTGCGAGGAAGGCGGCTTCCGCGCTCGACTGCTTTCGCTGCCGATTGGTGAGCAGGTAGATATTCACCATCGGCAACCCGTCATAGGGCGGCAACTGGCGTAGCCGACCCGACTCGACGTCGCGATGCGCGACGTGCAGCGGCAGCGCCCCGATCCCGATGCCGGCCACGATCATCCGGCGCAGCTCGTGCAGGTTCGAAGACACCCCGCGCCAGCTCGGGGCGAGCTTGGCCCTCGCACGCAGCAGCGAAACCGGGTGAAGCGGGCCGTCCTCGGTCTCGGTCTGGAACGACACCGAGGTCTCGCCTTCGATTTCGGCGAGCGTGATGTCCTCGCGGTCGAAAAGGGGATGGCGCGTGCCGCAGAACAATCCGAAATACTCGCGGTAGAGCACCTGCGCGCGGAGGTTCTCGGGCGTCTTGTGAAGCAGGCAAATCCCCAGGCTCGCCCGATTCTGTTGCACCCGGTTCACCACTTCCTCGCTCTCGGCCACCGTCATCGAGAAGGTCACCTTCGAATGTTCGGTGGCGAAATCATGCAGCACCGCGTCGTAGTGATCCGAGATCACATGCGAGGTCGTCGTGATCGCGATATGGCCGCGCAGCTCCTCCGCGCCGGTCTCCAGCAGGGAAGGGATCTGCGACACCGCGCCGAAGATCTGGGCGCATTCCTGATAAAGCAGGTTTCCCGCCCTAGTGACCTTGAATTCATTTGGTTTTCGGATGATCAGCTCGTGGCCGGTGCGTTCCTCCAGCCGCTTGAGCGCGGCCGAAATCGTGGGCTGTTTGAGCCCCAGAAGATAGGCCGCCCGGGAGATGCCCCGTTGCTCCACCACCACCATGAAGGTGCGCAGAAGGTTCCAGTCGAGATGCCAGGGGAATCGTTGTTCGTAGGGCTTGACCATAGCCTATATCTATATTGAAGATTTCTATTATTTATTTGCGCAATGGCGGTCGCCATGCAAGCGTTTCCGTCAACGAGGCTCTGGAAGGGGCGCTCGCCGTGGCGGGACGCGCCGGAAACAAGGCCGCCCGCAGTCATGACCAACAGGAGAAATCCATGACCAACCGCAGAACCGTTCTCAAAACCATCCTCGGGGCTGGCTCGCTCGCCGCGACCGGCATTTCGCTGCCCAGCCTCGCCGCGGCTGACGAGCTAGAGAGCCTTAAGGACAAGGGCGTGATCCGGATCGCCATGTCGGGCGCCTACCCGCCCTTCAACTTCATCAACGATTCGAACGAGGTCGTAGGCTTCGACCCGGCTATCGGCGAGGAGATCGCCAAGCGCATGGGGCTGAAGACTGAGATCGTGACGACCGCGTGGGACGGGATCATCGGCGGTCTGCTGGCCAACAAATACGACGCCATTGTCGGCTCGATGTCGATTACGCCCGAGCGCGAGAAGGTCGTCGATTTCGTCGGTCCGTATTACACGACAAAGCGCGCGATCTTCGTGCTGCCCGACAGCCCGATCAAATCCGTTGCCGACCTGAAGGACGTGACTGTCGGCGTGACGCTGGGCGAGACGCACGAAGAGTGGGCGCGTGAGCAAGGCTATGACGTGAAGACCTACAAAGGTCTGCCCGAGCTGATCCTCGAGCTTCAGAACGGTCGTGTCGACGCGATCATCAACGACTCGATCGCGGCGATCCTCGCGATGAAGAAGAACGATTACAAATACCGTATTCTCGACGATCTGAAGACCGACGCGATCGGTGCGGGCATCGCCATCCGCAAGGGCAATCCCGAGCTGAAAGACGCGATGCAGAAGGCGCTCGATTCCATGATGGAAGACGGCACCTACGAGAAAATCGCGATGAAGTGGATCGGCGCTGACATCCGCTGATCGGCGCGATCCAAGGAATGGTGGGCAGTCCGTCGTCTGACGGCTGCCCCGCCACCCCCCAAACTTCGATGGATTCCCGAAAGGACACCAAACGGATGACCGCCGACTATGGAAAGCTGACTTGGGAGCAGGTCCGTGACGCGGATAAGGATCGTGTGGTGATCCTGAATGTTTCTGCAACGGAAGATCACGGGCCGCATATGCCGCTCGATACCGATACGGTTCTGGGAATGGCGGTGGCCAATGGCGTTGCCGAAGCCGCGCCTGACGAAGTTTTCGTCATGCCCGCGATCCCCTATGGCTTCAACGAGCATCACAAGGACTTTCCGGGGGTTATCTGGATTCAGCCGGAGACGCTGATCAATTTCGTCTGCGATGTGACCGAGTCCCTCGCGCATCACGGCTTCCGCCGGGTCCTGCTGCTGAACTCGCACGGGTCGAACCACCCGATCCTCGATCTCGCGGCGCGCAAGACGGTCATCCGCACCGGCATCATCTGTGTCTCGGCGTCCTATTGGAACCTGTGCAGCGACCGAATTCAGGGCCTGCGCAAATCCGAGGTGGGCGGCATTGCCCATGCCGGAGAATTCGAAGCTGCGATGTACAAGCATCTGCACCCCGAGCTTGTCGATCTCGACAAGGCCGAGTGTCAGAACCTGCACGATCCAGACACCAAATTCTTCAATCTCGATTTGGCGGCCGGTGGTGGCAAGGCGATGCTGATGCGCTGGTGGTCCTCTGTGTCACCCGACGGCACGATGGGGGATCCAACCGTCGCCGATGCCGAGACCGGGAAGGCGTTCCTGGAAGCGGCGATCGAAGAGACGACAGCGCTCGTGCGCGAGATACGCGCGCTGCCCATCCTGTCCCGCCGCGATCATCATTAAGGGGAATGCCGTGGATATCGAACTAATCCTCAAGGTCTATCCGTACTTCCTGAAGGCCGCCGTGATCACGGTCGAACTGTCGGTTCTGACCATCGTGCTGGGGCTCATCTGCGGCGCACTTGGCGCAGCATCCCGGCTTTCGCGCTTCGCCATCCTGCGCTTCATCGGGGCGGCCTATGTCAGCTTCTTTCGTGGCACGCCCGCGCTGATCCAGCTGTTTCTGCTTTATTTCGGCGGCCCGCAGATCGGCATCCAGCTCGATGCCTTTCAGGCAGGTGTGATCGGGCTGGGCGTCAATATCGGGGCCTACATGACCGAGACGATGCGCGGCGCGATCGTCGCGGTCGACCGGGGGCAGACCGAGGCCGCGCGCACGCTGGGTCTGTCGAAGGCGCAGGCCTTCCGCAAGGTGACGCTGCCGCAGGCGCTGCGCCTGATGATCCGACCGCTCGGCGTGAATATCAACGCGCAGATCAAGGGCACGGCGCTCGTCTCGGCGATCTCGGTGGTGGAGCTGACCTATACCGCGCAGCGCTACATCGGTTCGACCTACAAGCCGTTCGAGATGTTTTTCCTCGCGGGGGTTCTCTACCTCATCATCATCACCGCGGTGGGTAAGGGCGTGTCGTTCCTCGACCGCAAGGTGCGCATCCAATGAGCCGCGCATCCGCCCGCCTTTCCCGTCCGCAAGAGAAGGAGTGAGCCATGGGTCTCGATTTCTCCGTCATCCCGCCTTTCTACGGCACGCTCTTGCTGGGTGTCTTGTGGACCATCGCCATTACCGCCGCCTCGGCGCTCCTGAGCTTCTTCGGGGGTATCCTGCTTGCGGTGATCGCGCTTTACGCGCCTGCCATCATCCGCCTGCCGGTGCGCTTCATCGCCTGGCTCTTCATGGGCACGCCGCTGCTGCTGCAACTCTTCCTGATCTATTTCGGGCTGGTGCAGGTCGGCATCGACCTTCCGGCCTTCGTGGCAGGTGTGATCGGCCTCGGCTTCCACTTCGCCGTCTATAACTCCGAGCTGATCCAGACCGCGATGCTTGCGGTGGACAAAGGTCAGATGGAGGCCGCACGGACGCTGGGCCTGTCGCGCAGACAGGCGCTCGTCAAGGTCGTGGTGCCGCAGGCGGTGCGCGACGTGCTGCCGCCCATCGGCAACAACATGATCGCGCTCCTGAAGGACTCGGCGCTGGTCTCGGTGATCGGGGTGTCGGAACTGACGCTCTCGGCGCAGCGCGCAATCGGCCAGACCTACCGCGCCTTCGAGTTCTACGCGGCCGCTGCCGTCCTCTACTACATCATCAATCTCGGCATGGAGGCGGTGATCCGCTGGTTCGAGAACCGCAACCGCCTCTATCGCTGATCCGGGAGATATCGACATGACAGAGAAAAAATCCTTCGTCGAAATCCGTCACGCCCAGAAATCCTACGGCACGCTGGAAGTGCTCAAGGACATCTCGCTCAACGTGGAGCGTGGCCAGATCGTCGCGATCATCGGGCCCTCGGGCTCGGGGAAATCCACGCTGCTGCGCGCCATCAACGATCTCGACCCGCTCACCGGCGGCGAGGTCTGGCTCGACGGGGTGCAGGTGAATAAGTCCCTGCCGCACAACCAGTATGAGAAGCACATCAACCAGATGCGTCAGGACATCGGCATGGTGTTCCAGCACTTTAACCTATTCCCGCATCTCAGCGTTCGGGACAACGTGACGATGGCGCCGAAGCTGCTGAAGAAGATCTCCGACAAAGAGGCCAACAAGCTCGCCGAAGAGCAACTCGATCACGTCGGCATGCTGGAGCGCATCGACTATTACCCGGCGCAGCTTTCGGGCGGTCAGAAGCAGCGTGTGGCGATCGCCCGCGCGCTGGCGATGAAGCCGAAGCTGATGCTGTTCGACGAAGCCACCTCGGCGCTCGATCCCGAGCTGGTGGAAGAGGTGAACCTGGTCATGAAGAAGCTCGCGCAAGAGCACATGACCATGATCATCGTCACCCACGAGATGGATTTCGCCGCCTCGGTCTGCGACCGCGTGCTGTTCATGGACAAGGGCGTCGTGGTCGAAGAGGGGCCGCCCGAGCAGGTCTTCAAGAACCCGACCCAGGAACGGACCCGGAATTTCCTGCGCAAACATCTCGAAGGTGCAAAATGACGACTGAAAAGTCTCACCTGTTCTACCAGTCGCGCCAGCCGCGGCCTTTCCTCGAACGCTCCGAGGGGATCTACCACTACGACGAGAACGGGAAACGCTATATCGACGGTTCCTCGGGGGCGATGGTCTCCAATATCGGCCATTCCAATCCGCGCGTGCTGGAGAAGATGAAGGCGCAGATGGACCGTTCGACCTTCGGCTACCGGCTGCATTTCCGCACGCACCCGTCCGAGGACCTCGCCGCACGGGTCGCCGCACGGATGCCCGAAGGGCTCGACAAGGTGTTCTTCGTCTCCGGCGGCTCCGAGGCCGTCGAGACCGCGATCAAGCTCGCACGGCAATACGCCGTCACGCAGGGCGAGGAGAGCCGCTACAAGGTGATCTCGCGGCTGCCCTCCTATCACGGCGCGACGATGGGCTCGTTGAGTGTGACCGGCAGCCCGCTCTTCACCGGGAAATTCGCGCCGATGTTCACGGAGATGCCGAAAGTTCCGGCACCGACCTGCTACCTCGACCGCGACAATCTCACCGAGGAAGAACGCGGCATCAAATATGCCGAGATGCTGCGTGAGAAGATCGAGGCCGAGGGCCCCGAGACGGTGCTCGCCTTCCTGATGGAGCCGGTGGGCGGGGCCTCGACCGGCGCGCTCGTGGCGCCCGACAGCTATTACACCCGCGTGGCTGAGATCTGCCAAGAATACGGCATCCTGCTGATCTATGACGAGGTGATGACCGGGGCAGGGCGCACCGGCAAGTTCCTCGCCGCCGAGCATTGGGGGATCACCCCCGACATCGTCGCGCTCTCGAAAGGGTTCGGGGCGGGCTACGCGCCGCTGGGCGCCGTGGTCGCGCGTCACGACATGGTCGAGGCGCTGCTCGACGCGGGCGGCTTCCTGCACGGCTTCACCTATGCGGGCAACCCGCTGGCCTGCGCGGCTGGTCTCGCGGTGCTCGACGAGATGGAAGAACAGGACCTGATCGGCAATGCCGCGCGGATGGGCGATGTTCTCAAGGCCCGGCTGACCGGACTGATGGACCGCTACCCCTTCATCGGCGACGTGCGCGGCAAGGGCCTGCTGCTGGCCTTCGAGCTGGTCTCGGACCGCGACACGATGGAGGTTCTGCCGAAAGAGTGGAACGCCCATACCGAACTGGTCGAACTGGCCTATGAGCGCGGTCTCATAATCTATTCGCGTCGCACGCGAGGCGGCTACGAGGGCGATCATTTCCTCGTTTGCCCGCCGCTGATCGTGACCGAAGAGCAGATCGACGAGATCAGGGCGATTCTCATCGACGCGCTCGATGCCTTCGCCGCCAATCACGACCTGCCGGTGGTCGAGGAGGTCAGCGCATGAAGCTGCCCGACAAATCCATCGCGATGGAAGAGGTGGTCGCGCAGATCCCCGACGGCGCCACGGTGCTGGTGGGCGGCTTCGGCGTGCCCGGTACCCCCTTCGCGCTGCTGCGCGAGCTGGCCCGTCAGGGGCAGCGCGATCTCGTGCTGGTCAAGAACGACGCCAACGAGGCGGGCATGGGTATCGACCACCTGATCGCGGGCGGTCAGGTGCGCAAGCTGATCGTGACCCATCTCGGGCTCAACGCCAACGCCATCGCGGCGATGAACGAGGGCCGGATGGAGGTCGAGTTCTGCGCGCAGGGCATCCTCGCCGAGCGTATCCGTGCAGGCGGCGCGGGGCTGGGCGCGATCCTCACCGATATCGGCATCGACACCGAATTGGCGCAGGGCAAGCAGGTGGTCGAGATGAATGGCCGCCCGATGCTGGTCGAACCGGCTCTGCGTGGCGATGTGGCGCTGGTCCATGCCGCGCGCGCCGATTGCTTCGGCAACCTCGCCTATGCCGCCACCGCGCGCAATTTCAACCCGCTTATGGCGATGGCCGCGACCCGCGTGATCGCCGAGACCGAAGAGCTGCTGCCGTTGGGCGGGATCGACCCGGACGCGGCCGAGAGCCCCGGTGCCTTCATCGACCACGTCGTGAAGCTCGACGAGATTTCCGAGGAGTATGGCATTGTCAGACGCTAGATCCCGCATGGTGGCCCGTGCCGCGCGCGAAATCGCGCCCGGCATGGTCGTGAACCTGGGTATCGGCTTGCCCACCAAGGTGGTCAACCATCTGCCCGCCGACTTCCCCGTCTGCCTGCATTCGGAAAACGGGCTGACCGGGATCGGGCCGACGCTGCCGCCCGAGCGCGCCGACCGCAACCTGATCGACGCGGGCGGGGCCTATGTCTCGACGATCCCCGGCTCGGCCTTTTTCGACAGCGCGGTGAGCTTCGCGCTGGTGCGCTCGGGGCGGCTCGACCTGACGCTGCTGGGCGCTTTCGAGGTCGCGCAGAACGGCGATCTGGCGAACTGGAAAATCCCGGGCAAGTTCTCCCCCGGCGCGGGCGGCGCAATCGAACTGGCGCAGAAGGCGCGCCGCGTCGTCGTGATGACCACCCATTGCGACCGCAAGGGCAACCCGAAGCTGCTCGAGACCTGCTCGCTGCCGCTGACCGCGAAGGCGCGGGTGGCGCGGATCTATACCGACATGGCGGTCGTGGACGTGACCGCGCAGGGCTTCGCGCTGGTCGAACTGGCCGAGGGCATCTCCGAGTCGGAGATCCGCGAAGCGACCGGCGCGCCCCTTGCACTGCCGCAAGGCGACATTCCCAGATTCTGAGGCACCACATGGATACCGAGCTGAAAACCCGCATCCTCTCGGCGGTCGACGCCGCATTCGACGACGAGACCGCGTTTCTCTCCGAGCTGACCTCGCACCCGTCCACCCGTGGGCAGGAGCAGAGCGCGCAGGACTTCATGGCCGCCGCCCTCGACGAGCGCGGCTACGAGGTGGACCGCTGGCAGATCGATGTCGACAAGATCCGCGACATGCCGGGCTTCTCGCCGGTGATGGGCGATTACGAGGACGCGGTGAATGTGGTGGGGACCCATCGCAGCCAATCGCGCAAGGGGCGCTCGCTGATCCTCAACGGTCATATCGACGTGGTGCCCGCGGGCCCGCTGGATATGTGGGACGCGCCGCCGTTCGAGCCGCATGTCGCCGATGGCTGGCTTTACGGGCGCGGCGCGGGCGACATGAAGGCGGGGCTGGTGTCGAACCTCTTCGCGCTCGATGCGCTGCGCAAGGCAGGCTTCGCCCCCGGCGCGGATGTGTTCTTCCAATCCGTCGTGGAAGAGGAGTGCACCGGTAACGGCGCGCTGGCCTGCCTTGAACGCGGCTACCGCGCCGACGCCGCGCTGATCCCCGAACCGTTCGAGGAAAAGCTGGTGGGCGCGCAGCTCGGCGTGGTCTGGGCGCAGGTGCATCTGAAGGGTCTGCCCACGCATGTGGCCTATGCGGGCACCGGCGCGAACGCGATCGAGGCCGCGATCCCGCTGATCGAGGCGCTGCACGGGCTGGAAGAACGCTGGAACGCGCCGGGCTGCCGGCACGGTGATTTCGGCCATGTCCATCACCCGATCAACCTCAATATCGGTAAGATCCAGGGTGGCGACTGGGCGTCCTCCGTCCCCGCCTGGTGCATCTTCGACATGCGCATCGCGATCTATCCGGGTCAGGATATCGCCGCCGCACGCGCCGAGATCACCGAGACCATCATGGATGCCGCGCGCAACAACGCCTTCCTGAAGAACTCGCTGCCCGAGATCGTCTGGCACGGGTTCATGGCCGAGGGCTATGCGCTTTCCGACGACCACTCCGCCACGGCGAAGGCTGCGATCGGTGCCCTCGAAGGGGCGCATCGCAGCGTCAACGAGAGCGATCTCGACCGCGTGGCGATTACCGCGACCACCGATGCCCGCTTCTTCGGGCTCTATGCCGATACGCCCGCGCTGGTCTACGGGCCGCGCGCCGAGGCGATCCACGGCTTCAACGAGCGCGTCGAGCTGGAAAGCATCCGTCGCATCACCCAGAGCACCGCCCTGTTCATCGCGGACTGGTGCGGGCTCGAAACCATCTGAGGATTCCCATGCGCGACGCTGTCATCGTCTCAACCGCCCGCACGCCCATCGGCAAGGCCTATCGCGGGGCGTTCAACAATCTCGAAGGCCCGGCGCTGGCCGCCCATGCCGTGCGCGCGGCCGTCTCCCGTGCCGGGCTTGAGGGCGGCGAGATCGCCGATGCGATCTTCGGCTCGGCCCTCACGCAGGGCTCCACCGGCGTCAATGTCGCGCGCCATATCGCGCAGGCTTCGGGTCTGCCCGATAGCGTGGCGGGCGTCACGCTGGACCGGCAATGCGCCTCGGGGCTCAACGCCATCGCGGCGGCGGCCCATGGCGTGATGACGGGCGAGATGGACGTGGCGCTTGCGGGCGGGCTCGACTCGATCTCGCTGGTGCAGAACGAGCATTGGAACGGCTATCGCTACCGCAGCCCCGGTGTGCCCGACGCCTATTACATGTCGATGATCGAGACGGCGGAGGTCGTGGCCGAGCGCTATGGCGTGACCCGCGAAGCGCAGGACGCCTATGCGCTGCAAAGTCAGGCCCGCACCGCCGCCGCGCAGGAGGCGGGCCGCTTCGACGCCGAGATCGTGCCGGTCGAGGCGGTGAAGCTGGTAAAGGACAAGGCCACGGGCGACGTCTCGGAGCAGTCGGTGCGGCTCGAGCGCGACGAGTGCAACCGCCCGCAGACCACGCTGGAGGGGCTTCAAGGGCTCAAGCCGGTGCTGGGCCCCGACAAATGCGTGACCGCAGGCAATGCGAGCCAGCTCTCCGACGGCGCGTCCGCTTGCGTGGTGATGTCCGCCGAGGAAGCCGCACGGCGCGGGCTGGAGCCGCTGGGCGCGTTCCGGGGCATGGCGGTTGCGGGCTGTGCACCCGACGAGATGGGCATCGGCCCGGTCTTCGCGATCCCGCGCCTGCTGGAGCGTGCGGGGCTCTCCATCGAGGATATCGGCCTGTGGGAGATCAACGAGGCCTTCGCTTCCCAGCTCCTCTATTGCCGCGACCGGCTGGGCATCCCGGACGACAAGCTCAACGTTAATGGCGGCGCGATCTCGATCGGCCACCCCTATGGCATGTCGGGCGCGCGCATGGCGGGCCATATCCTGCTGGAAGGCAAGCGCCGCGGCGCGCGCTACGGCGTCGTGTCGATGTGCATCGGCGGCGGGCAGGGGGCTGCGGGCCTGTTCGAAATCTTCTGAAGAAAACGAGGCGGGCGTCCTTCGTGACGCCCCGTTCCGCTTTCCCTTCGCGTTACCCGCGTTATCGTGGGCGCGCGACAAAGAGGGAGGCGCGTTTTCCAGATGGTGTTCAAGGTTATCCGGTACGAGGTCGAAGAGCAGGTCGCGGTGATCACGCTCAACCGGCCCGATGTGATGAACGCGCTCAACGCGCAGATGCGCGCGGAAATCCTCGAGGCGGTGAAGCGCGCCGAGGATGAGGCACGGGTGATCGTGCTGACCGGCGCGGGCCGGGCCTTCTGCTCGGGGCAGGATCTGGGCGACGGGGTCGCGGCGGCTGGGCTCGATCTGGAGCGGGTGCTGCGCGACGAATACGAGCCGATGCTCAAGGCGATCTACGAGAGCCCGCTGCCGGTGGTCTCCGCGGTGAACGGGCCTGCGGCAGGGGCGGGGGCGAATATCGCGCTGGCTGCGGATGTGGTGATCGCCTCGGAAGCGGCGAGCTTCATTCAGGCCTTCACGCGGATCGGGCTGATGCCGGATGCGGGCGGCACCTATTGGCTGCCGCGTCAGGTGGGCTTTGCCCGCGCGATGGGCATGGCGCTGTTCGCCGACAAGATCTCGGCGCGGCAGGCGGCCGATTGGGGCATGATCTGGGAAGCGATCGCGGAGGTCGATTTCGACCATCACTGGCGCGCCCGCGCGGCGCATTTGGCCAATGGCCCGACGGCAGCCTATCGCGCGGTGAAGCGGTCGCTGCGCGAGGGCTACAGCAATGATCTGTCGACCCAGCTGGAACTGGAGGCGGAGCTGCAGGGCAGCCTCGGCCAGAGCCATGATTTCCGCGAAGGCGTGACCGCGTTCCTCGAGAAGCGCGCGCCGAAATTCGAGGGGCGCTGAGCGCCTCGCGGCCTTGCCAAGTCGCCGCGCCCGCGCTAGCCAGAGCGCGCTGCGGGCGTGGCGAAATGGTAGACGCACGGGACTTAAAATCCCTTGGGCATTGCCCGTGCCGGTTCGAGTCCGGCCGCCCGTAGCCTTTTCGGCGAAAATGTGAGCTATCGTGAGGCCGTCCGGGCATGGGCGTGCCGCAGGCTTGGCCAATCGAGGCTTGCCCGCTGACCTCCCGCCCCCTAAACCCTTGAACCAAGCAAGGGAGAATTCATGGCTCGCAGACCGACGGGACCGGCCGATGACCGGCCGAAGACGAAGAAGATCGGCGCGCTCAAGGGGCTCGGCCCCTTCATCGCACCTTACAAGGGACTTGCCTTCGGGGCGTTGCTGGCGCTGATCGCCACCGCCTCGATCTCGCTGATCCTGCCGCTCGCGGTGCGCCGCGTGGTGGACGGGTTCCAGAAGGGCGCGGCGCTTCTCGATCAATACTTCTTCGCCGCTCTGGTGATCGCCGGGCTGCTCGCGATCGGGACGGGCCTGCGCTACTACCTCGTGACGCGCTTCGGCGAGCGGGTCGTGGCCGATATCCGCAAGGCGGTGTTCGACCGGGTGATCTCGATGAGCCCCGCCTTCTTCGAGCGAATTCTAACCGGCGAGATCATCAGCCGCATCACCACCGACACGACGCTGATCCTCTCGGTGATCGGCTCCTCCGTCTCGGTGGCGCTGCGTAATGTGCTGATCCTGATCGGCGGGTTGATCATGTTGATGTTCACCTCGGCCAAGCTGACCGGGCTGGTGCTGCTGGTCGTGCCGGTGGTCGTGGTCCCGATCGTGGTTCTGGGCCGCCGCCTGCGGGTGCTGGGGCGCGAGAACCAGGACTGGATCGCGAATTCGTCGGGCTCGGCCTCGGAGTCGCTTCTGGCCGCGCAGACCGTGCAGGCCTTCACCCACGAGGCGATCACCCGCGAGAAATTCTCCGACGTCACCGAGAAAGCCTATCTCTCCGCCAAGAAGCGGATCGGCACGCGCGCGGTGATGACCGTGATCGTGATCTTCCTCGTCTTCGCAGGCGTCGTCGGCGTGCTGTGGATCGGTGCGCGCGATGTGCGCGGTGGCGAGATGAGCGTGGGCGAGCTGGTGCAGTTCGTGATCTACGCGGTGATGGTGGCGGGCTCTGTCGGCGCGCTGTCGGAAATCTGGTCCGAATTGCAGCGGGCTGCGGGCGCGACCGAGCGTCTGGTGGAACTGCTGCAGAGCGAGGATTCGGTGAAAGACCCTGAGCATCCGGTGCCGCTGCCGCTGCCCGCAACCGGCGCGATCCGGTTCGAGGATGTGAGCTTCCATTACCCGTCGCGGCCGCAGGCCTCGGCGCTCGACCATGTCGATCTCGACATCGCGCCGGGCGAAACGGTGGCGCTGGTCGGCCCGTCGGGCGCGGGCAAGACGACCGTCGTGCAGCTGATCCAGCGGTTCTGGGACCCCGAGACCGGCAAGGTGACGATCGACGGCTACGACCTGCGCGACATGGCGCGGCACGATTTCCGCCAGGCGATCGCACTGGTGCCGCAGGACCCGGTCGTCTTCGCCGCTTCGGCGCGCGAAAACATCCGCTTCGGTCGTCCCGATGCGAGCGATCGCGAAGTCGAAGAAGCCGCGCGCGCGGCCCATGCCTACGACTTCCTCGATGCGCTGCCCGAAGGGTTCGATACCTATGTCGGCGAGCGCGGCGTGATGCTCTCGGGCGGTCAGAAACAGCGGATCGCGATTGCGCGGGCGATCCTGCGCGACGCGCCGATCCTGCTTCTGGACGAGGCGACCTCGGCGCTCGACGCAGCCTCGGAACGCGAAGTGCAGGCGGCTGTCGATCAGCTGGCCAAGACCCGCACCACGGTGATCGTGGCGCACCGTCTGGCCACCGTGAAGAAGGCCGACCGGATCGTCGTCTTCGAGGAGGGCAAGATCGTCGCGCAGGGCACACATGACAGCCTCGTCTCCGAAGGTGGTCTTTATGCCGAACTCGCGAGGCTGCAGTTCACCGAAGGGGCGTGACGGGGCGTTCGCGCCTTTGCACCTTGAACCCGGACGCTTGTTTCCCCACGTCAGAATTTGCGTGACGTGACGTTTTGGCGGCGGCGTAACTCTTGCCGTGACGGGCGCTTTTGCCGCATCCTGCGCATGGCCCGTCAGTGGAGGAACGCGGCGGCCCCGGGAGGAGAATAATGCAGAAATTCGCGACAGTTGCCGACCGTGATGCGGTCGAGGCCGAGAAACCCTGGGAGGCGCGCAACCGCCCCGAAACGCTTTACGGCTTTCTGAGCGAGACCGCCAAGGCCCATGGCGATCGTCCGGCCCTGTCATTCCAGATCATGTCCGGCCCGACCGACAAGGCGGAGACGCTGAGCTGGTCGCAGCTGCACGGCAAGGTCACGCAGGCCGCGAACCTGCTGCGTCATCTGGGCGTGGGGCCGACCGATACGGTGGCCTACCTGCTGCCGAATTCGCTCGAGACCGCGACGGTGCTTCTGGCAGGCGCGACGGCCGGGATCGTGAACCCGATCAACCCGCTTCTCGACGCCGAGCAGATCGGCGCCATTCTGCGTGAGACCAAGGCGAAGGTTCTGGTGACGCTGAAGGCGTTCCCGAAGACCGACGTGGCGCAGAAGGCGGCTGAAGCCGTGCGCCTTGCGCCCAATGTCGAGGCCGTGCTGGAGGTGGATCTCAATCGCTACCTCTCGCCGCCGAAAAGCTGGATCGTGCCCTTCATTCGTCCCAAGACCGAGGTGAAGCACAACGCGAAGGTGATGAGCTTCAACGGCGAAGCCAGCAAGATGCCCGGCGACCGGCTGATGTTCGACGATCCCAACGAGGATCGCGTCGCGGCCTATTTTCACACCGGTGGCACGACGGGCATGCCCAAGGTCGCGCAGCACAAATATTCCGGCATGATCTACAATGGCTGGCTCGGCGGGCGGCTCTTGTTCAAGCAAGACGACGTGATGATGTGCCCACTGCCGCTGTTCCACGTCTTCGCGGCCTATCCGATCCTGATGTCGGCCATCGCGAGCGGCGCGCATGTCATCTTCCCAACCCCTGCGGGCTATCGCGGGGAAGGGGTGTTCGACAATTTCTGGAAGCTGATCGAGCGCTGGCAGGTGACCTTCCTGATCACCGTGCCGACCGCTGTGTCCGCGATGGTGCAGCGCAAGGTCGATGCCGATATCTCCTCGCTGCGGATCGCGCTCTCGGGCTCGGCCCCGCTGCCGATCGAGCTTTACAACCGCTTCAAGGCCGCGACCGGGGTCGAGATCGCGGAAGGCTACGGCCTGACCGAGGCGACCTGTCTGGTGTCGGTCAACCCGGTGGACGGGATGAAGAAGGTGGGCTCGGTCGGTATTCCGATGCCCTATACCCATGTGCGCATTCTCAAGAAGCGCAACGGCACGTTCGATGAATGCGCGCGCGACGAGGTCGGCGAGATCTGCGTCGCCAATCCGGGCGTCTTCGAGGGCTCGACCTATACCGAGCCGGACAAGAACCACGATCTGTTCGCCGAGGAGCGTTTCCTGCGTACCGGCGATCTGGGCCGTATCGACGAGGATGGCTATCTCTGGATCACGGGCCGCGCGAAGGACCTGATCATCCGGGGCGGGCACAATCTCGACCCGGCGGAGATCGAGGACGCGTTGCTGAGCCACCCGGCGGTGGCCTTCGCCGGTGCGATCGGCCAGCCTGACAGTTTCGCGGGCGAGCTGCCCTGCGCCTATGTCGAGCTGGTGGCCGATGCCGAGGTGACCAACGAGGAGCTGATGGAGCATGCGCGCGCCAATATCCACGAGCGCGCTGCGGTTCCGAAATATCTCGAGGTGATGGACGAGTTGCCGAAGACGGCGGTGGGCAAGATCTTTAAGCCCGACCTGCGCAAGAAGGCGATCATCCGGGTGCTCAATGCCGAGCTGGAGACGGCGGGCATCGAGGCGCACGTCATCTCGGTCACCGAGGACAAGAAGCGCGGTCTGGTGGCGCATCTGGCGACCACGGGAGACTGCGATCAGGATGCGCTGGCCCATAAGTTGGGCGAGTTCACCGTGCCGTGGGATTGGGCCCGGTAACCTCCCTCTCGCATCGCTAGCAACAATCGCGCCGCCCTCCGGGGCGGCGTTTCGATTGTGGAAACATCATGGCGGCCCATCGTGAAATTGCCCCGGTGGAGCCCCAGTGCGTCCCGATTCCGATGGTTAATGAAAGGTAACGAAGTCGTCTCCGCATCAAGAACGGGGCGGCCACATCGAGATCGAGCGTGTCATGTTGTTACCGATTGCCAGTTTTGCGAAACGCTGTCTCGCCCTTGTGGTGGCGAGCGTCCTCTATGCCTCCGCCGCGCAGGCGGTGACGGTCGATCTGATCGCCAACGGTGATTTCGAGACCGGCGATCTGTCGGGCTGGAATTCGACCAGCTCTTCCTATGCAGAGGATTTCCAGATCAATAACGGGCGGTTCAATCCGCGCGGGCCGACGCGCCGCGTGGACCCGATCTCGGGCAGTTACGACGTGATGAACGAGCAAACCGGCTACGGGATTTCGACCCTGACGCAGTTCTTCACGGTCCCCGATCGGGTGATCAGCGCAAGTTTCAACTTCACCTATCAGCTCGTGAACCACTACGCGTCGGGCTTCGACGACCCTAATCAGCAGTTCCGCGTGAGCCTGATCGACGATGCGGGCGCGGTGATCTCGCAGATTTTCTCGACCCAGCCGGGCGACGCGTCGGTGCAGAGCGCGACGCCGCTGAGCTACGATCTGACCAGTTATCTGCAGGCCGGGGCAGGTTCGACGCTGGGCATCCAGTTCGATGTCGAGACGAGCTATTACTATATGAACGCCTCGCTCGACGACATTGCCATGATGGTGGAAACGCCCGCCACGGTGCCGCTTCCCGCCTCGGTCTGGATGATGCTGGCGGGGCTGGGGCTTTTCGCGGCGCTTGGCTGGTCGCGCAAGGTCCGTAATGGCGCGGATATCGCAAACTGCGACGGTCCTGTCGCGGCGTAAGAGGCCGTGAAAGCGTCCCGACAACGCCACTGACATATCCTCAGCCCGCCACGTAAGCGCCTCAATTGGCCGGAAATCTCGAAGGGTGACGCCAAAACGGCGTCGATACAAAGGAGACACGAAATGCGCTGTCTGGCTGCCCTTTTTCACCTCTTCAAGCGCCGCGAGGATCGGATTGACCTGCGGATGAAAGAACTCGGCTCGATGCCCGCACCGTGCCGCAGACGCGTATCGCCTTTCGCCGAGATGCCGAAGCCTCAGTAAAAGCACGCGCTTTAGTCAGCTACCCGTACCAGTACGAAACGCCCGAGGGTCATTCCCAGCGGGCGTTTGTTTGTCTCAAGGGGCCTGTCGCGCCGTGAGCGCGGCTCAGAAGTCGACCGCGACGCCGGGCAGGTCCAGCTCCTTCATCAGGTCGCGCACTTCCTGACGGGCCGCCACGTTTGAGATGTTGAGGCTCTCGACGCCGAGATCCTTGAGGTCCAGAAGCGTCAGCCCGCGCGGGAACAGCTCGCGGAAGATCACCCGCTCGGAGAAGCCGGGCGAGACGCGGAAACCGATGCGCTTCGAGAGCTGCTCCAGCGCCGCGCCGACCTTGCGCTTGTTATGCATCTGCTGAGCGCCCACGCGGTTGCGCAGCACGATCCAGTCGATCGGCTTCAACCCCGCCTTCGCGCGCAGCTGCCGCGCCGACCAGACCATCTCGGAATAGATCGACGGGCCGATCACCTTCGACGTCACCGGGTCGATCCGTGCCAGCAGGTCGAAATCGATGAAGCTGTCATTGAGCGGCGTGACCAGCGTATCGGCCAGCGAATGTGCGACCTGAGACAGCCGCGTATGCGAGCCGGGGCAGTCGATCAGGATGAAGTCGCAAGACGGCTCCATCTCGGCCACGGCGGTCGACAGACGATGGTCATAGGGGTTCTCCCCCGGACCCAGCGTCGAGGCGTCCACCTCGGGCAGTTCGCGATAATCGGGGCAGGGCAGGTCGAGCCCCTCGCGGTCCATATAGGCCAGCCGGTTCTCGACATAGCGCCCGAAACTGCGCTGCCGCAGATCGAGATCGAGCGCCCCCACTTTCCATCCCATCCGCGCCAAGGCGGTCGCCACATGCATCGAGGTGGTGGACTTCCCCGACCCACCCTTTTCGTTGCCCATCACGATGATATGCGCCAAGTCCCATCCCCGCTTTGTCTTGTGTCTTGTCCCTTACCAGACACTATAGATGGCAATGGGGAACTGGGGAAGGTGGCGCGCAAGGTGCGAGGTGCCGTGGCGTAGAAACACTGCGTTTAAGCAACAGAGAAAGAGCGCAGAGCATGGATATGCTCTGCGCTCTTTCGTTTCGTTCGAAGTGTATGTCGGAACTTACCGGCTGAACTTCTTATACTTCACCCGCTTCGGCTCGACCGCATCCGGCCCCAGACGACGGATCTTGTCTTCCTCGTAATCCTCGAAGTTGCCCTCGAAGAATTCCACATGGGCGTCGCCCTCGAAGGCGAGGATGTGGGTGCAGAGGCGGTCGAGGAAGAAGCGGTCGTGCGAGATGATGATCGCGTTGCCGGCGAAGTCTTCGATCGCGGCTTCCAGCGCCTGCAAGGTTTCGACGTCCAGATCGTTGGTCGGTTCGTCGAGCAGCAGCACGTTGCCGCCTTCTTTCAGCAGCTTGGCCATGTGGACGCGGTTGCGCTCACCGCCCGAGAGCAGGCCCACCTTCTTCTGCTGGTCGCCGCCCTTGAAGTTGAACGCACCGCAATAGGCGCGGCTGTTGACCTGCGCGTCGCCCAGTTCGATCAGCTCGGCCCCGCCGGAGATTTCCTCCCAGACGGTCTTGTTCGCATCCAGCGCGTCGCGCGACTGGTCGACATAGGCCAGCTTGACGGTGTCGCCGACGGTGATCTCGCCGGTGTCGGGCTTGTCCTGACCGGTGATCATGCGGAACAGCGTGGATTTACCCGCGCCGTTCGGGCCGATCACGCCGACGATGGCGCCCGGCGGGATCGAGAAGGACAGGTTCTCGATCAGTTGCTTGTCGCCGTAATGTTTCGAGATGCCCTCGACCTCGATCACCTTGCCGCCCAGACGCGGGCCGTTCGGGATGATGATCTGGGCCTTGCCGACGCGCTCGCGCTCGGACTGGTCCGCCATCTTCTCATAGGCCGAGATACGCGCTTTGGACTTCGCCTGACGAGCTTTCGCACCGGCGCGGATCCACTGAAGTTCCTTCTCGAGGACTTTCTGCTTGGCCTTGTCTTCGCGGGCTTCCTGCTCGAGGCGCTTGGCTTTCTGCTCCAGCCACGCGGAGTAGTTGCCCTCGTAGGGGATGCCGCGGCCGCGCTCGAGTTCGAGGATCCACGAGGTGATGTCGTCGAGGAAATAACGGTCGTGCGTGACGCAGAGGATCGTGCCCTTGTACTCGATCAGGTGCTTTTGCAGCCAGGCGATGGTTTCCGCGTCGAGGTGGTTGGTCGGTTCGTCGAGCAGCAGCATGTCGGGCGCTTCGAGCAGCAGCTTGCACAGCGCGACCCGGCGGCGCTCACCGCCCGAAAGGGTTTCGACATCGGCCTCGTCGGGCGGGCAGCGCAGGGCTTCCATCGCGACGTCGACCTGGCTGTCCAGATCCCAGAGGTTTTCCGAGTCGATCTCGTCCTGAAGCTGGGCCATCTCCTCGGCGGTCTCGTCCGAGTAGTTCATCGCCAGCTCGTTGAAACGCTCCAGCTTGGCCTTCTTGGCGGCCACGCCTTCCATGACATTGCCGCGCACGTTCAGCGCCGGGTCCAGATCGGGCTCCTGCGGGAGGTAGCCGACCTTCGCGCCTTTCGCGGCCCAGGCCTCGCCCGAGAAGTCGTTGTCGAGGCCCGCCATGATGCGAAGCAGCGTGGATTTACCCGCGCCGTTGACACCGACGACGCCGATCTTCACGCCGGGAAGGAAATTCAGGCGGATGTTTTCGAAGCATTTCTTGCCACCCGGATAGGTCTTCGAGACACCATCCATGTGATAGACATATTGATAGGACGCCATGGTCGACCTCGTTTGGAATAAGGGGTTTGGGCGCCTTCTATGCGGAAAGCAGGCATAGGGAAAGGGGGCGTGGCGGGGGCCTACGGGCGAGCCTGTCGCTTCTGTCGTCTGACCATCATTTTTCAACGTGCGAAAATGCGCAGAACTGTGTGTGAAAAGGGTAGTTTTCTGCGGATGCGAACGGTCCTAAATCACCGTCATCGCCGAGGGCACAGACGCTTCCCCCTGTCGCTTCGCTCTCGGTGAGAAGAACAACATGCGTATTCGTATAGGAGAGTAACAATGAAAACGCTGATCACGACTTCCGTCCTCGCCCTCGCCCTGAGCACCTCGCTGGCAGCTGCCGGTGGTGACGGCTACGGCTCCATCGCGCCCACGATGTCGCAAAGCTCCTCGGCCAGCAAAGGCTCGGCTGTTGGTGAAGTGACCCCCGGCAAAGCGCAGATCGCAGCCCAACTCGGTCTGAACCCGACCGAATACACCACCGCTGAACTGTTCCGCATCCAGAACGCTCTGCGTAACGGTAACCGCGAAGAGGCAAAATTCGTCATCAACCACACCAACCGTCAGCCGGTTGACGTGGCGCCGCAGCCTGTGATGGGCCGTGACGCGTAAGTTCGACGCAGTCTTCTGACCGAAAACGGCCCCCTCTGGGGGCCGTTTCTATCTCCGGGCTATCGTACCCATTTCTTTCGAGAAAATAGATTTCCTATTGTATTCCAGTCACTTCACGGAATCCGGACCAGCCGAGAGTTCCCTGTGTATATGTGTTTGAGCGAACATGGGGTGGGGCCAAAACGGCCTTTTGTGCAATGATTGGGCTCATATGTCGGGGTCATCGGCGCCACAGGGTGCCGCTGGAAATCAACCTGCTGATGAAAGGATTTCATCATGACCCGCAATCTTCTGACCACTGCCATCACGGCGCTTGCCCTTGCTGCCGGCTCCGCCGGGATCGCCTCGGCCGCCACGACCCAAGTCGGGGCCGACAATGGAACGGATCTGGGTGTCATCGCCCCTTCGATGACGCCGCAATCCCCTGCCTCGTCGATGGTCGTCAATGCGACCAATCAGGGGAAAAACCAGATCGCCGCAGAGCTGCAAACCTTCCCCGGCCTGAACAATGTCGATCCCACGCAATACTCGGTGGACGAGTTGCAGAAGATGTTGCACGCGGCGCGTAAAGGCGATGCCTCCAAGTTGGCCTATTACCGTAGCCACGAAGTCCGCCACCAGGGCGGTCCCGGCCTTGGCGAGACCACACCGGGCAAGACCCAGATGGCCGCGCAGCTTGGGCTCAACCCAGATGAGTACACCGTGGCCCAGCTTCAGCGCATCCAGCATGACGTGCAGCGCGGAAACTACGGCGACGCCAATTTCATCGTGACCCAAGGCGCCTCGTCGCAACCCGCGATGATGCTGTTTGCGCCCAGTGCCCAATGAGCTGACATTCCCTGACTCGACGAAAAGGGCGGTCCTTCGGGGCCGCCTTTTTCATGCGCTTTGACAGGGCGTTCAAAGCCTGTATCCCTGAGCGAAGACGATGGGAGAGACGATGCTCGAAACGCTAAGACATTATTACGAAGGCGACAGCCACCGGGCGCATGTCTTCCGCTACGGGCTTCTGATTTTCGACCTCGTGACGATCGTCTTCGTCATTGTCTCCTCGTTCTTCCCCCATTCCAGCACGATCAGCGTCATCGACGTGATCATCGGCGTCGTGATCGTGGCCGATTTCCTCGCCCGATATGCGATCTCGGATGAGAAGATACGGTTCTGGACCCGCGCGCCGACTTGGGCGGATCTGGTTTCCATCGGCTCGTTTCTCGCGCCGATCGCGGGGCAGGGGCTGGGCTTCCTGCGAATATTGCGGACGCTGCGGCTGTTGCACACCTATCAGCTACTCGAGCGTCTGCGCTCCGACTTTAGATTCTTCCGTCGCCATGAAGAAATCATCGTCGCCGCGATCAATCTTGTGGTCTTTCTCTTCGTGATGACGGGGCTGATCTACGCCACGCAGGTGCGGATCAACCCGGAGATCAAGAACTACGCCGATGCGCTCTATTTCACCGTGACGACGCTGACCACGACTGGGTTCGGGGATATTACGCCCAAGGGCGAATGGGGGCGAATGATCTCGGTCGCGATCATGATCTTCGGGGTGACGCTGTTCTTGCGACTCGCGCAGGTGTTGTTCCGGCCTACGAAGGTACGCCATGAGTGCCCGACCTGCGGGCTGAGCCTGCACGATGCCGATGCGATCCATTGCAAACATTGCGGCGAGGTCATCCACATCGACACCGAAGGGCTGACCTGAGCTTCAGCAGGGATTCGCGAGCACCATCACATACCACGGGCCCTTGCCATCGCGCCGGGGCACGACCGCCACGCCGATCCTGGTCACGCCGCGCAGCAGGATGTTGCGGCGATGGCCGGGCGAATGCATCCAGGCGTCGAACACCTCGCCCGGATCGCGCTGGCCCATCGCGACATTCTCGGCGATCAGGCAGGCGCGGAAGCCAGCCGTCGCCGCCCGCCTGAGCGGGGTCGATCCGTCCGAGCCCTTGTGATCGAAGAAGCCGCGCCGGGCCATGTCGCAGCCTTGCGTTGCTGCGGCCTGCGTCAATTGCGGATCCATCGCGAGCGCGTTCAGCCCCTGAGCTTGCCGCTGTTGCGAAGTCGCCTGCGCAATCTCGCGACCTTGGGCGGCATCGATGGCGCATTCGCCAGCCTGCGCCGCGACGGGCAGCAGGCCGAGAAGCAATGCGAGCAAAGCGAGAGTGCGGATCAAACGAGCCTTCCCCAGAGATCGTATTCCGAGGCCTCATCGACCTCGACCGTCACGATATCACCGGGGCTGAGATTCTCGAAATCCTCATCGATGAACAGGTTGCCGTCGATCTCGGGCGCGTCTGCCTTGGTGCGGCAGGTGGCGCCTTCGGCATCGACCGCATCGACGATGACCTGTTGCACCGAGCCGACCTTGGCTTGCAGCTTCGCCTCGGAAATCGCCTGCGCCTTCTCCATGAAGCGGTTCCAACGATCCTGTTTCACCTCGTCAGGCACGTGATCGGGCAGGGTGTTGGAGCGCGCGCCCTCGACGTTTTCATATTGGAAGCAGCCGACGCGGTCGAGCTGCGCCTCGTCCATCCAGTCGAGCAGATATTGGAACTCGTCCTCGGTCTCGCCGGGATAGCCCACGATGAAGGTCGAGCGCAGCGTGATATCCGGGCAGGCCGCGCGCCACGCCGCGATCTCGTCGAGCGTCTTGGCCGAGGCCGCGGGCCGCGCCATCCGCTTGAGCACATCCGGGTGGGCGTGCTGGAACGGAATATCCAGATAAGGCAGAACGCCGCCGCCATTCTCCTGCGCCTCCGCCATCAGCGGGATCAGGTTGCGCACATGCGGGTAGGGGTAGACGTAATGCAGCCGCACCCAAGCGCCGAGCGAGCCCAGATCCCGCGCGAGATCGGTGATATGCGCGCGGTGGCCCCGCTCCTCCGCGTGTTTGATATCGACGCCGTAAGCGGACGTGTCCTGCGAGATCACCAGCAATTCGCGCACGCCCGCGCTGACCAGTTTCTCGGCCTCGCGCACGATCGCATGGGCCGGACGGCTGACGAGGCGGCCGCGCATGTCGGGGATGATGCAGAACTTGCACTTGTGGTTACAGCCCTCGGAAATCTTCAGATAGCTGTAATGGCGCGGCGTCAGCTTCACGCCGGCGGCGGGCAGAAGATCGACGAAGGGATCGGGATCGGGCGGCACGGCGGCATGGACCGCGTCCAGCACCTGCTCGTATTGATGCGGGCCGGTCACGGCGAGCACGGAGGGGTGCGTGCCGGTGATATATTCGGGCTCCGCGCCCAGACAGCCCGTTACGATGACCCGGCCGTTTTCATTGAGCGCCTCGCCGATCGCCTCGAGGCTTTCCGCCTTGGCGCTGTCGAGAAACCCGCAGGTATTCACGATCACCGCATCCGCGCCCGCGTAATCGGGCGAGATCGCGTAGCCCTCGGCGCGCAGCCGCGTGAGGATGCGTTCGCTGTCGACCAGTGCCTTGGGGCAGCCAAGCGAGACCATCCCGATCAGCGGCTGACCGGGGCGGGGGGCATCCGAGATGCGCGCGCGGGGCGCGAGATCGGGACGCAGGTTCGGAGGGTTTGTGCTCATGGCGCGCGATATAGCCCTTGCAGAGCGTTCCGAAAAGCCCCCCGCGTGACGGGGGGTATTCCCGTGGCATGAGAGGCGGATTTCGGCCCCACTCGCGCCAAACGAGAAAACACTTGCCAGATCAGGTATATTTAAAGTTGAATATTTGAAGCTGTTTTTCGAACGGCACAGCCGAGGCGCAGGGGGGAAGGGAGAGCCTGCCTGCGCGACAAACCGGCTCAGAGGGAGGAAACTAATGAAGAAGTTTGAATTACCCCGTTTTGCGGGGGCGGTTTCGCTGTGCCTGGCGTTGGGCGTTCCAGGTGTCGCAAGCGCGACCGAGGGCTACTTCGCCCTTGCTTACGGACCCGCGCAGCGCGGTGTCGGCGGGGCAGGGGTGGCCTATTCGGTCGACCCGATGTCAGCGGCGATCAACCCCGCGAATATCGCCGATATCGGCCACGCGATGACCTTCGGGCTCGAGGCGTTCTCGCCGCGGCGGGGATTTGACGCAAACGGGGCCTTCCCCTTGCCCGATGGCGGGGCGGAGTCGGGGCATGAATGGTTCGCGATCCCGAATTTCGGCTATAACCGCCCGCTGGAAGGCGGCGGCGCGTTGAACGTCATGGTCTATGGCAATGGCGGCATGAATACGAGCTATCCCGATGTCGCGAACCCGAACTGCGCGGCCGCGCCGGGCGATTCCGGGATTTTCTGCGACGGGAAGGCGGGCGTCGATCTGATGCAGATGTTCGTCTCGGTCGGCTACGGGCGCAAGGACGGGAACTTCAGCTGGGGCATCGCGCCGACCTTCGCCGCACAACGGTTCGCGGCGCGCGGCCTGAACCCTGCGTTGTTCGGGCCGATGACGACGGATGCCAGCAATTTCAGTGGCAGAGGCTACGATATCTCCACCGGGTTCGGCCTGCGCGCCGGTCTGAAATACGAGATTTCGCCGCAGGTCACGGTAGGCGTCGCGGGGCAGACCCGCTTCAAGATGACGAAATTCGACAAATATGCCGGGCTTTTCGAGGATGGCGGCAGTTTCGACATTCCCGCCTCGATCAGCGCGGGCGTCACATTCAAGCCGCGCAGCGATCTGGCGCTGATGCTCGATTACCAGCGGATATTCTACAGCAATATAGCTGCGGTCGGGAATTCCAATACCAACGGACTTTTCGGAGCCAAGGGCGGCGCGGGCTTCGGTTGGGACGATGTGGATGTCGTTCGGATCGGCGCGGAATGGCAGCAGACGCCGGACATGACGTGGCGCGCGGGCTATGCCTACGCGACGAACCCGATCGGCAAGGAGGACGTGATGCTGGGCGTGCTCGCCCCCGGTGTGGTCGAGCATCATTTCAGCTTCGGCGGGGCGAAGAAGCTCAACGAGCGCGACACGTTCGACTTCGCAATCAACTACGTTGCGCCGCATAAGGTCAAAGGGCCGGGCATGTTCGGCGGCGATGTCGAATTGGACATGCATCAGTTCTCGGCCTCGGTGGGCTGGACCCGGCGGTTCTGACCCTCCGACCAACCGACCAAAGAAAAAGGGCGCCTCGCGGGGCGCCCTTCGTCATTCGTATCGCGATTGCCTCAGCGGCGACGGTCGCGGCGCGAGCTCATCGGCTGGAAAGCGACGCCGACATGGGCCTCGCAATAGGGTTTTCCGGATTGGCTCGGCAGGCCGCAGAACCAGAATTCCTCGGTCGCGGGGTCGCCGATCGGCCATTTGCAGGTGCGCTCGGTCAGTTCCATCAGGCCAAGCTTCTTGGCGTGTTTCTCGACCTCACCGACCTTGGCCAGCGCGGCCGGGTCGATCTCGTTGGCGGAGGGCTGCGGCGGAAGCGGCTGACCGGCGGGGATGATCGCCTTGCGCGCAGGCGAGACAGCAGGCGTTGCAGCCTGTGCGGGCGCGGGGCTTGCCGGTTTCGCGGCGGGCTTGGGCTCGGGCGCCTCGGCTGCGGGCTGCGCGGCGGGCTTCTCGGCCTTCGCCTCGACCTTCTCGGGCTTGGCTTTCGGCTCGGGTTTCGCGGGCTCTGCTGCGCCGCCGGTGCGGTTCGACAGGCCGAGGCGATGCACCTTGCCGATCACCGCGTTGCGCGTCACACCGCCCAGCTCTTTCGCGATCTGGCTGGCCGATTGGCCTTCGGTCCACATCTTCTTGAGCAATTCGACGCGTTCATCGGTCCAGGACATGGGCATCCTTCCTTGGTTTCCTGCAAGTCCGTCTCGCAGGCCATTCCAGTTTCAATCCCTATTTTAGCGGGAGAGCGCAGAGATACAATCGCGAGGCCCGCTTTTCAAGGCCCGCGAGGACGTCCAGAGCAGTGCGCAAGCGGGAAACCAGCTGTGCGCGGGCTACGTTGAGCTGCGGGCCGCGAGCGTGTAGGGAGCGGGCAACAACGGGAGTATCAGGATGTACGAGATCGGCGTGCGCCGTTTTGGCGCGGTGAACTGGATGGGCCTGCGGATGCTGGGGTGGCGCGAGATTCGCCGCTTTCTCGCGGTCTGGCAGCAGACGGTGCTGGCGCCGCTGATCACCGCCGGTCTGTTCCTGACCGTCTTCGCGCTGGCCTTCGGGCGCAACCGCGCCGATGTTCTGGGCGTCGATTTCCTGCATTTCATCGCGCCGGGCATCCTGATGATGACGGTGATCCAGAACGCTTTCGCCAACACGTCCAGCTCGATCGTGATCGCGAAGGTGCAGGGCAATATCGTCGACACGCTGATGCCGCCGCTTGCGCCGTGGGAAATCCTCGTGGGGTATCTGACCGGCGCGGTGGCACGTGCGCTGATCGTGGCCGTGGTGATCTGGCTCGGGCTGTTCGCCGTGCTGGGGCAGGGGATCGCGCATCCGTTCTGGGCGATTGCGGCTGTCGTGCTCGGCGCGGCCTTCCTTGGCGGTCTGGGTATTCTGGCGGCGGTTTTCGCCGACAAGTTCGACCAGATGGCGGCGATCACCAACTTCATCATCACGCCGCTGTCGTTCCTGTCGGGCACCTTCTACTCGGCCAAGGCGCTGCCGCCGGCCTTCCAGATCCTGACCCATTACAACCCGGTCTTCTACCTGATCGACATGGCCCGCTTCGGGTTCCTGGGCGTCTCCGACGCCTCGCCGTGGCATGGGTTGGCCGTGATCTGCGCCGCACTGGTCGTGGTTCTGGGGCTTGGCTGGTACTGGCTGCGCATCGGCTACCGCATGAAGCCCTGAGCCGCGCTTAAGCGGCGCGTGGCCGTTCAGGCCGAATGCGCGCCGCCTGCGAGGCCCTTCACGAAGTCCAGCACCTCTGCCACCGGCTTGCCCTCGGCGATCTCTTTCACGATGGCCGAGCCCACGACGCAGCCATCGGCGACACCCGCGATGGTCTTCGCGGCTTCGGGCGTCGTGATGCCGAAGCCCACGATCACCGGCAGATCGGTCTTCGCCTTGATCCGGGCGACTTCCGGGCCGACCTCGGTCGCCTGCGCGGCCTGAGAGCCGGTAATCCCCGTCACCGAGACGTAATAGACGAAGCCCGAGGTGTTCTGCAGAACCTTCGGCAGACGCTTGTCATCGGTCGTCGGCGTCGCGAGGCGGATGAAGTTGATCCCGGCGGCCTGCGCAGGGATGCAAAGCTCGACATCTTCCTCGGGCGGCAGGTCGACCACGATCAGCCCGTCGATCCCGGCCGCCTTCGCGTCTTCGAGGAAGCGATCCACGCCGCGCGAATAGATCGGGTTGTAATAGCCCATCAGCACGATCGGCGTGGTGTCGTCGGTCTTGCGAAACTCCGCTGCCATATCGAGCGTCTTCTGCAGCGTCTGCCCACCGTCGAGCGCGCGCTGACCCGCCAGCTGGATCGTCGGACCGTCGGCCATCGGATCGGTGAAGGGTACGCCCAGCTCGATGATGTCGACGCCTGCCGCCGGTAGCCCCTTCATCACCTCGAGCGAGGTTTCCAGATCCGGGTCGCCCGCCATGATGTAGGAGACGAAGGCTTTCTTGCCCTCTTCCTTGAGGCTGGCGAATTTGGCGTCGATGCGAGTCATGGCGTCCCTCCGGCTGGTCCCGAAGCGGTTTGCGCGAAGAGGGCGGGAAAATCAATGCCTCGCGCGCGCTCCCGCCCGCCGCGAGGGCCCGCGCCTACATCTTTGCCGGACCGTTGATCATCCACGCCGTGCCGAAGCGGTCGCGGAGCATTCCGAACCCGTCGGCCCAGAACGTGTCGTCGAAGGGCATCATGACCTCCTCGGCCCCGTCCATCAGCCGCTCGAAGATCGCCTTCGCGGCCTCCCGGCTCTCCGAGACATGCGAGATCGAGACCGAGCTTTGCGGGCGGTCGCGCCCCTCGGGCCAGTCCGAGGCCATCAACGCGCCATCGCCGAGCTTGATCAGCGCATGCATGATCCGCGCCTTGCCTGCCTCGCTCATGCCTTCGCTGGCCTCGGGCATATCGCCATAGCGCATGATGAAGGGCGGCTCGGTGCCGAAAAGCTCGGCATAGAAGCGCATCGCCTCTTCGCAGTTTCCCTGAAAGTGGATGTAGGGTTCGAAACTCATTGCGGTCACCTCCCTGAACAAGAAGGCCAGCCTATCACGATTCCGGCCCTCGCGCGCGCTTGCACCGGGGGCGGCCAATGAATAAGAAGCGCGCAGCCACAAACAGGAGGGCGAAATGGGTTTCAAGATGGGTATCGTGGGTCTGCCGAACGTGGGCAAATCCACCCTCTTCAACGCGCTGACCAAAACGGCGGCCGCGCAGGCGGCGAATTTCCCCTTCTGCACGATCGAGCCGAATGTCGGCGAAGTTGCCGTTCCCGATGAGCGGATCGACACGCTGGCCGAGATCGCCGGCTCGAAAGAGGTCATCCCGACCCGCATGACCTTCGTCGATATCGCGGGCCTCGTGAAAGGCGCCTCGAAAGGGGAGGGCCTCGGCAACCAGTTCCTCGCCAATATCCGCGAAGTCGATGCGATTGCCCATGTGCTGCGCTGCTTTGAAGATGGCGATGTGACCCATGTGGAGGGCCGCGTCGATCCGGTAGCCGATGCCGAGACCATCGAGACCGAGCTGATGATTGCCGATCTCGAAAGCCTCGAGAAACGTATCGCGAACCTCGCCCGCAAGGTGAAATCCGGCGACAAGGAAGCGAAAGAGGCAATGCGCCTTCTGGAGCAGGCGAAAGAGGCGCTGGAAGCCGGTCGTCCCGCGCGCACCATCGAAGTCTCCGAGGACGACCGCAAGGCGTGGAACATGCTGCAGCTGCTGACCGCCAAGCCGGTTCTCTATGTCTGCAATGTCGAGGAAGGCTCCGCCGCGACCGGCAACTCGAAATCCGAAGCGGTCGCCAAGATGGCCGCCGAGCAGGGCGCGGGCACCGTCGTGATCTCGGCCAAGATCGAAGAGGAAATCTCGCAGCTCGACGCCGAGGAAGCGGAGATGTTCCTCGAAGAGATGGGTCTGGAAGAGGCCGGTCTCGACCGCCTGATCCGCGCGGGTTACGACCTGCTCGGCCTGCAGACCTACTTCACCGTCGGCCCGAAAGAGGCCCGCGCCTGGACGATCCGCAAGGGCACGCTGGCCCCGGCGGCAGCGGGCGTCATCCACGGCGATTTCGAACGCGGCTTCATCCGCGCCGAGACGGTCTCCTACGACGACTACGTCGCCAATAAGGGCGAAGCGGGCGCAAAAGAGGCGGGCAAGTTCCGCGTCGAGGGCAAGACCTACGAAGTGAAAGACGGCGACGTCCTCCACTTCCTGTTCAACGCGTGAACCTCGGCTGGGGGCGTTACTTCTTCGCCCCCGCCGTGACCTCCGTGATCGCGTCGGCCTCCACCATCTGCCACGCCATTCCCGCATTGCGATAGAGCCGTTTGCCGAGGTCGGGGTAGTCGCCCACGTCATGGCCCAAGCGCTGGCCCATGACGAGCAGCCGCAACAGCTCCGATCCGGTATTCTCGATCGTATGGGCCGCGCCGCCCGCGCGGTAGCCGATGAAATCGCCCGGCCCGATCGCGTGACGCTCTTCGCCGATCCGCGCGGTCGCCTCGCCACTCAGCACAAAGATCGCCTCGTCCTCATGGTGGTGGCGGTGAAACTCGGTGGTCTCGCAGCCGGGCTCCACCTCGATGATATGCACCCCGATCCCCGTCAGCCCCGTCGCGTCGCCAAGGCTCTTGTTGATCCGCCGCGCATTCGGGTTGAGGAAATGCTTCTTCGCCAGCCCTTCCATTGCCGCGATCTCATCGGCCCGGATCAGATACCGGTCTTCGCTCATCGCGCCTCTCCTTCTCATTGATCCAAATATCCCCGCCGGAGGCTTCCGCAGTCTCAGCCAGCGATCCGGCCCAGGATAGCAGAGACATCGCTGCCCGCCATCGCCCCGGTGGTCCGGCCCGCCTCGCCCGCAAGCCGCGTCGCGACGAAGGCGTCGCTCACCGCCGCAGGTGCATTTCGGATCAGCAGCGACGCGGTCAGGAGCAGTGCCAGCCGTTCCGCGAACCAGCGCGCTTCGGCCTCGGGTGGGAGCGCTGGCCAGCGGGCGAGGTGATCGGCCAGCGCCGCGTCGTAGCGCGGATCGGTGCCGCGCGCCGCGTCCAGCTCCGCGCGCAGCATCTCCGCCGCCAGTGGTTCTTTCGCCAGCGTGCGCAGTATGTCGAGACAGATCACATTGCCCGAGCCCTCCCAGATGCCGTTCAGCGGCGCTTCTCGATAGAGCATCGGCATCGGCGTGTCCTCGACGTAGCCGATGCCGCCCAGCACCTCCATCGCCTCATAGGTCACGACGGGGCACCGCTTGTTGCCGTAATATTTCGCCAGCGCCACGCCGATCCGGGCGAAGGCACGATCCTCGGGGTGGGCGCTGTCGAAGGCCTCCGCCACCCGCATCCCCAGCGTCAGCGCGCCTTCCCAATCCAGCGTCAGATCGGCCAGCACCGCACGCATCAGCGGCTGATCGATCAGGCGCCGCTGGAAGGCAGCGCGATGCGTCGCCCAGTGATGTGCCTCGGAGATCGCGGCGCGCATCAGCCCCGCAGGCGCGAGCGCGGTGTCGAGCCGGGTGTGGTGCACCATCTCGATGATCGTCGCGACGCCCCGGCCTTCCTCGCCCAGAAGATGGGCCACCGCGCCCTCATATTCGATCTCGGAAGACGCGTTGGAGCGATTGCCCAGCTTGTCCTTCAGCCGCTGGATGCGGATCGCGTTGCGCTCGCCTTCCAGCCAGCGCGGTACGAGGAAGCAACTGAGCCCCTTTTCGGTCTGCGCCAGCGTCAGGAAGCCGTCCGACATCGGCGCAGAGCAGAACCACTTATGCCCGGTCAGCCGCCAATGCCCGTCTGCGCGCTCGGCCCGCGTGGTGTTCGCGCGCACGTCCGAGCCGCCCTGCTTCTCGGTCATCGCCATCCCCAGCGTCGCGCCGGTCTTCTCGCCCACCGGCAGCACGCGCGGATCGTAGCTGCGCGCGGTGAGTTTCGGACGCCAGAGTGCGGCGATCTCGGGCGTGGCTTCGAGCGCGGGCACGGCGGCATAGGTCATCGTCATCGGGCAGCAACTGCCGGGTTCGATCTGGCTTGCGAGATAGACCATCGCGGCATGGGTGGCATGAGCGCCCTTCGCGCCCTCCCACGGCAGCGCGGCATAGCCCGCGCCGATCCCGGCCTCCATGAAACGATGATAGGCAGGATGAAAGCGCACCTCGTCGAGCCGCCGCCCGCCCATATCGAAGAGCCGCAGCTCCGGCAGGTATCGGTTCGCGTCGCGGCCCGCCTCGCGCATCTCTGTGGTGCCGAGCGTCTGGCCATAATCTGACAGCCCCTCCGCCTGACCGCCCGCCCGCGCCACGGCCTCGCGCAGCGGTGCATCCGTGGCGTAGAGATCGACGTCACCGCGCGCGGGCGGCTGGTTCTCGACGCGGTGGGTGGGCAGATCGGCGCGGGGATCGGGTGTGGTCATGGTCGGCTCCTCCTGATCCGGATGGTAGGCTTGCGCCGTAGAACATGCGAGCGAAACGCGGCGGCAGGGCTTTTCTCGCGGCCGCCGCCGCCTAGATCAGGCCCGAAAGGGAGACCCATCATGAGCAACTGGCAGAAATCCGACGAGGCGATCGCGAAGCTCACCCCCGAGCAATACCGCGTCACCCAGCAGAACGGCACCGAGCGGCCCTTCACCGGCGAATATGACAACCACGCCGCCAAGGGCATCTATGTCGACGTGGTCTCGGGCGAGCCGCTTTTCGCCTCCTCGACCAAATACAACGCGGGCTGCGGCTGGCCGTCCTTCACCAAACCGCTGATCGACGATCATGTCGTAGAGTTGACCGATACCAGCCACGGCATGACCCGCGTCGAAGTGCGCTCGAAAAACGGCGACAGCCATCTGGGCCATGTCTTCCCCGACGGGCCGCGCGATCAGGGCGGTCTGCGCTATTGCATCAACTCCGCCTCGCTGCGCTTCGTGCCTTACGAGGAGATGGAGGCCGAGGGCTACGGCGACTATATGGACCGGGTCGAGTAAGCACGACGTCAAACGAAGCACCGGGTCAGGGGCCTTTACCTTCCCGCGGCCCGGTGGCAGGGTCCGCGCAACATCATATGACAAAGGGGGCGCGGGCATGCGCAAGCTGGAACTTGGTCAAAGCGGGATCATGGTGTCCGAGATTTGTCTCGGGACGATGACCTGGGGCAGCCAGAACACCGAGGCCGAGGGCCATGACCAGATCGATTTCGCGCTCGACCGCGGGGTCAATTTCCTCGACACGGCCGAGATGTACCCGGTGAACCCGGTGAAGGCCGAGACGATGGGCCGGACGGAGCAGATCGTGGGCACTTATCTGGCCAAACGCGGCAAGCGCGACGATCTGGTGGTGGCCACCAAGATCACCGGCGAGGGCTCGAATGCGATCGAAGGCGGCCCCGAGATCAGCCCGACCCGGATCCGCCAAGCGGTGACGGATTCGCTGACCCGGCTGCAGACGGATTACATCGACCTCTACCAGTTCCACTGGCCCAATCGCGGCTCCTATCACTTCCGCAAGACGTGGCGCTTCGATCCGTCGAAGCAGCCTTCGAAGCAGGAGGTGCTCGACGATATGAGCGCGTGTCTCGAGACGCTCGAAGATCTGCGTAAAGAGGGCAAAATCCGCGAATTCGGCCTGTCGAACGAGAGCGCCTGGGGCACCGCGCAATGGCTGGCACTGGCCGAGGCGGGCAAAGGGCCGCGCGTCGAGTCGATCCAGAACGAATATTCGCTGATGTGCCGCTACTACGACCTCGATCTGGGGGAGTTGGGGCAACAGGAGAAAGTGACGCTGCTGGCCTATTCGCCGCTCGCCGCCGGTATCCTGACGGGCAAATATTCGGGCGACGTGATCCCCGACAACACCCGGCGGTCGCTGGTCAACAATCTCGGTGGGCGCGCCAATCCGCGCGCTTTCGAGATCGCTGACCGGTATGTCGCGCTTGCGAAGGAGTTCGATCTTCACCCGGTGACGATGGCGATTGCGTGGGTGATGAGCCGTCCCTTCCCGGTGATCCCGATCGTTGGCGCGACCTCGGTCGATCAGCTCAAGCCGAACCTCGACGCCGAAGGGGTGGAACTGCCGAAGGAGCTGCTCGACAAGATCGCGGAGCTCCACAAGCATCACCCGATGCCCTACTGATGCGCGGGGCGTCGATCCTTCTGTGTGCAGCGCTCGCCTTGGCGGGCTGCAATCCCTTCGGCCCCACGGACGAGGGCGATACGGCAGAACAACTGCCGCTGGTCGGGCAGGAGAAGATCGATGCCGGGAAATTCGAATGCGTTGCGCGCGGCGGCAAATGGCTCGCGCGCGACGGGGCGTTCATCTGCGTTAAGATGACCTCCGATAGCGGCAAGAGCTGTCAGGCGGGCAGCGAGTGCGAGGGCGAATGCCTCGCGCGCTCGAAGACCTGCGCGCCGGTGACCCCGCTTCTGGGGTGCAACGAGGTGATGAGCGAGGCGGGCTACCCGATGCAACTATGCGTGCAATGAGCCGGGCGAAGATCGCTGCGCTGGGCGGGATGCTCGCGCTGACCCTCGCGGGCTGTGCGGCGCCCCCGGAGACCGCGTCGCTGCGCAAACCGGGCGCGCTGATCTCTTCGGCGTCGCTCTTCGATCCGCAGCGCTTCGGTGGCGAGTGGCATGTCGTCGAGAGCGGCATCCCGGGCTGTTCGGGCACGCAGAACTGGGCGTGGGACGGCAAGAGCGCCTACCGGCTACGCGGTACGAATTGCGCGATCAAGCCTGCCGCTGTCGACGAGAAAGTCACGCTGACCGGGCCGGGCGGGCGACTGCTGGCGAAGGACGCGTTCGGCGGCGAGCCGATCTGGGTGCTCTGGGTCGATTTCGATTATCGGGTTGCGGTGCTTGGCACACCTTCGGGCGGCTGGGGGATGATCCTGTCGCGGCAGGCCTCGCCACGGCCCGATCTGATCAAGGCGGCGCGCGATGTCATGGATTTCAACGGCTATGACATGACGCAGGTCGGTAAGTGACCGACGCGCCGGTGCATCTCTGGGTCTGGGTGACGCTGTTCGCCGCGGCCGTCCAGACCATTCGCTTCATGCTGCAAAAGCTGCTGGCGGGGGCGCAGCTCTCGGTGGGCGGTGCGACGTTTTCACGCTTCCTGTTTGGCTTCCCGCTCGCGGCTGCGACGGCGCTGGGCTTTCTGGCTGCGACCGGCACGCCATGGCCGCATCTGAGCGGCCCCTTCTGGGGATTCGTCATTGCGGGCGGGGCGGCGCAGGTGGCGGCGACCTTCCTGACGGTGGCGCTGTTCGGCTTGCGCAATTTCGCGGTGGGCGTGGCCTTCACCAAGACCGAGACGGTGCAGGTCGCGCTGTTCTCCGCGATCATCCTCGGCGAATTCGTCGGGCCCATCGGCTGGATCGGGATCGCGATCGGACTGGCGGGGGTGTTGTTCCTGACCAAACCGCCCGAAGGCGGCTTCAACCCGCGCGCGGCGCTTTACGGCGTCGGGGCGGGGGCGCTGTTCGGCCTGTCCTCGATCTTCTATCGCGGCGCGACGCTGGAGCTGGAGCCGCTCGACTTCTTCGCCCGCGCCATTGTCGCGTTGGCCTGCGCGACCTTCGCGCAATCGATCGGAATGGGGCTTTATCTGCGACTGCGCGAGCCAGGCGAATTGACCCGCGTGTTCGGCGCATGGCGGCGCACGGTGCTGGTGGGGATCACCGGCGTTCTGGGCTCGGCGGGTTGGTTCACCGCGTTCTCGCTGCAAAACGCGGCCTTCGTGCGCGCGCTGGGTCAGGTGGAGATCGTCTTCACGCTGCTCGCCTCGGCGCTGGTTTTCCACGAGCGCTTGCACAAGCGCGAAGGGGTGGGCATCGCGCTCGTCGTGGTGTCGCTGATCGTGATCGTGCTGGCGGGACGTTAAAGCCCGATCCGCCGGAACTCCGAACGCGGCCCACGATTGTCGAAGAACGGCACCGAATGCGGCGTGCCAAGCGCGTGTTTGGTGGTGATGAGGGCGGCGATTTCGGCCAAAACCACTTCGGTGATGAAGGGCAAGTTGAGCGCACGCGCCTCGGGCAGGGGCACCCAATGCAGATGCGAAAGCTCGTCGCAGGCGCGCGAGAAATCGTCGAGATCGCCCTGGATCGCTCCCGCATCGATCAGGAAGAACCGCGCATCGAAGCGGCGCGGGCGGCCCGGCGGCGTGATCGCGCGGAACACGAAATGCAGATTGGCCGCCGAGGGCAGAAAGCCCAGATCGGCGAAGCCCTGCCAATCGGTGGGCACCGCGCCGGGCCACGTGGTTTTCTCGCCCAGCACCAGCCCGGTCTCTTCCCACAATTCGCGCAGAGCGGCGGCGGCCAGCGCCCCGCCGATCCCTGCGGGCGCATCGGCCTCGAGCCGCGCGTGATCGGGCGCGGGTAGGGGAGATGCGAAGGGCACCTCCCAATCCGTGGTGTCGAGCGCGCCGCCCGGGAAGACGTATTTCGAGGGCATGAAGGCCGCCCCCGCACCGCGCTGGCCCATCAGCACGCTCGGCACCGCATCGGCATCACGGCGCAGGACGATCACGCTGGCCGCGTCGCGTAGCGCGGTTTTGTCGACCGGGGGGCGCGTGTCAGTCATGGACGATTTCGCCTTCGCCGAAACCATGCATCCGGCGCGACCATTGGATGCCCACCAGCATCCCCTTCATCAGCGGCAAAAGCACCGCCGAGAGCACCATCGAGCCGATGCCGAAAATCCAGATCATCTCCCACGGTCCGGGGCGGAAGGCGATGAAATAGGCCGCCATCATCGGAATCGCGAGATGGCCGACGATCAGGATCGTCAGATAGGCGGGGCCGTCATCGGCGCGCTGATGCGAGAGGTCCTCGCCGCAGGCCGGGCAGGTATCACGCACCTTGAGATAACTGTGCAAAATCCGCCCCTTGCCGCAGGCCGGGCAGCGGCAGCGCAGGCCCCGCCCGATCGAGCGGCCCAGCGGGCGGTCATCGTGATACTCGTCATGCGACTGCATTGCGCTCTCCCTTGTGGCGGTCTCTCTCCGCCCGTTCGCAGGGCAGTATGGCGGCAGCCGGGGCGGATGGAAAGTCCGGCGGGTCTATCACGGATGCGTGAGTTTGGCGACGGAATGCTGCGGGCGCCTCGTTTGGTTAGACATCGACGGCGCGAGATGTGCCGTGGGAGCGAGAACAGGAGTTTCGAATGAAAGTCATGAACAGGCAGACCCTCGTCGCGGCAATCCTCGCGGGCAGCGCGATCACCCTCGCAATGCCGGTGGTGGCGCAGAACCAGACCGGCAACCAGGCGCAGGGACAGCAAGTCATGCCCGGGAATGGGCCGGGCAACGGACCGGGCAACGGTGCTGGCAATGGCCCCGCCAATGGTATGGGGCAGAACATGAAGCCCGGCGCGATGCGCGATCAAGACGGGCGCGGCTTCGGTTTCGACATCAGCCGCTTCGACACCGATGGCGACGGTCAGGTGACGATGGAGGAAATTCAGGCCAAGCGGGCCGCCGACGCCGAGGCGCTCGACGCCAATGGCGATGGGATGATTTCTCAGGAGGAGCTCGTCAATTCCGAGATGGCCAAGGTGAAAGCCCGCATCGAGGCCCGCGTGAAAGCGCGCTTCGCCGCGCAGGACAGCAATGGCGACGGCGAGCTGTCGGCCGCCGAACTGATGGCGCATCCGATGCCGACGCGCATGTTCGACCGGATGGACCGCAACAATGACGGGGCGATCAGTGCCGATGAGATGCAGATGGCGAAACGCTTCATGCAGCGGATGAGCGACCGCCGCGACCATGGCCGGATGGGCAAGGGCGATTACCACGGCCATGACCGCATGGGCAAAGGGGATCGCCATGGCCATGACCGTATGGGGTGGAACGGCGACCGCGACGGCTACGGGCGGATGATGCAAGGCGATGGCCCGATGGGTCAGGGTCCGATGGGGCAAGGCCCGAACGGCCAAGGCCCGCAGGGCACGCCGCCGATGCAGCCGGGCGCCGGGGCTGGCCAAGGTCAAGGTCCGGGCAACGGCCCGGCGGATGGCTCGGGCCGATCCACGAACTGAGTTTCGAGCAGTGAAAAAAGCCGGGGCGCAGCAAAGCGCCCCGGTTGCATGTCAAATTGCATGCGCAGGGAAAGCAGGCTAGGCCTTTGACGGAATGACGATGGCACTGGATGCGATGAACGAGGCTTCGGACGAGGCGCTGCTGGAGCTTTACGCGCAGGGCGACCGAGCGGCTGCGCGGGCGTTGACGCTGCGCTTCGGGCCCTTGGCCTATCGGCTTGCCTATCGCTATCTGCGCGATGCGGCCGAGGCCGAGGATGTCGCGCAAGAGGGGCTCTTGCGGCTCTGGAAGATCGCGCCGGAGTGGCGCGCCGGCGAGGCGAAGGTCTCGACTTGGCTTTACCGGGTGGTGGCCAACCTCGCGACGGACCGGCTGCGCAAGCGCCGCGGCGTGGGGTTGGACGAGGCGCCAGAGGTGGCCGATGACCGCGCGAGCGCGCTGGACGAGTTGATCGCGCGCGACCGGGTGGCGGCGCTGGAAGCGGCGCTGGAGCAATTGCCGGAACGGCAGCGGATCGCGGTGACACTGCGACATATCGACGGTTTGTCCAATCCCGAGATCGCTGCCGCGATGGAAACTGGCGTCGAGGCCGTAGAAAGTCTGACAGCGCGTGGAAAACGCGCTTTGAGCAAGCTGCTTCGGGGGCAGCGAGAGAAATTGGGGTTTGGCGATGACTGACAAACGCATGGATCGCGAGACGGACGCGTTGGACGACGCGGCGCTGGAGACGCTTTTCGGCGAGGCGCGCGCGGCGGGAGGGCCCGAGCCTGAGGCGGGTTTCCTCGCCCGGGTTCTGGCCGATGCGGAGGCGGAGCAAGCGGGCTTCGCGCGTTCTGGCCCCGCTGCAGCGCCCGACAAGCCTGACGTCTTGGCCGGTATCTGGGACGCGCTTCGCGGCGCGTTCGGCGGCTGGGCTCCGATGGGCGGTCTGGTCACGGCCGCGCTGGCCGGGGTCTGGATCGGCTTCGTGGGCGCCGACGAGATCGGCGCGCTCAGCCCGTTTTACGCCAGCAGCACGACCGAAAGCCTCGGCACGGTCAACCTGCTACCCGAGGGCGACACCTTCGCCTTCGCCGATGAAGGAGGGTTCTGATGGCGGCTGCCGAGACGCGAAATGGCCGGGGATTGCGCTGGGCGCTGATAGGGTCGGCGGTGCTGAACCTGCTTTTGCTGGGGTTCTTCATCGGCGGCTGGCTGGCGCATGAGCGGCATCCGCCGCGCCCGGTCGTGGGCGATGTCAGCCTTGGCGCTTTTACCGGTGCGCTGAGCCCGGAAGATCGTGATGCGCTGCGCAAGGCGGCGCAGGCGCGCGGCTCGGAGTTCCGCGATATGCGGCGGCAGGCGCGCAGCGACATGACGGCGCTGATCGCTGCGATCGACGCGGAGCCCTGGGATCGTGCGCAGGTGGCCGAGCTGCTTGAGCGACACAAGGCGCGGACGGTGCAGCGGGTCGATATCGGCGAGCAACTGATCCTCGACCGGCTCGACGCGATGAGCGCCGAGGCGCGGCATAGCTTTGCCGAGCGTCTGCGCGAGGGCGCGGCGCGGTTCGACAAGCGCAAGAAGGACCGCGAGGACGCCCCAAAGCCCAAGCCGTGAGGTCAGGCGGACGGGCGCCCCCAAGGGGGCATCACCATTCGCCGTTTGGAAAATCGCCAACCCTCAGTCTCATCACCTGCCCGAGCGCGGCGTGACCCTTCTATTTCGGGTCAGGCCGCGTTTGTGTGCTGGGCGAGGGACACTTGGTTTCGACCGCTTCCCTTGGCGCAGAGAAGCGCCGCATCCGCCTCGTCGATAAGATGCTGAGGATCGTCATGGCGCGTGCCGCCGAAGGCGAGGCCAATCGAAATGGTGACCTGCGTCATTTGTCCGTCGGGCAGCGTGATCTTGCTCTGTGCGATTTCGTGCCGGAGCCGTTCCGAGATCCGGCAACCCTCGACCAGAGAACTGTCGGGCAGCGCTACGAGAAACTCCTCGCCGCCGATGCGACCGATGAGATCGACGTCGCGCAGGCTTTGGCGCAGATGGCGGGCGATACTCGCTAGCACCTCGTCACCCGCGCCGTGGCCATAGGTGTCGTTCACTGATTTGAAACGGTCGAGGTCGAGCAGCATCACCGCATAGCCATGGCCCGTGCGGCGCGCGCGCTCGGACATGCGCGACAGATGCGCGTTCACGTAGCGACGATTGTGCAGCCCGGTCAGCGGATCGACCAGCGCAAGACGCAGACCTTCGTCGACCGAGAGACGCAGTTGATCGGACAGGCGCTTGCGGCGGAGCTGCGCACCAATCCTGAGTGCGGCTTCCTTTGCCGCGAGCGGCGTCGACATCTCGGCGGGCAGCAGATCATCCGCACCCAGATCAAGCGCGCTGGCTTGCGTTTCGCGCGCGTCGGGCTGGCTGGCGATCAGGATCGCCGCATGGCGCGTTTCGGGATGCGAGCGCAATTCCGACATCAGCCGTAGCCCATCGCCGCGCTGCGCGAGGTCTGCGCCGATCACGAATAGATCGGGGGTGCGACGGGTGGGATCGTCGCCGCAGGGCTCGTCGTAACTGGTCAGCAAAATCCGATTCGTCGTCAGCAGGGGCGCGAGCGCGGATTTCCAGCGCAGCCCCTCGGACGGGCTGGGCGCGATCAGAGCGATCCGCGCGAGAGGGACGAAGTCGCTCGCGGCCTCCGCGAAACCGAGTTCCCGGCAGGTCTGTTCGCGCAGCGCCGAATCCTCGTCGCCGACATGGGCGCGTATCAGGCTGCGCAGTCGGGCGAGCAGGACAAGTTCGTCGAAGGGTTTGGCCAGCACCTCATTCGCCCCGGCCTGCAGCAGCGTCACGCGCAGTTCCGGCGTGTCGCGCCCCGTCATCGCGATGATCGGGATGCGCCGGGTCCGCGGGTTCGCCCGCAACCGGGCAATGAGGCCCTCTCCGGTCATGTCGGGCAAGGCGACGTCGAGCAGGATCAGGCCGGGCCGTTGCGCCGCGGCGAGGGCGAGCGCCTCCGCCGCGCTTGCGGCTTGCAGCGTGTTGTAGCGCGCGCCGGTCAGCTTCGCCTTAAGCACAATGCGATTGGTCGCCACATCATCCACGATGAGGATCGATCCCGGCATATAACGCTACTCCTTCAACCTCCGGCGCGGTGCGGCTTGCATCGGGCGGTTCCCGACTGCGCCAGCTTCTCATCGCGCCTTTTCTTGACCTTAGCGGTCGATAGGTTAACAAAGCGTTTCTCCCCGACAAAGAAGGACCCGTCATGCGGCAAGAAAACGCTCATACGCTCGCGTTGCAGACCCTCGGCTGGCTTGCCGGTCGCGAAGATCTGATCGGCGCGTTCCTCGCCAATTCCGGGGCGAGCGTGGACGATTTGCGGGCGCAGGCGAGCGATCCGGACTTCCTTGCAGGAGTTCTCGACCATGTTCTGCAGGACGATCAGGTGGTCCTGGATTGCGCGCAGGACCTTGGTGTGCAGCCCGAGGCGCTGATGCAGGCGCGCGCGGTTCTCGGGCGCGGCGATCTGCGCCACTGGACCTGACGCGCAGCTTTGGGCAATCTGCCCGCAAAGGGAGGCAGATCGCAGATGGCAGGCGGCAAGATACGGGCGGTGCTGTTCGACAAGGACGGTACGCTTTTCGACTTCGACGCGACATGGGGCGCTTGGGCGAAGCTGCAGATCGAGGCGTTGGCAAAGGATCCACAGCAGGCTGGTAGGCTTGCCGCGGCAATCGGATTCGACCTCAATCGGATAGAATTCGAGCCGCACTCGCCGGTGATCGCGGGCACGGTTCGGGAGGCGGCGGAACTGCTGTTGCCGCATCTTCCGGGACGGTCGCTCGATGATCTGGTGCTCGAACTGGAGCAGGCGGCGCATGACGTGCCTCTGGTGGAGCCGGTGCCGCTTGCTGCGCTTCTGTCCGATCTGCGCGGACGCGGATTGCAGCTGGGCATTTGTACGAACGATGCCGAGTCCTCGGCGCGGGCGCATGCTGCACAGGCGGGCATCACCGATCTTTTCGACCGGATTATCGGCTATGACAGCGGGCACGGGGCGAAACCAACGCCGCGCCCGCTTCTGGCCTTCGCGGATTCGCTGGGGCTGGACCCGGCCGAGGTCGTGATGGTCGGCGACAGCCAGCATGACCTGCACGCGGCGCGTGCGGCGGGGATGATTGCGATCGGCGTGCTGAGCGGACCGGCGGAGCGGGCCGATCTGGCCCCGCTCGCTGATGCGGTGCTCGATCATATCGGGGGGCTTCCCGACTGGCTCGCTCAGCGCGCGGGCTAACAAGGCGCGTCAGACGCGCGGGAGCCTCGCGCAAGACAGGAGAGGGACGCATGCAACTACGTTTGCAACATATTCTGCTCGGGCTGCTGGCGGGCATGTTCTTCTGGGCACTCGATAACCAGTTGCAGCAACGGCTTCCGATTGACGCGCACGGACAATTCGGCGTGTCGGTTCTGGGCACGGTGTTCTTCGCGACCGCGCTTGCGATGCTGGGCGAGATCGGCTGGCGCAGGGCGTTCGGCGCGGCGGCGATGATTGCGGTTCCGGTCGCGTTGCTCGGATGGTGGGCGTCGCTTGGCTATGCTGCGAGCGAGTCGCTGGCGGGCTACATGCCTTACGAGCTGCTCGCGCTTTCGGTTCTGGCGATGCTGCCGATGCCCTTCGCGATGGCCGTGGCGCAGGGCGGTTCGCACGCCTGGAGCGACTATCCGGCGCTGTTCCTGCATGCTTGGAATATCGTGGTGCGCTATGCCGCCGCGTGTATTTTCCTCGGGATGGTCTGGCTCGTCCTCTATCTCTCGGCGCGGTTGCTCGAGAGTGTGGACCTCGATTTTCTGCGCCAGCTTCTGCGGGAGAAGCTGTTCGCCTTTACAGTCTCGGGCGGCATTCTCGGGCTCGGGCTGGCAGTGGTGACCGAGCTGGAGGAGATGATCTCTCCGACCCTGATCCTGCGGCTTCTGAGGCTGTTGCTGCCGCCTGTGCTTCTGGTCGCGGTGATCTTTGTGGCTGGGTTCATTGCGCGCCGCGGGGAGGTCTCGCTGATCGGGTTCTCGCAGATCGAGACGCTGCTGGCGATGGCCGCGGCGGCGGTGACGCTGATCTCGATCGGTATTGAGCGCGACGATGAAAGTGCCGTCCGTGCGCGGGTCTTGCGCCTGTCGGCTCAAGGCTTGGCGCTGGTGCTGCCCGTGCTGGTCGGGGCGGCGGCCTGGACCGGATGGCAAAGCGTCACCGCGCAAGGCTGGACCCCGGGACGCGTGGCGCAGGCGGTGCTGATCGTGCTTCTGGCGGGCTATGCGCTGGGATATGCCGGGTCGGTGCTGCTGGGGCGCGGCTGGATGGTGCGCTTGCGGCGGATCAATATCGCCATGGCGGGTGTCCTGCTGCTTGCCGCTTTGGCATGGCTGACGCCGGTGCTGGATGCGAACGGAGTGGCTGCGCGCTCGCAACTGGCGCTGTATCGCGAGGGGCGCATCACGGCAGGCGCTTTGCCGCTTTACGCTTTGAAGAACCACTGGGGGCTTGCCGGGCAGGCGGCCTTCGCGGAGCTGGAAGCGCAAGCCGGTGATGACCGCGCACTCGCAACGGCCTTGGCCCGTCTGAGCCCGTCTGCGGATGGGGCGGAGGGTGCCAGCGCCGCGCGGGCCCAACTGCGCCGGGATCTCGTGCTGCCGCCCGGTGCGAAAGCGCCCGAGGATGCGCTGCTCGATGCGATCCGCGCGCGCGCGCCCGAGGTTGCGGCGGGGCTTTGCGCCTCGGCCGAGGGGGCGGCGGCGAATTGCGCTTTGATTGAGGCCGATTTTCTTTCGGATGTTCCCGGCGACGAGGCGATGGTGCTGCTGCATCTGCCCGACCGCGATGCGATCTACGTGCTGCGGCAGTCGAAAGGCGCGTGGGATTCGATCGGTTGGGGCAGCGTCGTCGATGCGCAGGGCGAGCCGCGCTTCCGCGTCGATCTGGCCCCTGTCATCGCCGCGATCAAACGTGGTGAGATGCAGCTGGCCCCGAGCGGGATCATGGCGCTTGAGGCCGGTGGGCTGCGTCTTTTGCCGCTGTCGCGCTGAGCCGGGCGAATTTGGAGCTTTGTTAACTTCTGACCGCTAGCGTGGCGGTCAGGAGGGCACATGCTCGGCTTGATCAACCGCTCTATCGAGACGTTTCTGACCGACACTCACGGGGCGGCGCTCTGCGCGCGTGTGCGGCGGCGCGCGGATTTGCCGGGCGAGAGCTATGAACCCCTGCTGCAATATGACGATGCGCAGACCTTGCGGCTGATCAATGCCGCCTGCGACGAGTTGGGGCGGGCGCGATCCGAGTTTTTGGAAGACCTTGGGGCGCATCTGTGCAGCCGCGAAGCGGTGCGGCGGCTGCTACGTTACGGCGGCTGCGACTATCGCGGTTTTCTGAACTCGCTCAACGAGTTGAATGACCGCGCGCGCATGGCGCTTCCCGATCTCAAGCTGCCGGACCTGCATCTGGCCGCAACCCAGTCGGGGCAGTTCCGTCTGCGCGTCGCCGCGGATCTGCCGGGATGGGGGGCGGTGCTGGCGGGGATACTGCGTGCGATGGCGGATGACTATGGCAGTCTCGCGCTGATCGAGGTGCCGCCGCGTGTCGCCGGGAGCGATCTGCGCGACCCCGACCCGATGGCGGAGACCGTGACGATCCAGCTGCTCGACGCCACCCATGCCGAGGCGCGCCAGTTCGCCCTCGCGCGCATGATTGGTGAGGTCTGATGAGCGTGCCGGGCGAGAACACTGTCACGAGACTGGCCGCGCAGCCACCCGCCGATCGGGGCGCGCACGCCTATTGGCTGGCGCTGTTGACCGGGCTTTTGCCGATGTTTCTCTGGCTCGACGAGCGGGCCTGCATCCTTGGGGTCGGGCGCACGTTGCGCAAGGTTCTGGGGGTGCCGGAAGCCCAGATCGTCGGCGCGCCGTTCTCGCGGTTTTTCTCGGTCGCGCGGCGCGGCGGGGCGGTACGGATGTGCCCGAAAGAACTGCGCTCAAGTTGCGGGGCTGTTGATTGCGATCGCCAGATCGGGCGCTGCGGGCGCTCCCTCGGGGCCATGACGGCGGAGGAGATGCTGCATGTCATCCTTCGCATGCGCCCACAGGTAAGCCTGCGCGGCGCACTGGTGAGCCATACGGGTCCGCCAGTTCCGGGGCGCGCGCCGACGCGGGCGGGGGGCGATATGCTCCTTAATTTCAGCTTCGGTATTCACCTGCGTGAACTCGTGGCGGAATTCGACCTGACCGAACATGATTTCTCCGCCGCCGATCTCGCGATGGAAATGCTGTATCTGCAGGAAGCGAAATCGCTCGTGCTGGAAGAGTTGCGGGCCCTGACCGGGCGGCTCGATCAGGCGCGCAAAGCGGCGGAAGATCAGGCGCTGAGCGATCCGCTGACGAAACTCGCCAACCGCCGGGCAATGGCTCAGGCGCTTGCCAGGGCCGTCGATCATGCGACGAACGGGCTGGCGAATTTCGCATTGCTGCAGGTCGACCTCGATCACTTCAAGACGATCAATGACACGCAAGGCCATGCGGCGGGGGATTTCGTGTTGCAACTGGTGGCCCGCAACCTGTGCGAAAGCGTGCGCGGAGGCGATCTGGTCGCGCGCATGGGCGGCGACGAGTTCCTCGTTCTCTTGCGTGGCGACCCGAGCCGTACGGAGATCGGCGCGCTCGCGGCACGCATAATCGAACAGCTCGAAGCGCCGAAATGGTATCGGGGGCAGGAATGTCTGGTGTCCGGATCGCTCGGCGCTGTGTCGTCGCGCGACTACGAGAGCCTCGAGATCGAGGCGCTGCAGAGTGATGTCGACCGGGCGACCTATGCCGCGAAGACCGCAGGGCGCGGATGCCTTCGTTTTGGGTCCGGGCCTGTCGAAAACGTCGAGGATGGGCCGGCGACGTCACCCGGCGCTGCGCGTTAGCCGAACAAACGCTCTTTTCCTGACCGGTCGCCTTCGGGTAAGGGCAGCGCATGAGACAAGGATTTCCCTATGCCCGCGCCGGACAGCGCATCGGTCTTCTGGGCGGGTCGTTCGATCCGGCGCATGAAGGTCACGTCCTGATCACGCGTGAGGCGCTGCGCCGCTTCAATCTTGATCGGGTCTGGTGGATCGTGAGCCCCGGCAACCCGCTCAAGGCGCATGGGCCCGCGCCGCTCGATCAGCGGATCGCGAGTGCGCGGGCGAGCCTTGGGGGCGATCCGCGCGTGGTGGTGACCGACCTCGAAGCGCGGCTCGGCACGCGTTACACGGCCGACACGATAACGCGGCTGCGTGCGCTCTATCCCGGCGTGGATTTCGCGTGGCTGATGGGGGCCGATAACCTCGTGCAGTTCGACCGCTGGGATCATTGGCGCACGATCATGGAGAGCGTGCCGGTCGGTGTGCTGGCGCGTCCGGGCTGGCGGATGCCGGGGCGCTGGGCGCGCGCGGCGCGCATTTATGCGGGGGCCGAATTGCCCGCGGTCGCCTCGCAGCGCCTCCTCGACGGACCGGCGCCGCGCTGGTGCTTCGTCAACATTCCGATGTCGTCTCTTTCCTCCACGGAAATTCGCGAGAAAGGCGGCTGGCGGGCATCGACACCCGCTTGAAGACGGTGCGGGGCGCGCTACGCTCGGATTGACGCCGAGGGAGGAATCGCCATGCCACTATCGATATCGCGCCGCTTTGCACTGCTGGGTGGCGCCGCGCTTTTCGCCACTCCGAAAACGGGCTTCGGCCAGACGGTCGCGGCAGCCGAATTGGTCCGGATGGCCGGGCTCAGCGGCGATGTGGGCTATGTCGTCGCGGACCTGAAGAGCGGCCAGATCCTCGAACAGCGCAATGCAGGCCAAGCGATGCCGCCCGCCTCCGCGCTCAAGTCGATCACCTCGCTCTATGCGATGGAGCAACTGGGCGGCGATTTCCGTTTTGGCACGCAGTTGATCGCGACCGGCCCGATCTCTGGCGGGCGCATTCAGGGGGATCTGATCCTCGCGGGCGGGGGCGATCCGACGCTGACGACTGACGATTTGAACGCGATGGCGAAGTCGCTGGCGGCGAAGGGCGTGCAGGGCGTCACGGGGCGTTTTCTGACTTGGGCCGGGGCGTTGCCCTACAAGAACGAGATTGCAAACGATCAGCCGATTTTCGCGGGCTACAACCCGTCGATCTCCGGGCTGATGCTGAACTTCAATCGCGTGCATTTCCAGTGGCGCCGCTCCGGTGGGGGCTGGGCGCTGAGCATGGATGCGCGCGGGCGCGACGTGCAGCCGCAGGCCTATACCGCGAAGGCGTCGATCGCGAAACGCTCCTCGCCCACCTTCACCTATTCCGACCGCGGCGGGGTCGAGCATTGGACGGTCGCCTCGGCGGCCTTGGGGCGGGGCGGAAGCCGGTGGTTGCCGGTGCGCCATCCGGCGGCCTATGCGGGCGACGTGTTCCAGACATTGGCCCGCGCTCAGGGCACACCGCTGCCCGCGCCGGAAGAGGTACGCAACCTGCCCGGCGGCACGGTTCTGGTGAGCCATGGCAGCGATCCGCTTGTGCCGGTTCTGCGCGAGATGATGAAATATTCGACCAATATCACCGCGGAAGCGGTGGGTATGACGGTCAGCAAGCGGCTGGGCGCGGGGAACTCCCTGAAGCAGTCGGGACAGACGATGACCCAATGGCTGCAGCAGCGCACGGGCGCGCGCTCGGCCCGGTTCACCGACCATTCCGGGCTGCGGGCCGATGCCGAGCTTTCGCCGCAGGACATGGTGGCGGCGCTGCGCAATCTCGGTGCGCCGATGGGGCTGCGCAGTTTGATGAAGCCATTCAAGCTGCGCGATGCGACGGGCAAGAACATGCCAGCCCAGCCATTCCGCGTCGATGCCAAGACAGGGACGCTGAATTTCGTCTCGACTTTGGCGGGCTATATGACCGCGCCGGATGGCACCGAGCTTGTCTTCGCGATCTTCACCGCCGATCTAAACCGGCGTCGTCGTGCGGGCTCGGCGCCGCGCCCGCCGGGGCAGGTCCAATGGGTGCGGGCGTCGAAAATCCTGCAGAGCCAGCTGTTGGAGCGTTGGGCCGGGATTTACGGCTGAGGGGTCGCTCCGCCTGGGCGGCGGGGCGGTCGTCAGGTTTTCTCGCCGGGACTCTATCGTCCGATCAGAGCGTGACGTGGCGCACTTTTGCACCCCATTCGATGGCGACGGCGTGCAGCCGGTCGATCGCCAACTCACCGCGAATTTCTTCCAAGAGGCGTAGTTCGGTTTGACGGATCGTGCCATCTGCGGCGGCCACATCGCAGGCGAGCGCATACGCGGTTTCGAAGATATGCTCGGGCAGCGCGTCGCGGATCAGGCCGAACAGCGCCTCGAGCCCGTCTTCCTCTTCGAAAAGCGTGAAGACCGAGCGGGAGACCCGCGAGACGCGGTCGAAATCGTAGCCCGCGAAGATCGGCATGTGGTTCACTATCCGCTCGATCGCGACGAGTTCGGAGGTCGGCACGTCCTCATCGGCGGCGGAAATCGCGACCATCACGGCGACGAGCGCGTCTTGGGGCGAAAGCGAGGCGAGAACGTCGGGCACGTGGGAGCTCCTTGATAGTGTTCGAGTGCTAATTATTGACTGTCCCCCTCCGCTTCAATAGGTCAGGCGCGACTGGGCGCACGGGGCGCCTTCATGAGGTATGCAATGACGAGCTTGCGTGACGCTGCGATGAAATCCAAGGCCTGGCCCTTCGAGGAAGCCCGCCGGGTGCTCAAGCGTTACGAGAAACGGGACCCGGAAAAGGGTTACGTCCTGTTCGAGACGGGCTACGGGCCGTCGGGTCTGCCGCATATCGGCACGTTTGGCGAAGTTGCGCGCACCACGATGATCCGTCGCGCTTTCGAGGTGATCTCGGATATCCCGACGAAGCTTCTGTGCTTCTCGGACGATATGGACGGGATGCGGAAGGTGCCGAGCAACGTGCCCAATCAGGACATGCTGCGCCAGCATGAGCAGAAGCCGCTGACCTCGGTGCCCGATCCCTTCGGCGAGTTCGACAGCTTCGGCAACCACAACAACGCGATGCTGCGCCGTTTCCTCGACACCTTTGGGTTCGAGTATGAATTCGCGAGCGCGACCGATTACTACAAGTCGGGCCGGTTCGACGAGATGCTGATCAAATCGGCTTACGAATACGATCAAATCATGGAAATCATGCTGAAGTCGCTGCGCGAAGAGCGTCAACAGACCTATTCGTGCTTCCTGCCGATCCATCCCGAGACGGGCCGCGTGCTCTACGTTCCGATGAAGGAGGTCAATGCGCGCGACGGTACCGTGACCTTCGACGACGAGGACGGGCGCGAATGGACTCTGCCGGTCACGGGCGGCAATGTGAAGCTGCAGTGGAAACCCGATTTCGGGATGCGTTGGGCCGCGCTCGGCGTCGATTTCGAGATGTATGGCAAGGACCACTCGACCAACACGCCGATCTATGACGGCATCTGCCGCGTGCTGGGTGGGCGTGCGCCGGAGCACTTCACCTACGAGCTGTTCCTTGATGCGAATGGTGAGAAGATTTCGAAGTCGAAGGGCAATGGCCTGTCGATCGACGAATGGCTGACCTATGCGGCGACGGAGAGCCTGAGCTACTTCATGTATCTCAAGCCGAAGACCGCGAAGCGGATGCATTTCGACGTGATCCCGAAGGCGGTGGACGAATATCACCAGCAGCTGCGCGCCTATCCCGATCAGCCGATCGAGCAGCAGGTGAACAACCCGGTCTGGCACATCCACGGCGGCAATCCTCCCGAGAGCCGGATGGTGGTGCCTTTCGCGATGCTGCTCAATCTTGCGAGCGTCGCGGGCGCGACCGAGAAGGAAGGGCTGTGGGGCTTCATCAAGCGCTACGCGCCCGAGGCGAGCCCGGAAGGCAATCCCGATCTCGATCAGGCGGCAGGCTTCGCGCTGAAGTATTTCGAGGATTTCGTGAAACCCACGCTGGTCTTCCGCGCGCCCGACGCCTCCGAACGTGCCGCGCTGGAAGATCTGGCCAAGGCGCTGAAATCGGAAGAGGCGGCGCTCGACCAGATCGCGCGCAAGAACGCGGCGGCCGGCAACGAAGAGCCGCTGCCGGAGGCCGATTTCCATAGCGACGAGTTCCTTCAGACGGTCGTTTTCGCGGTCGGCAAGAACCACGAATTCGCGAACCTGCGCGATTGGTTCAAGGCGCTCTACGAGGTGCTGCTGGGCCAGAGCCAAGGGCCGCGTTTCGGCGGGTTCATCGCGCTTTACGGTGTCGATGAGACCGTCGCGCTGATCGAGCGGGCGCTGGCGGGCGAACTGGTCGACTAAGCTTTCCAGAGATCGAACCAAGCCCCCCAGCGGTCGCAAAGCGGCTCGGGGGGCTCGGCGAATATCCTGGCGCCGAGGGTGAAGGCTTCGGCCTCCAGTCGGGCGGATTCGGTGCGGATCAGTGCAAGCAAAGCCTCGGCCCTTTCGGGGTCGAGATGCTCTGGCACTTTCATCTCGAGCACATGCAGGTCGTGATGGTCGCCGATCAACTCCCCCAAAGTGTCGAGTGCGTCTTCGCGCGGATGCAGCATTTCTGGCCAGATCGGGGCGAGCAGGCGGGTGTGATACCAGTGCTGCTTCACCCGCGTCCGCCAATGGTGCAGGTCTAAGCCAGCGCGTGATTCCTGCGCGCTTTTCAGACGCTTGCGGCAATCTTTCAACGTTGCGTGCAATCCGGCCTCATAGGCGGGCCAGCCCTTTTCGGTGACGTCCCAATCCTTCGCGCGTTTGCGGATTTCCGTGACGCGTTTCGCGAATGTCGAGATGTCGCCTTCCTTCGGGGGCTGGGTCGCGGGCAGCGCGTCAAGCATTGCACGGGCGGCAGACGCACCGTCGAGATCAGGCCCTTCGCGCCCGAGCCGGATAAGCGAGGCGCGCATCACCTCGTCGTCGCGCAGGCCAGAAATGCCCCGGGCGGCTTCGGCCAAAGCATCGTTCTCCTTGTGAAAATCGGAGAAATGCGGCGCGACGAGGCGGATCAGGCCGCGGGTCTTCTTGATCGCTTTGCGAAGGGAGTGAACCGACGGGTCGGGCTTGCCGGCCAGTTTAACGGCTGTCCCAAGCTCGCTGCGCGCGATGCGGCGCAGGGCTTTCGTCGGGGTCTTGTCGTCGGGGGATATGGCGTAAACCATCTGCGGCTCCTCTTGGCTGCTCACCCGATGTGGCGCGAGGATATGTCAGGCGCATGACGCTGTCACCTGCGAAGCGGGAGGGGCAGCGGGAGCGCAGGCCGTGACCGGAGGCTGCGAACGGCCCTCTCAGGTCTTCTTTAACCTTTCCTTCTAGCTCTGTTCGGGCCGAAGCGCGGGCGCTTTCGGTCGGTCCCGGCGCGCAATTGGCATGGCAAGGGGCGCGCGGGTGGGAACATGGACAAGAGGATTGCAGATGAACGTCGCGATTACCGAAGGGCTGGTGCTGACCCCGCCCGCATTCGCCGAAGGGCTGGATCAATGGTCGAGCGAGGATGGCACGCCGGGCTCCACGACCTATGAGAGCACGGGCAATGCCGTGCTGGTTCCAGCGGATGCGGATTTCGGCGGTTGTCTGGAGATGCTCAAGACCCAGACAGTGCAGAAACTGCGCTACATGGGCGACACGCCGATCCTGCCGGGCACCTATCTGCGCATCCGGGCGCGGTTGAAGGCGGTCAGCGGCAACCTGCCGGAGGTGCGCGTCGCGGGCTATGCGGCGACGGGGTCGGGTGCCCATGTGAGCGGCGTGGTCGAAGTCGGTCCGACGGTCGCGCTGCAAAGCTATGGCGCGGTGGTCGAAGTGTCGGCGATCGTCGGGACCGGCTCGCGCGACGGTGTCGATATGCCGTGGGGGCTGGATGCGGTCTACGGGCATTTCGGGCTGGACCTAACCGGCGCGAATGGCGGCGTGGTGCGCATCGACGATATCGAGATCGAGGATGTGACCGAGGCGTTCCTGCGCGACCTGATGGGCTGGGTCGATGTGAAAGATTACGGCGCGGTGGGCGACGGGACGACCGACAATGTCGCGGCGTTCAACGCGGCCGATCAGGCGGCGAACGGGCGCAAGGTTTTCGTCTCGGAGGGGGTGTATTACCTGGGCCGCACGATTTCGATCTCGTCGCCGGTCGAGTTCGTGGGCACGCTGGTGATGCCGGTCGCAGCGAAACTGGCGCTGATGTCGTCCTTCGACTTTCCGACCTATGCGGCGGCGTTCGGCGATGAGTCGGCGGGGTTCAAGAAGGCGCTACAGGCGCTGTTCGGCTATACGGATCACAACGTGCTGGACCTGAAAGGGCGCCGCGTCGAGGTGACCGAGCCGATCCGCATCGAGGAGATCGCGCCGGACCTTACGAGCTTTTCCAACCGCCGGGTTCTGCAGAACGGGCAGATCAACGTGATCGCGGGCTCTGCCTGGGACGATGAGGTGGTGACGTCGCAGGCGAGCTATTCGGTGAGCCAGTCGATGCAGCTGACTTCGGTCGCCAATATCGCGAACATCCCGGTGGGCGCGCGGATCACCGGCACTGGAGTCGGGCGCGAGGTCTATGTGAAGTCGAAGAATATCGGCGTGCAGACCCTGTATCTTTCGCAGCCGCTTTATGGCGGGTCGGGTACGCGGACCTACACGTTTACGCGCCACCAATATGTGCTGGATTTCTCGGGGATGGAGAAGCTCGACCGGTTCAACATCGCCAATGTGGAATTCCTCTGCAACGGCGCGGCGAGCTGCGTGATGCTGGCGCCTGACGGGCAGATGTTCCAGATCCGCGACAGCTATGTGGTGCGGCCCAAGGATCGCGCGATCACTTCGATCGGGCGGGGGTGTCAGGATCTGCTGATCGATGGCTGTCAGTTCCTGTCGGACGAGATGCTGGTGCCCGCGCAGGATCGCAAGTCGATGGTGCTCAACGTCAATGCCAATGACAGCAAGATCCGCGACTCGCGCTTCGTACGCTTCGGGACGAGTTTCGTGCTGAATGGCTCCGGGCATCTGATCGTCGGCAATCACTGGTTTCAGGGCGATGAGGAAAGCAACGGCGTGCGCGTGGCGGGGCTGGTCTTTACCCAGACCAATGTGCAGTCGGCGGTGACCGGCAATTACATCGACAACTCGGTGATCGAGTGGACCAACGAGCATGACGCCGAGCCGGATTTCGCGAGCGAATATAGCTTTGGCGGGCTGACGGTGACGGGCAATACCTGCGTGTGCATCAATGTCGCGCCGTGGTTCACCTGGCTGTCGATCAAACCCTACGGGCCGGGGCATTTCATCCAGGGGCTGAGCGTGACGAACAACGTGTTCAAGTCGCTCAACGGCAGTGTCGACCGGATCGAGAAGATCGACACGAGCTTCGCGGATATCGACCGCTCGCGGGTGCGCAACGTGGTGTTCGAGGCGAATATGTTCAACGCGATCAACGACATCTCGCAGAACCCGGTGATGGTCGAGGTGAACCAGTCCACGGCGCAATCGGTCTGGACGGTGGATGCGAGCGAGTATCTGCCCTTCGGGGGCTGGGCGCGCAACGTGCAGAGCCTGATCGCCGAGGGCATGGTTCGCGACGGCTCGGGGGCGCGGATCGACGCGATGCCCTATGTCGCGGTGGAGCAGGGCGCGGCCAAGAACCAGATCACGGTGAACTGGCCGGAGGCAGCGAAGGGTCGGCTGCAGGTCACGCTGCGGATGGATAACCCGATCTGAACGATGTGAGCGGAGCCGGTCCGGGCCGGGGCGGACGGATTGGCGGGACGGCGCGTGGGACGAAGGTCTCGCGCGCCGTTTCTATGTCAGGTCGGCAGATGTCAGACGAAAGGCGCGACCGAAGCCGCCATTGAGGCTGGCCGAGATCGGGCGGAGATCGAAGAAGAAGAAATCGGGCAGGTCGATATAGAGCTTCGATTTCGGATGATCGGAGAGCCAGCGGTCGCGCATCGCCGGGAAGGCGGGATCGTCGCGGTGGATGGCATGCGCCTCGACCTGCAGCGAGAGGCGGGGATGGGTGAGGGGATCGCCTTTTGTGCCGGGCTCGCCGAGCAATAGCCCGGCCCGGTGGTCTTGCAGCAGGGCGGTCGTGTGTGCTGCGAGGCTGGAAACGAAGGTTAACAGCTCTCCCTTAGGGCCGGGGCCGAGGGCGACGCGTGTCACGACCGGCGCGCCCGTATCCGGGTCGAGCGTGCCAAGCGCGCCGAACCGGGCTTCACGGATCAGGCTTTGCGCCAAGGCGCGGGCCTCGGCATCCGTGGGACGGATCGGGTTGGTCGGCGGGGTCGGCTGTGGCATGGGAGGCTCCTTCAAGGCGGCGCGATGGTAGGGCGCGGGCCTGCGGGCGACAATCGTCGAATTTATCCACAGGATGCCGTAACGGAAGGTCGCGCGCCGAATCATTCTGAGCGTCCGATTCGTCTCGTCGCAGCTGCGGCATGATTTTAACCGTGCGGTCGATTTTCAAATTCAGTCGGGTCCGAGCGGAAACGCTACAGGCAAGCACTTGAATTGGCTCGCCTATTTTCTGCCTCATTTCCGTGCATTTACAGCGTTAGCGCAATCGGTGTCAAAAAATTTACAGAAATATGTAGCGTATAAAGGGGGTTACATGAATCTTAACCTTTGAGTTACAGTGGCGCGGGGTAGAGGGCCTGCACTATCACGCGGGCGACATGCGGACACGCCGTGCCGCAATGCGAAATTGCTGGGAGGAAGCTCATGACTGCGCAAGACAAGGTGACTCAGGTTCCAGAGGTCAAAGAGGTCCCGCCGGGCTTCGAGAACGCCCATGCCGACGCCGCGAAATATCGCGAGATGTATCAGGAATCGATCACCGATCCGGAGAAGTTCTGGGGCCGCGAAGGTAAGCGCCTCGACTGGATCACGCCGTATACCAAGGTGAAGAACACCGATTTCACCTTCGGCCATGTCGATATCAAATGGTTCGAGGACGGCGTGCTGAACGCCAGCGTGAACTGTATCGACCGTCACCTCGCCACGCGTGGCGACCAGACCGCGATCATCTTCGAGCCCGACGATCCGGAAACCCCGGCGCAGCACATCACCTATAAGGAGCTGTCCGAGAAGGTGAACCGCTTCGCCAACGTGCTTTCGAGCCAGGGCGTGATGCGCGGCGACCGCGTCGTGATCTATCTGCCGATGATCCCGGAAGCGGCTTACGCGATGCTCGCCTGTGCGCGTATCGGCGCGATCCACTCGATCGTCTTCGCGGGCTTCTCGCCCGACGCGCTGGCCAACCGTGTCAACGACTCGGGCGCCAAGGTCGTCATCACCGCCGACACCGCCCCGCGCGGTGGCCGTCGCACGCCGCTCAAGGCGAATGCCGACGCGGCGCTGCTGCACTGCTCGGACAAGGTGCGCTGCCTCGTCGTGAAGCATACCGGCGACCAGACCTCGTGGATCGACGGTCGCGATGTCGACGTGAAGGCGATGATGGAGAACGTCTCGCCCGAATGTCCGCCGCGTCCGATGAATGCGGAAGATCCGCTGTTCATCCTTTACACCTCGGGCTCGACCGGCAAGCCGAAGGGCGTGGTGCATACCACCGGCGGCTATCTCGTCTACGCCGCGATGACGATGCAATACACGTTCGACTACCACGATGGCGACGTGTTCTGGTGCACCGCGGATGTGGGCTGGGTCACCGGCCACAGCTACATCGTCTACGGGCCGCTCGCGAATGGCGCGACCACGATCATGTTCGAAGGCGTGCCGACCTATCCGGATGCGGGCCGCTTCTGGGCCGTGTGCGAAAAGCACAAGGTCAACCAGTTCTATACCGCGCCCACCGCGATCCGCTCGCTGATGGGCCAAGGGCCGGAATGGGTCGAGAAATACGATCTCTCGGCGATGAAGGTACTGGGCTCGGTCGGCGAGCCGATCAACCCCGAAGCCTGGGCCTGGTACGACAAGTACGTCGGAAAGGGAAAATGCCCGATCGTGGACACGTTCTGGCAGACCGAGACCGGCGGCCACATGCTGACCCCGCTTCCGGGGGCGACGCCCACGAAGCCCGGCTCGGCGACCCGTCCGTTCTTCGGCGTGAAGCCGGTCGTGCTCGATCCGCAGACCGCGGTGAAGCAGGACGAGACCGAGACCGAAGGCGTGCTGTGCATCTCGGACAGCTGGCCGGGTCAGATGCGCACCATCTGGGGCGACCACGAGCGTTTCCAGGAGACCTATTTCAGCCAGTACAAGGGCTATTACTTCACCGGTGACGGCTGCCGCCGCGACAGCGACGGGTACTACTGGATCACCGGCCGCGTCGATGACGTGATCAACGTCTCGGGCCACCGCATGGGCACGGCGGAAGTCGAATCCGCGCTGGTCGCGCATCAGGCCGTGGCAGAGGCTGCCGTGGTCGGCTACCCGCACGAGCTGAAGGGGCAGGGCATCTACGCCTATGTCACGCTGATGAACGATGTCGAACCCTCCGACGAGCTGCGCAAGGAGCTCGAGAAGTGGGTGCGCACCGAGATCGGTCCGATCGCGAAACCGGACATCATCCAATGGGCGCCGGGCCTACCGAAGACCCGTTCGGGCAAGATCATGCGCCGCATCCTGCGCAAGATCGCCGAGAACGATTTCGGGTCGCTCGGGGACACCTCGACGCTGGCCGATCCGTCGGTCGTCGATGATCTGATCGAAAATCGCGGGAACAAATGATGTCGGACAGCACGACCATGACGCAGACCAAGCCTGCCGTTCTGATCCTTCTCGGCCCTCCGGGCGCGGGCAAGGGCACGCAGGCGCGGATGCTCGAAGAGACCTTCGGCCTCGTGCAGCTCTCGACGGGCGATCTTCTGCGGGCCGCGGTGTCTCAGGGCACCGAGGCCGGTCTCGCCGCGAAAGCGGTGATGGAGGAGGGCGGCCTCGTCTCGGACGAGATCGTTCTGGCGATCCTGCAAGATCGCATGGCTGAACCGGATGTTGCGAAAGGGGTGATCCTCGACGGGTTCCCGCGCACCGCCGGTCAGGCTGCGGCGCTCGACGGTCTTCTGGAGGAGAATGGCCAGTCGGTGACCGCAGCGATCAGCCTGGAGGTCGACGACGAGGCGATGATCGCCCGCGTCGCCGGCCGATACACCTGCGCCAAATGCGGCGAAGGCTATCACGACGAGTTCAAACAGCCCGAAGTTGCGGGTGTTTGCGACAAATGCGGCGGCACGGAATTCAAACGCCGGGCCGACGACAATGCCGAGACGGCGCGCGCGAGGCTGGAGGCCTACCACGCGCAAACGGCACCGCTGATCGCCCATTACAAGGCGCTCGGTGTTCTCGAGGAGATCAACGCGATGGGCTCCATCGACGAGATCGCCTCGGGTCTTGGGTCGATCGTAAAGCGCGTCTCGGCCTGATTTTTGGGGAGGGGCGGGCCCATGAGGGGCCCGTCTGGAGAGAAACTAAAAGGGAGTTAGTCTCATGGCGGACAAATCCTCGTCCAACGCCTATTGGAAGGCGAATATCCGGACCATCCAGATCTCTCTGGTGATCTGGTTCATCGTGTCCTTCGGCTTCGGTATCGTGCTGCGCCCGATGCTGGCAGGCATCAAAATTGGTGGCACTGATCTCGGCTTCTGGTTCGCCCAGCAAGGCTCGATCCTCGTGTTCCTGGTGCTCATCTTCACCTATGCGTGGCGGATGAACAAACTGGACCGCGAGCACGGCGTCGAAGAATAATCTCAGGGAGGAGAGAGGGACATGGATCAGTTTACCCTCAACCTGCTGGTGGTCGGCGCGACTTTCGTGCTCTACATCGGCATCGCGATCTGGGCCCGTGCGGGTTCCACGTCGGAATTCTACGCCGCCGGTCGCGGCGTTCACCCGGTCGTCAACGGTATGGCTACGGGCGCTGACTGGATGTCGGCCGCGTCGTTCATCTCGATGGCGGGCATCATCGCCTTCGGCGGTTACGACACTTCGGCCTACCTCATGGGCTGGACCGGTGGCTACGTGCTGCTGGCCATGCTGCTTGCGCCCTATCTGCGCAAGTTCGGCAAGTTCACCGTGCCGGAATTCATCGGCGACCGTTTCTACTCGCAAACCGCGCGCACCGTGGCCGTGGTCTGCCTCATCGTTGCGTCGATCACCTACGTTATCGGTCAGATGACCGGCGTGGGCGTTGCGTTCTCGCGCTTCCTCGAAGTGGACAACACCACCGGCCTCTTCATCGGCGCGGCGATCGTGTTCCTCTACGCGGTTCTCGGCGGCATGAAGGGCATCACCTACACGCAGGTTGCGCAATACGTCGTGCTGATCATCGCCTACACCATCCCGGCGATCTTCATCTCGCTGCAGCTGACCGGCAACCCGATCCCGGGTCTGGGTCTGTTCTCGAACGACGTCAACACCGGTGCGCCGATCCTGACCACGCTGAACGGTCTGGTCTCCGATCTGGGCTTCGCGTCCTACACCGGCCAGCATGACACCACGCTGAACATGTTCCTGTTCACCATGACGCTGATGGTCGGCACCGCCGGTCTGCCGCACGTCATCGTGCGCTTCTTCACCGTTCCGAAGGTCGCCGATGCGCGCTCCTCGGCGGGTTGGGCGCTGGTGTTCATCGCGCTCCTCTACCTCACCGCTCCGGCTGTGGGTGCGATGGCGCGTCTGAACCTGATCTCGACCTTCTACCCGAACGGCGTCGGTCAGCCGGCCGTGGAGATGACCGCGATCGAGAACGATCAGAACCTCTCCTGGGTGCGCAACTGGGCCCAGACCGGTCTTCTGACCTTCGACGACAAGAACGGCGACGGCCGCATCGAGTACAATGCGGGCGACACCAACGAACTGAGCGTGAACCGCGACATCATCACGCTTGCCAACCCTGAGATCGCCAACCTGCCGGGTTGGGTGATCGCGCTGGTGGCTGCTGGTGGTCTGGCTGCGGCTCTGTCGACGGCTGCCGGTCTTCTGATGGCAATCTCGTCGGCGGTCTCGCATGACCTGATCAAGTCGCAGATCAACCCGGGCATCTCGGAAAAAGGCGAGCTTCTGGCCGCCCGTATCTCGATGGCCGTGGCGATCGTCATCGCGACCTATCTGGGTCTGAACCCGCCCGGCTTCGCGGCACAGACGGTGGCTCTGGCCTTCGGTCTGGCAGCGTCGTCGATCTTCCCGGCGCTGATGATGGGCATCTTCACTAAGCGCATCAACAACACCGGTGCGGTTGCAGGTATGCTCACGGGTCTCGCGACCACGCTGATCTACATCTTCCTGCACAAGGGCTGGTTCTTCATCCCGGACACCAACACGTTCACGGATGCGAACCCGATGATCCTCTCGATCAAGTCGACCTCCTTCGGGGTTATCGGCGCGGTCCTGAACTTCATCGTGGCCTATGTCGTGTCGAACGCGACCAAGGAGACCCCGGAAGATATCCAGGAGCTCGTCGAGTCGATCCGCGTGCCGAAAGGCGCCGGTGCGGCAGTCGACCACTAAGACAGCGGCGCGGGACGGGGTTCGCCTCGTCCCGACCTCTGAAGCTTCGGCAGGCGCCCCTCGGGGCGCCGCCACCACCCAAAGGAAAAGATCATGGCCGCCGATCTGACCCCGATCCTCGCATTTCTCGAAGGCGTCCACCCTTACGACAATCTGTCGCGCAACGAGCTGGAGCATGTCGCCAGTTCCTTCCGCCGCAGAGAATTGCCCGCGGGCGAGACCGTCTATTCCTACCGCGAGCCGCTCAAGGGCATCTACCTGATCAAGCGCGGAGCGGTCGAAGTCACCGATCAGAACGGGGCGCTGGTCTCGATCCTCGGCGCACGCAACACCTTTGGCGAGCGCGGGCTGATGCGCGACGGTCTGGCCGCGACCACCGCGCGCACCACCGCCGAGACCGTGCTGCTGGAACTGCCGGTCGAAGAGTTCCGCGAGCTGTCGCAAAACGCCCCCGCCTTCGCGCGCTTCTTCAACCGCGTGCGCGGTGGCGAGACCCGCACCAATTCCATCGCGACGATGAAGATCGCCGATCTTCTGGCGCAGGAACCGATGGGCTGCGCGCCCGAGACCACCGTGACCGAGGCTGCGCGGCAGATGCGCGATGCGCATATTTCCTCGCTCGGCGTGACCGATGGCGAGGGTGCGCTGGTGGGCATCGTTACGGTGCGCGACCTGTCGAACAAGGTTCTGGCCGAAGGCCGCGCGCCCGATACGCCGGTGGGCGAGGTGATGACGCCCGACCCGGTGACGCTGACCCCCGAGGGGCTGGGCACCGACCTTCTGCATGTCATGCTGGAAAAGCGCGTCGGCCACCTGCCGATCACCGATCGCGGGCGCTTCGTGGGCATGATAACCCAGACCGATCTGACCCGCTTTCAGGCGGTCAGCTCAGCCGTGCTGATCCGCGATGTGGCGGGCGCCGAGACCGTGCCGGAAATGGCCGCCGTCACCGCGCGCATCCCGCAGCTTCTGGTGCAGCTCGTGGGCGGGCATCACGCGCATGAGGTCATCACCCGGCTGATCACCGATATCGCCGATGCGGTCACGCGCCGCCTGCTGAAGATGGCCGAGGAGGCGCTTGGGCCGCCGCCCGTGCCCTATCTGTGGCTGGCCTGCGGCTCGCAGGGGCGCCAGGAGCAGACCGGGGTGTCCGATCAGGACAATTGCCTGATCCTCGACGACGCCGTGACCGAGGCGGATATGGAGTATTTCCGCCAGCTCGCGAAGATCGTCTCGGACGGGCTGGACGCCTGCGGTTACGTCTATTGCCCCGGCGACATGATGGCGACGAACCCGCGCTGGTGTCAGCCGGTCCGCGTCTGGCGCGACTATTTCCGCGGCTGGATCGCCAAGCCCAACCCCGAGGCGCAGATGCTCGCCTCGGTGATGTTCGATCTGCGCGCGATCGGCGGCAACGGGGCGGGGCTGTTCCAGCAGTTGCAGGAAGAGACCCTGGCGAAGGCGTCGAAGAACTCGATCTTCGTGGCCCATATGATCGCCAACAGCCTCAAGCATCACCCGCCGCTGGGTCTGATCCGGGGCTTCGCCACGATCCGCTCGGGCGAGCATCGCAACCATATCGACATGAAGCATAACGGCGTGGTCCCGGTGACCGATCTGGCCCGCGTCTACGCGCTGCAAGGGCGCCTGCCCGAAGTGAACACCCGCGCCCGTCTGATCGAGGCCGAACATGCCGGCGTGCTGAGCCATTCCGGCGCGCGCGATCTGGTCGAGGCCTATGATCTGATCGCGTCGATGCGGCTGGAGAACCAGGCGCATCTCGCGCGCTCGGGGCGCAAGCCCGACAATTATCTTGCACCCTCGGACCTGTCCGATTTCGAACGCTCGCATCTGCGCGACGCCTTCGTGGTGGTGCGCACCATGCAATCGGCCGCCGGTCACGGCAAAGGCGCGATGAGCTGAGGAGAGCTTATGACGAATGATTACATCTCGACCCTTGCTGCCGGCGCGCTTGCCGCTCTCGTGGTCTTCCTGCTCTCTCATCTGAGCAAGAAGTTCCGCGGCGAGAAGCTGCCGAAATGGGTGATGCCCGCAGCGGTCGGGGCGGCGCTGATCGGCTACACGGTCTGGAGCGAGTATTCGTGGTATCCCAAGATGCGCGCGGACATGCCCGACACGGTCGTGGTGCTGCAGAAGATTGATGAGAGCGTCGGCTGGCGGCCCTGGACCTATCTGGTGCCGATGGTCACCCGCTTCATGGCGGTCGATGCCGGCAAGGTGGAGCATCCGGTGGCGGGCAAACCAGAGCTGGCCGAGACCGATCTGCTGCTGATCGGGCGCTGGCAGAATTTGCAGACGGTGCCGACGGTCTATGACTGCAAGACCGACAGCCGCGCCGATCTGGTGAACGGGGCCACGCTGACGAAAGACGGAGAGCTGTCGGGCGGCGGCTGGCTGAAACTCACGCCCGACGACCCGGGGCTGAAAGCGGTATGCGCAGGAGGATGAGACCATGCCGGGGGGGAGGAAACATCGCGTCCTGATCGTGGAGGATGAGGACAATATCGCCATCGCGCTCGACTATCTGATGAGCCGCGAGGGGTTCGACCATGACCGGATCGATACCGGGCGCGGCGCGCTGGAGAAAATCCGCGAGACCCGCCCCGATCTGGTGCTCCTCGACGTGATGCTGCCCGAGGTCTCGGGCTACGAGATCTGCGAAGGCGTGCGCGCCGACAAGGGCCTCGGCGATGTGAAGATCCTGATGATGACCGCGCGCGGCTCCGCGATGGAGCGCCGTAAGGGCCTCGCGCTCGGTGCCGACGGTTTCATCGCCAAACCCTTCGAGCTGCGCGAATTGCGCGAGGAGGTCCACCGCATTCTCGACGGGGAGACGGCCTGATGGACCTCACCCGGCTTTCCCTGCGCACCCGGGTGTTTCTGTTCTTCGCCGCCTTGGCGCTCGGCAATCTGGTGGCGCTGGTGGCGGGGCTGTGGTTCGGCTTCACCCGGCTTGGCGACCCTGAGCTTCTGAATGCGATGGTGATCGGCGGAGCGGTTGCGGGCTTCGTGATCCTCGGGTTGATCGCCTGGATCTGGTTTCTGTTCGACGAGAACGTGGCCAAGCCGATCGAGCGGCTCTCGGGTATGCTGCGCGCCCGTACCACGGCCGAGATCGAGGGCGAGATGGACGCCGATATCGCGCGCTATCTGGGCGATCTGGCTCCGGCTGCCGCCTCGGTCACGCGCCACCTGTCGGAAACCCGCAACGCCCTGACCGAGGCCGTGCAGCGCGAGACGACGCGGCTCGCGCAGGAAAAGGAGCGGCTCGAGGCGCTCTTGTCGGACGTGCCGGTGGGTGTGCTGCTCTGCACCGCGGATCATCAGCTGGCCTTCTATAACGGGCAGGCGGTGGAGCTCTTGGGCTCGGCCCATGCGCCGGGGCTGGATCGGCGCGTCTTCGACTATCTCAACCAGCCGCCTATCGCCCATGCCTATGACCGGCTTCTGGCGACGGAAGACCCGGATGCGGCCTCGGATCTGCTCTGTTCGACGAAGGCGGAGGGCCGGGTGCTCGCTGCGCGCATGCGGTTGCTGTCGGAGGGCGAGGATCACCATCTGAGCGCGCGCCCGGGCTATGTGCTGACGCTGCGCGATGTCTCGGGCGATATGGCCTCCCATGCGCAGCGCGAGCAGCTGATGGACGAGCTGTTCGACCGCATCCGCCGCCCTGCCGCAGCCCTGCAATCGCTGATCGGGGTGCTGACCGCCGATGACGGCCCCGCGCCGGGTCCCGAGCGCGACCGGGTTCGCGAGGCCGCCAATTCCGAGGCGCATCACCTCTCCGCCGCGATCCACGAGTTCTTCGAGCGCCACGAGGCGAACCGTGCCGACTGGTGGCCGCTCGCGATGATCCGCGCCTCCGATCTGGGTCAGGCGGTGGCCGCGCGGGTGACCGCCGAGGGCGGGGCGATCCTGCCGGTCACCGCGGGGCTGATGCTACGCTGTGAGGGCTTCGAGATGGTGGCCCTGCTGGCGGGGCTGGTGCGCAAGCTGACGGGGCGTCGCGACTTCCGGCTGGAGATCACCGAGGACGGCCCCGGCGCGCTGATTGCGCTGGAATGGGAAGGCGCGCCGGTGCCTATCGCGGAGCTCGAGGGCTGGCTCGAGCAGCCGCTCGATGTGGGGCTGGAAGACGTCACCGGGCATCGCGTGCTGACCACCCATGCTGCCGAAATCTGGCCCGAGAAGCAGGGCGACACGCGTGCGCGGCTCTGCATCCCGCTGCGCGAGGCGCGCCATGTCACCAAGCGCCCGAAGCCGGTGCCGCGCGCGGTGGTCTATGATTTCGACCTGCTCGCGCGCGAGCGCGTGGCCGAGATCGCCGACACGCCGCTGACCGATCTGACCTATGTCGTCTTCGACACCGAGACGACGGGCCTGCTGCCCACCGAGGGCGACGAGATCGTGCAGATCGCCGCCGTGCGTATCGTCAACGGTCGACGGATCGATACCGAGGTGTTCGACACGCTCGTCGATCCCAAGCGCCCGATTCCGCCCGGCTCGACCGAGGTGCATGGCATCTCAAACGCGATGGTCGAAGGCGCGCCGGACATTGCGAAGGTCGGGCGCGATTTCCACCGCTTCGCCGAGGGGGCGGTGCTGATCGCGCATAACGCGCCTTTCGACATGGAATTCCTGCATCGCAAGGAGGTGGCGATCGGCGAACGGTTCGATCACCCTATCCTCGACACGGTGCTGCTGTCGGCGGTGGTGTTCGGGCAATCCGAGAGCCACACGCTCGACGCGCTGACCCATCGCCTCGGCATCACCATCCCCGAGGAAGCGCGCCACACCGCGATCGGCGACACGGTCGCCACGGCGGATGCCTTCCTGAAGATGCTCCCGGCGCTGCAGGCGCGGGGCTTGCGGACCTTCGGCGAATTGGTGGCCGAGCTGCGCAAACACGGGCGGCTGATCAAGGATCTGAACGGGTAGGGGCGCTGCCCCCCCCGTCGCCGTAGGGCGACAAGACTTAAGGAAGAGGGGGCGCTGCCCCCATTTCCTCCGGAGATTCCCCCGGGATATTTTGGCCAAGGCGAAGAGGCTGTTTTGCTTCTCCTTGATTGAAATATCCCGGGGTGAATTCGGCGGAGCCGAAGAGGGGCAGCGCCCCTCAATCTTAAAGGATTTCGAGAACCGTCTCGGGTGGGCGCCCGATGCGGGCGGCAGTGTCCGTCAGCACGAGCGGGCGTTCGATCAGCTTCGGATTGGCTGTAAGGGCCGAGAGGATCTCATTCTCATCGGCGTCTTTGGGCAGATCCGTGTCCTTCCAGCGGATCATCGCGGCGGCGGGCTGGCCGAGTTTCATCAGCGCGTCCTGCAGCTCGGCCATGGTCGGCGGCTCTTTCTGGTAGTCGCGCACCTCAGGGGCGATCCCGCGGGTTTCGAGCAGCCTCAAGGTCTCGCGCGATTTCGAGCAGCGCGGATTGTGCCAGATCGTTACAGCCATTTGTCCCTCCCGGTGCCGGTTGCCTCGGAAAGGCTGGCGAAGCCGTCGCGTTCCAGAAGCGCGTCGAGGCCGCGCGCGATATCGGCGGCGAGCGAGAGGCCCGCGAAGACCATCGCGGTATAGAGTTGTACGGCGGAGGCGCCTGCGCGGATTTTCTCGTAGGCCTGCTCGGCAGAGCCCACGCCGCCTACGCCGATCAGCGGCAGCGCGCCCGCGGTATGTTGCGAAAGCTGCGCCAGAACGCGGGTCGATTTCTCGAACAAAGGCGCGCCGGAGAGGCCGCCCTGATCGGAGGGGTTCGGCGAGGTCAGCCCCTCGCGCGAAAGCGTCGTATTGGTGGCGATGATCCCGTCGATCCCGCTTTCCAGCGCGACCTCGGCGATTTCGGCCAGTTCCTCGGCGCTCAGATCGGGGGCGATTTTCAGGAAGACGGGGATGCGCCGCGCTAGGGAGTCGCGGGTCTCGATCACGCCTGCCAGCAGCGCCGACAGCGCGGCTTTGCCCTGCAGGTCGCGCAGCTTCTCGGTGTTGGGCGAGGAGACGTTGACCGTCGCGAAATCGAGATGCGGGCCGGCATGGGCCAGCACGGTCGCGAAATCTTTCGCGCGGTCGGCGGCGTCTTTGTTGGCGCCCAGATTGAGCCCCACCGGAATGCCTTGCGGGCGCTTTGCCAGCCGCTCGGTGATCGGCTCCATGCCCTGATTGTTGAAGCCGAAGCGATTGATCGCGGCGCGGTCGGCGGGCAGGCGCCAGAGGCGGGGCGGCAGGTTGCCTTCCTGCGCGCGGGGCGTCGCGGCACCGACTTCGATGAAGCCGAAACCCGCGCGCATCAGCTGCGGCACGGCCTCGGCATTCTTGTCGAAGCCTGCGGCGAGCCCCACCGGGTTCAGAAGCGACATTCCCGCCAGATCGGTCTTCAGCCGGGGCGAGGTGATCGGGCCGGGCAGGGGCGCGAGCCCCATCCGCAACGCGCGCAGCGACAGGCCATGCGCCTTTTCCGGGTCGATCTTCTGGAAGGCCGCAAGGCCCACGCGCTCGATCAGGGTGGTCACGACATTTCCTTCGGGAAGATATGGCCCGCAGCCCCCAGGGGCAGGGCGTGGTCCCAGACGACTTCGCTGAGATTCAGCGGGCGGTAGAGATGCGGGAAGAGCTGATCGCGGCGCGAGGGCTCCCATTTCAGATCTGCGCCCATCGCGGTGGAGTCGAAGGCGACCAGCACCAGATCGGATTCGCCCGCGAAATGTTTCGCAGCCGTTTCGACGACCTGATCGGCGGTGGAGAAATGGATATAGCCGTCCGCGAGGTCGACCGGCGCGCCGAGCGTGTGCCCGGCTTCGCGAAATGCATCCCATTCGGGGCGGCGGAGGATTTTGTAAATCAACATGGCTTTCCCTTGCCCGAAAACGCGCCGTCCGGTCAAGCGTGGGGCTTGCGCAGGACGCGTAGGGGCATAGCTTTGTGCCATGTGCGGACGTATGGCCAACACTCTTCCCGTCGATGCGATGGCGCGTCTGTTCAAGGCGGTGCCGGGCAATGACGTGCCGGGTGGCGAGCGGTTCAACATCTGCCCGACCGAAAGCCTGCCGGTCTGCATCTCCGGCGAGGGGCAGCGGCAGTTGCGGGCGATGCGCTGGGGCTTCATCCCGCATTGGTACAAGACGCCGACGGACGGGCCTTTGCTGATCAATGCGCGGTCCGAGACCGTGGCGGAGAAACCTGCCTTCCGAGAAGCGATCCGGTCGCGGCGCTGCCTGATCCCGGCGGACGGGTTTTACGAATGGCATCGCGAGGGGGAGGCGAAGCTGCCTTTCTATGTCTCGCGCAAGGACGGCGCGCCGATGGTGTTCGGCGGGCTCTGGCAGGATTGGGAGAAGGGGGGCGAGTTGCTGACCACCTGCGCCATCGTGACCTTGCCGGCGGGGCCAACGCTCGCCCCGATCCATCACCGCGAGCCGCTGGTCCTTGAGCAAACCGATTGGGCGAAATGGCTGGGCGAGGAAGGCCATGGCGCGGCGACCCTGATGCAGCCGAGGCCCGAGGGCATCCTGCAGGCGTGGCGCGTGGGGCAGGAGGTCAATTCGAACCGCGCCTCGGGGCCGGGTTTGCGCGAACCTCTTGCCGATCCCGCTTGAATGGTGCGGCGTGGACCGCTAAGGAGAGGCCAGAGCGCGGGTGTAGCTCAATGGTAGAGCCGCAGCCTTCCAAGCTGAAGACGTGGGTTCGATTCCCATCACCCGCTCCATCTCCCCCGGATCACTGCGATACGCGTCTTTGAGACAGAAAAACCGCCCGAGGGACGATCGGGCGGCTTCAGACGTTTGGGATCTGTGGGGCGCGCAGTGTTGCGCTCATTTGGTCAGGATCAGCTTGCCCGCCTTGGTGATGCGCAGCGTATAGACCTGACCGTCCAGCACGATATGGGCGAGGTTGCCCTTGCCGGTCAGCACCTCTGCGTCATGGACGGGCAGGGCGTTGGCGAAGCTTTCATTGATGCTCATCTGCGGCCTCCCTCGATCCGGTCGAGCGTCGCTTCGAGCGCGCTCTGGCCCGGGGGGAAACCGCTGCACAGCGCCTCGACGATGTCGCGCAGGCTCAGCGGCGGATCGATATCAACATGCGTGTCGGCCCGGTATCGGGGGCCGGGGGAAGAGGGGCGTTTCATCTCCGGTCTCCATCTCGCGAAAGCGGCTCGTCGGGGATCGACTGGCTGATGGAAATAACCTGAGTGAAATGATCGGAATTGTAAAGGCAATTCTTTTACTAAGGAATTGCACAGATCACTCTGCGCCCGCGCAGACATAATTCGGGAACCATCCGGGATCAGTTGGAAGGGCGGATCAGAACCACTGGCCGGGTTCGATCAGACCCAGATCCATGAGCTGCTGGCTCGACCAGTTGAAACGTTCGGAATTGACCCAGGTGAAGCTGTGCACATCGTAGGTCGACCCGGGATTGAACTTCAGCGCTTTCGCGACCCGGAACGAGGCGGTGGCACAGGTCAGGTTATGGTGCCACGGGCAGGAATAGGTGTTGTATTCCTCGTCGTTGAACGTGTGACCGGGGCGCAGCTTCAGGCCGGACTTGGCGCGGAACAGGGCGATCCGGTCGATCTTGCGGCGCTGGGCGGGGACATGCTCCTCGAAGCGCCAGCGCAGCCCGCCGAAGAAATCCAGCTGCCGCTCTTTCGGGTGGTCGTGGTTCTCGGGGTCGAGCCGAGCGAGCGCGTAATAGCCTGCCTTGTCGAACATCGCGTTCTCGGTATCGACGCCGTTCGGATGCGCCTCCAGATCGCCGGTATAGAGGTCGATCACATAGCTCAGCATCGAGGCGCGGCGTTCTTCGGTGTGAAAGCTCAGAACCTCGCCGATCGAGCGGCTCTCGCAGAAGGGAAAGAATAGGTATTCCGCGTTGAAGCAGTAATAGAGCCAGGTGCCCGGGGGGACTGCGGCGACGATCGGGTTGATTGCGAGGGGCGCTGCGTCGCGGCGGTTCAGCTCGAAATCGATGCGGTAGATTTTCGTCGGGCTGTCGGCGGCCAGATCGTCCGGCAGGTCCATCGCGGCATGGCCCAGAACCAGCAGCACCGGAAATCCGAGGTCGACATGGTGGCGGATCGTGCTCTCCAGCTCGACCCCGTCCTCCGCGAGGATCAATCCGACCGGGCCTTTGGACAGCGCCGCGCTCTGGCGGCTGAGAAAATCGATCAGCGAGGAATATTTCATGCCCGATGCAGCCCTTTCGCGGGGTCTTCGGGCGCAGGATCGGGGAAGGCTCGCATGAAATCAAGCCTTTACGGCCCGCCCCAAGCGCGACCTTGCGGGAAAGGGTGATTTGGCTGTATCAGGCCCGCTGGAAAGACGCGCGAGGATTGGCATGAGCGACGCTCCGAAAAAGCTGCATATCAAAACCTATGGCTGTCAGATGAACGTCTATGACAGCGAGCGCATGGCCGAGGCCATGGGCGCCAAGGGCTATGAGCTGACCGACGATGTTGGCGCGGCGGATATGGTGCTGCTCAACACCTGCCATATCCGCGAGAAGGCGGCCGAGAAGGTCTATTCCGATCTGGGCCGCCTGCGTCCGTTCAAGGAGGCCAAGCCCGACCTGAAGATCGGCGTCGCGGGCTGTGTCGCGCAGGCCGAGGGCGACGAGATCCTGCGGCGCTCGGATCTGGTGGATCTGGTCGTGGGCTCGCAAAGCTATCACAAGCTGCCCGAACTGGTCGCGCGGACCGATAATGGCGCGCGCCCTGTCGAGACCGAGTTCCCGCTGGAAGACAAGTTCGACCATCTGCCCGCGCGGCCCGTGCAGACGCGCCCGACGGCGTTCCTGACGGTGCAGGAGGGCTGCGACAAGTTCTGCGCCTTCTGCGTGGTGCCTTACACGCGCGGGGCCGAGGTTTCGCGCCCGGCGGACAAGATCCTGCGTGAGGCGCAGGCGCTGGTGGAGAAAGGCGTGCGCGAGATCACGCTGCTGGGTCAGAACGTCAACGCCTATCACGGCGAGGGTGAGGGCGGTGACTGGTCGCTCGCGCGGCTGGCCCGGTCGCTCGCCAAGATCGATGGGCTGGAGCGCATCCGCTACACCACCTCGCACCCGAACGACATGGAAGACGATCTGATCGCGGCCCATGGCGACGAGCCGAAGCTGATGCCCTATCTGCATCTGCCGGTGCAATCGGGCTCGGACAAGATCCTCAAGGCGATGAACCGCAAGCATACGGCGGAGAGCTATATCCGCCTGATCGAGCGTATCCGCGCCGCGCGCCCCGACATCGTGATCTCGGGCGATTTCATCGTGGGCTTCCCCGGCGAGACCGATCAGGACTTCGAGGACACGATGGCGCTGATCCGCGAGGTCAATTACGGCATGGCCTATTCGTTCAAATACTCGCCGCGCCCGGGCACGCCCGCGGCTGGCGCGAAGGGCGCGGTGCCTGCCGAGGTCGCCGATGCGCGGCTGCAGGAGTTGCAGGCGCTTCTAACCTCGCAACAGCGGGCCTGTCAGGAAAGCATGATCGGGCGCGAAGTGAACGTGCTTTTTGAGAAGCCCGGGCGGCTGGACGGCCAGTGGGTCGGCAAATCCGATTACCTGCAGGCGGTCCATGTCTCGGGCGAGGGGCTTGGCCCCGCCGTTCTGGCGAAGGTGCGGATCACCGGCACGGCGCCGAATTCGCTGGCGGGCGAGTTGATCTGAGCTCTCTTCGCGCCGACGTCTCAAATGAAAAGGGCCGCGTGATCCGCGGCCCTTATGATTAGGTAACCCTGACCGATCAGTTCGGGCCGGGCGGGTCGTTTGCGATCGCTTTCAAAAGCTCTCTACGAAGGCCTTCGGGATTGCCCACGAGGCTCTCGTTCTTGCAGATCTGAGTCGCGAGGCCGTTCGCATCGCCGTAATCGTAGCCGAAAGCCACCAGATCATCGACGAAGCTGCCCTGCGGGTGATCCCAGATCGTCTCGCGCCACGGGCCGCGGAAGCAGTCGATATGAATCTGTTGCTTGCGGGTCGGTCCGCAGACGGTCTGGTTATTGACGTGATCGCGCCCGACCGGGCCGGTGTAGCAGCTCGTACCGGCCTGTGCGGCGCCAGCGAACGCCATACCGGTGAGCAGCGCGGCGGCGGTGATTGCAATGGTCTTCATCTCTCGAGACTCTCCTGATCGGGCAGCGGAATAACATGCGGCGCTCAAGATCCCTCCGACCCGAGCGCCGTCAGGGTGCAGTTTGCCCTGAATAAACCTAAATTGGCGAGAGATTGTCGATATTTGCCGGGTTTGTGAGAACAATAGCCAAAAAAGATAGCGGGTGTTCCGATTGTTGCGACAGTTCTCGCGCTAGGGTTGTGGGGCGTTTGGCTTTTGCCGCGCGATTCTGCGCCACGGAAGCCCTTTTTCACAGCCAGCGATTCGGCGGGCATGATGCGGTGCGGCGAAGACGTGACGTTTCGATCAGCGTATCGGTGCGCATCCCCTTGCGAAACCGACTTCGCCTAATAAATAGGCAATGCCGCCAAGCGGAACCGCGCCTGCGTTTTTTGGTTTCAGTTTGATGAAATTCGCCGCCGCGCCTAGGAGGGCGGGAAACCAGTGCTTGCGTGAATCCCCCGAGGCAGGCACCATATCTTTACCAAACCAGCTAAGGAGACTCTGTATTTGGGCTTCAGCGCGATCACACCCCCGCCTCGCTCTCAGGATGCTCACGAGACGCTTCTTGAGTTCCCCAACAACCGGCTGCTGATCGATCTTTGCGGTGAATTCGACCGCAATCTGGCCCAGATAGAGCACAAGCTTCAGGTTCACATCCTGCGGCGCGGCAACCAACTGGCCGTGGTGGGCGAGCCCGAAGCGCAATCGCAAGCCGCTGCCGTGCTGCATCAGCTGTATCAACGCCTTGAACAGAACAAGCCGATTGACGCCGAAGAGGTCGATGCGGCGCTGCGCATGGCCGATCTGGGCGGCACCGGGACCACGGTCGACGAACAACTCGAGATGTTCGAGGCGGGCAAGTTCGAGATCCGCACGCGCAAGAAGCAGGTCGAGCCGCGCACCGAGGCGCAGAAAGCCTATGTGAAGCATCTCTTCGAGCACGAGCTGGCCTTCGGGATCGGGCCTGCGGGCACCGGCAAGACCTATCTCGCCGTGGCCGTGGGTGTGACCATGCTGATCGGCGGTCATGTCGACAAGATCATCCTGTCGCGTCCGGCCGTCGAGGCGGGCGAGCGTCTTGGCTTCCTGCCCGGCGACATGAAGGACAAGGTCGATCCCTATATGCAGCCGCTCTATGACGCGCTGAACGACTTTCTGCCGGCCAAGCAGCTTGCGAAGCTGCTGGAGGAGAAGCGGATCGAGATCGCACCGCTCGCCTTCATGCGCGGCCGCACGCTGTCGAACGCCTTCGTGGTGCTCGATGAGGCGCAGAACGCCTCGACCATGCAGATGAAGATGTTCCTGACCCGTCTCGGCCAAGGCTCGCGGATGGTGATCACCGGCGACCGCTCTCAGGTGGACCTGCCGCGCGGGATGCCCTCGGGCCTTCAGGATGCGGAGCGTATCCTCGGCCATGTCGAGGGGATCAGCTTCAACTACTTCACCGCGAAAGACGTGGTGCGTCACCCGATGGTCGCGAAGATCATCGACGCCTATGACAAGGCGGAAGGCGAGTAAGGCCGCGAGGCTTTCGACGGAGTTTCAATCTGCCCGCGCCTCGGCGCGGGCAGATTGGTTTGTCGGTGGGGACACGGAAGGGACGCGCCCGAGCCTCGGGTGGGCGCTTTGTAGCGTGGGTGGCTTGGCGGTTTATCTTCGCAAGCCCGAACGACATTCGAGCCCGCTAGGACATCGCCAATGCGCCCTCCCGGGGGGAGGGTCGGGCGCGGCCCGGGGCTTGTCGCCCCCGAGCGGGTCCCCCATGAAAAACGCCCGGCCATTCGGACCGGGCGTTTTCAAATTCCATCGCGAAGAGTTCAGCTCTCGGACTTGCCTTCGAGCGCCTCGATGCGGGCTTTCAGCGCCTCGTTTTCCTCGCGCGCTTTCTGTGCCATCGCACGCACCGCGTCGAACTCCTCGCGGGTCACGAGGTCACGGTCGGCCAGCCAGCGGTCCATCCAGCTTTTCATCGCCGTCTCGGCCTCGTCCTTCGCGCCTTGGGCCACGCCCATCGCGTTGGTCATCAGCTTGGACATTTCGTCGAACATCTTGTTGGGCGGCTGCATCGGCATCCCCTTGCGGTCAATTTTTGCTTCCCTGTCTATATGGGCCCCGGCGGTCCCGCTGGCAAGGTTGACTTCCCGGCCCGCGCAGGGCTTTCTCGCGGCGATTTCTGACAGGAGACTGCCTTGCTGCCTCTCGCCATTCCCTTCCCCGATTTCGATCCGGTGGCCATCACGATCCCCGGTCTCGGCCTGCCGATCCGCTGGTATGCGCTGGCCTATATCGCGGGGCTGATCGCGGGCTGGCAGATCATCGTGGCGCTTATGAAGCGCGATACGCTCTGGCCTCAGAGCCGCTCGCCGATGGAGCACGGCAAGGTCGAGGACCTGCTGACGGCGGTGATCATCGGCGTGGTTCTGGGCGGGCGACTTGGCTTCATCCTGTTCTATGAGCCCGCGTGGTATCTGTCCCATCCCCTCGATATCGTGAAGGTCTGGCAGGGTGGCATGTCCTTCCACGGGGGCTTTCTGGGCACGCTGCTCGCGGGTTGGTGGTTCGCGCGACGGCATGACGTGCCGAAGCTGCAACTGGCCGATGCGATGGCGTTGGTCGCGCCGATCGGGCTGTTCCTCGGGCGGATCGCGAATTTCATCAAGCCCGAGCTTTGGGGGCGGCCCACGGACGTCCCGTGGGGCGTGATCTTCCCCGGTGAACTGGCGCAGACCTGCCTCGGGATCGCGGGGCAGGTGGATGGCACCTGCGCGCGCCATCCCTCGCAGCTCTACGAGGCGGGGCTGGAGGGGCTGCTGCTGGGCCTGATCCTGTGGAGCATGGTGTGGTTCGGCCGCTCGCTGAAACGCCCGGGCCTGAGCCTCGGCGTGTTCCTGATGGGCTACGGCGCCGCGCGTGCCTTCGTCGAGCTGTTCCGCCAGGGCGATCCGCAATTCGTGACCCTCGGCAACCCGTATGGCCACGTGATCCGCTTCACCGATGGCTGGGGGCTGACGATGGGGCAGGTGCTGTCGCTGCCGATGATCGCGGTGGGGCTGTATTTCGTAATCCGCGCGCTTCGGGCGCCGAAAGCCTCGTGACCCCGCTGGGCGACATCCTTGCCGCGCAGATTGCGGCAGAAGGGCCGATGCGGCTCGACCGCTATATGAGCGCCTGCCTGCTGCATCCCGAGCATGGCTATTACGCGACCCGCGATCCGTTCGGGCGCGCAGGTGATTTCATCACCGCGCCGGAGATTTCCCAGATGTTCGGCGAAATGCTGGGGCTATGTCTGGCGCAGGCGTGGCTCGATCAGGGGCGGCCCGCGCCCTTCGTGCTGGCCGAGGCAGGGCCGGGGCGTGGCACGCTGATGGCCGATATGCTGCGCGCGATGAAGGCGGTGCCGGGGATGGTGGAGGCCGTAGAGATCCATCTGATCGAGGCCTCGCCGACCTTGCGCGAGATTCAGCGCGAGACTCTGGCGCCGCATAAGGTCACTTGGCACGAGACGATCGACGACCTGCCCGAGAGGCCGGTTTTCCTCGTCGCGAACGAGTTTCTCGACGCGCTGCCGATCCGGCAGTTCCAGCGGGACGGCGAAGGCTGGGCCGAGCGGCAGGTGGGGTTGTCCGACGACGGCGATCTGACGCCCGGCCTCGCGCCGCCGTCGCGTCTCGAGGCGCTGGAGGCGCGCATGTCCGACACCATGCCGGGCGATGTGGTCGAGACCTGTGCGGCTGCGGTGAACTTCACCGAGACGCTGGCTGCGCGGATTGCAAACCAAGGCGGCGCGGCGCTGCTGATCGACTATGGCAACTGGCATTCCAAGGGCGACACGTTTCAGGCGCTCAAGGGCCATGAGCCCGTCGATCCTTTCGCACAGCCCGGCGAGGCGGACCTGACCGCCCATGTCGATTTCGAGCCTCTCGCGCAGGCCGCACAAGACGCGGGGGCCGCCGTTTCGGGCATGACCGCGCAGGGCGTTCTGCTGGAGCGGCTCGGCATCACGGCACGTGCGCAGCGCCTCGCGCAGGCGTTATCGGGGCGCGCGCGAGAGACCCATATCGCCGCGCATCGCCGCTTGACCCACCCCGAGGAAATGGGTCACCTGTTCCAAGCTCTGGCGATTGTCGCACCCGCTGCGCCGCTGCCGCCGGGGTTCGATCCGAAGACCGTCTGAGCTATTGAGGAACGCGATGTCGACGATGCTCGAAATTCTGACCTCACCCGCCTTGGGAACCGTGAAGCACGGGTTCTTCACGCGCAAGGGCGGCGCGTCCTCGGGCATTTTCGCGGGGCTCAACTGCGGTCCCGGCTCGTCGGATCAAAGCGAGGCGGTGCGCACCAATCGCGCTCGGGCCGCCGATGCGATGGGCGTGGAGCTGAACGCGCTGCAAGGCGTCAATCAGGTGCATTCGCCCGATGTCGCCGTGATCGAAGAGATCACCGATCCGCCGCCGCGCGCCGATGCGGCCGTGACCAAGGTGCCGGGCATCGCGATCTCGATCCTGACCGCCGATTGCCAGCCGGTGCTGTTCTCCGATCCGAAAGCGGGCGTTATCGGCGCGGCGCATGCGGGATGGCGCGGCGCGATGGAGGGTGTGCTGGAGAACACGCTCGACGCGATGGAGCGTTTGGGCGCGCATCGCGAGAATATCACGGCGGTGATCGGGCCCTGCATCTCGGTCCATTCCTACGAGGTCGGCGAAGACTTCATGGAGCAGTTCCTGATGGAGGACATGGACTACAGCCGGTTCTTCTCGCCCGGGCCCTCGGGCAAGCCGCATTTCGACCTGCCGAGCTTCTCGCTGCACCGGCTGCGCGAGGCGGGCGTCGGCGAGGCGGAATGGATGCGCCGCTGCACCTATCAGGAGCCTGAGCGCTTCTATTCCTATCGCCGCACGACCCATGCGGGCGAGGCCGATTACGGGCGTCTGCTCTCGGCGATCCGGCTCTGATCCGGGCACGCGGGCGGCGCGCTTTACGATATTGGCGGGGCGGCTGAGACAATCCGCGTTGCCGCATTCGTTCGTTTCCTTGCGCGAAAAAATCCAACTCCCGCCCCATGCTGGCCCCATTGCGCGGGCAGAACAGTCCCGAACCGGATCGAAAACGATCTCGAGACGAGGGGACAAAGATATGAACAAATCTCAACCGACCCGCCGCTGGATGAAAGCTGCCGTGGCCTCCGCTCGCGACTGCGACACGCGGATGCCCTGGGCACGCAAGGCGCGCCCTTCGCAGGCCGGCCGCCCTGTGGCGTCTGCAACGCGCCGGGTCAGCGCCGCACAGTGACCTCCCTTCTCGCGCGGCGATCGTAATTGGTCATGCTGATCGCAATGCGAGACCTGGCCGGGCGCTGCCACGCCCGGCCATTTTCATCACCCGTCTCCAGTGTCTCTGGGGGCGGGTGATTCGTTTCGAATGTGGTGAGACTGTGGCCGTTTGTGCGCGGTGGGGAAACGTGCCGTAAGGGCAGGGGCTGACTGCTCGGCGATCGCGAGACAATCGCGTCAATAATTTGACGGCCTCGCACGTTTTAGCCATGTTGTGAGCGTCTCTCTGCAACCGGTGGGGGCCGATGCAGCCGTGAGAAGACCGAAAGGCCTATCGCATGAATCTACCCCACCGGACGGCAGCTGCCGCGCTACGTCCCACCGAAACCGAACCGCCTCTGCCGCGCCCTTTGCGGGCGAGTCCGAATGCGCCGAAACGCGCCCTGCGCGCCTCTGCGATGACCCGCCGCTATGCCGCGTGGTGGCTGGGGGCGAACGGCTTCATCGAAGAAACATCCCGCGTCGCCCCGGCGATTCCGCTGTTCGAGGAGGCGTTCTCCGCCTTGGCGCGCGGTGCCGTGATCGCGACCGAGGAAGGCCCGGTCTCGGTTGAGGATCTGGTGCCGGGGATGCGGGTTCTGACCGCCGATGAGCGCGTCGAGACCGTCACCTGGAAAGGCTCGATGACGATGTTCCCGGCGGCGAAGGACGTGGCCGCGCGGATGATCCGCGTGACTGCCGAAGCCTTCGGACACGGCCGCCCGTCGCAGGATCTGGTGCTGGGTCCGCATGCGCGGATCTGCCTGCGCGATGCCCGGCTGCGCGGGCGTCTGGGCATCGAGGCGGCCTATGCGCCGATCGCGGCCTTCGTCGATGGGGTGAGCGTCATCGAGGTTACGCCGATCTCGCCGGTCTCCGCCTATCATCTGGTGCTCGAGCAGCACGGCTCGCTCAAGGTCGGCGGCATGGAGGTCGAGAGCTTCCATCCCGGCGAAGGGTTCGAGCGGATGATCGACCCGCGGATGGCTGAGCTGTTCCTCGCGCTGTTTCCGCAGATGGACAAGCTGCGCGAGTTCGGCCCGATCGCCGCGCCGCGGCTGACCCGGTTCGAGGTCGAAGAAATGCTAATCTGATCGGGACCTTCAGGGGTAAAGGTTCCGGTTGGAGTTGACAGTGCTTGTGGGGAGCCGGTCACGGAAACGCCGCGCGTTGAGAACCTCGCGCGGCGTTTTTTCGTTTTCAGAACGGGGCGGGAGAATTACTCCTCCATCGCCTCCAGCTCGTCGATGAAGCCTTCGATCATCGACAGACCCTTGTCCCAGAAGGCCGGGTCGGACGCATCGAGGCCGAAGGGCGCGAGCAGTGCCTTGTGGTGCATCGAGCCACCCGCTTCCAGCATCGCGAAATACTTGTCCTGGAAGCCCTCGGGCGCGGCCTCATAGGCGGCGTAGAGCGCGTTCACCAGGCCGTCGCCGAAGGCGTAGGCGTAGACGTAGAAGGGCGAGTGGACGAAGTGCGGGATGTAGGACCAGAAGGTCTCATAGCCCTCCATGAACTCGAATGCCGGGCCGAGGCTTTCGCCCTGCACCGACATCCACAGCGCGTTGATATCCTCGGGCGTCAGCTCCCCTTCGGCGCGGGCTGCATGCAGCTTGCACTCGAAATCGTAGAAGGCGATCTGGCGGACGACCGTGTTGATCATGTCCTCGACCTTGCCGGCCAGAAGCGTCTTGCGCTCTTCCTTGGTTTTCGCGGCAGCCAGCAGCTTGCGGAAGGTCAGCATCTCGCCGAACACCGAGGCCGTCTCGGCCAGCGTCAGCGGCGTGTTGGCCAGCATCTCGCCCTGTTTCGCGGCCAGCACCTGGTGGACGCCGTGGCCTAGCTCATGCGCCAGCGTCATCACGTCGCGCGGTTTGCCGAGGTAGTTCAGCATCACGTAGGGGTGGACGGTGGTCACGGTCGGATGCGCGAAGGCGCCCGGTGCCTTGCCCGGCTTCACGCCCGCATCGATCCAGCCTTTGTCGAAGAAGGGCTGTGCGATGTCGGCCATGCGCGGATCGAAGCCGGAATAGGCGTCGAGCACGGTGTCCTTCGCCTCGTCCCACATGATGTCGCGCGGGGCCTCGGTGGGGAGCGGCGCGTTGCGGTCCCAGATCTGCAGCGTGTCGAGGCCGAGCCATTTTGCCTTCAGCTTGTAGTAGCGATGCGACAGGCGCGGGTAGGCTGCGACCACGGCGTCGCGCAGCGCCTGCACGACTTCCGGCTCCACGTCGTTCGACAGGTGGCGACCGGTCTGCGGCGTCGGCATCTTGCGCCAGCGATCCTCGATTTCCTTTTCCTTCGCCAGCGTATTGTGGATGCGCGAGAAGGTGCGGATGTTCTCGCCGAACACATTCGCCAGCTCTTTCGCCGCCGCTTCGCGCTTTTCGCGATTGTGGTCGGAGAGAAGGGTGGTGGTGGCCTCAAGCGAGAGCTTCTCGCCCTGCACCTCGAATTCCAGCGCGGCGGTGGTCTCGTCGAAGAGGCGGTTCCAGGCGGCGGCGCCGACGACCGATTGATCGTGGAGGAATTTCTCCAGCTCGTCGGAGAGCTGATAGGGCTTCATCGCGCGCATCCGGTCAAACACCGGCTTGTAGCGGGCGACTTTCGAATCGGCGAAGACGGCCTCGTAGGTCTCGTCCGGGATGCGGTTGAATTCGAGGCTGAAGAAGACGAGCGGCGTGGTGTAGGTGGTGATCTTGTCCTGCGCATCGGACAGCAGCTTCACCCGCGCCGGGTCGGTCGTGTTCTGGTAATAGCGCAGGCCCGTATAGGACATCACGCGGCCCGCTTTCTCGTCGATTTCCTCGTAGCGCTTGATGCACTCTGCCATGCCCGCGGCATCAAGATCGGCCAGCTTGCCTTCGTAATCGGCGGCGAACTCGGCGCAGGCTTTTTCCAGCCATGCCATGTCCTTGGTCAGTTCCGGCGCGTCGGGTGCGGGGTAGAGATCGCTCAGATCCCATTCGGGCAGATCGCCGAACGCCCCTGCATTTGAATTCGCATCGAAAACGGGGCGGCGGGGTGTGAGCGTCATGAGGTTCCTCGTGTCTGATCGGTTGCTTTCCAGATAGGGGCAGGGGCGCCGCCCTGACAAGGGCGCGGGGTCGCTCGGTGCTGCACAATTTTTCGGCAGATGCTATGAAATGAACTTTTCCCGGACGCGGCGCGTTGCATAACATCGGCCATCGCCTTTTACTCGCGGGGTACAGGGCCTAGACATAAATAAAAGACTAGGGGGACTTAACCGGCGCGATGACAGAGTATTTCAACGAGATGTTCGACGGCGGCAAAGTGCGTCAGCCCTATAACGGGCTCGACGGCTGGATGCGCGAAATGCCGTCCGAGTTGCGCGCGATGAAGCAAGCCGAGGCGGAGGCGCTGTTTCGCAGGATCGGCATCACTTTCGCCGTCTATGGCGAGGGCGGCGATCCGGACCGTCTGATTCCCTTCGACATGTTTCCGCGCGTTTTCACCCAGCCCGAATGGCGCAAACTGGAGCGTGGCATCAAGCAGCGCGCCCGGGCGCTCAACGCCTTTCTGCTCGACGTCTACGGGCGCGGCGAGATCGTGCGGGCGGGGCGAATCCCGGCGCGGCTGGTCTATCAGAACGACGCTTACGAACGGGCGGTTTCGGGGTTCATTCCACCGCGTGGCATCTACAGCCATATCGTCGGCGTCGATCTGGTGCGCACCGGGCCCGATCAGTTCTATGTGCTCGAAGATAACTGCCGCACCCCGTCGGGCGTCTCCTACATGCTGGAGAATCGCGAGATCATGATGCGGATGTTCCCGCAGCTGTTCCGCGAGAACCGGATCGAGCCGGTGGATGGCTATTCGGATGCGTTGCGCCGCACCTTGGCCTCGGTCGCGCCGACGAAATGCGAGGGCGAGCCGACGGTCGCGATCCTCACGCCGGGGCATTTCAACTCGGCCTATTACGAGCATTCCTTCCTCGCCGACCTGATGGGTGTCGAACTGGTGGAAGGCCCGGACCTGTTCTGCGAGGGCGGCTTCTGCTGGATGCGGACGACGGAAGGCCCGAAGAAGCTCGACGTGATCTATCGCCGGATCGACGACGCATTCCTCGACCCGCTCTGCTTCCGCCCGGATTCGATGCTGGGCATTCCGGGGCTGATGGATGTCTACCGCTCGGGCGGCGTTTCGATCTGCTCGGCGCCCGGGGCGGGCGTGGCCGACGACAAGGCGATCTACACCTTCGTGCCTGAAATGGTGCGCTTCTATCTGGGCGAAGAGCCGCTTCTGGAAAACGTGCCGACCTGGCAATGCGCCAAGAAGGACGACTGCAAATACGTTCTCGAAAACCTCTCCGAACTGGTGGTGAAAGAGGTCCACGGCTCGGGTGGTTACGGGATGCTCGTCGGTCCGAAATCGACCAAGGAGCAGATCGAGAATTTCCGTCACAAGATCGAGGACAACCCCGAGAACTACATCGCCCAGCCGACGCTGGCGCTGTCGACCACGCCGACCTTCGTGGAAGAGGGCGTGGCCCCGCGTCACGTCGATCTGCGGCCCTATTGCCTTGTCGGCGAGAAGGTCGAGCTGGTCCCCGGCGGGCTGACCCGCGTCGCGCTCACCGAAGGGTCGCTCGTCGTGAACTCCTCGCAGGGCGGGGGCGTGAAAGACACCTGGGTTTTGGCGGAGTGATCGGATGCTGAGTAGAACCGCTGAAAACCTGTTCTGGGTCGCGCGCTACATGGAGCGCGCGGAGACGATGGCACGGCTTCTGGAGGTCGGCGCGCGGATCGCGCTGACGCCCTCGACCGGGCATGGCTACCGCTCGGAATGGGAGAGCCTGCTGCAAGCCTCGGGCACCGCCGACGGCTTCTCCGAGAAATACGGCGACCCGGTGCAGCGCAATATAGAGAGCTACCTGTTCTTCGACCGCGACAACCCGTCCTCTGTGGTGTCCTGCATCGAGCGGGCGCGGGAAAACGCCCGCATCGTGCGGACGGCGATCACCGGTCAGGTCTGGGATACGCTCAACACCGCGTTTCAGGAAATCCGCCAGATCGAGCGTCAGCCGCGTTCGGAATGGGAGATTACCGAGCTCTGCGAATGGGTGGCCCGACAATCGGCGCTGCTGCGCGGGGCGATGGACGGCACGATGCTGCGCAATGACGGGTTCTTCTTCATGAACCTCGGCTATGCGCTGGAGCGGGCCGACAACACTGCGCGTCTGATCGACGTTAAGTACTTCGTGCTACTGCCCTCGGTGGAGATGGTGGGCTCGGGGCTCGACAACTACCAATGGCAGGTGCTGCTGCGCGCGCTGCAATCCTACCGGGCCTTCCACTGGGCCTATGGCGGCGAGTTGACGGCGTCGAAGATCATGCATTTCCTGATCCTCAATCCGGCCAGCCCGCGCTCGCTGATTTCGGCCACGCGCAAGGCGATGCACCATCTCGACAATCTCGAAAGCTTCTACGAGGTCGAGCCGGGCACCGGCCTGCCGCAGATGCGCGCCAAGGCGATCATGACCGAGCTGAACCAGACGCAGGTCGCCGAAATTATCGACGAAGGCCTGCACGAGTTCCTCACCCGCTTCATCGGCGAGGTCGGGCAGCTTACCGCGCTCGTTCAGCAAACCTACCTGTCGGGAGATGCGCGATGATCCTCACCGTCAACCATGTCACCACCTATGATTACGACGCGCCGATGGGCGCTGCGGTGCAATCTTTGCGCATGTTCCCCTCGCGCTTCGAAGGCCAGCGCGTGATCGAATGGGACGTCTCGGTCGAAGGCGGTCTCCGTGGCGGGTCGTTCCGCGACGGCGCGGGCGACCGCATCGAGGGCTGGTCGATCCGTCCGCCGGTCGACGAGGTCGCGATCACCGTGAAAGGGCAGGTCGAGACATTCGATACCTCGGGCGTGCTGCGCGGCCATCGCGAGCTGGTGCATCCGATGGCGTACCTGCGCGAGACCGTCGCGACCTGGATCGACGACAGTCTGGCGGCGCTGGCGGAAGAGGCCGTTGCAGGGGCCACGGAAGATCTCAACCGGGCGCATCGCCTGAGCGCTGCGATCTCCGAGGCGATCGCCTACAAGCCGGGGGCGACCCATTCCCACACCACCGCCGCCGAGGCGCTGGCGCAGGGCGAGGGGGTCTGTCAGGACCACGCCCACGCGCTGGTTGCCGTGGCCCGCTGTGTCGATCTGCCCGCGCGCTATGTCTCGGGCTACCTCTTCGCGACCGATGACGGCACGCCGCACGAGGCCGCGCATGCCTGGGGCGAGATTTGGGTCGCAGGGATCGGCTGGATCGGCTTCGACCCGGCGAACAAATGCTGCCCCGACGAGCGCTACATCCGCCTCGGCTCCGGTCTCGATGCGCGCGAAGCCGCGCCGATCCGTGGCATCACCCAAGGCTCGGGTGAGGAGCGACTGCACGTCACAGTTGCCTTGGACCAAGTCCAGCAATAGATTGCGCGCTTGTCAGGGATCAGGGAACGAACATGACCTATTGCGTAGGCCTCTTGCTGAACGAGGGGATGGTGCTGCTGTCGGACACGCGGACCAATGGCGGGCTCGACAACATCGCGACCTATCGCAAGATGTTCACCTTCGAGGAGCCCGGCGAACGGGTGATCGCGATCATGACCGCAGGCTCGCTCTCGGTGACGCAAACGACGCTGGCGCGGTTGCGCGAAGCGGCGGATGCGAGCGACGCGACGGGCGACAGTTCGATCATGGAAGCGCCGACGATGCTGAAAGTGGCCGAGATTATCGGCAACACGATGGCGGGCGTGCGCAAGGACATCACGAGCCGGATGGATGCCGAGCGGGTCTCGACCTCGGCCTCGATGATCGTCGCGGGCCAGCGCGCGGGCGGCGAGATGCGGATGTTCCTGATCTACCCGGAAGGCAATTTCATCGAAGCGACCGAGGACACGCCCTTCCTGCAGATCGGCGAGCATAAATACGGCAAGCCGATCCTCGATCGCGTGGTGCGCCCCGAGACCAACCTGATCGACGCTCAGAAGGCGGTGCTTCTTTCGATGGATTCGACGCTGCGCTCGAACCTCTCGGTGGGGATGCCTCTCGATCTGGCGGTGATCAAGAAAGACGATTGCCGGATTTCCAGCCAGCGCCGCATCGAGGCGGGCGACAGCGATTTCGCGGAAATGTCGGAAGCCTGGTCGAACGCGCTGCGCGACAGCTTTACGCAGATTCAGCTTTGACCGGTTCGCGGGCTTCCAGCCCGCCCGCTGCGTCGAACAGCGCGGCGCAGCCGTCGTAGAAGCGTTTCCGCGTCGCGGGGACTTCCATCATCAATTCGTGCTCGGCGCCGGGGATCACGTCCAGCGTGCCCTTCGGCCAGCGCCTCATCCGCTCATGGACCGCGGGCGTGTGCACGATCTTCTCCACCCCGCCCAAACCGCAATAGCAGGGCAGGTCGGGGGAAGGGAGCGCGGCCAGCGCCTCGCATTCCAGCAGACTCTCGGCGACCCAGTGGATCGTCGGGCCGGCCAGCGTCAGTTCGGGATGTTTCGCGGCCTGCTCGACCAGCCAGGCCCACATCTCGGGGTCGCGGGTCAGGCGGTTCGACTCGAAACTGTCGCGGTAGACATAGGTGGTGCCGTTCATGCCGGGCGGATAGCTGTTCGCAAGTAAGCCTTCGCCCAGAAGGTTCGCGAGAACGATCCGGAACGGGTGCAGCAGGGCTGAGGTGGCGATCCCCCACATCGGCGCAGAGAACGCGACCGCGTTGAAGCGATGGTGCTCGTGCATCACCGCGCGCAGCGCGATCGCGCCGCCCATCGAGTGACCCACGATGTAATAGGGTTGCGGCAGGCTCAGCTCGTCTGCAGCCGCGATCACCGCATGCAGATCCCACTGGTAATCCTGCAAGCCGCCGACATGGCCCTTTTCGGGCGCGTCCGGCAAAAGCCGGTCGGCCAAGCCTTGCCCGCGCCAGTCGATGGCGAGCATGGCATAGCCCCGGGCCGCGAACTCCGCGGCCGCAGGGCCGTATTTCTCGACATATTCGGTGCGCCCGCATCCCAGAAAGACCGTGCCGCGTGGTTGGGGCGGTGCTGGCCAATGTGCGAAACGTATCCGCACACCATCTTCCGCCGTAAGCCAGTAGGCCGCGCCCCCCTCGGGGCCGCGCGCGATCTCTTCGAAAAGCGGTGCGCGTTCCATCAGGCGAGCGCCGCACCCAGCTGCATGGCGAGGCCCATCGAGCCGTCGACCGAAAGCTTGCCGGACATGAAGGCCGCGGTGGGGTTCACTTCGCCGTTGAGCATGCCTTCGAAAGTTTCGCGGTCGGCGGTCAGAACCACCTCTGCGTCGTCGTCGCCTTCACGCACGCCGTTTTCGTCGGCAATGATCGAGCCTTCGTCCTCGATCACGAATTTTGCAGTCGAAGAAAACCCATCGGGCAGTTTCGCCCGCAGCGCCTCAACGGCCTTGTCGATAACCTCGCTCATCGCGTCCTCCAAATTTGATGGCCGGGCTCTCGCATTCTCCGGCAATTGCATTACAGTCATGATTTATGTGGCAGCGATTTGACAGATACAAATGTGTCGTCACGGCATTTTGCTTTTCGGCGATGCTGGGAACAATGGCGGCATTCCCCGCCAGCGCCGAAACCGCGGGGCTCGAGCCGTATTTCAAAGAGTTGGCCGATCCGAACGATCCGGGCTGGTCGCGGGCCGAGGCGGACATCCGCAGGGCGTGGTCGCGCTCGGGGTCTGCGGCGATGGATTTGCTGTTCAAGCGCGGCGAGGACGCACTGGACGCGGGCGACACCGAGGCCGCGATCGAGCATTTCACGGCGCTGACCGATCATGCTCCCGATTTTGCAGCTGGCTGGAACGGGCGGGCGACGGCCTATTTCATGGCCGGGCTTTACGGTCCTTCGGCGGCGGATATCGCACGTACCCTGAAGCTGGAGCCGCGTCATTGGGGCGCGCTTGCCGGGTTGGGGGCGATCCTCGAAGAGATGGGCGACGACAAGCGCGCGCTTGAGGCCTATCAGAAGTCTTTTGCCTTGAATCCGCATCAACAGGATGTGAAAGACGCCATTGCGCGCCTCGATAAGGCGCATCAGGGCACGGCTCTCTAAGGGCTGGAACGGAGCTGCGATGCAAGGCGGGCGGATCACGGCCGTTCTGGGGCCGACCAATACCGGCAAAACCCATTACGCAATCGAGCGGATGCTGGCGCATCGGACCGGCGTCATCGGGCTGCCGCTGCGGCTGCTCGCGCGCGAGGTCTATGACCGGATCGTCGCGCAGCGTGGGCCCTCTGTCGTGGCGCTGGTCACCGGCGAAGAGCGTATCGTGCCCGAGCGCACGCAGTACTGGGTCTGTACGGTCGAGGCGATGCCGACGGGGATCGGCGCGGACTTCCTGGCCATCGACGAGATTCAGCTCTGTGGCGATCCCGAGCGGGGTCATGTCTTCACCGACCGGCTGCTGCATGCGCGCGGGCTGCACGAGACGCTGTTCCTCGGCTCGGAGACGATGCGCGGGGCAATCGCGGCGCTGGTGCCGAAGGTGCAATTCACGAAGCGCGAGCGGTTTTCCGAGCTGACCTATTCCGGGTCGAAGAAAATCTCCCGGATGAAGCCGCGCTCGGCCATCGTCGGGTTTTCGGTCGAGAATACCTATGCGATAGCGGAACTGATCCGCCGCCAGAAAGGCGGCTGCGCGGTGGTGATGGGCGCGCTTAGCCCGCGCACCCGCAATGCGCAGGTCGAGATGTATCAGAATGGCGACGTCGATTATCTGGTCGCCACCGATGCGATCGGCATGGGGCTCAACCTCGATATCGACCATGTCGCGTTTTCGGCCACCTCGAAATTCGACGGGCGGCGGATGCGTCCGCTCTTCCCGCATGAGCTGGCACAGATCGCGGGCCGGGCAGGGCGCCACACCACCGACGGCACGTTCGGCGTGACCGGTGAGGCGCGACCGCTGCAGCCCGAGGTGATCGAAGCTGTCGAGAACCACCGTTTCGCGCCGCTGCAACGGCTGCAATGGCGTAACGGTCGGCTCGAATTCGGCACCGTGGACCGGCTGATCCAGTCGCTCGACGCGCGGCCAGAGGGCGAATGGCTCACCAAGGGGCGCGAGGCGGACGATGCGCGCGCGCTCAAGGTGCTGGCTGACGATCCGGCGATCCGCGACCGCATCACCAGCCCAAAGGATGTGCAACTCCTCTGGGATGTCTGCCGAATCCCCGATTTTCGTTCGATTTCCGAGGCCGAACATGCAACGCTTCTGGCGCGCATCTTCGAGTTCCTGCAATCGGGCAAGGGCGTGCCCTCGGACTGGCTTGCACGTCAGATCGAGCGTATCGACAGGACGGGCGGCGATATCGACACGCTCTCGCGTCGTCTCGCCTTCATCCGCACATGGACCTATGTTGCGCAACGCAAAGGGTGGGTCGATGATGAAAGCCATTGGCGCGAGGCGACCCGCGCTGTAGAAGACCGCCTGTCGGACGCGCTGCATGGCGCGCTGACGCAAAGATTTGTGGACCGGCGCACCTCTGTGTTGATGCGCCGGCTCAAGCAGAAGGAGACCCTCGTGGCCGAGGTGAACGACAAGGGCGAAGTGACGGTTGAAGGCGAATTCGCGGGCCGTTTGGAAGGATTCCGGTTCAAGCAGGACGAGACCGGCTCGCCCGACGAGGCGAAGATGCTTGCCCGCGCGGCCTACGAGGCGCTTGCGCCCGAGTTCAGCCTGCGCGCGGACCGCTTCTACAACGCCCCCGATACGGAGATGGATTTCACCGAGCAGGGCGGCCTGATGTGGGGCGATACCGCTGTCGGCAAGCTGGTGAAGGGGCCCGATCTCCTGAAGCCGACCGTGCAGGCTTTCGTCGATGACGAGGCGGGTGCGGATGTGGCCGAGAAGGTCACGCGCCGTCTGCAGCATTTCATCGACCGCAAGGTCGCAGCCCTGTTCGAGCCGCTTCTGGCGATGAGCCGTGACAAAGAACTGACGGGTCTCGCCCGTGGCTTCGCGTTCCGCATGGTGGAATCGCTGGGCATCATCCCGCGCGAACAGGTCGCCGCCGAGGTGAAGGATCTCGATCAGGACGCGCGCGGCTCGCTGCGCAAGCACGGCGTGCGCTTCGGCCAATACACGATCTTCATGCCCGCGCTTCTCAAGCCCGCGCCGACGCGGCTGCGGCTGGTGCTGGCCTCGCTGTGGTCGGGTGCGGATGAATTCCCCGAAAGCCCGCCTCCGGGCCTCGTGACGATCCCGAATATCGACGCGTTCGATGCCGAGACCTACCGCCTGTCGGGCTACCGTCCCTCGGGCGCGCGGGCGATCCGCATCGACATGCTCGAACGTCTCGCCGATCTGCTGCGCACGCAGGACAGCCGCGGCGGGTTCGAAGCCAATCCGGACATGCTCTCGATCACCGGCATGACGCTGGACCAGTTCGCCGATCTGATGGGCGGCATGGGCTACAAGGCCGAGAAAGGCGAGCGCGCGAAGGTGAAAGCCGCCGATCTCGAGAAGGCCGAAGAGCAAGCCGGTGCCGAGGCGCTCAAGACCGAGCAGGCCGACGAGGCGAAAGCCGAGGCTGGCGGCGGCGAGCAGCCTGCCGAGACCCATCCCGAGGCCGAGGCTGCGGCCGAGGCTGGCGGCGACATGGTGGCAGCCGATGACGTGGCCAGCGACGAGGTCGAGGTCTTCTACACCTTCACCTGGGCGCCGCGTCCGCGCGGCAACCGTCCGCCGCGCCGCGAGCAGGGCCAAGGTGGCAAGCCCGGTGGCGAACGTGGCGAGCGCAAGGGTGGCGGCAAGCCGCATGGCAAGCGCGACGGTCACAAGGGCAAGAAGGGGGGCAAGCCGCAAGGTGCGCGCAACTTCGAGGCCCGTCCGCCGAAGAAGGACAAGCCGGTCGATCCGGACAACCCCTTCGCGGTTCTGGCTGCCCTCAAGGACAAGAAGTAACGACCCGCCATGGCTGACGCGCCCGAGCGCATCCGCATCGACAAATGGCTCTGGCAGGCGCGGTTCTGTAAGACCCGCGGCCTCGCGCAGGAGCTGGTGCAGGGTGGCAAGGCGCGCGTCAACGGTCAGCGCATCGACAAGCCCGGCCGAGCGATCGGACCGGGCGATGTGCTGACGCTCAGACTCGGCAAAGGGCAGGACGCGCGGATCTGCGTTTTGCGGGTGCTGGACTGCGGCACCCGGCGCGGTCCGGCGGTCGAGGCGCAGGCGCTTTACGCATTGCTCGAACCGGAAGGCTAAGCTGTGCGCAATGCCGCAGCGAAAAGCTCGGGCTCTCTCTTGAAAGAGGTGGCATCCCCCGCTAGGACGGGTCAGGAAGCTGTTCAATCGGGGTTTCACCAATGACCTACGTCGTCATCGATAACTGCATCAACTGCAAATATACCGACTGCGTCGAGGTCTGCCCGGTGGATTGCTTCTACGAGGGGGAGAACACGTTGGTGATCCATCCTGACGAATGCATCGACTGCGGCGTCTGCGAGCCGGAATGCCCCGCCGATGCGATCCGTCCGGATACCGAGCCGGGAATGGAATCCTGGGTCGAACTCAACCGGAAATATTCCGAACTCTGGCCGGTGATCACCCAGAAGAAAGATCCGATGCCGGATGCCGAGAAGCACGACGGCGAGAGTGGCAAGCTGGAGAAGTATTTCTCCGAGGCGCCCGGCGAAGGCGACTGACGGGTCGGTGATTCTGACCAATTTGCCCGATTCTGAGCGAATTGGGGCGATTTACGCTGCGGCAAAGTGTCAAAATGCGCCGTATAACCCACTGAAATCGTGTGATATTACACATGCGCGACAGTAACGCGCTTTGAAATGCACGCGTTTTTTGCTATATTACTGTTACAAAATGAGTTCGACCCCACCTTTTGCGTCGCCTGCTCGCCCGCAAAAGAGATCTCGTGACTGACTGACGAACGCGGAGCTATTCAGCCCCGTGGGCGTCGTATGCTCGCTGGATACCGGGGTTCGTGACCGGCTGCAAGGAAACGAACCGCATGACCAAGACCAAGAAGACCGAATTCCGCCCCAATGATTTCGTCGTCTACCCGGCGCATGGCGTGGGGAAAATCATGTCCATCGAAGAACAGGAAATCGCCGGGCTCAAGCTCGAGCTTTTCGTGATCTCCTTCGAGAAGGACAAGATGACCCTGCGTGTGCCGACGCACAAGGCGACCGAAGTCGGGATGCGCAGCCTCTCGTCGCCTGACATGGTGACCAAAGCGCTTGAGACCCTCAAGGGCAAGGCGAAGGTCAAGCGGGCGATGTGGTCGCGCCGCGCGCAGGAATACGAACAGAAGATCAACTCGGGCGACCTGCTCGCGATCGCTGAAGTGGTGCGCGACCTGCACCGCAGCGACGATCAGCGCGAGCAGTCGTACTCGGAGCGTCAGCTCTATGAAGCTGCGCTCGAGCGTCTGACCCGCGAAGTCGCCGCCGTTTCGGGCACCGACGAAGAGCGTGCCGCGAAAACCGTCGACGAGGTTCTGGTCGGCCGCGCCGCCTGATCCCGACATTAGCGGAACTTTTCCAACGCGAGGCTTGCGAGCCTCGCGTTTTTTCATGCGCGCAGGGCAGGGGGGGGCTCAGGCTTCGGGGCCGGTCTTCTCGTTGCCCGGTGCCTCGCGGTCGCTCTCGTCGCGCTCGCCGCGGCGGCGGAACTGCTCCATCATCGCGGCTTCCAACTCGGCGTTGAGCTCCTTCGTGCGCGCGATGTAATCGGGATTCTGCTCGACCGGGACGCCCGGCTTCCAGACCTGCGCCAGATCGCGTACCGCGGCCCGGTCGAGCTTGAAGAACAGCTTCTCCAGCTCGGAGGCCTCGAAGGCCGAGAGCCCCGCATTCTCCAGCACGTAGCGCCCGGCGCGCAGCGAGCTGTCGAACATCTCGCGCACGATGTCATTCGCGCCCGCCCGATACAGGTCGAACACATGCGTCCGGTCGCGGGCGCGCGCGACGATATGCAGATCGGGCCGGATCCGGCGCGCATAGGCGACCAGTTTCGTGGTGTTCTCGCGCCCGTCCAGCGCCACCACCAGCACACGCGCCTGATTGATCCCGGCCGCGGCAAGCAGATCGGGCCGCGTCGGGTCGCCGAAATAGCCCTTGAAGCCGAAGGTCCGCATCAGCTGGATCGTCTTTAGGTCGGCGTCCAGAACGGTGGTCCGCATCCCCGACATCGTCACCAGGCGGTTCACCACCTGACCGAAGCGGCCCACGCCCGCGATGATGATCGGCTGCTGCTCGTCGATCGCGTCCGGGTCCGGGCCGGGAGGCTTGCGCAGCCGCAACCCGATCTGCTCGTGCAGGATGAACAGCAAGGGCGTGATCAGCATCGACAGCGCGATCACCACCAGAAGCTTCTCGGCCAGCGCGTTGGGCAGGATCCGTTGCCCGACCGCGAAGGAGACCAGTACGAAGCCGAATTCCCCCGCCTGTGCGAGGCTCAGGGTGAACAGCGAGCGATCCGGCCCGCGGATCTTGAACAGCACCGAGAGGCCATAGAGCACCGCCGATTTCAGCGCGACCAGCAGGAAGACCAGCGCGAAGATATTGGCGGGCTGCGCGGTGATGACGTCGAAATTGATGCCCGCGCCCACGGTGATGAAGAACAGCCCCATCAGCAGCCCTTTGAAGGGCTCGATGTCGGATTCCATCTCGTGCTTGAACTCGCTGTCGGCCAGCACGACACCCGCGAGGAAGGTGCCAAGCGCGGGCGAGAGCCCCACGAGGTTCATCAGGCTCGCGATGCCCACCACGATCAGCAGGGCCATTGCGGTATTCACCTCGCGCAGCCGCGCGCCTTGAACGAAGCGGAAGAGCGGGCGCACGAGGTAGTGCCCCATCAAGACGGTGAGGGCGACGGCGGCCAGCGTGATCACCGTGACACCCCAGGCGGGCAGCGAGTCGATAAGGCGAGCCACGACGTGATCGCCATGCCCCGCCTTGGCCACCGCGCGCGCGCCGGGCAGCGCCAGAAGCGGCATCAGCGCCAGCATCGGGATCACCGCGATATCCTGCGTCAGCAGCACCGCAAACGATGACCGCCCGCCCGCTGTCTGCATCAACCGCTTTTCATTCAGCGTCTGCAGCACGATCGCGGTCGAGGACAGCGACAGCGTCATCCCGATCGCCAGCGAGACGCGGAAATCCTCGCCCATCGCCATGACGATCACGGTGACGAGGATCATCGTAACCAGCACCTGCAACCCGCCAAGGCCGATCAGCTTGTCGCGCATTGCCCAAAGCGCGCGCGGCTCCAGTTCCAGCCCGATCAGGAACAGCATCATCACCACGCCGAATTCCGCGAAGTGCTGGAGGTCGGTCATTTCCGCGCCGGAGAGTCCCGTGGCGGGGCCGATCAGGATGCCCGCGATCAGATAGCCCAGCACCGAGCCGAGGCCCGCACGCGTGGCCAGCGGCACCGCGATGACCATCGCGAGCAGGTAGAACGTGGCTTGGAAGAGAAAGCTTTCCATTGGCGGCTTGCATCCTTGGGCGGGTGCGCGGGGGAGGCGCGCGACGCGGCTATTCCCCAGCGTAGTCCGGCGCGGGCGGTGCGCAAGGGCGCAGGGGAAAGAATGGTTGCGCCGGGCGCGGTTAGCCGCCTTGCAGCAGCTTCAGCGTCAGGTTGCGCGACCCTTTCTTGTAGGTCAGCGCGTTGGAGCCGATCTGCGTCACGCGCCCGCCATCCAGCCGGTCACCCACCCCCACTTTCACGAAGCGCCCATTCGAGAGCCGCACCAGTGCGCGCCGGTTCGAGGAGGAGCCATAAAGCCCGATCAGGTTGATCTTGCGCAGGTTGATCACGTTCTCTTCGGTCGCCTGACGGGCGACGGAGGCCGAGGTCGGCAGGCGCGGCGGTGCGGCGGTGGGCTCGGGCTCGTCGAGATCGGCGGGCCTCGGGTCGGGCACGGGAGTGGCGACCGGGGCGCGCGCAGCCGCTGCGGCGACCGACGGGGCGGGCTCGGCGGCTATCGCGGCGGCCAGCGCCTTCTCGACCGAGCGCGAGAAGTTACGCGGTTTGGTCGGCGGGGGAGCGGAGCGCGCCACGGCCAGAGCAGTCGCTCCGGCGAAGGGATCGGTGTTCTCGGCGACGGCGTCATCTTGCGCCTGCACCGCTGCGGAGACAGCTTCCTGGATCGAGGTCGGGCGACGCTCGGGGCGCAGCGCGGCGAGTTCGGGGTTCGCGACCGCGGCCGATTCCGAAGCGGGCGCCTGCGTCGATGCGAGCTCGGTCACAGCGTCAGGTCGAGCCGTCGGGCGCGTGGTCTGGAGCTCGGGGTAGGGCTGCAGCGCCGGGTCGAGCGCGCCTTGGTCGTTGGGATCGGCCTGCGCTGCGGGATCGGTCTGCTCCGGCGCGGGGGCCGCACCGGTGAGGTCCTCGGGGCGGCTGGCCGGGCGGAAGCCCGAGAGCGAAGGGATCGCGCCCAGCGTGCCTTCCGGCGTGATCGGCTGCGTCTGCGCATAGGCCTGCGCGACCGCTTCGGGGCGAGCGCCCGGCGTAACGTCGGGTTCGCCCGCGAAAAGCGTGAAGCCGCCCGGCATCTCGACCCCGTCCTCCGTCGGTGTAACGGGCGGGGTGTCCGGCGTCAGCGTCTCGGCGCTTGGCGGATCGAGCGGCGTCGCGGTGAAGGCCGGCAGGTCGGACGGCTGCGTCTCGGTCGTCGCGGTTTGCGCGTCGGTCGCCGAGGGCTCGGTCGCGTCGCTCTGCGGGGCATCGGCGGTCACCGCGTCCGCTTGGGTGTCCACCGCGGTAGCGGGCGCGTCCGACTGTGTATCTGCGGGGTCGTCTGCCGTGGCCGTGTCGGCTGGCTGCGCATCGGTAGGCTGCTCAGTTGCCGCCGTCTCGGTGCCGGTCTCGGTGGGCGACGCCTCATCCGCCGGGGCGGTGTTGTCGATCGCGGCCTCGTCGCTTGGCGCCGCTGGAGCGGGCTGCTCATCGGCAGGGGTGAGGGCTGCGACTTGGTCGCTCTCGGGGGCAGGCTGTTCGGGCTCCGCCTCGGCTTGCGTCTGCGAGGCAGGCTCCGTGGCTTCAGGAGCTGCGGTCGTCTCGGGCGTGGCCGGTGCGAGGGCCGTCTGCGCGGGTGCGTCATTCGCATCCGGGGCAGGCGCTTCGGCGATGGCGCCCGTCGGTGCGTCGACGGGAGCGGGGTCGTCGAGCAGGGTGGTCCAGAGCGCGATGATCGCCAGAACCAGCACCAGCGCACCGGTGAGCATCAGCCCGAGATGGCGCGGCTTGCCGCCGGTCACGGGACGCTTGGTGCCGCCGAAAACGGTCTTGTCCTGCGAGGTCTCGACGATGGGGGCCGGGGTCGCGGTGCTCGGATCCGGCCCGTCCTTCGCCTCCTTGCGCAGCAGCGAGGTCGCGGGTTTCGCGCCAAGCGCGCCCGCGCCGCCGGTGCCCTTGCGTGCCGCGGCGCCCACGGGTTTGGCCCCTTTCGCGCCGGCTCTTGGAGCCGCTTTCGGCTCAAAACGCGGATCGGGCTCGTCGAAATCGAGGCTCGGCGCAGTGATCTTGGCGCTGCCCGCGGCGATCTCGCTGCGATCGGGCTGAGGGTGGAGCCGCGTGGCTCCGCCGAGCCGGGGGGGCGTCTCGTTCACGGTCACGGTGGTCGTGTGATCCCGGCGCGAGGCGAAAGCGGCGGCGATTACGCTGGCATCGGATTTCGGCAGATCGTCGTCGTCATCCTCGGATGTATCGTGGCCTTCGTCCTCCGAGTTAGAGGTCGCCTCCTCGGGCTTTGCGTCGGGTTCTGCGGCCTCGGGCACGGCCGGGGTGGCGGCAAGGCCTGCGGCGGTCAGCGACGCGTCCGAGGGCTCAACGCCATCCTCGGCGTCATCAATGGCCGTATCGTTCGGCTCGGCCTCGGCGAGCTCGACCGCCTCCGTCGCCTGGGTTTCCTCGGAGGCGACTTCGCCTGCCGCGACCGCTTCGGCAGCCTTGGCGGCGGGGCTTTCTGCGCCGGGCGTGTCTTCGCTCGGGGCTTCGGGCGCACCCGTATCTTGCGCATCCGCTTCAGCCTCAGAGGCTGCGAGCAGATCGGAGAATTCGCCCGGCTCTTCCGGCAGCGTGGCCTCGGGTTCCTCCGCCGAAGCTGCCTCCGTCGGTTGGTCCAAGGCGCTCAATTCGGCCAGTTCGGTTTCCGAGACCGCGCTATCGTCGGCAAGATCTGTGATGTCGCTTTGAGCGTCGGCTGCGTCCGCCTTAGCGAGGGGCGCCTCCTGCGTCGCGGCTTCCGCCGACGCCTCGGTCGCCTCCTCGGAGAGATCGACGGCCACGATCAGGGCGGATTTGTCAGGCTCGACATGCGCGCCTTCGGGGATGTGCTGCGCGACCGAGGAAGTCAGGCCGAAATGCGGCTCGCCGGGGAAATCGCCGGGCTCGGGGGCGGCGACGAAGCTGACCGGGTTGAAACCGTTTTCCTGCGCGAAGCTCTCGGCTTCCTTCAGCGTCTCGCGCGCGATCACGGCGACCTGCACAGTCTGGCCGGGGCCTGCGAAATCATAGACCAGCTCGCTGACCGGGTAGGGCGTCATGCCCTCCAGCGCGGTCTCGATCTGGGTCTTGCGCTGCGCGGGGCTCGGTCCGGGCGCATAGATCGCGGTGTAGAGGATCTGCGAATCCGGCAGCACGAGCTTCGAGGTGAAGCCACGCGGCGCCTGCGCCCGTGCCTTGTCGCGGAGGGCCGCGACCTCGGCCATCGGGTCATCGCCTTCGAGCGCGGCCTCGCCCAGAAGCGTCCAGCCCTCTTTCGCGCGGTGCACCAGAGCGATGCCATCATGCGAGAGGATCAATGCAAAATCGGGTTTCATGGGTACTGCGCGCGCCTCGGAGCGGTCCGGTCCAACTCTTCACATCTTCGTAAAGGAGATTCGATCTTCTGAAAAGCGTCGCGACCGGGGCGGAGCGGGCAATTGCCGGTTTTCCACTGTTTCGACGGCGCAGCCGCAGCGAGCGCCGGAAGAAATGTTCGAAATGCAATGAGAAGTGGTTTGAATGGCGCGCCGGTATCGCGGCGCGCCATGTTTGTTATCAGCTGGTTGCGGCGCTCAGTGCCTGATCGAGATCGGCGATCAGATCGTCGACATTCTCGATGCCGATCGACAGGCGCACCACGTTCGGCGCGGCCCCTGCGGCGATTTGCTGCGCTTCGGTCAGCTGGCGGTGCGTGGTCGAAGCGGAGTGGATGATCAGCGAGCGCGCATCGCCCAGGTTCGCGACATGGCTGAACAGCTTGAGATTGTTCACCAGCTTCACGCAGGCGTCGTAGCCGCCCTTCACCGCGACGGTGAACAGCCCGCCTGCGCCCTTCGGCGAGATGGTCTTCATCCGCTCATGCCACGGCGAGCTTTCCAGCCCGGCATAGGTCACGTAGTCGATGCGCGGATCCTTCTCGAGCCATTCGGCCACAGCCTTGGCATTGGCGTTGTGCTTGTCCATCCGCAGGCTCAGCGTCTCGATCCCCATCAGCGTGTAATGCGCGCCTTGCGGGTTCATCGTCATGCCGAGATCGCGCAGCCCCACCGCGATCGAGTGGAAGGTGAAGGCCATCGGGCCGAGCGCCTCGTGGAATTTCAGCCCGTGATAGGCGGGTTCGGGTTCGCTCAGCGAGGGGAACTTGTCCGAGGCCGACCAGTCGAACTTGCCGCTATCGACGACGCAGCCGCCGGTGACGGTGCCGTTGCCGGTCATGTATTTCGTCAGCGAGTGGACGACGAGCGTCGCGCCATGCTCGATCGGGCGGCACAGGTAGGGGGTGGCTAGCGTGTTGTCGACGATCAGCGGCAGGCCGACCTTGTCGGCGACTTTCGCCACCGCCGGAAGGTCGGTGATGTAGCCGCCCGGATTCGAGATCGACTCGCAGAAGATCGCGCGGGTGTTCTCGTCCACCGCTGCTTCCAGCGCGTCGAGATCGTCGAAATCGACGAAGGTGCAGGACCAGCCGAAGCGTTTGATCGTGTGGCTGAACTGGGTGATCGAGCCGCCATAGAGCCGCGTCGAGGCCACGATGTTCAGCCCCGGCCCCATCAGCGGGAAGAGCGCCATGATCTGCGCCGCATGACCCGAGGAACAGGTGACCCCGCCCGCAGCACCTTCCAGCGCCGCGACACGTTCGGCCAGTTTCATCACCGTCGGGTTGGTCAGGCGCGAATAGATGAAGCCCACTTCTTCGAGGTTGAACAAGCGCGCCGCGTGGTCGGCGTCTTGGAAGGCGTAGGATGTGGTCTGGTAGATCGGCACCTGCACCGCGCCGGTCGCGGGATCGGGCTCGGCGGCGGCGTGAATTTGCAGCGTGTCGAAAGCGTAGTCGGACATGGTCTGGGGCTCCTCTTCTCTTGCCGAGACGTTAGCTGCGCGAAAGAGAGCCGACAAACACATTCGTTTTCGGTAATGAGAGCGTGGCTCAGCGCATCCAGAGCTTCGCGCGCTTGATCCGGTTGCGCAGCGCCTTCTCGTGGCGCGGCATCCCTTCTTCGGCGATGATCGCGCGCAGTTTGCGGCCCTTGCCCTGATAGATCAGCTTCTTCGCAGGCTCGTAGGCCTTCAGCACCTTCTTGACCTTGTTCGGGGCCGTCAGCTCTTCGACCGTGTCGATCACGGCCTCGCTTTCGCGCGCATACATCAGCGGCAGGGCGCGGTAATGGCAGGTGATCTCGCCGTCGAGCCCATCGAGCTCCGGCCCCGGACGCCCGCCGCCGAAGGAATGGATCACCAGTGGCAGGGCCACCTGATCGAGCCACGGGTCGAGCGACTGGCAGGCCAGTTCGTCGGGTGCATCGTCGCGGATTTCGCGGGCGTATCGCAGGAAGCGCGCGCCGAATTCGACCGGGTCGGCGCCGAAGAACCAGCCCGCGCTGAAATACATGTAGCGCCGCCAGTATTCGTCCGGCTGGCTCAGATCGAGCGTCTCCTCGAATCCGTCCAGCCCGAACTTATCGTAGAGAGATTTCCAGATGCCCGCGTAGCCGGGACCGTACAGCGGCGGTTCGGGCCATGTGCCGGTGCGCCGCATCGACGCCGAGGGGCGGTCGAAATCGAAGCCAACCTGCGACAGCGGTCCGGTGAAGACCGTATCGGTGTCGAAGAAGACGAAGGGCTCGCCTTCGGGCAGGGCGGCCAGCGCCTCGATCTTGTTGCCATAGGGATAGGACTGACCGAAGACCTTCGACTCGAAGGGCACGATCTCCGCGCCCGCGTCTTCTAGCAGCGCGCGCACCGGACCGGAAATCCGCGTCTCGTCGGACCAGCGCGGCCCGGGCTGCGGCTCGGCTATCAGAAGGCGCCCTTTGAAATCCGGATTGGCCGCGCGAAAGCTCAGCGCGAAAAGAATTGCCTCGAATTCCAGCCGTCCCGCCTGTGCAACACAGAAGATGTTATAGGGTTGTGAAGTCCGGGGGGTCGCCGCCATACTGCCGCCTGTCGGAGGGTTTGTTGCAGTATAGCGAGAAAGTTCAGGGGTAAAAGGTGATACGGATAAGCAAGTTAACTGCGTTGGCGCTGTGTGGCCTCGTGTCGAGCGGCCCCGTCGCTGCGCAGAATTTCACCACCGCCGCCGAAGTGCGCCCGATTCTCGGCATGACCCGCGATTCCTGGGTCGCGATCCGTGAATATGGCGGGAAGGATCTGGTCTATTTCACCCATCTTTTGGCGTGGCGCTGCGGGCTGAGCGAGATTCGCTATGGTTTCAATGGCGCGCCGCCGAGCAAGTCGTTCAAGATGGAGAAGTGCCACGAGGGCACGGCCCAGCCCAACGCGATCTCGGGCGATAATGTCTATGTCAGCCAGCCGCAGGGCTCGGTCTCCGAAGTGCGGGTGAAGCTGATCTATGACGACGGCAGCTCGGAAGAGGCGCGGTTCAACCGCAAAGCGGTGCTGCAGTAAACGGGGCAGAGAATACGCGTTATTCAACGCAGCGGCCCCCGTGGGAGCCGCGTGTCACCAGTTCCTAAAGAGGGGAAGTGGTGGGTGACCCTGGAATCGAGTTCGTGCATAAACGGTGTTAATTGTCAGGTGAAAGTGTCCCGCGGAGCGCTTCTGCGGGACACCTTTCGTTCGAGGGATTGTTGGCCTTGCATCTTCAGCGAGTTGGGGTGATGGCGAGTTTCGGCCACACTACGGTACAAATCTTCGAACAAAATGTTGATCGAACGTCTAGATGTTGCGATAAAAGCTACATTTAGGAGGGTTTTGGGATGACTGCCGAAATTGCGGTTCTCAATAAGAGTGCAGTCGCGCTTGCGACAGATAGCGCCGTCACAATTTCTGCAGGAACTCAAGCGCTTAAGATTTTTGAAAGCGCGGATAAGCTCTTCGAGTTGTCAAAATCGCAGCCGATAGGGATCATGGTCTATAACGGCATGCAGTTTCTCGGCGTGCCGCTGGAGACTATAATTAAGTCGTTCCGGCAGCGCGAAGCGTCGTTCCGGACTGTGCGGGATGCGGCGAATGCTTTCTTAGGGCACCTCTATGAATACGTGGACGCTGCTCCCGAAGAGGAAATCTACAGCGGCATAGTCGCCCTCATATCGCCTATCGCTGAAGAGATCAGCCAGAAGGTGGAGCAGAGGGTCATCGAACGGGTGAGTGAAGGCACCCCTCCGCAAACCCGAGAGGATTTTGACGCCTTTATTGCTGAGACCATGAATGACGTGCTGGAATTCTACGAGGGTACAGTGGAAGGCTTGGGCGAAATCGATTTCCTGCCTCGGAGTGACAATAAGGCGCAAAAAGAGAAGTATAGGTCGTTTACGCGGCGCGCGGTCGAGGAAGGTGTGAGTGGTTTCGTGGTGAAACACATTGACCGGATTGTCGAGTTCTCTCTCAAGCTTTTGCGGGCCCAAGTCATTTCTAACGGAAAGACGGGGATTGTCTTCGCGGGCTTCGGGGAGGAAGAGCGCTTCCCGACTCTGATTTCCTACGAGATCGATGGCGTCTTCGAAGCAAAAATTCGCTCTATCGAGACCGACTGTTGCGACATCGATAGGAATGGCATGCGAGCGTACGTTCGGCCCTTTGCGCAGAAAGAGATGGTCGATCGTTTCCTGCACGGTCTGGATGATCGTCTTCGTAGCGACATAACGAAATACTGCCGTGAGACTATCGGAAGTATCGCCGAAGGTATCTTGGCAGGAGTCCAGTTCGCAGATGATGCTGATCAAGAAGAGCTTCTCAAGTTGGCCAAGCAAGCTGAGGACGCCTTTATTCGAAATCTTAACGACACAGCCTTCATGTCCTTTGAGCACCGGTCGCGACACGAGATCGAGGATATGGTGGAGTTCATGCCGAAGCCCGAACTCGCGAAAATGGCAGAGGCGTTAATCGATCTTACATCGATAAAGCGCAAGGTCTCGCAGGGGCTGGAAACCGTGGGTGGTCCGGTCGACGTTGCGGTGATATCGAAAAGCGATGGATTCGTGTGGGTGAAACGGAAGCACTACTTCCCGAGCGAATTGAACCATCGTTACTTTTGTCGCGTTGGTAAGAGTGATGGGGCATAAGTGGAGGACAAACTATGAGTGAACTTTCATTGTCTGGAACGCTGCTTGAGAAGGATGTGCGGCGTAACGCTGATTATAACATGCCGCCCGAGAGGGTCAGGCCACTAGAAGATGTGATCGAAGAAGCTCGAGCGGAGATCGCTGCTGTGTTCGCCAAGCAGCGCGAACGCGCTATGGTTACCGCTCGTTGACGGTTGGAGGGCACTAGGCCTACTCCCCACGCTGCGCCAACGGAAGGTTGACTAATGAGTGTCGCGTCATCTGGTGCGGCACGCTTAAGTGATCGGTCAGGCGGAGTATCGCTCAAGCGCTCCAGGATCCGGAAAAGATGAGAGGGAGCGCAGCCGAGGCTCTAAAAAATGCGGAACCTTACACGCGGCGCTAGAATTGACTCGTTCAATGACGTAGCGTATGCATGCTGCTTAGGATTTTTTTATGGCTCGAAATCGCAAATCTCCCCCTATGGGCCTGATGGTCGACTCGCCGAAAAGGCGAGGTGGCCGCATGGCCAAAAGCAAGACGCAGAGCGCGGGTAAGATGATAGCTGCAGCCTTTGTCATGGACGCAGTTAGTGGCATCACACGCATAAAGCCTGCTGGCCGCCGTAAGAGCACGCTGAACGTTAGCGGGGTCAAAGTTGAGACGTATGAGTTTGGTTCGGATGTTAGCGGCGTCACATTTAATAAGCGTACAGAAACGGCTATAGAAACGGTTCAGGAAGCCTTTGCCGAGGTTGAAAGCGCAGCGTCCCCAGTCGCTCATGGGGTCGATGAGCGCTCGAGCCTTGCAGTGCTGGAGAGCGACGACATGTGGTGGGGAAACCCTAAGGACATGCCGGATGAGGATCTCGCTTTTTTCGGTCTGGAGAAGTAGACTTTTGCCTTCAGGAAGACCGGCTACAAAAGCGGCCGACAGAGCGAAATCCAAGAAACAGCCCGCCCTTAGTCCGGTCTCAAGAGGCGAAGTCTTTGGTTTTATGTTCCCATTTGGGGGGACCGTGGATTATCCTCATCCCGGGATAGTAATTAAGTCTATGGTCGGCTTTCGTGATGGCGTTGAAAAGGTTGGTGTAATGGCGCTCGCTATCACTCACAGCGAGCAAAAAGTGTCATGGAAGAACAAAGACGCTATCACCGTCCCTTACCATGAGAAAGCAGGCATGGGCCTTGATGCAAGGGAGCAATGGGTTTGTCTCTTCGAGCAGGTCACCGTCTTTTTCCCTGACGATATCAGACAGATCAAATCCGCTCGTAGGTCGCACCTCGGAAGGGCATCTGAGGAGTTTGCGGCGGCAGTGTTTGAAGCTTGGAATGACTACAGGAAAAGCTGACCACGCACTTGGTTGTTGATGCCAGTGTGTCGAACTCACGAGTGATTGAATATTCGTGCATACGCGGCCTACGTGAAAGTTAAGCAAATATCGTGAGTCGTGGGAAATTCTTGCGGAAGGGAACTTCATCGCCTACCACTTGATCCCCTCCAGCGCCTGCGCCCCAAACACCGCCAGCTTCCACCGTTCGACCCGCTTCGTGTAGATTGCCGACGTCTTCGCCTGAGTATGCGTAATCACCGACATGATATGGTGCTGCATGCAGCCGGGGTTGGCAGGTAGCGTCTAGACTGTGCCGCATCAGAATTAAGGGCTATGCTGATCTAGATTGCGAGATCGGGGGTAATTTTGAACGAAGCGATTTGGGGTTTGGTCGGGGTGATCGTCGGCGGCGGTATGACCATCGCTAAGGACGCAGTTTCCGCGTGGCGACGAGATAGAAAGTCGGGTTCGTTTTCAGCTGTTCGGCTTGTCGGTATTCTCGATGAATACGCAGATCATTGCATCGGAGTGGTGGGTGATGACGGCACCAGCTTTGGTAGGCCGGCAGGTCGAAAGGACGACGGCGAAGAATACTATATTCCCCAAGTCCAACTGCCCAATCCACCAACGTATCCAGATGACATCGTCTGGCGCAGCCTACCGAAAAATCTAATGTTCGGGGTGCTGGCGCTCCCGAATAGCGCAAGACTGACAAATCGGCACATAGAGGGTGTGGCTGAGTACGTCGCATCTTACCCGGACTACCAAGAGTTCTTCGAGGCGCGACAAGAGGGCTATGCGAGGCTAGGAATCGAGGCTCTGACCCTAGCGGAGAGCCTTGCTGCTGCGTTTAAATTTGCAGCTGCGAGCAAGGTTGTGCCAGATGAGTCGTGGGAGCCGAAAGCTTACCTTCTTGAGAAAGTCGCGGCCTTTGAGCTGAGGCGCAAAGAGAAGAGCGCGCGCGACAACGAGAGTGATGGAGCTCTAATCTAAAAAGCACTCGGCCTACGCCAAAGCAAGGCTTTGGCACTACCACTTAATCCCAGCCAGCGCCTGCGCCCCAAATTCCGCCAGTTTTCGGCGCTCGACCCGCTTCGTGTAGATCTCCGACGTCTTAGCCTGGGTGTGCGCGATCACCGACATGATTTGGTGCTGCGTGCATCCGGCTTCGGCCATCATCTGCGCCACGGCCTTGCGCACGCCGTGCGAGGACTTCCCGTAGAGCCCGGCGCTGTCGCAAGTCCGCACCAAGCATAAAGAAACACTGGGTATTTTGCGGTTCAGTTCAGTTCAAGTTTCATTCGGTATCGGCCAAAGGAGCGTCAGCTTGAATCGCATTTGCTTTCAAGCCGAGTCTGCCGGGCAAATCCTGGATCCAATCCGATAGAAATACGCCCATTACGAAGATGATGAGACCCGCAAGTATATTTATTAAGAAGGCAATATACCTTTCGCGGTTTTGGCTTTTACCCAAAGTCTTCTCAAGGGTCTTGGCGACTGCTTCTCCTTGCTCCTTAGTCAGCTCCGCAAGGCTTGCGACGCGCTGATACTCTTCCTTTAGCTCGTCGAGTTTTCTGGCGCGTTGTTCAAGCGAGGCCTCAAGGTTGGAAATCAACTGAGTGGACGTGGTAAGTGCTTCCACCGCTTCTTCAACTTGCTGATCGAGATCCCTTTGAGAAGAGTTGATTTTACCAACCAAAACTAAAATGTCGTTGGCAGTTCTTCCCATAGGCATCGTCTTCAGAAGGACACGGCTAATCTCGTGCCAAAGTCTTTTCTGGTCCAAAAGAGAAACCCCAATTTTCATAGCTGTGAGAAGATTTTACGAAATCACCACGTGAGATCAAGCGACCGCCAATGTCCAGGTGGCCTTCCTAGTAGACATCGCTATTCACCACTTGATCCCAGCCAGCGCCTGCGCCCCGAACTCCGCCAACTTCCGGCGCTCCACACGCTTCGTGTAGATCTCCGACGTCTTCGCCTGAGTGTGCGCCATCACCGACATGATCTGGTGTTGCGTGCAACCGGCCTCGGCCATCATCTGCGCCACGGCTTTGCGCACGCCGTGCGAGGACTTCCCATAGAGCCCGGCGCTGTCGCACCACTTACGGATACGATTGCGCAGGCTCTCCGAGCTACCGAACGGCTTGCCCATATCGCCTAGCAGATAGGTGGGCCCAACTACGGTCGCGGCCCGCGTCGCCTCGTGTAGGGGCGGGAGCATTGGGATCGAGACGAACGCCGATCCCTTCTTCCGCGGCTGCCAATCAAGCCAGATTTGCCCGTTGCGCGTGACCTCTTGGTCTCGTCCAAGCCAGATCGCATCGCCAACGCGGCAAGCGGTGAAAGCCTGCAGGGTGAGCCAGAGGTGCGCCGTCGTGCCAGGTGGGTGCTTCTTCTTGAACTTGAGCAGATCATCCGGCGTCCACGGCACGGCGCCGCCTTTCGAGGCGGTATTGATCGCTGCAATCCCAGCGGCCGGGTTGTTGGCAACATACTCGCGCTCGATCGCCCATTTGTAGAGCGCACGCACCGAGCGGATCATATTGTCAGCCGCACCTGGCGTTGCGCCCCAGGCGTCGCGGATCTCGATGAAGGCGCTAGCCGGCGCATCGATGTCGCACTCACCGTAGCGCGTGCCGTTTGCGTCCTTGTGGTCAAGCATGCGGCCCAGCACGGAGCGCTTCTGGCGCAGCGTGTCGGCGCTTGCTGTCCCAGCCGCGACAGTCTTCTCGAAATGGTCCAGATAGCGCATAACGAGCCAGTCCAGGGAGTTCTCGACGGCGCGGCGGTATCCGGGCTGCCACGCCTCGCCGGCGCGCGCAGCGTAGTAGTGGTTCGCGAATTCGGGATGGTCCGGCGCGACGGGGATGGTGATGCGACGCTTTTTGTCACCCTCGACCCGCACGCGATACCGCGGCGAGCCGTTACGGTTTCGCTCGATCAGCAGCCCAGGAAAGTCGACCCGCACATCCATCACCTTTTGGCCCATTGCTTAGGCTTACGAGCTTGGGAGGATTCGGGCTGGCTGTCCATGTTCTGCGCGGTCGAGACGGTCACCGTGCCGTCGCGCGTCACCGTGAAGCTGGTCACGGCAAGACCGGTCGCCTTGGCGGCGGCAAGGGCACGCTTGATCGCGGCTTCTGTGGCGGCAGGGGCGGGCATGGTTGCTCCGGTTCGCGTGGGTTAGCTGGACAGACCTGGCGCGGGCTGTGCGGTAATCATTACCGGCGGATGCCCAGTGCCGAGTATTGTCAGGCGAACTGCACCGCCTTCATTGAGCATCTTCAGTTCCGATGGTGTTGGTTCCCAAACGCTCGTCATCTGGTTGGTGCCGTCGATGATCTCGTCTTTGATCGCGAGCGCGTAGTACTCGTCTTGAGTCTCTGCGAGGATGCGGGTGGCATTGGCTATGCGTAGGGGGAGCATTGCGATCTCCTGGTCATTTCTTGGCGTCGCGCGCCGCTTGCTCAAGGCGTGCAATCCCGAGCAGCGTCGGCTTCAGCTCGTTCGGCGCGCTGTCGTAATGCACGCCCTTTTTCGCTCCGGCGAGGCGCGGGAGCATCGAGCGCGACACCAGTGTCCAATTCGTCGGGGCGGTGTTCTGCTTGTCGCCATCCAGGCACTTGAGCGCGTGACCCGCGGGAATCGGACCGTTAACGGCTTCCCAGTTGATCAGGTGAACCGCGCGCCATCGCTTCTGGAGAGGCAGATCATCGTTCACCTTGCGCTCGAGATAGCCATCCTTGGAGACGCGCTCGGTTCCGATCGGCTGATAAATCTTCACCGCAACGCCACGACGCTCACCGCTTTTGAACCAGCCCTTCTCCGAGCCGGGCGCGCAAAAACCCTTCATCCCCTTGTTGTGCGTCTCGTGGCCGCGCTCAAACTGCCCAGTGCGGCCTGTGAGCCAACCGTGCCGTTTACACAACGAATGATAGTTCGCGAGGGAAACGTCTTCGCGACCGAACTTCTCGATAAACAGCGTGTGCGCCTCGCGACGGATCATCGACTTATGCACCTCGATCCACGCGAGCTCCTCGTCGCTATAGCTGATCCGCTCACCCTTCGGCATTGTCAGCTTCCTTCGCCTTGCCACCGATCTGGGGCAACATGGGCAGAATGGCCCGACCGTGTTCCGCGAACAGCTTCGCGGCCTTGAGCGTCAGATCCGCGTTCGAAGTGATCTTGTCGGCGACGGAGACGATGGCTTCGGTCCGACTGACCTCTGTCGCGATCTGCTCGGGTGTCAGGTCTTCTTCTGAGAGCCGTTCCAGCTGAGCAAACAGGTGATCGTTCAAGTCGGTGAGCTTGTTCTTCATCGTCTTGTCCTTGCGTTGTTTGTCAGGAGTCTTGGGTTTCCGTCACCTCGATCGCAACTCCGGCAGCGGCGAGGCGGACCAGCGCGCTCTGACGATCGGAGACGCCGAGCTTGTGGCAAATGTTGGTCGATATGGCCTTCACGTTGCTTTCGGAGCACGCAAGCCGATGCGCTGCGATCTTGCGAGGGAGTGCGAGCAGGTGGATCATCTCGCGCTCGCGCTTTGTGAAACCCGGTAGAATCGCCGGTTGGATTGGACCTTGGAACATCATGGTGACGTGTCCTCGTGTTGTTCAAATGTCGTGGGTTCGGGCATTTCATGATGTCCGTCGCTGTCCCCTGGCATTCAGGGGGCAGAAAGAGGCATCACGCTTCGGGCGTGCCGAAAAAGAGGGGGAGGCTCGTAGCTTCGGTGGCTTCGGTCGTCGCCTCTTCAAAGGCTGCCTTGAAGGCTTTCTCAGGATTGTAGATCGAGAGGATGAAGCGAACGCTGCCGCCGACTTTGCGGTAGCGGAAGCGAACCGGCATCCGGTAGGGGGCGCCGCCTTCGAAGACCGGGATGGCGATGATGATCAGGTTCGGCACTGCCAGCGGCTTTCCTTCCGGCGTTTTGTGCTCCGATAGGAATTGCACTTCCTGTTCGCCGGTGTCGCGATTGGTCTGGATCTTGAGGTTGCTGGTTTCGAAGACCTGGAACTGCTTAGACATCGCGAGAAGCTGCGTGAGCTGCCCGAACCGCCCCTCGATCTTCTGGGCAGTTTCGATCAGGCGATTTTCCCACGGCTCGTTATCGTCGCTGATGCGGTTCGCGATGATGGCCGGCGTCGGATCCATCACGTCCTTCGCTTGCGCTTCGATGAACTCGCCAAGCGTGTCCTTCTCGATCGGCTCGCCAGAAATGCCCGTCCAGGCCTTCCATTCGTCGGAGAGCGGGAAGTCATAAACCGCGCGATGATGGCAATGCCGTGCCTTGGGGTCGCCCGTGGGCGAGAGAGGCGAGGAAGGGCCCGCCTCGTGGTAATCCGCGATGCAGCTGAGCGTCGGCTGCTGCATGTTCGGGTTCGCATAGAGTACGCTGTTTTCCCCTTTGAATCGCTCGGCCCAGGTGATGAGCGATTGGAGATTGGCGAGCCGCGCCGTTCCTTTCCGGCGGGAGGGTTTCAGGAACTCCGCCGCTTCACGGTGAAGGCGGGTGAGGTCTTCGATCTTGCGGTGCTCTGGCACGGAAACGAGATGTGCGGCCGTCAGGTCAAAAGCTTTTGTCTCGCCAGCCTGATCGTCGGAGCGCGGGTCGCTGATCGCCTCGGTCGCCCCGAGCTTCTCCATCACGTCGCGCATGGTGGCGGCGACGTTCTCGCCGTGCAGCTGCAATTCATGGTCTGTCATGGTCATGCCTGATTTTCCTCTGGTTAGTCGATGTCGCGGATTTCGCCGGTCTCGGGATCGTGTGGAGGCACGTCGCGAACGGGTTGCTGCATGCGTGCCATCATCGGGCTGTAGAGCGTGAGCTCGCCGTTCTCGTTGATGTACGCGGAGGCGCTGCTCGGCGGTTTCTTCGGAGCCTTGAAAGTGACAGTCGCGCCCATGCCGACATCGCCCGCATTGCCAACTGCGTAGCTCAGCTGGATCGTCATCGATCCGCTGCAGCCCTTCGGCCCGTGCTCGGCATTGTGTTCGAGCAAGTCCTGCATCAACTCCTGATGGCCATCCATGATTTCAGTGAGGAAGCCGCCACCGTCGAAGAGCATCAGGATTTGCTCGATCGAGCGCATCTTGAACGGATCATGCGGTGAAGAGATCGCCGCTTCGCGGCTCGTGTCTTTCTTGCGCGCCATCATGTGGGCTTCCTTTTCGTTTGGTGGTCGTTTTCAGGCGAAGCTGAAGATCAGCGCGGCGCCAATGAGCAGTGCCGCCAGAGCAGCGAATGCCAGTCCTGGCCGCATGGCCTGCCGCATGCGATCAGCGCGGATCGCGTTGCGGTTCAGGTTTTCCTGCGCTGAGAAGAACTCGGCGTCCTGCCGTTCCGCCTTGGCCGTTTCATCGCGGATGAATTGGTCGCGCAGGTGGTCATAGCTGTTGGTCATGCTGCGTCTCCTGGGCCACCGTGGCGGGAAACGCGGTCGCTGAAATTCCAGCTATAGCGACAGCGCTTCCCGCGCTCGTGCATGAGGCTGAGCCACGCGGACTCGCGAGCCTTCTTGCTGGTAGCGGCAGCGCGGGCCGGGTCGGTCACGAGGGTCTTTGCCCAGTTCGTCGTGAGGGTGTGCATGGATGCCTCCATCGGGTTGCGATAGAGGAAAGGTATGCGGTAAAGAAACCGCATTCAAGAAGTATGCGGTAAAAAATATGCACAACGAATCTCTGCGAAGGTTCGAAGCTGTCTCCTTGCGGTTATCAATCCCCCCAATTGGGGCTGTGTGAATTGAGGGATTGCGCTGGCTTTTGGCGCGGCGCATCCTTTGGGCAAGTGGCGTAAGGTTATAAGATTAGTGCTTATTAGCTGCCGAAACGGCTGCTGCCGGTTTGTGGGGGGAGGATTATGAATTCGGATGAATTCGGCCGTAGGGCTGCGAGTTTACCGGCCGTGATGCAGGATCGGTTGTTTGTGCTTATCAGTATTCAACGTCATAATCTTCCTCAACAACCTTCCGAGCCTGAGCTGCGCGATGCTCATGAACGCGCTGCTCAAGAAACTGAAGGTAAGAATCCAGCTGAGACTTAAGTTCGTCCGGTAGGTTTTGATAAGCTTCCGAGATGCTTGCTGCTCGTTGCTCGGCGGTGCCTGATAGATTGGTTCCGTGCAACAACCAGGTTTCAGATACGCCAAGGCGGCGCGATATGCCCGCCAACGCGGTGACAGTTAGTCCAGCCTTTTGGTCGCCTTTTTCGACGCGGCGTCTCCAGTTCCGGATCGCATCGCGCGACAAGCCTGCCTCAAGGGAAAGAGCATTCTCGCTCAGCCCCAATTCTTCGCGGCGCGCATCGATGCGCGCTAAGATGTCGCTCATCTTCATGCGGTAATTATGATGCATGACGATTGCTGCGGTTAGCGGTAAGAACACCGTTGACGAAGCGGTAAAAAATCTGCATCAGTATGGAATGCAGACTATCGAGTACCTTATCCAGTTGGCGGATGACTACAAACGATGCGCTGGAGTCGTGGAGGATACGACTGTGTCGTACCGCGTATTCAGAGACAGCAAGAAGCTTACCGCTATTCGATCTGGAGCCGATATCACGCTTCGGCGCTTCAATGCCGCAGTGATCTGGTTTCAAGAAAACTGGCCGCAAGGTTGCGAGATGCCTGCCTTTGAAACTTCGCAAAAGGCTTCCTGACATGACCAAACCTCGTCTCGTTTCCGTCTCATCTCCGCAGCCTGCCAAAGGCGCGACGCAAAAGTCCCACCCCAATCCGTTCGACGGTCGCGGCAGAGGCCGCGAAGCGCATCGTCGGGCGCATGGTTGGCGCGTTGACCCATTGCCCTATCGCGTGGCGTTTCTCGACCGCTGGTCGGCGCTTATCCGTCATTTGTTCGGCTCGCGTGAGGATGTCGCGTCGGCGTTTGGCGTTACGTTCCAGACCGCATGCAATTGGTGGGACGGCACGAACCGGCCCTCTGGCGATAAGGTGGCGCTGGCGGCGATTACCTGGCCCGAGGCGTTCGCGCGCTTCATGGACGAGGCGTGAACTATGCGCCGGTGTGGGGTTGATCTTCTGATTGCAAACGGGCTGGAGAAAGCGCGGAAGCACTCTTTCTCAAAGGGTCATTGCGCGCCAGATCGCAGCGATCAAACAGGCCGTGCCGGAAATGTAAAGCAAGACGCTGACGACGGTAATCTTTCTGGCGGGTCCGGTGATCTTAAAGTCGCTTCCAACGATCTGCCGAAAGGTTCGCGTTTCCGCTTCGCCAAAGCCAAATCCGATCATCACGCCTGCAATCAGTCCAATCAGCACGTCGTCGTGCGGGGTTCCGATTACGAGAACCCACATAAAAATCAAAAGCCCGATCAGTCCCATTCCGGCATACCATTTCTCGCTCACGAGGGCGGCAAGATCGCCTGCGACCTTGCCAAACAGGGTTTCCATTCGGTTGGTCCTTTCCAATGTGACCGGGTGGATTGCTCGGCCGGAGGTGGTGCTCCGGTCGAGTGCCTATTCAGCATGCGCAAAACTAGCGCAGCGTCAAAACCTTTCGAAATATGCCATGTGCGGGGTTCGAAACCTGTGTTCACTGCCGCCCGCACGGGCTCAACTGGCGCGCGGGGCTTGCTCGCACCGCGCGTCCTTTTCTTTCCGGCCGGCCTATGGAGCCATGGGTTGCGAGCCGTAGCGGGGGGCGGTCACGGTCGGAAAGCCCCCGCACCCATTCCGGGCGAGCGGCCCCACAACGCAGGTAACATCGTAGCCGGGGGCGGTGACGCCCGGAATTCCCCGGCGCCCATTTCCATTTCGGCGCGCTTCTCCTCCGAGTGCCGAGATCACGCGGCGGGGCAGGGGCCCCACATGTCCCGCCGCGTGCGGATCCCTTCCGTGCGGGGAAAAGCACGGCCTTCCTTGTTGGACCTGCGGGCGGGGTTCGCCTCGCCCGCCTTTTCACAGTCTTCGACATCGGGGTGCCTCCAATGAATGCGCTCGCATCCAAAGTGATCGGTGGTGCTGTGCTGGCGCGCGCGCCAGACCCTGCGACCAGGCGCCCAGCTCTGGCGCATTTCCTGCGCCGGCGCAGCGGCAAACTCATACCTGTTGCGCTGACCTATGGCGAATTCGTCACCTGTCTCCCGGCGGCACAACGGGTGCTCGCTGCTGAGGTGCTGTCTCACCTGCGCGCGGCCGGTTGGGTGCAGCGCGGGAGCGGCGGCGAAGCCAATGGAGATCTTCGGATCTTCGAGCTGTCTACCTCGGGCGCGGTGATCGCTTTGCAGGATGCTGGGGTAACCGCATGACCTGCGCCGGAATTCAGCATGAGGCCCCAGATTGGTCGGCCCTTCAGGGCCTCTTTGATGGCTCGAAGCTTCTGCGGCCCGGCGTGAGCGTCCCTGAGGTTGCGGGGCTCGGCTCCGGTCGATCGGTCTATCTAGCGACCCCATACCGCCGCGAAGTGACCAATGCGGATGGCAGGTTCGATCGCTGGCTCGGTCGGCAGGCCGCGTCTGCTGCCGCTCTTTGGTCGTGGCGCTTAGCGCAGGAGGGCGCGAGCGCGGTGTCTCCTGTGATCCTTTCGACTGCGATCTGCGAGGTTGGGATTGATCTCGGGCAGGGGCCAGACCCGCTCGATGATAACTTCTGGTCGGCGTGGTGTTTGCCTCTGATGCGCGATGCTGCCGTGTTCGCCGTGCCGCCGATTTCGGGCTGGGATCGCTCGATCGGGGTCTGGCGTGAAGCGTGCTGGGCGCTTGAACGGAATGTGCCGGTCTGCCTGATCGCCTCGCCGGTTGCGGAGGTATGCTGATGGGCGCGCGCGTATGGACAGATTTCGAGATCAGAGGCGTCAGATACGCCACCACGGCTGACGCCGCGCGCGCGCTCGGTGTCTCAACGGAAAACGTCCGGTTGATGCTGCGCCGCGGGCGCGCAGACAAGATTGGTTTGGGCCCGTCGGCGAAGGCTATGCCGATCCGGATCAGGGGCGTGGATTACCCCAACGCCCGAGCCGCCGCGAAAGAGTTCGGCGTGACGCCGGGCGCGATCTGGAAGGCGCTGAACGATGGCCGCATCGACCAGATCGGGCTGCCGCAGCGATACGGCGTCTCGCGGGCTATGCCGATCACGATCTCCGGTATCACGTTCAGCTCCCATGCCGCTGCCGATCGGGCGCTTGGGTTCTCCCCTGGTTACATCGCCCATGCAAAGAAGCTCGGGCGCCACTCTGCTCTCTGGAAGGCAGTGCATGCTGCTGTGCGCCTGAAGCGTGAGCGCGATGCGGAGGACGCGGCTGCTGCAGCAGCTGAAAAGAAGCGTGTTGGTGAGATCGAGGTCGATGCATTGCCTGTCGACACGCGTTTCGAGGCGGCACTCTCATTCCAGCGCCAACTCACGGGGCTATCGCGCCACGCGATCCTCGGCCGGTGCCGCAAAGCTGTTCTCGTTCGGGCGCGCCACATGGTGTGGTTTCGTGCGTGGCGGGCAGGAATGTCAGTCTCCGAGATCTCGGCCTGCACTGGCCGTGCGGAAGAGACGGTGAGCTCGGTGCTCTCGAGGCTTGAGGCGAGTGGGAAAACGAAGCGGAGGGCTGCATGATGCCTTACCGTGGCACGCATACGTTGGATCGCGCCGACGATGAGCGCGACCTGCAGATGCTCGCACTCCGCTGCAAAGGGTTTCCGGCGTCCGCGATCGCACCGCGCTTCGGGATGGCGCGCGGGTCAGTTCTGCGGATCACAAATGACATTCGACACGCGGACACGACGCAGAGCGGTGAGCCGCTCGAAGCTGTCGCAGCGGGGTACTGGTGATGGCTGGCGCCCGGGTGATCCGGAAAGACGCGCTGCGAGAGCTGCCTCTTGGAGACTGCATCGCGCGCCTATCGCGAGGCGAGGCGGGTGTGTCGCTGGTGATCCTGCGCGACCTCGGTGATGCGCGGCCGGTCCTCTGGAATGACTTCCCTCGTGCCGAGATGCCTGCGCAGCTACGCGCGCTTGCCAATGCGGTCGAGTCCGAGCTTACCGCGCGCGAGGTGAGCGAATGACCGAGTTTGCTGCGATGACGTTGGTGGATTCGGGAGAGCTTCCGGAATACCCGCTCGGGTCGGAAGATCGGCTCGATAGCCATTACTTCATGGTTTGGGAGCGCCGCCGTTGGCTAAACAGCGACATGCGTCTCAAAGCAACGGCAGAGTGCCGGGCCTATTACTTCGACCTGATCAATATCTCCTATGACCAGTCGCCGATCGGGACGCTGCCGCTCGACATGGAGCTGCTCGCGAAGCTGCTGTTCGTGGATGCTGCGCATTTCCGTTCTCTGTGTCGTCTCGACTTCGGGCCGCTGCACAAGTGGTCGCAATGCATCGTCGAGGGCGGTGAGGTCCGGCTGATGCATCCGATGGTTCTGCGCACGCTGACCGAGGCAATTTCCCGCAAGGAAGACAACCGCGCGCGGAACGAGGCAGCCAACGCAAAGAAGCGCATTCAGCGGCTGCGCAGCGTCATAGCTGGATATCACGCCGAGCTGGCGAAGAACGATGCCGCGATCCGTTTCATGTATCAGTGGCTGCAAGAGCAAGGATGCGAATACCGCACCTCGCAATGGGTCGAGCGCGCCATGGCGGCGTGGTCCGATCACATGCTCGCCCTCAACATGAAGAACCGCCGAACAATGTCCTGAAGTGTCCCGGGGACAGTTCGAGACAGTCTCGGACAATCTCAGACTGTCCCGCACGATAGGGAAAAGACAGAGAAATAGAAAAGACAGAGGGACAGTCCGCGCCAGAGATCGCACCGGAACGCGGGCTGAGATGTGGATAAGTGCTGAGAAAAGGAGCCTGAGCCATGGACAGCGCAGATCAGGAAGCCGGAGAGAAGCGGGTCAGGGAGCACCTCGTGCTTCCGCTTGAGCGCCGCGGGTTGGTGAAGCCCTCGACGCTGACGCGGGCACAGTATGACGAGATGATCCGCGATCTCTGCGCGCGGCTGGCATATATGACCGAGGCTGGTCTCGACGCGCTCGAAGAATGTGCGGCAGCTCAGCCCGGCGGCAAGGGGCGGGATCGGCTGCCCATCGCGAACGATCTGCTCAAATGGGCTGCGGAGATCGAACCGCCGCGAGACGACGGATCGCCGCTGATGCGCAAGGTTTTCGCTCATGATATCGGTCGGCGCGCGCTTGATGGCGGGTTCGCTCCAGAGCTGCTCGCAGAGATCAAGAAGCACCGTCGTTGGCCCGGTTCCTACATCGTCGACCAGGCGCAGAGCAGAGCGCGCGACAGCATCGTGAGGCTGGAAGATATCGAGCGACGCTTGATGGCCGGTCGCGAGGTGACGCCTCAGGAAGCACAGTGGCGAGATCGGCGGCGTGAGGTGATTTCTCGGTGCGAAGAGTGGTCCAATGCAGGTGGCTCGCAATGACAAAAGTTTTGGACTTCTCGCAGGCATCGGTAGCTCTCGCGGCGGTCGGGGTTGGGCGCGGAATGCGCGAGCTGGCGATCGAGGATGCGTTGGTCTGGGCGTTCGCAACAGAGCGATCCGGCATCGATTTCGCGGAAGAGCGAGACCCTGACAGCTATGCCGGTGGCGGCAGCGCGGATTCGGTTTGGACATTGATGAAGCGCGGGCGGCTCGGGTGCCGGGTCGACGGTGGCGGGTACTCGGAGCCGCACGATGACGCGCAGATGATCTCGTCACAGGTCGCCGCTCTGTCGGAAGGTTCCGGCGGTCGAAAGATGGCGCTGCAGGTGGCTGAGCTTGCGCGGGTCGGGATGCGGCCTGACTGGATGAAAGATGCTCGGCCACGCTGTGTCGCGGCAGAATGGAAGGGAAACCGACACGGCGGCGGAGCAGCGACGGCGGACGCTGCAGATCTCGGGTCAGCAGGGTGGAAGGCTGTGCCTCGTAGGAACCGAAAGGGCGTCGTTGTCCATGATCCAGTGCGGTATTGCCCCGTGATCTACACCCCGACCGCTCGAACCATCGCAGCGGCCCGGCGCAACTATCTTCAATGGTGGGGGGCGCTGCTGGAGATCGGTGCGCATCTGAGGCTGACCGGTGTTCTTTCCGGTATCAAAATCACCGATGAGATGCCGCCGCTTCATCCGTGGCGAGCAGAAAGTTCTTGACGAAATCTAGAGCTGTTGACATCTTGCCACTGCAACACGTGCGCCCGGAGCGGAGATCCCGCTGCCGGGCGTTCTTCGTTTCAGTGGTAGATCAGCGAGACATGCATGGGGAAGCTTGCAGGTCGAGGGCTGCCGTCGCGATTGGGTAAGGCGCCGTCGCGCTTCACCACTTCGAGCCCAACAGGAGATGCATCGGTGAGCCGAACGGTGCGACGCCGTGAGGTATCGCCGTGGCGCGCGTGGTACTCGACTTCGCGCTGGCAGAAACTGAGCTTGAAGGTTCGCGTCGCGGCGAACTTCACCTGCGCCCGGTGCGATGAGCTAGCGATCGGAAAGGGTCAATCGGTCGCCGACCACAAGATACCTCATAGAGGTGACCCGGCTCTCTTCTGGGACGAAGGGAACCTGCAGTGCCTCTGCAAGAGGTGCCACGACATTCACAAGCAACGCGAGGAGGCGGCTGGCCTCCACGGATAGCGCCGCGAGGCCGACCGCCGCGCGCGGTTGGTTCCGACCGGCCGCAGGCGGGGGGTGGGTCAAAAGTCCAGCGGGGCTCCGCGCCCAGACCCGCCGACCCCTCATCCGCACGTTTTTTTCTGGGGAGGGCGGAATTTTGAACGATCCTCGTGAAAGAGACCTATTCGGTAACCCCGTGAGAGCCGGTAAGGGGCGCCGTGGGCGGCCTTCCAAAGAGCTGACTGAAAAAGACGTCGACATGCTGGAAGCGGGCCTGATGAAGGGCTGGTCAAATCAGCGGCTCGCCGATGTGCTCGGCGTCGGTCTCTCGACGCTCAAGCGGAATTTTGGGCCGATGCTTCGGGAGCGCAGTGAGTTCCCGGATCGCCTCAAGCTGGCGCTGTTCGCATCAACAGTTCGAAAGGCTCTGGAGAAAGGCGACATGGGCGCGGTCCGCCAGCTCCGGCAGTTGATCGGAGAAGATGAAGCGCTTGAGATCGAGCGCAAGCTTCGCGACCTGCCGGACGAAAAGGACGAGCCGGAAGTGGTGGGAAAAAAGGAGGCTCAGCGGCGCGCGGCGAATGATCTCGTCTCCGGGGATGCCCAAGGCAATTGGGGCGATGACTTGAGCCCGGGGTATCGGAACTGATGGACGGCGCGCTCGATCTCTGCCGGGACGATTGGTCGACAGCCGTTCCGGACTGGGAAGATCGGATCCGGGGAGGCCGCTCGCTTATTCCGGACCTGCCGCTCTTCGATGAGGTGGCGGAGAAGGCGCTGCGGATCTTCAAGCGGCTGCGCGTGCCGGACCTGATCGGCACGCCGACCTATGGCGAAGTCTGCGAGGAATGGGTCTTCGACCTCGTGCGGGTGATCTTCGGGAGCTACGATCCGGAGACCAAGAAACGGATGTTGCGGGAGTTCTTCCTGCTCATCCCCAAGAAGAACGGGAAGTCGGCGATCGCTGCGGCGATCATCGTGACGGCAGCGATCCTGAATGAGCGCCCGCAGGCGGAGCTGATCCTGATCGCGCCGACGCAGAAAATCGCGAGCATCGCGTTCAAGCAGGCAAAGGGCATCATCGCGCTCGATCCGCAGCTCACCACGCTGTTTCATGTTCAGAGCAATCTGAAGGAGATCACCCACCGGACAACGAACGCGGTCATCATGATCCTGTCGGCTGACGGCGATGTCGTGACGGGATCGAAGGCCACCTACATCTTGGTCGATGAGACGCACGTTCTCGCGAGCAAGCACAAGGCACCGGACATCTTCATCGAGCTGCGCGGAGGTCTTGCCTCGCGGCCCGAAGGTTTCATGCTGCAGATCACGACGCAGTCGAAGGATCGGCCAACCGGGCAGTTTGAGAAAGAGCTGCAGCGGGCCCGCGATGTGCGCGATGGGAAGCTCGACCTGCCGGTGCTGGCGGTTCTCTACGAGCTGCCGAAGAAGATGATCGAAGCGGAAGCATGGCGCGACCAGAAGACCTGGGGGCTGGTCAATCCGAACTTGGAGCGGTCGGTATCGCTCGACTATCTGCGCGACAAGATGATCGAAGCGGAAAGCGACGGGCCCGAGGCCTTGGCGCTGTTCGCGTCCCAGCACTTGAACGTGCAGATCGGGATCGGTCTCGGCAGCGGCCGCTGGGTCGGCGCTGATTACTGGGAGAAGGCCGGGCGCGAGATGTCGCTCGACGACGTGATCGAGACATCTGAGGTCTGTGTCGTTGGGATCGATGGTGGCGGTCTCGACGATCTTCTGGGGCTTTCGGTGCTCGGCCGGCATTCAGAAACGAAGAAGTGGCAGCACTGGGGGCGCGCCTGGGCGGATCGCGACGTCCTGCGTCTGCGCCAAGTCGTCGCTCCGGAACTGACGAAGCTCGAGCAGATCGGCCAGCTGACGCTCGTCGACAATATCGAGGACGAAGCTAACCCGCAGATCGTCGAGATCTGCACGCGGTTGCGCGAGGCGGGGTTGCTACCTGAGGAACGTGGGATCGGGATGGACCCGGAAGGGGTCGGGTCGATCATCGACGCACTCGTCGAGGCAGACTTCGAAATGTCGATGATCTGCCCGATCAGCCAAGGCTACAAGCTGAACGCGGCGATCAAGACCGCGCCGGTCAAGCTGAAGAATGGAACATTCGTTCATTGCAACCAGCGTCTCATGACCTGGTGCGTGAGTAACGCAAAGACCGAAGCGCGCGGGAATGCGGTGATCGTAACGAAGGCTCAGAGCGGATCGGCAAAGATCGACCCGCTCATGGCGCTCTTCAACTCGGTCATGCTGATGAGCTGGAATCCAGTGGCCGCGAAAAGAAACGACCTGCGCGACTTCCTGTCTAACCCGGTGATGGTGGTATGAAGCGATTGATCAAAGCAGCCATTCGAGGCGTTCGCCAGGAGCTGGCCGTCGGTCAAAGTGGCTGGGTGAGCACCACCACCGCGCAGTCGCTTCCGACAGTTGGTTATAGCTCGGCAGCGGGAAAGAATGTCTCGGCAGATTCCGCTTTGCAGGTCTCTGCCGTGTGGGACTGCGTCAAGGTCACATCGCAGGTCGTTTCCTCGCTGCCGCTCAAGCTCTTTGAGCGCAGCGGTCCGGATGCACGGCGCGAAGTGGATCATGACATCGCCTCGATCGTCGGATCGAGCCCGAATTCGGTGCAGACGAACGTCGAGTTCTGGGACGGGATGGTGGCGCATCTGACGATGCGCGGAAATGCTGTCGCGGAGCGCCAATTCGTGGGGCGCAACTTGGTCGGGCTCAAGCCGCTCCCGGGGCTTACGCCCTATCTCGATCAGTCCGGAAAGGTGGTCTACGAGTTTTATGACCGCGGCAAACGCGAGAAGCTTCCTTCGGAGAAGGTTCTGCATCTTCGCAGCTTTGACCCGGGTACCGGGATCGGTTTGTCTGCGATCAAATACGGCGCCAATTCAATCGGCGCTGCTCTCGCGGCAGATGAAACTGCGGGAAGCGTGTTCTCGAATATGATGATGATGGCAGGCTTTCTGATGTCGGAGCAGACGCTCGACGCTGAACAGCGCCAGCAGGTGCAGGACATGATGCAAGCCTTCGCTGGATCGCGCCGCGCTGGCAAGATGATGACTCTCGAGGCTGGGTTCGATTTCAAGCAGGTTCAAATGAACCCGGAGGATGCGCAGCTTCTCGCGACACGCCAGTTTCAGGTTGAGGATGTGTGCCGCTGGTTCGGAGTGCCGCCGATCATCATCGGCCACGCGGCGCAGGGGCAGACGATGTGGGGGAGCGGGATTGAGGCGATCATGCTGTCCTGGCTAACGCTGGGGATCAACCCGCTCTTGACGCGGATCGAGGCTCGGCTGAACCGAGACATCATTCCCGCCGAGAAGCGTGGCAAGTGGTTCTTCAAGTTCAATCGCGAAGCAATGCTGCAGATGGATAGCAAATCGAAGGCTGAGTTCCTGTCGAAGATGGGCCAGTCGGGCACAATGACCGCCAATGAACGCCGTGCGAAGTTGGACCTCCCGCCGCATTCTGATCCCAACGCGAATGAGTTGCTGGCACAGACCGCGCTCGCGCCGCTCGGAGACCTTGGAAAGGACACGAACCAATGACGATGCGCAATCTCCCGAAAGCAAATGTGCCCGTCCATCCTGGCGTGAAGTCGCATGTCGGTGAAGTGGCCGCGAAGCGCTGGAACCCGGATATTCGCGCGGCGGCGAGCAGCTCCGATTCTGAGCGCACGATCTCCGTTCTCGATGTGATCGGTGCTGACATGTGGGGCGACGGCATTACCGCCAAGCGGATCGCCGGTGCGCTGCGCGCGATGGGGGATGGGCCTGTCACGGTGAACATCAATAGCCCGGGTGGGGACTTCTTCGAGGGGCTGGCGATCTACAATCTTCTGCGTGAGCACAACGGGGAAGTCACCGTTCATGTGCTCGGGATGGCAGCATCGGCCGCTTCGGTCATCGCAATGGCTGGCGATCAGATCCTGATGGCCCGTGCGAGCTTCCTGATGATCCACAATACCTGGGTGCTCGCCGCCGGAGATCGCCATGCTTTTCGCGAGGTCGCGGATTGGCTTGAGCCCTTCGACGCAGCCGCCGTCAGCATCTACGCAGCGCGAACCGGTATCGATGAGAAGAAGCTCGGCGCGATGCTCGACAAAGAGACCTGGATTGGCGGCGATGCTGCGGTCGAACAGGGTTTCGCCGACGATCTTCTGAACTCCGATCAGATCGACGCCTCACCTTCCAACAGTGCGGGCGCTGGCCATGCTGCGCTGAAGAAGCTCGACATGCTGCTCGCGAACGGGGTGAGGGCTACGAAATCCGAACGGCGGGAACTTCTCGCCGCGGCAAAGGGGGGCAAGTCTGGCGCTGCCCCGACCGGCAAGTCTGGCGCTGCCGTTAGCGACTGGGCGCAGTCTGCGCTCGACAAACTGAAAACTCTCTGAGGAACACGACAATGAAAAAGCTCATGATGCCCGCCATTCACTTGGCGGCAATGCAGGCGCATGTCCCGGTTGCAGTGATCGGTGGCGTGCGGAATGAAACGCTCGATACCGAAGCGATGCTGAAGAAGGTCAGCCAGCAGCTCGACCAGATCAACGGCGAGACCAAGAAGACCGCCGAGAACGCGCTGAGCGAAGCCAAGAAGGCGGGCGAAGTCTCGGCGGAAACCAAGGAGGCGGCCGACAAACTGCTGACGCAGCAGACCGAGCTCCACAATGCTGTCAAAAAGCTGACCGACGAGCTTGAGGGTGTGAATCAAAAGCACCTCGATATCGCTCAACAGATCGCCGATGGTCTCCCGGGTAACAAAGCTGGCGGTGTGAAGTCGCTGGGTCAGGCAGTGCTTGAGAGCCACGACAAGATCAAGGCCTTCAATGGCGGCACGATTGCCCTCACGGTGAACAATGCCATCACGACCGCTGCGGGTTCCGGCGGTGGGCTGATCTTCCACGACGAAGAACGTGAACCCGTCCGTATGCCGCGCCGCCGGCTGCTGGTTCGTCAGCTGCTCACGCAGGGGCGCACCTCGTCCGATCTGGTGACCTACCGAAAGCAGGTGGTTCGCACCAACGCGGCCGCTCCGGTTGCGGAGGAAGGGACTTACCAGGCTTCGACCTACGGTTGGGACAAGGCGACGGCGCAGGTCAAGAAGATCGGCCACGTCACCCATGTTTCCGAAGAGGCCTTGGCTGACGCCGATCAGCTTCAGACCGAGATCGATGGTGAGCTTCGCTACGGTCTCGATCTCGAAGAAGAAAACCAGATCCTCGCGGGCGACGGCACCGGAGAAAATCTCTCGGGGCTGCTGACCAACGCTCCGGCCTTCGTTGCAGCTGCTGGCCTTCCGAACGCAACGCGGATCGATCGTCTGCGGCTCGGCATCCTGCAGGTGACCCTCGAAGACTACATCGCTTCGGCTATGCTGCTGAACCCCCTCGACTGGGCTGCGATCGAACTGCTCAAGGTGTCGGGCACGGACAACCGCTACGTCTGGGGCAACCCCGCAACCGGCAACACGCCGATGCTCTGGGGCAAGGATGTGGTCGACACGGCCTCGATGTCATCGGGCGAATGGCTGGTCGGGGATCTCGCGATGGCGGCGACTTACTACGATCGTTCGGAAGTCGAAGTTCTGTTCTCGACCGAGCACGGCACGAACTTCATCGAGGACATGGTCACCATGAAAGCGCGCAAGCGCGCTGCTATGGCGAACAAGCGTCCGCTGGCGATGGTGCAGGGCGACTTCACCTTCGTCTGATCGACGTAGCAGAGCGTAGCGGCGCGGTCAGATGATCGCGCCGCTTTCTCACTGAAAAGGAGACTGACATGTTCGTTCATGTGAAATCGACGCGGCATACCAAGATCGGAACCCTCCGTCGCGGTGTCGTGTATGCGATCGACGAAAAGAACCAGGCGGCTCGTTCCGTGGTCGCAGCCCACACCGGGGGAGATAACCCCGCGATGAAGAAGGTCAGTGCGGCGGAAGCGAAGAAGCTCGCCACCAAGATGGTGTCGCTCGACCTTGAGGATGGATCGCCCACGCTCAGCGAGGATGCTGATGAGCTTTCGGCGCAATTCGAGGCAATGACTGGTGCTCTGAAAACGACGGAAGAGCAGCGTGATGCTGAGGTCGCGAAGGTGACCGAGCGCGACGCCAAGATCTCCGAGCTGACGTCGGCGCTCGAAGACGCTGAGAAGCAGCGCGATGATGTGATCGCGCAGGCCGCCGAGCAGAAAGCAAAGATCGACGAGCTGCAGGCACTGGTCGCCGAAAAGGACGACCTGAAGCCGAAGCAAGACGGCAAGAAATAACGGTAGGGAGCGCTCCGCATGGCTTTGCAGGTGTCCGACCTGAAAACGCATCTCAAGATCGACTTTCCCGACGACGATCTTGAACTGGATCGGATGCTCTCTGCGGCCACGATGCATGCGGAGCGTTACCTCCGGCGCGATTTCGCGACTGAGTACCCAGACGGCCTTCCGAAGCCGATCGAGGTAGCAATCATGCAGCACGCAGCGAACATGTATCGTTTCCGGGAGACAGCTTCGGCTTCGAGCATCACCGAAGTTCCTATGGGATGGAAACAGCTGCTCTCGACTTACCGGGTGTTCAGTTGACTAGGGCAGGGGCGCTTGATCAGCGTGTAGCGTTCGATTCCCCTGGTTCGACGGTCGGCCCCGGCGGTGTCGTGTCGCCGACTTGGCAGCGCCATCACGACTGCCGAGCGCAGCTGATCTATCAGCGCGGCAGCGAAGTGGTCGAAGCGGCCCGGATCGAGGGCCGACCAATCTACAAGGTCAAGATCCGCTCCTGCGTGGCAGCACGCGCGATCACCACGGATCACCGGATGATCGATCTGCACCGGGCTGACACGGCCTATGCGGTTATCGAGGTCGACGCCATCACGGACCCGATGTGGGTCTATGTGGTCGTCGAAGGAGGGAAAGCGGCATGAGCCCGGACGTAGCCCTGCAGGACGCAGCTGTGGCTGCCCTGCTCGCTGATGCTGGTGTTTCGGCGCTGGTTGGCGATCGCGTTTATGACAATGCACCGGGCGGTGTCGGTTACCCTTACATCACGCTCGGCCCGTCGCAGGCGGTCACGGACGACGTGGAGTGCATCGACGGAGAAGAGAACTATCTGCAGATCGATGTCTGGACTCAGGAAGGCGGGTCGAAGCGCGGCGCCAAGGTGATCTGCGCGGCGGTGAAGAAGGCGCTCCACAACGCCGCTCTGGTGCTGGCTGATCCGGTCGCGCTTGTGCTGGTCGAGATCGAAAGCACGCGCGTGATCAGCGATCCTGACGAGCAGGTCGCGCACGGGATCGTTTCGCTCAAGGCGATCACCGAGGGCTGACGGATGGTTCAGGGCCTCAACGAGTTCAACAAAAGATGGGGTGCCATACCCAAGGCCGTTCGGCTCGCCGCCCAGACTGCGCTCGAGAAGGGAGCGGCAGAGCTTGTCGCGGACATGAACAAGACCAAGCCGATTCCGGAAATTCAGGTTGGCTGGACGTGGGGAGAGGCTCCTAAAGGGTCGATCACGCTCGGAAGCTACAGTGAGCCTGGGCAGTCTTTGCGCATCACGATTTACGCGACCGCCACAACTGCAGACGGGAATTTCCCGGCGGTTGCACGATGGTTCGAGTTCGGCACGTCTGAGCGCCGCACAAAGCAGGGCTGGTATCGCGGCCGGATCGCCGCTCATCCGTATTTCTTTCCAGTTTACCGCGCCAAGAAGCGGCGCGTGAAGTCCCGCGTAACCCGCGAGATCAACAAGGCTATCAAGGGCATCTAACCCGCGGGGCAATCATGAAAATCAGAATGAAGCGCGCCGCTGATCATCGGATCAGCTCGGCTCTCTCACAGCATTTCGCAGACGGTCGCGAATACACCGTGCCGCGGAAGACCGGGCAGGCTCTGATCGAGCAGGGCGCTGCTGAACTTGTCACCCAGAAGAAGGAGGCCAACGATGGCTGATCCCGATACCACCACTCGCCTCATCATCCAGCTGGGTGACGGCGGCGACCCAGAGACGTTCGGCTTCACCTGTGGCGCCAACACGTACGGCATCACGCTCACCAACAACCTCGGCGAAGACACCGTGCTGGACTGCGACAACCCGCTCGATGTTCCGGCCAAGATCATGCGCTACCTGGAGAGCCAGGACACGTCGGCGACGATTTCCGGCAAGGTCGCCAAAAGCGCGTTTGCAACGTGGCGTGACTGGGCAGATACCGGGTCCACGAAGAACATCAAGATCCTGCTGGACGAGGCTGCGGCCGATAACGGCGGGTTCTGGACCCTCCCGGCCTTCCTCGGCTCGCTGGAGCTGAACAAGCAGGGCTCCGCGACTGCTGAGTTCACGGCGACGATCTCTGGCGCCGGTGCGCGCGTCTGGACTGACGCGACCTGATGGCTGAGCTGATCACAGAGTGGGCCGGAAAGGATCGTCTTTTCCGGCTCGACTTCGGCGGCGTCCTCGATCTCGAAGAGGCGCTAAACGATGCGATCGGCGCGATCTTCCTGCGCCTATCGTCTGGGCGCTTCTACGCGAAGGACGTCTACCAAACGATCCGCCTCGCGCTGATCGGCGGCGGCATGGGAAAGGTCGAGGCCAAAAAGCTCGTCGAGAGTCGTTTCGATGCCTATCCGCTCTCTGACCTCGCGGCGCTCGCTGGTGAAATCCTGATCGCGCTGATGGTGGGCATCGAGGACACCAGCAAGGAAGCATCCGATGCCGAGCCGCAACGGATCAAATTCTCTACCGCATCTCAGATTTGCCAGACGTTCAACATGTCGACGCATGATCTGCGAGCGATGACCTACGCCGAATTCGCGAACTTGGTCGCCGGGTTCAATGCCGCATCCAGCGGTCGGAAGCTCGAAGCGCCAACTGACGAAGAGTTCGCCGAAATCCTGCGCAAGCATGATCCTGCTGCTTACGAAGAGATGATGGAGGCCAATGATGGCTGACGTTGATACCGGCCTTGTGCTCCGGCTTGAGGCTTCGCTCGCCAAATTCGAGAAGCAGATGGCGCGGGCGCAGAAGGTCGGTAACGACGTCTCCAAGGGCATCGAGAACCAGTTCACGCGGTACAACAAGAAGATGTCCCAGACGGCAGAGCAGTCTGCGGTCGCGATCGGCAAAGAGATGGACCGCCTTCGGATGAAGTATGACCCGCTGTTTCGCGCGTCGAAGCAGTACGAGGCCGCTGTTGAAGAGCTGAACCGCGCGCAGAAGGTCGGCGCTCTCACGTCGAAGCAATACGACGCGGCCCTTGCTGAACTGACGCGCGAGTATCAGCGCAGCGCCGGCGCGGCGAACACCATGGGGAAGACGGCAAAATCTGCCGGAATGTTCGCGCGCGGGATGGGCGGTGGCATCCAGAATGCGGCCTTCCAGGTCGGCGACTTCGCGGTACAGGTTGGAGCCGGCACAAGCGCGGCACGCGCGCTCGGTATGCAGCTGCCGCAGCTTCTCGGTAGCTTCGGCGTCTTCGGTGCCGTCGCTGGTGCGGCGGCGGCGATTATCGTCCCGCTGATCGCAAGCTTTATGAGCGGCGAGGAAGAGTCGAAGAAATGGTCTGATACGCTGCAAGAGCTTTCGACCGCGGTCGGGGATTACAACACCGCCGTGCAAGACAGCCTCGCCACGACGGCAGAGATGGCCGAGAAATACGGCGCGCTGTCCGACGCGATGCGAAAGACGCTCGACGCCATCGTAGACACCACGCGCATCAAAGCTCTGCGCGAGCTCGGCGAAGCTGCAACCGCAGCCGCAAGCCAGATTGGCAGCCTCCAAAACCGGACAGACGCCGAGGGCAACTTCATCGGTGCATCCGAAGCTTTCATGGCGCTGGTCAAGCAGTTCGATCTCGGTGCAGTGGCGGCGTCTCGCGTCAAGACCGCAATGGACAATCTCGCGAGTGCCGAGGGGCCTCAGCAAACGGTTGATGCGGCTCAGGCATTGCGGTCAATTCTCGTTGATACCTTCGGCGCATACGAGAAGATGCCGCCGGAGATTGCCAAGCAGGTCGATGCAATCGATGCGGTGGTGCTAAAGGCTGGTGAGCTTGGCGGATCTATGGAGACCGCTGCAGCATCCGCACAGGGCTTGGCAAATGTCCTCGAAGATGCGCTGAACACGATGATCGCTCTTGCTGGTGCTGAGCCGAGTGAGGGCTGGCTCTCCGGCGCGATTGCAAAGGCTCAGGCGCTGGCAGGTCACCTTTGGGACGCAGCGAAGGCACAGGCAACTGTGACGCAAAAAGCCGTCGACGCTGAGAAGAAGTGGACGAAATATCAGTATGAGCAATACGGCCAAGGGCATGCATCTGCGCAGAAACTGATCCGAGATGGTTGGAAGCCGGAGAAGAAACCTGGCCGAGGCGGCGGCGGGTCAGCCTCAAAAGCAGAAAAACCTGGTCTCTTTGAGGCATCTGATCAGCAGCTGACCAACCTGCAGCGCCAGATCGACCTTCTCGGGAAGACCAAGTCCGAAACTGCCGCCCTCGAAGCCAAGTGGAAGCTGCTCGACGAGGCGAAGAAGCGCGGGATCGATCTCGACAGCCAAGTCGCAGGCTCCGGCGAGACGGTGCGCGAACAGATCGACAGGCAGGCGCAGTCCATCGGTGATCTGACCGCGAAATACGAGCAGGCGCAGGAGCGGGCTCAGTTCTTCGAGCAGGCTCAACAGACGCTGAAGGATGGTCTCGTCGACGCGATCGTCGAGGGTAAGAACCTGTCTGGCGTGCTGGAGGATCTGGCGAAGATGCTTGCGAAAGCTGCGCTGCAGGCGGCGCTGTTCGGTGAGGGGCCGCTTGGCGGAGGTGGGTCTGGACTTCTCGGCGGCCTCGTTTCGAGCATCTTCGGTGGCGGCACCACCCCCATGATGCCGAAGGGTGGCTACACGCTGGCAAACGTCAACAGCTACGACGGCGGCGGCTTCACAGGCCTCGGCGCTCGATCTGGCGGTGTCGACGGAAAGGGCGGTTTTCCAGCTATTCTGCACCCGAACGAGACGATCCTTGACCATACAAAAGGTCAGTCCGGCGGCGTCACCGTCAGCATGAGCATCGACGCGCGCGGCGCCTCTGGTGGTGAGGCGCAGAACCTGCAGCGCGTGGCCAGCCAGATCGTCGACCGAGCCGTCGCCAAGGTCAAAGCCGCTCAGAAGCGGGGGTACTGATGCCGGATTTTCCGAAGACGATCATCACCGGCGTCACTCGGCAGCTGGTGAGCGCCGTGACCTCAGCGCAGTCGCCGTTCACGCTTGGGCGTCAGATCCAAGACTGGGGCGGCGAAATCTGGCGCTTCCAGATCGACGTGGTGCTGCGCGGCAAGGATTCACGCTCCTTCGAAGCCTTCGCCAATGCCACGCTGAACAAGCGCAAGATCTTCACGCTGCGCGATGCGCTGATCTGCAACCCGAGCCGCACCGAGGCGATCACGGTGGACGGCGGCGGTCAGTCCGGCAACGAGCTGGTCACCAGCGGTTGGGGCGCGGCTGGCATCGCGGCTGGCGACTTCTTCTCGATCGGCGTTGGCGACCAGGCGCGGCTTTACCAGATCACCGAGGACTGCATCCCGGTGGCTGGCTCCTGCACTCTGAGATTCGTGCCGCGGCTGCGCTTGATGCCGAGCGACGGCGAGGCGGTCGAGATCGCTTATCCGCAGGTAGCCATGCGCGCGACAGAGGACGTCCCGACGAATATCTCTGTCGGTGTGATGCGGTTCACGGTCAACGCGGCGGAGGCAATATGAGCCGGGATATGCAGGCCGCGAACATTGCGGCGATCGGCGATCAGATGGTGCGGATCGTCGGCTTCTTCGAGGGCGAGTTCGCGGGTGGCACGGTGCGTCTGTGGACAGGCGACATCGGCACGAACTTCATCTGGGACGGCAAGGAATGGGCCGGGGCAGGGACGCTGCTCGGGTTCTCGAATATCGAAGAGACGAATGACGTCGTGGCCAGCGGGATCAGTGTCTCGCTCTCCGGCGTCCCGGTGGACATGGTGGCGATCGTGATCGCGGAAGCGGAACAGAACGCCCCTGGCACGCTCTGGATCGGGTTCATGTCCGAGGACTGGCATCTGCTGGCCGATCCCGAGCTTGTCTTCTCAGGTCTGCTCGATGTTCCGACGATCGAGGATGGGGCCGACACCTGCACTGTCACGATCAGCTATGAAAGCCAGCTGATCGACCTGCAGCGTGAGCGGGAGTGGCGCTACACGAATGAAAGCCAGCAGGTGCTCTATCCCGGCGATAAGGGCTTCGAATACGTCACCTCGATTCAGAACAAGACCGTAAATTGGGGCAAGGACTGATGCGGAAACCGGATTGGCCCAGCATTCTGACGCACGAGATCGAGGCTGCCAGAGGGCGGCCTTTTTCATACGGCGAGCATGACTGCGCGACTTGGGCATTCGACGTTTGCCACGCGCTCACCGGTGGGAATAACCCTGCGGAGCAATGGCGCGGGCGCTACAGCACCGAGATCGGCTGCGCGCGGGTCATGAAGCGTCTCGGCTGGGAGAGCGTCGAGGCGGGCGCGCGGGCGCTGCTGGGCGAGGCTCTGGCATCAGCTCGGCTGGCACAGCGCGGCGATATTGTCTTCGCGGATGGCGCGCTCGGAATTTGCATCGGGAAAGAGGCCGCGTTCGTGGGCGCGGACGGGCTGAAAGGCAAGCTGCTGCGCGACTGCGCGCTGGCTTGGAGGGTGTGATATGCCGCAGGCTGCTGTTGGTGCTCTGGCCCTTGGTGGGGCGGCTGTTGCTGCTGGTGGTGTCGGTGCTGCGCTTGCTGCGACCGGCTTTATCGGCATCGCGGCCAACTTCGGCGCCTCGCTGCTGTTGTCCGCAGCCTCTGCCGCGTTCGCGCCTAAACCTGACTTCGGGCTCAAATCCCGCGATGTCACGGTGCGAGAGCCTGCCTCGCCGCGCAAGATGGCTTACGGCACGGTTCGCACCGGCGGCACGATCGTGTTTCTGGAGACCAGCGGCGAGAAGCGCCTGTCCGACCAAAACCAAGACGACTGGCTCAATGGCCCTTGGGATCTGTCCGAGCTGAAGGAATGGCTCGACAAGCTGCTCGGGCCTATTCAGGACGCGTTCGGTGGTGGTGCCGAAAAGACCTTTGAGAACCCCGGCAAGCGCATGCTGCACATGGTGATCGTGCTCGCAGGTCACGAGGTCGAGGCGATCGACGAGGTCTACTTCGACGGCGTTCTCGCGTTCAACGCGGACGGAACTCAGGCGCCTGACAAGCATGGAAAGCCCAAGTTCACCGGTAATCACGTTTACGCTCAGATCGAGAAGCGTCTCGGCGCGCCGGATCAGGAAGCCTTCACGCTTGTGCGCGATTACCTGCCCTATAAGTGGACAGCTGAACACAAGCTGAGTGGCTGCGCGGCGCTCTGCGTCTCGTTGTATTTCGACCCGAAGATCTTCGCCAATGGGATGCCGAACGTCACCGCGAACGTGCGCGGGAAGAACAACATCCTTGATCCGCGCACCGGCACCCGCGGCTACACCGACAACGCAGCACTTTGCCTCGCAGACTACCTCGCAGACAGCACCTACGGACTCGGTGCCGAGATCGACGACCCGCGCGGCACCAACGAGGATGAGCTGATCGCGGCGGCGAATGCCTGCGATGAAGTTGTCGCAACCGTCGATGACGCGACCGAGACGCGGTACACGCTCAACGGGATTGTCGATACCAGCCAGACACCGCAAACAGTCATTCGCTCTATGCTCACATCGATGGCAGGGCATGCGGTACGGCGAAGCGGCCAGTGGTATGTGCTGCCCGGTGTCTATCGTCCGCCCTCGATGAGCCTCACGGACGGGCAGGCGACGGGTTCGCTCAAGCTCGTGACACGGCTCTCTCGGAGCGACAACTTCAACGCCGTCCGGGGCACATTCGTCAGCCCGGAGAATGACTGGCAGGTCGATGATTTTCCGGCCTATGAGAGCGCCGCCTACCTCGCGGAGGATCGCGGCCGGAAGTCGTGGCAGGATATCGAGCTTCCCTTCACCATCTCGGCGTCGATGGCACAGCGGATCGCGAAGATCGAACTCGAGCAGGCGCGCCGTCAGATGTCGATCGAGTGGCCCGGAAACCTGAGCGTCATGCAGGTCGGTTGCGGCGACGTCGTGATCGTCACACGCGATCGTTGGGGCTTCGATGGCAAGCCGTTCATCGTGACGGGCTTTACCTTCGAGAAGGCGGACAAGGGGTTGATCCCGAGCTTGCGGCTCGCCGAGACGTCGCCGCTTGTCTACGACTGGGACGCGACCGAGGCGCAGATCTACGCTGCCGCGCCGCGGACCTCTCTGGATGATCCGTTTGACGTCTACGCGCCGGGCATCACCAATGTGACCGAGAGCCTGTATGTGACGCGCCAGAACGCTGTGAAGGCGCGCACGACGGTGACTTGGTCGGAGAGTTTAAGCGGCAGCGTCGATCGGTACGAGCTGGAAGGCAGCCTCGACGGCGGCGATTATGAGCTCTTGGCGATCACGCCGAACCTCTCTGCCAGTGTCGACGACATCACCCCGGGTAACTGGACATTCCGTGTGCGTGCCGTGACCGCGCTCGGCGCAGAGTCCGATTGGTCAACGGTCACTTCGCAGATCTACGGCCTCGGTGCTGAGCCTGCGGCGCTCAACGCCGCGACCCTGCAAGCGGCAGGGGGGCTCGCGATCATCAAGTGGGCACTCCATCCGGATCTCGACGTTCGTATGGGTGGTCATATCGTTATTCGTCACTCCGAGAATACTAGTCCCACATGGGCCTCTTCCAGATCTCTCGATGAGATCACCGGAAATCAGACGATTGCTGCGATGCCGCTTATGCCTGGTACATACCTTCTTCGAGCTCGGGATAGCTCTGGCATCTTGGGGCCGGTGACGACGCTCTATGCCTCAGGCGCGCAGGTGATTTCTTTGGTGAGCATCGGAGTGCTTCAAGAGGACGATGAATTTAGTGGCACCCACAACGGGAGCGCCGCCTATCAAGGAAAGCTCAGTCTAGATGCTGCGGGGGTCTTCGATGATGTTGCTGAAGTCGATGCGCTCACGAGCTGGGACTATATCACCGGATCGGTCTCCGATTACGGCGAATACGATTTTGCGACCGTGCTTGATTTCGGGGCTGTGAAGCGAGTGAGGCTTCGTGCCGAAGTCGAAATGGTGACGAACAATCTTAGCGACATCTTCGACGAGCGGCCCGGGACGGTGGACAGTTGGGATAGCTGGGACGGCGAGGCCTCCGACGAGTGTGATGTCCATGTCGAGGTAGCTCTTTCCGACGATAACATCGCATGGACGGATTGGGCGCGGCTGGACGCTGGCGAGGTAGAGGCCCGCTACGTGCGAGCTCGGGCGCTTCTGAAAACGAATGACACGAGCTTCCAACCGCTCGTGTCCAAACTACGGCTTAAATCAGATGAGGTGGCAGCATGAGCCAAGTGGATAGCTTTGCGGCTAATGGTGGGCTTTCAGGGCTTGCCACGAGACAGGCGTTTAACGCCATTCTGGATGCGCTTGCGACGTGTTCTTCTGGATCTACAGCTCCGTCAAATCCATTCCCCGGCATGTTTTGGCGGGATACTGCGACTTCGCCTTCGGTACTGAAAATCCGAGATGATGCGAATACAAGCTGGGTTGATGCGCTTTCTGCCTTCGGTGGGACTACGCCCGGAATTGCTCTGTTCAAGGCTACAACGAAGGCCGCACAGCGCACTGCCCTCGAACTGAAAAGCGGAGCGCAGACAGCGGTCACCGATAACGATGACATGGCTGTCGACCCAGAAAATCTACCGAAGCGCAAGAACGTGGAGGCTGCTATCGCGGCTGCGCCGAACCCGGTCAAGGCATGGGTGAATTTCAACGGGACAGGCACTGTCGCAATTCGTGACGCCCTGAACGTCTCAAGCATTACGGACAACGGCAGCGGCGATTACACCGTTAACCTGTCGTCTGCGCAGGCTGACACAAATTATGCAGTCCTCTTCGGTGGAAGTCGGGCTGGCAACGGTAGCGACAGCGCGGCGCCGTTCGTGTTTGAAAGTTACCAATCGGCACGAACCACAACGGCCATAAGAGTTCGAACCGGCGGGATGAATGCAGGGGCTTTTGCCTTTGGTGACAACGAAATCGTCGAACTCGCGATTGTCCACTGAGGAGAGGTAAATGGTAAAGCGCATCATCTATCAGAATAGCCAAGGCGGCGTGGCAGTGATCGTTCCTTGGCTCGGGTCCGGTCTGACCTTGGAGCAGATCGCGGCGAAGGATGTCCCGACCGGTAAGCCCTACAAGATCGTCGACGCGGCAGACATCCCAGCAGACCGCAGCGAGCGTGACGCTTGGATCGTCGATGAAGCAGACCTCACAGATGGAGTTGGCGCATGATCTCGATCGACCAGACGAAAGCGGCCGCTGCGAAGCTTGCCGCCCTTCGCACTAAGCGCGATGCCGCCCTCTCTGCGTCTGACTGGACGCAGATGCCTGACAGTCCGCTCTCCGATGCTGATAAGCAGGCGTGGGCCACCTATCGGCAGGCCCTGCGCGACCTTCCTGATTCGGACGGCGCGGAATGGCCGGTGGCGCCTGGTTCTGCGTAATGCTCGACAAGCTCTGGTTTATCGCTTTCGGTCCGCGTCCATCGTGGCGTCGGCCGCTCCGGCTCCTGATCTGGGCGCTGTTCGGCAACGGGAACGAGGGCGACAACGGCGGCCCTTACGGTTGGCTTCCACGCGACACGTCGAAGCCCGATCCGAACTGGCCCGCGACGATCCGCTGGTGGCTGCGCAACCCTGCGCACAACCTGACGCACTACCTCATGGCTATCCCGTTCGAGCGCCAGCGCCTGCTTATCGGTAAGCCGAAGGACGGCACGCTCCCTACAATCACGCCCGCTGGCCACATACTGCTGGCATGGAACGGTGGACCGTTCTTCAAGCTGCAGTTCACCCACTGGGAAGCCTACGCCGGGTTCCGCCCGAAGGTAGTGGATGGTCGCCGTGTCGGCATCTTCGGCTTGGCCCTTCGCGGGCGGCGCTAACCCTCCGCACAACCTGATGACGACACCCCGCCACAGGCGGGCTTTTTTATGCCGAAAGGGGGCATGACGTGATGAACGAAGACATCCGGCCACGGATCGAAAACAGCGACAGAGGGATCACGCTCAACAAGTCCTTGGCATGGACGATCCTCACAGCCCTCATTGCCGGTGGGTTCTGGGTCGGCTCGCAGGTGACGGCGCTGCAATCGATCACGCAGGACAATAAGGCGCGGTCGGCCGACCAGAGCGCTGAAATCACCGTCATCAACAACCGTCTTCGCAGTATCGAGACACAGCAGGCCCGCAGCGACGAGAAGTTCTCGAACATCCTCGGCTACCTCACGCGCATCGACGCCCGCCTCGAGCGGATTGAACAGGGGAAATGAAACTATGAAATTGATCTCCAAAAAGGAGCGCCAGCGCGCTCGTATCGGTTATGCCTTCGCAGGCATCGTGCTCACGCTTTGCGCGCTGCTAGCGCCTGTCGTGATCTGGTATGGGCTCGGCTATCAGCTCGACCCGAACGCCGTGTTCTTCATCGCGCTAGGCACCCTCGCTGTCTCCGCGATCGGGCGCTTCATCGCGCAGCCGCAGGGTATCTGGGCGAACCTGTGGCGCATCGGTCTGATGGCTGCCCTTATGGTTCTCGCGATGGTGCATTTCGCCGCTGCCGAGGTGTATCGGCCGGCGGGCCCCCAGCTCTCGCCCAGCCACTCAGCGATCGCGCCCGGTGCATCCGTCACTGAGCATCAGATCGTCATGCGCGCGCTGCCCGAGATCAAGCGGCACGAGGGCGTTCGGCTCACGGCTTACCGAGACGCGATTGGCATTCCTACGATCTGCTCCGGATCGATCCGTGGCGTCCGCATGGGCATGACGATCTCAGCCTCAGGCTGTGACCGGCTGATCGCATCCGAGGCCACGGAATACTGGCGCGGTGTCTCGCGCGCGATGACGCTGGAGACGAAGCGGCTGCGGATCAACGTGCCGCGCGGGGCGGCATGGACCGACTTCACAATCAACGTCGGTATCGGCGCGGCGAGTAGCTCCACCGCGATGCGGCGGCTGAATGCCGGCAACGTCCGGGGTAGTTGCAAAGCGATGACTTGGTTTAACAAGGCGGGCGGTGTGATCTTCGCTGGTCTCGTCGTCCGGCGGGGCGACAATTACGACATGTGCATGGTGGGCGCGTGATCTGGCTCGCCAAGAACTGGCGGATCGTGGCGGCGCTTGGCCTGCTCGCCGCTGCGTTCGGTGCGGGCGTGTGGGTGCGTGATGCCTTCTGCCGCGCCAAGGTGGCTCAGATGCAGGCGGACACTGCGGAGGCCACGACAGCCGCCCTCCGGGCCGAGCGGGTCCGCATCGCTCATGCAATCGCTGAGGCCAATGACAAGGCGCGCCAACTGGCCGAGGCCGAGTCCGCGCTTCTCACCGCTCGCGATGCCCGCGCCGCAGCCGAAAGGAGGCTCTTCGATGCGCTTGAAGATGATCCCGGTCTTGATGCTCCCGGTCTTCCTGGCGGCGTGCTCGACCAAATCCGCGGACATTGGGCCCAATGAGCCGCTGCCGCAGATCCTCGTGGAAGTCCCAGCAGCGGCGCGCGTTCCGTGCCCGGCGCCAGAGACGCTTGTGGCGGCAGGCGGGACGCTACGTGCGGACGCAGTGACGATCACGCGGCTCGGGGATGCGCTGATCGATTGTGAGCGGCGGCGGGCGCTCGCGGTGAGTGTCAGATAGCCGGGGATGCGGAGGCGCCTGATCGATCGAACAAGGGGCAGGATGAACTCCGAGCTGCACGGTGTGACCGACACGTGCGGTCGCCCAGTCCGGTTCTTTATGTCTGCGGGCCTGGCCGGTGACTAAACTGGCGCGGCGGCCCTTCTCGGTGACCTGCCCGCCGCAAAGTGACTGCTGGATGATTGAGGTTACGATGCCCACTGGTTCCGAGAAGTCCCGCAGTACAAGGGGATAAGGGGCTGCATCCCTGATTGCAAGGCGCGCAAGGTCTCCGTCAAATACGAGAAGTGCCGATACAAATATCGCAACCGGATCGAAATATCGTTCGGCAGGCTTAGGGAGTGGCAACGCGTGGCGACGCGTTACAACTGATGCTCGAAGGTCTTTCTCTCTGCCATCGCATTGGCCGCAACAGTGCTCTTCTGGTTATGAGGCCTGAGCTTACGTGTCGCGCTTTCGGATAACAGAAAGCATCTTTCGACGACTAAACGGCATCTTGATGGCCCACTGAATATCGAAATTATCTCTGTTGTCTAAGCTCTCAAGGTATGACTTTAAGAATGGGGTCATGCAGATATATTTATGCCAGACTTCGCTTTTGGTGCTGCCAGGGGTGTTCCATGGCTTAACGCGCGTCGCAAAGTGTAGCTGAATAGGGTTGTTTATCGCTAACTTTACATCCTCAGCTGAATAACCGGGAACCTTTTCGAAGCTATCACTTTCGGAAAAAATGTCATAACAGTAGCTACAGATCATGCTTGCCAAAGGTAGAATTTCTATGCGTGGATGACAAACAAGCGAAATTACGTCCTGCTCTGGCTGCTTCAGGCGATACGCATTGATGTGAGCCACGTCAATGAGCTTTTTCTCAACTCCCTCTCTTCGCATGGCATCAAGGTTGAAAACGTAGTATCCACCACCCACGTTCAGCTTTGCGATTTCGTCATCAGAAAATTGGCTTCGATATTTCTCGATATTCCTCCCATAGAGAGAATCATAGGGAGCAGGAACTTTGCAGCCAGCAATCAATGTGTCTGGAGATCTAATAGAATTTTCAAATGTAGAAGATACATCACCAAGGAAAACAACATCCACATCAGTTACAATCGCCTTTGGGTAATCCGGCATGAGCGAAGGAACTAGGAACTTATAATACATTTCCTTTGTGTAGTGCCCCTTTGTTTTTGTTTTTGAAAACAGGTCAAGAAACCTACCGCCCATGTCTCTGCTGAAGAAGCGTGCATTAGAAAATCCAGAGCACAACTCTGAAAGAGTTGAAATATCGTCGTCCGGAATATCATTGTAAAATACGTGGATGTGATATTCGTAATTTCGATTAGAGTTCATCAGGAGAGACGTTATTGCTACTGATGCGGGTATTAGGTAGTTTTTATCGAAGAATAGCGCGACAGGTACGATCATCTTAAATTTAAATATCCACACGTCACTTGATCAGCACTCATGCTTAACTGAAGCGTGCGCAGAGCGCAACTAGGCTCATGACCCATTAGTCGGCTTGCGGTGTCACCGGCGGCACCATAACACTCAGTGGTTCAGAGAAAGTTGACCGAGTGCTAAAGTTCGAGCTCATGATGATTAGGGACGCCCCAGCGGCCAGCGCATTCTTGCTCAAATTCGAGCGTCTCTGGTATCTCGCGGCTGGTGTTCGCGAATATGACCTTCGCCCACTCCCGTAGATCGCCGTTCACCGCTAGGATCTGGTGCAGCATATATGCGCTCGCTCGCCCCCCGCTGAAGCTGATCTGCACGTTTACGGGCGGGAGAGTATATCCGCGCATAGTTGTCCCCGTCCGATTTGGACGGTCGAGATGAAAAAGCTGCTGCGTTAGGGGCTGAAATGCGCGCCCGAGCTGGTGTCTGAAAAGGAGCGAAGAGTTGTTTCGGGTATCGATTTTGGGTTTGGCGGCTCTCTCGCTGGTTGGTTGTAAAGACAATGGCACGGTCTTCACGCTCTACCGCGCCTCGCCGATCTCAGCGACTATGAGGATACACATGGCCACCTTCGACGCAGATGAGCCGGACCCGACTTACAATCTGGACAACTGTCAGCTGACAGCGCGCCTTTTCATGTCTCAGCCTGGGGTCAGTGTTCGGTATTGGTGCGAACCAGGAAGGTATAGGGAGTGAGGTAGTGATCCGGTTCTTACGAGAGGTGTTTCGTTGGCGCACAGTTCGGGACACAGGCGTCTGGCTCTACCAACAGAACCGCGCCACCGGCCGCCGCCGAGTTCTCTGGGCGGGTGGCGGCCACCAGCCGGTCGATCGTAACTGGGTAGACGCCGGATAGGAGCGCAGGCATGGGTGTGATGGTCGTCGTGCCGTTGTCGCTGGTTCAGGTTGCTCTGTGCGTGCTGATGGTTAACTACCTGCGCAAGATGCGCCTCGCTGAGAAGAGGAAGGCCGAGGCGGTGGCTACCTTTTCCGCCGCGCTTCAGAAGTCGATGATGGGCACGAAGGCGCTGATCGAGAAGCTGCGCAAAATCCAAGATATCTAAGAGGGGGTCGCGAGGCATGGCGTCTGCAAATCAGGTCAAGGTCGAGCGCCGTGAGGACGGCTCCTTCCATGTCTCGAAAGAGACCTGGTCCGACACGATCCAAGCTGACATGATCGACCACTGGATCGATTGGTACGCGCAGATGCACGAGCAGCACGGTTATGACGGGTATCGCGAGATGTCCGAGGCGCTGCGCGCGGCGAAGGCGAGCTGATGGGCAAGCTGCACGTCTGCCATCGCATCGTCATCCGAGACGAGAATGACAGGATCATCTCCGACGAGCCCTATGACAACTTCATCGACGGTAAAGACGCCTTCGATCGTGTCGAGGCCCTACCTGGTCAGACGATCTCTCTGCAGCACGGGGCGAGGGTGATCTTCAAGAAGTTCCGGTGAGGCTGGTTTAGTGGCCGGGCAGGTGCATCGGGTGCACGTTCCCACATTCGCTGTATGTTCGCGTCGTGTTCTTGGGAACGAAATAGACTAACTGCATGAAAAGCCACAAGGTCGGTATAATTCAAAATCCGCCGCGGAAGGGCGGGGCGCTTATCGCCGTCCTGAAAAATTCTGTAGCCGGTCAGCAGGATTCGCAAACATCGGCGGCGAGTCGTTCTTTCGGAGCCATGATGAATATCGGTCCCAGCGGCGGCGCGTGCGCTCATGATCGAGCTGAGTGTGATCGATCTCGTATGCCGCGACGCCGGTGCCCCGACGATTTTGCGGGACACCCTACCTGTAAGCCATTGTTTTCTATAACGCCCAATGAGGCATGTGCGGGACACATGCTCATTGAAACCACTACCAAATTGGGGAATTTGGTGGGTGACCCTGGAATCGAACCAGGCGTGGGTCGCCCCGGCGGAGTTACAGTCCGCTGCCGCACCTTGCAGCACGTCACCCGACGCTGGGCGGGAGATACAAAAGGGGGCGGGAGGCGTCAAGAGAGAGTTTGCCGAAAAATTGCCCTCCGGATCAGAGCTTGCCAAACGAGGCCATTCCGCGCAGGTAGGGGCCAAAGGAGACCCGCGATGAAAAAGCCAGTCTGGGTGATCGAAAAGGAACGTGCCAAGCGCGCTGCGGCCGCCGAGACCGTGTGGCTCTTCGGCCTGCATGCGGTGCGCGACGCGCTGCAAAACCCGATGCGCGAGCGGTTGCGGCTGGTTTGCTCCAAGAATGCCGCCGACAAGCTGGGCGAGGCGATCGCGGCCTCGGGTATGGAGCCTGAGATCGTCGATGTGCGCAAGTTCGACAAATTCGTGCCGATCTCGACCGATTCCGTCCACCAGGGCGCGGCGCTCGAGGTGAAGCCGCTCGATTGGGGTGCGCTGAAGGATGTCTGCTACGATGCGCGCCGCGTGGTGCTGCTCGACCGGGTGACCGATCCCCATAACGTGGGCGCGATCCTGCGCTCGGCCGAGGTCTTCGGCGCGGCTGCCGTGATCGCGCCGCATCGCCATTCCGCGCCCGAGACCGGTGCGCTTGCGAAAACCGCCTCCGGCGCGCTGGAGCGTCAGCCCTATCTGCGGGTGAAGAACCTCTCCGATGCGATGGAGGAGCTGCGCCAGATGGGCTTCCGGCTGATCGGGCTTGCGGGTGAAGCCAAGATGTCGCTCGAAGACGGGCTGTCCGAGGCGGGAATGGAACCGGTCGCGCTGGTTCTGGGCGCCGAAGGGCCGGGGCTGCGCGAGAAAACCCGTGAAACCTGCGACCGTCTGGTGCGAATCCCCTTCGCGGGCGAATTCGGGTCGCTCAACGTCTCGAATGCCGCCGCAGTGTCTCTTTACGCATCCGCAAGCCGCTGACGGTCACAAAATCGCGATTATGAGGGTATGGACCTTAAAACCAGTGAGATGCGTTCCTATCTCACTGTCAGAGGCGCAGCTTCGGAACCGCCGCGCCTCTAGTTCACTGTCCCTCGTTCCGCCACTATTGCGCCCAGCCTTTAAGGCTTGGGCGCATTTTTCTTAGAGGGCTGCGAAAAAGAAGAGGTTTCAGATGCAAGACGAGATTCGCGACATTCTGGGCAATGCGAAGGTGATCGCCGTGGTCGGCATGTCCCACAAGCCGGAGCGCCCCTCCTATGGGGTCGCGCAGTTCCTGCAGTCCAAAGGCTACCGCGTGATTCCGGTCAACCCCGGCCTCGCCGGGCAGGAGTTGCTGGGCGAGACGGTCTATGCCGATCTCGGCGCAATCCCCGACGAGATCGCGGTGGATATGGTCGACGTGTTCCGTCGCTCCGAGGCAGTGCCTGAGGTCGTGGATGAGGCCTTGGCACATCTGCCGCATCTCAAGACCATCTGGATGCAGCTTGGCGTGTCTCATGACGCAGCGGCCGAGACGGCGCGCGGGCAGGGGGTCAAGGTCGTGATGAACCGCTGCCCGAAGATCGACTATCCGCGCGTGATGGCCGGGTAAGGCGGGGGCTCTGCCCCCTCGGCCTGACGGCCTCACCCCCGGGATATTTTCCCAAGAGCGAAGGGGGGCTGTGCGCCCACCGTCTTCGCTCTTTCCAAATATCCCGGGGTGAATTTCCGTCAGGAAAGAGGGGCAGCGCCCCTTAACCCTTCACCGCCATGACCGCCTCCAGGATCGCATCGGCGATGTAATCCAGATCGGGCTGCTTGAGGCGTGCGGGCAGGCGTGTATCGCAGGCGCGCATCAGCATGGCGCGGGTCTTCGGCAGCTCCGGCACGTCACCAAGGAACTGCCAGTTCCAGAAGGCGCGCGCGTTATCTTGGCTGAGACCGAAGACCTGCACGCTGACACCGCGGGCTTTCGTCTCCGCTTGCAGCTTGCGGGCCTCGTCGTCGGACCAATCGCCCGCGAGGTTGAACTGCAGCGAATCCGGGGCGCGGGTTTCGGGGCCGAGCGGCGGCGGCACGTCGAGCCAATCGCTCGTGTTCAGGCGCTCGGCGACATAGTCATGGTTTGCGCGGCCATCATTCACACGGCGCTCCACCTCCGCAAGCTGCGGGCGAATGACGGCGGCGGAGAGGTTCTGCATCCGGCAGTTATAAAGCGGCAGCTTGTTCTGCCAGTGATGGAAGCTGTTCTGCAGCCCCGGATGCTTCTTCCAGTTATGCTCGTAGGCGCCGGACATGATCACCGCACGCGCGGCCAGCTCCGGATCGTCGGTCAGAAGGATGCCGCCTTCGCCCGCGTTGATCAGCTTGTAGGACTGGAAGGAGAGGCAGCCGATCTTGCCGATCGTGCCGATCTTCTTGCCATTCCAGAGCGTGCCGAGCGAATGCGCGGCGTCTTCGATCACCGGCACGTCCTTCTCGGCGGCCAGTTCCAAGATCGCGTCCATGTCGGAGGTGTGGCCGCGCATATGCGAGATCATCACCGCGTCGATGCTGTCGTCGAACTTCGCGCGGAAATCGTCGAGGTCGATGCGGAAATTGGAGCCGACTTCGACCAGAACCGGCACGCAATCGGCATGGACGATGGCGGACGGGACGGCGGCGAAGGTGAAGGCCGGAACCAGCACGCGTGCCCCGCGCGGCAGGGCGAGCGCCTTCATCGACAGGAACAGCGCCTGCGAGCACGACGACACGGCGACCGCGTATTTCACGCCCATGAATTCGGCGAATTCGGCTTCCAGCTTGGCGACCGGCGCGTCTGCAGAGGTGTAGCGGAACAGGTCCCCGCTGGTCAGGAGACGTTCGATCTCGGCTCGGGCGGCCTCGGGGATGGCCTCGGCGTCGTAGCAATTCGGGGCGGTCTGTCCGTCACGCGGCATGGCAAGATATCCTGAAACTGACTTTCAGGTTTTCTTTACACGAATGCCGCTTTTTGCGCCAATGAAGAATTCATGACCAAATTTGAGGCGGCGGCGGCTTGCCTAGATCCCCAGCTTGTCGCGCATCGAGAACCACGTCATCGCGGCGACTAGAAGCGGGCTGCGCAGGAGCGAGCCTCCCGGGAAGCCCGGCACTTTCAGCCCGGCCATCAGGTCGAAGCGCTCGGCTTGGCCAGCCACCGCCTCGGCCATGATCTTGCCCGCCATCGTGCCCATCGCGACGCCATGGCCGGAAAACCCGCTGGCCGAGAGCGCGTTTTTCAAAGGCCGCGCGAAATAGGGCATCCGGGTGCGGGTGATGGCGAGCGTGCCGCCCCACGCGTAGTCGATCTTCACATCCGCGAGGGAGGGGTAGACCTCCAGCATCGGCTTGCGCACGGTCTGCACGATGTCGGGGAACTTGTAGCCGTAGCTCTCGCCGCCGCCGAAGAGCAGGCGGTTATCGTCAGAGAGCCGCCAGTAATTCACCACGAATTTCGTGTCAGCCACGGCGACGTTCTCGCGCAGCACTTCAGCCACGCGCGGCCCCAGCGGCTCTGTCGCGACGATGAAATTGTTGATCGGCATCACATGCGAGGCCACACGCGGGGCGAGGTTTCCCAGATAGCCGTTGGCCGCGAGGATCAAGTGATCGGCATCGATATGGCCGTGTTCGGTCTGCACGCGCACCGGCTCGCCGGGGCGGATGTGATGGACGAGCGAGCCTTCGTGGATCGTCACGCCCGCCTTGTCGCAGGCAAGCGCCAAGGCTTGCGCGAAGTTCAGCGGATGCAGATGCCCCGCGCCCCGATCGATATCGCCGCCGAGATAGGCCTCCGAGGGCAGGATCGCGTGCAGCGCATCGCGCGAGAGCGGCTCCACCTCATCGTAACCGTAATCGCGGGCCAGCCTTTCCGCCATGTGGTGCGAATGCGCGACCTCGGATTGCGTCCGGCAGGCATGGGCGATGCCGGGATAGAAGGTGACCGGCATCTCGTAGCGCGCGATCAGGTCGCGGATCAGCGCCTTCGCGTCTTCGCCGATATCCCAGAGCCTGCGCGCCATTTCGGGACCGTGGGCTTTTTCCAGATCGTCCTGCTCCAGCCGCTGCCCCGAGCCGACCTGCCCGCCATTGCGTCCCGACGCCCCGAAGCCCACGCGATGGGCCTCGAGCAGCCGCACCGAGTAACCCTTCTCCGCCAGATGCAGCGCCGCCGACAGACCGGTGAAGCCGCCGCCCACGACGCAGACATCCGCCCGGTGGCGGCCCTTCAATTCGGGCCAGCGCCGGTCGGTCAGCGCGGTCGCTGCGTAATAGCTCGGCGCGTGCTCGCCCTTGCGGTCATTGGCGAAGAGCAGGTTCATCGCATCACACGTTCATCAGCAGATGCTCGCGCTCCCACGGCGAGATCACCTGCAGGAATTCCTTGTATTCGTTGCGCTTGACCGCCTCGTAGACGGCGCAGAATTCCGGCCCCAGAACATCGCGGATCGGCGCGCTTTCCGAGAAGAGATCGAGCGCATCGCCCAGATTTACCGGCACGTCCTCGGCCGACATATAGGCGTCGCCGAGACATTCGGGCTTCGGCATCTGCTTTTCCTTGAGGCCCAGATAGGCGCAGGCGAGCGAGGCGGCGAGCCCGAGATAGGGGTTGCAATCCATCCCCGCCAGACGGTTCTCGATCCGTCGCGCGGCGGGGCCTGAGATCGGCACCCGCAGGCCCGTCGTGCGGTTGTCGCGACCCCATTCGAGATTTATGGGCGCTGCGAAATCCGGCACATAGCGGCGATAGCTGTTCACGTAAGGCGCCAGCAGCGCGATCACCGCGGGCAGGTGCGTCTGAAGCCCTGCGATGCAATGCAGGAAGGCTTCCGTCTCGCCGCCATTCTCGTCCGAGAAGATGTTCTGGCCGGTCTTGGTGTCGATCACCGACTGGTGGATATGCATGGCCGAGCCCGGCTCGCCCTCGATCGGTTTCGCCATGAAGGTGGCGAAGCAATCCTGACGCAGGGCGGCCTCGCGGATCAGCCGCTTGAAGTAGAAAATCTGATCGGCCAGTTCGACCGGGTCGCCATGCGCGAGGTTGATCTCGATCTGCCCGGCGCCGCCCTCCTGCAAGATGCCGTCGATCTCGAAGCCCTGAAGCTCGGCGAAATCGTAGATGTCGTCGATGACCTTGCCGTATTCATCGACCGCCGACATCGAATAGGCCTGTTTCGCCGCCGCGCGACGGCCCGAGCGCCCCATCGGCGGGATGATCGGCTGGTTCGGGTCCACATTGCGCGCAACGAGGAAGAACTCCATCTCGGGGGCGACGACGGGCGTCCAGCCCTCTGCTTCATAGAGCGCGAGCACGCGCTTGAGCACGTTGCGCGGCGCGATCGGCACCGGATTGCCCTGCTGGTCCTCGACGTCGTGGATGATCTGCAAGGTCCAGTCCGCGGTCCACGGCGCGGCCGTCGCGGTCGAGAAATCGGGCGTCAGGATCATGTCCGGCTCGGTGAAAGCGCCAGAGGGGTTGTCCGTCCATTCGCCGGTGATCGTCTGCAGGAAGATCGAATTCGGCAGGAAGAACCGATCCTGAAACTTGAATTTCGACGCGGGCATCGCCTTGCCGCGGGCGACCCCTGCGATATCGGCGACAATGCACTCCACCTCGTCGAGACGCCGACCCTCGATGTAATCGCGTGCGGCCTGCGGGATACGGTCGGTCCAGTCCTTCATGTCGCTCATCGGTCAGCTTTCCGGGTGCGCAGGCACCCTTGTCTTGAGGAAGAAATCGGCGATGCGCTCGGCGATCCGGGACGCGCCGTTGGGCTGCCCCAGCCGCGTGCGGGCGGCCTGCATCAGGTCATCGGGCACGACGCCGCGCCCGCGTGTGTCCATAAGCCCTTCGACGAATGCGTCGGGAAATTCGGGGTGGGGCTGGACGGTGAAGATCGTGTCGCCATAGGCGAGCGCGGGATAGGCGCAGAAATCATTGCCCGCGATCGGGGTCGCGCCCGGCGGCAGCTCGGTCACCTGATCTTGATGCCACGCGTTGAGCGCGATTACCTCGCCGCCGAAATCGTAATCCTGCGGGCCCACGGCCCAGCCGCCGGAGAATTTCTCCACCTTTCCGCCAAGCGCCTGCGCGATGATCTGATGGCCAAAGCAGATGCCCACCAACGGGACAGCCTCGGCATGGGCGTCGCGAATGAACGTCTCGAGCGGCTTGATGAAAGGGTGATCTTCATAGGCGCCGTGGCGCGAGCCGGTGATCAGCCAACCGTCGCAGTCATGCACGTCTTTCGGGAAGTGCATATGCTCGACGTCGTAGCGCTGAAATTCGAGGCCGCGCCCGGCGAGCAGCGCTTCGAACATGTCAGGATAGTCGCCCGCCTTGTCGCGCAGAACGTCGGGGGATTGGCCGGTTTGGAGGATGCCGATACGCATGGGAGGTCCGCTCGTAAGCTCTTGTTGCCGAAGCGTAGTGCGGGCCGTGGGCGGCGGCAAGGGGGCTCCGCCCCCGGCGCGTGCCGCGCCTCCCCCCGGGATATTTCTGCCAAGAGGAAGATGCGTTTCGGCTTGGTTGAAATATCCCGGGGGGAGGGCGAAAGCCCGAGGGGGCAGAGCCCCCTCGCCCTTAAGTCTTGTCGCCCTAGGGCGACGGGGGACAGCGCCCCCTCTTGCTTTGGTTTTGCCGCGCTTAGCGCGAGCGGACCATCCCCATGATCTCGAGCGTCTTGCCCAGGATCGGTTGCGCGATCTCGTCGGCCCGGTTCGCGCCGTCGCCGAGGATATTGTCGATCTCGGAGGGGTCGTTCATCAGCCGGGTCATCTCGTCCGAGATCGGAGCAAGCTTCGCGACCGCCAGTTCCGCCAGCGCCGGTTTGAACTTGCCGAAGCCTTCGCCTCCATATTCGCCCAGCACCTGCGTCGGCGTCATGTCGGCCAGCGCCGCGTAGATGTTCACGAGGTTGCGCGCTTCCGCCCGGTCCTTGAGCCCGTCGAGATCCGAGGGCAGGGGCTCGGGATCGGTCACGGCCTTGCGGATCTTCTTGGCGATCGTGTCGGCATCGTCGGTCAGGTTGATGCGGCTCGCATCCGACGGGTCGGATTTCGACATCTTCTTGGTGCCGTCGCGCAGGGACATCACGCGGGTCGCGGCGCCTTCGATCAGAGGCTCGGGGGCGGGGAAGAAATCGGTCTTGTAGTCATGGTTGAACTTGGCCGCGATGTCGCGGGTCAGCTCCACATGCTGCTTCTGATCCTCGCCCACCGGCACCATCGTCGCATGATAGAGAAGGATATCGGCGGCCATCAGCGCGGGGTAGGCGTAGAGGCCGAGGCTGGCCTTCTCGGCATTCTTGCCTGCCTTGTCCTTGAACTGGGTCATCCGGTTCATCCAGCCCAGACGCGCGACGCAATTGAACGCCCAGGCCAGTTCGGCATGCGCCGAGACCTGGCTCTGGTTGAACAGGATCGAGCGTTTCGGATCGACGCCCGAGGCGATGAAGGCGGCAGCCGCCTCGCGGGTGTTGCGGCGCAGCGCGTCGGGCTCCTGCCAAACCGTGATCGCGTGCAGGTCGACGAGGCAGTAGATCGTCTCGATCCCTTCGTCCTGCTTCTGGGCAAAGCGCTTGAGCGCGCCCAGATAGTTGCCCAGCGTCAGCCCGCCAGAGGGCTGGATGCCGGAGAAGATCCGCGGTTTGAAATTGGCGTTGAGGGGTTGCGCTTGCTCGCTCATCTGATGCTCCTGATCTGCGGGGGGTGGAAGCCCGCCATTGAGGATCTCCCGGGGTGGAAATCCGCTCTCCGCTCGCTTATCGCTAAAGCGCAAAGGGCGCAACTGAGCCCGCGAGCAGGAGACCAATATGCGCGACGGCTATGACGAACACCCGATGAACCCGCTGCCGCCCGTGGTCTGGCTTCTGGCGCTGCCGATCATCGCGACGGAGCTGTTCTTCGCGATGGGCCAGTCGGGGCTGATCGGCGGGGCGCAGGCGGCGGGCTGGCGGCTCGACGCGCTGCAGAAATTCGCCTTCTCGCCGCAGGTGATGCGCGCAATGTTCGAAACCGGTCAATATCCGCCGGAGCAGATGATGCGGATCCTGACCTATCCTTTCGTGAACGCCTCGGTGACGCAGGCGATCTTCGTGCTCGTGTTCCTCTTGGCGCTGGGCAAGATGGTGGGGGAGATCTTCTCGGGCCTCGCCGTGGCGATCGTGTTCTTCGGCGCGACGATCCTTGGCGCGCTGGTCTATGCGGCGCTGCCGTTTACGCAGATCGGGCTCTATGGCGGCTATCCGGGCGATTACGGGCTGATCGGGGCCTTCACGTGGATCTTGTGGACGCGGTTGGGGCAGGAGAATGCGAACCAGCTGCGGGCGTTTTCGTTGATCGGGGCGCTGATGGGCATCCAACTGATCTTCGCGATGATCTTCGGCGCGCGGCCCGACTGGATCGCGGATATCGTGGGCTTCGTCGCGGGCTTCGTGCTGAGCTTCTTCGTGGCGCCCGGCGGGATGCAACGGACCTTGCAGCGGCTGCGGCGGCGGTGAAGGCTTAGGGGCGCGCCCGAGCCTCGGGTGGGCGCTTCGGTTCGCTGGTGGCTTGGCGCTTTATCTCTCAAGCCCGAAAGTCATCTGAAACCGCGATGTCATCGCCCATGCGCCCTCCCGTGGCGAGGGTCGGGCGCGGCCCGGGGCTGGTCGCCCCGCGCTAAAGTAGCCCCTCACGCCCCGCCCGGACCGCGGCGCATCGCACCTTTCAGATCGGCCATATGCATCGCACCGATGGCGATAGCCGTGCCGAAATAGACGAGCATCCCGAACAGCACGAGCCCCAGCAGCGCCAGCGCGCGCAGGCCCGGCACGGCGAACGCGCCGGGCACCGCCCAGGTCACCGCCCAGATCGCAGCGCCCATCACCAGCGCCGCGACCACGATGCGGGGCAGGCGGCGGTAGAAACGGTGATCGAAGCTCGCAGCCTCGCCCATCGGACGCGCACCGAGCCAAAGCTGCGCGACCATCGCCCAGGCGGCGAGCGTCGTACCCACCGCGGCGGCCAGATAGCCGATCACGAAAGACAGCCCGATCGCCAGCACCGCGTTCACCACCATCGCGACCAGCGCGTAGTTGAACGGCGTGCGGGTGTCCTCGCGGGCGAAATACAAGGGCTGCAGGACTTTCTGCAGCACGAAGGCGGGGAGGCCGAGCCCGTAGATCGCGGTGGCCCAGGCGGTCGCGATCGTGTCCTCGTGGGTGAACTGCCCGCGCTCGAACAGGACCGAGACGATGGGTTGGGCCGCCACCAGAAGTGCTACGGCAGGGCCGACGGTGAAGAGGAGCGCGAATTCGCCTGCGCGCGAGAAGGAATAGCGGCTGCCGGCCGTGTCGCCGCCGCGCAAGCGGCGTGACAGGTCAGGAAGCAGCACCACGCCGATCGCGATGCCCACGACGCCCAGCGGCAGCTGATAGAGACGGTCGGCATAGTTCAGCCATGCGATCGCGCCGTCGAAATGCGAGGCGACCTGACGGCCCACCAGCAGGTTGATCTGGACCACACCGCCCGCGAGCATCGCCGGGATCGCGATGCGGATAAGGCGTTTCATGTCGGGCGACAGGCGCGGGCGCTTCGGGACGATCTTGAAACCCGCGCGCCATGCGGCGACCCAGACGAGCGCAAGTTGTGCCACGCCCGCGACCGGCACAGCCCAGGCCAGCGCATCGCCCACCGGCCAGCCCGCCTGATCGGCCATCAGCATCGCGATCACGAAGGTCACGTTCAGCAGCACGGGTGCTGCGGCCGCGGCTGCGAAGTGACCGGCCGCGTTCAGCACGCCCGACAGAAGCGCGCTGAGCGAGATGAAGAGGATGTAGGGAAAGGCGATCCGGCCATAAGTTGTGGCGATCGTGAATCGCTCATCGCCCGCGAAACCCGAGGCCATCGCCAGCACCAGCCACGGCATCGCCGCCGAGGCCACCAGCGTCAGCAAGATCAGCACCGAAGCCAATCCCCCCATCGCCTCGCGTGCGAAGCCCTGTGCATTCTCTCCGCCCTCCAGCTTCTTCGAGAAGATCGGGATGAAGGCGGTGTTGAATGCACCTTCCGCGAAGAAGCGGCGGAACAGGTTGGGCAGCGAGAAGGCCACGAGGAAGGCCTCGGCCACCGGGCCCGCACCCAGGTAGGCTGCGATCATCATGTCGCGCGCAAAACCGAGGATGCGGCTCGCCATGGTCCAGCCGCCCACCGTGAGGAAGCCGCGCACCAGCCGGATTGGTTTCATATTAGTTGCCCGCCCGTTTCGCACCCGACGCGATGGCGTCCATCAGCTTCTTCTCGAGCGCCTCTTGGCGGGGTTTGGAATGCAGTTTCAGGCCGAACATGTCTTTCACATAGAAGCTGTCCACGACCTGCGCGCCATAGGTGGCGATCACCGCCGAGGAGATCGAGATATTGTTCGACGCCAGCGCCCGGGTCAGGTCGTAGAGGAGGCCGGGCCGGTCGCGGGTATCGACTTCGATGATCGTGTAGATATCCGATCCTTCGTTGTCGATGGTGATATGGGTCGGGAACTTGAACTCGCGCTCACGCTTCTTGAGCTTGTCGCGATCCTTGAGCGCCTCGCGGGCGACGACCTCGCCTTTCAGCGTCTTCTCGATCATGCCGCGCAGGCGGGTCAGCTTCGAGGCCTCGTAGGGGTGGCCCTCGGCATCCTGCACCCAGAAGACGGCGGTCGCATAGCCGTCCTTCGAGGTATAGGTGCGCGCGTCGACCACATTCGCGCCGACCAGCGCCAGCGCGCCCGAAAGCCGCGAGAAGATACCGGGGTGATCGGCCAGCGCGAAGCTCACGCGGGTCGCGTCGTGATCGTCATCGGGATGCAAGTCGATGCGGATCTCGTCATCGCCCAGATCGCGCAGCAGACGCGCGAAGATTTCGTGATTGATGGTGGCGAGCGCTTGCCAATAGGGCGCGTAGTGACGCCCCAGCTCGGCGCGGATTTGCGCCTTGTCCCAGTTGTCATCCGCCTCCAGCACTTCGCGCAAGGCGCGCTTGGCCTCGTCGGTGCGCTGCTCGCGATTGACCGCTTCCAGCCCGTGCTCCAGCGCCATCGCGGTCTCGGAATGCAGCTTGCGCAGCAGCGTGGCTTTCCAGTTGTTCCAGACATTCGGGCCGACGCCGCGAATGTCGCAGACGGTCAGCACGGTCAGCAGGTCGAGCCGCTTGCGCGATTTCACGCGCTTGGCGAAATCGCGGATGGTGCGCGGGTCCGAGAGATCGCGTTTCTGCGCCACGTCGGACATCAGCAGGTGGTGACGCACCAGCCATTCGACGGTCTCGGAATCCTCTTGGTTCAGCCCCAGTCGCGGCGCGACCTTGCGGGCGATCTTCGCGCCGAGGATCGAGTGATCCTCGGGCCGTCCCTTGCCGATGTCATGCACCAGCAGCGCGACATAGAGGACCTTGCGATTGATGCCTTCTTCGAGGATGTGCGACGACAGCGGCAGATCCTCGACCAGTTCGCCGCGCTCGATCTGCGCCAGCGTCGAGACGACCTGAATCGTGTGCTCGTCCACCGTGTAGCTGTGATACATGTTGAACTGCATCATCGCCACGATCGGCTCGAACTCCGGGATGAAGGCGGCCAGCACGCCCAGCTCGTTCATCCGCCGCAGCGCGCGTTCCGGGTTGCCGTGCTTGAGCAGCAGGTCGAGGAAGATGCGCTGCGCCTCGCGGTTGTTGCGCACCTTGTCGTCGATCAGGTCGAGATTGGCCGAGACGAGCCGCATCGCGTCGGGGTGGATCAGCATCCCCGAGCGCAGCCCTTCTTCGAACAGCCGCAGCAGGTTCACCGGATCGGAGAGGAACGCCTTCTCGTCGGCGACATTTATGCGGCCGTTCTCTTCGGAATAGGGCGCTTTCAGCTTGCGCCGCCTGCGGAAAATCCGCTGCAGCATCGGCGCGCTTTTCACGTGCTGCGCTTCGAGCTTGGTCAGGAAGATGCGGGTCACGTCGCCCACGGCGGTCGCGTGGCGGAAGTAATCCTGCATGAAGACCTCGACCGCGCGGCGGCCCGCCAGATCGCGGTAGCCCATGCGCTCGGCCACCTCGACCTGCATGTCGAAGGTCAGCTGATCCGAGGCGCGGCCCGAGATCAGATGCAGGTGGCAGCGCACCGCCCAGAGGTAGTTCTCGGCCTCGTGGAATGTCTCGTATTCCTCGGGGGAGAAGGCGCCGATCTCCATCAATTCGCGGGCGCGGCCCACGTGATGGATATATTTGCCGATCCAGTAGAGGGTCTGCAGGTCGCGCAACCCGCCCTTGCCCTCTTTCACATTGGGTTCGAGCACGTAACGCTGCCCGCCCTGACGGCGGTGGCGTTGCGAGCGTTCCTCCAGCTTGGCCTCGATGAACTCGGCCTCGCTGCCCTCGAACAGATCGTGACGAAGGCGAAGCGACAGCGCCTCGGCCAGCTTTTCGTCCCCGCCCACGCAGCGATGTTCGAGAAGGGCGGTGCGGATCGTGATGTCCTCGCGCCCGAGCCGGATGCAGTCGTCGAGTGTGCGGGACGAATGCCCGACCTTCAGCTTCAGATCCCAAAGCATGTAGAGCATCGACTCGATGACGCTCTCGGCCCAGGGGGTCACCTTGTAGGGGGTGAGAAACAGGAGATCGACATCGGAATGCGGTGCCATCTCGGCTCGGCCATAGCCGCCCACGGCGAGAACTGCGAAACGCTCCGCCTCGGTGCGGATGCCGCTGGGGTGCAAACGCTGAGTCGCGATGCGCAGCACAGACCGGACGATGCCGTCGGTCATCTCGGCACAGGCTTCGACCGTGTCGCGCGCGGCGCGCGGATGGGTTTCGAAATCGGCCTCGATCGCGGCAGCGGCGGCGCGGCGTTCATCGGAGAGGAACGTAACTGTCGCGGCCCGGATATCTTTCGGGTCGCGCATGTCAGAGGTCGCTGCGTCGAGCGCCTCGAACAAACGCTGTTGATTTAGAAGGAGGGGCGCCCCGGTCGATGCCGGGGCGGGGTCTGTCATGCTGGTCACTGCGCAGTCTTGTCCCTTGACGGGCCCTTTCGTTTGAAGGCGGTCCGGGTCAGAACCCGAAGCCGCCGAAGTTGCGCGGCGCCGGGTCGATCACGACCGCCTGGCCGTTGCGGACCTGCGCCACGGCGAGCGCCCGTTCGTTGGTGCCGTCGGGCAGGAAGCGGAAGACGCCGTTGACGCCCACGAAGCCCGAACGCTGGGTCAGGCCCTGCTTGGTCAGCGCGCTCGGATTGCCGGACTTCACCAGCGCGCCGATGGCTGCGATCCCGTCATAGGCGAGGCCTGCGATCGGATGGGGCGCTTGGCCGTAAGCGGCGCTGTAGCGCGACACGAACTGCTGTTGCAGCGCCGGATCGGGCTCGGCGAACCAGCCGCCCTGAGTGCCCGGCAGCGACAGCGTCGCCGGCGGAATGTCCCAGCGGGTCAGGCCGATATATTGCGTCATCTGCGGGGTCACACCCTGCTCGCCCATCAGCTGCGTGAGCAGCGGCAGCGCGCCTGCGGTATCGGCCGTCAGGAACAGCGCATCGACGTCACCGGACTTCACGCGGCTTGCGATCTGCGGCGTCGCATCGACCACGCCCTGCTGCGAGAACGGGTAGGAGGCCACGCCTGCGAGCGAAGCGCCCGAGCGTGCGACCGCGGTCTGGATCGCCTGTGCGCCGATCTCGCCCGCAGTGGTCTGCTCATGCACGACCATGATCCGCTTCTTGCCCTGACGTGTCGCGAAGCTCACGAGGCGGTTGGCGGTGTTCTGGAAGGTCGGGCCGAGCACGAAGACGTTGCCGCCCGCGACGTTGGTGTTGTTCGAAAACGCAAGCACGTTGATGTTGCGCGAGGCGACCGCAAGACCTGCGGCATTCGCCGATTGCGCATAGACCGGGCCGAGGATGATCTTGGCGCCCTCGTCGGCGGCCTTGGTGGCCATCGCGGCCGCTTGCTGCGGATTGCCGGCGGTGTTGTAGACCTGCAGGTCGATCCGTGCGCCTTGCAGATCCTGAATCGCGAGATTTGCCGCATTCTGCAGCGCCCGCGCGAGCGTCTCGTCGCCAGCGTTGCCGGACCCGGCCGGAACCAGAAGCGCGACCTTGACCGGTGCGCTGGTGTCGATCTTCTGACCGGAATTGCCCATCGGCCCCGGCTGACAGGCCGCAAGCCAGACCAATGCGAGGAGGGCTGCGATTCGCGCGGCGAGGGCGCGGGGGTTACGAATGAGATTAAACATGATACGTCCTTTTGGGCGTTGGCGTCCGGTCCGGGCACTGAAGCAACGCCTGCGAACCGCGAGGAAATGACGCGGTCGAGACTACGCACAAGCAGGCGTGAAGTAAACGTTCCACACAAGTGATGAGGCGGGCGATGGGCGAGGGTGTTGTATCTGATGCAAACGCGGAAAATAAGGGAACCAGGAGTGTTCCGGCGCCGTTAAGCCCGGGGCTTCATTTCATTGCCACACCCATCGGAGCCGCCCGCGACATCACCTTGCGCGCCCTCGACATGCTGCGCGCAGCCGACGTTCTGGCGGCCGAGGATACGCGCAGCCTGCGGCACCTGATGGAGATTCACGGCGTGCCGTTGAACGGGCGTCAGGTGCTCGCCTATCACGACCATAACGGCGCCGCGATGCGCCCGAAAATCCTCGCAGCCCTGGAGGCGGGGAAATCGGTGGTCTACGCCTCCGAGGCAGGCACGCCGCTGGTCGCTGATCCGGGCTATCAGCTTGGCCGCGCGGTAATCGAGGCCGGGCTGCCGCTCTATAGCGCACCGGGCCCCTCGGCGGTGCTGACGGCGCTGACCCTGTCGGGCCTGCCAACGGATCGCTTCCTCTTCGCGGGGTTTGCCCCGAACAGCAAAGGCGCGCGGCGCAACTGGCTCGCGGAGTTCAAGGAAATTCCGGCGACGCTGGTTTTCTATGAAAGCCCCAAACGCATTAGGGAAATGTTAGCTGACGCGGCCCATAGTCTGGGAAAAGAGAGACAAGCGGCGCTGTGCCGGGAGTTGACGAAACGCTTCGAAGAGGTCCGCCGGGGCACGCTGGAAGAGCTTGCGGAAAGCGTGGCTGAGTCGCCGGTCAAGGGCGAAATCGTCGTCGTGGTCGACAGGCCGCATGCAGTCGAAATCGACGACGCCCAACTTGAAGAGCGCCTCGAAGCGGCATTGGCGCGCGAGTCGCTTCGCGACGCGGTCGACGCCGTCGCAGGGGCGACCGGGTTGCCGCGGCGCAAGGTCTATCAGGCCGCTCTGGCCATGGAGAAAAAGAGATGAGTGGATCGCTATCATATCATTCCGGTCTCGCCGCCGAAGAGCAAGTGATGCTGCATTACGAACGGGCAGGGCGCGCGGTCTCGGAACATCGCTGGCGGGGCAAGTATGGCGGCGAGATCGATCTGATCGCACGGGAGGGCGATACCCTGATCTTCGTCGAGGTGAAAAAATCGCGCAGCCATGCCCGCGCCGCGGAACGCCTCTCGCAGCGCCAGATGCGCCGTATATGCATTTCGGTCGAAGAATATCTGATGCGACATCCCGCTCCGGCAAACTGCAATCGCAAGGTCCGGTTCGATCTCGCCCTGGTTAATGAGATCGGGGAGATCAAGGTGCTGGAGAACGCCTATTTCGGAATGTGACCGGCCCGTGGGTTGAGGTTGCATCCAGACGCGCCACATTGCATCAAGATTGCAGTCTAAAGAGGGGGCGCGGATGGGATTGAAAGTTGCGATCCAGATGGATCCGATCGAAGCGGTCAATATCGAGGCTGACAGCACGTTTCGGATCGCCGAAGAGGCGCAGGCGCGTGGGCACGAGCTATTCTACTACACGCCGGATCGCCTGATCTACCGCGAGGGGCACGTCTATGCGCGTGGCTGGCCTCTGGTGGTGCGGCGTGAGAAGGGCAACCACTTCACGCTGGGCGAAGAGACCGAGGTCGATCTGGGCGACTGGGATGTGGTTTGGCTGCGGCAGGACCCGCCCTTCGATATGGGCTATATCACGACGACCCATCTGCTGGAGCGGATTCACCCTGAGACGCTGGTCGTCAACGATCCTTTCTGGGTCCGCAATTCGCCCGAGAAGCTTCTCGTTCTGGATTTTCCTGACCTGACGCCGCCGACGTTGATCGCGCGCGATCTGGAGGCCATTCGGGCCTTCAAGGCGGAGCACGGCGATATCATTCTCAAGCCGCTCTACGGCAATGGCGGGGCGGGGGTGTTCCGGCTCGATCCGAACGATCGCAACCTGTCGTCGCTGCACGAGCTGTTCATCGGCATCAACAACGAGCCTCTGATCGCGCAGAAATTCCTGCCTGCCGTTTCGAAGGGCGACAAGCGGATCATCCTCGTCGATGGCGAGCCGGTGGGCGCGATCAACCGGGTGCCGGCGGCGGGTGAGACGCGGTCGAACATGCATGTCGGCGGGCGGCCCGAGAAGGTCGAACTGACCGCGCGCGATCGCGAAATCTGCGAGCGGATCGGCCCGTATCTGCGTGAGAAGGGGCAGATCTTCGTCGGCATCGACGTGATCGGCGACTGGCTGACCGAGATTAACGTCACTTCGCCGACGGGCATTCAGGAGCTTGAGCGGTTCGACGGCGTGAATATCACCGCCCGCATCTGGGAGGCGATCGAAGCGAAACGGAGCTGATATGTCGATCCGGCTGGTCTTTCTCAATCTTTGGCTGCGCAGCATCGCGAAACCGATGGTGCGACGGTTCCACGGGGCTGCGCAAACGCGGCGCGCGACGGAGAGATTGGCCAGCTGGGTCGTGCGCGAGCCCACCGGGCTTTGCCGTCTGCCGACCAAGCTGGCCGGGCGCAATGCGCTGTCGCTGCGCGCGGGGCGGTCCTCGGTTGGGCGCATCATTCTCTATCTTCATGGCGGCGGTTACGTCACCGGCTCCCCGTGGATGTATCGTGGGCTCGCAGGGCGCTTGGCGAAGCTGAGCGGGCTTGAGGTGATCGTGCCGGATTATCGGCTTGCGCCCGAGGCGCCGGTCGGTGCCGCGCTCGAGGATGCGACCGCAGCTTTCGATGCGCTGGTGGAAGTGGGCTACGACCCGAGCGCGATCGTTATCGCGGGCGACAGCGCGGGGGGCGGTCTGACATTGGCGCTTCTGAGCGTGCTGTGCCAGCGCGGCACGCCGCCCGCCGGGGCGATTGCCTTGTGCCCATGGACGGATCTGACCTGTTCGGGCGAGAGCCTGCGTTTAAATGCGGCGAAAGATGCGATGCTGCCGGTCGAACGACTTGGCGATAGCTGCGAGATGGTGCTGCGCGGGCATGACGCGCGCGATCCGCGCTTTTCGCCGCTTTTCGCGGAGTTCCCCGATCCGCCTCCGGTGCTGATCCAGCATTCGATGGGGGAGATCCTGAGCGACGATGCGCTGCGCATGGCAGAGCGGCTGCGCAGCTTCGACGCGGATGTCACGGTGCAAAGCTGGCCCGACGCGCCGCATGTCTGGCAATTCTTCGACGGTCGGGTCCCCGAAGCGCGCGAGGCACTGGAGGATGCGGCGGCGGCGGCGCGCCGGATGCTCAACCTGCCACGGCGCTGAGCCGATAGCTCAACGCTTCGGCGATGTGGGGGTGGCGCACGTGCTTGGCATGGTCGAGATCGGCGATGGTGCGCGCAACCCGAAGAACCCGGTGGTAGCCGCGCGCCGACAGTCCGACCCGCTCCGCCATCTGGGCCAGTAAATCTCGCCCCTGCGCATCCGGCGTCGCGATGTCTTCCAGTAGCTGCCCTTCGGCTTCGGCATTGACGCGGATCGCGGGGTGATCCGCGAAGCGCTGGGCCTGCCGCTCGCGCGCTTCCGCGACGCGGGCCGCGACCTCGGCGGAGCTGTCGCCGGAGGCTGGCAGGTCGAGATCGGCATAGCGCACCGGGGGCACCTCTATTCGTAGGTCGAACCGGTCCATCAGAGGCCCTGAAATCCGCCCCAGATAGTCGTCGCCGCAGCCGGGCGCGCGGGCGCAGGCGCGTTCTGCATCGCCGAGATATCCGCATTTACACGGATTCGCTGCCGCGATCAGAAGGAAGCGGCAGGGATAGCGGGTATGGGCATTGGCGCGCGAGACGACGACTTCGCCGGTCTCGATCGGCTGGCGCAGGGTCTCCAGTACGGCGCGGGGAAATTCGGGGAACTCGTCCATGAACAGCACGCCATTATGGGCGAGGCTGACCTCGCCGGGGCGGGCGCCACGCCCGCCGCCGATCATCGCGGCCATCGAAGCGGTGTGATGCGGTTCGCGAAAGGGGCGCGTGCGCGAGATGCCGCCCTCGGCCAGCAGCCCCGACAGCGATTGGATCATCGAGGTTTCCAGCATCTCCTCGGGGCGCATCTCGGGCAGGATCGAGGGCAACCGCGCGGCCAGCATGGATTTGCCCGAGCCGGGCGTGCCGATCATCATCAGGTGGTGGCGTCCGGCAGCGGCGATCTCCAGCGCGCGTTTGGCTCGTTCCTGACCCTTCACATCGCGCAGGTCGCGCGGATGCGGTGCGTCCCGGACGAGACCCGGGCGGGCGGGCTCCAGCGGCCGGCGACCGCTGAGATGGTCGATCGCGGCGCCGAGCGTCTCCGGCGCCGTCACCTCGGCCGCACCGACCCAGGCCGCCTCCGCCCCCGAGCCCTTCGGGCAGATCAGCCCCTTGTCCTGCGCGGCGGCCGCCATCGCGGCGGGCAGGGCACCCGCGACAGGCAGGAGCCGCCCGTCGAGCGACAGCTCCCCCACGGCGACCAGCGTCTCGATCCGGTCGCGCGGCACGACCCCGATCGCGCCCAGCAGCGCCAGCGCGATGGGCAGGTCGAAATGCGAGCCCTCTTTCGGCAGGTCGGCAGGCGAGAGGTTCACGGTAATCTTCTGCATCGGCAGCGCGATCCCCAGCGCGCCGAGCGCCGCGCGCACCCGTTCGCGCGCCTCGGACACGGCCTTGTCGGGCAGGCCCACGACCGCGAAGCCGGGCATGCCTTCGGAGAGCGCGCATTGCACCTCCACGAGGCGGGCCTCCACCCCCTCGAACGCGACCGTGTAGCTCTGGCTGACCATCGGCTCTCCTGCGCCTCTTCCCCGAGGGGTAGCGCAGCCGTGGTTTAGGAATGGTTAACGGGTGCAGGGACAGGAACCGCGTCTTCCGCCCCCTCGACTCGGAGACGGACGCGCCGCTCGAAACATCAGCGCAAATAGAGGGATAAAGGTGCAATTCCTGCATATCTGCACAGCCATCGCTTCAGTTTCGCGCACAAGATCAACATGTTGCGTTACAGCCGCTCAAGTGTCCGTGAGCACGCTTATGATATGCGGTGCTCAAGAAGGAGTGATGGCCTTCCCGTAGCGGCATGAATTTCTTCCATTTTTCGCTTGAAAACGTCGTCAAGTGCGCCACGCGCACAAAGTTTCAGGCAAAATTCAACATTTCCGTGAGGAACCAAAACATGTCATTCGCATTGGGTGGGCAAAGCAGCCACCCAATTCAAGGTTGCGCCGGTTTGGGCTGGACACCCCAGGGAGATTGTAAATGGCACTCGATGGTATGACCGATGAAACCCTGCCACGCCAAGCAATGCGGGCAGAGTTCCTGGATGCAGAAACCGAAGCGGAACTGGCGCGAGCGTGGCGCGACAATCGGGACGAGCAGGCGCTGCACCGGCTTGTGACAGCCTATATGCGCCTCGCGATCTCGATGGCCTCGAAGTTCCGCCGCTACGGCGCCCCGATGAACGATCTGATCCAGGAAGCCTCACTTGGTCTGATGAAAGCCGCCGACAAGTTCGATCCGGAACGTGGTGTGCGGTTCTCGACCTATGCGGTGTGGTGGATAAAAGCCTCGATCCAGGAATTCGTGATGCGCAACTGGTCGATGGTGCGCACCGGGTCCACCTCTTCGCAAAAAGCGCTGTTCTTCAACATGCGCCGCGTTCAGGCCCAGCTGACCCGCGAAGCGCAGCAAGAGGGCGAACAGCTCGATGCGATGCAGCTGCGTCAGCGCGTGGCCGAAGTGATCGGTGTGCCGCTCTCGGATGTCGAGATGATGGAAGGCCGCCTGTCCGGCTCCGACTTCTCGCTCAACGCAACGCAGTCCAGCGAAGACGAAGGCCGCGAATGGGTCGATACGCTGGAAGATGACGGCGCGAGCCCTGAGGAAACCGTGGCCGACAGCCATGACGGTCAGACGATGAAAGTCTGGCTGGGCGAGGCGATGGGCCGGTTGACCGACCGCGAAGCCTACATCGTCCGCGAGCGTCGTCTGATCGAAGATCCGCGCACTTTGGAAAGCCTCGGTGAAGAGTTGGGGCTTTCGAAAGAGCGTATTCGTCAGCTCGAAGCGCAGGCTTTCGGCAAGATGCGCAAATCGCTTGAAACCCATCAGGGCGAGGTGCAAAGCTTCTTCGTATGAAGAAGTTTCTTGCCGCGCTCTGCCTACTGTCTCTGACCGGTCCCGCCTTTGGCGCCGAAATATCGCCCGCCCAGCTCGATACGCTTTCGGGCGATATTGTCGTTCTGGGAGAGATTCACGACAATCCGACCCATCACCTCAATCAGGCGCGTGCGATCAAGGCGCTGAAGCCCGCCGCCGTGGTGTTCGAGCAATTGACGCCCGAGCAGGCGGCGAAGATCACGCCGGCGCTTTTGAAGGATGAGGGCGCGTTGGAAAAGGCGCTGGACTGGGACAATTCGGGCTGGCCCGATTTCGCGATCTATTATCCGATTTTCGAAGCTTTGGGCGATGCGAAGGTCTATGGCGCCGCGCAGCCGCGCGAGACCGTACGCGCCGCGATGACCAAGCCGCTGCCGGAGGTGTTCGGCAAGGACGCTGCTCGCTACGGGCTCGATCAAGCCTATCCGGAAGACCTGCAGGCCAAGCTGGAAGCGGAGTCGCAAGAGGATCATTGCAACGCGCTGCCGCCCGATCTGCTGCCCGGCATGGTCGCGGCGCAACGCTTCCGCGATGCAGCGTTTGCGCGGGTCGCGCTCGAGGCGCTGAAGGAGACCGGCGGTCCGGTCGCGGTCATCACCGGGTCAGGTCATGCGAAGACCGACCTCGCCGTGCCCGCGCTTCTGCGCAAGGCGGACCCGCAGGCGAAGGTTGTGGCGATCGGTCAGATCGAGGCGGAGCCGGGCACCGATCCCGGCACGCAGCCCTTTGACGACTGGATCATCACGCCCCCGACCGAACGCGCCGATCCCTGCGCCGCGTTCAAGTGATCCTTGCGCCAATGCGCCCCGGCGCTTAGACCATCTGAGAGAGTTTCACGGAGAGGCAAATGCTTGCGGGCAAACGCATCCTGTTGATCATCGGCGGCGGTATCGCAGCCTTCAAGGCGCCCGAGCTGATCCGTCTGCTGCGCGGGGCTGGGGCCTCGGTGAGCCCGGTCCTGACCAAGGCCGGGGCCGAGTTCGTGACGCCGCTGACCGTCTCCTCGCTCGCGGGCGAGGCGGTTCATTCCGACCTCTTCGATCTGACGCATGAGTCCGAGATCGGTCATATTCAGCTGTCGCGCGCGGCCGATCTGGTGGTCGTCGTGGCCGCCACCGCCGATTTGATGGCGAAGATGGCGAACGGTCTGGCCAATGATCTCGCCTCGACCCTGCTGCTTGCCACCGACAAGCGCGTGCTGATCGCGCCCGCGATGAATGTGCGGATGTGGGAGCACCCCGCAACGCAGCGCAATATTGCGACGCTGAAATCCGATGGCGTGATCTTCGCAGGCCCGATTGAGGGCGACATGGCTTGTGGCGAGTTCGGCGAGGGCCGGATGATCGAACCCGAGGCAATCCTCGCCGCGATCGACGCCGCGCTGTCGGACGGGCCGCTGAAGGGCCGCCATATTCTCGTGACGTCTGGGCCCACCCATGAGCCGATCGACCCGGTGCGCTATATCGCGAACCGCTCCTCGGGCGCGCAGGGCACGGCGATTGCCGCAGCGCTGCGGGACCTCGGCGCGACTGTCACCTTCGTCACCGGTCCCGCGACGGTTGCGCCGCCTGCGGGCGTGCGGGTGGTCAAGGTCGAGACCGCGCGCGAAATGCTGGACGCGGTGCAGACCGCGCTGCCTGCCGAGGCCGCGATTTTCGCTGCCGCCGTGGCCGATTGGCGCGTGGCGAACGCGGCGGAGCGGAAGATGAAGAAGGACGGCACCGGCGCGCCGCCCGCGCTCGAATTCGCCGAGAATCCCGATATCCTCGCCACCGTCTCGAAGATGGGCGAAGGGCGGCCAGGCCTCGTGGTGGGCTTTGCGGCCGAGACCCATGACGTCGCGCGGTTTGCGGCCGACAAGCGCGCGCGCAAGGGCTGCGACTGGATCGTCGCCAATGACGTGAGCCCCGCGACCGGGATCATGGGCGGGACCGAGAATGCGGTGACGATCATCGACGAGACCGGCGCGGAAAGCTGGGACCGGATGAGCAAGGAAGAGGTCGCGCGGCGGTTGGCTGCGCGCATCGCAGAAAGCTTGGGCGCGGCTGGCGCCTGAGGGACGCTCCGCGGGGGATATTTATGCCAAGCCGAAACGAAATACGCCTCTTTCGGCTTGGTCCAAATATCCCCGCCGGAGGCATCCGCATTTGACGCCCGCGCGACATCGGGCAGGAGAGGGACACGTGAGCACACCGATCATCAAGGTTCTGCGCGAAGACTGGGCCGATCCCGAGATCGCCCTGCCGCGCTATGAGACCCACGGCGCCGCCGGGGCCGATCTGCGCGCGAATCTCGCCCCCGAGGATCGAGAAGGCGGCATCACGCTCGCCCCGATGCAGCGTGCCATCATTCCGACCGGGCTGCGCGTCGAGATCCCCGAAGGGTTCGAGATGCAGATCCGGCCGCGCTCGGGGCTGGCGCTGAAACACGGGATCAGCCTGCCCAACACGCCCGGCACGATCGACGCCGATTATCGCGGGCCGCTTGGGGTGCTGCTGATCAATCTCGGCACTGAGGCTTACCTGATCGAGCACGGCGCCCGCATCGCGCAAGCGATCATCGCCCCGGTGGTGCAGGCGCGCTTCGAGGTCACGGACGCTTTGGGCGACACCGCACGCGGCGCGGGCGGGTTCGGCTCGACCGGCAAGGGCTGAGGCATGCTCGGACTGACCCTCATGGCGGCGATTGTGGGACTCGGGCTGGTGCTCAAGGCCTCCGTGCGCGCGATCTTCGGGATGCTCGTGCTGATCTGGGCGGCCTTGGTGATCGCGCATCTGCCAATCCCCGGGTTCGGGCCGTTGGGGCGCGTTCTGGGCGGTTCGCTTGCGGGGTGGATTGGCCTCGGTGTCGTCGTCGCGCTGGTCATGACCTATCGCCGAATGCTCGGGGCGATCCGGGCGAAGGCCGAGGCGAAAGAGGCTGAGGCGCCCGCGGCCAAACCGGGCAGCTTTTCCGAGGCCGAACTGGATCGCTATGCGCGCCACATCATGCTGCGCGAGATCGGCGGGCCGGGGCAGAAGCGGCTCAAGCAGGCTAAGGTTCTGGTGGTTGGGGCCGGGGGGCTGGGCTCGCCCGCGCTTCTGTATCTCGCCGCGGCCGGGGTGGGGCGGATCGGCGTCGTGGATGACGATATCGTCTCGAATTCCAACCTGCAGCGGCAGGTGATCCATCGTGATGCCGATCTCGGGATGCCCAAGGTCTTCTCCGCGCAAAAGGCGATGCTGGCGCTCAACCCGCATATCGAAGTGCTGCCCTATAACCGTCGCCTGAGCGCCGAGGATGCCGAAGGGCTGATCGCCGAATATGACCTCGTCCTCGACGGGACCGACAATTTCGACACGCGCTATCTGGTGAATGCGGCCTGCGTGGCGACCGGCACGCCGCTGATTTCCGGCGCGATCACGCAATGGGAAGGGCAGCTGTCGCTCTACGATCCGGCGAAGGGTGCGCCCTGCTATGCCTGCGTGTTCCCCGAAGCGCCTGCCGCCGGGCTTGCGCCGAGCTGTGCCGAGGCGGGCGTGGTGGGCGCGTTGCCGGGCGTGGTGGGCTCGATGATGGCGACCGAGGCGATCAAGGAGATCACCGGCGCGGGGCAATCCGCGCGCGGGCGGCTGATGATCTATGATGCGCTCTGGGGTGAGAGCCGTCAGTTCGGCGTGAAGCGGCGTGCCGATTGCGCGGTTTGCGGAGAAGTGCGCGGCGCGGGGGATGGTCAATCCTGAGCACGCGCCCTAGCTTGCGATGCAAAGGAGACCCGCCATGACCAACCCGCTTCTCACCGACTGGACCGGCCCCTACGAACTCCCGCCCTTCGCGAAGATTTCCGACGCCGATTTTGCGCCTGCGTTCGACGCGGCTCTGACCGAGGCGCGTGCCAATATCGCGGCGATCGCGGGCTCGCCCGACGCCCCGACATTCGCCAATACAATCGAGGCGATGGAGCTGGCGGAAGAGGCGCTCGAAAAGGTTGCAGGCGTGTTCTACAACCTCGCCGGGGCCGATGCGACGCCAGCGCGGCAGGAGCTGATGCGCGATCTGGCGCCGAAGCTTGCGGCGTTTTCCTCCGAGATCACGATGAACACCGCGCTGTTCGGGCGGATCGACCAGCTGTGGCAGAGCCGCGAGAGCCTTGGCCTTGGACCGGAGCAGGCGCGGCTTCTCGAGCAGTATTACCAGATGTTCACCCGGTCGGGCGCAGCGCTGGAAGGGGACGCGGCCGAGCGGATGCGCGAGATCAAGCAGCGCTTCGCCTCGATCACCACGCAGTTCAGTCAGAACCTGCTGGCCGATGAAAGCAGCTGGTTCCGCCCGCTGGCCGAGGACGATCTGGAAGGCCTGCCCGATTTCGTGATCGACACCGCGCGCGCGGCGGGCAAGGAACGCGGGCAGGACGGCCCGGTGCTGACGCTCTCGCGCTCGCTGATCGTGCCCTTCCTGCAATTCTCGCCTAATCGCGAATTGCGGCGTATCGCCTATGAGGCCTGGACGGCGCGCGGCGCAAACGGGGGCGAGACCGACAATCGCGAGATCGCCGCCGAGGTGCTGAAGCTGCGCGAGGAGCGTGCGAAGCTGTTGGGCTATGACAGTTTCGCCGCCTACAAGCTGGAACCCGAGATGGCCAAGACGCCCGAGGCCGTGCGCGGCCTTCTGATGCGCGTCTGGGAGCCTGCGAAGGCCGCCGCCGAGGCGGATGCCGCGAAGCTGGCCGCGATGATGCATGCCGACGGGATCAACGGCGATCTGGAGCCGTGGGACTGGCGCTACTATGCCGAGAAGCGCCGCGTGGCCGAGCATGAGTTCGATGAGGGGCAGATCAAGCCCTACCTCTCGCTCGACGCGATGATCGGCGCGGCTTTCGATACGGCGAACCGCCTGTTCGGGCTGGAGTTCAAGGAGATCGACGGGCCGTTCTACCACCCGGACGTGCGCGGCTGGGAAGTCTCGCGCGGGGGCGAAGTGCTGGCCGTGTTCCTCGGCGATTATTTCGCGCGTGGCTCGAAACGCTCGGGGGCGTGGTGCTCGGCGATGCGTTCGCAGCGCAAGCTGGGTGGCGCGCCGGTGCCGATCGTGGTGAACGTGTGCAACTTTGCCAAGGGCGATCCGGCGCTGCTCAGCCATGACGACGCGCGCACGCTGTTCCATGAATTCGGCCATGCGCTGCACCAGATGCTGTCGGATGTGACCTATCAGTTCCTGTCGGGCACCTCGGTCGCGCGCGATTTCGTGGAACTCCCGAGCCAGCTTTACGAGCATTGGCTCGACGTGCCCGAGACGCTGGAAAAGCACGCGCGTCATTACAAGACCGGCGAGCCGATGCCGATGGAGCTGCGCGAGAAGCTGAAAGGGGCCGCCACCTTCGATCAGGGCTTCTCGACGGTGGAATATCTCGGCTCGGCGCTGGTCGATCTGGCCTTCCACGAGGGTGCGGCGCCGGAAGACCCGATGGCGAAACAGGCCGAGGTGCTGCGCGAGATCGGCATGCCGCGTGCGATCCGGATGCGCCACGCGACGCCGCATTTCGCCCATGTCTTCTCGGGCGACGGCTACTCGTCTGGCTATTACAGCTACATGTGGTCGGAAGTGATGGATGCCGATGCGTTCGAGGCTTTCGAGGAAGCAGGCGACGTGTTCGACCCGGAAACGGCGGCGAAGCTCGAACGCTTCGTGCTGTCGGCGGGAAATTCGCGTCCGCCCGAAGAGCTTTACACCGAGTTCCGGGGCAAGATGCCGGGGGTGGAGCCGCTTCTTAAGGGCCGCGGGCTGCTTGATCCGGCCGCCTGAGCGGGCGGTGATGCCGGAGCCTCCGGCGGGAGTATTTTGGGCCAGATGAAGGGGAGGCGCTCTTCCTCTTGGCCAAAATATCCCGGGGGGCGGCGCAAGCCGTGGGGGCAGCGCCCCCTCCGCGCTCAGCCCCGATAGACATCCTTGTGGATGATGACATCGGCCTGCGGATAGGCTTCGACGATGGCGCGTTTGAGCGCGGCGCCGATGTCATGGGCCTCTTCCAGCGTCTGATCCCCGTCGAGTTCGATATGCAGGTTCACGAAGATCTGTGCCCCTGCCGTCCTGGTCTTGAGATCGTGGAAGCCGCGCACGCCGGGCCAGTCGCGGGCGATCTTGGCGATTCCTTCGATTACGTCGTCAGGGGCCGCGCGGTCCATCAGGGCGTGCCATGCGCCAATGAAGATCTTCGCCGCGCCGAAAAGCATGATCGCGGCGGCGATCAGCGCGACGATGCTGTCCACGTCGCCCCAGCCGAACGCATGCGAGAGCCAGAGCGCGAGGATCGCGCCCAGCGTCGGCAGCAGGTCGCCCACATAGTGCAGCCGGTCGGCGGCGACGACCTTGTTGCCGGTCTTGCGCGCCACGCGGCCCTGCCACCAGATCAGGCCGAAGGTGATCGCCGCAGAGGCGACCATGACCGCGATCCCAATACCTTCGGCGGCAAGCGGGGGCGGGGTCGGGGCCAGCAGGCGCTGAACGCCGGTGATGCCGATCGTGATGCCCGCGCCCAGCACGATCAGCGCCTGACCGAGGGCAGCGAGGTCTTCGGCCGAGCTATGCCCGAAGGCGTGATCGTCATCTGCGGGTTTCGCGGCATAGAGAATCGCGAGCAGCCCCGCGCCCGAGATCAACAGGTCCACCGCGCTGTCGGCGAGCGAGGCGCCCACGGAGAGCGCGCCGGTCTGCCACAGCGCCCAGGCCTTGATCGCCACGAGCAGTGCTGCGGTGCCGACCGAGGCCAGACCCGCCGAGGTGTTCATCCGGTGTTCGTTTTCGCTATAGGCCATCGCCGCCGTCTCTACCTTTGCGCCGATGCTCTAGCGCAGGTGAGCGTCTCAGTCACGGGTCTCGTCGGGGTCGACGCCCCAGATTTCGGTTTTCGGCAGCCAGCCATCCGCGCCAGAGCCTTCGATTTCGCACCAATCGTGGGTGCAGGCGCCGAGGCCCGCGATCGCGCCGGCCTGTGCCTTGGCGGTGACTGCGGATTTCGGGTCGGGACGGGCGTGGAGCGACACCATGTCCTGCATGACGATCACGTTGCGCACGCCCGAGATCAGCGTGTAGTGAATCCAGCCGCCCTGACCTTCGTTATCCTCGACGCGCCGCCAATGGCCGAATTCGGCGGTGACTTTCAACGGCATGCCGGGATGGGTGAAGACCCAGTCGATCCGGTGCGAGAGCGAGGGTCCGCGACGCACATTGCCCTTGGAGCCTTTGAGCGAGACATAGCGCGGGATCGGCAGGTGGGTGACCGGGCCGCGGCGCTGGGGTTTCGCCAGTTGCACGTCGGGGCCGTTGGGGGCGGGCTTGGCCGCGGGCTTCGCTTGCGGCTTGGTGGTCTGGCTGGTTGCTGCGGGCTGAGCGGCGGGGGCGTTCGATTTCGACTGCGCGCCCGAGGCATTGCCCGACACGCTCCAGATTGCGCCGACCAGAATCGCAATTGAGGATACCGCCGCGAGGATTTTGCTGCCCGTCATCGTCCGCCTCATATCCCGGCCCGCCCGCTGGCTGATCCGCGGGTCTGCAACATCCGGCGCGCAATAAAATTGCGCTCCCATGTCGATTTCGGCCATTACTGCTCTTGCCGGGCCTTGTGCCTGCCCGCTTTGAGGGGCAGTTTGCATCCAACCGCCCCGCGATGGAAGAGAGGAGAGGACCGAGATGCCTGCACCGCGCCTGAGTGTTGTCGTGACGCGACGCCTGCCCGAGGTCGTCGAGACCCGGATGAAGGAATTGTTCGAGGTCGAGCTCAATCACGACGATCGCAAGATGAGCCGGGAGGAGCTGGTCGAGGCGATGAAACGTGCCGATGTCCTCGTGCCCTGCGTGACCGACCGGATCGACGCGTCGATGATCTCGCAGGCGGGCGAGCGGCTGAAATTGATCGCGAATTACGGCGCCGGGGTCGATCACATTGACGTTTCCTCGGCGCGTCAGCGTGGGGTGCTGGTGTCGAATACGCCCGGCGTCGTCACCGATGATACGGCCGATATGACCATAGCGCTGATGCTGGCGGTGACGCGGCGCATTCCCGAGGGGCTTGCGCATATGCAGGCGGGCAATTGGGAGGGCTGGGCGCCCACCGCCTTCATGGGGCATCGCATCGGCGGTAAGCGGCTGGGCATTCTCGGCATGGGCCGGATCGGTCAGGCAGTGGCGCGGCGCGCCAAGGCTTTCGGGATGCAGATCCACTATCACAACCGCACCAAGGTTCACCCCGATATCGAGGCGGAGCTGGAAGCGACCTACTGGGACAGCCTCGATCAGATGGTGAGCCGGATGGACGTGATCTCGGTGAACTGCCCGCACACGCCCTCGACCTTCCACCTGCTCAATGCGCGGCGGCTCAAGATGCTCAAGCCCGAGGCGGTGATCGTGAACACGTCGCGGGGCGAGGTGATCGACGAGAACGCGCTGACGCGGGCGTTGCGCGCGGGCGAGCTGGCCGGGGCCGGGCTCGACGTGTTCGAGCATGGCGCGGAGGTCAATCCGCGGCTGCGCGAGCTGTCGAACGTGGTGCTGCTGCCGCATATGGGCTCGGCCACCGTCGAGGGGCGCGTGGAGATGGGCGAGAAGGTTCTGGTCAACATCAAGACCTTCGCCGACGGGCACCGCCCGCCGGATCTGGTCGTGCCGTCGATGACCTGATCCGCGCGAAACTGTTTTGAGGCCCCGGTGAGATCCGGGGCCTTTTCATTTGGGCTTCGGTTGAGTCGGGCCAGCAATGACGAAAGGCCCCGGGACACGCCCGGGGCCTTCGCTGGGAGCAGGGGCTGCCCCCGGCTCTCCGTCACATCATCCGAAGATTACTTCGCTTCGTATTTCGGAAGCTTCTTCAGTTGCTCTTCGGTCAGACCGGTATGCACGGTGATCGAGGTGTCGTTCTGCAGAACGGTCAGCTCGCTCGCCTTGATTTCGACCGGCTTGGCGCCAATGCCGAGGAAGCCACCCACGTCGATCACGACGCCCGAGACTTTACCGTCATTGCCCTGAACCAGCTCGGACACGTCGCCGACCTTGTCGTCGTTCGGGCCATAGACGCCTTCACCACGCAGCGTGTCGGGAGCGACCGAAGCGATATCGACCTTCTGGCCGTCTTCCTGGTCAGCTTGACCCATGGTGCCCACGGCAGCGGCAGTGCTGTCGACAGCGTCGTCGATTGCGTTGCCGGTCTCGTTCGCGGCTTCCTTGGTCGCTTCGCCAGCGTTGTCAGCCGCATTCTCGACGGCTTGGCCAGTCGCGTTTGCCGCTTCCTTGGTGTTCTGAGCGGCGTCTTTCGCCATCTCTTCGGTCTTGTCGCCAGCGTTGTTCATCGCCTGCTCGGTTTCCTGCGCGGCGTTCTGAGCAGCGTCGGCAGTGTTCTCGGCGGCGTTGTCCATCGCTTCGCCTGCGTTGTCGGCAGCCTTGGCGGTCTTGTCGGCAGCTTCGTTCGCAGCGGCGCCAGCAGCAGCGGCGGTCGCGGTGGCAGCGGCTTCGGCGTTGTCGCCAGCCTCATCCATCTTCTGCGACGCATCGGCGTTCTGCATGTCTTCGCCGTTGCCGTTCATGTCGCCATTAGCATCCGCGCTGAACGCAGTCTGCATTTCGGCGTCATATTTCGGCGCTTGGTCCAGCTGGTCCTTGCTGCCCTGAGCGACGACGAAATAGGAATTGTCGGTGTCGCCGTCGGGGATCAGGTTAAGCGAATCCATCGAGATCGCGACGGTTTTCTCGCCAATGCCGAGGAAACCACCCACGTCGACGAGCACGGCATCGACTTCGCCGTTGGTGCCGATCACGACGTCGCTGACTTCGCCAACGTCATCCCAGCTATCCTGCGCTTCGTTGATCGCGGTCTTCGCGTCGACCTTGTCCTTCGAGATGTAAACGCGCTTGCCCATGAGGCCCGAAGCGTTGAAGGAGTCCGGAATCGACTTCATGAACATGTCGCCCGACATGTTGGCCGAAGCATTTGCGTTGGCTTCAGCCGTCGCGTTTGCATTTGCTTTGTCTTCGGCATGTGCGGGCAGGGCAAGCATCAGGCCGATGGCGGTAGTGGTGATGAGCTTTTTCATATCTCGTCTCCCTTTCGTTTTACGTGAGGCGCGTCGGTCCCGGTTTCTGGTTTCCCCGGCCTCTGATGGTCTCAAAACTGGTGAAACCGCGCACAGTTCCTGTGCAAATGGGGGAAAAATTTTTGCAAATCGCGGGAACAAAACACGGATTCGCGACTCGCCTCACGGAAGCGTCATCGCGGGGTTTGCGCGCATCCAATGGGGCTTGAGCTTTCATAAGCGGGCCCCACAGGGCAGGCGCCGCGCCCCCGAAGCGCCGCGCGTGCGCTTTTGTCGTTTTTGTCGCGCGAATGTCGCCCGGATCGGATTGCGTTTGCGAATATGAGGGTCAATCTGCCCCTACGTCCGTATCGGCAAGGAGGCCCCGCGATGAAATCCCATGTGAAAGCTTTGGTCGTCGGTGGCGGCGCAGTCGGGTGCGGTGTCGCCTACCATCTTGCCAAGGCGGGCTGGGACACGCTGCTGATCGAGCGCGACGAGCTGACCTCAGGCTCGACTTGGCACGCGGCGGGTCTGCTGCCGCTGTTCAACATGAGCTACGCGACGACCCACATCCACAAATACTCGGTCGATTTCTACAAGACGCTTGAGGCCGAGACCGGTTTGAACGCTGGTTTCGCGATCGTGGGCAACCTGCGCATGGCGCAGACGCAAGAGCGGATGGACGAGTACAAGCTCTATTCCTCCGTCGCCGAGACCGCGGATGTCTATCACGAGTTTCTCACGCCCGCGCAGATGAAGGAGCGTTGGCCGCTTCTGAACACCGAGGACCTCAAGGGTGCGCTGTTCCACCCGCAGGACGGCTATATCAACCCCGCCGACGTGACGCAGGCGATGGCCAAGGGCGCGCGTCAGCACGGCGCGGAGATCGCGCGCAAGCTGCAGGTCAACGCCTATCGCTGGACCGGCTCGGAATGGGTCGTCACGCTCGAGAAGATGGTCGAGAAGGGCGGCAACCTCGTCGGCTCCGGCGAAGAGATCGAGATCCGCGCCGAGCATGTCGTGACCTGCACCGGCAACCACGCGCAGCGCACCGCGCGCCTGCTGGGCATCAAGATCCCTGCGATCCCGGTCGAGCACCAGTTCATCGTCACCGATGCCGACCCGGCGCTGGTCAAATGGCGCGCCGAGGGCAACCCCGAGCACCCGGTGCTGCGCGATGCCGATGCGAAATGGTATGTCCGCGAAGAGCGCGGCGGCTGGATCCTCGGCCCTTACGAGCGCAACGCACCCGCGCGCTTCCTCTATGACGTGCCGGAGACCTTCCGCGCCGATCTGTTCCAGCTCGATCTGGAGCGTATCGAAGAAGAATACATGTCGATGATCCATCGTCTGCCGACCTCGGAAGAAGTCGGCCTGAAGGACGATTTCAACGGCCCGATCTGCTACACGCCCGATGGCAACCCGTTGGTCGGCCCCGCGCCGGGCCTGCGCAACATGTGGCTGGCGGAAGGCTTCTCCTTCGGCATCACGGCTGCGGGCGGCACCGGCTATTACCTCGCGCAGATGATGGTCGAAGGCGAAGCCGAGATCGACATGGCTTCGCTCGATCCCAAGCGCTACGGCAGCTGGATGACGACCGAATACGCGGCGCGCAAGAACGAAGAGGCCTACGAGCACGTCTTCATCCTGCACCACCCCGATGAAGAGCGCGAAGCCTGCCGTCCGCTGCGCACCGCTCCTGCCTATGATCGCCAGATCGCGGCGGGCGCGCAGATGGGCCAGACCAACGGCTGGGAACGCCCGAACTATTACGGGCCCAAGGATGCGCCTTCGAGCTTCGACCATGACAGCCGCTCGTTCCGTCGCGGGGAATGGTGGCAATATGCCAAGGCCGAAGCCGAGGCTTTGCGCGACACGGCTGGCCTGATCGACGCCTCCGCCTTCACCAAACATATGGTGCGCGGCCCCGGCGCGACGGCTTTCCTCGATGCTTTCACCTGCAACAAGCTGCCGAAAGTGGGCCGGATCAACCTGACCTACGCGCTGACCGAAGCCGGCACGACCCGCACCGAATATACGATCGTGCGTCTGGCCGAGGACGAATACTACCTGATCTCGGCGGGCGCCTGGACCGATTACGACGGCGACTTCCTGCGTAAATCGATCGAGGATTTCCGCGCGGCGGGCGGCGACTATGTCGATTGCCACGACGTGACCACCCAATGGGGCGTCTTCGCGCTGGCGGGCCCCAATGCGCGCAAGATTCTGCAGGAGGTGGTCAAGGACGCCTATCCGGAGACGGTGCTGTCGAACAAGCGCTTCCCGTGGCTCTCGATGCGCAATATCGAGCTGGGCATGTGCCCGGTGCGCGCGGTGCGCGTGGCCTATACGGGCGAGCTGGGCTGGGAACTGCATCACCCGGTCGAATTCGGCCGCTACCTCTGGGATCTGCTGGTCGAGGCGGGCGAGAAGCACGGGATGAAGCTGGTGGGTGCGCGCGCGCAGAACTGGCTGCGTCAGGAGAAGAGCTATCGCGCGTTCGGCAACGAGCTGGGCCGCGACGCGACCCCGCAGGAAGCCGGTCTCGACCGCTTCATCGACCTCGAGAAGGAGTTCACCGGCAAGCAGGCGATGCTCGACACCGGCATCCGCTCGAAATGCGTGACGCTTCTGATCGACGGGCCGGACGACGCTGACCCGTGGGGCAAGGAAGTCATCAAACAGGATGGCGAGAAGGTCGGGCGTCTGACCTCGGGCGGCTGGTCGGTGGCCTTCGGCAAGCAGATCGGGATGGGCTATGTGCGCCCCGATCTGGCTGAACCGGGCACCAAGCTTTCCGTGCGCATCCTCGGCGCCGATTATCCGGCGGAAGTGACCGAGGACAGCCCGCACGACCCGAGCAACGCGCGCATCCGCGTCGACGGCTGAGCCTGTCTAGCGATTGAGACCGGAGAAGGGGGGCGCTGCCCCCCTTTTCGCTGCGCGAATTCACCCCCCGGGATATTTGCACCAAGGCGAAGGGGAAAATACTGCTGTCTTCGGCTTGGTGAAAATATCCTGGGGGAGGCGCGCGTCCCGCGCCGGGGGCGGAGCCCCCTCAACTTTGGTCACATCACGCAGCGCCACCCCGTTGGCTTGACGCAGGTCAAGGATTTCGCCCGCGCCCCGTGTCACGCCGCGAGGGACGAAATGCGAAGGAGACCTGCGATGAGCTACAAGGCGAAAATCGACGAGATGCGCAACGAACTACGGGTGATGAACAAGACGATCCCCGACGCTGTCGGCGGCTTCGGTGTGCTGTCGAAAGCGGTGAAGGAGAACGGGCCGCTCGATGTGAAGACCAAGGAATTCATCGCGCTCGGCATGGCGGTCGTGCTGCGCTGCGAGCCCTGCATCATGTTCCATGTCGAGGCGCTCATGAAGGCGGGCGGCACGCGCGAGGAGCTGGGCGACGTGCTCGCCATGGCGATCCAGATGGGCGGTGGCCCGGGGGTGATGTATGCCGGTCACGCGCTGGGCTGCTGGGATGAGCTGGCCGCCGCGAAAGGCTGAGCTGCCCCGCTCTGCGACATGTTGTCAGGCCCGCGCCGGAAAGGCGCGGGCCGTTTCGTTTCATTCACGACAAATCTAATGAAGGACAGACAGATGAAACGCATCGCTTCTCTCGCCGCCCCGTTTGCCGCTGCACTGCTGCTCGGTGCCGCTCCGGGGTTCGCGCAAACCGCCCCGGTGCCGGGGCAGGAATTCCTCCTGCAATGGGATCTCGATGGCGATGGCGGCGTCACGCTGTCCGAAGCCCGCGAGCGGCGCGGCGACATCTTTACGATGTTCGACGCGAACGAGGATGACACTTACTCCGTCGCCGAAATCGCGATGATCGACGAGCATAAGGAAATGGAACGCGAAGCCGGCAAAGGTCCGGGGCACCAGATGCCCGAGGGCATGGGGCAGGGGCCCGGCAAGCGACAGGGTCAGGGCCGCAACGCGATGCGCGCGGGCCACGATATCCCGACCGCCGAGGGGCTGCGGGCCTTCGATGCGAATGGCGACGGGGTGATCTCGCGCGCGGAATTCGTGGGTGGCACCGATCAGTGGTTCGCGATGCGCGATCGCAACGGGGATGGCGTGCTGACCCAAGCCGATTTCGGCCCCCGGAGCTGAGCGCCCCCTCTTAGGCGAAGCCTCGCCGATGTAAAAAGACGCCCGCCTGTCAGCGATGACAGGCGGGCGTTTGCATGAGAGGCTGGGAAAAAATCACGGGGGAGTGAGCATGGGGATTTCACGCAGGTTCTTCGTCTCGGGCGCAGCCTTGACCTTGGCGGGCTGCGGCGGCGCGCCAAGTGGCAAGCAGGCCAAATTGATGCGTCCGGCAGTGTTGTCGGCCTCGAACTACCGGGCGAGCGGCATTCCCGCGCGCTTCGGCGATACCGACCCGCATGATTGGGAAGGTCTGGCGCCGGCGCGGTTGCCGGTCCACGGGATCGACGCGGCGCGCTATCAGGGCGAGATCGACTGGCGCCGGGCGCGCGCGGCGGGGGTGTCCTTCGCGTGGCTCAAGGCGACCGAGGGCGGCGATCACTCCGATCCGGGTTTCCACATCAACGCGACCCGCGCGCGGGCGGCGGGCGTGCCGGTCGGGGCCTATCACTTCTATTACTTCTGCCGCTCCCCCGAAGAGCAGGCCGATTGGTATATCCGCAACGTGCCGCGCCGCCGGGGCGATCTGCCGCCCGTGCTGGATATCGAGTGGAACCACACCTCGCGTACCTGCCAGCGTCGTCCTGCGGCCCATGTCACCCGCGCCGAGATGCACCGTTTCCTCGCGGCCCTGACGCGTCATTACGGCACGCGCCCGGTGATCTACACGACGATCGATTTCTGGCGTGACAACGATCTGTCGCGCTTCTCCGGCTATGAAATGTGGCTGCGCTCGGTCACCGCGCACCCGATGGAGCGCTACCCCGGCGCCGATTGGAGCTTTTGGCAGTATAGCGGCACGGGTGTCGTGCCGGGCGTGCCGGGGAACGTGGACATGAACGCCTTCGCGGGCTCTCCGGCCGCGTGGCAAAGCTGGCTGGCCCGGCGGGCGCAGCGGGCCTGAGCATCAAAAAAGGCGGCCCCGAAAGGCCGCCTTTCCCCTGCAAGCGCGTCGCGGTCAGAGACCGGGGATGACGCGGATCAGATCACGCTGCTTGAACGTGGTGCGCCGCTGCGGACCGAAGGCGAAGGTCGCGCCGACCGAGACGTAGTTGCTCGACCCCAGATCGTCGCCATCGGCATGGCCGAAATCGCCGCTCAGCGTCACATTGCCGAGCTTGTAGTCGACGCCGATCTGCGTGCGGTTCGCGTCGAAGCTCTCGACGTCGATATGGTCATAGCCCGCAGTCACGCCGAACGCGTCGTTGACTGCATAGCGCCCCGACAGGCCGAACAGGTTGCCGCTGACGCCGTCTTCCTTGGCGTGCGAGACATAGGCTTCGCCGCCGAACTGGCCGTAGGAATGACCCGCTTCGAGGCCATAGTAATCCAGTCCTGCGCCTTCAGCGTGGTCGTGGCCCGCAAAGGCGCCGAAGGAGGTGGCCGGACCGGCGTGGTAGATCGCGTGAAGTGCGACGTTGTTGGCGTCGGTGTCGCTTGCGCCGAAGCTCGCGAAGGCCAGATCGCCTTGCAGCGAGAATTGCCGGTTGAACCCGACTTCGAGCGAGCCGGTGGCCGAGGTCTTGTCGAGATCGCCGTCATCGGTGAATTGCGAAAAGCCGATGCCGACGGTGCCGCCGGTGATTTCAGCCGCGCTGGAGATTTGCGGGAGCGCCGCGAAAAGGACTGCGGCTGCGAAAACGCATTTGTTCATAACTTGCCTCATGAAATTGTTTTTAGGCTTTAGCCATGCGTGAGCCACCGAGGCGCAGCAAGATCACCCCCGGGTTGAAAAAGAAACTCGCGGAAACCGTGTTCCGCGAGTCACATCATTTCTCTAATTGTATCCGTCGCTTACTGCAGCGAGCGGACGTTCACCTCGCCCTCTTTGCGGCTCTTGATCGCCGAGACGGCGGCGATGGAGGCGGCGGCGGTGGTGAAGTAGGGGATCTTGTCATAGAGCGCGACCGCGCGGATGTCGCGGCTGTCCGAAATCGCCTGGCTGCCGTCGGTGGTGTTGAAGACGAGGTCGATCTCGTCATTCTTCAGCCGGTCGACGATGTTCGGGCGGCCCTCATAGACCTTCAGAACCTTCTCGCTTTCCACGCCATGTTCGGCGAGCCATGCGGCGGTGCCGCCAGTCGCGACGATGGTGAAGCCCATCGAGACCAGCGAGGCTGCGGCTTCGGCCAGATCGTCGGTCTTGTTGGAGTCCTTGATCGAGAAGAACACGCGACCGCTTTCGGGCAGCACGGTGCCCGCGCCAAGCTGGGCTTTCCAGAAGGCCGACGGGAAGTCGCGATCCCAGCCCATCACCTCGCCGGTGGAGCGCATTTCCGGGCCGAGCAGCGTGTCGACGCCGGGGAAGCGGGCGAAGGGCAGCACGGCCTCCTTGACCGAGAACCACGGCGTTTGCGGGTCGGCCAGCGTCAGCGGATCGGCGAAGGGCAGCGGCGTGTCGGGGCCAACGCCTTCGGGATAGGGCGGGCGCGCCGGGAAGGCCGACAGCTTCTCGCCCGCCATCAGACGCGCTGCGATCGACGCGATGGCCGAGTCGGTAGCTTTAGCGACGAAGGGCACGGTGCGCGAGGCGCGCGGGTTGACCTCGAGGACGTAGATGTCGCCGTCCTTGATCGCGAACTGCACGTTCATCAGGCCGACCACGTTGAGGCCCTTGGCCATCTTCTCGGTCTGCACTTTCAGCTCTGCAACGATCTCGGGGCTCAGCGAGTAGGGCGGCAGCGAGCAGGCCGAGTCGCCCGAGTGGACGCCGGCTTCCTCGATATGCTGCATGATGCCCGCGACATGGACGCTCTCGCCGTCGCAGAGCGCGTCCACGTCGACCTCGATGGCGCCCGCCAGATAGCTGTCGAGCAGCACCGGGTTGTCGCCCGAGACCACCACGGCCTCTTTGATGTAGCGCTTGAGGTGGTCGAGGTCGCGCACGATCTCCATCGCGCGGCCGCCCAGCACGTAGGAGGGGCGGATCACCAGCGGATAGCCGACGCGGCCCGCGATCTCGAAGGCCTGCTCGTCCGAGCTGGCGATGCCGTTGACCGGTTGCTTCAGGTCAAGACGGTTCAGCAGGTCCTGGAACCGCTCGCGGTCTTCGGCGAGGTCGATCGCGTCGGGCGTGGTGCCGAGGATCGGAATGCCTTCGGCCTCCAGCGCGTTCGCGAGTTTCAGGGGCGTCTGGCCGCCGAACTGCACGATCACGCCGTGCAGCGTGCCGTTATCCTGCTCGACCCGCAGGATTTCGAGCACATGTTCCAGCGTGAGGGGCTCGAAATACAGGCGATCCGAGGTGTCGTAATCGGTCGACACGGTCTCGGGGTTACAGTTGACCATGATGGTCTCGTAACCCGCATCGGTCAGCGCGAAACAGGCGTGGCAGCAGCAATAGTCGAACTCGATCCCCTGGCCGATCCGGTTCGGACCGCCGCCGAGGATGACGACCTTCTTGCGGTCGGACGGACGTGCCTCGCATTCGACCTCGCCCATCGCGGGGGCTTCATAGGTCGAATACATGTAGGGCGTCTGCGCTTCGAATTCGGCGGCACAGGTGTCGATGCGCTTGAAGACCGCGGTGACGCCGAGGTTGCGGCGGGCCCGGCGGACCTGCGCCTCGTCGCGGCCGGTCAGCGTGGCCAGACGTGCATCCGAGAAGCCCATCATCTTGAGATTGCGCAGGCCCTTCTCGTCGAGCGGCAGGCCCTTCTTGCGGATCTCGTTCTCGGCCTCGACGATTTCGCGGATCCGGTCGAGGAACCACGGATCGAAGGAGGTCGCGTGCTGGATCTCGTCATTGCTCAGCCCGTGGCGCATCGCCTGCGCGATGAGGCGCATCCGGTCGGGCGTCTGCTGCGAGATCGCCTTGATGACGGCGGCCTTCTCGGGCGCGCCTTCGATCTCGATCTCGTCGAAGCCGCTCAGGCCGGTCTCCATCGAGGCCAGCGCTTTCTGCACGGATTCGTGGAAGGTCCGGCCGATCGCCATCGCCTCGCCCACCGATTTCATCGCGGTGGTCAGTTCGGGCTTTGAGCCTGCGAATTTCTCGAAGGCGAAGCGCGGGATCTTGGTGACGACGTAGTCGATGGTCGGCTCGAAGGAGGCGGGCGTGACCTTGGTGATGTCGTTGTCCAGCTCATCGAGCGTGTAGCCCACGGCGAGCTTCGCGGCGATCTTCGCGATCGGGAAGCCGGTGGCCTTCGAGGCCAGCGCCGAGGAGCGCGACACGCGCGGGTTCATCTCGATCACGACCATGCGGCCGTCTTCAGGGTTGATCGCCCATTGCACGTTCGACCCGCCGGTCTCCACGCCGATCTCGCGCAGCACGGCGATCGAGCCGTTGCGCATGATCTGGTATTCCTTGTCGGTCAGCGTCAGCGCGGGCGCCACGGTGATCGAGTCGCCGGTATGGACGCCCATCGGATCGACGTTCTCGATGGCGCAGACGATGATGGCGTTGTCGGCCTTGTCGCGCACGACCTCCATCTCGAATTCTTTCCAGCCCAGCAGCGACTCGTCGACGAGGATCTGGCTCATCGGGGAGGCGTCGAGACCCGAGCGGCAGATGCGCTCGTAATCTTCGCGGTTATAGGCGACGCCGCCGCCGGTGCCGCCCAGCGTGAAGGCGGGGCGGATGATCGCGGGCAGGCCGATATGCTCCAGCTCAAGCAGCGCCTGACGAACGCCCTCGTTGACGTCATAGGTGCCGTTCTCGCGCTTGGGCGAGGAAACGATCGTCGCTTTCGGGTTCTCGAGGCCGATCCGGTCCATTGCCTCGCGGAAGAGCTTCCGATCTTCGGCCATCTCGATCGCGTCGCGGTTCGCGCCGATCAGCTCGACGCCGAATTTCTCCAGTACGCCCATATCGGCCAGCGACAGCGCGGTGTTCAGGCCGGTCTGGCCGCCCATCGTCGGCAGCACCGCATCGGGGCGCTCGGCCTCGATGATCTTGGCGACGACTTCCGGCGTGATCGGTTCGATATAGGTGGCGTCGGCGAGCCCCGGATCGGTCATGATCGTCGCGGGGTTCGAGTTCACGAGGATGACGCGGTAGCCTTCTTCGCGAAGGGCTTTGCAGGCCTGGGCGCCCGAGTAGTCGAACTCGCAGGCTTGCCCGATCACAATGGGCCCGGCGCCGATGATGAGGATTGACGTGATGTCTGTTCTCTTCGGCATGGGAATCCCCTCTGGTCACTGCGCAAATTGAGGCGCTTTATACGCAAAGGGTCAGGCGTCGCAAGAGGGTCAGGACGCGATAGCCGGGTTGCAGGGTGACGCGAGGGCGCGCGCCCAAGCCTGTCAGGCCGCGCACCGGTAGGAACGCAGCCTGATTTCAGCCCGGTCAGGGAGGGGGCGACTTACTCGGCGGCCAGCCGGTGTTCCTGTTCGTCTTCGTCGCGATAGAGGTAGTCGCGCGTCAGCGGCACGTCGCCCACCTCATGGGCCAGCTGATACTGGAACACGACCTGCCCGCCATGGCGGAAGGCCATCTCGGACGCCACGAGATAGAAGCGCCACATCCGGCAGAACCGCTCGTCATAAAGTGCGACGGCCTTGTCGATATTCGCTTCGAACCGATCGCACCAATGGCGCAGGGTTTCGGCGTAATGCAGCCGCCAGACCTCGAGATCGGTGGTAATGAGGCCTTCATGCTCGACCGCATTCGACGCTTCCGACATGGCCGGGCAATAGCCGCCGGGGAAGATGTATTTCGTGATGAAATCGGCGGTCGCGCCACCGGGGCCCGAGCGTCCGATGAAATGGATCAGCGAGACGCCGCCCGGTTTCAAAAGCTCGCGCACCTTCGAGAAATACTCGCGGTAATGCGGCACGCCGACATGTTCGAACATGCCGACCGAGACGATCCGGTCGAACTTGTCGGTCACATCGCGGTAATCGGTCAGGCGGATGTCGATCTTGTCTTCGAGGCCGGCCTCTTTGACCCGTTTGCGGGCCAGCGCGTGCTGTTCGGTAGAAAGTGTCACGCCGACGACATTCGCGCCGAAATCGCGTGCCAGCGTCAGCGCCATGCCGCCCCAGCCGCAGCCGATATCGAGAACGGTCATGCCCGGTTCGATCAGCAGCTTCTTGGCGATATGGTGTTTCTTGGCCTCCTGCGCCTCTTCCAGCGTCATGTCGGGGCGCTCGAAATAGGCGCAGCTATATTGCCGGTCCTCGTCGAGGAAGAGGTCATAAAGCTCGCCCGACAGGTCATAGTGATGCGCGACGTTGGTGCGCGCCTTGTTGACCGGGTTGAACTGCGCGAAGCGGCGCCCGAAGAAGCGGCTCGCCTCGCGCGGTTTCTCGAACCACGGCATGCCGGATCCGGTCTGGTTGCGGATCGCGAGGGCGAGGAAGCCACGCAGATCGTCATTCGCGATCGTGTAGTCGCCGTTCATATATCCTTCGCCGACGCCGAGATCGGGGCGCAACACGATCCTGCGCGTCACGTCGGGGTTTTCGATGGTGACGCGGACCGGCTCTCCGGTGCCGTCGCCATAGCGTCTGAGCGTCTCGTCGGAATAGACGAGTTCGAGCGTGCCCCTGCGGATCAGGTGGCGCAACATTCGGTCGAGAAGCGAGTCCCAAGCTCTCATATGGTCTCTCCGGATCATGCCGGGGCTTGGCAGGCTCCAGCGTTAGCCTTCACGACGGCAACCTTTGTGAAATTACCAAAGTTCCCGTTGTCTCTGAAGTTAACCGAAAATTTACCTTTTTTCGAGCCACGCGCGCGTGAACAGCTCGAGACGGGCCTGTGTGCCTCCGCACAGCTTGACTTTTGCGCGCTCAACGGGTGTATCGGCGCGACTATACGCAATTCTCGATCCGGGGAGCCTCCCATGCATGCCTTTCGCAGCCATACCTGCGCAGATCTGAGCGCCGCCAACGCCGGTGAGACCGTCCGCCTTGCGGGCTGGGTCCATCGCGTGCGCGATCACGGGGGGGTGCTCTTCATCGATCTTCGCGATCATTACGGTATGACGCAGGTGCTCTGTGACGGCGACAGCCCCGCCTTCAAGACGATGGAGAAAACGCGCTCCGAATGGGTGATCCGCATCGACGGCACCGTGAAGCTGCGCGACGAGAGCCTGATCAACCCGAAAATCCCGACCGGCGAGATCGAGGTCTATGTCCGCGACATCGAAATCCTGGGCGAGTCCGAGGAGCTCCCGCTGCCGGTCTTCGGCGAGCTGGAATATCCCGAAGAAACGCGTCTGTCCTATCGCTTCCTCGACCTGCGTCGCGAGAGCCTGCATGACAAGATGATCCTGCGCTCCAACGTCGTGAAATCCATGCGTAAACGCATGTGGGACGCCGATTTCAACGAGTTCCAGACGCCGATCATCACCGCGTCGTCGCCGGAAGGCGCGCGCGACTTCCTCGTGCCGTCGCGCCTGCATCCGGGCAAGTTCTACGCGCTGCCGCAGGCGCCGCAGCAGTTCAAACAGCTGATCATGGTCGGCGGCTTCGACAAGTATTTCCAGATCGCGCCGTGCTTCCGTGACGAAGACCCGCGCGCCGACCGCTCGCCCACCGACTTCTACCAGCTGGACGTCGAGATGAGCTTCGTCGAGCAGGAAGACATCTTCAACGTGATGCAGCCGGTGATCCAGGGTGTGTTCGAGGAATTCGCCGACGGTCGTACGGTCGATCCGAACTGGCCGCGCATTCCCTATGCCGAGTCGATGCTGAAATACGGCTCCGACAAGCCCGATCTGCGCAACCCGATCGAGATGCAGGTGGTCTCCGATCACTTCCGCGACTCGGGTTTCGCGATCTTCGCGAAACTGCTCGAGCAGGACGGCACCGAGATTCGCGCGATCCCGGCCCCCACGGGCGGCTCGCGCAAGTTCTGCGACCGGATGAACAAGTTCGCGCAGGAGCAGGGCCTGCCGGGTATGGGCTACATCTTCTGGCGCAAGGGCGAGGATGGCTCGCTCGAAGGCGCAGGCCCGCTGGCCAAGAATATCGGCCCCGAGCGGACCGAGGCGGTCCGCGTGCAGCTGGGTCTGGGCGAGGGCGATGCGGCCTTCTTCCTCGGCGGCGCGCCGTCGAGTTTTGAGGGCGTCGCAGGCCGTGCGCGCAACGTGATCGGCGAAGAGCTGGGCCTGACCGACAAGACCAAGTTCAAGTTCGCCTGGGTCGTCGACTTCCCGATGTACGAGGCCGATGACGAGGGCAAGATCGACTTCTCGCATAACCCGTTCTCGATGCCGCAAGGCGGGATGGAGGCGCTGGAAGGCGACCCGCTGCAGGTCAAAGGCTACCAGTACGACCTCGCCTGCAACGGCTACGAGATCCTCTCGGGCGCGATCCGGAACCACAAGCTCGAGACCATGTACAAGGCGTTCGAGATCGCGGGCTACCCGGCGTCGGAAGTCGAGAAACGTTTCGGCGGCATGGTCAAGGCGTTCAAATACGGCGCCCCGCCGCACGGTGGTTGCGCCGCCGGCATCGACCGGATCGTGATGATCCTCGCCGATACCGCGAATATCCGTGAAGTCATCATGTTCCCGATGAACCAGCGCGCCGAAGACCTCATGATGGGCGCGCCGTCGGAGCCGATGAACGAACAGCTGCGCGAGTTGCGCCTGCGGGTTCTGCCGCAAGAGGACTGATCCTCGCACGGTTACCGATTTAAAAGGCCCCGTTCGGGATGGAGCGGGGCCTTTTTCTATTCGCGGTGGAGGAGCGCGCCAGCGCAAAAGGCGCGGAGGGGTAAGGCGAAGGGGCTCTGGCCGAAGCCGAGCCACCCTACGTCTCAAACCCCGATCAGTCTTCGAGACTGTCTTCCTTCTTCTCGTCGACCAGCTTCATCTCTTTCTTCTTACGCTCGAGGAATTTCTCGCCGTAATTCTCGATCTCGCTTTCGTCGATCACGTCCTTGGCGCGGCCGAAGATTTCGTCTTCTTCCTCGTCCATGTGGTGATTGTAATCATGCTCGAGCTTGTGGAACTTGTTCAGCCAACCGGGGCTCGCCATGTCCATCTCGTTGAGCTCTTCGAGCAGATCGTCGAGTTCGGCATGTTCCTCGACCGAGTGACGCGCCGAATCCTGACCCCAGGTTTTGGTCATCAGCTTGGAATAGAAGGTCTCTTCCTCGGCGGCGGCGTGGGACTTGATGTCGTAATAGAACTCATTCCACGCCTGCGTGCGCTCTGTGCTGTCGCCGGACGTATCGGCGATCTTCTTCATCAGGGCGCGGTGGTTGTCGTGATCTTGCTTGATGGCGTCGTAGATCGAGCTCATCGGGCTGTCCTCCGGTTGCTTTGACTTGTTTGAGCAACGCGAAGTCGATCAGGCAGTTCCCGGCTGCGTCAGAACGCCCCGGCCGCCGCGATCCGCGCATCTATGATCTGAGTGACCCGGGTCATATCCTCGCGCGTGGGACCGCCGGACCGTCTCAGGCGCTGCGCCGCATCGTCCAGCGCCGCATCATGAGCCGAGCACGCGATGCTATGAAGGAAATGTGCGGCATAGGGCAGGGCGCGCGTGTCGGCCCCCTTTGTGTCGCGCAGCAGTTCCGAGAGGTGCTGCAGGTCGTCGCGCAGCGCGAGCGGGTCCGGCGCGATCACAAGATCGGCAAGCGCGCGCAGGCCGAGCGGTCGCATCTCTTCGGGCAGGGTCGACAGGATCGCTTCCTGAAATACGGCGAGGCTTTCGATCGGCTTTTCCAGAAACCCGTCCGCGCCCGCCGCGAGGGCCGCGCTTTTCAGATCGGGGTCGCCCGAGGTGCCAAGGATCACCGGATGCGGCCCGCGCGTCCCGCGTATCTCGGCGATCAGGTCGCTTCCCGAGCCATCGGGCAGGCCCATATCCACGATCACGATCGAGGGCCGATAGGTCTTGAGATGCCGATCTGCCGAGGCGAGGCAATCGGCGCGCCGGATTCGTGCGCCCGAGCGCAGGCACAGCAGCCGCACAGCTTCCGAGGCGAAGCGGCTGTCTTCCACCAGCAGCACCGTCAGCCCGGTCAGAGGGCGTTCGGGTGTCGGTATGCGAGTCAGGGTCGGGATCGTGTCGCTCATGTCGTGGCCCCTTCGGCTGCGATCGGATTCGGCTGTCCGATCAGTAGGGCGCAGATTGCCTAACACTGCGTTAATCCGAACCGGGTTCACAACTGTCCCCGCAAGGCTTGCGCGAAGCCGCGCGCCCGGCTACCCCTTTTAACGCCCGCGTTACCGGAGGAGACCCAAATGATCGGACGCCTGAACCATGTCGCCATTGCCGTGCCCGACCTCGAGGCGGCCTCGGCCAAGTATCGCGACACGCTGGGTGCCAATGTCGGCGCGCCGCAGGACGAGCCCGATCACGGCGTCACGGTGGTTTTCATCGAGCTGCCCAACACCAAGATCGAACTGCTCTACCCGCTGGGCGAGGACAGCCCGATCAACGGTTTTCTGGAAAAGAACCCCGCGGGCGGCATTCATCACATGTGCTTCGAGGTGGAAGACATCCTCGAGGCGCGCGACAAGCTGAAAGCGGATGGCGCGCGGGTTCTGGGCAGCGGCGAGCCGAAGATCGGCGCGCATGGCAAGCCCGTGCTGTTCCTGCACCCGAAAGACTTCAACGGCTGCCTCGTCGAACTGGAGCAGGTCTGATGAGCCTCACCGGCGGCATCATCCTCTTCGCGGTCATCTGGTTCATGATCTTCTTCATGGTCTTGCCGGTTCGCCTCAAGACGCAAGGCGATGTGGACGAGGTCGTGCCGGGCACCCCCGCAGGGGCGCCGCACGAGGCGCATCTGGGCGCGAAGGTGAAGATCACCACCGTTGTCACCATCGTGCTCTGGGCGATCATCGCGGCGGTGTTGCTGTCGGGGATCATCACTTTGGAAGATATCGACTTCTTCGGGCAGTTGCGCCGTTAAGCGGGCGCGGAACCGTTTCGGATAAGCGTGTGTTGGGAAGCTGAAAGGAGCCTCCCGATGACACCCATCTGGTTTACCGCGCTCAGCTGGCTTTCGCTCGCCATTGGCGTGATTTCGTTCCTCTATCTCGTGGTCGAGATGCGTCGGAACCCGCCGCATATGGCGATTATGGCTTGGGTCTGGCCGATCTGCGGGCTGTTCGCCGGGCCGCTGATCATCTGGTTCCACAAGCGCCATTCCGGGCATGGCGACTCCCCGTTCCCGATTTCGGTCGCAAAAGGGACGCTCCATTGCGGGGCAGGTTGCACCTTGGGGGATATCCTTGCCGAAAATCTCGCGCTTGCGGTTCCCGCGCTCCTGATCCCGTTCGGCTGGCCGGATTTTTGGCAACACAAGATCTTCGCGCTCTGGGGGCTCGATTATGTCTTCGCCCTCGTGATCGGGATCGTGTTCCAGTATTTCTCGATCGCCCCGATGCGCGGTCTCGGCCTCGCCAAAGGCCTCAAAGAGGCGGCGAAAGCCGACGTGGCCTCACTCACCTCGTGGCAGGTCGGCATGTACGGGATGATGGCGATCTTCCATTTCGCCGTGTTCAAAGGGCTCTGGGGCGCCGAGATCAACGCCGCCGACCCGGAATTCTGGTTCGCCATGCAGATCGCGATGATGGCTGGTTTCGTGACCGCCTATCCGGTGAACTGGCTGCTGATCCGCAAGGGAATCAAGGAAGAGATGTGAGCGGCGCGTTAGCGCCGCCCCGTCACCCGCGGCGACCGGTGATCGCGTGGAATAGGTGGGTGAAGCCCGCAGCGCCCAGTACCGGCACGAACAGGTTCACCAGAGGGATCGACAGCGGCACCGCCATCAGCGCGCCCGCGGCCCAAATCGTGACCTTGTTGCGCTCGTATAGTTCGAGTGCCGCTTCACGCTCCATCCGCCGGAAGGCGGCCATCTGGAAATATTCACGCCCCAGAAGGTAGCCGTTCAGCCCGAAGAACAGAAACGGCGCCAGCGGGATCACGAAGGGGTAGATCATCAGCGCGATGATGTTGGCCACGAGGATCACGCCGAAGAACCGCACCGTGTCGCGCATCCCTTCGGCGAAGGTGAGTTTGCGCACCGGCGGCAGGGTCGGATAATGCACGTCCTCCACCATCTCGGCCACGTCTTCGAGGAAGAAACCGGTGAAGGCGGAGGCCACGGGCACCATCAGGAAGATCGAGGCGAACAGGATCACGCCCGCCGAGACGATCGACAGCGCGGTATCGATATGGCCGATCTCGCCTATGAAGGGCAGCGAGAAGCTGTCCGGCACCAGCCAGCCGATCAGCATCACCATCGCCACATAGATCGCGACCAGAAGGCCCAGCGAGAGGGCCACGCCGAAGCCAACGACTTTCATCGCACCGGGCCGCAGCAGGTCGGCCCAGGCTTTCACATAGCTCGAGATGATCATTCCGAAATCCGCGTCGTGATCGCGTCGAGGTCGGGACGGGGGCGTTCCGGAGGCGCGACGCCCTCGGTGCCCAGATGGATGAAGCCTGCGACGCTTTCGCCCTCCTTGAGGCCCAGCATCTCGCGCCCGAAGGCTTCGTCATGCGCGGCCCAGCCGGTGAGCCAGTTCGCACCCCAGCCCGCCGCGAGGGCGGCGTTCAGCAGCGACAGGCAAACCGCGCCCGCGGAATAGAGTTGCTCGACCTGCGGCACCTTCTCGCTTTGCTTGGGCGAAAAGACCACGGCCACGCAAAGCTGGCTGTCATGGAATTGCTTGCCCGCCTTGGCGATCTTGTCTTCGGGCAGGCCCTGCGCCTTCGCGCGGGTCTCGGCCTCGCTGCCCAGACGCTGCGCGGCCTCGCGCGTGATGGTGATGAAACGCCACGGCTCCAGCTTCCCGTGATCGGGGGTGCGCGCAGCGGCGGTCAGGATTTCGCGCAGCGCGGCCGCGTCGGGGGCAGGGGCCTTGAGCGTCTTGGCCGGGCGCGACCGGCGGGTCAGAAGGAAAGCCATCGCCGCGTCATTGCGTTCGGCCGGGTTCACTTCGGGCAGTTCAGTCATGAAAATCTCCGTCTGTTGCGCCAGATATCGGGCGCTCGGCGCGCGATTGCAACCGCAGCATGGGCAACTGGCTTGTGCGCCATTGAGCAGGGTCTATGCTGCGGCGCGATGACGGATCTCAGCCACCTTGCCATTCCGGGCAGCGAAATCGCGCTGCGCGTGACGCCGAAAGCGTCGCGCAACGAGATTCGGGAAAGCGAAGAAGGGCTTCGGGCCTATGTCACGGTCGTGCCGGAGAACGGCAAGGCCAACGCGGCGGTCGTCAAATTGCTGGCAAAGGCGTTGGGCGTCGCGAAATCGCGGCTGACGCTGATCCGGGGCGAGACCGCACGCGACAAGGTGTTTCGCCTCGATTGACCGGGCGCTGCGGCGCGGGCAGGGACCTCAGCCGTCCTCGCTGGAGGCGCTGCCGGTCTGCTTCAGGCGATAGACGCCTTCGGGCAGGTTGAGCGCCGCCGCGAGTTCGCGCAGCTGGGCATGGCTGAAGGTGATCGTCTGCACCTGCTCGGTCTGCTCGTCGAGCTGTTCGACCACGACGCAGTCCTCGAAGGAACTGATCGTGATGTCTTCCTGCAGATAATCAAGCGGATCCGTCCCCTCGTCGACAAGGGTGATCACGGTCGCGTCGAATTCGTGTTCGATGGTAAACATGTCCTCATGCTAGCGCGGCTTTTCGATCCGAAAAAGCGAAATCACGCCGCTGCTTGCAGGCGATCGCGTGCAGGAGGCTATGCTGCTGCGAGCCAAGTCGCTAAGCTGGGGGAAATCCTCTTTCAGGGACGCTTTCCCGTCGATGCCTTCCTTCCGTTTTCTCCTCGTAATCCTGTCGCTCGCCGTGACGCTGCTTTCGGGCTGCGTGCCGACGATGGCGCCTATGCCGCAGACCGAAATCTCGCCCGAAGACAGGCAGCGCGCCGAAGTGGCCGTATCGCGGCTGGTCGCTGTGGGCGACCGGATGGAGCCGCAGATCGAGCAGGAATGCCGCAAGCGCACGCGCAAGCTCAACTGCGATTACCTCTTCGTCGTCGATGACCGGCTCGATCTGGATGCGAACGCGTTTCAGACGACTGATCGCTCCGGCCGCCCGGTGATCGGGGTGACGCTCGCCATGATCGCCGAGGTGCGCAATGCCGACGAACTGGCCTTCGTGATCGGCCACGAGGCCGCCCATCACATCGCGGGTCATATCGCGGCGCGCGAACGCGACGCGGCGGTTGGGGCGGCCTATCTGGGGCGCGCGGTGCAGGCGCAGGGCGCCGATCCCCTGACTGTGCAGCGTGCGCGGCGGATCGGGGCCGAGATCGGCTCGCGGCTCTATTCCAAGGATTACGAGCTGGAGGCCGACCGGCTCGGCACGATCATCACATGGGACGCGGGCTACGATCCGCTCAAAGGCGCGCAGTTCTTCCTGCGCCTGCCCGATCCGGGCGACAAGACGCTGGGTACCCATCCGCCCAATCAGCTGCGCTTCGACGTGGTGCGCGACACCGTCGCCCAGTTGCGTGCGGGCAAGATCCCGGCGGGCAGCTGAGGGAACCCGTTCAGGGCCTGCGCACTTGGGATTTGACATAGAGGCCCCCGGCAAAGGCGGGTCCGGGACGCGGGGACTGGGGACGGGGACACAGAACCAATGGCAATCTTTTCGCGACTGCGCTGGCGGCTGAAGGTCATCCTGCGGGAGATCTGGGTGCGGGTGACGGCCTTCGGCGTGCTGGGGGTCCTGACCGCGCTGGGATCGGCGGGCTTCGGCTATCTCGTGCCGCCGGATCTCGGCTACAAGATGGGGGCAGGCTCGGTGGAGCCGATCCTGAAGATCATCGCGACCGCGATGCTGACCGTCACCACCTTTTCGCTGCAGATCATGATTACCGCGTTCAGTTCGGCCCAGACAGGGGCGACGCCGCGCGCGATCAAGCTGATGCAGACCGACCGCGTCACGCAGAACGTGCTGGCGAGCTTCATCGGCTCCTTCGTCTTCTCTCTGGTAGGGATCATCGCGCTCGAGACGAATGTCTATGACGACTCGGGGCGGTTCATCCTTCTGGTGGTGACGCTTGGCGTGGTGGCGATGGTGGTGATCTCGCTGTTGCGCTGGGTGCAGCATCTGAGCGAATTCGGCCGGCTCGGCGATGTGATCAGCCGGGTCGAGACTGCGGCGAGCACGGCGCTGAAGGCACGCTGCGAGCGGCCGTGGCTCGGCGGCAAGGAATGGGAGGAGCCGCCCGTGGGGGTCTTCGGGATCACCTCGACGCGGACCGGCCATGTGCAGCATGTCGATATGGGCGCGCTGCAAAAGGTCGCCGAGGCGCATGACTGCCGGATCTGGCTTTGCGCGCGGCCCGGCGAATTCGTCCATGGGGCGTCTCATTTGGTCCAATGCGATGCGCTGCCGGGCGATACCGAGACCCGCGAGGAGATCGAAGAGGCCGCGCGCGACGCCTTCACCATCGACCATGCCCGCGACTATGATCAGGACCCCCAATTCGGCCTGATCGCGCTGGCCGAGATCGCCTCTCGCGCGCTTTCGCCTGCGATCAACGACCCCGGTACCGGGATCGACATTCTGGGGCGGCTCGCGAGGGTGCTGGCCGAATGGCACCCGCCGAACAGCCCCGAATGCGTCTTCGACCGCGTCTATGTGCGCGCGGTGACGCCCGAGCAATATACCGAGGACGCTTTCGCCGCGATCGGGCGCGATGGGGCGGGGCATCTGGAAGTCGCTCTGCGCCAGCAGGAAGTGCTGGAAGCCGTGGCCGAGATGCATCCCGATCACTTCGGCCGTCCCGCCGCGCATCAGGCCCTGCGCGCCGCAGCTCATTCGCAATCCGCGATGTCCTTGAGGCGCGACCGCGCCGTGGTCGCAGAGGAAGCGCAGGCGTTGGCCGCGCGCTTCGCGCCCGATCTGGATTGCAATGTCGGACATGAAATCGACGGCGATACCTCGGATCGCAACGCTTGATCTGAATCATATCGAAATTGCGGACCCTACGGCAGAGTCCCCCCATCACCGGGATGACTGTTCAAGGGAGGCCGCCATGACCGCTGCCAAACATCTCAATCGCCACGCGGCGATGATGAACCGGATGGCCCAGCAGATGGGCGGCGATCTCAGCATGGAAATGGCCAGCGGACGGCTCAGTGGCGAGGGCTGGAGAGACGCGCTGATCCGCTGCACCAAATGCCGCGAGGCCGGGGCCTGCCTGCTCTGGCTGGCCGAGCATGACCCGCAAAGCAACCCCGCGAAGGCACCGCCCGCCTATTGCGAAAACCGCCTGATGATGACGCGGCTGCGCGCCACCGTCGGCGCCGAACCCCAAGGAGTGGAATGATGGGAATGCAAAGCGAAGTCGATCTGAACTTCTGGGTGACGCGCGGCATGGCGCGGCGTCTTGGCGTGAATATTTCCGAAGCGATGCATAACGGCTTCCTCACGCAAGCCGATTTCGCCGAGATGATCACCACCTGCCGCACCTGCGGCCGCACCGAGTTCTGCCTCGCCGTTCTGGCTGAAAAAGGGGAGGGCCCGCAGGCCATTCCGTCGGATTGCCCCAATTACGAGGTTCTGACCTCTCTGCGCGCCCTGCAATAACTGAGGGCACCGTTAACGTCGCGAAGCATGTGAGGGGCGGTCGCGTCCCCCCGTGCAGAGCGGATCGATGATCCTTTCAAATCTTCGTGTTCATCGCTTGCGTAATTTCTTAGCATGAAGGCCAACAATGCTTCATTTAACGTGTGTGGCTCCGTGGTATCGGATGGCCGCAATGAGCAATACTTGCCTTGCGGATGGTACGCGCGCTCCCTGAGTTGAGGGAGCGCGGCACCCAAGTTTAATTCGCATCGAAATCGCCCTGCCCCGTTCGAGCTACGAGGGCGCGCAATGGCACAGAAGATTGTAGGTCTCGACTGGCTTCGCGCAATCGCCGCGATACTGGTGATGATCGGCCACGCGAGAGCTTTCCTTTTCGTCGACTTCTCCGAGCTTGCGAACGACCCGACGGTCGTCGCCAAAGTCTTCTATTTGCTCACCGGTCTCGGCACCTATTCCGTAATCATTTTCTTCGTGCTCTCAGGCTATCTGGTCGCTGGCTCCGTGGATCGGGCCCATCACGAAGGTCGATGGTCGTGGAAAGAGTACGCGGTTCACAGGGTCGTCCGTTTGGGTATCGTCTTGCTCCCGGTACTCGTCATGACAGCGATGTTCGACTGGCTTGGAGCATCTCAATTTGACCCGGCTTACTATCGAGGTGAGTTTGGGGCCGAGTTCGCGAGCGCCCCGAACGAGCCGGTGGCCAACGGGGTTCTCGTTTTTCTGGGCAATGCTTTCTTCCTGCACAATATTATCGTTCCCGTTTACGGGAGTAATGGACCGCTTTGGAGCATCGCCTACGAATTTTGGTATTACGTCGCTTTTCCGCTTGGCTTTTTTGCATTGAAACCAGGTCGTTATCAGCTCTTTTTTGCCGCGCTCTTCGTTCTGACGATGTGGTTCATCGGGCTCGACTTGGCAGTACTCTTTCCGACTTGGTTGTTTGGATACTTTGCGTGGAAAGCACGCGACGGGCTTCTCGGACGCCTTGTTGCAACGAAAGCGATCTACGCGCTCGCGGTGGTCTTCGCGCTTTTCGTCGTCATGTCCGCTCTCAAGTTCGTCAATGATTACTCAATCGGCTCACTCTACATCACGGCTGTTGCGGCGTTTTTCGCTGTGATCGCGCTCTCAAATCCTGTTTTCGACCACGGCGCGCGACTGGCAGAGTTCCTCTCCAAGATCTCTTACTCTCTGTATCTTGTTCATTTCCCTCTGATGGCCTTGCTCAGTTCGATGCGTCATGTCGCGAGGTTCGACGCTTTGGGGAACGGGATGGTCCTGTTCGGGGTGTATATTCTGTCCTCCTTCTTTCTCGCGTGGTGTGTTCATTGGCTTTTTGAGCGTCATACCGCGACACTCCAGAGAGCTATCCTTAGAAACATGCGCCAGCGTCCTAGGCACGGGGCTGCGGCATGAGTTGAGAGTGTAGCTCGTCACCGCCTTTGCTTGCCTTCCGGCGCCGGCATTCTATTCGCTCAGGAGCGCGGTTTCTTCAGGTAAAACTTCAGCCAGAATTTCAGAAGCCTAAACCAGCCGACCTTCTCGCGCTGCATGACCTCTTCGAGAAAGGGCGTGCGGCGAAGATATTTCCAGTAGAGCCACGCATAGGGGTGCCATTCGGCTGCCTGCCAGGGTTTCGGCGACTCCGTGAAATGGATGATCCGCGGCAAAGCCTGAGCCAAGGGAACGGAAGAGGTGTAGTCGCACCCTTCCCAGAGAAAGAGGCGCTGGAAATTCCACTTCGCGTCCAGCGGTGACCAGTTCTCCCAGAATACCTTGTTCAATGCGTCCTGATCCGCGAACTCGTATTTCTCGGGCGCGGCCAGGAGCATGTCGAGCGCTTGGGACAATGCGTCCGTGGCCCGGACCGCGTCGAGATCGAACAGGAGGACACCGGCATTGAAATAAGTGCCCGCGCTCGGCAGCTCATGTTGCCGCGCGAAGTTCGTCGGGTCCACGAACGCGTCTTGCACGGCTCCGCAGGCCATACCTTTCAGATCGGTGCTCCAGAGGTCGACGAGACTTCCGGTCACAACCATGTCGATATCCAGATAGATCACGCGTGAGATGTCCTGCGGCAGAAGCTCTGCCATGATGAGGCGCAGGTAGGTCGCGCGACTGATATGCAGGATCGGCGGAAGCTTCAGCGCCTTATGATCCGCAACGTGATAGGGATGGATTTCGAGACCCGTAGCAGTCTCTGCGATCTTCGAGAACCGCGCCTCATCGACGGAATCGAGTATCGCGTGAACGCGGATCTTCTCCGCGCCTTTGCCCGCCTCGATGGATTTCAGCAGCGACACGAAATGCGGCGCATAGTTGGAATCGGTCACGCAAACGATGTCGATCACGTTCGGGTCATACGCGGCATGCGGCTCGCGGACGTCGTACATCATTCGGAGTCCTTTGCGATCAGTTCGCCTGTTAGAAATATCGGGACTGTCTCTTGGGAGGCTTGAAATTCGCTGCCAGCAGAGCTTTGGCGATCGCGAAATGCATCCGGGCACGATCGGGGCGGCGGCGGATGGTGGCGAGCACACCGCGCAGAAAACGTGCGGCGATCCGGTCGGGCATCACCAATCTTCGATTCACGAAATGCCCGATCGCGAGTTCTTCATTGAGAAGTTTGGCCTGACTCCAGACGGTCTCTCCGTGATTGGGGTTGAGGTAGCGGAACTTCTCGCTCTCGATCCGGAGCACGGGCCGCTTGAAGCGCTTCAGATAGTAACGCGTCCATTCCTGATCCTCGGCTGAGAAGACCTCTTCGCGGAAAGGGCGTTCGCGCATCAAAGCCGTGGGTGCCAACGCTGCGCTATTCGAAATCCCGTTGCGCCCGTTGAAGAGCCGAGGGGTGATCGAGACGGGTTCGAGCTTGCTCGGGTCCGGGCATTCGGAATGCGCCGGCGCCCAGTAGACGATCTCGAGATCTCGCGCTTTCATCTCCCGCCAGCCGTTTTCCACGAACTTCGGATCGTCGAAGACAACATGGCTGCTGAAGATCAGCGTATAGGGAAGCGTGTTCGCCGCGACGCCGACGTTGATCGCCTTGGAATAGTTGAACTCGGTGTCGTCGTAAGGCGCGACGGTCGCGCCCAGGGCAGCGAACTGGTCGCGCACCGCTGCATCATGCGAGGAATCCACGATGATGATGTCCTCTGGCGGGAAGCTCTGCTCGCGGAGTTTCGCGATTACCTCTGCAAGCAGCGGCGGGCATTCATAGGCCCTGATCAGCGCCGCATATCGCGGGGACGCGTCGTCGCGTGGAAGCTGCTCGGCTAAAGGTCGGGACTGTGAGGCCATCGTTTCTTGCCGCAATTTGAAAACGCTTTCCTGAAGGCAGGCACGGGCAGGTTTCCGTTCCTGAGTATCGCTTCGAAAAACGGTAGGAGGGCTGCCCCAGCCGAGCAAGACAGCCCGCGCGCCGGAGCCCTCGGTGGCCGACTCGCATATGAGATGCGCCGGTTTCTTATCCGTCGCGCCCGCATCTGCCCAAATAAATTGCAACTCGGGGTCGGATCGGAGGCGCGAGAACCGTCACGCGGTGAAGAGGGCGCAGGGCTCGCTTAGGTTCGAGTGGGGAGTGCTCGATACAGTTCAAAGGTAGCCCAGAGAATGCAGTATCTTTTTGTCGTCACTTACGGTCGGTCCGGTTCAACGGTCCTGCTCAACTTGCTCAACAGTTTGGAGGGGTATTGCATTCGCGGCGAGAATAACGGGATTGCCAACCATCTTGGCATGAGCGTTTCCGTGCTTGCCGAGGCGCAGGAGCACCCGCATGCAAAGTCCCATAATCCGGACGCGCCCTGGTTCGGGATCAACGATCCGAAGGTCGACAGCTGGGGCCAAAAGCTGGCGGGTGCGTTTGTTGAGGAGATCTTACGCCCGGACCCGGACACACGCGTCACCGGCTTCAAGGAAATCCGGTTCACCGCCCATGAGACTACGCTGGCAGAGTACGAGAGCTCCATCGCGTTCCTGACGCAATATTTTCCCGGCGCGCGTATCATCTTCAACACGCGCGATTGGCGCGAGGTCGCAGAGTCCGGCTGGTGGCGCTACGAGTCGAACATGAAACGGATCCGCGATCTGATCGAGGATGCGGACCGCCGTTTCGAAGCGTCGGCCAAGGCGCTCGGAGATCGGGCCTTCTTGATCGACTATGCCGACTACAAGGGTAAACCGGACGGGTTCCGCCCTCTGCTCGAGTGGCTAGGAGAGGAGGTCGACGAGACCCTGTTGGCCTCGGTGTCGCAGAATTGGCTCGTTCACCTGCAGAAGTCACACGATGACCGCGGGAAATTCCTCCGCCTGAAACGCGCGCTTTCGAAGCGTTTCGCGGAGCGCGCGATCAAGAAGTCCGGCGAAACTTCGATGCTTTCGTGAATAGCGCCTTCAACAACTGAGCCATTTCGAGTTCCGGCCCCGCCTTGCGCCCGTTGAACTGCCAGAGCGCGGCGACCGCAGCCACGTAGGCCATGCCGCCTATCGTAATCAGGCTCACCAGACGCACCGCCTCCAGAGGGACGCTCGGCGGCTTCTCCCACAGGCTACCGGTGAGCCAGACGACCAGGGCCATGAAGGCCGCCGCGATTGCCGGGGTCAGGGCGAGTTGCAGCTGCTCGCGCAGCCTGATGCCTGCGATCTGCGTGACCAGGGTCATGTTCCAGATAATGTTGATGACGACCGCCACCGCGCCGCCAATCAGGGCGCCGATGAGCATGCCGTAGTAGCTCGCGCTGCCGAGATACATCCCGAGCAGGATCAGTGGCCATCGAATGAAGAACGCGCGCAGGTCGCGGAAAAAGAGATGCCGTGTGTCTCCCGTTGCCATGGCGATCGGCTGGATCGCCACCGTCGCCTGCAAGGCTAGGATGATCGCCTGTATCTGAATGACGGGGACGGCGGGCATCCACTTCTCTCCCAAGACCAGCGCGACAAGGTCATGGGCGACCACCGCGAGGCCGAAGCCGAAGGGGAAAATCCAGAGGCAGGCAACGCCCTGCACACGTTTATAGGCGGATACGAGTTTTTGCCGATCGTTCTTCACCCGGGAAAAGGCCGGGAAGAACGTCCTTTGCAGGGGTTGGTTCAGCTGCGCGATGACCACATTCGTGATCCGGTTGCCGAAACTGTACTGCCCCAGAATGTTGGTTGGCAGCACGGCCCCGAAAAGCAGCGGATTGGCGCGCCAGTTCATCGCTTGGATCCAGGTGCCCAGTGTGATCCAGATCGAGAAAGAGAGGATCTCGCGATACTTGCTGAAGGTCAGGCGGGGCCGGAAGGGATAGAAGACATAGGACAGAACGATCCGGGCGACGTCTGAAGCCACGGCGCCAAGCACCAAGGCCCAATAGGACCGAAACACGAGTGCAAGCGTAATTGCGACGATCGTGCCGAAGAGTTTCTCGCCGACCTTCATGAGGACGACTTGATGGAAAACCAGTTCTCGCTCGAACAAGGCGAGTTTTGGATTTGCGAGACCGGCGAAGACGAAGGACCCCGCCATCACGAGCAGGATGTTCTGCAGTCGCATATCGCCATAGAGCAACGCGACCGGGTAGGACAGCGCGGCCACCGCGCCCCCGACGATGAGGCCACGCGCGAAGGACATCGAAAAGACGGTGTTGAAATGCTCTTCGGTCGGGGCGTCATGGCGCACCAGCGTCTCCGACAGGGGCATTTCCGCGAGCGACAGAAGAATGGCCATCACTGCAGCACAGATTGCCACAAGCCCGAAATCCTCGGGCACCAGAAGCCGGGCCATGATGATCGTGTTCAGGAACCCGATTCCGTTCGCGATCATGCTTCCGAGCGCGATCCAGACGGCTCCCTTCAGCAGGCGTGTCCGTGTGTCGGTCATCTGTTCTGGGCGTCCTTTCGCAGCAAGCTATGATCGAGGTGGTCGCCCGACGATCAATGGATGAACGTGATATCCGCGCGCGCTTCGATCGCGGAGATGTCCGAAACGTAGTCTTGCTGCATTTTTCGGAATTGGTCCTCGGGCCATGGGGAGAACCGGTCCTGAGCGCCTTGCACCGGATACTCATGCTCCAGAGCCGCCATTCGAAACCGCCATTCCGTCGCTGAGAGCGGTTCAGCGGTCTCGGCCATGGCGCGGATTGCACTGTCGGAAGCGCTTCCCCGCACAGTAGGGTTCTGCAGCGGCTCAAACGCCTCAGCCTCGACGTCACTCAACCCTTCGAGGATGCGGGGCTCGAGGTCGCGGAAATCCTCGTAGCGCCAGATGAAGACATTCGCGTGCGGCAAGGCATCGCGGATGTCGTCGATGATCTGCAGCCACGCCCCCTTTGGTGAGGAAAAGGCGGATGCGAATTGCTCTGGGGGCGGCACGGGAGAGAAGCGGATCGCTTCGCCATAGATCGATGCCAGAAAGTCGGGATAGGACCGGATGCAGAGCCAGATATCCAAGGGGCGATCCGGCAGGAAAGTCGACAAGAGGCTGAGCCGCGATATCGCCGTCGGATAAAACGCCCCGTCGAGGAATTCACCCGTTTCGCCCAACAGGTTCTCTTCGGAAACAAGCAGTTCGTCCGAGGTGTCGAACAGGCTCGAGATCTTCGATCCAAGCTTGTCGAGGCGCGTTGGACGGCCCGAGAGTGCCTTGAGCTTTTCCGACCTGCTCGTGCCTTCGCTTTCCGCCCATGCCTGATGGAAAAGGGGCCGCACATTATTGATCGGCCAGAAAGCGACACCTTGCGAGGCAAGAAGCTTCGCGTTCAATTCGAGGCGCGCCTGGAGATAGGTTGTCGCTGTCTTGTGGGCTCCGAGATGGAGGCGAATTCGGGGCGTCGTCACATCATCCTCCGTCTTCTCACCGTTGCTTCAGGCTGCGGTCGGCAGCCGCCGCTGCGTCTGCGGCCTCCTTTGAAAGGGCCGGTCGCGGCATCTTCATACCAATGGCTTACTGAGGAACGGCCCGCGCTGTGAGGTGCAAAGCGCTGAACGGGGCGAGCGCTCTTAATGAAACCGTACGCCTGCCACACAATTGGCCAATTTTCTGGCCATCGCTAAAATAAGTCGCAGGAATTTCTTCGAATTAGGGGTAATTCCGCGATTTAGCGGAATTCTGGGAGAGCGAACGAGCTTCGCACCTGGGATTAAAGGTGATTCTGCCGCCCATAATCCTCAAATTGGATTCCTAGCGCCCGTTTTTCGTGCGGACCGCCTCCAGAATGGCGCAATTTCGCGGATCGGTGATGCGAAATTTATGCTGCAGGTGCGAAAGGGGCATTTGGTCTTGTTCGTTTCGCAAGGTTACCAAATCGTTAATCGAGGGATTTCAAACTGTCGCTCTTTCACTGGGGGGTGAAAACATGACCTTTGAAACGCGTAAGGGGCACTTCTTTGCTCCGACTACAGTCCATAGTGCTGCTTCTGCTGAACCGCTCGTTGAGCGTCCTGCAGGAGATATTGCCAAGCGTGGGCTCGACCTGCTGCTTGTGCTCGTTTTCCTGCCGCTGCTTGTTCCGCTTTTGCTCGGGGTTGCCGCGCTTGTCTGTATGACGAGTTCGGGGCCCGTGCTTTTCGGACACGTCCGCGTCGGTCGGGGCGGCAAGAAGTTTCGGTGCTGGAAATTCCGGACGATGGTCGTCGATGGCGACCGGATCCTGGAAGAGCATTTCCGGCGTTTCCCCGAAGAGCGCACTATCTGGGAAGAAGAGAGAAAGCTGCATGACGACCCGAGGGTCACGTCTTTGGGGGCTGTCCTGCGCAAGCTCAGCCTCGATGAACTTCCGCAGCTGATCAATGTGCTTGTCGGCGAGATGAGCCTCGTCGGGCCGCGTCCCGTCGTTGACGAGGAGATGCGCAAATATGGCCGCTCTGGCCGTCACTATCTGCGCGTGCGTCCCGGTGTGACGGGCCTCTGGCAGATCAGCGGACGTAGCGACACTGGCTACGCGACGCGGGTGCTTCTCGATCGCCACTACGTGATGTCGTGGAACGTGCTCCTGGATATCAAGGTTCTCGTTCTCACGATCCCGGCGGTTCTGTTTGCGAGCGGGGCGAGGTAGCTGTGCCAATGTCCCGTGTCCCGTTACGGCGTTTCCTCTTTCCGTTGGCCGTAACTGCGCTGACTGCCTTTCCGGCCTATGCCGAAAAGCTTGAAGCCGGTGATGTTGTCTCGCTCAATATCGTTGAGTGGCGCAGCGTCGCCGGTGAAATGGCGCAATGGGCCGCGCTGAAGGGGCCATATGAAATCTCGTCCGACGGTGCCTTGGATATCGGGTTTATCGGGAAGGTCGAGACGAAGGGGCGCGAGGCTGAGGCTGTCGCCGAGGAAATCTCGGCGCGGCTGAAGGATACTTTGGCGCTGACGGAACAGCTCGATGTTCAGCTGAGCATCACGCAGCGCGCGCCGGTGATCGTCGGCGGGCTCGCGAGAAAGCCGGGGCCGGTGGACTTCACCTCCGGGATGACTGTCCGTCACGCCCTCGCACTCGCGGGGGGGCTGACCGGCGTCTCCGGCGATGGGACGATGTCCCAATATCTTTCGATTGCGGCACAGGAGGCCCAGCTGGCGCGGCAAGAGGGCGATTTGCGCCTGCGCATCGCGCGTCTCGACGCGGAACAGGCTGGCACCAGTGATGCGAATTTTCCGACGGCTGCCTCACTCGGGCAGGATGGAGAGCTGCGCGTTGCACAAGAGCAGTCGCTTCTGAAATTGCGGCTCGACTCGGCGAAGCGCAAAAGCGAACTCGTGGACGGGCAGGTGACCCTCCTGACTCAAGAGATCGACAAGTTGCAGCAAAAATCCAAAGGCTTGGACCACCAACGGGAGTTGATTGCAGAGCAGCGCGACAAGGTTGCGCAGCTCGTTGATCGCGGCCTGAGCCCCAGTAACCGGGCAATCGAAGCCGAACAGAAGCTTGCCGCAATCCAAAGTCAGATCCTCGATGTCGACACTGCGATTTTGCGGTCTCGTCAAGCACTGGCCCGCGCCGAAAATGATCGTCTCGATCTGGGCGCCGGGCGCATCACACAGCTGCTGAACGATAAGCAGAAAGCGGAATCCGAACTTTCCGATGTGCGTGAGCGCCTCGACCTTCAACGTGGGTTGATGCGGCTGGCCGTGCCGAGCGCTATCGGCGCAGGCTTGGCAGGCGAAGAGGGCGGCCCGCAATTGCAGGTCGTCGTCACGCCTGCAGGCGGGGGGGCTGCGAAGACCGTTGCCGATTTCGACACGCGGCTGTCACCGGGTGACCTCGTGGAGGTGACGCTTTCGCGTGACCCCAATGAGACAGCGGCCACGACGGAAGCTCCGCAAAAGCAGGCGGCCGGAAGCAACGGCTGAGGCGCGTCCTGCCTATTCGCCCCGCTTTATTCTCCGCGTCGCAATCGGATCGCGTAAACCATCGCGCCGACCGTGATCACCGTGATCGGATCGAACTGGAAGAAATACGTCACTTCGACCAGCGACAGGACGAACTGACGGATCATGAAGGCCGCGAAAAAGATCGTTTCGGCGCGGACATCGCGGATCGCCCAGACAATCACGACATAGCCGGCCCAGAAGACGATGCCGGTCTGCAGCAGCGCGAAGGGCAGGCCGAGCTCCACGGCGTTCGTCAGCAGGGTGTTGTGGAAGTGGAAACCGGATTTCGACGCGATCCCGAACTGCGCCCAGATTTCCTCCGCGACGGGCTGGCCGGGAATCCAGAACGCCTGGAAACCTGTGCCAAGAACCGGACGTTCGGCAATCTGTCTTATCGCGATCGCCCAGAGGTCGGTGCGCCCGGTGAGCGTGACGTCCTTGCCCGTCGAATGGAAGAACCATGACTCGACATGGCTGAAATTCGCCATGATGAGCAGAATTGCCAGAAGCAATAGCATCGACATCATTACGAGCAGGAAGAACCGCTTCCATGCCGAGGTTCGCGAGAGAAGCACGATCCCCACGGCGACGGCCAAAGCCCCCACGCTCGCAAGGATCGCGCCGACGGATTGCGCTTTCACGAGAAGCAGCGCGGCCAGCAGGGTCATCGCCACGCCCGAGTAGCGCAGCCATCGCGGCAGGCTGCGGTCGAAAAACAGCGGCGCCGCCGAGATGAGCAGCATCGAGGCGGTGCTCGCCATTGCGTTCTTGCTGTGGAATATCCCGAGGAAGCCCAGCCCATCTGCGCGCTCGCGCCCCAGCACCGCACTGATGATGTTGACCGCGGCAAACGAGTAGAAAACGGCCTTGTAGTAGTTGAGCGGGGACAGGCGCCGCGCAATCAGGATGGCGACCATGAAGGTGAATGTCAGAAGGATGCCGTATCGAAGGCTGAGAGCTGGCGCATCCGACCAGAGCACCGAAAGCACGGTCCAGCCGGGCAGAGCGAGAAGCCACCACATATCGACGATCTCATCGCGCGAACGCCACGGTTGCCGAAGAATCAGGAAGCACCCCACGATCAGAAAGCCGAGCGCGCCCAGCGTTCCGATCTTCGGCGTGATGTGCAGGATGAACAGCGCCAATGTCGCGAAGAGCGCCGTCGGGCTGATCACGATCTCATTTCGATACGGATAGCCGCCATGTGCAGTTTGGGCCGTCATGGTTCCTTGCACAGCATCGATTCAGGGAATTGGCATGTCTCGCCGAGCGGCGTGTAACCGACCCAGTCGATCGTGTAGCGCAAGGGGCCGGGGGGCTTCTTATAGCGCCCCATCCATTCGCTCAGCGTCTGCGTGCTCCAGAAGGACAGATAGATCTTCTGAGCCGCGCTGGGCACGCCTGAAGTGACCTTCAGGATTTCCTTGCCGTCGGCATACCATGTGATCGCGCCCGGCTCCCAGCGGAAGGCAAGCGTCTGGAACCCTTCGGTCGTCGGTTTCGGCAGGGGGAATTCCCCGCCGCCCATCGGTTTGCCCGAGAGGTATCGATTGAGCGAGACTTTCGAGGGGTCTTTGGTGAGGATCTCGATGTCGATCTCGTCATGCGGCATGCCGTGGACCGGCCCGATATAGGTGAAGAACGAAGCGTTGAGCCCCGAATTCTTCGGCGTGTTCAGCCGCACTTCGTAGGTGCCGTAGCTGTATCTAGCGCGGGTCTGAATCTCGGCGCACAGGTTGGTCTTGTCCGGTCCCGCTTCGGGCAGGAAGAACATGACCAGTTTGCTTTTCTCGAGCTTGAGGGCACGCCGCACCCAGGTGCAGCTCTGGTGGTCGCCGTTGGTCCAGCCATCGGAGATATACCATCGCTTCTTGTTGAAGCTGTCGAAACTGTCGAAGAAGGCACCGCCCAGAGGTTTCTCCGCGCGGGCGAGGCTCGGTGCCAAAATGGCGAGAGCGACGAGACAAGAAAGGATGCGTAAGATCGACATGCAGCCTTTGTACCGCGCCCCGCAGTCGAATCGCTCGGGCTTTGGTGGCACATGCAGGAGGCCTCGGGCGTAGCTGTCTCAAAGCGATGGATTTTTTGGCGTTTCGCTTTCTGTGGCTCGCAAATGCAGCGTGATGCAGACCCGACTTCGGCAGCTTTCTTGTCAGGCGCGCGTGCCGCCGACTCGGCAGCCTGCATGGGCTAGCGTGTCTTCATCACTGGTGGAGACTGTCTTGGCCGAGCGTATCACGGTTATCATGGCGAACTGGTGCGGCGCGTCCTATCTCGCGGCTGCAATCGCATCGCTACGCCGCCAAACCGTATCGGACTGGCGGCTGATCATCTCCGATGACGGATCGGATGATGACAGCGTGGCGATTGCACAGGATTTCGCGCAGCAGGATCCGCGCATCGAAGTGCTGACAGCTGATACGTCTTCCGGCCCGGCCACCGCACGCAATCGCGCGCTCGAGCGGGCCAAAGGCGAGTGGGTCGCCATTCTCGACAGTGACGACCTTATGCATCCAGAGCGGCTGGAGCGGATGCTGGAAGGGGCGGACGCGCTGGGCGCGGATGTTATTGCGGATGACATGGTGTTCTTCGGGACCGTGCCGGGATCGGGCGGTCGCACTTTGCTTGAACCGATGTCCTTGGTGGCTCCGCTCGAGATTACGGCGAAGCTGTGGGTCGAGGCTGCGGCGCCGGAGACCGAGCTCCCGCCGCTTGGGTATCTCAAGCCGATGATCCGTCGTTCGATCCTCGATGATCTGCGCTACGATCCCGACCTGCGGATCGGTGAGGATTTCGATTTCGTCCTACGTCTCTTGTTGAAGGGCGCGAAGTTCTGTGTGTTGCCCGACCCGATGTATCTGTACCGTCGACATAATGCCTCTATTTCGCATCGGCTTTCGTCTGCTGCGATCGGTGCGATGATCCGCGCTCAGCAGCGGTTGTCGGAGGGGCTGGACCCAGCCGTTGCCGTGCAGCTGGCCGCGCGCCATCGCGGATTGCAGAAGATGGCTGAGTTCGAAGCGCTCGTGACCCATCTGAAAGCCCGGCAGTTCCCTGCGGCAACGATGACATTGGCGCGGCGTCCGTCTCTAGCGTTGGAAGTTCTTCGAAGTCTCGCGGAGAGACGCAAAGGCAACGAAGCGATTGGCCCAGAGCGCCGCGCTGTTCAGGTCTCCCTCGGGATCGGGGAAGCGGTTGAGGGGCTGATCGATGAAAACGCAAACGTATCAGTCGCGGAAAGACTACACATCAGCGTACCGAGGCCCGTCGCGCCCGGTGCGATGTGGGCCTCGCCGCCCGCGAAAATGGCCGCGAAGTTGAGCGCCCTTTCCGAAGCGAATGACGTCATTCCGGAGGCTCTGGATGGGGCAGGGGCCTGGGCGCGGTGGCTGTTGCCGCAATGGGCGCAGGAGCAGGCATAGGCGGATTTAACCCGCAGACCGCGCTTTAGTCCTCGGGGCGAAGCAAGAGGCGGAGCGTATTCGTCACCGGTGCGGCGGGTTGCTTTTGCGCACGCAATTTGTCCCGCAGGATACCCGAGGCGATCGGCATGAAGTTCTGCGGCGGTTTAATAGAGAACCCGAAGGCCGCCCCGAGACCGTCCTGCGCCTTGATGTCGAGAAAGCGCCGCAGCAGGTAGCGGTCGCGGATCTGGTCGTGATGCCGACGCATGGCGGAATTCGCGGCGCGGGGCACCGATTGGTCGTCGAGATGTGCAGAGGCCGCTGTCATCAGCGCGCCGAGATCCTTCGTCCCGTGCCGGCCCGAGAGCGAATTTTCCCGCACGCGTGCAGCGTAGCCGCATTCATTGGAGACAAGAAATTTCGCGCCGCGCGCGAGCATGCGCACATAGAAATCGAAGTCCTCGCCCAGCCGCAGGCTTTCGTCATAGCGCAGAGCGTGCCGCTCCAGAAAGGCGCGCGACATGAGCGGTTTGAGAAAGCCAAGTTCGCCCCGCGTCTCGCCGCGTTTGCCCATATTCCCTTCTACGAACCCGGCCAGATCGAGTTCGAAAACGCGCGCATCATCCCCGGGAAGTCGCGAGGGATCGAAGGCCTGCGCCATATCGGCGGGCACGAAGGCGATATTGTCCGCGATCAGATCCCAGCCTTCATAGGCGAGGAGGCGCGAGAAGCGGCCGGGGAGCAGAAAGTCATCTGCATCGAGCACTGCCAGAAACGGGGACCGGGAGGCGGCGATCGCACGGTTCCGGCCTGCGGCCGGCCCCTGATTGCTGTCGTTTCTAAGCACGATCAGACGCGCGTCCCCCGCGGCGGCCTCCTGCGCGGCCTCTGCACTTCGGTCAGTGGAGGCATCATCGACCACGACAACTTCCGCGACCTCTGGCTGTTCGAGCGCAGACCGGACCGCATCGCCGATGGTGTCTTCGGCGTTATAGGCGGTGCTCACGACGCAAATCTCTGGGGTCATTGCTTTTTTCCTCCCACTTCGCCGACGGGCTTCCGTGCGCGGGCGATCACGTTAAGAAAGGTATTTGAAAGAAAGGCTCGATTGCTTTCACGGGCAAGGCGCCACAGGTCGCGCCCGCAGAGGCTTGCAAGAATTTCGCGTCGCCTGGGGAAATTCAGCCCTTTCTTCCAAGGCTGGAAGACCATGTCGCGAACGGTTTCCGCGGAACGACCGGCAAGCAATTCGTGCGATAGCGGCGGGAGGCCGTCTTGCCCGATGCTGGTGGTTGCGAGGGCCATTGCGAAATCCAGCGTTTCCGAAAGACCCGTCTGTCGGGCGAGCTGTTCAAGCTGATCCCGCTCGGCCAACTCGAGGCTCTCGAACGCCTTGATCATGTCGAGGGCCACAGAGCCCGCAGGTTCATGCGAAAGAAAGGCTTTGCAGAGCGTGATTGCGGCGATCAAACACATGTCTGGCGGGGACGGCACCGGCAGTGTGCTGTTCGCGACCGACTGCCTCACCGCCCGATGCAGGAAGCCCACCAAGTTCCGAGGGCGCGGCAAGCCGGGCTGTTGGACGCTATGGTGCAAGTCCACGAAGATGGGTTGGTCGGGCGCTTCGAAATGGCGTTCGCCGAGGAAATGCACCCACCAGCTGCCGAGTTCGGCTTCGGTGGGCTTGAACCCAGCCTCTTCGAGGATCTTTCCCGCCGCGATCCGGTCCTTGGGCGCGACCAGTATGTCGACATCCCCGGACGGCTTGAAAAGGGGCGTGCCGTAGAGCCGGATTTGCTGCAACGGGCCTTTCAGGTGAAGGTGCGGAATCTGGCCAGCATCGAGCGCTTCGGTGATCTCGGCGGCGAGCTTCAGCCCGCGATTATTCGAAACCATTCCGCGCATGCGTCCGAAGTTGAGCTCAGCGTTCACCTGCTCGGCCGCGTCGCCTTGAAGGTCTGGCCACCCGGGGTGCATCAACAGCTTGTTCACGCGCGCGATTTCAAAGAGAAGGCGAGGGTCGGTGCTGATCGGCGGCGCTTGACCGGATGCCATCTTCCTGAGAATTTCGACCTGTGTCGAACAGTCGCGCCGCTTCACGTAAGTGAGCTCTTTCTCCGGAAAGCTCACGCGCCTACCTTCACGAAATCGCGAATCGAATCCATCGAGAGATCAACCCCAGGTTGAATTGCGCGACTTTTTAATTCCCCCAAGGTTGCAATTCTAAATGTCCAGCTTTCTGGCGAAATTTTAACGCGCTCATTTCTTGAGCGGGTTTTCGGACAGGATGCTCGCATATTGGACCCCCTGAAATCGGCCGCGGGAATATTGCCTTGATTTTGCCTGTTATTTTCGCAGCGAACTGAAGCTGTGACGCTCCGAATGGACTAAGGTTTGACTCAAGTGGAGCCTGATTAAAGACTTTAGGAGGCGCAAGCCAAAATGAGTACGTAACGTCAAAAGGGGGTATCTACTGATGAAAACGTATACTCGTCCGCAGCTTCAAAAGCACGGCAAGCTCGAAGACCTGACCCACGGTGCAGGTAGCACCACGATCGCCGACCAGGTGCTGCCGCCCGGTACGGATATTGCGGGTCTTACCTTCTCGTAATTCGTAAAAAAATGAGAAGGACAGGGGCGTGGTCTCGCCTCTGTCCACTCTATGCAACGTGGCTCTCAAGGTGTGGGTGGGTAGTCTATGAATGCAATGTCCCAATATCGGGTTCGTTCCGAATGTGTTGCTTGTCCTTATGGTGACGGCGTCGCGATTTTGGATTTAAATTCCAATGCCTATTTCAGTCTGGATTCTATCGGCGCTATCGTCTGGAATCTATTGGGCGACCAAAAGAGCGTCGAAGAAATTATCGATACGATTTCGGGCGCTTATTCTGTTCCGCGCGACACCGTTGCCGAGGATGTCTCGGTGCTCCTGAGCGACCTTCACGAAAACGGTCTCGTCGAGGCTGCGTGAAATGCGTTGGAAACGGCCGATCCTTCACGACGCTCGACTGTTGTTCGAGGCGCTCGTGACAGTCGTGCGTGTGCGTGTCGATCTGTGGCGCCACCGCCACGATGCATTGCGCAAGACCGTGGTGTCCAACGCCGCGCGTTTTCCGGAGCCGAAAGCCGCCGACCGCGGCACTCTCGCTGAAATTTCATGGGCCGTGGCGGCTGCTGCGCGTCTCGTCCCGCAAGCGACCTGTTTGACACAGGCCACGTCGGGGCAGCTCTTGCTCGCACGTCGCGGGATCGACTCCACCGTGCGCCTGTCGCTGCCGATAGGCGGGGAAGAGTTTCGCCCACATGCCTGGTTGATGTCCGACAATATTATCGTGCTGGGTGGAACGCGCGCGGAATTCGCGCGTCATACGCTGTTGAAGAATATGACGGCGTTTGCGCAAGGCGAGGCGCGCCCATGAACCGGCCCGCACTGCATTGCGCAATTGGCGGTTTCGCGGATCCCGCCAAGCTGGCAGCCGTTCCCGAGCTGCGGAACGCCGTGGTTGAAGCATCCGCGCGGTCTTCGGTTCTCATGTCGGGGCCGCAGACGACGCGCAGCGCAACCGGCGCGCTTGTCGCGGCAGACCTGGACCTGACCCACCTGAGCGACACGGCGCGGCGTCTGGCGATGCCGCCAAACAGCTCGGCCATCGAACTTGTTGCCGCAGCCTATGATCGCTTCGACGACGAGCTCGGCCATGTGCTCGAGGGGGCTTTCGCGATCGCAATCTGGGATCCAAAGCGCGCAACCCTTGTTGTCGTCCGGGACCGGTTTGGTCTCAAGCCGGTGGTCTACCGGGCCAATGCGCGCGGGCTTGCGTTGGCGAGCGATCCCGAAGCTGTCATCGCGATGACCGGAGACCGTCCGGAGCATGACGTCCTCTGGATCACCGAACATCTCTCGGGGCAGCTGACAAATCAGACGCGCACGGCTTGGAAAGATATCGTCCGCTTGCCTCCGGGAAAGCTGATGCACTATCGCGATGGCACCCTGTCGCCCCAGCGCACGTGGTGGAGCCTCGAGCCCCGCGACCTGAGCGCGGCCGAGCAAACTGACGAGGCCTTGCGAGATGCGCTCTCGGACGCCACCGGCGAAGCAATGAGCGGAGGCTCCGCCGCCGCGATGCTCAGCGGGGGCCTGGATTCGAGTTCGCTGGCGATCCTCGCATCGCGCTTGTCGTCGGAACCTTTCCCGACCTACTCGCTGCGGTTTCCCTCTGCGCCTGAACTCGATGAGGGCGAATATATCGATGCCGTTCTGGAGGCCGGAAACTTCCGGCCCAAGATGTTGAATGGCGGCGTTGGAACAGCACTCGATCCAACGCTTTCGGACCTTTTTCTGACGAACCAGCAACAGCCGTTTCCGGGCTTTGGCATGGTGACGACGCACACGATCTGTTCCGCGGCGCGCGCGGATGGGCATGCCGTTCTGATCGACGGGCATGGCGGCGATGAAGTCATCGGAGGCGCGTCCTTCTCCTATCTCAACGAACTCGCCCGGTCCGGTGAGTGGGCGAAGCTTTGGACGTTGCTGAGAAAGCTGCACGGGTTCGCGGGGGGGCGTGGTGCGGTCGCGTCCTTTGTGATGGCCTATGCGCGCCACGGCGGAAACCGTAGCGCCGCGAAATTGGCGGGTCGGTTGCAGCGTCGGCTTTTCAGCTCGAGCGATCCGGCCCAACCGGATTGGTTGAGCATCGTCTCGCCGGAACTGGTTTCGCGCTTGGATCTGCGCGCGCGTTCCGAAGCGGCGAGCACCGCACTCTATTCGGACATGCCATTTGGGTTTGCGACGCATGCGCGCGCGCTCGCCGGGGATCTGACGCCGAGCGCGTTCGAGCTGCTTGATCGAGCCACGCGCCCCATGGGGCTACAATTGCGGTTCCCATTCTACGACCGGCGCGTTGTCGAGCTTTGCGTAAACCGCTCCGATGCGGACAAGATCAAGAACGGACAGCCGCGCGCGCTGATGCGCGATGCGATGAAAGGCATCCTGCCGGAGCATGTCCGATTGAGATCGACGAAGGTCGACTTCACCGCCAACAATCGCCGCGCGATGCGCGAGGATCCGCAGGGACAGTTGCGGCGGTATATCGACAACCCGCCAGAACGACTTGAGCCATACGTCAATATCGCGCGCCTTCAAGAGACCGCGCGGGCGCTGTTCGACACCTCCGCCGATGCCGGTGGATTGGAGGTCATGCAGCTCTGGCGCGCTGCGTGGCTCGACATGTGGCTCGAGCGGGAAGAACGCGCCCGCCAACCGATTGCATCTGGAATAGAACCGATAAGGGAGGTCCACGCGTGACCGAACTCGAACATATTGAAGCCGCGCAGGGGCTCGGCGCCCCCGCATATTCCTACAGCACATATGGCATGCAGGTCGTTTCCGATATTGAACTCCCGGAACTGGCCTCTGTCGTTGCCGGCTCGGTGGCAGAGCCGCGCAGCTTGCGCATTCGCCGCGCGCCGGTGGAACTGCCCGAAAACGCCAGATCTTTGCCGACCTGGTACGAGTTCGGGGCCACGGAAACACGGTTCTACTGGCAAACCGTCGGGGCCTTCTCCGTCAATCTCGACGGTACGGAAATTCTCTGCGAGCCCGCAGAGGGCGTCAGCGACGACCTCATCGCGTTTCCGCTGCTCGGTCCGATCCTGTTCGAGTCGCTCCGGCGTCAGGGGCATTTCGTCCTGCATGCGAGTGCGGTCGCCCTCGGGGGGCAGGCCGTCGTTCTGATGGCGGATAAGGGCACGGGAAAGTCGACCTCCGCGGCGGCATTGCTGAATGCCGGGGGCAAGCTCCTTGCAGATGACCTTGTCGCCTTTACGCCGGATGGGGAGGTTCTGTCGGGCTTCGGTCAGGTGAAGCTGTCCGACGCGGCCCTTGAGGCGCACCGGCCGCAGAAGTCCGTCGCCCGGGGCGATGTGCATGCGGCAATCGACAAGAAGCGGGTGCAGCTTCCTCGCGATGCGACGGCAGAATATGCGGCCCCCGCCGTGCGTCTCTACATCCTCGAACGCGGAGAGGGCGAGATGGCTTCCACCGCCGACGTGGCCGCCAGCCAGTCGCTGCCCGCGATCCTGCGGTTCTCCTACGGGGTGCGCTTCGGAGAGAACCTGCTGTCGGGAGAGCCAGCCAATCGCCATTTCCGGGACGCCGTCGCGCTTGCTGGGAGGGTGAAAGTCCGCATCCTGCGCCTTCCCGCAACGCTTGATGCCATGACCACCCTCGCAGATGCCATTCGCGCCGATCTGAATTCGGATCGCGCAATGACCGGAGACGAGGATTGAGCGACGTTCTCTCCGCCAGGGCGTCTCTCAGCGAGGCGCGCAACCTCTTCACGACGATGCGTCGTGCGGCGGGCAACAAGCTCTATATCGCCTTGGGCATGCTGATGCTGAGCAGCCTCAGCGAAGGCATTTCCGTCCTTCTGCTTCTGCCGATCCTGAGCCTCGTCTCCCGTTCGGAGGAAGGCGCGCCGATCATCGAGATCACTGAGCGCGAATTCATGGGCGTGACGCTTCCCGCCTTTACGCTCCCGCTCGCCGTGCTGCTCTCGATGCTCGTCTGCTTTCTCATTCTGCAGGCTTTGTTCAATCGGATGCGCACGGTCTATGTCACCGACATCCAGCTGAGGTTCTCCGCGATCTTGCGGCATGGTTTGTTTTCCGCCATCGCCGAGAGCCGGTGGGATCATCTGGTTCGCCAGCGCAACGCCGATCTGGAACATGCGCTGGTCGGCGAGGTGGAGCGGGTTCGGATGGCATCGATGTTGTTGATGTCGCTTATCCAGGGCTCTGCATCGCTTGTGCTCTACGTGGCGCTGGGGCTCATGATTTCCGTGCCGATGACGGTGTTATCCGCCGTATTTGGCGTCGTCGCCTTTCTCGCCCTCAGGCCTTACCGGAAAATGTCGGCGGAATATGGTGTGAAGCTGCAGGGGCTTCGTCGCGATCAGTTTCGTGCGGTCTCGGGTTTCCTGTCGGGGCTCAAGACGGCGAAAGCGATGAACCTCGAGGAGGCGGAGATCGCGGGGTTCGACGCGATCCTTGATATGGAACGAACCGATACGCGCGAATTCGCGCGGCGCACCGCGACCGGCTCCGGGATTTTTCAGATCGCTCAGGCGATCGGCGCGGTGATCTTCATTTACCTGTCGCTCGTGCAGCTCGGCCTCGCGATTTCCGAGATTGTCGTCTTGCTGCTCGTGATGATGCGGCTGGCCCCGCGGTTCATGACGCTTCAGCAGCAGGCGCAGATGTTTTTGGTGAATTTACCGGGGTGGCAGCACATTCGAAATGTCCAGGGTGAGATGATCCGCCAGCGCGACGTTGCAGCGGGATTGCCGATCGCGACGCGCGCGCCATGGCACGAGATCCGGCTGGAGAACGTATCCTATCGTCACGGCGAAGGCCTGCCGCGTGCTTTGGAGGATGTCAGCCTTACGGTTCGCGCGGGCGAGGTGACGGCGCTGATCGGGCCGTCGGGCTCTGGAAAATCGACCATCGCGGATCTGATTTGCGGCCTCATCCGGCCCGAGACCGGCAAGATCCTCATCGACGGTCAAGACCTCGATCCGATGGATATCCGGAGCTGGCGGCACCGGATTTCATACGTCACGCAGGACACCTATCTGCCACCGATGACGGTGCGCGAAGCTCTGCAAGTTGGCGCGCCGGAGGCGGATCAGCAAGACATGGAGGCGGCCCTCCGCGTCGCGTCCGCGGACTTCGTCTTCTCGCTTCCCGCGCAGCTCGACACTCTGCTGGGCGAGCGTGGCGTGCTGTTGTCAGGGGGCGAACGCCAGCGGATCGCGCTGGCACGCGCTTTGCTGAGAAAGCCCGAGCTGCTGATCCTCGACGAGGCGACGAGCGCGCTCGATTGGCAAAGTCAGAACCGTATCGTGGCGAACCTTGCGAAGATCGAAACCCCGATGGCTATCCTCACGATCGCGCATCGTTATTCGATGGTCGAATTCGCGGATATGGTTTTCGCGTTGGAAGAGGGTCGGATCGTCGAAAGCGGTGCGCCTGCGATCCTGCGCACCAAGCCCGACGCAAGGTTCATGAAAATGCGTGATGCCGAACGCAGCACGAGCCGCGCGGTGTGACATTAAACGGTGCGCTGAAGCTCAGCGATTTTCCTGATTGAGGTAGGCGCCGCGCGAAACTTGCGACGTCGTATTGTCGTCCGAAGCCTCGCGACCGGCTTGCGCGCGCCCTTGATTCTTTCTCCGGGCCGTTTCCTCGCGGGTCATGATGGCGACGAGGCCGACGTACAGGATCTGACCGAGAAAGAAGATCGCAATACACAAAATCGCGACCATTCCCAAAGACATGCCATTCCAGAACCCGACCGCGCCAGCGATGATCGTGACAAGAGTCAGGACGACGAGAAATGGCATCAAGCGCATGGCTTGGCACTCCGAAACTTGGGCTGGGTTCAAGCGGTTACCTTCTCGATAATAACCGGTCAAGCATTTGAAATTCAATTGTTGCGTGTGTTGGTATTTGTGCCGCGCATTTCGGGCTTGTCCCAGCTTTTTCCCGGATCCCCGAAATATCCGTTGTAATCTTCGAAATAGGCCTCGGTGCTGGAGACGTCGACGAAGTCACGCAAGTCTTCCATATCCACGCGGTTCAGCACCGTTCCCAAGAGGCGCTCGCGCAAAGCTGCATTGGCCGAGAGGATGCGGTTCAGCATCAACTTCGGCGTCTTGCCCCAGCTTGCCACGAGGAGCACGGTGTCGAGGTTCGGGATCATGGCACGCGCATCGACGATCGCGCCGAGCGGGGCGAGGTCGATGATCACGAAATCGAACTCGCTGCGCACCTCGGCGATCAACTCGCGCATGCCGCGTGAGGACAACAGCTCGGCGCTGTGGGTGAAGCCATTCGGCGGAATGCAGGGCAGGATATGCACACCGGTGCCTTCCACCTCACGCACCAGGTTGCGCCAAGGCGCGCGGCCGGCGAGCACTTCGACAAGTCCGTCGCCATGGCGGAAGCCGAGGCGCTGGCTGAGCCCCGGGCGCCGGATGTCGCTATCGATCAAGAGCACCCGTGCGTTGGACATGTTGAGCACGGCAGCCAGATTGAGAGAGACCGTCGATTTGCCTTCCTCGGGACGTGCGGAGGTGACCCCCAGAACGATTGCCCCGGTCTCGACCGGCGCGCGGATTTCTGCGGCGAGCCGCACGCTGCGCAAGGTTTCCGCGAAGAAAGATCTGGGGTGGCGCACGGCGTAAATGGCGCTTTCACTGGTCGAATGCGACCCGTTTCTCGGTTTCGAGATATTCTCGGCGAGCCCGTCCCGCAGGTTCTGGAACACGGCGGTGCTTGTGATCGATCGGACCGGTTCCGACTGCGCCGAGGTTTCGAACTCCGGCAGATAGCCGAGGAACGGTCCACCGGTTTCGTCCTGAACGTCATCCGAGGTACGCAGGAAACGCTCCCGCCATTCCTGCCAGGCCGTGATCATCATCCCGATGATCAACCCGAGCACGATCGAGATCGCAAGCGCGCGCTTCGTGCTCGGGCCGACCGGGTTGCGCGGCACGTCCGCCTTGGTCAGGATCCGCACGTTCGAGACGGGGAAGGATTTCTGTTGTTCGATCTCCTGAAACTTCGTCAGGAACGCCTGGTACAGGGTCGAGAGCGTGTCGGCGCGTTGCTGCAGCGCGCTATATTGAACCTCGACGGTGCCGGAACTCGTGTCGCTGTCGATCGCGAGGCCGAGGCTGTTCTTGAGCGCATCGACCTTCGCTTCGGCGCTTGAAAGATCGCTCTTCGCCTGTGCGCTTCCTTGCTTGAGAAGGGTGAACAGGCGTTCCGCAGCCGCCTGAACCTGTCGTTGGACCACCTTATACTGCGGGTGATCTTCGCCGAAGTTCGTCTTGATCTGATTGAGCATCGCCAGCGAGTCGGTGAGCGTATCGCGGGCTTGCTGCAGGGCCGGGTCGCTTCCGCCGCCAACCCCGGTGGAGCCGCCATCGACGAGGGCTTGGACCCCACCGGCAATGATCTGGTTGTAGGTATCGACGCGCGCCCGTGCGCGGGCCACATCGCTGACCGCATTGGCCATCTCGGCATTGAGCTGGACGACGGAATCCTTTGTCATCGAAACGCCGCGCGAGGAGACGAGCCCATGCTCGGCCCGGAAGGTCTCCGCATCGAGCGCGGCTTGTTGCGCCTGATTTTGCAGCTCCGTCAGGCGGTCCTGCATCCAGTTCGTCGTCCGCTCGGTCGCTTCGAAATTCGCGTTGAGGACATCGGCGATGTAGCCCTCGGCGAGCGAATTCACGATCGCGGCGCTCATGGCCGGATCGTAGGACTCGTAGCTGATAGAGATCACGGAGCTTCTGCCGACACGCCCGACATCGATGCGCGCTTGCAGGGCGCGCGCGGCGAGGTCTTGCCGCGCGGCGGTGATCTGTTCGGGCGTCAGAGTGGTTGTGCCGCTCGGTTCGGGCTTCGAGCGTAGCCAGTTGATCGGTGTGCGGATCGTGTTGATCGCGCCGCCGATCAGCCGGGAAAACAGCGAGCTCGGCGGCGACGTGAAGGAGGGATTGTCGAGAAGGTCGAGCTCCTTCACGACCGATTGCGAGATCCGGTCGGAGCGGATGATCAGCCGGGCATCCTCAAGCGCGGACTCGCTGAGATTGTTGCTCTCCGAAGCCCCGAGCTGTTCGATCGACCGGCTGATATTCGCATCCAGCAGCAGCAGTGAATTTGCAAGGTAACTGCGCGGCGTGGTCGCCAGATAGATGATCCCGAGGATACCGAGGATCACGACGGGCACGATGATCGACCACCGCCGACGACGCAGGATACGCGTGAGCTGGCCCAGCGTTACGGTTTCGGGCGGTTTCGAGATCGGCCGCTCGAGATCGTTGCTGGTATCTGCGAATTTGAATTGCGTCTGTCTCAAGAGGTCGTTCCTCGCGCGTTGCGCCTTGAGGCTGTGTTGTGCGTGGCATCGGCAGATGCGCCGCCATAGATTTCCGTTCGGCTTCCGCCGGCAAGTCGCCAGACGACACCAATATGCAAGGCCGCGCGCATCAGATTCCGGTTGCGCGCCAAGAGGTCGGTGACGTGGCCCAGCGAAAGTCCGAGACAGGCGAGTGCTTTCGCACCGGCGCGTCCGAGTTCGATCATTCGTGCAGCGAACGTCTTGCCCTGCGAGACCAGAACGGCATGGGTCTGGCCCATGCGGAAGCGGCGCCGCAAAAGCCACGAAAGCCGCGCGCGTTCAGCAGGCACATCCTCTTCGAGCCACGCGTCCGGGGCGTAGGCAAGCGTCCCGCCGCGGCGCTTGATCTGGTCGAAGAAGATCGTGTCTTCGCCGCCGCTGCGACCGAATTCGGGATCGAACCGCAGGCCAGAGACGGCGGGGTGTTTCAGGTCGAGCAACACGTTGCAGGTGTAGCCCGCGCGCACGCGCCCTTCGCTATCGTGCTCGGCGAGGGTGTCGTGGATATGGCCAGCGCGCATCCATTCGGGAGCCGCGTCATTGTGGTAGGCGCGCACGGGGCCGATCACCGCGGCGCTCTCTTCGGATTGGCGCGCCTCCATCAGGGCAGGGAGCCAGCCGGGTAGGGCGCGCTCGTCATCATCGAGGAAGGCGAGGCAGTCCAAGTCTTGCGCCTCGGCCGCGTCGAGAACCGCATTGCGCGCGATCGAGATGTTGTGGGCGGGCGCGTGCAGATAGTGCAGCTCGAAGGGAAGCGGCACCGAACGAACCCGGTCTTCGGACGAGGGTTCAAGATCGTTATCCGCGACGATGACGCAGATATCGAGATCCGGCGGGAGCGTTTCGGCAAGCGACGCGAGGGTGTCGCGCACGATTTCGCGGCGATAAGTACACAGGCCGATGCCGATCTTGTCGTTGCGCTTCGGACTGGTCACTCGGGCACCCCGCGACAGATGGTTGGAATGCTATTGCCCAAAATCTGCGCCCAGAACCCCGCGGACCAGGCCAGATGCATGATACCCGCAATCGGGCCAGCCGTGAGATTGGCGAGGCGCTTCGTCTGGATCGCGATCGCCAGTCCAGCAACCGCGCAGCCCAGAAGCCAGATGATCGCGGGCAGGGCGAAGACCGGGTGCAGCGGGGCCAGCACGACAAGAGCGAGTGCCGGTGCCAGAGCTGCGACGATCGCCTGTCGCATCGCCGGGCGTTCCCGATGCAAGGCAAGCGTGCGGGCGCGTCCCTTGCCGAACCGGAAATATTGCGACGCGAGATCGCGCAGGGATTTGCGCGGGAAGTAGCGGACGAAGGTGCTTGCGGTCAGCCAGATCTTGAAGCCCGCGCGGATCAGGCGGTGGTCGAGTTCCGCATCCTCGTTATGGCTGAATGTGGTGTTGTAACCCCCGACCGACCGAAAGGCGTTCAGCCGAAACAGGGCATGATGACCGTGAGTGACCCAACGGCCTTCCCCTGCGCCGCGATGTGCCGACCCACCATTCCCAAAGCGCGAATTCTGAGCCCGCGCGATCTGGGTCTGCAACGGGGAGACACCTTCGGCGCGCATCCGCACGACGACGCTGTCGGCGCCAGTCACAATGGCCTCGTTCATCAGCGTTTCGCAGAAATCGCTCGGGTAGGCGCTGTGTGCGTCCACACGGATCAACCATTCCGCGTCGTCGCCGAAACGCTCCACGGCGAGGTTGACCGCTGCGGCCTGCAGCCTGTCGGGGTTGTGCAGCAGGACGATTTGCGGCGTTTCCTGTGCCATTTTCTCGACTATGGCGCAGGTCCCGTCCGTCGATCCGCCGTCTGCCACTATGACGGTCGCGTCTTGGGCGCGCGCGAAGGGCAAAAGCGCCGAGATGACCGAGGCGATATGGTCGATCTCATTCAGCGTGGGGATGACGATGAGAATGCGGCTCACGATTGCGCCTCCCGCAGATGCGTGGCGTCGCTGCGAGGCGCGCCAAGCGTGGGAAGATCCGCCAACCAGGACACGAGCGCGCGGCATTCTGCGTGACCCGCCTCCCAGGTGGAGCGTGGCTTTGCAGCGACCGCTTGCCGAAGCTTCTGGAGATCCGCATTGCTCAGGTCGGTAAAGGCTTGCGCGACCGACGCGCTCGACGGTTCTGCCACCTGAACCCCGATGCCGAGAGTTTCGGTACGTCGTGCGACCTCGGTTCCCGACAGAACCACCGGGACCGCACCATGCAGGCAGCCTTCGTAAAGGCGATTTGGCAGCAGCCAGTCCGAATTCTCTCCGGCCTCGTAGCGGTCGATCAGCCAGGCAAGATCGACCGCGTCGTAAATCTCATCAAGATCATCGGGCGCAGTATAGGGGCCGCCAAATTCGAGATCAGGATTTGCGGCGACGCGCTCATGGAAATCCGGGAGTTGATCGAGCGCCGGACGTCCGCGCAACTTGATCCGGAAATGTCCCGGTGCGTTGCGGGTGAGTTCGTCGAGCGTGTCCAGCGACCAGCGGCACCGGAGAATTCCATTCCAGCCAATCTGCAGCGGCCCCTCCAGAGGGCGCGTGCGTGTGCTAAGCTGTGCCGGATCAAGCGCGAGCGGCTTGTTTTCAATCAGGCACAGGTGCGGCGCGAGCTTCTCGAACGGCTGAGGGTGGCCGCGCTTGAACCCTTCCGAGGAATACAGAAGCCCCGAGGCGGATTTGAGCGCCGCCGCTTCAATCGCGCGGATCGCCTTGGACGCCGGACCGTTCCCCGACAACAGGCGATGCACGTCGAGCAGTTCGTAGACGAGACGTGCCGTCGGTGCGCGTCGCTTGAGATACGCCCCGAGCGCGAGCATTTCGAGATTGCGAGCGATGATGACATCGGTCTCCTGGAGCGTCGGAAACTGCTTGTCGAGACCGGGGAGGGCCTTGAGCACCGAGAGCGCGCGCTGCGCCATTTTCCCGTTTGCGGTATGCCCGAGAATGAGCGCAGGCTCCGGCAGTGGCCGCGCTGAGCGTTGGAACCCCGCAAGCGTCACCTCGGCGCCGCCAGCGCGCAACATCTGAACGCGTCGCCAGATCGCGGCATCATCGAGGTCATGAACGAGGTAGATCAAACGCATCTTGAAAGCCGTCTTCCCTGCGCTCACGCTGCCGCGCGATCAACGGCGTGGCAGTCACCGATCTGCACATGGTCCGCGTGACCGTCAGTCTGCAGGGGCGGGACATTCGCATCGGGCCCACTTCGAGTCATTCAACTTCCTCCAGATCGCCTGAAACGCGGCGCGGAGCGGACGAAAACCAACCACCGCAAAATCAGGCTTCGATCTGGGCAGTTTCCGGTCAAATGCTAAGGAGGGCAGGTTTGCCGAATTACCGCGCGGCATGCGGAAACGTCGCGCGAATATCCAAGGCGCTTAGAAACTGTGCGTAATGTGAACGAATAATCGGCGGCGCTTTCTGCGCTGCAGCGAGGCTGCTTGGCGCTTTGGTAGCGATTCTATTTACGCAATGAGAGTTCTTTCGACGCGCGCTCTGAGAAAACCCGGTTGGTTGCCTATTCAGAAATGGAGTTTGCGGGAATTCGTTAGTGGGTTGTCGATAAAATGCCTGCTGAATAGGCGCTTGGCATCTTTTGCACCTTTCACTGCTGAGTGATTGTGCGTCCATGGCTGCACGAGTGGCGGGAATTGCCTGCGGGCTGGCTCGGAGCGGCGCGTCATGGAAACCCTTGGAGGACATCTGAAGTGCATAGGGCGTCGCGTGCGGGGCATGTGATCCCCGAAAAGCCACTTCGGTTTGCGGCGCGATCGCAGCGCGAAGGGGAAGGTGGACGTTGGCTGGGGCAGCTTTCACGAACAAGGTCATTCCCGTCTTCTATGACGGTTACGAGATGCGCGCCTGGGAGATGCCTCTGGGGCGGCAGCTTTCGCAGCTGCGCGGGGTTGCGCGGCGCAGCTACCGCAAGCTGAAGCGCAAGCAGCCCTATACCGGGTTCTTCACAGCGTTCCTGAACCTGACGGAAAGTCTGCGGCGAAACGGGTATGACGTTCGGATCAATGATTTCGCGCTCGCCCGTCGGTCACCGGACAGGCCGATCGCCATTGCCGGTCATCAGTCGGTCTGGAGCGATGTCGATCTGCCCAATCCGACCCTGTTCGGGCCCGGCTGGGTACCCTATCCGGACCGTGCCGAGGCGATGCTGGCCGAGCGGAACTATCAGATCGTCACGCAGCCGTCGGAATGGCCGATCCGGCTTTATACGCCTCAGGTAGCCGCGAAAATGGCGCCGATGTTCGTCGGGATCGATACGGACCGCTGGCCGCTTCTCGCTGAGAACCGAAAGCAGATCGACTGTGTCATCTACAACAAGATCCGCTGGAACCACGCCGCGCGCGAGGCGGATACGATGCAGCCGCTGCGGGCCATGCTCGACCGCCGCGGCCTGAGTTCGGTCGAGCTGAAATATGGCGAGCACGAGTTGGCCGAGTATCGCAGCGCCTTGGCCAAAGGGCGTGCATTGATCTTCGTGACCGAGCACGAAACCCAAGGCCTTGCTTATCAGGAGGCGATGTCTTCCGGCGTTCCGGTCTTTGCGTGGGACGAGGGCGAACTCGTCGACCCGCTCGGCGCCAAATTCGTCCCCGAAGGCTTGGAAGTCTCGGCCGTTCCTTATTTCGACGATCGATGCGGGCTGCGTTGGACGCGTGCGAATATGGAAGACCGGTTCGAGGACTTCTGGGCGCGGTTGCCGGAATATCAGCCGCGCGAATACATCCTCGACGAGCTTTCCCTCGAGCGCGGCGCGCGACGCTTTCTGAACTTGTTTGAGAGGATCGCGTGATGCCGAACTGTAAACGTCCGGTGCGCCGCGGTCGGTCAAACCTCTTTTCGACGAGGAAGGTGTTCCAATGCCGTTAGCGCTCGTGCGTATGCCGACCTATCGGCGCCCCGACCTGTTGCGGCGCGCCATAGGCACGCTTCAGGCGCAGACCTTCGAGGACTGGGTCTGTGAGGTGCGCGATGACTGCCCCGATGCGAGCGGCCGCGCGATGGTCGAAGAGATTGGCGATCCGCGGGTTCACTACGTGCAGAACCGCCCGCAGAAATTCATGACGCGCAATCTCGATGACTGCTTTCTCAAGGAGAACCCCTACAAGGCCGATTATTTCTGCATGCTGGAAGACGATAATCAGGTCTTCCCTGACTACCTTGCGCGAGGCCACGAGATTTGCACCCAGCAGGGGGTGAACCTCTGCATGCTGAGCCAGGTCATCGAGCACGAAAGCCGGACGCCCAACGCCCGTCTCGGCGACAAGGGCATTTTCGATGATGTCTATGACGAGCGCACCTACACGCCCGAAGAGGTCCATCTGGCGATCTTTGGGTCGATCGGCGTGTCGAATGGTGCGCTGTTCTGGTCGCGCAAGATGGAGGGCAGTCTGGCGGTGAAGGTCGATACGATCCCGACGCTGGAGGAATATCTGCGCACGGCTCTGATCTCCGAACCTGTCTATGTCAGCCGGGAGCGGTTGGCCGCCTGGGCAGAGAACGAGACATCGACCACGAGAAATCTGGGCCTCGACAAGGGGTGGCTGCGGCGCGAGCTTGATCTCAAGGCGTCGATCACGCGGCTTCAACGGGCGATCTGGGCCCGAACCTCGCCAGAGGCGAAGGAAGCGTTTCTTTCTGGCGAGGTTCTGCGGATACCGCGTTCGGCACGGATCGAGGCGCTCCAGAAGGCGGGAATTGCGGCGAACGGGGTTCCGGGGAATTTCCAGCCAAAGGCGATCTTGAAGCGGAATGCCGTGCGCTTTGTCGGCCGCGCTCATTCCTCTGTAGATGCCACTTTGCCGAGAGTAAGTAACTGAAATTAACACGCATTAAGTGTGTGAAAGCAGGACGTTCCGCCGCGAATAGCTGACGGTCAGGCGATTCCCTCGTGTCTTGCGCAGGGGGTTTCGGCCAGCCGCCGCCGATCGCAATTCCATTAAAATCAGGAATCCAGCCCGTAAATGCGCGTTTTTTAAGCATTTTCGGGTGACTTTTTAATGCGCGCGCAACCGCGGATTGAATCGCTGCAAAAACCGCTAGCGGTTCATCAGAGCTGTGTAACCCTTTCTATATTCAATCAAACGTGGGGGTATATGTGGTGATTGAAAATTCTCGAAGCAAAAATGACGCCATCCGGTATGAGCGGCCCAAATTGAAACATTTGGGGTCTCTCGAAGATCTGACGCATGGCGGCCGCGGTCGCGGACACAAGGATGACGATTATGACGGACACGGCTCGTACTGTCCGCCGGATTTGGCCTTCTCGTAACGGCGTTCGGAAAGCTCCGGGTGCTGCCAGTTGCCCGGTAAAGAAGTGGAAGCCTCGCAGCGATGCGAGGCTTTCGTCTTTCCCTTCCGCGCGTGTTGCTCTTTGATGGCGCGGCAAACGACAGGAAGGGAGCGCGCGCATGGCACGTATTTACGAAGACAATTCGCTCAGCATCGGAAACACGCCGCTGGTGCGGCTCAACCGCATGACCGAGGGGGCGGGCGCGACCGTTCTGGCCAAGATCGAAGGGCGCAACCCGGCGTGGTCGGTGAAGTGCCGCGTCGGTGCGAACATGATCTGGGATGCCGAGGAGCGCGGCTTGCTCGGTCCCGGCAAGGAGATCGTCGAGCCGACCTCGGGCAATACCGGGATCGCGCTGGCCTTCGTCGCCGCCTCGCGCGGCATTCCGATCACGCTGACCATGCCCGACACGATGAGCATCGAGCGTCGCAAGCTGCTGCTGGCCTATGGCGCGAAGCTCGTGCTGACCGAAGGGGCGCAGGGCATGAAGGGGGCGATCGCCAAGGCCGAGGAGATCGCGGCCTCCGATCCCGACCGCTACGTGCTGCTGCAGCAGTTCAACAACCCGGCGAACCCCGAGATTCACGAGAAGACCACGGGGCCGGAGATTTTCGAGGATACCGATGGCGTGGTCGATATCTTCGTCGCGGGCGTCGGCACGGGCGGGACGATCACCGGCGTCTCGCGTTATCTGAAAAAGGAAAAGGGCCTGCCGGTGATCTCGGTCGCGGTCGAGCCCGAGGCCAGCCCGGTTCTCACGCAGGCCCGCGCGGGCGAGGGGCTGCACCCCGGTCCGCACAAGATTCAGGGCATCGGGGCGGGCTTCGTGCCGAAGGTGCTCGACATGGATCTGGTGGACCGGATCGAGCAGGTCAGCAATGACGAGGCGATCGAGACCGCCCGGCGGCTGGCGCGCGAAGAGGGCATCTTGGCCGGGATCTCCTGCGGCGCGGCTGCGGCTGCGGCCCTGCGCCTCGCGCGCGAACCGGAGAACGCGGGCAAGACCATCGTCGTCGTGCTGCCGGATTCCGGCGAGCGTTACCTGTCTTCGGCGCTGTTCGAAGGGATGTTCGACGAGGCGTGAGCCGTCGCCTTCGCCGCCTCCAGCAATGCCGCCACCAGCTTCTGCGGGCGGTAGTTCAGGTCCGACGGTGTCAGTCCCATCCGCACCACGACCATATCGGCCGAGGGGACCACGGTGACGGTCTGCCCGTCATGCCCCTCGAGCCAGTAGGTGTCGGCGGGCAGCCCGAACCGCGCGTCATCGCCCGCTTTCTGCTGATTACTCGGCCCCGCAAGCCAAGTCATGCCCTGCCCATAGACCCCGTCGGTCGGGGCGGGCGCATGCATCCGCTGCACGAATTCGGCGGGCAGCAATTGCCGCCCATCCCATGTGCCATCCTGTAGCAGGAACTGGCCGAAACGCGCCCAGTCCCGCGCGGTGGCGTAGAGGTAGGAACTGCCCACGAAGGTCCCGGAGGCGTCGGTCTCGAGCGTGGCCGAGCTCATCCCGAGCGGATCGAACAGCTTGCGGCGCGGCCAGGCGAGCGCGGTGGAGGTGTCGCCCACCGCATTTTGCCAGATGCGCGACAGCAGCACGGCGGTGCCGCTGGAATAGCTGAAATGAGTGCCCGGCGGATGATCGAGCGGCTGGGAGGCTGCGAATTTCGCCATGTCCGGCTCGAGATAGAGCATCCGCGTCACATCCGAGACGTCGCCGTAATCCTCGTTGAAGCGCAGCCCGCTCGACATCGACATCAGCTGCGCGACGGTGATCTTCGCACGGTCGTCGCCCTGCCATTCGGGCAGCAGGTCGCTTTGGTCCATCCGCAGCTTGCCCGCCTCGATCGCGGTGCCGACAAGGGCCGCGGTGACGGTCTTCGTCATCGACCAGCCCAGAAGCGGCGTCGCGGCATCGAAGCCATCGCTGTAGCGTTCGGCCACCAGCTTGCCATCCTTGATCACCACCACCGCGCGCATCCCCGGCCCGGTCAGCGCATCGTCGCGCAAGACCGCTTCGAAGCGGCCTTGACCGGTCAGGTCGGTCTGCGCACCGGTGGGCCAAAGAGCGGCGCTCTTGCTCGGTCCCGGCGCCGACGGGGCGCTTTGATCGCCGGCGTCGGCCAGATTGCCATCGGGGTAGGTCGCGCAGCCAAGGCCGACGCGCTCCTCGGCGGTGGTGGGCGCGATGATCCCGGCGAAGGCGGCCCGGACCCGGCCTGCCCGGCGATCCGTGCTGACCCAGAAGGCGCGCAGCAACGGGTTGCCCGGCGCCTGCACATCGGTTTCGAGAACTTCGTCGGGGTCGCGGCCTTGCAGCGCTTCCGCCGAGCAGGTGATCTTCGCGCTATAGCCAGCGCCCACGCGCAGCAGTTCCGGCGGCACCATAACCGCGTAGAGCACCGTAACCACGACGAGCCCGCCGATCCCGGCAAGCACCGCTTTCCATCCCCGCATCTCGTCCTCCCTCGGGTTCCCGCCGCGCCGGACGCGCCAAGTCACCCGCCTGTTTGCGCTCGCGCTGTAGTTTTGGCAAAGCGCGCGCCCTTGCCAAGAGGGCGAGGCGCGGGCTGACGGAAGGTCATCTTGGGGTATGGCGCGTCTTTTGACACGAAATGCGCCCTTCGGTACGGGGCCCGAGATCATGGACTGAGCGCCGCGAATGGGCTAGCGATAAGGGATGGGCGCCCGTCGCGCCCGGCTTTGAGAGTGTCATGTCGCGCGAGTCCGCACCCGATAGCCAGCACCCTTTGGACCCGACCTTGGCCGGGCTGCTGCGCCACGCGCCGGGCGCTGGCGAAGGGGAGGGCGAAGACGTCTGGTTCGATGTGCTCTCGGCGGTCGACCGGACCTATGCCGATCTGGTGGACTATCAGGAGCGGCTGGAGCAGCAGAACCACGAACTGGAGGATCTGCGCTCGTTTCTGGGCTCGATCCTCGCCTCGGTCTCGGATGCGCTGATCGTGATTTCGCGCTCGGGCGAGGTGCTGGAAACCTCGGCCTCGGTCGCAAGCCTGACTGGCGAGCCGCCCGGCGCGTGGCACGGACGCAAGCTCGCAGGCATGTTCGATGCGCGCTCGGTCGAGGCCTTGGATCGCGGGCTGGCGGAGGCTGCGAATACCCGCAAGCCGGTGACGATCGAAGCGGCGCTGAGCGGGCCGGAAGGCCCCGCGCCGCTGGAGCTGTCGATCAGCCCGCGCATGGACGAACGCTCTCGCATCGCGGGCTATGTGCTGACCGGGCGACCCTTGGGCGAGTTGCGCCAAGCCTATTCCGAGCTGGAGCGCAGCCACGAAGAACTGAAATCGACGCAGGCGCAGCTGGTGCGCAACGAGAAGTTGGCCTCGCTGGGCCGTCTGCTTGCAGGCGTCGCGCATGAACTGAACAACCCGATTTCCTTCGTCTACGCGAATACCCATGCGCTGGAGCGCTATGCGGGCAAGTTCGAGGCCTATTTCGAGAAAGTGCAGGCCGGAGCGGATCGAGAGGCGCTTATCGCCCTGCGCGAGGAGCTGAAGCTCGACCGCGAAATCCGCAACCTGCGCTCGGCCATCGAGGGCGCGCGCGACGGGGCCGAACGGGTGCGCGACATCGTCGAGGATCTGCGGCGGCTGAGTGCCGAAGGCTCGGGCGAGATGGTCGTCTTCGATCTGGTCGAGACCGCGCGGGTGGCGGCGAACTGGGTGCAGCGCGGCTCCAAGGCCGGGGTCGAGATCGCCTTCACCGGCGCGGAGACGCTGCAGGTGCGCGGTCGGCAGGGACATATCCAGCAGGTCGTGATGAACCTCGTGCAAAATGCGATCGACGCGCTCTCCGGGTTGGAAGAGGGCTCCGGCCGGATCGAGGTCGACGCGCGCGTGATTGAGGGGCGCGGCACGCTGTCGGTTGGCGACAATGGCCCCGGCGTGACCGAAGAGCTGACGCAGGCGATCTTCGATCCGTTCTTCACCACCAAGGCGGTGGGTGCGGGCACGGGGCTGGGCCTTGCGATCAGCCATAAGATCATCGAGGAACATGGCGGGCGTCTGCGGCTCTGCCCGAAAGGGTCGGCGCTGGGCGGGGCCTGTTTCTCCTTCGATCTGGAACTGGGTGAGGGAGCGGAATGAAGGTTCTCTGGCTGCAAGCGGCTGGCTGCGGCGGCTGCACCATGTCGCTCCTCTGCGCGGAATCCCCGAATGTCTTCGACACGCTGGGCGGGGCGGGGATCGAGTTCCTCTGGCACCCGACAGTCAGCCTCGAAACTGGGGCGGAGGTGCGCGCGATTTTCGAGGCGGTCGAGAGCGGCGAGATCGAACTGGACGTGCTGGCCGTCGAGGGCTCCATCGCCCGCGGGCCGCGCGGAACGGGCAAGTTCCAGATGGTGTCCGGCACCGGGCGCTCGATGCTCGACTGGGTGGTAAGCCTCGCGCCGAAAGCCCGCCATGTCGTCGCGGTGGGCACCTGCGCGACTTATGGCGGCGTGACCTCGGCGGGCGGCAACCCCTCCGATGCGGTCGGCGTACAATATGACGGTGCGCTGCCGGGCGGAGCGCTGCCGGTGGAGTTCCGTTCGGGCTCTGGCCTGCCGGTGATCAACGTGGCGGGCTGCCCGACCCATCCCGACTGGGTGACCGAGACGCTTATGCTGCTGAATGAAGGCGCGCTGGGGGCGGAAGATCTCGACGCCTTCGGGCGGCCGCTGTTTTATGCCAAGCACCTCGTCCATCATGGCTGCTCGAAAAACGAGTTCTACGAATACAAGGCCTCGGCAGTGGAGCTGTCCGATATCGGCTGCATGATGGAGAACTTAGGCTGCATCGGCACGCAGGCCGTGGGCGATTGCAATATTCGGCCGTGGAACGGCGACGGGTCATGCACCTCGGGCGGATACCCCTGCATCAACTGCACCGCGCCCGAATTCGAGGAACCACGCCATTCCTTTACCGAGACGCCGAAGATTGCGGGCATCCCGGTGGGGCTTCCGACCGATATGCCCAAAGCGTGGTTCATGGCGCTCGCCTCGCTGTCAAAGGCGGCGACGCCCGAGCGGATCGCGAAGAACGCGGTTGCCGACCGGGTCGAGGTGACGCCGACGATCCGCAAGCCGAAAGGACGCAGATGACAGAGACGCCGCGCCTTGTCGTGGGCCCGTTCAATCGGGTCGAGGGCGATCTGGAAGTGCATCTCGACCTCGCCGATGGGGCGGTGGCTGAGGCCCGCGTGAACTCGCCGCTCTATCGCGGGTTCGAACGGATGCTGGAAGGCAAAGACCCGCGCGATGCGCTGACGATCACGCCGCGGATCTGCGGCATCTGCTCGATCAGCCAGTCGGCGGCGGCGGCGCGCGCGCTGGGGGCTGCGATGGGGCTGGAGCCCACGCCGCAGGGCGCGGCCATGGCGGCGCTGATCCATGCGGTCGAGAATCTCTCGGACCACCTGTTCCATTTCAACCTGTTCTTCATGCCCGATTTCATCCGCCCCGTTTACGCAGGTAATCCGTGGTTCGATCGGGCCGTGGCGCGGTTTACCCCCGCCGAGGGCGGCGCGCAGCGTGCGGCGGTCGCGGCGCGTGCCGAGCTGATGCATATCCTCGGGCTGATGGCGGGCAAATGGCCCCATACGCTCGCAATCCAGCCCGGCGGCGTGACGCGCGCGCCGGGACCGCGCGACAAGGTGCGCATCGAGACGACGTTGCGCGCTTTCCGGCGCTATCTGGAGGAGGTGGTTTTCGGCGGGTCGCTCGAGGCCTTCTGTGCGATTGAGACCGTCGATCAGCTGATGGCATGGGAGGCGGGCGATGCGGGTCTCTTCCTGCGCATCGCGGCCGATCTGGATCTGGACCGGCTCGGGCGCGGCTCGGGCCGGTATATGAGCTTCGGAGCCTATCCGCTGGCCGAAGGGTTCGGCTTCGGGCGCGGGCTGTGGGACGGGGCTTTGGGCGCGGTCGATTTCGGCGCGATCACGGAAGACCTCAGCCATGCATGGATGCTGGGGGCGCAGGCGCATCCCTGGCAGGGCGAGACACGTCCCGACGAGGCGATGCGCGACGCCGCCTACAGCTGGTGCAAGGCGCCGCGGCTGAACGGGCAGACGGTGGAGACCGGCGCGCTCGCGCGGCAGGTCGTGGACGGGCATCCGCTTGCGCGGGCGCTGGCGGGCGGCGGCGTGCTGGCGCGGGTTGCAGGGCGGCTGCTGGAGCTGGCACGCACGCAAGCCTTCATGGAGCGTCTGGCGCGCGGGATCGACCCCGGGGCTGCGTTCATGGTGCAGGGCGATCTGCCCGAGGCAGGGCAGGGCGCGGGGCTGGTGGAGGCCGCGCGCGGCGCGCTGGGCCATTGGCTGCGGATCGAGGACGGGCGCATCGCCTCTTATCAGATCATCGCGCCGACGACGTGGAATTTCAGCCCGCGCGACGCGGAGGGTGTGCCGGGCCCGCTGGAGGCCGCGCTGGTCGGCGCGCCGGTCGCGGCGGGCGAGACCACCCCGGTCTCGGTGCAGCATATCGTGCGCAGCTTCGATCCCTGCATGGTCTGCACGGTGCATTGAGTAAGTTGGGGGCGCGGCGCCTGCTTTCGCCGGAGGGCGAGAAACGTTGACGAAAATGGGGGCTCCGCCGCCAAACCCCCGGGATATTTGAGCCAAGAGGAAGATGCAGGGTTTCGAGATCAGGGTGCGCGGGCAGGTGCAGGGGGTGGGGTTTCGCCCCTTCATCTGGCGGCTTGCGCAGGAGCGTGGGCTTTCGGGCCATGTGCTCAACGACCCCGAGGGCGTGTTGATCCGGGTGGCGGGGGCACTGGCCGGTTTGGCCGAGGCGATCTCGGATGAGGCACCGCCGCTTGCGCGGCTCGATGCGGTGGAGGTGTCGGAGTTTGTGTTCGACACCGCGCCTGAGGGCTTCGCGATCGTGGCCTCGCAAGGGGCGGGGGCCGAGACGCGGGTGACGCCGGATGCGGCGACTTGCCCGGACTGTCTTGCGGAAATCCGGGGCGACGGGCGCAGGCGGCACTACGCATTCACGAACTGCACCCATTGCGGGCCGCGTTTCACGATCCTGCACGCGCTGCCCTATGACCGGGCACAGACGACAATGGCGCCCTTCGAGATGTGTCCGGCCTGTCGCGCGGAATATGAGAACCCGGCGGATCGACGTTTTCACGCGCAGCCGATCGCCTGTCCCGAGTGCGGGCCGCGGGTGTGGCTGGAGATGGGCGGGGAAGAGCGTCGAGCCGAAGAGGTCGGAGCGGTTTTGCAGGGTGGCGGGATCGTCGCGGTGAAGGGCTTGGGCGGGTTTCATCTCGCCTGCGATGCGAGCAATGCCGAGGCGGTGGCGCTATTACGGGCGCGCAAGCGCAGGCCTGCTAAGCCCTTCGCGCTGATGGGCGAGATCGAGACGATCCGCCGCTATGCCAAGGTCTCGGAAGCCGAGGCGGAACTGCTGCGCGATCCTGCGGCGCCGATCGTTTTGTTGCAAAAGGGGGGGGAGGTGTTGCCGGAGGCGGTGGCGCCCGGGCAGGACAGCCTCGGCTGGATGCTGCCCTATACGCCGCTGCATCATCTGCTGCTGCGCGAATGGGCGCGGGGGGAAGAGGGGCGACCCTTGGTGATGACCTCGGGCAATCTCTCGGGCGAGCCGCAGGTGATCGGAAACGGTGAGGCTCGGGAGAAGCTGGCTGGCTTCGTCGATGCCTTCCTGATGCATGACCGCGAGATCGCGCGGCGGCTCGATGACAGCGTCGTGCGGGCCGATCCGCCGATGGTGCTGCGCCGCGCGCGGGGGCAGGTGCCGGGCACCTTGCCGCTGCCCGACGGGTTCGAGGGCGCGCCGCAGGTGGTGGGCTATGGCGGGCAGATGAAGGCCGCGATCTGCCTGATCAAGAACGGGCAGGCGCTGCTGGGCCATCATCTGGGCGAGCTGGACGAGGTGCTGACATGGGAGGCGTTCGAGCAGGCCGATGCGGATTATGCGGCGCTGTTCGATCATCGCCCCGAGGTCGTGGCGGTCGATCTGCATCCCGATTTTCGGGCCTCGCGCCACGGGGTCGAACGGGCCGCGCGCGACGGGTTGCATCTGGTCGAGGTGCAGCATCACCATGCGCATCTCGCGGCCTGCATGGCCGAGAACGGTTGGCCGCTGGAGGGCGGCAAGGTCGCGGGGATCGTGCTCGACGGGCTCGGCTTGGGGCCCGATGGAACGGTCTGGGGCGGCGAGCTGTTGCTGGGCGATTACCTTGGGTTCGCGCGGCGCGGCTGGCTTGAGCCCGCGCCGCTGATCGGCGGTGACCGGGCGCAGGCAGAACCGTGGCGCAACGCGCTGGTGCGGCTCGATGCGGCGGGGCTGGCGGGGCTGGCCGACAGCCTGTTCCCGGAAGCCCCGCGCGATCTGGCGCGTCAGGCGGCGGCGAAGGGGGTCAACGCGCCGCTGTCGTCGTCGGCGGGGCGGCTCTTCGATGCGGTGGCGGCCTGCCTCGGGATCTGCCCGATGCGGCAGAGCTATGAGGGCGAGGCCGCGATGCGGCTTGAGGCGCTGGCGGCGCACGCGTTGGCACACGGCGCCCCAGCGGAGGCCGGGGCCTATGCGTTCGCGGATGCGGGCGACGTGCTCGAGGCCGGACCGTTCTTTCAGGCGCTCGCCGCCGATCTGGAGGCCGGGGTCGCGCCCGAGACAATCGCGCTGCGGTTCCATGCGGCGCTGGCGCAGGGCTTTGCCCGCCGGGCGCGGTCGCTGATCGAAAGCGGAGACGCGAAAGCCGTGGTGCTGACCGGTGGCGTCTATCAGAACGCGCTGTTGCATCGGTTGACCTGCGCGGCGCTGGGCGATCTGCCGGTGCTGAGCCATCGCACGCTTCCGGCGAATGACGGCTCGCTGGCACTGGGGCAGGCGGTGATTGCTGCGGCGCAGTCGGAAAGAGACTGACCGGAATCCCGGAAAGCTGGTCACTGACGTGCCAGTGCGGCCCCGCGCCGCACCGGGGTTTTGACGGGCAACATATCGGAAACAAACAGGAATTCGCGCCTGCGACATCCTGTCATTATTTCGTTCTGTTCGCGGACCCGACCTGCCAATCCTGAGATCACACATGCGTATTCCCCTCGGGAGGAGGGAGAATCCGGTCATCGGGATCACAGAGGGAGGGACACTTTGCCTGCGATCGAAACCTTTTACGACGTGATGCGTCGGCAGGGGATTACCCGCCGCAGCTTCATGAAATATTGCTCGCTGACGGCGGCGGCGCTGGGTCTCGGCCCGGCCTATGTGCCCAAGATCGCCCATGCGATGGAAACCAAGCCGCGCACCCCGGTGATCTGGGTGCACGGGCTCGAATGTACCTGTTGTTCGGAAAGCTTCATCCGCTCTGCCCACCCGCTGGCCAAGGATGTCGTGCTCTCGATGATCTCGCTCGACTATGACGACACGCTGATGGCGGCGGCGGGCGCGCAGGCGGAAGCCGCGCTGCAGGAGACGATCGACAAGTATAAAGGGAATTACATCCTCGCCGTGGAGGGCAATCCGCCGCTCAACGAAGACGGGATGTACTGCATCGTGGGCGGCAAGCCCTTCGTGGATCAACTCCGCCACGCTGCCGAGCATGCGAAAGCCATTATCTCCTGGGGCGCCTGCGCCTCCTATGGCTGCGTGCAGGCTGCCGCCCCGAACCCCACGCGCGCCACCCCGGTGCACAAGGTCATCACCGACAAGCCGATCATCAAGGTGCCGGGCTGCCCGCCCATCGCCGAGGTGATGACCGGCGTGATCACCTACATGCTGACCTTCGACCGGATGCCCGAACTGGATCGGCAGGGTCGGCCGCAGATGTTCTATTCGCAGCGTATCCACGACAAATGCTACCGCCGCCCGCATTTCGACGCCGGTCAGTTCGTCGAGACGTGGGACGACGAGAACGCGCGCAAGGGCTATTGCCTCTACAAGATGGGCTGCAAGGGGCCGACCACCTACAACGCGTGCTCGACCGTGCGCTGGAACGAGGGTGTCAGCTTCCCGATCCAGTCGGGTCACGGCTGTATCGGCTGCTCCGAGGACGGATTCTGGGATCAGGGCTCCTTCTACGACCGGCTCACCAACATCAAGCAATTCGGGATCGAAGCGAATGCCGATGTGGTCGGCGGCACCACGGCGGCCGTCGTCGGCGGTGCGGTGGCAGTTCACGCTGCCGTCTCCGCGCTCAAACGCGCCCAGAAGAAGAACGAGGAGGCGTAATCCATGTCGGTTCTCAACACGCCGAACGGCTACACGATGGACAATTCGGGCAAGCGGGTCGTTGTCGACCCGGTGACCCGGATCGAGGGTCACATGCGCTGCGAAGTGAATGTGGACGAAAACAACATGATCACCAACGCGGTCTCGACCGGCACGATGTGGCGCGGGCTCGAGGTGATCCTGAAGGGCCGCGATCCGCGCGACGCCTGGGCCTTCACCGAACGGATCTGTGGCGTCTGCACTGGCACCCACGCGCTGACCTCGGTCCGTGCGGTGGAAGATGCGCTGAAAATCCAGATCCCCGACAATGCGAACTCGATCCGGAACATGATGCAGCTCGCGCTGCAGATCCATGACCACATCGTGCATTTCTATCACCTGCATGCGCTCGATTGGGTCAACCCGGTCAACGCTCTGCGCGCAGACCCGAAGGCGACTTCGGAGCTGCAGCAGAAGGTCAGCCCGAGCCATCCGCTCTCCTCCCCAGGCTATTTCCGGGACGTGCAGAACCGTCTCAAGAAATTCGTCGAAAGCGGGCAGCTCGGGCTGTTCAAAAACGGCTATTGGGACAACCCGGCCTATCTGCTTCCGCCGGAAGCGGACCTGATGGCGACGACGCACTATCTGGAGGCGCTCGATCTTCAGAAGGAGATCGTCAAGGTTCATACCATCTTCGGGGGCAAGAACCCGCACCCGAACTGGCTGGTAGGCGGCGTGCCGTGCCCGATCAATATCGACGGCGTCGGCTCGGTCGGTGCGATCAACATGGAGCGGCTGAACCTCGTCTCCTCGATCATCGACAAGTGTCAGGAGTTCAACGAGAACGTCTACATTCCGGACGTGATCGCGATCGGCGGCTTCTACAAGAACTGGCTCTACGGCGGCGGTCTATCGTCGCAGGCCTGCCTCGCCTATGGCGACATCCCGGAGAACCCGAACGACTTCTCGCCCGAGCAGCTTCACCTGCCGCGTGGCGCGATCATCAACGGCAATCTCAACGAGGTGCATGACGTCGATCCGCGCGACCCCGAGCAGGTGCAGGAATTCGTCGACCACTCCTGGTACACTTATGGCGAGCCCGGCAAGGGCCTGCACCCGTGGGATGGCGTGACCGAGCCGCAATACGAGCTCGGGCCGAACGCCAAAGGCACGCGGACCAATATCATCGAGCTTGACGAGGCTGCGAAATACAGCTGGATCAAGGCCCCGCGCTGGAAGGGGCACGCGATGGAGGTCGGTCCGCTTGCGCGTTACGTCGTGGGCTACGCCAAGGGTCACGAAGACATCAAGAACCAGGTCGACGGTCTGCTGCGCAAGATGGACCTGCCGCTGAGCGCCGTCTTCTCGACGCTGGGCCGGACCGCGGCGCGGGCGCTGGAATCCGAGTATTGCTCGCGTCTGCAGCGGCACTTCTTCGACAAGATGATGACCAACATCAAGAATGGCGACGAAAGCACCGCCAATGTCGAGAAATGGGATCCGTCGAGCTGGCCGAAAGAGGCCAAGGGCGTCGGCATGACCGAGGCTCCGCGCGGCGCGCTGGGGCATTGGGTCAAGATCAAGGACGGGCGCATCGAGAATTACCAATGCGTCGTGCCCACCACCTGGAACGGTTCGCCCCGTGATACGCAGGGCAATATCGGTGCCTTCGAGGCCTCGCTGATGAACACCAAGGTGGAGCGTCCCGAAGAGCCGGTCGAGATCCTGCGCACCCTGCACAGCTTCGATCCGTGCCTTGCCTGTTCGACCCATGTGATGTCGCCCGACGGCGAAGAGCTCACCACCGTCAAGGTGCGCTGAGGGAGGAGGAAATCATGAAGAAACTCGCATTCGCTTTCAGCATGATCGCAGGTCCCGCGCTGGCCCATCCGGGCCACGCGGTGGCCCCCGGCGCGGAAGGGCACACCATCGCCCATATCGCGATGGCGGCTGGCGCGATCGCCCTGGCCTATGTGGCCGTCGAAATCGCCCGCGCCGTCAAGCGCGTCCGCAAGGAGTAAGGGCGATGGAGGACACGATCCACACGCCAAACCCCAAGGCGACAGGGGCCTTCGAGGCCTCCCGCCTGACCGGCGACGCGACCGAGGAAGATCTCGACTCGATCCGCCGCCGGACTTCCGTCTATGTCTACGAGGCGCCCGTGCGCCTCTGGCACTGGCTCAACGCGCTGATGATCACGGTTCTGATCGTGACCGGTTTCCTGATCGGCGCGCCCCTGCCGTCGCTGCAGATCGGCGAAGCGACCGAGCAATTCGTCATGGGCTATATCCGCTTCGGCCATTTCGCGGCGGCGCAGGTCCTGACGGTGATCTTCTTCGGGCGCATCTACTGGGCCTTCGTGGGCAATCACCACGCCCGCCAGCTGTTCTACGTGCCGGTCTGGCGCAAGCGCTGGTGGAAAGAGCTGGGTCACGAGCTGCGCTGGTATGCTTTCCTCGAAAAGACGCCGAAGAAATACGTGGGCCACAACCCGTTGGCACAGCTTGCGATGTTCTTCTTCATGACGCTTGGGATCACCTTCATGCTGATCACCGGCTGGGCGCTCTATGCGGAAGGTGCGGGGCAGGGCTCTTTGCCCGATACGCTGATGGGCTGGGTGCTGGGCCTCGTGCAGAACTCCCAAAGGCTGCACACGCTGCACCATCTGGGAATGTGGGCCATCGTGATCTTCATGATCGTGCACATCTACGCGGCGATCCGCGAAGACATCATGAGCCGTCAGTCGATGGTCTCCACGATGATCTCCGGCCACCGGACGTTTAAGGACGATCGTATCGAGTAACGGTTCGTGCGGTGGTAGGGCGAACGGGCGCGGGTCAATCCGCGCCCGTTCTGCATTTGGGCCCGGATTCGAGCTGTTTCCAGCGTTGCCTGCCGGTGGAAGATTTCATTGCGAAAAATCTGCTTAGGTGGAAATATAGTTTCCACATTGGCGGCTTTGATAGCGGCGCATTTTTCAGGAAAATTTCGTAAAAACAAAGACTAGACAGATTGTCGCAGTTTCGTGCGATTTCCGTGAAACCCGCCCCTCTGCAAAGCCTATTGTCGGTTCGAGGCGAGGATGGCAACGCGCTTGCCGCCTCGGGGAGAGGGAGAAAATCATGTCGGATTTTGCGCCGGACCGGGTGCTCGTTCTGGGTATCGGGAACGTTCTTTGGGCGGATGAGGGCTTCGGCGTGCGCTGCGTCGAGGTGATGGCCGAGACCCGCGCCGTGCCGGAGAACGTCAAGCTCTTGGACGGCGGCACGCAGGGCCTGTATCTGCTGCCGTTTCTCGAAGAGGCCGATGCGCTGATCGTCTTCGATGCGATCGATTTCGGGCTGGAGCCGGGCGAGATGCGGGTACTGCGCGACGACGACGTGCCCGCCTTCATGGGCGCCAAGAAAATGAGCCTGCACCAGACCGGTTTTCAGGACGTGATCGCCACCGCGCAGCTGATGAACCGCTGCCCGGCGAAGCTGACGCTGATCGGCTGCCAGCCGGTCGAGCTGGAGGATTATGGCGGAGGCCTGCGCCCCGCGGTCGCAGCCCAGATCGAGCCCGCGATCCGCGAATGCGAAGCCGAACTGGCGCGCTGGGGCATTTCGGTCGCGGCAGGCGTGACGCAGGCCGATGACCTCGCCGATGCCTCGATCCGCCGTGGCGCGTACGAAGGGGGCCGCCCGACCGAGGGCGAGGCCTGCCGGATGGGCGATCACCGCTTCTTCCCCGGCGCCGAGAAGGTCCGCGCCTGATGTGCGTCGGAATCCCGGTTCAACTGGTGGCGGTCGATGGCATCCGCGGCGAGGTTCTCGAAGAGGGACAGCCCGGCATTGTCGACCTGTCGCTGACGCCCGACGCCAAGCCCGGCGACTGGCTTCTGGCCTTTCTCGGGGCTTCTCGCGAGGTGATCACCGAGGACGAGGCGACTAAGATCGCGGCCGCGCTTGGCGGGCTGCGGGCCCTGATGCAGGGCGGCGATCTGGGCGATGCTTTCGCCGATCTCGACGCCCGCGAGCCGCAACTGCCGCCCCATCTGCAAGCCGCGCGCGATGCCGGCAAAACGACTGCCTGAGGAGAGACACATGCACGATTTCGCAATGCCCGATACGGCCCCGCCCTCGGGCGCGATGCACCCGCTCGTGACCCGCCTGATCGACGAGATGGGCTATCCGCTTCTGGCGAACATGTCCGATGTGGCCGAGTTCACCGCGCGTCCCGGGGCGCATTGCCTGTTCATTCCGGGCGACGCCAAGCGCAACCTCGAGACCCCCGACGCCGCCGTGGTGCTGCCGGAAATCCGCATGGCCTTCCAGCACGCCTTCGACTGCGCGGTGGTGGGAGATGCGATCGAGACCGAGCTGCGCCAGCAGACCCGCGCGCTGAAAGCCCCTGGTTTCCTGTTCTACCGCGAGGGCGAATATCTCGGCGCGATCGAGAAGATCCGCGACTGGGACGATTACGTCGCCCGCACCTCCCATATCCTGACCGCGAAAGGCTGAGACGATGGTTTCCAATTTCCACCTTCCGCCCATGGGCTTCGGTCCCGGCTCGCAACCCGAAGACGAGGATGCGCAGCTTGAATATATGAAGCTGCCCTCCGGCATGCGCACCTATTCGGCGCATATGCCTGACATCGACGACCCGTCCAGCGTGACGCCCGCGCTCAAGACGCTCGCCGATGTGGCGAAGGCCTGCGAGGCGGCGGCGCAAGGCGGCATGGCGAGCTTCGATCTGAGCCATCTCGATGCCGAGAACCGCGCGCTCATCGCAGAGACGATGGGGCAGGGCGAGGTCGCGATGAAGATCCGCGGCATCCCGGCGCTGGCGGTGCAGGAGTCGGTCTTCGCGGGCGTCTGGATGATCGCAGGTTCGGGCGTCGACAAGATCGAGGTCGGACCGGTCCCTTCGGCGGCGCTGAGCCGCGCCTTCGAGCCGTTCCGCAAGGCCGAAGGCAAGACCCATCCGCGCGGTCCGGGCGTTGTCAACGCCCCGGCGCTGATGGCCGAACTGGAGGATAAATCGGGCAGTTTTATGGGCGGCGAGCCGCATGTGGTGAACCTGACCCTGCTGCCCCATACCGAGGAAGACCTCGTCTGGCTGGATGCGGCGACGGGCGAAGGCGCGGTGACGATCCTGTCGCGTGGCTACGGCAATTGCCGCGTCTCCGCCACCGCGCTGCCCCATGTCTGGCGGGTGCAGTTCTTCAACTCGATGGACACGCTGATCCTCGACACGTTCGAAGTGACCACGATGCCCGAGGTGGCGATCGCCGCGAAAGAGGATCTCGTCGACTCCGCCGAGCGGATCGTCGAAGTGCTGGAGGCGATCCGATGAGCGTCGCGGGGTTCGAGGGAAGCTACATGGGCGCCAATGACCGGATTTCCGATCAGGCGATCATGGAATGCAAGATCTGCTGGACGCCTTACGATCCGGCGGAGGGCGACGATTTCCGTCAGGTCCTGCCCGGCACGCCGTTCTCAATGCTGCCCGAGGACTGGCATTGCCCGAATTGCGACGCGCCGAAAGAGCAGTTCATGGTGCAGACCGATCCGGGCGCGCCCGCGATGCTGGAGGCGCGCCGGATCGAGGAACAGGTGGTCAAGCTCACGGCCGATTTCCGCGAGGTCTGGCATTCGAAAATGCGCGACGTGCCACTGGTCAACAAGGCGCTTTCGGTCGAGGCGGTGGGCTTCGTCTCGCACGAAGGGCGCGGGCTCGGTGTGCTTGTCAGCCCGTGGTTCATGAACCTGATCATGTTGCCGCGCGAGGGCGAGGATTGGTCGACGCTGGTCCCCGGCGCCAAGGAAAACATCGACTTCCCGTCCGGCACGTACGAGTTCATCCATAACGTCCGCGAGATGGGCGGCGGCTACAAGGCGTGTTCGCTTTTCTCGCCGATGGGCGATTTCCAGACGCAGATGCAGGCGACCGATGTCGCCCGCGCGATCATGATGGAACTGTTCAAGGACGAGAACCGCGCCGAGACGGATCGCAAATCCGAAATCCGCGCCGGTCGCGAGGCCGAGCTTGCCGCGGTCGAGGAGGCCGAGGCTGCGCAGGCGGCGGAAGATGCGCGCGTCGAGGAGATGGCGCAACCGACCCGGCGCAAGCTGATCTCGGCCGGTCTGGCCGAGGATGCGCCGCGCGACGCGGCGGATGACGCGGAATGAACCAAACGCTCGGCATAACCATTGCGCGCGACGGCGCTCGGCTGAAGGCGGTGCTTGCGCTGCCCGCGCCGAGCCCGGTCGAGGCGATGATGCTGGGCAAGACCCCCGAAGAGGTCGCGGAACTGATGCCCCGCCTGTTCAACCTGTGCGGCATGGCGCAGGGCCTCGCGGTGCGGCTGGCGACGGGGCTGGAGGCTGCCGGATGCGACCCGCGGCGCGAGATCTTGCGCGACCATCTCTCCAAGCTATGCCTGCGCTGGCCCGCGCAGATCGGTCACGACCCGATGCCGCTGCCCGCGGATTGGTCGAAGGGCGGCGCGGCGTTGCAGCGCTGGATCTGGGGCGGTGCGCGGCCCTCGCAGCTCGCGGACTGGCTGAGTTCCGGTGCGGGGATCAGTCCGCTTCTGGCGGCGATCGCGGAGCGTTTCGCGCCGGGCGAAGCGGTGGCCGATCTGCCCGACCTGTCGCAGCCTTTGTCGCTGGTGCCGCAGGAAAATTCCGCCGCCGGTCGGATGCGCGATGCGGATCTGATGCGTCAGGCCGAAGCGCGCTACGGGCGCGGGCCGCTCTGGCGGGCGCTGGGGCGCGTGGTCGATCTGGATCGGCTGTGCTTCGATCGGCCACCCGCGCGCCATATCGCGCCAGGAGTGGCCTCGGTCGCGGCGGCACGCGGTGCCTATACCTTGCAGGTCAGACTGAGCGGCGGTCGTGTGAGCGCGCTCACGCGGATCACGCCGACCGATCATCTGACGGTGCCCGGCGGGATGTTGCAGCGTAGCCTCGAGAGCCTGCCCGCAGAGAAAGTGTCTTTGGCGAGCTTGGTGGTGGACATACTCGATCCCTGCGTGCCAGTTCTGATGCGGGAGGTCGCCGATGCATGAGATGTCGATCGCCGAAGGCATCCGCGGCGTGATCGAGGATGCGGCCAAGGCCAACAGCTTTTCGCGCGTGACCACGCTGCGGCTCGAAATCGGGCGTTTCGCAGGCGTCGAGAAACACGCGCTGGAATTCGCCTTCGACGTGGTGATGCGCGGATCGCCCGCGGAAGGCGCGGAATTGCAGATTATCGACATCCCCGGCAAAGCGCTCTGCTATGATTGCGCGGAGACTGTGGAAATCGAACATCGACTGGACCCTTGCCCGAACTGCGGCGGCGGCAAATTGCTGGCGCAGGGCGGCGAGGAGATGCGGATCAAGGATATGGAGGTGCTCTGATGTGCACGGTGTGCGGATGCAGCGGACATAGCGTGGAGGATCAGTTCCGCGCCCATCTGGAAAAGAGCAGTCAGGCCGTGCCGAAAGCGGCGCCTCTGGCGGTGCTCGCGCAAGGAGCTCCGGCACCCGCGCAGGGCCATCAGTCTCACGATCACGCCCCCCACCATCACCACCACGACCACGGCGATATCCATATCGGCCTTGGGGCGGCAGGCACCGAAGTGCCGGGTATGAGCCAAGAACGTCTGATCGAGATCGAGACCGATATCCTTTCGAAAAACAACGATTTCGCCGGGAAGAACCGGGCGCGACTGGCGCAGAAGGGCATCTTCGCGACCAACCTCGTCTCCTCTCCCGGCTCGGGCAAGACCACGCTCCTGTGCCGCACGATCGAGATGCTGGGCGATGCGCCGCTCGCAGTGATCGAGGGCGACCAGCAGACCACCAATGACGCGGACCGCATCCGCGCGACAGGCGCGAAGGCCATTCAGGTGAACACCGGCAAGGGCTGCCACCTCGACGGGCGCATGGTGGAAACCGCGCTCGACCGGCTCGCGCTGCCCGAAGGGTCGCTTCTGTTCATCGAGAATGTTGGCAACCTCGTCTGCCCCGCCGCCTTCGATCTGGGCGAGGATGCGAAGGTCGCGATCCTGTCGGTCACAGAGGGCGAGGACAAACCGCTGAAATATCCGGACATGTTCGCAGCCGCCGGTCTCGCGATCCTCAACAAGACCGATCTGGCCCCCTATTGCGATGTCGATCTCGATCTCTACGAGGCCAACATCAAGCGCGTGAACCCGGAGATCGAGGTGCTGCGCGTCTCGGCCCGCACGGGCGAGGGGATGCAGGCGTGGCTCGATTGGCTCAAGCGCGGGCTCGACCGGAAGGCCGCGTCATGACCGGCTCGACCCCGGCCATCCTCCTCGTCGATGACGAGCCCCATTCGCTTCAGGCGATGAAAATGGCGCTTGAGGACGAGTTCGAGATCCTCACCGCGCCGGGGGCTGAAGAGGCGATGGCGGTACTCGAAGAGGAATGGGTGCAGGTGATCTTCTGCGATCAGCGGATGCCCGGCCGCTCGGGGGTCGATTTCCTCACCGAGGTGCGCGAGCGCTGGCCGGAAACGGTGCGGATCGTGATCACCGGCTACACCGACAGCGCGTCGATGGTGGCCGCGATCAATGATGCGGGCATTCACCAGTTTATCGCCAAGCCCTGGCATCCCGAGCAGCTTCTGGCGGTGGCCCGCAATGCCGCGCGGATGTTCCAGCTGTCGCGTGAGAACGAGCGGCTGACGCTGGAGATGCGGTTCCTCAACTCGACCACCGAGACGCGGGTCGAGAAGCGGCGCCGGTCCTTGCGCGAGGGGATGGGGTTCGAGACGATCCTGCGCGCGCCCAATTCCGCGATGAACGCGGCGGTCACTCTCGCGCGGCAATATGCCAGCTTCGACGTGCCGGTGTTGATGACGGGTGAGCCGGGCACGGGCAAGACGCAGATGGCCCGCGCGATGCATTACGGCTCGCTGCGCTCGGAGAAGCCATTCTACGAATTGAATATTTCCGGCATGCCGGAAGATCTCGCGATGGTCGAGCTGTTCGGCGCCAAGCGCGGCGTGCTGCCCGGTGGCGTGGCCAAGATCGGGCTGGCGCAGAAAGCCGATCGCGGCACGCTCTATCTGGCCGGGATCGAAGGAGCGAGCCCGGCATTGCAGCTTGCGCTACACCGGATGCTGCGCGACGGGGTCGTGACCCCGGTGGGCGGGCAGGAGGCGGTCTCGACCAATCTGCGACTGATCGCGGGCGCGTCGGGCGACCTGCGCGCAGGCGTCGCCGAGGGGCGGTTCCGCACCGATCTTTACTATGCGTTGAGCCTTGGCGAGATCGCGATCCCGCCGCTGCGCGCGCGGCGGGGCGACGTGGCGATGCTGGCGCAGGCGATCCTGTCCGAGGTCGCGACGAGCCACGGCAAGCCGGTGATGGGGTTCGAGGCGGCGGCGCTGGAATTTCTGGAGAATTACGACTGGCCGGGCAATCTGCGCGAACTGACCAACGAGGTCACGCGGATGCTGATCTTCGCGCAGGACAATGTGCTGGGCGCAGAGCTGATCTCGCGCCACATCCTGCAGGCCGATCCATCGGATGAGGGCGCCGATCGCGCCGCCGAGGACGTGATGACCGCCGAGGGCACGCTCAAGGACCGGATCGAGCTGATGGAGATGCGCATCCTGCGCGAGACGCTTACCCGCAACCGCTGGAACAAGAGCCGTGCGGCGGCCGAGCTGGGCCTGTCGCGCGTGGGCCTGCGGGCGAAACTGGATCGTTACGGCATCGCCGACCCGTCGGTGGCCACCGAGGAGGAGAGTGACTGATGTGTTTGGGTATTCCGGGCCAGATCGTGGCGATCACCGATGAGACGCGCCAGATGGCGATGGCCGAGGTGTCGGGCGTGCGCCGCGAAGTGAATGTGGCTTGCGTGGCGGATGGCGCGCTGGAGGGGCTCGTAGGGCAATGGGCGCTGATCCATGTCGGTTTCGCAATGAGCCTGATCGACGAGGTCGAGGCCGAAAAGACGCTGATCGCGCTGCGCGATCTTGGCGAGGCGCAGGAGGCGCTGGAACAAATGGCCGCGGGCGACGCCGCGCTGGCAGGGGAGTGAGGCAGATGAAATTCGCATCCGAATTCCGCGATCCGAAAGCCGCCAAGGTGCTGCTGGCCGAGATCGCCAAGGTGGCCGATCAGATCGGCGCGACGAAGGAAAAGCCCGTCCACATCATGGAGGTCTGCGGCGGGCATACCCATTCGATCTTCCGCTACGGGCTCGACAAGCTGGTCCATGAGGGCATCGAGTTCATCCACGGCCCCGGCTGCCCGGTCTGCGTGCTGCCGCGTGCGCGGGTCGATGAATGCATCGAGATCGCCGAGCGTCCGGGCGTGATCTTCACCACTTTCGGCGATGCGATGCGCGTGCCGGGCACGAAGAAATCGCTTCTGCAGGCGAAGGCCGATGGCGCGGATATCCGCATGGTCTATTCGCCGCTCGACGCGCTGGAGCTGGCGCGCCGTAACCCGGAGCGCGAAGTGGTGTTCTTCGGGTTGGGGTTCGAGACCACGACCCCCTCCACGGCGCTCGCGATCCAGCAGGCCGCGCGCGAAGGCTTAGGCAATTTCAGTGTGTTCTGCAATCACATCACCGTGCCCGAGCCGATCAAGGCGCTGCTCGATGATCCGCATATGTGCCTTGATGGCTTCATTGGGCCCGGCCATGTCTCGATGGTGATCGGCATCCATCCTTACGATTTCATCGCGCAGGATTACGGCAAGCCCATCGCGGTGGCAGGCTTCGAACCGCTCGACTTGCTGCAATCAGTACTGATGGTGCTGCGCCAGATCGCGGAGGGCCGCGCCGAGGTCGAGAACCAATATGCCCGCGTCGTGCCCGAGCATGGCAATCCGGTTAGCCTTGCCGCGATCGACGATGTCTACGAGACGCGGCCGTCGTTTGAATGGCGCGGCTTGGGCGAGATCGACAAGTCGGGGCTGCGCATCCGTACGCAATACGAGGCCTATGACGCCGAGGAGAAATTCTGCATCGGCTATGCCGCCGGTCGGCGCGAGGTCGAAGAGGCCGAGGGTTGCGCCTGCGGGCAGGTGATGACGGGGCGGATGAAGCCGGTGGAGTGTCCGCAATTCGGGCGTGGCTGTACGCCGGAAATGCCGCTTGGCGCGCTGATGGTGAGCTCCGAAGGTGCCTGTGCGGCCTATTGGCAATATGGCGGCGCGCGCGCTGTCGAGCCGGCGGAGTAAAGGGGGCGCTGCCCCCGTCGCCGGAGGGCGACAGTGATTGAGGGAAGAGGGGGCTCCGCCCCCGCGGCTTTGCCGCTCCCCCGGGATATTTGGACCAAGGCGAAGGTAGGTAGAATGGCTCTGCGCGACGAGCGGGTGACGCTGGCCCATGGTGGTGGTGGCAAGGCGATGCGGGATCTGATCGAGGAGGTGTTCACCTCGGTCTTCGCGCCGCCCGGCATGGAGGATCAGGCGCGGCTGCAGGCCGAGGCGCTGGCCGAGCCCGGCGCGCGGCTGGCCTTTACGACCGATAGCTATGTCGTCACGCCCATCGAGTTTCCGGGCGGCGATATCGGTAAGATCGCGGTTTGCGGCACGGTGAACGATCTGGCGGTGGGCGGCGCGAAGCCGCTTTGGCTCTCGGCGGCCTTCATCATCGAGGAAGGCTCCGAGATCGCGCTGCTGCGCCGGATCGTGGCGACGATGGCGCGCGAGGCCGAGGCTGCCGGTGTGAAGATCGTCACCGGCGACACGAAGGTGGTCGGGCGTGGGGCCTGTGACGGGGTGTTCGTCACCACGGCAGGCGTCGGCGTGATCCCCGGTGGGGTCGAGATGGCCGCAGGGCGGGTCGCGCCCGGCGATGTGGCGATCGTGAACGGGGTCCTGGGCGATCACGGCGCGACGATCCTTGCCGCGCGCGGCGATCTGGCGCTGTCGAGCGCGATCGAGAGCGATTGTGCTGCGTTGGGGCATCTGATGGCGGATGTGCTGGCGGTGGCGCCGGGCGCGAAGGCCGCGCGCGATCTGACCCGGGGCGGGCTGGCCTCGGCGCTCAACGAGATTGCGGAAGCCGCTGGCTGCGGCATCGAGATCGCCGAGGACGCGCTGCCGCTGCGCACCGAGGTCGTCGGGATGTGCGAGATCCTCGGGCTCGATCCACTGTATCTGGCCAATGAGGGGCGGCTGGTGGTCTTCGTGCCCGAGGTCGAGGCCGAGGCGGCGCTGGCCGCGATGCGCGCGCGCCCCGAAGGGACCGGCGCGGTGATCGTGGGCCGTGCGGTCGAGGGGCATAAGCAGGTGCGGATGACGACGGCCTTCGGCGGTCAGCGCATCGTCGATATGCTGGTGGGCGAGCAACTGCCGCGTATCTGCTAGAGTTCCTTTAGCAGGGCGCGCAGCGTGTCTGCGGCGGTGCTCAACGCCCGTTCGTCGAAGGCGGCATAGCCCAAGAGCAGGCCTTGCGGCGGGTCAGGCAGGCGGGCGTGGGACGATAGCGCCCGCAGCGTGAGGCCCACCGCTTTGGCGCGCTCGGATATCGCACGGTCGCCCAGAGGGGCGAGGGCCGGGCCGAGGCCTGCGCAGAGATGCATTCCCGACGGATCGGGCTGAAGCTGAAGATAGTCCTCCAGTCCCGTCAGTTCGTTCAGCAGGTGACGCTGTCGCTTGGCGTAATGGCGCCGCATCCGCCGCAGATGGGTCGCGAATTCGCCGCTCGCCATGAAGCTCGCCAGCGCCGGTTGCGGAACCATCGAGACCCGCGATCCGGTCGTCGCAATCGCGTCGCGCATCGGGGTCATCAGCCGCTCGGGCAACACCAGATAGCCGATCCGCAGCGCCGGGCTGAGCAATTTCGAGAAGCTGCCCATATAGATTACGCGCTGCAATCCATCGAGCCCGGCGAGCGCGGGCAGCGGCTGGCCGCGATAGCGGAACTCGCTGTCGTAATCATCCTCGACGATCAAAGCGTCGCGCTCGCGCGCCCAGTCAAGCAGCGCCAGCCTGCGCGTCAGCGGCATCGCGATCCCGGTCGGGAAATGGCGCGATGGGGTGATGGTGACCGCGCGGGTCTCGGGCGGCAGATCGGCGGGGTCGAGCCCCTCGGCGTCGATGCGCACCGGGCGCTCGGTGATCCCGCTTGCGGCCAGCACATGACCCATCGTCGCCCAGCCGGGATCTTCGGTCGCCATCAGCGCGCCGGGGGGCAGCGCCGCCCGCGCGATCAGGTCGAACCCGTCCCACGCACCGCCGGTGATCACCACCTGTTCGGTCGCGCAGTCGAGGCCGCGCCATGCCGCGAGGTGGTCGCGGATCGCCTGCCGCAAAGGGGGCCAGCCGAACGGGTCGGGCCGGTCCAGAAGCGCGGGATCGGGGTTGCGCCATGCCCGTTCGAGGTGGCGCGCCCAAAGCCTGTGCGGGAACAGCGCCTGATCGGGCAGGCCGGGCTGAAAGGGCAGCCACGTCTGTGCCGCGTGCGGCTCCGAATGTGGCGCGTGCCGCGGCGCGGGCGGTGCGAGATGGGGCAGGTCCTCGGCCACATAGGTGCCGCCGCCGGGGCGGGTGCTCAGATAGCCCTCGGCGATCAGTTGATCATAGGCGGTGGTCACCGTCATGCGCGAGACCGACAGCTCCTCGGCCAGAGCGCGGCTTGGCGGCAGGCGCTCTCCGGCTGCGGCGGGATCGGCACGCAGCATCTCGCGCAGCGCTTGCGTCAGCTGCGCGTGCAGCGGCAAGCCGGAGCGGCGATCCAGCGACAGGCCGAAGAGGGCGGCGTTCAGATTGGACTGGTACATTTTGGCGAAACTGGACATGTTTTCCTATCCAATAGGGCGGTATCGCTGCCGGGACAAGATAGACCCGCTTTGAGTGAGAGCCCCATGACCGAGACCCTTCCCGTGACTGACCGTTCCCGCCTGCGCCGCCTGCATGAGCGCGGCCATTTCGACCGCGAGACGATCAACGCGATCCTCGATGCGCAGCCGATGTGCCATGTGGGCTATGTCCGCGATGGCAGGCCTTATGTGACGCCGACGATGCAATGGCGCGAGGGTAATCACGTCTATTGGCACGGCTCTTCCGCGAGCCGCGCTTTGCGCAGCGAGACGCAGGCCGAGGTTTGCCTGACGGTCTCGATCCTCGATGGGTTGGTGCTGGCACGCTCCGGGATGCATCACTCGCTGAACACGCGGTCGGTGATGCTCTACGGGACCGCGTTCAAGGTGGAGGATCCGGACGAGAAGCTGCAAAAGCTCGGGACCTTCGTGAACCATCTCTATCCGGGCCGCTACGAGATGCTGCGCCCCGATCACGCGCAGGATCTGAAAGCGACGACCGTGCTGGGGATGGAGATCGCCGAGGGCGCCGCGAAGGTCCGCACCGGCGGGCCGAGTGACGACGAAGAGGATTACGCGCTGCCGATCTGGGCCGGGGTGATCCCGATCCGTATGGAGGTGGGCGACCCGATCCCCGATCCGCGCAATCTCGACGGTGTCGAGATGCCCGCGCATGTGCGCGATTTCCGCTATGGGGGTTAATTGGCCTGCGCGATCTGGTCCAATTCCCCAAGGCGCATCTCGTAAAAGAAGGTGAGGCAATCGATCAGGCTGCGGAATTGCAGCGGGTCGTTCGTGTCGATCCCGCCCGGACGACAGGCGCGGTCGCGAATCTTGAGCCAATGCCGCTGGCTCTGCTTCGTGCCCTCTGCGTCCTTCGCGACGGCGCGGGGATAGAGCTTGCCCAGCACCCCGTCGAGCTGGCCGAGCGGGCGGATCAGGCAGATCACCTCCGCCGCCGGATCGAGCTTGCCGGTGCAGTCGAAGCTGGGGCCGGTGATAGCGGGGAATTTGGCGAGGATCGGCGCGACGTCTTCAGAGGGCTCGATGGCGGGGAAATTGTTCCAGACGCCGTCGGGGCCAAGTATGGTGTAATCGTTGATCGGGTAGGGGCCCTTATAGTCGAGCACATCGCGCTGCGTGGCTGTTGTCCCGTTCATCGTGAGAAACGTATCGTTGCCATGAATGTCGATATTGTAGGTTTTGACATACCATTGGCCGTCAGCGTCCCTGAAAACATTGCAGTCGACGCGGCCAGGGCCTGAGAGCTTCGCTTGCAGGTAATAGGAGTCGTCGCCCGCCGCCGGCAAAAGGACGTTCGACGTGAGCGGGCCGATCTTGGATCTCAGCAGCCGAGGGCGGGCGTTGCCCGAGGTCTTAAGACCTTCCTCTGTCGCCTGTCCGAAGCTTGAGTAACGTGACCACAAGCGGATCAGGCCATGCTCCGGGATGGTCTCTGAAGATACTGGCGGGCCAGTCATCACCCGGCGACCGGTATTTGCGAATACCACGAATTCGCAGGCGTTTATGGCGCCGAGAATGTCCACATTGGCCGGGTTCGGGGCGCGGTCGGCAAGGACAGTCGTTTTGGTCTGATCGAGCCGGTTATATGAATTGATCAGCAGGTACTGCTCGCCCAGCGGCCTGTCGTCCTCCTTCTGATATTTCTTGCCGATCATTTCGAAGACGAAGCCCGGAGCGATATTCCATGTCCCCATCCGCTTCGTGAGTTCGTTGATGGCGTCCTGAGCCTGCGCGTAGAATTGCGTGGCGATCTGATTGCCGAGCGTGCCCGAAAACGGCGTGCCATCGGGGATCATAAGCGTATTCGAGAGGCTCGAGAATGGCGCGTGAAACCCGACGACGCCTTCGGTGTGGACGTATCGCGCGTTCCACATCGGGTAGCCGCGCAGCATCCGCTCTGAGCCGCCCAGAAACGCTATCGCACAGGCCGAGAGGCACCGGTCGCCTTTGCCGACGAATGTAGCGAAGCCGCGGATCGAGTCGGAGAGTTTGAGACCCTCGTAGAAATCGCCGCCGTCACTGTCGAGAGAGACGACGACGGGGCGCATATTCACCCCGCCCGAAATCGGGTCGAAGATCTCGCTGGCCTTGTCGGTGATCAGGTTTCTGAATGTCTCTGCGTCGCCCGGCGTGATTTCGCCTCTGATATGAATGTGCAACGCGTTCTTGAAATCGAAGCTGTCGCCCGGCTTGGTCCCGGTGGCCATGTTCGCGCCGACATAGGGCAGCACGAACTCATCCGTGATCGGCGGCGCCCAGTCTATATCGGCGGCGAGCGCTGGTGGGGCGATGCCGAGGGCGCTCAGCAGGGCGAGGGCTGGGATCAGTCGTCGCATCTGGCCTCCACGAAATTTTGCAGGCCGGTCCCGAGACCCGCCGTGCCGAAGGTGTCGCGCACTTGGGTGAGCGGGCCTTGGTAGAGGTCGGCGAAATTCGCGGCGTAGCCGCAGAAGTAGTCCGTCGCGATCTGTGCGTCGCAGCGTTTGGTCGCGATGCACAGCTCGACCTGATCGAAGAAATTCGCCATCTCTGACACGGCCGCGAATTGCTCCTGACGTTTCACGGGAGGGCGTTTCTGGAAGAGCAGGTCAAGAAATTTTTGCCGCTGCGCGGGAGGGATACCGCCTTTGATCGCTGTGACTTTGGCTAGGGCGTCCGAGTTCTGCCACCAGAATTGCGCAAGTTCGCGGCGGGCGCTTCCTGCATATTCGAGGTCGGAAAAGCGCGCGACCATTTCGAGCGAGAGATCGGCTTTCCGGTCCTCGCGCCATTGGAAGACTTGCCAGCCGGTGAAGACGAGGGCGATGATCGTGGCAGCCCACGACCCCGCTTCGATGATCCGCAGCGGGGTTATGGGCTCACGGGACGCGACTTCGGGCGGGGCGGTATCCGCTTCAGGCGCGTCTCTGGGCACATTGGGGGCGTCTGCGGGAGCGGGCGGCGTTTGCCCCGCGCTCACTGCGGGCATCCCGAGAAATCAAGCTCGGCCACCGGAATTTCGGTCGTCTCGTCGAGTTTCGCGACCTGCTTGCGCGCGACGCTGTCGAAACTGTCGCGCAGGCATTCGAGCTGCGCACGGGTCAACACGAGCACTGCAGCTTTGGGATTGGCTGGGATGACCGCGCCGGATTGCAACCGCGGCAGACCTTCCGAGTCGATGGCGGAATTGCGGCTCGTTCCCTGTGCGATCTCCGCTGCGGTGGGGTCGAAAACCCCGTCCTTACAGAAGCCCACGAAGAGGATTGACGGGAATGCCCGTTGCTCGAGGTAGTCGGTTGCATGATCGCGCAGGCACTCGGCCTGATCCCATCGAAGGGCGGGACCTTCACCGGAGCTTTGGGCGAACGCTGCGCTCGTCGATGCGAGGGCGATCCCTGCGGCGGCAAGGATCGGAAAGGCAGAAAACTGATACGACGCAACGAACATGACGATGATCCGAACCGAGTTGAACCATTTCAATAGGCTAGCAAATCGAAGGGATTCGGCAAAGCGCGGCGGGGGCGGGGCGAAACATGCTCGGACGTTGCGCGGAGCTGTCGGTTTTTGTTCGGTTTTGGTCGAAGCGCGCAAAAATGCGCTTCACAAAATCGTGAGCAATGGATTGGCCTAACTTCGAGAAACTTCGAAATTCCTATGAAAAATAGGGGTTGAGGAGGCACGGCTCCGCATCGGGTAACGCGACCGAGCGTCAAAGCGAAAACGAAATCACTCTCTTGTTTTGTTCCTGTTACATCCGCACACTACGCCGCGTAGCGCGGAGGCTTCGCTCGGGGCCTCAGATCCATCCAACAATGAATCCCGCTACATATGGGAGGAAGACATGAAGAATTTTGCACTCGGTGCGGCGCTTGCGTCGGCCTCGCTCATTGCGCCCTTCACGGCCAATGCGGCGACGGAAATCCAGTTCTGGCACGCCTTTACCGGCCGTCTCGGCGAGCTCGTCGATCAGCAGGTCAAGGACTTCAATGCCAGCCAGGACCAGTATGAGGTCGTGGCGACCAACAAGGGCAACTACTCGGAAACGCTGAACGCCGGGATCGCGGCTTTCCGCGCCGGTGAGCAGCCCGACATCCTGATGGTGTTCGAGGTCGGCACGGCGACGATGATGGCCGCCAAGGGCGCGATCAAGCCGGTCTATCAGGTGATGGAAGACGCGGGCGTCGACTTCAATCCCGACGATTATATCGGCGCGGTGAAGGGCTATTACACCACGACCGACGGCAAGATGCTGTCGCTGCCCTTCAACTCCTCGACGCCGGTTCTCTGGGTCAACCGCGACATGCTCGACGAGGCAGGCGTGGCCAAGGATGCACCGCTGACGACTTGGGAAGATGTCGGCAAGGTGCTCGACCAGTTGAAGGCCTCGGGCGTCGATTGCCCGATGACCACCGCGTGGCAGAGCTGGATTCAGCTCGAGAACCTCTCGGCCTATCATAATGTGCCGTTCGCCAGCCAAGAGAACGGCTTCGCCGGTCTCGACGCGAAGCTGGAATTCAACGGCCCCGTTCAGGTCAAGCATATCCAGACGCTGGGTGACTGGGCCAAAAAGGGCGAGTTCGTCTACAAAGGCCGCCGCAACGAAGGCGGCGCCGATTTCCGCGCCGGCACCTGCGCGCTCTTCACCGAGAGCTCGGCCGGGTACGCGGGCATCAAGTCCGAAGCCAAGTTCAACTTCGAGGTTCACCCGCTGCCCTATTGGGGTGACGTGGACGGCGCGCCGCAGAACACCATCATCGGGGGCGCGTCGCTCTGGGTGATGTCGGGCAAGGATGACAGCCATTACAAGGGCGTCGCCGAATTCCTGAGCTATCTCTCCTCGCCGGAAGTGCAGGCGAAGTGGCACCAGGACACCGGCTATCTGCCGATCACCAAGGCAGCGGCTGATCTGACCCGCGAGCAGGGCTTCTATGACGCGAACCCCGGCACCGACGTGGCTGTGAAGCAGATGACTGCGAATGCGCCGACCGAGAACTCGAAGGGCATCCGTCTGGGCAACTTCGACCAGATCCGCGGCATCATCGACGAGGAACTGGAAGCTGTCTGGGCCGGTGACAAGACCGCTCAGGACGCGCTCGACAACGCGGTGGAGCGTGGCAACCAGCTGCTGCGCCGCTTCGAGCAAGCCAACCGCTAACCCAAATCCGGCCGCGGGCAGGCGAGACCTGCCCGCGGCTATTTCTATTCGAAGGCCCCGATCCCGATATGGAAAAACGCGTAACCTTCAAGGGCTGGCTCTTGCCGATGCTGCTGCTTGCGCCGCAGTTGATCGTCTCGGGCGTGTTCTTCTTCTACCCGGCGGGCGAGGCGGTGTGGCAATCGCTGTTCATCCCCGATCCGTTCGGCCTGTCGATGCAGTATGTGGGCCTCGGCAATTTCGAATACCTGTTCAACGACCCTTATTACCGCGCGTCCTTCGTGACGACGGGGGTGTTCTCGACCCTCGTGACGCTGGTCTCGATGATCCCGGCGCTGTTCCTCGCGGTGCTGGCGGATCGGCTGGTGAAGGGGGCGGGGACCTATCGCACGCTGCTGATCTGGCCCTATGCGGTCGCGCCCGCGGTGGCTGGCGTGCTGTGGCTGTTCATGTTCAACACGCGGATCGGCGTTGTCGCCTTCTATCTCAACCAGATGGGTTACGACTGGAACCATGTGCTCAACGAGCATGAGGCGATGGGGCTTGTCGTCGTGGCGTCGGCCTGGGGTCGCATCAGCTACAACTTCCTGTTCTATTTCGCGGCGCTGCAAGCGGTGCCGAAATCGGTGATCGAAGCGGCGGCGATCGACGGGGCGCGGTTCTGGCGGCGCTTCTTCACGATCGTGCTGCCGCTCCTGTCGCCCACGACCTTCTTCCTGCTGGTCGTCAACATCGTCTATGCCTTCTTCGAGACCTTCGGCGTGATCCACACGATCACCTCCGGCGGGCCGCAACAGGCCACTACGATCCTCGTCTACAAGGTCTACGCCGACGGGTTCGTGGGCCAGGATCTCGGCAGCTCCGCCGCGCAATCCGTGGTGCTGTTGGTGGTCGTGGGCTTCCTGACGGTGCTGCAATTCAAATTCGTCGAAAAGCGGGTGCATTACTGATGGCTGACATGCACAGCGAACCGCCCCCGGGCATGGTGGAAAAGCGCGGCTCCGGTCTGTGGCTGACCCATGTGCTCATGATCGTGGGCGTGCTGGTGATCTTCTTCCCGATCTGGCTGGCCTTCGTGGCTTCGACCCACACCCAGCAGGAGATCGCGCAGGCGCCGATGCCGGTGATGCCGGGCTCGCACCTGATCGAGAACTATTCGGATGCGCTGTTCTCCGGGGTGAACGTGCCGGTCGCGACGATGCTGGTGAACTCGCTGGTGATGGCGTTGGGGATCGCGCTCGGCAAGATCGCGATCTCGCTCTTGTCGGCCTTCGCGATCGTCTATTTCCGCTTTCCGGGGCGGCGCTTCTTCTTCTGGATGATCTTCATCACCCTGATGCTGCCGGTCGAGGTGCGGATCGTGCCGACCTACGAGGTCGTGGCGGGCTTCGGGATGCTCAACAGCTATTCCGGCCTGATCCTGCCCCTGATCGCATCGGCCACGGCGACCTTCCTGTTCCGGCAGTTCTTCCTGACGGTGCCGGACGAGCTGGCCGAGGCTGCGCGCGTCGATGGCGCGCGTCCGATGCGCTTCTTCTTCGATATCCTGCTGCCGATGAGCCGCACGAATATCGCGGCGCTCTTCGTGATCCTCTTCATCTACGGCTGGAACCAGTATCTCTGGCCGCTTCTCATCACCACCAATCCCGAGATGAACACCATCGTCATGGGGCTCAAGCAGATGTTCCCATCGGGCGACGATATCGCCGATTGGCCGGTCATCATGGCGACCTCGATCCTCGCGATGATCCCGCCGGTGATCGTGGTGATCTCGATGCAGAAACTCTTCATTCGCGGCCTCGTGGACAGCGAGAAATAAGGGCAGACAATGGCGACCGTTGAACTCGAAAATATCAAGAAACGTTTCGGCAAGACCGAGGTTCTGCACGGGGTCTCGATCGACATCCAGGATGGCGAATTCATCGTCATCGTCGGTCCTTCCGGCTGCGGGAAATCGACGCTTCTGCGCATGGTCGCGGGGCTGGAGAGCATCTCCGAGGGCGAAATCCGGATCGGCGAAGCCCGCGTGAACGAGCGTGAGCCGATGGACCGCGACATCGCGATGGTGTTCCAGAACTACGCGCTCTACCCGCATATGTCGGTGCGCCAGAACATGGGCTACGGCCTGAAGATCGCGGGCATGGCGAAAACCGAGATCAAGCGACGCGTCGATGAGGCGGCGAAGCTGCTGCAGCTATCGGACTATCTCGAGCGCAAGCCGCGCGAATTGTCGGGCGGGCAGCGACAGCGGGTGGCGATGGGCCGCGCCATCGTGCGCGAGCCGTCGGTCTTCCTGTTCGACGAGCCGCTGTCGAACCTCGACGCCAAGCTGCGGGTGCAGATGCGTGTCGAAATCCGCGAGCTGCAGCGCAAGCTGGGCGTGACCGCGCTTTACGTGACCCACGATCAGGTCGAGGCGATGACCATGGCCGACCGGATGATCGTGATGAACGGCGGTGTAGCCGAGCAGATCGGCACGCCGCTCGAAGTCTATGAGCGCCCCGTGACGATCTTCGCAGCGCAGTTCATCGGCAGCCCGTCGATGAACATTCTCGATGCCGAGGTGCGCGGCGGACAGGTGATGCTTGGCCATGTCACGCTTGGCCCGACCGATCTGCCCGATCGCCCCGTCAGCCTCGGTATTCGGCCCGAACACCTGCATCCCGACGATAACGGGCCTCTGTCTCTGAATGTCACCCTGTCCGAGCCACTGGGCGCGAATACGCTCCTGCACGGCACGCTGGAAGGGCGCGGCGAGGCGATGACCGCGGCGCTGCCGGGCGTGCATATGGAGAAGGAAGCCGTGGGGCAGGTGCGGCTCTCGGTGAACGCCGAGGACCTGCATCTCTTCGATCCGAAAACCGGTCAACGGCTGAATTAAGCCGCCCCGATCCGGTGGCTGATCGCTTTCGCGGCCTGAGCGACCGCGTGCCCGAGGGCGGGCAGGCGGCTATCGGGAATCCGCTGCACGGGGCCGGAGACCGAAATCCCCGCCACCGCATCGCCATGCGCGTCGAAGATCGGCGCGGCGATGCAGCGCATCCCGAGCGTGCGTTCTTCATCGTCCACCGCGTAGCCCCGCGCCGTGACCCGCTCCAGTTCTGCGCGCAAGGCTTCCGCATCGCCGATCGTGCGGTCATTGAACCGCGTGAAATCGTACTCCGCGAGGAGCTGGTCGAGCCGGTCCGGCGCGTAGGTGCTCAGAAGCGCCTTGCCGATGCCAGACGCGTGCAGCGGCGCGACCGTGCCCGGTGGGAAGAACGCCCGGATCGGATCATGCGTCTCCACCTGCCCGGTGAACAGAACCTGTCCCGCGCGCTCCACGCCCAGATTTGACGTCTCTCCGGTCGCGCGCATCAGATCCTGCATTAGCGGGCGCGCGCGTTCGAAGACATTGGTGCGCCGCAGGAAGGCCGAGCCGATGCGGAAGGCCGCCGGGCCGATATGCCAGTCCTGTGCCTCGGGCTCCACGAAATCGCGGGCATGCAGCGTGGCCAGAACCCGGTGCATCGTCGCCGGAGACTGGTCCAGCTCGCGCGCGATGGCGCTCAGCGACAGCCCGCCATGCCGCGCCAGCAGGTCCAGCACGTCGAGCGCCCGGTCCAGCGCGAGGATCGTGCCCTGCGCGGGGTCGGTGTTGAAGCCTTTCGGGCGGCCCTTCCGGCGGGGCGTGGTCATCGGGCGCACCTCTGAGCGGCAAAAAGAAATATCTTACGCAGTATAAAGCAAAATCTAATTTCACTGTGTGAAAAAAACAAAGCCCTGAATTCCATAAGAATTCTTGGCTGACGCGGCGCAAACGCCCACGATCCGTAAAAATTTCTGCGTCAGCCGCGCCATGGTAGAAACGCTTCCGACACATGGAGGAGGCGTCATGATCCATCTCAATCCCGTTTTCATTCCGGGCCCGACCAACATCCCCGAGGCGCTGCGCAAAGCCGTCGATATCCCGACGATGGATCATCGTAGCCCCGGTTTCGCCGATATCATCCACCCGGCGCTGGACGGTGTGAAGAAGGTGCTCAAGACGACCACGGGCGAGGCCTTTGTCTTCCCCGCGACCGGCACCGGCGGCTGGGAGACGGCGATAGCCAACACGCTCTCGCCCGGCGACAAGGTTCTGGCCTGCCGCAACGGGATGTTCAGCCATAAATGGATCGACATGTGCCAGCGTTACGGGCTGGAGGTCGAGGTGGTCAGCGTCGCTTGGGGTGAGGGCATCCCGGTCGAGCGCTTCGCGGACATCCTCGGCGCCGACACGGGCCACCAGATCAAGGCGGTGCTCGCCACCCATAACGAGACCGCGACCGGCGTGACCTCGGATGTCGCGGGGATCCGGCGCGCGATGGATGCGGCGGGGCACCCGGCGCTGTTCTTCGTGGATGGGGTCAGCTCGATCGGGTCGATGGAGTTCCGGATGGATGACTGGGGCGTCGATGTTGCGGTCACTGGCAGTCAGAAGGGCTTCATGCTGCCGCCGGGCCTCGCCATCACCGGCTTTTCGCAAAAGGCGCTGGAGGCGGTCGAGGGCGCGAAGCTGCCGCGCTGCTTCTTCGACATTCGCGACATGCGTACGGGCTACGCGGCCAATGGCTACCCCTACACGCCGCCCGTGGGGATGCTGAACGGGCTGAAGGCGTCCTGCGACATGCTGCTGGAGGAAGGGCTGGGCAATGTCTTCGCCCGTCATGCCCGGATCGCGGAAGGCGTACGCCGCGCGGTGGCGGCCTGGGGGATGGAGCTTTGCGCCGTCTCGCCCGATCTCTACTCCAACAGCGTCAGCGCGGTGCGTGCGCCCGATGGGTTCGACGCCGGCCGGATCGTGGCGCAGGGGCTGAATACCTATGGCGTGGCCTTCGGGGGCGGGCTGGGCGATGTCGCGGGCAAGGTGTTCCGCATCGGGCATCTGGGCCTGATGACCGATGTGATGGCGCTCTCGGGGCTGGCCACGGCCGAGATGGCGATGGTCGATCTCGGCCTGCCGGTGGAGCTGGGCAGCGGGGTTGCCGCAGCCCAGGCGCATTTCCGCGAGACCGCCGCCACCCCTGTGCGACAAGCCGCCGCGTAAGAGCGGTCAGGATCGGGCGCTGGCGAGCCTTCCCAGCATCGTCAGCGCCTGATCCATCTGCTCGAGCGAGACGAATTCGTCGGCCTTGTGGGCCTGCTCGATCGAGCCGGGCCCGCAGATCACCGCATCCATCCCGAGCGACTGGAACAGCCCGGCCTCTGTGTTGAAGGCGACGCAGCCTGCGTGGTTCTGGCCGGTCAGCGCGAAGACCAGATCGCGCGCGGCATTGTCGTCCATCGGCTCGAGCCCCACGACCTCGCCGATGGTCTCGGTAGCGATCCCGGCCTCAGGGGCGATTGCGCGCATCTCGGGCAGCAGCGTGTCTTCGACGTAGCTCGCGATCTCGCCTTTGACGAACTCCATATCGGCGGCGTTGATCGGGCGCATCTCCCAAGCCAGTTCGGCGCGGGGCGCGATCACGTTATGCGAGATGCCGCCTTTCAGCGCGCCCACGTTGAGCGTCGTCTGTGGCGGGTCGAAGCGCGAACCTTCGGGGCAGCGTTTGATCAGTTCGGCGCGCAGCTCGAACAGCCGGTTGATGTAGCGCACCGCATATTCGACCGCGTTCACGCCCTTCTCGGGGGCGGAGCTGTGCCCCGGCAGGCCCTCGAAGCGCACGGTATATTCGCAGCAGCCCTTGTTGCCGTCGAAAACCTGCATCGAGGTCGGCTCGCCGATGATGCAAAGCCCGGGTTTGACCGGGCGTTTCGCGAGCAGCTTCACCAGTTCCTGCGCGCCGAGACAGCCGACCTCCTCGTCATGGGTGAAGGCGAAATGGATCGGGCGGGATTTCGCGGCCTCGGCCAAGAGGTCGAGCGAGCCGAGACAGGCCGCAATGAACCCTTTCATGTCACAAGCACCGCGCCCGTAGAGCTTGCCGTCGCGCTCTGTCATGGTGAAGGGATCGCTGCTCCAATCCTGATCGGTGACCGGCACCACATCCGAATGGCCCGACAGCACGAGCCCGCCGTCGCGCGGCGCGCCCAGTGTCGCGAAGAGGTTCGCCTTGTGGCCGCTTTCGTCGACCATCACTTCCACCGCCGCGCCGACGGTTTCCAGCCGGTCCGCGATGTAATGGATGATCGGCAGGTTGCTGTCGGTCGAAATCGTCGGGTAGGCGATCAGGTCCGAGAGGATCGCGCGGGTGGTGTCGATCCGCATGGGGTCAGTCCTTGATGAACAGTTTGCGCTCGACGTTGCACAGCGGCATGGCGGGGCCGTCCTCGGTGATCACGATGGTCTCCGTCGTCTCCATTCCCCAATGATCCATCCAGAGGCCGGGCATGAAGTGGAAGGTCATGCCGGGCTCAAGGATCGTCTCGTCGGTGTCGCGGATCGAGACGGTGTGCTCGCCCCAATCCGGCGGGTAGGAGCAGCCCACCGCATAGCCCGCGCGGTTGGGGCGTTCGATGCCGACCTTGGCCAGCTCGACATTCAACGCGCGCGCGATGTCGCAGGCGCGGTTGCCGGCGCGGGCGACCTCGATCCCGGCGTTCAGCCCTTCGGTCAGAGCCTCGGAGGCGTCGATCATGTGTTGTGGCGGCTTGCCGAGGAACACGGTGCGGCAGAGCGGCGCGTGATAGCGGCGGTAGCAGCCCGACTGTTCGACAAAGGTCGCCTCGCCCGCCTTCAGCGCCTCGCCGTTCCATGTCAGGTGCGGCGCAGACGCGTCGGGGCCCGAGGGCAGCATCGGCACGATGGCCGGGTAGTCGCCCCAGCTGTCTTCCTCGCCCTGCACGGCGGTGCGATAGAGTTCGCCCACCAGATCGTGCTTGCGCAGCCCCGGCTCGGCCAGCTCCATCGCGCGTTCGATTACCAGTTCGGAAATCCGCGCGGCGCGGCGCATGAAGCGCAGCTCCTCGTCGGATTTGATCAGGCGTTGCCAGTTCACGAGCACGGAGGCGTCGAGCAGCGTGGCCTCGGGCAGCCCTTCATAAAGGACCGCATGGGCCTTCGCGGTGTAGAAATAGGTCTCCATCTCGACACCGATCCGGGCCTTGCCGTAGCCCATGATCCGCAGGTGCGAGGCGAGGTCTTCCATCGGGTGCATGATGTCGGATTGCACCATCGCGTCATTGTAATGGAGGATGTTTTCCTCTTCCATCCAAACGGTGCGGCGCGCGCCATTGGCATCCATGAAGCGGCCCCACCAATAAGGCGCGCCTTCCATCGGCAGGATCACCCCCTGATGGGTGTAGAAGGACCAGCCGTCATAGCCCGTCAGCCAGAACTGGTTCGAGGGGTTGGTGATGAAGAGAATGTCGATCTCGCGTTGCGCCATCGCAGCACGCACGAGCGCGATCCGGCGGGAATATTCGAGTTCGCTGAAGTGCACGTTTTCGATCGGCATTCGGGCTTCTTTCTGCTGGCGGTATTTCGCGCAGGTTGGGGCGCGCCCCCGAGCGAGGTCAAGGCCAAAACGAAAACGTGCGACCCCCGGGAGGGCCGCACGTTCGCGTGACTTGGGGCAGCGGATGTAACCGCTTACGGAATGAGCCGCTCGATGATCAGATCGGCCGCTTCCTCGGGGCTGATCGCGGTGGTGTCGATCCGCATCTCGGCATTCTCGGGCGCCTCATAGGGCGAGTCGATGCCGGTGAAGTTTTTCAGCTGACCGGCGCGTGCCTTGGCATAAAGCCCTTTCACGTCGCGGGCCTCGGCCACTTCCAGCGGCGTGTCCACGAAGACTTCGAGGAATTCGCCCGGCTGCATCATCGCTCGGACCATGTCGCGCTCGGAGCGGAAGGGCGAGATGAAGGCGGTGACCACGATCAGGCCTGCATCGGTCATCAGCTTCGCGACCTCGCCGACGCGGCGGATGTTCTCCACGCGGTCAGCCTCGGTGAAGCCCAGATCCTTGTTCAGGCCGTGACGCACGTTGTCGCCATCGAGCAGGAAGGTATGGCGGTTCATCCGTGCCAGCTTCTTCTCGACGATATTGGCGATCGTGGATTTGCCCGAGCCCGAGAGGCCGGTCAGCCAGACCACGGCGGGTTTCTGGTGCTTCATGTTGGCATGGTGCTCGCGCCCGATATCGGTCGCCTGCCAGTGGATGTTCTGAGCCCGGCGCAGCGCGAAATTGATCATCCCCGCAGCCGCCGTCTGGTTGGTCATCTTGTCGATCAGGATGAACCCGCCCAGATCGCGGTTCTCGCCATAGGGCGCGAAGGGGATCTCGCGGTCGGTGGTGATGTTGGCCACGCCGATCGCGTTCAGGTCCAGCGTCTTCGTCGCCAGATGCTCCTGCGTGTTGACGTTCACCTCGTATTTCGGCTCGTGGACGGTCGCCGAAACCGTCTGCGTGCCGATTTTCAGCCAATAGGCGCGGCCCGGCACCAGTTCGGTCTCGTCCATCCAGACGAGTGTGGATTCGAACTGATCGGCAACCTCCAGCGGCTCTTTCGCGGCGACGATGACCTGACCGCGCGAACAGTCGATCTCGTCGGCGAGCGTGATCGTCGTGGATTCGCCTGCCACCGCCATGTCGCGGTCGCCCTCCAAGCTGACGATCCGCGCGACTTTCGAGGTCTTGCCCGAGGGCAGCACGCGGACTTCATCGCCCGGTTTCACGGTGCCCGAAGCGATCAGCCCCGAGAAGCCGCGGAAGTCGAGGTTCGGGCGGTTCACCCATTGCACGGGCATCCGGAAGGGGCGCTCCTGATCGGAGGTCACGTCCACCTCGACCGCTTCGAGATAGGGCAGCAGCGAGGGGCCTTTGTACCAAGGCGTGTTCTCGCTCGGGCCGGTGATGTTGTCGCCCTTGAAGCCCGAGATCGGGATCGGGGTGAAGCCTTCGATGCCGATGCTGTCCGCGAAGATTTTGTAATCGGCCACGATCTCGTCGAAGGTCGCCTGATCGTAATCGACGAGGTCCATCTTGTTCACGGCCAGCACAATATGGCGGATGCCAAGCTGGTGGACGAGATAGGAGTGGCGGCGCGTCTGGGTCAGCACGCCTTTACGCGCGTCGATCAGGATCACGGCCAGATCGGCGGTCGAGGCGCCGGTCACCATGTTGCGGGTATACTGCTCGTGGCCGGGGGTGTCGGCGACGATGAACTTGCGCTTCTCGGTCGCGAAGAAGCGGTAGGCCACGTCGATGGTGATGCCCTGTTCGCGCTCGGCGGCGAGGCCGTCGACCAGCAGCGCGAAGTCGATCTCCTGCCCTTGGGTGCCGACGCGCTTGGAATCGGCTTCCAAGGCGGCAAGCTGATCCTCGAAGATCATCTTGCTGTCATAGAGCAGCCGCCCGATCAGCGTCGATTTCCCGTCATCGACCGAGCCGCAGGTGATGAAGCGCAGCATGGTCTTGTGTTGATGCGCCTCGAGATAGGCGTCGATATCCTGCGCAATCAGCGCGTCGGTCTTGTAGATCGGATCGTTGGTCGTCATGTCGGCTCACCTGATAGGGTGGAAATGAAGGCGCGCGTGCGGCTCGGGAGAGGAGGGCTCAGAAGTAGCCTTCCTGTTTTTTCTTCTCCATCGAGGCGCTCTGATCGTGGTCGATCGCGCGGCCCTGACGCTCGGAGGTGGTGGTCAGCAGCATTTCCTGAATGACTTCCGGAAGGGTCTGCGCCTCGCTCTCGACGGCGCCGGTCAGCGGGTAGCAACCCAGCGTGCGGAAGCGCACCGAGCGCATCTTCGGCTCCTCGCCGTCACGTAGCGGGAAGCGGTCGTCGTCGACCATCAGGATCAGCCCGTCGCGTTCCACCGTCGGGCGCGGGGCCGAGAAATAGAGCGGGACGATCTCGATCCCTTCGAGGTGGATATATTGCCAGATGTCCAGCTCGGTCCAGTTCGAGATCGGGAAGACGCGGACGCTCTCGCCCTTGGCCTTCTTGGCGTTGTAGAGGCGCCAAAGCTCCGGGCGCTGGTTCTTCGGGTCCCAGCGGTGATTGGCCGAGCGGAACGAGAAGACGCGCTCTTTCGCGCGGGATTTCTCCTCGTCGCGGCGTGCGCCGCCGAAGGCCACGTCGAAGCCGTGTTTGTCCAGCGCCTGTTTCAGCCCTTCGGTCTTCCACATGTCGGTATGCAGCGAGCCGTGATCGAACGGGTTGATCCCCTTGGCCTTCGCCTCGGGGTTCTGGTGCACGATCAGCTCCATCCCCGCATCCTTCGCGGCCTTGTCGCGCAGATTGTACATCGCCTGGAATTTCCACGTCGTGTCGACATGCATCAGCGGGAAGGGCGGCGGCGAGGGGTAGAAGGCTTTTTTCGCGAGATGCAGCATCACCGCGCTGTCCTTGCCGACGGAATAGAGCATGACCGGATTATCGGCTTCGGCCACGACTTCGCGCAGGATGTGAATGCTCTCGGCTTCGAGCCGCTGCAGGTGAGTCAGGGTCTTGTTCATGAGGGAGGTCTCTGTCTGAACGCGGTTTTCCAAGATATAGGCGGCGCGTTTTTCTGGATAACCCCCCAAATGGGGGGTAAATACGGCTTATGTTGGGTCAGTCCGAAAACACTCTGTTGATCAACGCGCTTTTCGCGGCCGCGAGTGAGGCGGGAAAGGCGGGCTGGGTGCGCTTTCTCGAACGGCTTTGCGCGGTGGCTCATGCCGAGGGCGCGGCGGTTCAGATTCTCGCGAATGAGGGGGAGGGCGCAGGCTGGCAGGTTGGCAGGATTGCCTTGCCCGATGCCGCTCGTCTGCATCCGATGCGTCTGGACCGTGTCTATTCGCAGATCGACCTCCCGGGCGATATCGAATGGCCCGGGCCGCTCCGCGCGCTGAAAGTTGCGGCGGGGGCGGCGGGTCAGGCTGTGTTGATGATCGCGCGCCCGCATCGGGATTTTCGCGCGGCAGAGGCGCTGGCGCTCTCGACGCTCGCGCCGCATTTGGGGCAGGCGATGATGATCCGCGAGGCGCTCGGTAGCGAGCGGGCCCGTGCTGCGCGTGATACTGAGGCTGCGGAAGCGCTCGGCGCGGGCTGGGTGGTGCTGACGCCTGCGGGCACGGTGCTCGCATTCGACGCGCGCGTGGCGGCGGTGTTCGACGCGCAAGGCTGGTTGCGGCTGCGCATGGGCGCGCGCCCGGAATTCGCCGATCCCGACGCCGCGCTGCGCTTCCGTCAGAACCTTGCTGCACTTGGAGAGGGGCGGGAGGTCGTCCGACCGATCCCGCTTGGTCATGACGGGCGGGGTGTTCTCCGGCTCGCGCCGGGACAATGGCAGGGCAGTTCCGCCTTGATCGGTCATCTGCGGGACATGCCGCGGGCCGAAGCTTTGCCAGTCGCGCGGATCGCGGGCGCGCTCGATCTCAACCGCTCCGAGGCGCGGCTTGCGGCGCTTCTGTGCGATGGGGCAACGCTGCGCGAGGCGGCGGATCAGCTCGGCTGGACGCTGGAGACCGCGCGCTCGACCTCGAAGCAGATCTACGCCCGCGCGGGTGTCAGCGGCCAGACGGGGCTGTTGCGCAAGATGTTCGGCTCGGCGCTCTGGCTGGGTTAACCGCGTGCGAAGAAGACCGCTGCCATCACCAGCCCGACCGCGATGATGAAGCCGCGCAGCAGCGCCATATTGGTGATCCGCTTCGACAGATGCGCGCCCAAGTAACCGCCGATGGCGCTCGCGATTCCCAGCACCAGTACCGCCTGCCAGTCGATCAGCCCGGCCACTGCGTAGGTCACGACCGAGACCAGCGACAGCACCGCCGAGACGAGGTTCTTCAACCCGTTCATCGCGTGCAGATCGGTAAACCCGATCAGGCCGAGGGCGGCGAGCAGCATGATGCCCAGCCCGCCGTTGAAATAGCCGCCGTAGATCGTCACGGCCATCAGGAGGGCAAAGGCGGACACGGCGCCCAACGTGCGGCCCGAACGCTGAAGCGCCTTCAGCAGCAACGGCCCGAAAGCGAAGGCCGCCGTCGCCAGCAGCAACAGCCACGGGACCACGCCGGCGAACAGTTTCTCGGGGGTGATCAGCAGCAGCAGCGCGCCGAGGAACCCGCCCGCGACCGCCGCGATCAGGATCGTGCGCAGTGCCATCGGGCCCTTGTGGCGCAGCTCGTGGCGGAAGGCCCAAGCGCTCGACAGATAGCCGGGCAGGGCCGCCAGCGTCGCGGTCGCATTCGCGGTGATCGGCGGCACGCCGGTCCAGACAAGCGCGGGGAAGGACAGGAACGTCCCGCCGCCCGCGACCGCATTCAAGGCGCCCGCCGCGAGACCGGCGAGCGCGAGGATCAGAAAAGACAGCATTTTTTACCGTAATCAGCCGAGGTCAGGTGCGACCGGAACGACGATCCGCCCGCGGATCTTTCCTTCGAGGAATTTCGGCGCGGTTGCAATCACGTCTTCCAAAGCGACTTCGGTCTCCATCGCGGCCAGCTTGTCCATGTCGAGATCGGCGGCCAGGCGACGCCATGCCTCGACGCGGTCCTCGATCGGGCACATCACGCTGTCGACGCCTGCGAGCGTCACGCCGCGCAGGATGAAGGGGGCCACGGAGGTCGGCAGGTTCATCGAGCCCGCCAGACCGCAAGCCGCGACGGTGCCGCGATAGGTCATCATCGACAGGACATTGGCGAGCACCTCGCCGCCGACCACGTCGACAGCCCCGGCCCAGCGTTCCTTGTTCAGCGGGCGAGGTTTGCCCGAGACATCCTCGCGCGGAACGATCGAGGAAGCGCCGAGGCCCTTGAGGTAGTCTTCCTCTTCGGGGCGTCCGGTGACGGCGGCCACGGTATAACCGAGCTTGCCCAGAAGCGCGGTCGCCACGCTGCCCACGCCGCCGGTCGCGCCGGTCACGACGACCTCGCCGCTCTCGGGGGTCACGCCATGCGCCTCAAGCGCCATCACGCAGAGCATCGCCGTGTAGCCCGCGGTGCCGATCGCCATCGCCTGACGCAAGGAGATCCCGTCGGGCAGCTTTACCAGCCAGTCGCCCTTCAGATGGGCGCGCGCGGCCAGCCCGCCCCAATGTTTCTCGCCCACGCCCCAGCCGTTCAGAACGACCCGGTCGCCCTTCGCGAAATCGGGATGCTTGCTGTTGGCGACGATGCCCGAGCAGTCGATGCCCGGCACCATCGGGAAGCTGCGCACCACGGGGCCCGCGCCGGTAATCGCCAGCGCGTCCTTGTAGTTCATCGTCGAGTAGGCGACGTCGACGGCAACCTGGCCCTCGGCCAGATCGGGCAGGTCGATCTCCTTGAGCGCGGCGCTCTGGGTCTCTTCGGGTTTCTCGATCAGAATGGCTTTGACCATGGGGTATCCTTTCAGCTTCGGGCGAGCCGCAGGAAGCCGTCTGTGAAACGGCGCAGCGGCTCGGAGTTGCGTTGAAGTTTGGTGCGCAGGACCGCGCCTTCCCAGCCGGTCCAGAACAGCTCTGCGAGGGCGTCGGGGTCGTGATCGGGGCCGATCTCGCCCACCGCTTGCGCGTCACGCAGGCAAGTCGCGGTGAGGCTTTGCCAGCGCTCGAAAACCGCGATCAGGCGGGTGCGGAACTCCTCGGGCAGGCTGCCCATCTCCTGACCGAGATTGCCGATCAGGCAGCCGCGGCGAAAATCGAACCGGGCCATTCCGGCCTCGGCCTCTTCGGTGAAGGCAGTGAGCCGGGCGAGGGGGGTAAGGTCCGCGCGGTCGAAGGCGCGGCGGAGCTTGTCTTCGAAATAGCTGCCATAGGCGTCGATCAGGGCCGCGCCGAAGGCCGCTTTCGTCGGGAAGTAATGATAAAAGCTGCCCTTGGTGACACCGGCGGCGGCAGTGATCTCGTCGAGGGCGACGCTCGCGTATCCACGCTCGGTCAACTGTGCGAGCCCCGCCCGGATCAGCGCCTTGCGGGCGTCCTGATCCTCCGGTTTGCGGCGCGGGCGGCCACGGCGCGAGGGGGCTGGCGTAGCGGTCATGCGGAATTAATATACCATGTGGTATGATAAATCAATTGCCGCAATTTTCACGCTGCGCCGCGCCGGGGGTCACCGACCTGCGGCAGCGCTCTGAGCAGTAGCGCACGCTCTCCCAGTCCCGGGCCCATTTCTTGCGCCACGCGAAGGGGCGGCCACAGCTGGCACAGAGCTTCGTCGGCAGGTCGGATTTACGGCGCATCTTCATGCAGAGCGATACGCGGCGGGCGCGGCCCCGGATGACCCGCGCAAAAGAAAAGGGGCCGCCGCCGCGACCCCTTTCTCGTCCCTCTTCCCTGCGATCAGATCGCCGAGCTATGCCCGGCTTTCGACAGATCATAGGCATCGAAATGGCGTGCGATCATCCGGGTCAATGGGCGTGCCTTGACCGGAATGCGCAGCCCCTCCGCGCTCACCTGAACCATGTCGCCGAAATGCTCGGCGCAGGTGGCGAACAGCGCGGACAGCTCTTCCGGATCGGCGCCGAAGTCCTGCACCAGTTCCGCTGCGCTCACTTCGAAATCGCACATCAGCGCCTCGATCAGCCGCGCGCGCATCTTGTCATCTGCAGTGAAGCGGTGCCCGCGCGAGGTCGAGAACCGATCCGCCCGGATCGCCGCGGTATGGGCCGAGGTGGCGGGTGCGTTCTGCGCATAGCCTTGCGGGAAGCGCGAGATCGACGAGGCGCCGAGCCCGACCAGCGCTTCGGCCTGATCGTCGGTATAGCCCTGGAAATTGCGCCGCAGCTTGCCTGCCCTCTGCGCGATCGAGAGGCCGTCGGTCGGCAGGGCGAAATGGTCGATGCCGATCTCGTCATAACCGTCGGCCACAAACAACTCGCGCGCCACCTCGAACAGCTTCAGGCGTTCCTGCGGAGTGGGCAGGTGATCCGACGGGATCATGGTCTGGCGGCGCGCCATCCACGGCACATGCGCGTAGCCGTAAAGCGCCACCCGGTCGGGGCCGAGAGAGAGCAGCTTTTGCACCGAGTCCGCGATCTTCGTCGGCGTCTGATGCGGCAGCCCGTAGAGGATATCGGCGTTCAGGCTCGCGACATCGCGTTCGCGAATCATGTCGACCGCGGCCTTGGTGATCTCGTAGCTCTGATCGCGCCCGATAACGCCTTGGATTTGCGGGTCGAAATCCTGCACCCCGATCGAGGCGCGGTTCATTCCGGATTCCACCAGCGCGTCGATGCGCTCGGCGTCGATCTCATTCGGGTCGATCTCGACCGAGAATTCTGCGCCTTCGCCCATCGGCACCGCATCGAAGACCGCATCGGCGAGGCGGCGCATCATCTCGGCGGGCATCAGCGTCGGCGTGCCGCCGCCCCAATGCAGGCGCGACAGAGTGACGCCGGGCGCCAACCGTTCCTTGAAAAGACGCAGTTCGGCCAGCAGAGTCTCGGCATAGGCGCGCACCGGTTCTTCGCTTTGCGTGCCTTGCGTGCGGCAGGCGCAGAACCAGCACAGCCGGCGACAAAACGGCACGTGCATATAAAGGGAGATCGACGCACCTTCGGGGATCGCTTCGATCCAGTGCGCGAATTCCATCGGCCCAACATCGCCCGCGAAATGGGGGGCGGTGGGGTAGCTTGTGTAGCGGGGCACCCGTGCGTCGAAGAGCCCGAGCCGGGTCAGTTGCGATTCCTGTTCCATAGGCGTATCTTTAGATGTAAGACGCGCAACAGAATTTGACCCAGATCAAGCAATATCCACATGGCACATGATGACGTTCAGCCTGCTTCGCTCGCCTGCGGAGACTGCCCGATCCAACATCGCGCCGTGTGCGCACGATGCGATGCAGACGAGCTCGAACAGCTTGAGAAGATCAAATATTACCGGAGTTTCGAGGCAGGCCAGACGATTATCTGGGCCGGCGACCAGATGGATTTCGTGGCCTCGGTCGTCTCGGGCATCGCGACTCTGACGCAGACGCTCGAGGACGGGCGCACGCAGATGGTTGGCCTTTTGCTGCCTTCGGATTTCGTGGGCCGTCCCGGGCGCAACCGTGCCGCTTATAATGTGACCGCGACCACCGACATTCTGATGTGCTGCTTCCGCCGCAAGCCCTTCGAGGAGATGATGGAGCGCACGCCCCATATCGCGCAGCGCCTGTTGCAGATGACGCTCGACGAATTGGACGCGGCGCGCGAATGGATGCTGCTTCTGGGCCGCAAGACCGCGCGCGAGAAGATCGCCTCGCTGCTGTCGATCGTGGCGCGGCGCGATGCGTCGATCAACATGAGCCCCAGCGCCCGGCAGATGGTGTTCGATCTGCCGCTGACGCGCGAGGCGATGGCCGATTACCTCGGGCTGACGCTCGAGACGGTGAGCCGTCAGATGTCCGCGCTGAAACGCGACGGGGTAATCGAGCTGCAGGGCAAGCGCCATGTCACCGTGCCGGATATGGATCGGCTGCTGCTGGAAGCAGGTGATGACAGCGACGGCGGTTTCCTCATCTGAGCATCCGTCCGCTCAGGGGGACACGCACTGACGATATGTGAGGGGCTTCATCGAGTCCCGCGTGATATCCTGACGCGAGAGGTAGATGCCCGTGCTCGACAGGGTCAGCACGATGTCGCGCTGCCATTTTTGTCCTTCGCCAGTAAAATTCCACGTCGCCCGCACCACGCGATCGGTCGCGCTGTCGATCTCAGTGAGTTTGGCCTGCGACTCGTAGAATTGCAGGCTGTCCGGCTTCACCACCATCAGCCCCTTGTTGTCATCGCGTGAGCTGTCGCAATCGGCCTTCGTCAGCCCCCAGCGCCCGACCATGCCCTCCGGCAGCGTCTTGGGCATCGCCCCGTCTTGTTTCGGCGTCATCTCCTGACAGGCGGCGAGCAGGGAGAGGCTGGCGAGAAGGGCGGGCAGGATGATGCGGCGGGTCATTGTGGGGCTCCGGTCTTTATTTAACCAGCCAACCCGTCAGCGCGACCGGAGTTCCGCGCAGGGCAGGGATGTCGCGACAAGGTCGCGAATTCGTGCGGGTTATGCCCCGGTTTCGGCACTGTCGTTAGGTAAACAAGGGGTGGCAGCATCGAGGAAGGTCTTATGCGTATCCTGTTTACTTGTTTCTTCCTCGTTGCCGTTCCAGGCCTGAGTGTGGCGCAGCCGTTGTCGCAGAGTATGGCGCAATGCTCGGGCCTGTTTCACGGAGTCGGTACGATGATGTCCGACCCCGCGCGGGCGGAAAAGCTCGACCGGGCGGGGATGATCTGGCGAGGCGCGGCGATCAAGCAGGCCGAGGCTGAAGGGCGCACGGATGCCGCCAGCTGGGTCGCGGTTCATCAGCGTGAAAGCTTTGACGACTGGCGCGGGCGCGGCAAGATGGCGGCCTTCTCGCAGGACTTCCGCGACTGGGCCAGCTATTGCCGCAAGCTCGGCAAGGCGAAGGGCATAAAGACCGACTTCGGGTCATGAAAACGGCGCCCCGAGAGGCGCCGTCATCCGTTCAGAAAGGTGGCGCGCTCAGTGCGCCATGATCACCGGAACCTCTGCCATCTCGAGCATGTGGCGCGTCGCCCCGCCCAGGATCGCTTCGCGGAAGCGCGAATGGCCGTAAGCCCCCATCACGATCGCATCGGCTTCGCTGTCGCTGACATGACGGTTGAGCACGTCCGAGACGCGCGGCATCGTCTTGGCTAGCACCGACACCTCGGCATGGACGCCGTGGCGCGCCAGCATCTGGCTGAGTTGGCCGCCGGGGTCGGAGCGCTCGGGCCCATGCGCGGGCGGGTCGATCACGGTGATATCGACCAGATCGGCGGATTTCAGAACGGGCAGGGCGGCGCGGACGGCGCGCATCGCCTCATGAGATTGATTCCACGCGATAACGACGCGCTTGGCGGGCATGTCGCCGTTATACCCGTCGGGCACGATCGCGACCGGAACCTGACCCTCGAAGAGCGCGGCTTCGACCGCGGCCTCGATTTCCGGCCCGCGGCCTTCGCCATAGGGGCGGCCCATCACGACCAGATCGGCGAAGCGGGCGCGCTGCCCGACAACGGTCGGCATCGCGCCGATTTGCGAGACGACCGCATCGACGCCCCAGCGGATGTCTTCGGCTTCGAGCCGCGCGCGCACCGCGGTCTCGGCATTGCGCGCATCGTCCTGCGCGCGGTCCATCGTTTCCTGCTGCACGAAGGCGGTCGCGCCCGCGTAGTAATATCCGGTCTGCGTGCGGTCCACGCCGAGGCAGAGCACGTCGAGATGGGCGTCGCGCCGCCGGGCGACGGCCACGGCGGTATCGATCTGTGTCGCGGCCGCCTTGGGATCCGTGACGATCGTGAGAAGTGTCTTGTAAGCCATGGGTCCTGTCCTTGCGCCAAAAGCGAATAAGCATGTGAGACCAGAGCCTAACCCGAAGAGATCGGCCGCACTTTGACGCGGATCAAGGGACGTGATGGTCATATCACATAACTGCGACCGAATGGCGCACTGTGATCGCGAGCATTTGATGCAGATCAAGGCATCGTGCATACCCTCGGACCACAAGGACTCCAGTCAAGCCCAGGAGGATTCTCGGTTTACGAGGGTGCCGCAGGGGCAGACCAGACGAAGGGACGCACAAAATGTGGGATTATATCAAGCTGATCGCGCTTGGCCTTGTGGCGGTTCTGGCCGCCATTGCGGCCGGCTACGCGCGCGATCTTGCCTATCAGGTGAATGCCGTCGAGGTCATGCTGGCCGCGGCCATCGCATTCATCTGGGTGCTTCGCACCATGGGGAGCCGCCAGCCGGTGGCTCAGAACGAGTATTTCGACGGCGTGGTTCGCGCCGGGGTGATCGCGACGACCTTCTGGGGTGTCGTGGGCTTCCTGGTCGCCGTCATTATCGCCTTCCAGCTGGCCTATCCGGCGCTCAATTTCGAATGGGCTCAGGGCTATCTGAACTTTGGCAAACTGCGCCCGCTGCATACGTCGGCGGTGATTTTCGCTTTCGGTGGCAACGCGCTGATCGCATCGTCGTTCTACGTGGTGCAGCGCACCTCGGCAGCGCGGCTGTTCGGTGGCAACGGCCTCGGCTGGTTCGTGTTCTGGGGCTATAACCTGTTCATCGTGCTCGCTGCGACCGGCTACATCCTCGGCGCAACGCAGTCGAAGGAATATGCCGAGCCGGAATGGTATGTCGACATCTGGCTGACGATCGTCTGGGTCGCTTATCTGCTGGCCTTCCTCGGCACGATCTTCAAGCGCAAGGAACCCCATATCTACGTCGCCAACTGGTTCTACCTGTCCTTCATCGTGACCATCGCGATGCTGCACATCGTGAACAACCTGTCGATCCCGGTCTCGTTCTTCGGTTCGAAGTCGGTTCAGGTCTTCTCGGGCGTGCAGGACGCGATGACGCAGTGGTGGTACGGCCACAACGCGGTGGGCTTCTTCCTGACCGCAGGCTTCCTGGGCATGATGTATTACTTCGTGCCGAAGCAGGCTGAACGTCCGGTCTACTCCTACAAGCTGTCGATCGTGCACTTCTGGGCGCTGATCTTCCTGTATATCTGGGCCGGTCCGCACCACCTGCACTACACGGCGCTGCCCGACTGGGCCTCGACGCTGGGCATGACCTTCTCGGTGATCCTGTGGATGCCCTCCTGGGGTGGCATGATCAACGGTCTGATGACGCTCTCGGGCGCATGGGACAAGCTGCGCACCGATCCGATCATCCGCATGATGGTGGTGTCGGTCGGCTTCTACGGCATGTCGACCTTCGAAGGCCCGATGATGTCGATCAAGGCGGTGAACTCGCTCTCGCACTACACCGACTGGACGATCGGTCACGTGCACTCGGGTGCGCTCGGCTGGAACGGCATGATCACCTTCGGCATGCTCTACTTCCTCGTGCCGCGTCTGTGGGCGCGTGAAGGGCTCTACTCGCTGAAACTGGTCAGCTGGCACTTCTGGCTCTCCACCATCGGGATCGTGCTCTATGCCGCTTCGATGTGGGTCGCCGGGATCATGCAGGGCCTGATGTGGCGCGAAGTGGACAGCCAAGGCTTCCTCGTGAACGCCTTTGCCGACACCGTGGCCGCCATGCATCCGATGTTCGTGGTCCGTGGTCTGGGCGGTGTGCTCTACCTCACGGGTGGCATCATCATGGCCTACAATCTGTGGATGACCGTCGCTCGTCAGCCGCGCGTGGAATCGCGTTCGGTTGCCGCCGTGCCGGCTGAATAAGGAGAGGAACAGATGGGACTTCTCGACAAGCACAGTGTTCTTGAAAAGAACGCCACGCTCCTGCTGATCTTCGCCTTCCTGGTCGTCACGATCGGCGGCATCGTGGAGATCGCACCGCTCTTCTACCTCGAAAACACCATCGAGGACGTCGAAGGGGTGCGGCCCTACACGCCGCTGGAGCTCACCGGGCGCGATATCTACATCCGCGAGGGCTGCTATGTCTGCCACTCGCAGATGATCCGCCCGATGCGCGACGAAGTGGAGCGTTACGGCCATTACTCGCTGGCAGCGGAGTCGCAATACGACCACCCGTTCCAGTGGGGCTCGAAGCGGACGGGGCCCGACCTCGCCCGCGTCGGCGGCCGCTACTCGGACGCCTGGCATGTGGATCACTTGACCAATCCGCAGTCGGTCGTGCCGGAATCGGTGATGCCGAAATACGGCTTCCTGCTCAATCGCATGGTCGATCCCGCGCATATCGACGAGCGGCTCTCGACCGATGCGATGGTGGGCGTGCCCTACACTTCGGACATGATCGAGAACGCCAAGGCGGACTTTGCCGCTCAGGCCGATCCGAACAGCGACTATGACGGGCTGATGGAGCGTTATCCCAACGCGACGAACGTCCGTAATTTCGACGGTCGCCCGGGCATTTCCGAGATGGACGCACTCGTCGCCTATCTGCAGGTGCTCGGCACCATGGTCGATTTCTCGACCTTCGAACCCGTGGCCAGCCGGTAAGGGGAGCTGATCAATGGACTATCACATCTTCAGGGAATTCGCGGACAGCTGGTTTCTGATCTTCATGTTCGTCTTCTTCCTGGCCGTCGTGGCCTGGGTCTTCCGGCCCGGTTCGCGCAAGACCTACGAAGATACGTCCGAGATCCCGTTCCGGCACGAAGACAAACCCGCCAATGCCTCGGAGGCCGGCGAGAGCCGGTCCTCCAAGGACTGACGGCGCCACGTTGTAAGGAGGCGTGGAGAACATGAGCAAGAGACCAAGCAAGCACAAGCACGAGGTCGAGACCACGGGTCACCAGTGGGACGGCATCGAGGAATACAACAATCCGCTGCCCAAATGGTGGCTGTGGACCTTCTATGCCTGCGTCATCTGGGGGATCGGTTACTCGATCGCGATGCCGGCATGGCCGATCTTCAAATCCGGCGCGACGCCGGGGATCATGCACTCGTCGACCCGCGCGAATGTGCAGGCCGATATCGACAAGTTCGCTGCGGCGAATAAGCCGATCCAGGAGAAGCTCGTCTCGGTCGATCTCGACCAAATCTCGAGCGATCCCGAGCTGAACAACTACACCCAGAACGCCGGTGCGGCCGTGTTCCGGACCTGGTGCGCGCAGTGCCACGGTGCGGGTGCGGGCGGCAACTCGAAGCTGGGCTATCCGAACCTTCTCGACAGCGCATGGCTGTGGGGCGGCACGATGGAGGACATCCATTTCACCGTCACGCACGGCATCCGCAACGAGACGGACCCGGATGGCGAGGCACGTTACTCGCAAATGCCCGCTTTCGGCACGGACGAGCTTCTCGAGCCCGCGCAGATCGATCAGGTCGTGCAATACGTCCGCAAGATCTCGGGTCAGGACCATGACGAAGCAATGGCCACTGAAGGCGAGACCGTCTTCATGGACAACTGCTCGGCCTGCCATGCTGAAGATGGCACCGGCGACCAGATGCAGGGTGCGCCCAACCTGACCGACGCCGTCTGGCTTTACGGTGGGGATGTGGACACGCTGACCTACACGGTCACCAACGCCCGCTTTGGCGTTATGCCGAACTGGAACGAGCGTCTGTCGGAAGCGGATATCCGCGCCGTGGCGGCCTACGTTCACAGTCTGGGCGGCGGCCAGTAACGGTCGAAAATACAGAGATCCCGCGGGGCTTTGGTCTGGCGGGTCGCACCGGCACCCCGTCCTGTTCGCGCGTTTCCTGGGGGTGCCGGTGCCCAATTTCAGAGGGCCCCCGTCGCGGGGCCCTCTCGTTTGTCGAGGGTTACCTGTCGTCTATCTTGGGGTCATCCTTGGGCAAAACAAGCTCCGCGCTTGTCTTTGCACGCCGATGTGAACGCCGATGCGAGCGGGCCGCCGGCAGGCCGGGGCTCTGATCGAGGCCCGTGGCGATGGTGAAGCTCTGCGCCCAGATCCCGATCATTTCCAAAACTCCCGAAACCGTTGGCGCAGTGAGGGACGCGGTGCGCGATGGCGCTTGCGCGAGTCTATCGGGTCCGGCAGGTGCGGCCAGTTGCTTTGCGGCACGTCGAGGCCCATGCGGGCGAGCAGCAATAGCGTGTCGGGCGTAACTCCATCTTTCATGTCTGATCTCCTGAAGGCGGGGCAACTCTGGTCAGGATGCGCTATTTACGCGAAGATGCGACTCAGGAAACTTTCCACGATGTAAGATGAAGTTACGGATATGGACTGGCGAACCCTTCCCTCCCTGACCGCGCTGCGGGCCTTTTCGGCGTTTGCCGACTCCGGTTCGGTGGCTCAGGCGGGGCGTGCGCTCAACGTGTCGCATGCGGCCGTCAGTCAGCAATTGCGCGGGCTCGAAGAGCGGCTCGGTGTGACGCTTGTCGACCGGTCGGGCCCGCGGCCTGCGCTGACGCCCGACGGTCGCCGCCTTGCGCAGGCGCTGCGCGACGGGTTCGGCACGATTGCCGAAGCGGTCGCTTCGCTGAGCGACACCGCCGACTCCCGCCCGCTGCAAATCGCCACCACGCCAAGCTTCGCCTCGGCCTGGCTGTTGCCCCGGCTGCCGGACTTTCGCGAAGCCCATCCCGAGATCGGTCTGACCATCGACCCTTCGGCGACCGTCTCCACGCTTGCGCCGGGCGGGGTCGAGATGGCGCTGCGCTACGGATCGGGGGACTGGCCCGGTCTCGAGTCGCGGCTTCTGGTGCGCTCGCCCATCGTCGTGGTCGCGGCCCCCGCGCTGGTGGGGGAGGGGCGGTATGACTGTCCGGCGGATTTGCGTGGCCTGCCGTGGCTGCAAGAACTCGGCACCTCCGAGTCGACCGACTGGTTCGCGCGCCATGGTGTCACGCAGGATCAGGCCAAAAGCCTGACAGCGATGCCGGGCAATCTTTTGCTCGAAGCGGCGCGCGGCGGGCAGGGGGTGGCGGTGACCGCCTTGGTCTGGGTGGAGCAGGATATTGCGGCCGGGCGGTTGCGGCTACTGTTTGAAGACAGCGAGGAAAAAGGCTATTACACGGTTACGCGACCGGGCGTGAGGCGACCGGCGCTACGCCAGTTCATGTCTTGGCTCTTCAAGCAAGCGGCGCATGCCGGTGACCAGTAAAAATACCAACCAGTGAAGATTTCCTGTATGGCAGACCTGTCTTTTTGACGCAGGTCAAAGCCTTCACGACTGTGTCATACCAGAAGAGCCTGTGACGCAGAGAAATATATGAACGGAGAGAGTCGTGAGCTCCACCGAACCAGTCGATCCCCCGCCGCTTTACGCCGCCCGCGAGCCGATCTTTCCGCGCCGCGTGCACGGCCAGTTCCGCAACCTGAAATGGGTGCTCATGGCGGTGATGCTTGGCATCTACTACATCACGCCGTGGATTCGCTGGGATCGTGGCCCGGAACTGCCTGATCAGGCGGTGCTTCTGGACCTCGCGAACCGCCGTTTCTTCTTCTTCATGATCGAAATCTGGCCGCATGAATTCTACTTCGTCGCGGGCCTTCTGATCATGGCGGGCCTTGGCCTGTTCCTGTTCACCTCGGCGCTGGGGCGCGTCTGGTGCGGCTATGCCTGCCCGCAGACCGTCTGGACCGATCTGTTCATCCTTGTCGAGCGTTGGGTCGAGGGCGACCGCAACGCGCGTATCCGTCTGCTGCGTCAGAAATGGAACGCCGAGAAGTTCCGCAAGCGCATCACGAAATGGGTGCTCTGGCTGCTGATCGGCGTCGCGACCGGCGGGGCCTGGGTGTTCTACTTCACCGATGCGCCGACGCTGCTGACCGATCTGTTCCACGGCACCGCCTCGCCGATCGCGTATACGACGATCGCGGTGGCGACGCTCACGACCTTCGCCTTCGGCGGCTTCGCCCGCGAACAGATCTGCATCTACGCCTGCCCGTGGCCGCGCATTCAGGCGGCGATGATGGACGAAGACACGATCACCATCGCCTATCGCGAATGGCGCGGCGAGCCGCGCGGCAAGCTCAAGAAGGGCCAGCACGATCCGACGCAGGGCGACTGCATCGATTGCATGGCCTGCTTCAACGTCTGCCCGATGGGCATCGATATCCGCGACGGCCAGCAGCTCGAATGCATCACCTGCGGCCTGTGCATCGACGCCTGCAACGAGATGATGGACAAGATCGGCAAGCCGCGCGGCCTCATCGGCTACATGGCGTTGAAGGACGAGGCGAACGAGCGCTCGGGCAATCCGGTCATCAATGTCTGGAAGCACATCATGCGCCCGCGCACGATCCTCTACTTCTCGATGTGGTCGCTGATCGGCATCGGTCTGGTGGTCGCGCTCTTCATGCGCTCGCCCATCGACTTCAATGTGACGCCGAACCGCGATCCGCTCTTCGTGGTGGAGCCTTCTGGCGCGATCCGCAACATCTACACGCTGCGGCTGCGCAACAAGGCGGGCGAGGCGACCGAGTTCAAGGTCTCCGTCAAAGCCCCCGATCCGGCCGAGCAAAGCACGCTGAGCGTGTTGCTGGAAGGCCAGGACGGAAACACCGTGACGGTGCCCGCAGATGAAACCATGACCCAAAGGGTCTATATTGTCGCCGAGCCCGGTTCGTCCATCGCCACCAGCGAGCGCACCGAACTGACGATGTGGATCGAGGACATGACCAATACTGATCGCGTGTCGGAGACGACCGTATTCAACGGAAGGGTACAATGACCGAGATGGCGAAACCGCTGACCGGAAGAAAAGTGCTGATGATCGCGGTGGCCTCCTTCGGGGTGATCATCGCGGTCAACCTCGTCATGGCGTGGCAGGCCGTCAGCACGTTCCCCGGCCTCGAGGTCGACAATTCCTATGTCGCCTCGCAGACCTTCAATGAAGAGAAACTGGCGCAGGATGCGCTCGGCTGGACCGTGTCGCCGGAATATTCCGACGGCAAGCTGAGCTTCGTGATCCGCGACGAGGACGGGCTGCCCGCGAGGGTGGCCGAGTTCAAGGCGCTTGTCGGGCGCACCACCCATGTCCGCGATGACATGACGCCCGATTTCGACTATGTCGGCGGCATCTTCACCACGAAGCTCGATCTTGCGCCGGGCGTCTGGCTGGTGCATCTCGACGCGAAAGCCGCCGACGGCACGGAGTTCCGCCAGCGGATTGACCTGTTCGTGAAAGGCTGAGCCGATGTCGGTGTCGCCCGCTTCTCCATCGCATAGCGAACCGTTCGAGGACGAGCATGTCTCGGCTTCGGCCTGTCCCGCCTGCATCGCGGCCCCCTCGGCCGAGCAGATAGCGAAGTCGGGTGACATCAAGGGCGCGCGGATCATGCTGTCGCTGCCCACGGCGCATTGTGCGGTCTGCATCACCGATGTCGAACGCGAGCTGATGAAGCAGCCGGGCGTGAAATCGGCGCGGGTGAACCTGACGCTGAAACGCGCCTCGGTCGATGCGGCGGGCGATGTCGAGCCGGCGGGGCTGATCGCGGCGCTCGACAAGATCGGCTATGAGGCGCACGAGCTCGATCCCGGCATGCTGTCCGCGACCGAGGCCGACAAGCGCGGACGTGACCTCCTGATGCGCATGGGCGTCGCGGGCTTCGCGATGATGAACATCATGATGCTCTCGATCGCGGTCTGGTCCGGGGCCGAGGATTCGACGCGCGACCTCTTCCACTGGATTTCGGCGGCGATCGCGCTGCCCACCACGATCTTCGCGGGCCAGCCCTTCTTCGCCAATGCCTGGGCGTGCTTGCGCGGCGGGCGTCTCGGGATGGATGTGCCGATCTCGCTCGCGATCCTGCTCGCGCTCGGGATTTCGCTGTTCGAGACGATGCATTCCGGGGCACATGCCTATTTCGAAGCGGCGACGATGCTCACCTTCTTCCTGCTGGTGGGCCGCTATCTCGACTATCGCACCCGCGCCGTGGCGCGCTCGGCCGCCGAAGAGCTAGCCGCGCTGGAAGTGCCCCGCGCGACCGTGTTGCGCGACGGCGACGAGGTCACCGTGCCCGTGGGCGAACTGGTGCCCGGCGATCTGATCCGGGTGCGCCCGGGAGGCCGTATCCCAGCCGATGGCGAAGTGACCGAGGGCCAATCCGAGAGCGACCGCTCGCTGTTGACCGGCGAAAGCCTCCCCGTGCAGGTGCTGCCCGGAATGACGCTCTCCGCCGGTGAGGTGAACCTGACCGGGCCGCTGACCCTGCGCGTGACGGCAGCCGGGCGCGACAGCTCGCTGCATCGGATGGCCGATCTCGTCGCGATGGCCGAGAGCGCGAAAACCAAATACACCTCGCTCGCCGAACGGGCGGCGCGGGCCTATGCGCCGATCGTGCATATCCTGTCCTTCAGTGCGTTCTGCGCCTGGGCCTGGATCACCGGCGGCGATTTCCGTCTGGCGGTGAACATCGCGGCGGCGGTGCTGATCATCACCTGCCCCTGCGCGCTGGGGCTTGCGGTGCCTGCCGTGGTGACCGCAGCATCGGGCAAGCTGTTCCGCAAGGGCCTGTTGATCAAGGATGGCACCGCGCTGGAGCGTATGGCCGAGATCGACACGGTCGTCTTCGACAAGACCGGCACGCTGACCATGGGCGCGCCGCGCCCGCAGAACCTCTCCGATCTCTCGCCCGAGGCGCTGTCTGTCGCGATGGCATTGGCCGAAGGTTCGAGCCACCCGCTCGCCCGCGCGCTGCACGAGGCGGCGGCAGGGCAGGGGGTCGTCCCCGCCACGCTGAGCGATCTGCGCGAAGTTCCGGGCTACGGCGTCGAGGGCGTCTGGCAGGGCCAGCGCGTGCGGCTCGGTCGTGCGAACTGGATCGGCGCCGAGGACGGCACGACCACAGCGACCCATCTCGCGATCGGTGAGGCGGCCCCGATCTCGATCCGTTTTGCCGACACGCTGCGCACCGGGGCCGAAGAGGCCGTGGCCGGTCTGAAGGCGCAGGGCAAGCAGGTCTGGCTGGTCTCGGGCGATGTCGAAGGCGCGGTGAGCGATCTCGCCACGCGCCTCGGGATCGACACCTACCGCGCCGGCGCCTTGCCCGCGGAGAAAGCGCAGCTCGTGAGCGATCTCACCCAACAGGGCCACCGCGTGCTCATGGTGGGCGACGGTCTCAACGACACCGCCGCGCTGGCTGCCGCCCATGTCTCGGTATCGCCCGCCTCCGCACTGGATGCGGCGCGCACGGCGTCGGATATCGTGCTTCTGGGCAAGGATCTCGCGCCGGTCTCCGATGCCACCTCGATCTCGGTGCGCGCCCGCCGCCGGATCAAGCAGAACTTCGGCATCTCCATCGTCTACAATATCATCGCCGTGCCGCTCGCGCTGACGGGGCTTGCGACGCCGCTGATGGCGGCGCTCGCGATGTCGGCCAGCTCGATCACGGTCTCGCTCAACTCGCTGCGCCTGCGCTGAAAGGAGCCCCTCATGGAGGTTCTTCTCTATTCGATTCCGATTTCCCTGTTGCTCGGCGGGATTGGCCTCGGGGCGTTTTTTTGGTCGCTGAAGAACAATCAGTATGACGACCCGAAAGGCGATGCCGAGCGTATCCTGTCCGACGAGTTCGACGACCACCCGAAGCAGGACTGAGCGCGCGACGCGGAGGGCCGGGCCGGGCGGCCTGATCCCCTCAGAACCGCGCCCCTTCGCCTTGGCACAAATATCCCCGCCGGAGGCTCCTGTCGGTGCGATCTGCGCGGCGGGTGCCACAAGGTCCGAAAAAAGGAAAAGCCGCGCTGACCAAGCGCGGCTTTTCATATTTTGCCCCTAAGGGAAGACTCTCAGGGGCCGACCACTTTGCAGTCCATAGCGCGAGACTCGAGCCTTGCACAGGCCAGTTGTGCCATGTCTTGGGTCATTCCTACGAAATTCGCCTCATAACCGGTCTTTCGGGTGGCCACTTTGCGCAAAGCTTCGCCCAAAGTGTCGCTTTCCATCAGTGCCGTGGTCAGCATGTGGCGCTCTGCGGCGAATCGCGAACCGAACAGCCCGAGGCTGACACCCCAGTTGCGCCCGCCCGAGCTGGAGACGCGGGCGACCACGCGCGGCTTCTGCTCGGGGGCCGGGGCAGGGGGGGTGAGAGCGGCGAGGATGATCTCGCTTTTGCGCTTCTCGGGGGCTGCGGCCATCTGCGCGGTCTCGGGCTGCGGGTCCGTCGACTGCACGAAGCTGGACGGGGCCTTGGCGCCATCGGACTTGCCGTTTTGGTCCAGATCGAGCGTATGTGCCTCGGCCAGCTCCATCGTCTCCGGCTGCGGCTGGGTGGACTGGACGAATTTCGGGCCGTCCGACGCGCCGGGCTCGTAGGAGGCAAGCTGCACGTCGCTCGGCTCTTCGCTGCCATCCGCGCTGGCCTTGCCGGCGGCGACGGCGGCGTCATGCGCCTGCGCCTGTGCCAGCGGGGTGGCCTTGGTCACCTCGGCAGGCAGCGCCTTCGTCGCGTCCGCGACCTGAATCTCGCGCGGGTTGCGCTGCGGGCGGGGGCTTGCGGTGATCTCCGCGCCGATCCCGAGCGTGCCGGCATCGGCCACGACGACATCTTGCGTGTCCGCAGTAGCGTCCTGCGCGCCTTCGGCCACGTCCTCGGGGATGTCGGTGCTCTCGTCCACCTGATCGGCCTGCACCGCGGCGGCGAGCGCCATCGAGATCGCATCGCTATCCGCAGTCGGCGCGGTCGGGCGGATATCGGGGCGCGGGCTCTTCTTCGGCGCGAGGTTCGCCATCAGCATCGGCGATTGCGCGGGCTCGATATATTGCGGAATCCGGGGGCGGTTCGTCGGCGCGTTATTCGGTGCGCGCTTGAAGCCCAGATCCAGCAGATCGGCCATTTTCGCGTTGCGCTGCGCGGTGGAGGTGCCGCCAAAGACGGTCGCGATGATGCGCTTGTTGCCGCGCTGTGCGGAGGCGGTCAGGTTGAAGCCCGAGGCCGAGGTATAGCCGGTCTTGATGCCGTCCGCGCCCTTGTAGGCTGCGAGGAATTTGCGGTTCGTCGAATAGACGGTGCGCACTTTCGCATCCGCCGAGCGGCGCGAGAAGATGTTGTAATATTGCGGATAGTCGAAGAACAGGTGACGGCCCATGATCGTCATGTCATGCGCCGAGGACAGGTGGCCCTTGCGGGTCAGGCCATTGGCATTGACGAAATGGGTGTTCTTCATGCCCAGCTGCCGGGCGGTGCGGTTCATCCGCGCGGCGAAACCTTCTTCCGAGCCGCCGATGTAGTCGCCGAGCGCTGCTGCGGCGTCATTGGCGGATTTGATCGCAGCGGCGCGGATCAGGTAGCGCACGGCGATCTTCTGACCGGGACGTAGACCGAGCCGGGAGGGCGGCTGGCTGGCGGCGTGCTTCGTCACGGTGACGATGGAATCGAGGCTGAACTCGCCATGCTCGATCGCCTGGAAGGTGATGTAGAGCGTCATCATCTTCGTCAGCGACGCAGGATGCAGCGGCGTGTCGGCATTCTTGGAGTAGAGAACTTCGCCCGATCGCATGTCCATGACCATCGCCGCGTAGGGCGCGGCCTGCGCAGCGATCGGCGCAATGAGTGTCAGAAGGATTACGAATAGCCCATCACGGACCCAGCGCATCAGCGTGGTCACGGTTTCACCTATTTCACTGCCTCAAATTTGCCCCTTCTTGCGTTGCCGATCTGAGCCAGCTTGCGGGGCTTGTTAGAGAGAAGCGTAGCATGGGTGTTGCAGGCTGGAAACTGTCTATTTTCAAGAGCTTTCACTGCGACATTCATGCAATACCGCAATATGTGGTAGGTCTCTCGCGAAGTTGTCTCTAGCAGTGGTTGGTTCCGCTCGCGCGCGCGTGAGGTCATGCGGCAGGTGACGCGACGCAAAGGCGCGGCGCTCGCAAAATTTTTCTGAGAAGAAAGATTTTAGTCCGTGATTTTCGCGACGAAATTTGGCAGCGCGCCGAGGTGCGGCAATTCCGCGAAGCGGGGATGATCCATCGGGGGCTCGGCATGCTCGAAAGCCCATGTCAATTCATGGGGCACATGCACGCCCCAGCCGCCCGCCTCGATCATCGGGATCACGTCGGATTTCAGCGAATTGCCCGCCATCAGGCCGTGCTCCGCCCCTTCGGCATGGCGCGCGAAAATCTCGGTGTAGACCGGGGCTTTCTTGTCCGAGACGATCTCGACCGCGTCGAACAGATCGCCCAAGCCCGACTGCGCCAGCTTTCGCTCCTGGTCGATCAGGTCGCCCTTCGTCACCAGAAGGATGCGGTAGTCGTCCGACAGGGCCTCGATCGTCTCGCGTGCATGGGGCAGCAGCTCGATCGGGTGCGACAGCATCTCGCGCCCGGCGGCGAGAATCTCCGACAGGATCGTTGCGGGCACGCGGCCCTCGCTGACTTCGATCGCGGTTTCGATCATCGACAGGGTGAAGCCTTTGATGCCAAAGCCGTAATGCGCGATGTTGCGACGTTCCGCCGCGATCAGCCGCTCTGCCAGATGATCGGGCTCGGCGTGGTCGCGCAGCAATTCGGTAAAGTGGTCATGCGTGAGTTGAAAGAAACGCTCGTTATGCCAAAGCGTATCATCCGCATCGAAGCCAATCGCCGTGAGCCGCATGGTCCCGCCTTTCTCGTCACAGGTGTCGAAGGACTTTTCATATGTCACGAAGACCCTATATTCCGCCAGAGCCCCTCAACGAATCCTGATGCCGGAGCGCCCTTGACCGAGCCTCTTTACATGATGTCCGACGACGACCAGGACGACAGCGATAACGACGCGTCCCTCGCGACCAAGACACGGCCGAAGACGCAGCGTCCGCCGATGTACAAGGTCATGTTGTTGAACGACGATTACACGCCAATGGAATTCGTCGTCCATATCCTCGAGCGGTTCTTCGGTCTGAACCACGCGCAGGCGTTCGAGATTATGCTGACCGTGCACAAGAAGGGTCTTGCGGTGGTCGGTGTCTTCTCTTTCGAGGTGGCCGAGACGAAGGTGGCGCAGGTGATGGATTTCGCGCGCCGCCACCAGCACCCGCTGCAATGCACGATGGAGAAGGAATAAAGGCCGCCCAAGCGGTTCCTTGCAAATTCAGTCGCGCCCGCCTATTCGGCGGGCTCGTTTCTTTCAGAGGGTTCCCTGCATGAGCCATCCGCGACTTTCGCTCGCTCTCGAGATGCCCGAGGCGCTTCCGCCCGAGGGAGACATCGCGCTGTTCGCGCCTGTGGGCACGCTGGACCTCGGCGGTCTGCCGGTCGATCGGCTCGTGGCGATCCAGCCCGAGAAGCCCGATCACGACGTGCTCGCGCAGCGCGGCGTTCGCGTCTCGCCGACTGCCGAGGGCAGCTATGCCGCGGCGATCATCTTCGCGCCCCGCGCCAAGGCCGAAGCCCGCGCGCTGATCGCCGAAGCCTGTCAGCGCGTGGCGCCGGGCGGCCCGATCTATGTCGACGGGGTGAAGACCGAAGGGATCGACTCGCTGCTCAAGGAGTTGCGGGGGCGGGTGGATCTTTCCGCGCCGATCGCGAAGGCCCATGGCAAGATCGCATGGTTCGCCGCAGCCCCCGACCTGCTGAGCGACTGGGCGGCTCAGGACATTCACCCGGTCGAAGGCTTCGTGACCCGTCCGGGCGTGTTCTCCGCGGATGCGGTGGATGAGGGCTCGGCGCTTCTGGCCGAATGCCTGCCCGATAGCCTGCCGTCGAAAGTCGCCGATCTCGGCGCGGGCTGGGGCTGGCTCTCGGCGCAGATCCTCGCCAAGAAAGGCGTCGAACGGCTCGATCTGGTCGAGTCGGATGCGGTCGCGCTGGATTGCGCGAAACGCAACATCAGCGATCCGCGCGCACAGTTCCTTTGGGCCGATGCCACGCGCCATGTGCCGGAAGAGCGCTATACCGCCGTCGTGATGAACCCGCCCTTCCATGGGGCCGCGCGCGGGGCCGATCCGGCGCTGGGGCTGGCCTTCATTCAGGCCGCACGCGGGATGCTGTCGCTCTCGGGCACGCTCTGGATGGTGGCGAACCGCCATCTGCCCTATGCCGATGCGCTCGCCGCCGCGTTCCACGAGATCGAAGAGGTCACGCCGCCCAGCGGTCCCTCGACCCGTTTCCGTATCATTCGCGCAGCCAAGCCGATCCCCGCAGGGAAGACCTCGGGGAAATCGGCGGGCACGCGCGCCACAGCCGAGCCGAAACGCAGCCTTGCCCCTCGCAAGCGGCGCTAAGCTCGCCTAACCTGCCTCAACATCCACGAGGAGACACCCAATGTCCCTTTCTGTTTCCGGCAAGACCGTCATCGTCACGGGCGCAGCCCACGGTATCGGTCAGGCCATCGCGCGCCATTTCGTCGATCGCGGCGCGCAGGTGATGTTTGCCGATATCGATGAAGAGAAGCTTGCCGCCGAACTCGGCGACACGGCCAAGACCGAAGGGCCGGTGCGCTATTTCTCGGGCGATCTGTGCGAGAAGCTGGCGGTGAAGAACCTGCTCTCGGCCACGGTGGACGCGTTCGACCGGATCGACATTCTGGTGAATTGCGCGCGCACCTTCGCGCCATGCGATCCGCTCGATCCGTCCGTCGAGGTGCTCGACTCGATGCTGTCGCAGAACATGAAATCGGCGTTGCGGGTCAGTCAGATGACCGCCAAGCGGATGATCAAGCAGGCCGAGGATGAGGGTCGCACCGAGGGCGAGATCGGCTCGATCATCAATGTCTCGACGCTGGCCTCGAACCGTACCCAGCCCGAGCTGATGGCCTATTCGATCGCCTGCGCGGCCCAGGATCAGGCGATCCGTTCGCTCGCCGTGGCGCTCGCGCCGAAGCGGATCCGGGTGAACGGCGTCAGCTTCGCCTCGGTGATGAGCCGCTCGCTGCAGGATGCGCTGAAGGAAAACGACGACTGGCGAGAGGCGATCTGCGAAGGCACGCCGCTGGGCCGGATCGCGCCGCCGTCGGAGCTGGCAGAGACGGTGCAGTATCTGGCGTCTTCGGGGGCGAGCTTCGTCACCGGGCAGATCATCAATGTCGATGGCGGGCGCAGTCTTCTGGATCGCGTGCAGGTCCCGGCCTTCTAAGGCTCAGGACCGCGCCGCGCGCCGGTCCATCGCCCAGAGTACGCCCGCGCCGGCCACGCCCAGAAGGGCGCCTGCCGCTGCGGCCAGCTCATAGCCCGCAATAGCCGTTCCAATGGCGAAGATGGCCGCCGAGAACCCGTCGCCTGCCAGTTTCTGCAGCGCCATCAATGAGGCCCCCGCGCCGGGCCGGTTCGACAGCAGGTCCTGCAGATAGGCCATCGGTTGGGTCAGCACGACCGCGCCGCCGATCGCGCCAGGCAGGGCGAGAAACCAGACGTAAGGCGTGGGCGCAAGCAGCGGCAGCAGCCCCAGATGGGTTGCGTAAAGCGCAGCCCCGATCCAGATCATCGTCGTGCGCTCGATCCGACCCAGAACCAGCGGCAGCGCCAGCATGAAGGGCACCTCCAGCCCCGCCATGAGCCCTGCGTAAAGCGCGGTATCGGCGGCCCCACGACCGGGCGTCGCCTCGAAAACCAGCCCCATCACGACGAGATAGAGCATGATCGACCCGTTGATCGTCCCAAGCGCCACGACGCGGGCGAGGATCGGCAGATTCGCCATCTCGTGCAGGGATTGCCGGAAGGTCAGCCCCGATTTCGGATCGGGCCAGCGGGTCGCCCCGTCGCGCGGCCAGAACAGGAAGGTCAGCGCGAGGATCGTGGCCCCGAGCGTCAGCGTCACCGGGTAGATCGAGGTCATCGCAGCGCCTCGGTCGAAGACCACCGACCAGATCGGCAGCACCACCACCCAAGGCAGCGCGAAGAGCGCGCGCAGCGTCGAGAGGATCGCGGGCCTGTCCTCTGCGGGGTGGGTCGAGGCCGCCAGCCGCGAGAGCGCGAAGAGCTGGCCGAAGATCGATGCCGAGAGCGGCAGGATCAGCGCGTTGGCGATCACGAAGACCACCCAGTTGTCGCCCGCCAGCACCAGCCCCGAGCCCACGATCAGCATCGCCGAGGTGCCAAGTGCGATGGCCCGGCGGTTCGCGCGCTGATCGGCGAGGATGCCAAGCCCGACCGAGGCGGAGACCGACAGCACCGATGCCACCATCAGAACGCCCGAATACGCACGGTCCGAGAGGCCGAACACCTTGATCGCCAGCGCCGAGACATAGGGCCCCATCGTCGCCGCATGGGCGCCGAACAGCACCAGCAAAATGGCGGCGAGACGCAGAGCAGGATCGGAGAGGACAAGGCGGATCGGACGTAGCATGTCGCCGCTTTGCGCCTTCGGGCGTCCAAGTTCAAGAGGCAGCCGCGAAGCCTTACTCGTGGAGCTACAAAGGCTTAGCGAAATGCTCGGCGAAAAACCGCCACAGGCAGGGAACGGCGGCGCTGGAACGCTAGTTCAAAAGGCAGGGCGGGAGAGGTTGTACATGTAAAAGGAAGCATCATGCTCTCGCGTCATATCGCACTGAAGTTCGACAATGTGATCCGCAATATCCTGCTGCGCGCCGAGGTTCCGCCCGCGCAGGTGACGACCCCGCGTCTGGGCCGTCTGGAAGATGCCGAAACCGCTCTGGAACAGGAGTGCGCCCGGGTGGTGCTGGCGATGCCGCAAGAGGAGCGCGGGGTTCTGAGCCTCACCTACGGCCTCAGCGGTCACGCCCCGATCCCGCCGCACCGTGCCGCCGACGTGCTCGGTTGGACGCTGATCCAGACGATGACGATAGGGGAAGGCGCGATCCTGCGGTTGCGCAACGCCAAATCCGCGCGTGCCGCGTTCGAGCCGCTTCTGGAGGCCTTGCATCCGCGCCTGCTCGCGGCGGCGGACGAGATCTACGAGATGCGTCTGGCCGATGTGCCGCGCAAGCGCCGCGACAAGGTGCTCAAAAACCTCTGGTGCGATATCAGCCCGCTGGAACGCCTTGCCCTGCGCGGCTTCGGCGACGGCGAGGTCCCCGAGATGGAGCGGGCGCTGGAGCGTCGCGCCGCCGGTCAGCTTCTGTGCTGAGTGCTCAGCGCCAGTCGAAGAACCCTTCGCCCGCCTGAGACAGCAGATCGCGCGCGAGGTGCTCGCCCATCGCGGCGCCCTCGTCGATATTGCCCCAGCGCTCGCCCGCGAGCGCCTCGGAGCCGTCGGGACGCAGGATCTGGCCGCGCAGCCAGAGCCGGCCGCCCTCGATCAGCGCGAGCCCCGCAATCGGCGTTTCGCAAGAGCCGTCCAGCGTCGCGAGGAAGGCACGTTCCGCCAACAGGCGCTGCTCGGTGACCAGATCATGGATCGGCGCGAGGAGCGCCTCGGCGCGGGCATCGGCCATCCGGCGTTCGATCCCGATCGCGCCTTGCGCGACGGCCGGCAGCATCTCCTCGGCGGCGATGGGCCCGCGCGCCGAGTCCTCCATCCCCAGACGACGCAGCCCCGCATAGGCGAGGAAGCTCGCCGCCGCGACGCCGTCCGCCAGCTTCTTCAGCCGGGTCTGCACATTGCCGCGAAACTCGACAAGTTTCAGATCGGGGCGCACATGGGCAAGCTGCGCCCGGCGGCGCAGGCTGGACGTGCCGACCGTCGCGCCTTCGGGCAGGGCCATGATCGAGTCGTATTCGAGACTGACGAAAGCGTCGCGCACGTCTTCGCGCGGAAGGTAGCAATCGAGCACCAGCCCCTCGGGTTGCTCGGTCGGCATGTCCTTCATCGAATGCACGGCGATATCGATGCGGCCATCGACCATGGCCTCTTCGATTTCCTTCGTGAACAGGCCCTTGTTGCCGATCTCTTTGAGCGGCTTGTCCGCCGCGATCATCGCCCGGTCATCGCCAGTGGTCTTGATCACCACGACTTCGAAAGCGTCTTCGGGCAGACCATGCGCGGCCATCAGCCGGTCTCGGGTCTCATAGGCCTGCGCCAGCGCCAGCGGCGAGCCGCGGGTGCCGATCTTGAGCGGGGATTTCGCATCGGGCATCTGTGTCATGGTCCCGGAATATCCGCGACAGATGGACCTTGCAAGAAGCCCTGCGCTTGACATGACGCCACAGGTCGCGTCGAAGGGGTGCAAAGAGGAGGCGCGAGAATGACCGACAAGAAGATCCTGCGAGCTTTGAAAGGCGAAGTGCTGCCGACCCCTCCGGTCTGGATGATGCGGCAAGCGGGGCGCTACCTGCCGGAATATCGCGCGACGCGGGCGAAAGCGGGCGACTTCCTGTCGCTGTGCTACAATCCCGAACTGGCCGCCGAGGTGACGCTGCAGCCGATCCGCCGCTACGGCTTCGACGCGGCGATCCTGTTTGCCGACATTCTGTTGCTGCCGCAGGCTCTGGGCGCCGATCTGTGGTTCGTCACCGGCGAGGGTCCGCGCCTCTCGACCATCACCGGTGCGGAAGGGTTCGCCAAGCTCAAGACCAAGGACGACATCCACGAGACGCTCAACCCGGTCTATGAGACCGTCTCGATCCTCTCGGAAGAACTGCCGAAAGAGACCACGCTGATCGGGTTCGCCGGCGCGCCGTGGACCGTCGCGACCTACATGATCGCGGGCCGCGGCACGAAGGATCAGGGCCCGGCCCATGCGCTGAAGGCCGAAGACCGCGAAACCTTCGTGAAGATCATCGACCTGCTGACCGTCTCGACAATCGAATACCTGTCGAAACAGGTCGAGGCCGGGGCCGAGGTCGTGAAGATCTTCGACAGCTGGGCGGGCTCGCTCAAAGGTCAGGATTTCGAGGATTTCGCCGTCGAACCGGCGCGCAAGATCATCGCCGAGATGAAAGCGCGCTTCCCGGGCCTGCCGGTCATCGCCTTCCCGCGCGAGGCGGGCGAGGGTTATATCGGCTTCCATCAGAAGACCGGCGCCGATTGCGTCGCGCTCGACAATTCGATCACGCCCGAATGGGGCGCCGAGCATGTGCAGGTGTCTGGCTGCGTGCAGGGCAACCTCGCATCCTCGCATATGGTCACCGGCGGTCAGGCGCTGATCGACGAGACGCGCCACGTGGTGCAGGCCTTCAGCAAGGGGCCGCATATCTTCAATCTCGGCCATGGGATCACCCCCGATGCCGATCCGGAGAATGTGGCCCTGATGGTCGAGACGATCCGCAACGGCTGACGCGCGGTTTCGACCGAGCGCGCGCGTCCGAGCTTTCGGGCGCGCATCCCCCTCTTCCTCTTGGCGAAGATATCCCGGGGTGAATTCGCGCAAGCGAAGAGGGGCAGCGCCCCTCCACCCTTGGGCCTAGGAGGCCCTCAGCCCCTCAATACCACTTCGCGACGGGCGGCAGGCTCATCAGAACCGCATCGGCGTTATGCCCGGTCTCGAGCCCGAATTTCGTGCCTCGGTCATAGACGAGATTATATTCCGCATAGAGCCCGCGATGGCGCAGCTGGGCCTCGCGGTCCTCCTCGGACCAATCCTGCACGCGGCGCTTCTCGATCAGCGGCTGGAAGGCGGGCAGGAAGCCCGCGCCCACCGATTGGGTGAAGGCGAAATCGTCTTCCCACTCGCCGGTGTTCAGATCGTCGTAGAAAATCCCGCCGACGCCACGTGCCCGGCCACGGTGGGGGATGAAGAAATACTCGTCCGCCCAGGCTTTGAAATGGTCGTAATAGGTCTTGTCATGAGCGTCGCAGGCGGCCTGCATCTCGGCGTGGAAATGCGCGGTGTCCTCGTCATACTCAAGACACGGATTGAGGTCCGCGCCACCGCCGAACCACCACGCGCCGGGCGTCCAGAACATGCGCGTGTTCATGTGGACGGCGGGGCAATGCGGGTTCTGCATATGTGCGACGAGGCTGATCCCCGAGGCCCAGAACCGCGGGTCGTCCTCCATCCCCGGTACGCCGCGTGCGGCCATCGCCTTTTGCGCGCGGGGCGCCAGTTCGCCCCAGACGGTCGAGATATTCACGCCGACTTTCTCGAAGACGCGCCCGCCGCGCATCACGCTCATTTTGCCGCCGCCATGGTCCTCGCCGTTCGGCCCCTTGCGCTCGGTGGGCGTCACCTCGAAACGACCCGGCGTCTGATCAGAAAGCGGGCCTTGCGCATGGCTGTCTTCCAGCCCCTCGAACGCCGTGACGATCCGGTCGCGCAGGTCGGAAAACCATTGGCTCGCGCGGGCCTTGCGGGCGTCGAAATCCTCAACCGTGTCAGTCATGCGTAGGGCCTCCCAAATCTTTAGCGTGATCCTTATCAGGCGCCGAGGGATGCGGGAAGGGCGCGATTGATCGCGGTCGGAAGCGGGCGTAGGCTCGACTCATCAAGGAGATAGTCCATGCGCCACGCCCTCATGCTGATCCCGCTCGTCCTGCTCGCCGCCTGCGGCACCCCGCAGGAGCGTTGCATCCGCCAGTCCACGACCGAATTGCGGCGCGTCACCAATCTGGTGAGCGAGGTGCAGGGCAACATCGCGCGGGGCTATGCGTGGCAGAGTTACGAGACCACCTCGAGCCGCTGGGAAGTCTGCGGCTACAACACGATCACCAAGGGCGACAAGGTGATCCAGAAGCCGCGCATGTGCCTCGAGGATTACACGGTGACGCGCCAGCGTCCGATCCCGATCGACCCGGCCGCCGAGAAACGCAAGCTCGACGCGCTGCTGAAGCGGCAGGCGGAGCTGTCGAAGGCCGCCGAGGCGCAGATCGCGGCCTGCAAGGCGGCCTATCCCGAAGAGGAGAGCTGAGCGCTCAGCTCCCCTGTTTCACCTTCGCCAGAAGCTCCAGCACCTTCGGCCCCAGAGCTGAGACCACCTTTTTCACTCCTTCGGGCGAGGGGTGGATATTGTCGGGCTGCATCAGGTCGGTCTTGGCGCGCTCCTCGATCGGGGTTCCCGTGATCGGAGCGAGCAGGTTGAGCACCAGAACGGCATCGTATTTCTGCGCCAGATCGGGATAGATCGCGTCGAAATCCTGCTGATATTTCGGCCCGAAATTCCCCGGCGCGGGCAGCCCTGCCAGAAGCGCCGGAATCTCCTTCGCCTGCAGTTTTGCCAGAATGCCATCGAGGTTCGCCCGCGCCTGTTCGGGCGGCAGCCCGCGCAGCAGGTCATTGCCGCCCAAAGCCACGATCACCGCGTCGGGCTGGGGTGTCAGAAGCCAGTCGATCCGCGACAGCCCGCCTGCCGTGGTGTCGCCCGAGACGCCGCCATTGATCACCTTCACATCCTGCCCATGATCCTGCAGCCAGCCCTGCAGCTGCGGCACCAGCCCGTCCGCCGGATTATCGAGCCCGTAGCCTTGGGTCAGCGAGTCCCCCAATGCGAGGATCGACACCTCCGCCATCGCGGGCGCGGCCCCCAGTGCCAACCCTGCGGCGATAAAACCCGCCGCGATCCGCTTGCGTATCCCCATCCGCGGCCCATCTCCCTTTGAAGCAAAAGAAAGACGGCGCATGAGTGACACGATCCTTGAGTTGAAAGACGCGCGGCTTGCGCTCGATGGAAATACCGGGCCGGTCGAGATCCTCAACGGGATCGACCTGAGCATCGCGAAAGGGGAAAGCGTCGGGCTTACGGGGCCGTCTGGATCGGGCAAATCGTCGCTCCTCATGCTGATGGGCGGGCTCGAACGCGCCACCTCCGGGTCTGTCACCGCTTTGGGCCACGATCTCTCGAAACTGTCCGAGGATGCGCTGGCGCGGTTTCGTCGGGGTAATATGGGGGTGGTTTTCCAAAGCTTCCACCTCATCCCGACGATGACGGCGCTGGAAAACGTCGCGATGCCGCTTGAGATCGCAGGCGTGGAGCGCCCGTTCGAGCGCGCCGCGGCAGAGCTGGACGCCGTCGGACTGGCGCACAGGCTCGAGCATTATCCCAGCCAGATGTCGGGCGGCGAGCAGCAGCGCGTGGCACTGGCCCGCGCGGTTGCACCGCGGCCTGCGATCCTGCTGGCCGATGAACCCACCGGCAATCTCGACAGTGCCACGGGCGAGACGATCATCGAGCTGCTCTTCGGCCTGCAGGAGAAACACGGCGCGACGCTGGTGCTGGTGACACACGCGCCCGAACTGGCGGCGCGCTGCGACCGGATCGTGGAGCTGCGCGACGGCGAAGTCGTGGGCGATCACATTGCAACGGACGCGTCCGCATGAGCCTCGCGCTCTCCATCGCCCGGCGCGAGCTGCGCGGCGGCATTCGCGGCTTCTGGGTGATGCTGCTCTGCCTGATGCTGGGCGTGGCAGCGATCGCTTCGGTCGGTCTGGTGCGCTCGGCCATCGAGCGCGCGCTGTCGGATCAGGGCGCGGTGCTGCTGGGCGGCGACACGCAATACGAGTTCACCTATCGCCGCGCCAAGCCCGAGGAGCTGCAATGGATCACTGACCGCGCTGCGGCGGTCTCCGAGGTGATCGACTTCCGCTCGATGCTGTCCACCGGCACCGATCCCGCCGACCGCGCGCTGACGCAGGTTAAGGCGGTGGACGGGGCCTATCCGCTGACCGGAAAGCTGCAGCTTGATCCGCCCGTCGCCTCCGATGCGCTGAAGGGGCAGGGCGGTGTGCCGGGGATCTTCCTCGATCCGATCCTCGCCGACCGTCTGGGCCTGAGCCCTGGTGACCGGGTGCAGCTTGGCGGGCAGGACTTCGTGATGATGGCGCGGATCGTGCGCGAGCCGGATTCGACGGGCACGGGGATGGGGCTTGGCCCGCATTCCATTGTCGCGCTGTCGGCCATCGAGAACACGCCGCTTCTCTCGCCGGGCTCGCTCTTCGAGACCGAATACCGCGCGACCCTGCCGCCAGACACCGATCTCGCCACCCTGAAACAGCAGGCAGAGACCCGGTTCGACGGGGCTGGCATGCGCTGGTCCGACCGCCGCCGAGCCGCGCCGGGGGCGGAGCGTTTCGTGCAACGGCTAGGCTCTTTCCTCGTGCTGGTGGGGCTTGCCGGGCTGGCCGTAGGCGGCGTCGGCATCTCCGCCACCGTCGCCGCATGGATCGAACGCAAGGCCCCCACCATTGCCACCCTGCGCGCGCTTGGAGCGACCGGCAGTACGATCCGCGCGGCGTTCCTGATCCAACTTGCCGCTCTCGGCCTCGCAGGCATTCTCGGCGGGCTCGTCCTTGGCGCCGGTCTCGTCCTCGGCGCATCCGGGCTGATCGAACGGTCGCTGCCGCTGCCGGTCGAGATCGGCCTCGATCCCGGGCCGCTGGGCGAGGCCGCGCTCTACGGCGCGTTGGTCGCGATGCTGTTTGCCCTCTGGCCGCTCTCGCGCATGTCGAAGATGCGCGCGGCGACGCTTTACCGCGACACCGGTGCAGGCCGCCGCCTGCCGGGCTGGCCCACGCTTCTGCTGACGGCGGCGCTTCTGACGATCATCGTCTCCGTCTCGGCGTGGTTCTCGGGCCTCTGGACCCTGACGCTGGCAAGCCTCGGCGGCATCGCCGTGGCGCTTTTGATCCTGACGCTCGCGGCGAGCCTGATCCGCTGGCTGGCGCGCCGCGCGCAGCATAGCGCCCGAGGCCGCCCCGTGCTGCGCGCCGCCCTTGCCGCCATCGGCGGGCCGCGCTCCGAAGCGCGCTCGGTCATCCTGTCGCTGGGACTTGGCCTCTCCGTTCTGGCCGCGGTCGGGCAGGTCGATAGCGGTCTGCGCGGGGCCATCGACCGCGATTTGCCGAAGGTCGCACCCGCCTATTTCGTGATCGATATCCAGCCCGACCAGATCCAGCCCTTCACCGATCTGCTGGCGGATATGCCCGAAGTCACCAAGGTCGAAAGCGTGCCGATGCTGCGCGGCGTGATCACCAAGATCAACGGCGAGGACGCGCGCAAGACGCATGGCGAGCATTGGGTGCTGCGCGGCGATCGCGGCGTGACCTATGCGGAGACCCCGCGCGAAAAGATCACTGCGGGCGAGTGGTGGCCGAAGGATTATAGCGGCCCGCCGCTGGCCAGCTTCTCGGCCAAGGAGGCGCAGGAGATCGGCCTGAAGCTCGGCGATACGATCACGGTGAACATCCTCGGGCGGGACATCACCGCGAAGGTGACGTCGTTCCGTGATGTGGATTTCTCGACCGGCGGGATCGGCTTCGTCCTGACCCTCGATCCGGCGGCGCTGCGCGGCGCGCCCCATACATGGCTCGCCACGATCTACGCGCCGCCAAGCGCCGAGGCGCAGGTGATGCGCGATCTGGCGGAACGTTTCCCGAATATCACCGCGATCCGCGTGCGCGACGCCCTGCAGCGCGTGACCGATGCGCTCTCGGCCATCGCACGGGCGACTTCGCTGGCGGCGGGCGTGACGCTGCTCACCGGCTTCGTCGTCCTGATCGGGGCGGCGGCTGCGGGCGAGCGGGAGCGGGCCTGGGAGGCTGCGATGCTCAAGACGCTCGGCGCCACGCGCGGTGCGATCCTTGCGAGTTTCGCGCTGCGTTCGGCACTGATGGGCGCGGCTGCGGGTCTGGTCGCGATTCTGTTCGGCGGGCTCGCGGGTTGGGCCGTGGTTGATCTGGTGATGGGGGCGGAGTTCCATTTCGCCCCGATCCCCGCGCTTCTGATCGTCGCGGGCGGCGTGATCGCGACGCTGCTGGCAGGTCTCGTCTTCGCGCTGCGCCCGCTTGCGGCCCGGCCTGCGGGTGTGTTGCGCGCGCCTGAGTGAGGGCGGCATTGCCTGCAAAGGTTGGTCGCCTCCGGCGAGGATATTTCGGCCAAGAGGAAGGGAAGGCGCTTTGCTTCGCCTTGGCGTAAATATCCCCCGCGGAGCGTCCCTCAGGTCGGTCCCGCGCAGGTCGCGGGTCAGCGCAGCCCGGTTTCCCGGAGCAATCCGCGCCGTTTCGCCTCGTAATAATAGCCGCGCGAATACCATTTCACCGCGCGATCTTCCGAGCCATCCGAGACCAGCCATGCGCCGCGCAGGTATTTTACCGCGTATTTAAGGTTGGTGTCGGGATCGAGCAGGTCATGCGGTTTGCCGCGAAACCCCATGCCACGCGCGGTCTGCGGCAGAATCTGCATCAGCCCGTAATAGGGGCCGTTGCGGGCATCGGCGCGGTAGCGGCTCTCGCGCTGGACCACGCGGTGGGTGAGGCTGCGCGGAACGCCGTAATGGTCCGAATAGCGGTTGATCAGAGCGCGGATTTCCGGTGTCTCGTTGCGATGGAGCGGCAGCGCATAGGCCGGTTTCGCCATCGGACGCGGCGAGCCGCCACAGGCCGCGAGGGCGCCGAGCGAGAGCAGAAAGAGGCGACGAGTCAGCATACGGGCGCTCCGAAGGTGGGTCGTCGCAGCTAAACGTCCTCCTTGCCGCTTGGGAAGGGCGGAGTTCCAGCCTCGGCGCGCTCTCGCCTATCCGCGCCCGGATCAGCGCAGGGCGCGGCGCAGGCGCAGCGCGTTGGTGACCACGAAGACCGACGAGAATGCCATCGCGCCCGCCGCCAGCATCGGTGACAGCCCGGGCCCGCCGAAGGGCACGAGGATGCCCATCGCGACCGGGATCAGCGCGACGTTATAGGCGAAGGCCCAGAACAGGTTCTGCCGGATGTTGCGCATCACCGCGCGCGACAGTTCCAGCGCCATCGCGACGCCGTTCGGGTCGCCGCGCATCAGCACGACCTCGGCGGCCTCGATGGCGACATCGGTGCCGGTGCCGATCGCGAGGCCCACGTCGGCAGCAGCCAAGGCAGGCGCATCGTTGATGCCGTCGCCCACGAAGGCGACCGGGCCGATCTGGCGCAGGCTTTCGACCGCGTCGCGCTTGCCGTCGGGCAACACTTCGGCCTCGATCCGGTCGATGCCGAGATCGTGGCCGACCGCTTCCGCAGTGGCGCGCGTGTCGCCGGTGACCATCGCCACCTGCTTGCCCGCCTTGTGGAGGGCGTCGACCGCTTCGCGCGCCTCTGCCTTGATCGGATCTGACAGCGCCATCAGGGCGACGGGGCGGTCGTCGAGCGACATCCAGACCGGGGTTCGGCCTTTCGCGGCTAGCCCCTTCGCGCGTTCGGCGAAGGGGGTGATATCGGCCCCAGCTTCTTCCATCGCACCGGCATTGCCGATCCAGAGCTTGGCGCCTTCGGCTTGCGCGCGCAGCCCCTTGCCGGACAACGCCTTGACGCGTTTGACAGGCGCGTGGGGAATGCCGCGCGTCTCGGCCTCGGCGAGGATCGCACGGGCCAGCGGGTGTTCCGAGCGCGCCTCGGCGCCAGCGGCCAGCGCGAGGATTTCCGTCTCGGGCAGATCGGCGAGCGGTTCGAGATCGGTGAGGGCAGGGTGGCCTTCGGTCAGCGTGCCGGTCTTGTCGAAGCCCACGACTGCGACTTCCGAGAGCCGTTGCAGCGCGTCGCCACGGCGGAACAGCAGGCCCAGTTCGGCGCCGCGCCCGGTGCCCACGAGGATCGAGACGGGCGTCGCCAGACCCATCGCGCAGGGGCAGGCGATGATCATCACCGAGATCGCCGCGACGAAGGCATGCGAAAAGCCCATGCCCGCGATCATCCAGATCGCGAAGGTCAGGAGCGACAGCGCCATGACTACGGGCACGAAGACGCGGGTGACCTTGTCGACCAGCGCCTGCACCGGCAGTTTTGCGCCCTGCGCGGCTTCGACCATCGCGATGATCCGCGACAGGACGGTGTCGCCGCCGGTCGCGGTGACGCGGTAGCTGAGTGCGGATTCGCCATTCACGGTGCCGCCGGTGATCGGATCGCCTTCGGTTTTTGCGACGGGGACCGGCTCGCCGGTCAGCATGCTCTCGTCGATATGGCCGGCGCCCTCGGCGATCACCCCATCGAGGGCTACGCGCTCGCCGGGGGCGAGCAGAAGGATGTCGCCGGGCACGAGTTCCTCGATCGGACGTTCCTCGACACCATTTTCGGTCTGCACGCGCGCAGTTTTGGGCTGCAGACCGATCAGCCGCGAGATCGCCTCGCCTGCGCGGCCCTTGGCGCGCGCCTCAAGCCAGCGACCCAGCAGGATCAGCGTGACGATGGTCGCCGCCGCCTCGAAATAGACGCCGCGCGCGCTCTCGGGCAGAAGGCCGGGCGCAAGTGTGACGAGGGCGGAATAGACGAACGCGGCGAGCGAGCCCATCGCGACGAGCGAATTCATCTCGGGCGAGCCGCGCAGCAGGGCCGGGACGCCGATGCGCAGAAAGACGCGGCCGGGGAACGCCAGCACCAGCGCGGTGAGGATCATCTGCACCCACCAGCTTGCTTCGATCCCGATCGTATTGGCGATCAGGTGATGCATGCCGGGGATCATATGCGCGCCCATCGCGAGCACGAAGACCGGTGCGGTCAGCGCGAGCGCGGTCAGGAACTGACGCTTGAGCTGGCGCGCCTCCTGCATCTGGCGCTCGGCTGCGCTGGGGCCGTTGGCCATCTCTTCTTTCAGACGGCCCGGATAGCCCGCCTGGTCGAGGGCCGATTTGAGGCTTTCGAGATCGGCAGGCCCGTCGAATTCGACATGCGCACTGCGCGCCATCAGGTTGGCCGAGGCGTTCTGTACGCCGGGTTGTGCCATGAGTGCGCGTTCGACCCGACCGGTGCAGGCCCCGCAATGCATGGCGTCGATGATAAAAGTGGCTTCGCTCATAGGGCGTTATCTGATCCTGCACGGGGCTGCGGTCAAGCGTCGCGCGACATATGCAAGCAATTGAATTTGTCGTGAGTAACTGTTATATCTTCTGACAACGTAACCTTTTTCGTGGAGTGCCCTCGAATGAACCTCGACCGTGCGATTTTTGCCTTTGCTGGCGTGATGATCCTGATCTCGCTGCTGCTGGCCGTTTATGTCTCGATGTACTGGCTGTGGTTCACCGCCTTCATCGGCGCGAACCTGCTGCAATCGGCTTTCACCGGCTTCTGCCCGGCGGCGATGATCTTCGGCAAGTTCGGCATCAAATCGGGCTGCGCTTTCGGTAAGTAATCGACAAAGCGGCAACGATTGGCGCTGGCCTTTTTCTGACCCGAGACCAAATTCTTGAGAGGGTGGGGCGGCTTTGCTAGCCTCGCCCTTGGTTTGTGTCGAACGCTTTGCCGGGAGACGCCGCAGGATTTTGCAGGAGTTTGATAATGGATCGCCGCGCTTTTCTTCTCTCGCTGGCCGCCTTGCCCTTCGCAAGCCTGCCCGCCTTTGCCGCAACCGAACCCGCGCAAAGCGTCGAGACCGGGCCGGCCAAGCGCTGGCCGATCGGCTCGCAATATTACCCAACGAAAGTGGCGGTGAAACCGGATCTGCCGGTGGGCTCGATCATCATCGTTTCGGATAAGTTCTTCCTTTATCACATCACCGCGCCGGGCGTGGCGATGCGTTACGGCGTGGCCGTGGGCAAGGATGAGCTGAAGTTCCGCGGCACCGCGACGGTGGCGCGCAAGGTCAAATGGCCGAGCTGGACGCCCACCCGCGAGATGATCGAACGCAATCCGGCCTACAAGAAATACGAGGACGGCATGAAGGGCGGGCCGCAGAACCCGCTCGGCGCGCGGGCGATGTATCTGTATCAGAACGGGCGTGACACGGCGATCCGCATCCACGGCACGACCGAACCGGGTTCGATCGGGCACGCGGTCTCGAACGGCTGCATCCGGATGGTGAACGATCATGTCATCGATCTGTTCAACAGCGTTCCCGTCGGCACGCAGGTCACTGTCTACTGATGAAACTTACCTCGATTGCCGAGGTCGCCGCGCTCGATTTCGACACGATCATCGACGTGCGCTCACCTTCGGAATTCGCCGAGGATCATATCCCCGGCGCCATCAATCTGCCCGTGCTCGACGATGAGGAGCGCGCCCGCGTTGGCACGATCTACAAGCAGGTCGCGCCTTTTGACGCGCGCAAGATCGGTGCCGCGCTGGTGGCGCAGAACGCAGCCAAACATCTGCAGGGTCCGCTGGCCGATAAGGAGGGCGGCTGGCGGCCGCTGGTCTATTGCTGGCGCGGCGGGCAGCGTTCGGGGTCGTTCGCGACGATCCTCAAGCAGGTCGGCTGGCGCGTGGAGCTGGTCGAGGGCGGCTACAAGGCTTTCCGGTCGCTGGTGGTGGAGGCCGGGCTTGCCGCGATGCCCTGTCCCGTTGTCGTTCTCGACGGAAACACCGGCACCGCGAAGACCGACATCCTGAAAGCCGCGCGGGCGCAGGGGGCGCAGGTCATCGATCTGGAGGGGCTCGCCAATCATCGCGGCTCGCTCTTCGGGGCGATGGAGGGTGGCCAGTCGAGCCAGAAGGATTTCGAGTCGCGGCTGATCATGGAGATCGCAGCGCTCGATCCGGCGCGGCCGGTGCTGCTGGAGGCGGAAAGCTCCAAGATCGGTGATCTGCAACTGCCCGCCGGAATCTGGGCCGCGATCAAGGACGCGCCGCGCCTGCGAGTGCGTGCGCCGCTGTCGGAGCGGGCGCAGTATCTCGCGCGGGCCTATGCGGATATCACGGCGGATGCCGATCGGCTGCTGGCGGTGCTCGATCAGCTGCGGCCCTTCCAACCCGCCGAGCGGATCGCAGCGTGGCAGGCACAGGCCACGGCGGGGGAATATGCGGCGCTGGCGGGCGAGTTGATGCGCGACCATTACGATCCACGATACGAGAAGCACCGCGCGCGCCATGTGGAGCGGGAGCGGGTGATCGAGGCGGACAGCCTCGCGCCGGAGGCGATCGAGGGGCTGGCTGCGCAGGTGGTGAAAGAGGCGCAGGAGATGGCGGAGCGCTGAGGGGCGTGACCCTTGGTGCGGGCGACCAGCCCGGGCCGCGCCCGACCCTCCCCCCCCCGGGAGGGCGCATTGGTGATGTCATCGCGAGTAGGAATGTCGTCCGGACTTGCGTGATAAAGCGCCAAGCCACCGACCGGTCAAAGCGCCCACCCAAGGCTCGGGCGCGTCCCTTTTCTCACCGCACCCGCAGGAACGCCGGACCCTCCGCAATCACGCCGATCTGCGCGGCGCGGTAGCCTGCTGCTTCCAGCTTTGCCAGAACCTCCGCAGCCCGCGCTGCGGGCACGCTCGCCAGCAACCCGCCCGAGGTCTGCGGATCGTGCAGCAGCTCCGTGCGTGGCCCCGGTGGTGCAGTCATCCGGCCCGCGCAATTGGCGATGTTCTGCGGCAGAAGCGTCGAGTGCTCGCCTGCTTTGGCCAAAGTCTCGGCCCCGTCGAGCAGCGGGATCGCGGTAAGGTCCAGTTCTGCAGAGACGCCCGATGCCTCGCACAGCCCCAGCAGATGCCCCGCGAGGCCAAAGCCCGTCACATCCGTCATCGCAGAGGCTATGGGCGCGAGGATCGCGGAGGCCTCGGCAGAGCTGCGCCCCATGCTCTCCAGCGCGCCTGCGACCACCTCGCCCGGCGTGTGTTTCGCCATCTCGGCAGCGAGGATCACGCCCGTTCCAAGCGGCTTCGTCAGGATCAGCACCTCGCCGGGCGTCGCGCCGTCTTGGCCCAAAGGTCGTTGCGTCAGCCCGGTCACGGTGAAGCCCAGTGTCAGCTCCGCGCCCATCGAGGTGTGACCGCCGACGAGATCGCAGCCCGCGTCGCGGAAAGCCTCGGACGCGGCTCCCAGCATCTCGCGCAGGGCCCGCGCGCCCAGTTCCTCGGATTGTCGGGGCAGGGTGACTTGGGCGAGAGCCGCCTGCGGGGCCGCGCCCATCGCCCAGGCGTCGCTCATCGCATGCAGCGCCACGATCCGGCCCAGCAGCCACGGGTCCTCTGTGAAGGCGCGGACGTGATCGGTGGTGAAGACCTGCGTCTGCGTGCCGCAAGACAGCACGGCGGCATCGTCGCCCGGACCGCTCAGCACATCGCCGCGCGCGGGCGCAGGCAGATCGGACAGCGCCTCGCGCAGCGCCTGACCGCCCAGCTTCGCGCCGCAGCCGCCGCACATCGGTTTGCTGCCCAGCACCTCCGCGATCCCCTGCGCATGCTCGCGGGGCAGGGGCGGCGTCGGCATCGCGGGCAGATCGTGGACCTTCGCCATGAACTTGCGGTCGATGTGGTCCTTCCAGCGCCAAAGCCATTTTCCGTTCAGCGGCAGGCCCCATTTATCGGCCACCGCCTGTTTGCTGCCCGTGGAGATCAGCTTCAGATAATCGCGCTGCGGCTGATAGGTCTTCATCACCCCGCCTGACGCCGCCGCACGCAGGTTGGCGAAGAGCGGCTTCGCTTCGCGCACCGCATAGACGCCCGCCTTGGGGCGCGGCGCGTGGCTGAGATGGGCTACGTCGCCTGCGGCGAAGATCGCGGGGTCAGAGCTTTGCAGCGTCGGGCCGACCGTGACGAAGCCGTCGGTCAGATCGAGCCCGGTCTCGGGCAGCCAGTCAGCGGGTTTCGTGGCGCCTGTGCCGATGATGAAATTGGCCTCCGCCGTGCGGCCGCCTTCCAGCAGAAGCCGCCCTTTTTCCGCGCCGATCAGCGCCGCGTCGGTCTCGATGGTCACGCCGAGCCGCGCACAGTGCTTCAGCATCGCGTTCCGAGCGCCGGTGCCAAGCGCGCGCAGCGCCTCGGGGGCTGCCTCATAGACCGTGACCTGCGCTTGCGGCAGACGGTGGGCGCAGGCCATCGCGAGCTCCACCCCTGCCACGCCGCCGCCGACCACGGCGATCTTCGGCGACTCGGGCGGATTGGCTGCGAAAGCGTCCCAGGCATCGGCGAAAGCGTCGAGCGGTTTCGCAGGCACCACATGGTCGAGGAAGCCCGGCAGTTGCGGCATCTCGGCCGTGATCCCGATATCGATCGAGGCCACGTCATAAGCGATCGGCGCGCGCCCCGGCACTTCGATCAGCTGCCGCGCCCGGTCGATTCCCGTTGCGCGCCCCAGAACCAGCCGCGCGCCCGCATGCCGTGCGAGCTTCACCAGATCGAGTTGCAGCTCGTCGCGGGTATAATGCCCCGCCACATGGCCCGGCAGCATTCCCGAATAGGCAGCGGAGGGCGTTGGATTGATCACGGTCAGCCGCACACCCGGCAACGGGTTCATCCCCCACATCCGCAGCACCAGCGCATGGGTATGACCGCCCCCGATCAGAACGATATCGCGTGTCAGGGGCAGGGCAGGGGCGGCGTGCATGGTCTCTCCTTTTCCCCTCATGCCTAGCCTTTGCGCGCGGCTTCGCCAATTCCCAATATGCCGCAGCGAAATGGGGGCAATTTTCCCGCAAAACGTCCTTGACTGGACGATCCGCTTTGCCTAGTTAGCCCCCCAGTGGCTAGGTAGCTCAGCTGGTTAGAGCACACGACTCATAATCGTGGGGTCGGGGGTTCAAGTCCCCCCCTCGCCACCACTCCTCCCCCTCTTTCGGGAGAGATGCGAAAAGGGCGCCCCGCAGGGCGCCCTTTGCTTTTGTCTCTGGCTCAACCTCAGTTCGAGGCGGTGCGCAGAAGATCGGTGATCCGGCGCACCACGGCGCGGCGGTTGGCTTCCGAGGCACCTTCGGTCTGCACCTTCAGGTCCTGTTCGCCATAGCCCTGCACCACGAGGTTCTCGGCGGGCACGTCGAAATACTCGCTCAGAGCCAGCGCAACCGATTCCGCGCGACGGTCCGAGAGCGCGAGGTTGTAGGCGGCGCTGCCGACCGCGTCGGTATGGCCTTCCACGAGGAACAGCTCGCGCGGGTTCTCGTCGATGCGCTGCTGGATCGCCTGACCCAAAGCCGAAAGGGCCTGCGCCTGATCGGGCTGGATCGCGGAGGAACCGGTCTCGAAGTTGATGTTCTCGACCGAGATCGCCGGGGCGAGATCGCGAACCGGGGTGATGTTGCGCACCTGCGAGAGTGTGAAGGTACGGTCGATGCCGCTCTGACGGGTCAGCGCATCGCGCAGAGCCTGCTCGTTGCTGGACGAAACCGTCGCGACGGGCTTGGGCTTGGGAAGCGCCGAGACGTCGACCGGGTCGGCGCCGCGCGCGTCGTCGACCAGCAGGTACTGCGTGCCGTCGGGCTGGACCAGCGTGCGCTTCAGGATCTGGCGCTGGGCGTCATAGACGGTGACGATCTGGCTACCATCGGGCTTGGTCACGATCGTGCGCGACGAGCCGTCCGCATAGTCCTGCGTGCGAATCTTCGAGCCGGGCTGACGCAGCAGCGCGTTGTCGTCCTTCACCAGCTGGTAGGAGCCGTCGGGCTGTTGCACCACGACGCGGTCGCCCGAATTCACGGCCACTTTCGAGCCGTTGTTCAGGATCGCACCCACGGCGAGCGCACCAAGGCCCGAGAGCGCGGCGGTTTCCAGCGTGCTCAGACGGTCTTTCTTTTTCTTCTTCGACGAGTCGGTTTGCGCGGTTGCCTGCGCCTGAGCGTCGGGCTTGGCGTCGACCGAGGTCGAGAAGTCTTCGGATGCGCTGCGCGCGGTCTCTTCGGTCACCGTCTCTTCGGTGGCATTGGCGGTGTCGGTGCTGTCGGTCGGCGCGTTGAGCGCCTCGTTCTGCACGGCTTCGCCTTCGATCGCGGCTTTCGTATCGGTCAGCGCGTTCTCCAGCAGCTTCGTCGCCTTGGTGGCCGCCGTGTCTTGGCTTGCCTGCTGATCGGTTTCGGCATTTGCGGTCGTGTCCGCGCTGGCCGAGCCGTCTGCCGTCGCGTCGGCATTGGCAGCCTCTTCCGGCTGGATCACCTTCGGTTCGACTTCGGAGCCGGACCCGCCATTGCCTTCCTGCACGACCTGCGTGTTGGAAGTGGTGTCCGTTGAGGTCTCGCCTGCAGGTTTCGCCTCGGGCTCTGCCGTCGCGGTGCTGTCCGCTTGGGCCTCCGAGTTCTGTATCGCGTTTTCGGTGGTGTGGGTCACCGGGGCAGGGGCGTCCTGCGAGGTGGTGTCGGGGCTGAGCGTGTTCGTCGCTTCGGCATCCGTCTGGCCGTCGGCCGCGGTGGTGGCATCGGTCGAGCCATCAGCGGTCGCGGTGGTCGAGCCATCGGTTTCAGCCGTAGCGGAGCCATCGGTTTCTGCGGTGGTCTCTGCGGTGGTATCCGCCGAGGTCGAGCCATCGGTGTTTGCGGTAGCCGAACCGTCGGTCTCTGCCGGTGCCGCAGCATCGGGCTGCGCGTCGGTCGCTGCCGCGTCGGTCTCGGTAGAGGCATCGGTATTGGCATCCGTCGTCGCAGCGGCGGCCGCGTCGGCGTTGGTATCGGTGCCCGTGGTCTCGGATTGAGTGGTCACATCCGCGCCGCCTTCGACTGCGGCTTTCGCGCTGGCGTCGGGGGTGTCACCGCTCGCAGCCGGGTCCTGGTCGGCGGGCGGGGCTGCGCCTTCGATCGCGGCTTTTGCGGCCTGATCGGCTTCGCTGTCGCTCATCGGCGCGTCGGCATTCGCCGGATCGGTGCCTGCCGCAGCTTCGGCGGAGCCATCGGCATTTGCCGCGTCGGCCTCGCAATCGGCTTTCGCCTTATCCATCGGGGTGCCATCGGCGACCGCCTTCGCGATGCATTCAGCGGCGGCGGTATTGCTATCCTGGGCAAGCGCACTGAACGGCAGGATCGCCGGGCTCAGCGCGGCAAGGCCGGCAACGAGCGCAGTGGTCGTCTTCAACGTCTTCATGTCGTCTCCCTTTCATGCGGCATCTGGCCGCGTATCGGGGGTCCAAACGTTTCACGAGGCTGTGTGTTCCGGCGTCCACTTGTTCATCGGCGTGAATCAGCACGGGGCGGACCCGCAGGCCCGCCCCGTGATTTGGGAAGAAAAATCTATGCCGGTTCGGCTTAGTGGGTCTTCTTGACCGCTTTCAGCTTGTCGATGCCCAGCATCTTCATCGCGGTCTTCTCGTAGAACGGCTCCGAGGTGCCCTTGCGCAGTTTGCGCATGAAATATTTCTCGAAACCGATCTTGGCGAGGTGGACCCATTTGCCCTGGCTCGACCAGTTGACGTTGCGCGGCGGAAGCTGCGGCTGGGCCACGAAGGCGATGCCGCTGTCGCCGAAATCGGCCAAGCAAATCGCGTTCCAGGTGCCGGTCTCGTCGGGTTCCTGACCACGTACGATGTTGCCGAGGTTATGCGCGGTGGCGGTGACCATCGACTCGATCATGAAGCCGGTTTTCGGCACGCCGCAGGGCACCGGGGTCGGGCCCATCGGCGGGATCGCGATGCCGACGCCGATCCCGAAGACATTCGGGTATTTCGGGTTGCGCTGGTGCTTGTCGACGATGACGAAGCCGCGCGGGTTCACGAGACCTTCCAGCCCCATGACCGCCGGGATGCCGCGGAAGGGCGGCAGCATCATCGAGTATTTGAACGGCATCTCATGGGTCGCCTTGACGGAGCCGTCATCGGCGATCTCTTCGACATGCATCACGCCGTCTTCGACCTTCTTCACGCGCGACGAGGTCATCCACTTCATGTGCTTGTCGCGCATCGCGCCTTCGAGAAGGCCCTTGGTGTCGCCGACGCCGTCGAGGCCGAGATGGCCGACGTAAGGCTCGGAGGTGACGAAGGTCATCGGCACTTGATCGCGGATCTTCGCCCGGCGCAGCGCGGTGTCGAGGATGAAGGCGAATTCATAGGCTGGGCCGAAGCACGACGCGCCTTGCACCGCGCCCACGATGATCGGGCCGGGATCTTCGCAGAAGCGCTTGAAGGCGGTGCCGGCATCCTCAGCGTGATCGACATGGCAGACCGAATGGGTGAAGCCGTCGGGCCCGAGCCCTTCGATCTCGTCGAAGGCGAGTTCAGGGCCGGTGGCGAGCACGATGTAATCGTAGGAAACCTCGCGGCCATCCTCCAGCTCGACCTTGTTGTCATCGGGGTGCAGGCGCTTTGCCGCGACCGGAATGAACTTGATGTTCTTCTTCTTCATCGTCGGTTCGAGATCGACGGTGATGTCCTTGCGGTCGCGCCAGCCGACGGCGACCCAAGGGTTGGAGGGCACGAAGTGGTACTTCGGGTCCTTGGTAATGACGGTGATTTCGTCTTCCTTGCGGACTTGGTCACGCAATTCATAAGCCATGATGGCGCCGCCAAGACCTGCGCCCAGCACCACGATATGTGCCATTTTGTTCCCTCCCGTTACCCGGTCATCAACTTGTCACGTCTAACTCGATAGATGCAATTGTTTGAATGTGTCAAGAAGACCCGCCTTTCAAATCCTGCGACGAATCAGCCTGTGGAACAAGTCTGACGCTAACGTGAAGTGAAAAGACACTTGCGAAACAACGAAAAAGGGCCGGCGCGCGGCCGACCCTTTCCCATTCGCATCAGTAGGACTGACTTACTTCGGCGGTTCTGCCGTGATCCCCTCGACGTAGAAGGTCATCGAGTGAAGCTGATCGTCGGTCGCCATTTCGCCATCGGCGAGGAAGGCCGTGCCGTCCTGCTTGTTCAGCGGGCCGGTGAAGGGATGGACCTTGCCCGAGCCGATATCTTCCTTGAGCTGCAGCGCCTCTTTCTTGACGTCGTCCGGCACGGCCGAGGAGACCTCGCCGATCTCCACCATGCCGCTGTCGATGCCGCCCCAGGTGGCTTCCGACTTCCACGAGCCGTCCATGACCGCACCGACGCGCTCGATGTAATAGGGCGCCCAGTTGTCGATGGTCGACGCGACGCGCGGCATCGGTGCGAAGCTCGACATATCCGAGGCCTGACCGAAGGTGATGACGTTGCCGGCTTCCTGCGCCTTGGCTTGCGGCGCGGTCGAGTCGGTGTGCTGCAGCAGCACGTCCACGCCATCGGCGATCAGGGCTGCGGCCGCGTCGGCCTCTTTCGCCGGATCGAACCAGGTGTAAGCCCAGACCACCTTCATCTCGACGTCGGGGTTCACCTTCTTCGCGGCCAGATAGGCGGCGTTGATGCCCTGATAGACCTCGGGGATCGGGAAGGAACCGATATAGCCGATTTTGTTGGTCTTGGTCATGCGACCGCCGATCGTGCCCTGAATGGCGCGACCCTGGTAGAATTTCGCGTCATAGGTCGCGACGTTGTCAGCGAGCTTGTAGCCGGTGGCGTGCTCGAATTTAACGTCGGGGAATTTCTTGGCGACGTTCATCACCGCGTCCATGTAGCCGAAGGAGGTCGCGAAGATCAGCTTGTTGCCGTCCAGCGCCAGCTGGGTCAGCGCGCGCTCGGCATCGGGGCCTTCCGGCACGTTCTCGATGAACGAGGTCTTCACCTTGTCGCCGTATTTCTCTTCGATCGCCTGGCGACCTTGGTCGTGCTGGTAGGACCAGCCCATGTCGCCGACGGGACCGACATAGATGAAGCCGATTTTCAGCGGCTCGTCAGCGGCGAAAGCCGGGACGCCGACGCCCGCGACGACGGCCGTGGCGGCGGTGGTTTTCAAAAAGGATCTGCGGTTCATCGCGTTACTCCAAGTTGGGTGGCGGGCCTCTTGATGGGGCCCTTCGAGAGATGCCTCAGCTCGAGGCGTGGAAAGACTTGCCGAGGCTGGCAGGGGCGGCCTGCACGCCGTGGCGGTGAATGGCGGACAGGATGACCAGCACCACGATGGTGATGACATAAGGGGCCATCGAGAGGATATGCACCGGGATCGCGTAGCCTGCGGCCTGCAATTGCAGCTGCAGCGCGGTGATGCCGCCGAAGAGGTAGGCCCCCAGCAGCACCCGCCACGGGCGCCAGCTTGCGAAGACCACGATGGCCAGAGCGATCCAGCCCGCGCCTGCGGTCATGCCTTCGGTCCATTGCGGCACGCGCACGAGGCTGAGATAGGCGCCGCCCAGACCGGCCAGCGCCCCGCCGAAGGCCAGCGCGGCGAAGCGCACGGCGACGACGCGGTATCCCAGCGCGTGGGCGGCATCATGGCTCTCGCCCACCGCGCGCAGGATCAGCCCGGCGCGGGTGGAGCGCAGCACATACCAGACCACCGCGACGAGCATCAGCGAGAGATAGACGATCCAGTCATGCGAGAACAGGATGCGGCCCAGAACCGGAATATCCGAGAGCGGCCCGAAATCGATCTTGGCGGTCGGCGGCGGGCGCACACCCTCGTAGCCCTTGCCGATCAGCGCGCTCAGGCCGAGCCCGAACAGCGTCAGCGCAAGGCCCGTCGCAACCTGGTTCGACAGGAGCTTCTGCGTCAGGAAGGCAAAAAGCGTCGCCAGTAAGGCTCCGGCGATCGCGCCCATCAGGAAGCCCAGAACCGGGCTGCCGGTGGCGACGGCGGCGGCGAAGCCTGCGACCGCGCCCATGATCATCATCCCCTCGACGCCAAGGTTGAGCACACCTGATTTCTCGGCGACAAGCTCGCCGGTCGCGGCCAGCAGAACCGGGGTCGATGCGCCCATCAGCGTCGCCGTCAGGGTGATGATATCGATGCCGCCCACGATCATAGTGCGCCTCCATGTCCCCAGAACAGAACCGGCCCCCAGGCCAGATAGCCGCCGACGAGGCCGACGATGAGCCCGGCCACAGAGGCGTAACGCTCGCGTCCATGCAGGGTGGGGCGGCGGGGCTCTTCGCTGTCGGGGCGCGCGCCGATGCGGTAGATCACCGCCCGCGAGGCTCCCAGCGCCAGCTCGAACACCACCATCATCACCACGCCGATCACGACGAAGGCCCAGAACGCCTGAGCCACGGCGAGCAGGTAGTAAAGGCCAAGCCCCATGACGGTGCCGCCAAGGAAGATGATCATCAGGCGCAGCGAGGGGAGTTTCTGCGTCATGCCGCGACCCTCCCGAAGCGGATGCGGAAATTGGTCAGCACGTCGAAGGCGAGCAGGAAGAACAGGAGCATCCCCTGAAAGACCTGGATCGCCGCCGAGGGCAGGCCGAGCATCAACTGCGCCATGTCGCCGCCGATATAGGTGAGCGCCATCAGGAGCCCCGCCAGCAGGATGCCGATCGGATGCAGGCGGCCAAGGAAGGCCACGATGATCGCAGTGAAGCCGTAGCCCACGTTGAAACTGTCGGTGATCTGTCCCGAGGGGCCGGAGACCTCGAACATGCCCGCAAGCCCTGCGAACGCGCCGCCCATGCCAAGCCCGAGCATCACCAGCCGCGCCGGAATCACACCTGCGAAGCGCGCAGCCCGCGGAGCCTCGCCCGCGACACGGATGCGGAAACCGGTGATATGGCGGTGCATCAGGCCGTAGGTGAAGATCACCGCGATCAGCGCTGCGACGACGCCCCAATGCATCCCCGTGCCTTCGATCAGCTCGTGATTGAAGGCCGAGGGGAACTCTTGCAGGTTGCGCGAGCCGGGAAAGCCGAAGCCCTCAGGGTTCTTGAGCGGGCCGAAGGCCATATAGGCCAGCAGGTTCTCGGCCACATAGACCAGCATCAGAGAGACGAGAATTTCCGAGGTGCCGAACAGCACCTTCAGCACCGCCGGGATCATCGCCCAGAGGAAGCCGCCAAGCGCGCCCAGCACGATCATCGCCGGGAACAGCCAGTGGCTTTCGGCGGGGTACATCTTCAGCGCCAGCCATGCCGAGAACAGCGCGCCCATGATGTATTGCCCTTCGGCGCCGATATTCCAGATGCCCGCGCGAAAGCCTACGGCGAGCCCGCAGGCGATCAGGATCAGCGGCCCGGCCTTGACCAGAAGCTGTGGTAGGAAATATTTCCAGTTGGGTCCGAACAGAGGATCCCAGAAGATCACGCGAATCGCCTCGACCGGGTGTTTGCCCAGTATCGCGAAGAGGATGCCGCCCGCGATCATGGTGGCGATCACGGCGAGGAGCGGGGTCAAGTAGGACCAGAATTGCGACGGGGTGGGGCGCCGGACGAGGGTGATCATACCGCGGCCTCCTGCATCCCGTGCGCACCGCCCAGCATCATGCCGATCTCTTCGATCGTCAGCCCTTGCGTCGGGCGCGAGGCGCTCAGGCGGCCTTCGTTCAGCGCCGAGAAGCGGTCGGAGATTTCCATAAGCTCATCGAGGTCCTGACTGATCGCGATCACCGCAGCGCCTTTTGCTGCGAGGTCCAGCAGCGCCTGCCGGATCGACGCGGCGGCGGCGGCATCGACGCCCCATGTCGGTTGGTTCACCACCAGAACGGCGGGGTTTTGCAGTACCTCGCGGCCGATCACGTATTTCTGCAGGTTGCCGCCCGAGAGCGCGCGGGCCGCGACATGCGAACCCGGCGTGCGCACGTCGAAGGCCTGAATGATCTCGTCGGCGAAGGTCTTCGCAGCCCCCTGATCGACAAATCCGTTGCGCGTTAGCGGCTTGCGCATCGTCCCGGTGAGGATCGCGTTCTCGGTCAAGCTCATCGCGGGGACGGCGGCATGGCCCAGCCGTTCCTCGGGCGCAGCCAGCAGCCCCTTCGCGCGGCGGCCGTTCGGCCCGAGCCCGGAGATATCCTCGCCCATCAGGCTGACCGTGCCGGGGGCGGAGGGCCGCTCGCCCGACAGGGTCGCCAGCAGTTCTTCCTGACCGTTGCCCGCGACGCCGCCGATGCCCAGCACTTCGCCCGCGCGCAACTCCAGGTTTAGATCCTTCAGCGAAGGGCCGAACTGCGACAGCGGCGCGAGCGACAGGCCCGAGACTTTCAGCACGACATCGCCCAGCTTGCGCTCGGCCCGGTCGGTGACTTTCAGCTCCGCGCCGACCATCAGTTCGGCCAGCTCGCGTGCGGTTTTCTCGCGCGGATTGCAGCTCGCCACCACCTTGCCCGCGCGCAGGATCGTCGCGCCTTCGCAAAGCGTGCGGATCTCTTCGAGCTTGTGGCTGATATAGAGGATCGCAGTGCCCTCGGCCGACAGCTTGCGCAGGGTGTGGAACAGGATTTCCACCTCCTGCGGCGTCAGCACCGAGGTCGGCTCGTCCATGATCAGAAGCTTGGGGTCCTGCAGCAGGCAGCGCACGATCTCGACGCGTTGACGCTCGCCCGCGGAGAGGTCGCCGACCAGTCGTGCGGGGTCCAGCGGCAGGCCGTAGGCGGTCGAAATCTCGCGGATACGCTTGGCAAGCTGGCGCATCGGCGGCGGGTTTTCCATGCCAAGGGCCACGTTCTCGGCGACGTTGAGCGCCTCGAAAAGCGAGAAATGCTGGAACACCATCGCGACGCCCGCAGCGCGTGCGGCGCGCGGATCGGCGGGCGCGAAGGACTGGCCCGCGAAGTGCATCGTGCCGGAATCGGGCTTCACCAGCCCGTAGATCATCTTCACCAGCGTCGATTTGCCGGCGCCGTTTTCGCCCAGCAGGGCGTGGACTTCGCCCGGACGCACCGAGAAGCCGACGCCGTCATTGGCCACGACACCAGGATAGGCTTTCGTCAGCCCGTCGATCTTGAGCAGCTCCGTCACCCGGCGCGTTTCCCTTTCCCCGTCGCCGCTTGCGCGGCGTTCAGCTCTTTCACTAGCCCGGTCGCTACCCCAAGGGCAATGGCTTGAGGATGCTTCCCCAAGGTCGGATCGCCTATCGGGCAGGCAATGCGCGAAATTTGTGCATCCGAATGCCCGAGCGCGGCGAGGCGCTTGCGGAAGCGGACCCATTTGCTGTCCGACCCGATCAGGCCAAGCCCGCCGAAGCCATGGGCGAGCAGCCGGTGACAAAGCTCCAGATCGAGAGAATGTGAATAGGTCAACACGAAGTGGCGGGCCTCAGTTGGGGCGAGGGAAACCAGATCCGCCGGGTTCTCGGCGATCAGCGGTGTGACGCCCTCGGGTATCATGTCGGGAAACCGCTCCGCCCCGCTATCGGCCCAGGATAGGGCGAGACCGGGCAGGGGGCTCAGCGCGCCGATCAGCGCACGACCGACATGGCCAGCCCCCCAGACCCAGACGGGCGTAGCGGGCGGCGCGACCCGCTCGATCAGCCAGTTCTCGACCAGCAGCGGCGGCGTCTCGCCGCGATCACGGGCGCGGGCCAGCGCGCGGGTGACGGCCAGCGGCTCGGGCGTACCCGGCGCCAGTGGACGGGCGTGCCAGTCGCCGGTGATCTGCGCGACGGTGGTCTGGTCCATTCGCTCGTAGCCCAGCACCACGGCCCCGCCGCAGCATTGGTTCATCGCGGGGCCCAGCGGGACTTTCTCGATCCCCGTCAGCCCGCCCCGCGCCTTCGCGATGGCGGAGAATTCCAGCGCGCCGCCGCCGATCGTGCCTTCGACATGATCCGCCCAGACAAGCATCTCCGCCCCGCCTTCGCGCGGGGTGGAGCCTTGGGCGCGCGCGACCACGACGCGGGTGAACGGGCCGCGGTCTGCCGCGCGGGCGAGGGCTGCGGGGTCGAGGCTCATGCGTCCCCCCTTGCCCGGTGCACGGCAGCCAGAACCGCCTCGGGCGTGGCGGGTGCTTGCAGATCGGGCCAGTGCGGGCCGCAGGATTTGCAGGCGTCCTGCAGCGCGAGGAAAGCCGAAATCGCCAGCATGAAGGGCGGCTCACCCACCGCCTTGGAGCGATAGATCGTGTCCTCGCGGTTCGGCTCGTCCCAGAGCGCCACGTTGAAGATGCGCGGGCGGTCCGAGCAGGCGGGGATCTTGTAGGTCGAGGGCGCGTGGGTGCGCAGACGCCCCTTGTCGTCCCAGACCAGTTCCTCGGTCGTCAGCCACCCCGCGCCCTGCACGTAGCCGCCCTCGATCTGCCCGATGTCGATGGCTGGGTTCAGCGAGGTGCCTGCATCGTGCAGGATGTCGGTGCGCAGGATGCGGTTCTCGCCGGTCAGCGTGTCGATCACCACCTCGGTCACCGCCGCGCCATAGGCGAAGTAGAAGAACGGGCGGCCCTGACCCTTGATCCGGTCCCAGCTGATTTTCGGCGTGGCGTAGAAGCCCGTCGAGGACAGCGATACCCGCGCCTCGTAAGCGAGCTTCACCAGCTTCGCGAAGGGCAGGGCATGATCGTCCGCGCGCACCTCGCCATCGGCAAACGTCACGTCTTCCACCGCAGCGCCCGCGCTTTCGGCCATGAAACCCGCCAGCCGCGCCTTGATCGTCTCGCACGCGGCCTTCACCGCCATGCCGTTCAGATCGGCCCCGGAGGAGGCCGCTGTCGCGGAGGTGTTGGGCACCTTGTCGGTGGCCGTCGCGGTGATGCGCACATCCTCATCCGTGACGCCGAAGACCGAGGCCGCGACCTGACAAACCTTGCGATGCAGGCCCTGACCCATCTCGGTCCCGCCGTGGTTCAGCTGGATCGAGCCGTCGGCATAGACATGCACCAGCGCACCCGCCTGGTTCAGCTGGGTCAGCGTGAAGGAGATGCCGAACTTCACCGGCGTCAGCGAGATGCCGCGCTTCAGGGTCGTATTGGCGGCGTTCCACTCAGCCACGCGGGCCTTGCGCGCCGCGAACTCGGCAGATTGCTCCAAACGCTCGGTGATTTCGGGCAGGATGAAATCCTCGACCGGCTGGCCGTAATGCGTGCTCTGCCCGCCCTCGGGGTCGTAGTAGTTGCGCTTGCGCAGATCGAGCGGATCGATCCCCATCACATGGGCGAGGTGATCGAGCGCGGCTTCCGTGCCGATCATGCCCTGCGGGCCGCCGAAGCCCCGGAAGGCCGTCGCGCTTTGGGTATTGGTGCGCAGCCGGTGGCTCTCGATCTTCACATTCGGCAGGTAATAAGAGCTGTCGGTATGCAGCATGGCGCGGTCGCAGACCGGCAGGCTCAGGTCCGGCGACCAGCCGCAGCGGGCGAGATGGGTGAACTCGGCCGCGACGATCTTGCCCTCGGCATCCGCGCCGAGCCGGTATTTGATCCGGAAATCATGGCGCTTGCCGGTGATGACCATGTCGTCGTCGCGGTCGTAACGCATCTTGCAGGGCCGCCCGGTGGCACGTGCCACCACCGCGCAGGCGATGGCAAGCGCATTGCCCTGGCTCTCCTTGCCGCCGAAGCCGCCGCCCATCCGGCGCATCTCCACCCGGACGTCATGCATCGCGCAACCGAGCGCGTCGGCCACCTTGTGCTGGACCTCGGACGGGTGCTGCGAGGAGCAGCGGATCACCATCCCCTGATCGTCGGGCAGCGCGAGGGCGGCCTGACCTTCGAGGTAGAAATGTTCCTGCCCGCCCATGTCGAAACTGCCTTCGACGATATGCTCGGCCTGCGCGAAGCCCTCGGCGGTATCGCCGCGCGCCCAGGTGACCGGGCCGCCTTCGAAATGGCTGTTCGCGTCGAGCGCCTCATCGACCGTCAGGATTGCCGGGCGGGGCGCATAGTCGATCTTCGCCAGCCGTGCCGCCTTGCGCGCCGCATGATGGCTGGTCGCTGCGACGACGAAGATCGGCTGGCCGACGAAATGCACGACGCCTTCGGCCAGAACCGGTTCGGGCTCGGGCGCGGGCGAGGCATTGTTGGCAAACGGCATGTCCTTGGCCGTCAGCACCGCGACGACACCGGGCGCTGCGCGCACCGCGCTCAGATCGAGCGAGGCGATCTCGGCATGGGCCTCGGTCGAGAGGCCGAAGGCAAGGTGCAGCGTATTGCCGGGGCAGGGGATGTCATCGACGTAGCGCGCCGCGCCGGTGACATGCAACTGTGCGGAATCGTGGGGTTTCTTGGTGCCGACGCTCATGGTTGCACCTCCAGAATGGAGAGGGCGCCTTGGGCATTGCGGACGTATCGGATCAGCATCGCCTTGGCCGCCTCCATCCGGTAGGCATCCGAGGCGCGCATGTCGGTGAGCGGCGTGAAGTCCTGCTCCAACGCGGGCAGGGCGGCCGTGATCGCCTCTTCGGTGAAGGGCTGACCTGCCAGCGCGGCCTCCAATGCTGAGGCGCGTTTCGGGATACCCGCCATGCCACCAAAGGCGATACGCGGAGCGCCGATCTTGTCGCCATCGCGCGGGATATTCAGCGCGCCGCAGACGGCGGAAATGTCCTGATCGAAGCGTTTCGACAGTTTGTAACAGGCCAGATCGGGCGCGGATTTCGGGAAGCTGACGCTTTCGACGAATTCGCCGGGCGCGCGGTCCTGTTTGCCGTAGTCGAGGAAGAAATTCTCCAGCGGGATCGTGCGGCGCGCCTCTCCCTTGCGCAGCGTCAGCTCCGCGCCCATCGCGATCAGCACCGGCGGGCTGTCGCCGATGGGCGAGCCGTTCGCGATATTGCCGCCGATGGTCGCCGCCTGTCTCACCTGTTCGGAGGCGAAACGGCGGAGCAATTCGGCAAAGCTCGGGAGCGTGTCGCGGATCGCTTCGCGCAACGCGGCCAAGGTGACGCCCGCGCCGACGATGTAGCGGTCGTCGGTTTCCTCGATGCTCTGCAGGTCCGTGCAGTTGTTGAGGAAGGCGACCTCTTTCAGCTCGCGCAGCTGTTTCGTAACCCAGAGACCCACATCGGTCGCGCCCGCGATTAGCGTGGCGTCCGGATGGGCGAGATACCACTCCGCCAGCGCATCGGCGCTATCCGGCAGGAAGACGTGATCGGCCTTTGGCGCGACATCTGTCAGATCAGGAACCGTGTCATGCATCCATGCGGGCACGGCCTCGTTCTGCGCAGCCTCGGCGGCGCGGATGATCGGCGCGTAGCCGGTGCAGCGGCACAGGTTGCCCGCCAGCAGATCGTCGTGATCCGTGCGTCCGTTGAGATGCCCCGCAGCCATCGAGGCGATGAAACCGGGCGTGCAGAAACCGCATTGCGAGCCGTGATGATCGACCATCGCCTGTTGAACGGGGTGCAATTCACCCTTCGGCCCGGCGACGCCCTCGACGGTGCGCAGCGCGCGGCCGTGCAAATGAGGCATCATCATCAGGCAGGCATTGAGCGGTTTGGCGCCCTCCGCGTCGGTCACGATGACCGAGCAGGCCCCGCAATCGCCCTCGTTGCAGCCCTCCTTGGTGCCGGTCAGCCCCTCGGCGCGCAGCCAGTCGAGCACAGATTGCGTCGGATCGGTAAGTGCCACCGTCCGGGTTTCTCCATTGAGAAGAAACGTGATCTCCATACGAAAAATCCGCCGCCTTACCAGTCGTCCCTGCGGTCCCCCTCGATGCGGCGTAGAACGGGACCGGCCCAGCAAAGCCGATGCAGGCAGGCTTTGGCAAGGGATTCGCGGCTGCGCGTTGCCCGAAACTTGATCCGGTGATCAAGAATTGGGCGTTCAGCCGCGCTCAATGGCTTCAGCGATCTCGGCCATCTGCCTCGCGACGGTGCCCCAACCTTCATGGAAGCCCATCTCCTCGTGGCGTTTGACGCTTTCCGCGCTGCCATGCCGGGCGATGACATTGTATTCGCAGCCCTCCTCGGTCTCGATGAAGTTCAGATCTGCGGTGAAAAAGGGTTGTGCCGAAGGACGGAAATCGGCGCTTAGGCAATCGGTGAAGACGAGCCGCTTTGCCGGTTCGACGATCAGGTAACAGCCCTCGGATTCGATCTCGCCGTACTCTTCGAAGACCATCTTCGTGTAGAACGCGCCGCCTGGGCGGACGTCGAGCTTGGCGTCGACCGTCTTGCCGGGTCTCGGAGCGAAGAACTGTTTCAGCAACTCTGGTTCGGTCCAGCAGCGATAGACCGTGGCGGGGCTGGCGGCCACGCGCCGGGTCAGAGTCAGGTCGAGTTCGGTTGTCATTGCGCATCTCCCTTCGTGTCATGCTCCAAGGCCTCTGCCAGCGTATCGAGCCGGTCGAGGCGGTCCTCCCATTGCCGGCGCAAGGTGGCCAGCCAGTCTTCGGCGGCGCGGACCGGCAGCGCCTCGATCCTCGCCATGCGCACGCGACCGCGCTTTTCGGTCACGATCAGCCCGCCGTCTTCCAGCACCCGCAGGTGGCGCAGAAAACTGGGCAGCGCCATCTGATGCGGCGCGTGCAGGTCGGAGACCGAAGCGGGCCCCTGCGTCAGCCGCTCCAGCACCGCGCGGCGGGTCGGGTCGGCCATGGCGGCGAAATAGCGGTCGAGTGCCTGTGTGTCGAAATGCTTAGCCATGTGGCTAACTGTTTGCGTATTGCCGATTCGAGTCAATGGTTAGTCTGATCGCTAAGTTTTTCCCGCTTTCTGCAGCGCGCCCGACCCGCTAAATCTGGTGGCATGACCAGCCCCCGATTCATTCATCTGCGCGTCCATACCGAGTATTCCCTGCTCGAAGGCGCCGTGCCCGCCAAGAAACTCGTGAAGATGTGCGAGTCGGCGAAGATGCCCGCCGTCGCCGTGACCGACACGAACAACATGTTCGCGGCGCTCGAATTTTCCGTGACCGCGACGGGGGCGGGGCTGCAGCCGATCGTCGGCTGTCAGGTCTCGTTGGAGTTCGATCCGGCCAAGCCCGGCGAGCGTCCGCGCCTGCCCGCACCGATCGTTTTGCTGGCCCAGACCGAGCGCGGCTACGAGAACCTGATGAAGCTGAACTCGTGCCTCTATCTCGACAAGCACGGGGCGCTTATTCAGGTCACGCTGGAGGAGCTGGAGCGGTATTCCGAGGGGCTGATCTGTCTTTCGGGCGGCCCAGACGGCCCCGTCGGGCGGCTGATCCGGAATGGCGCGAAGGACCGCGCCAAGGCGCTGCTGCAACAGCTTGCCGGGATTTTCCCGAGCCGCCTCTATGTCGAATTGCAGCGCCACCCGGGCGAGGGCGGCACGCTGACCGAGGCGGAGATCGCGACCGAGCGGCCCTTCGTCGAATGGGCCTATGAGCTGGGTCTGCCGCTGGTCGCCACGAACGACGTCTATTTCCCGAAGCCCGCGATCTACGAGGCCCATGACGCGATGATCTGTATCGCGGAAGGTGCCTATGTCGATCAGATCGAACCGCGCCGGCGTCTGACCCCGCAGCACTATTTCAAATCCGAAGGCGAGATGGTCGCGCTCTTCGCCGATCTGCCTGAAGCGGTGGAGAACACCGTCGAGATCGCGAAACGCTGCGCCTTCTCGACCTATAAACGCGCGCCGATCCTGCCGAAATTCGCAGATGACGAGGTGGAGGAACTGCGGCGTCAGGCCTGGGACGGGTTGCGCAACCGTCTTGACGTGATCCCGCATGCAGCACCCGTCGAAGATTACGAGAAACGTCTGCAATTCGAGCTCGACATCATCGAGCAGATGGGCTTCCCGGGCTACTTCCTGATCGTTGCCGACTTCATCAAATGGGCCAAGGATCACGACATTCCGGTCGGGCCGGGGCGGGGCTCGGGGGCGGGTTCACTTGTCGCTTACGCACTGACCATCACCGACCTTGATCCGCTGCGCTATTCGCTGCTGTTCGAACGCTTCCTCAACCCCGAACGTGTCTCGATGCCGGACTTCGACATCGACTTCTGCATGGATCGCCGCGAGGAGGTGATCCAATACGTTCAGAACAAATACGGGCGCGAGAAGGTGGGTCAGATCATCACCTTCGGCGCGCTTCTGTCCAAGGCCGCCGTGCGCGACGTGGGCCGGGTCTTGCAGATGTCCTACGGGCAGGTCGACAAGCTCTCGAAGCTGATCCCGGTCGAAGGCGTGAAGCCCGTCAGCATCGAGAAGGCGCTGGCCGACGAGCCGCGCCTGCGCGAAGCGGCCCGCAACGAAGAGGTCGTGGCGCGGCTTCTCGATTACGCGAAAGCCATCGAAGGTCTGCTGCGCAACGCCTCGACCCACGCGGCGGGCGTCGTGATCGGCGACCGTCCGATCGACGAGCTGGTGCCGCTCTATCAGGATCCGCGCTCGGACATGCCCGCGACCCAGTTCAACATGAAATGGGTCGAGCAGGCGGGGCTGGTGAAGTTCGACTTCCTCGGCCTGAAGACGCTGACCGTGATCCGCTCCGCGATGGAGTTGATCTTCAAATCGGGCCGTCCGCTGCATGTCGATGCCGCGGGCAACCAGCTCTACGAGCCGGCCGATGGCGCGGAGAACCATATCAACGCGATCCCGCTGGACGATGAGAAGACCTACAAGCTCTACGCCGATGCGAAGACGGTCGCCGTGTTCCAGGTGGAATCGGAAGGCATGAAATCGGCCCTGCGCCAGATGAAGCCCACCTGTATCGAGGACATCGTCGCACTTGTGGCGCTGTATCGTCCCGGCCCGATGGAGAATATCCCGACCTACTGCGAGGTGAAGAACGGGCTCAAGAAGATCACCTCGGTCCACCCGACCATCGACCATATCCTCGAAGAGACCCAAGGCATCATCGTCTATCAGGAGCAGGTGATGCAGATCGCGCAGGTCATGGGGGGCTACTCGCTTGGCGGCGCAGACCTTCTCCGTCGCGCGATGGGTAAGAAGATCAAGGAGGCGATGGACGCCGAGCGCCCCAAATTCGAGGCGGGCGCGGCGAAGAACGGGGTCGACAAGAAGAAGGCCTCCGAGGTGTTCGACCTTCTGGAGAAATTCGCGAACTACGGCTTCAACAAATCCCACGCGGCGGCCTACGCGGTGGTGTCCTATTACACCGGCTGGCTGAAGGCGAACCACGCGGTCGAGTTCATGGGCGGCGTGATGAATTGCGATATTCATCTGACCGACAAGCTCGCGATCTATGCCGACGAGGTGCAGAAGAAGCTCGGGATCGAGATCATCCCGCCTTGCGTGAACCGCTCGCTTTCGACCTTCGACGTGGTCGATCAGAAACTGGTCTATGCGCTGGGCGCGCTGAAGAACGTCGGTGCGGACGCGATGCAGATGATCGTGACCGCGCGCGGCGACGAGCCCTTCAAGGACCTGTTCGATTTCGCGCGGCGCGTGGACATGAAGCGGGTGGGCAAGCGCCCGCTGGAGATGCTGGCGCGGGCAGGGGCCTTCGATCTGCTCGATCCGAACCGCAAGCGCGTCTTCGAGTCGCTGGAATCGCTGATGGCGTGGTCGGGCGCGGTGATCGAGGCGCGCGAGTCGGCGCAGGTGTCGCTGTTCGGCGAGGCGGGCGACGATCTGCCGCCGCCGCGTCTGGCCGATACCGACGACTGGCTGCCGGGCGAACGTCTGGCCGAAGAACACAAGGCCATCGGCTTCTACCTGTCGGGTCACCCGATCGAGGATTACCTGCCCGCGCTCAAGCGCAAGAAGGTGCTGAGCTGGGAAGAGGTGCAGCAAAAGGCCGTGGGCGGTCCTTTCGTGACCAAGATCGCGGGCGAGGTCGCCTCGGTGCGCGAGAAGAAATCCGCCAAGGGCAACCGCTTCGCCTTCGTCGCGCTGTCGGATGCGTCGGGGCCCTATGAGGTCGCCTTCTGGTCGGAGGCGCTGGAGGCCTGCCGCGACGTGCTGGAAACCGGCAACCTTCTGGTGCTGACCGTGAAGGTCGAGGTGGATGGCGAGTCGGTGCGTATGGTCGCCACTTCGGCCCAGACCGTGGAGAAGGCGACGGCCGATGCGGGCTCGTCGGGGCTTCTGGTGCATATCGACAACAATGACGCGGTCGCCTCGGTCGCGAGCCTCGTCGAGCGGGTCGCCCGCGAAGGGAAGGTCCATTCGCGCGGCCCGATCAGCTTCATGGTCTATGACAATGAGCGCGGCTGCCGCTACCAGATCACCGCGATGCCCGAGGCGCCGGTCAACGCACAGGTGAAAGGCGCGCTGCGCTCCTTGCGCGGGGTGAGCGAGGTCGAAGAGGTTTGAGCCTCACAGGCTGCGCGCCACCCATGCCAGCCTCAGCGTTATCGCGGCGGCAAGGGCGGTGGCGAACTCGCCCCACCGCAGCAGCGCCAAGCCGCGCAGCAGATCGGGCTCGTTGATCCCGTCGCGTACCGCACCGGAGATCATCCCCATCTCCAGCCACGCCGCCGCGCCCAGCACGGCAGTTGCCAGAAAACTCACTGAGACCAAAATCATCGCCTGTCGATGGCTGCGCAGCCGCCAGATCAGCCCGCACATCAGCGGCACGGCGAAGAACACCTGCATCGCAAGGATGCCGCTGCCCTGCCACAGTTCGAACCGGTCGAGTGTCGAACGAAGGTCGATGCCCGGGGGCCAGATCAGCAAAGCGGTGTAGATGAGCGCTTGGGCACTCACGAAAACACCGTTCAGCCCCCAGAGCGCCGCGTCCATTACCAGTGCGGCGGTTTCTGGTCGGCCAGGGGGATCGCGCTGCCGCTGTCGTATTCGCGCTCGGCCTCGCGCTCCATCAGCAGGCCCAAATGGCGCTCCAGCCGTTCGATCTGACGCGCCTGCGCGGCCGCGACATCGGACAGTTCGTCCACCGTTTGCGTCAGATAGGCGATCTGTTCTTCCGCCCGTTCCAGCCGTTCCTGCATCTGCCGTTCCTATTGCTTGCCGGGGCCAGCCCCTTGGGCTACACCCTCGCGCGAGATAAGATCAGGTGCAAGCCGATGGCGAAACAGAAAAAGCAGCCCCGTCCCAAGGCAGAGGCCCCGAAGGGCTTCCGCGATTATTTCGGGACGGAGGTGACCGAGCGGGCCGATATGCTGGCGAAGATCGCAGAGGTCTATCGCACGCATGGCTTCGAGGCGCTGGAAACTTCGGCCATTGAGACGGTCGAGGCACTGGGCAAATACCTCCCCGATGTGGACCGCCCGAATGCGGGCGTTTTCGCGTGGCAGGAGGAAGATGACGGCAAGTGGCTGGCGCTGCGCTACGACATGACGGCGCCGCTGGCCCGGGTCGCTGCGCAATATCGCAACGATCTGCCGACGCCCTATCGCCGCTTCACGATGGGTCCCGTCTGGCGCAACGAAAAGCCCGGTCCGGGCCGGTTCCGCCAGTTCTATCAATGCGATGCCGATACCGTGGGCGCGCCCTCGGTGGCGGCTGACGCCGAGATTTGCGGGATGCTTTCGGACGCGCTGGAGGCGGTCGGCATTCCGCGCGGCGATTACGTCGTGCGGGTGAACAACCGCAAGGTTCTGAACGGTGTGATGGAAGTGGCGGGCGTTCTGGACCCTGCCGATCCGACCAAGTTCGAGGAAGAGCGCGGCATCGTCCTGCGCGCCATCGACAAGTTCGACAAGTTCGGCGAGGAGGGCGTGCGCCTTCTGATGGGCGAGGGGCGTCTGGACGACTCCGGCGACTTCACCAAGGGTGCGGGGCTGTCCGAGGCACAGGCCGATACGGTCATGGGCTTCATGGAGGCCAAGCGCGAAGACAACGCCGCCACCGTCGCGCGGCTGCGCGAGTTGGTCGAAGGCTCGGCGCTGGGCGCGGAAGGCGTGGATGAACTCGAGCAGATCGCCTCGCTCCTCGACGCGCAAGGCTACGGCCCCGACCGCATCGTGATCGACCCCTCGGTCGTGCGCGGTCTGGGCTATTACACCGGCCCGGTTTTCGAGGCCGAGCTGACCTTCGAGATCACCGACGAAAAGGGCCGCCCGCGCCAATTCGGTTCGGTCGCAGGCGGCGGGCGCTATGACGATCTGGTCAAGCGCTTCACCGGTCAGGTCGTCCCGGCCACCGGCGTCTCGATCGGTGTCGACCGCCTGCTGGCCGCGCTCCGCGCCAAGGGCCGCATCGGTGGCTCCGCGCAGGGCCCGGTCGTCGTGACCGTGATGGATCGCGACCGGATGGCCGAATACATGGCACTGGCCTCCACGCTGCGCGGCGCAGGGCTGCGCGCCGAGGTCTATCTGGGCAACCCGAAGAACTTCGGCAACCAGCTCAAATACGCCGACAAACGCGAAAGCCCGGTGGCGATCATCCAAGGCTCGGACGAGGCCGAACGCGGCGTCGTTCAGATCAAGGATCTGATCCTTGGCGCGAAGATCGCGCAGGACGCGACGGTTGAAGAATGGAAATCCCAACCGGCGCAATTCGAGGTTCCGACCGGGGAAATGGTCGCAAAAGTGCAAGAGATTCTTGCGCGCTACGAGGCCGAGTGATGGCGGACAAGGCGCAAGCGCGGGGACAGGCAAGCCGCCTGCTGGAGCTATTCCTCGCCGCCGGTGCGGTCGAGGTAACGCCTGACATCCTGCAACCCGCCGAGGCGCTTCTCGACCTTTACGGCGAGGATATTCGCGCCCGCGCCTATGTCACCGCCGACCCGCTGCGCGGTGAGATGATGCTGCGCCCGGACTTCACCGTGCCGGTCGTGCAGGAGCATATGGCCAATGGCGCCGAACCTGCGCGCTACGCTTACGCGGGCGAGGTGTTCCGCCGTCAGGATCATCGCGGCGCCGCGCGCGCCCATGAGTACTTTCAGGCCGGGTTCGAAATCTTCGACCGCGCCGATCCTGAAGCCGCAGATGCCGAGGTCTTCGCGCTGTTCGCGGGGCTTCTTGCCAAGCTGAACCTGTCCGCCACGATCGGGGATATGGGCCTGCTGCGCGCCGCCGTCGACGGGCTGGATACGCTGCCCGAGCGCAAGGCCGCGCTTGCGCGTCACATCTGGCGTCCCAAGCGCTTCCAGCATCTGCTTGCGCGCTATTCGGGGCAGGTCGAGGTGCCGAAAGCCCGCGCCGATCTGCTGACCGGTCAACGCTCCGGTGCCCCGTGGATCGGGTTGCGCTCGCGCGAGGAGATGGAGGCGCGGATCGCCACGCTCGCCGCCGATGCCGCCGCCGCGCCGATCCCGACCGATGCGGTTGCCGCGATGGGCAAACTGGCTGAACTGCGCTGTGCTGCGGATCAGGCGCCTGCCGCCCTGCGCGCGCTCGGCATTGAAGCCATCGAACCGGCCATTGCGCGGCTCGAAAAGCGTCTCGACGCGCTCGCCACGCGCGGCATCGACCTCTCCGCGATCACCTTCGACGCGAGCCACGGGCGCTCGACGATGGAATATTACGACGGGTTCGTCTTCACCTTCACTGCCACCGATCCGGCGCTGCCGCCGGTCGCCTCTGGCGGGCGCTACGATGCGCTGACCCGGCAACTGGGGCAGGGGCGCGAAATCCCCGCCGTGGGCGGCGTGATCCGCGCGGGGCTGATGGCCGATCTGGAGGCGCAAGCATGAGCGAAGCCATGATCAAACTCGGTGTGCCCTCCAAAGGGCGTCTGATGGAGAAGACTTTCGACTGGTTTGCGCAAGCGGGCATCACGCTCAAGCGCACCGGGTCCGAGCGCGAATATGCGGGCGCGGTCGAAGGGGCCGAGGGCGTGCAGCTCGTGCTGCTGTCGGCCGGAGAAATTCCGCGCGAACTGGCGGCGGGACGTATCCATCTGGGCGTCACCGGCTCGGATCTCGTGCGCGAGAAGCTCGCCGACTGGGAAAGCCAGGTCGCCGATCTCGCGCCGATGGGCTTCGGCCATGCCGATCTGATCATCGCGGTGCCGGCCTGCTGGTCGGATGTGGACAGCCTCGAAGACCTCGACGCCGCAGCCCACCGCTTCCGCGCCACCCACGGCTTCCGCTTGCGGATCGCCACGAAATACCATCGGCTGGTGCGCGAATTTCTGACCCGCGAAGGCGTGGCCGATTGGCAGCTCGTCGACAGTCAAGGCGCGACCGAGGGCACCATCGCGAACCTCACCGCCGAGGCCGTGGCCGATATCACCTCGAGCGGCGAGACGCTGCGCGCGAACCATCTGAAGATCCTCTCGGACGGGCTGATCCACCAGTCTCAGGCGACGCTGTTTGCCTCGCGCGCCGCCGATTGGTCGGGGCAGGAAAGCCGCCTTGCGGGTCTCGCGCAGCAGCTCGGACTGCCTGCGCCAACGCTCTGATCTTCCTCTTGGTCGAAATATCCCACGGGGGTCCGGGGGTGTGAAACCCCCGGCCTGCGCCGCTCAATAGCCCCGCGAGCGATCCACGAGATAGAGGAACGGCTCGCCGGCCTCGCCCCGCCGGATATTCTCGGCGATGACCTCGGAGGCGGTCTCAGCGCGGCTCTCGGCGGCGATATGGGGCGTCACCGTCACGTGGGGATGCGCCCAATAGGGGTGCTCGGGGGGCAGGGGTTCGACGCGGAACACGTCGAGCGTCGCGTGGCCGATCTGGCCGCGATCCAGCGCAGCCAAGAGAGCGTCATCGTCGATCAGCGTGCCGCGACCCGGATTGATGATCCGCGCGCCTTTCGGCATCTGCGCCAGCGTGTCCGCGTTCAGAAGCTCGGTGGTCTCGGGCGTGTCGGGCAGGATCGAGACAAGGATTTCCGCCTTCGACAGCGCCTTCGCCAGACCGTCATCGCCGCTCAGGCAGGTGATCCCGGGGATGTCTTTCGGCGACCGGCTCCAGCCGGTGACCGCAAAGCCCAGACCCGCCAGCGCTTCGGCGCAGGCCTTGCCCAAAGCGCCCAAGCCCAGCATCACCACCGAGCGGTCCCGCGCCAGGGGCGGGACGCCCCCGTCATGGCGCCAGACACCGTCCTGCTGCGCCAGTGTCGCGTCGATCCCGAGGTGATAGCGCAGCACATGGCCGGTCACGTAATCGACCATGCCGCGCTCGAGCCCCGCATCCACCATTCGGCACAGCGGCTGGGTGAGGGTCTCGTTGCCCACCACGCGCTCCACCCCGGCCCAGAGGTTTAGTACGGCCTTCGCGCCGGTATAGGCGGTGAAGTCCTGCACGGGTCCCTGCGGCGAATAGACGACGTAGTCGACTTGCGCGGGATCGATCTCGTCCGGCTGGACGATCTGCGCCTCGACACCGGTCGCTGCGATGGCCTCTGTCAGCGGGCGTTCGTAACGAGCCCAGTTCTCGGGCTTGTCGGCGAAAAGGACGCGGATCATCTTTGCCTCGGTCTATGGACATGGGCGCTTTGCACCAGCCCGAAGGCCGCGAGCAGGATCATCATGGCGGTGCCCCCGTAACTCACCAGTGGCAAGGGGACGCCCACGACAGGCATCAGCCCCATCACCATCGCCATGTTGATCGCGAAGAAGAAGAAGAACGTCCCGGCGACCCCGAAACTGAGCAGCGAGGCGAAGCGGTCCTTCGTTGCCATCGCGGTGTAAAGCGCAAAGCCGATGATGCCGGTGTAGAGCATCAGGAGGGAGAAAGCGCCGACGAAGCCGAATTCTTCGGCGAGCGTCGTGAAGATGAAGTCCGTGTGCTTCTCGGGCAGGAAGTTCAGCCGACTTTGCGTGCCCTGCATGAAGCCTCGCCCCGACCAGCCGCCCGAGCCGAGCGCGATCTGCGCCTGCATGATGTTGTAGCCCGCGCCAAGCGGGTCCGAGCCCGGATCGAGGAAAGTGTCGATACGCTTGTACTGGTAGTCGTGCAGCAGCTGGTACTCCGTGCCGCGGCTTTCCATCACGCCGAAGACAAGCCCGACGACCAGCGCGATTACGGTGCCGAAATACCAAAACGACACCCCGGCTGCGAACATCACGAAGGCCCCGCCCAGCACCAGCATCACGGCGGTGCCGAGGTCGGGCTGGGCCAGCACGAGGAAGGTGGGCGCGAGAATGATCACCGCAGGGATGAACACCCAGAGCGGGCGCGAGACCTTCTCGACCGGCAGCCAGTCGTAATAGGCGGCCAGCAGCATCACGAGGGTGATCTTCATCAGCTCGGAGGGCTGAATGCGCAGCGGGCCGATCTCCAGCCAGCGCTGTGCGCCCATGCCGATCGCGCCGAAGAACTCCACCGCCACCAGAAGCAAAAGCGCCACGAAATAGGCTAGCGCCGAGACATTGCGCCAGAACCAGACCGGGATGAAGGCCACGGTGAACATCGCGATCATACCGAGCGCGAAACGCTTCATCTGCGGCTCCGCCCAGGTATGGATATTGCCGCCCGCGACCGAGTAGAGCATCAGGAAGCCCGCGCAGGCCACCGCCGTCAGCAAGATCACCAGCGGCCAGTTCAGATAGAAGATCTTGCGCCATCCCGTCGGGACGGTCTTGAGATTGCTCTCGAGATAGCTCATGCGCGCGACCTCGATTGCGGCTTCTGCACGGTGTCGGGGTCGACCAGATCGAGCGTTTCGTTCAGCTCCTTGGCCTTCGCGCGGGCGAAGGACGGGTAGGCATCGTCCGGGGGCAGACCGCCCGCCAGCGCGAACAGTAACACGTCGCGCGCGATCGGGGCGGCGGCCGTCGAGCCGCCCGAGCCGTGTTCGACCACGACCGAGACCGCGTAGCGCGGATTGTCGATGGGGGCGAAGGCCACGAAGAGCGCGTGGTCGCGGCGATTCCAGGGAAGCTGCTCGTTGCGGATCACGCCGCGGGCACGTTCGGCCTTGGTGATGTTGCGGACCTGGGAGGTGCCGGTCTTGCCCGCCATCTTCCATTCCTTCATCGCGATGCGCGAGCCGCGCGCGGTGCCGCGCGAGGAGTTCACCACCGCGGTCATCCCCTTGCGCACGCTATCGAGATAGACCTTCTCGACGCCCAGATCATCGGTGACGCGGATCGGTTGCTCGACCCCGTCACGGGCGCGGATCAGACGCGGCTCGACCTTCTTCCCGCTGGCGATGCGCGCCGCCATGATCGCGAGATGCATCGGCGAGGCCAGCACATAGCCCTGACCGATGGCCGCGTTCGCGGTGTCGCCGATCAGCCAGTCCTTGCCGTAGCGCTCCCGCTTCCACTCCTTGGTGGGGGCCACGCCCTCCTTCACCGCCGACATCGGCAGGTCGGGCCGGACGCCCACGCCCAGACGCTTGGCCATGTCGCTCATCTTGTCGATGCCAACGCGCTGCGACAGCTCGTAGTAATAGACGTCGCAGGACTGCTCCATGCTCTTGGTCATGTTCACATGGCCGTGGCCCGCGCCCTTCCAGCAGTGGAAGCGGCGGCCCGCGATCTCGACATAGCCGGGGCACCAGATGGTTTCCTCGGGCGTCACCAGCCCCGCCTCCAGCGCGGCGAGCGCGGTGACCATCTTGTAGGTCGAGCCCGGCGGGTAGAGGCCCTGCACGGTCTTGTCGGCGAGAGGGCGGTGATCGTCCTGCGTGAGGCGCTGATAATCGGCGACCGAAATCCCGCGCACGAAAAGGTTGGGGTCGAAGCTCGGCGCGGAGGCGCAGGCGAGCACGTCGCCATTGGTCACATCCATCACCACGGTTGCGGCGGATTCTTCTTCCAGCCGCTGCAGAGCGTAGTTCTGCAGACGATAATCGAGCGTCAGCTGAAGGTTTTCGCCGGGCTGGCCGGGTTCGCGCGACAGCTCGCGCATCTCGCGCCCGGCGGAGTTCACCTCGACGCGGCGCTGACCGGCCGCGCCGCGCAGAACGCTTTCCTCCTTGGCCTCGATCCCGGTTTTGCCCAGCTGGAATTTCGGGATCAGCAGCAGCGGATCGGGATCTTTCATTTTGCTCAGGTCGTAATCCGAGACCGGGCCGACATAGCCGATCACATGGCCGAAATCCTCGCGGCGCGGATAGAGGCGCGACAGGCCGACATCGGGGCTGACACCGGGCAGCGAGGGGCCGTTCACCGCGACGCGCGAGAACTCGTCCCATGTCAGGCGGTCGGCCACGGTGACCGGCGTCGTGGGCGGACGGCGGCGGATGTCGTGCAGGATATCTTTCGTATCGCCATCGGTAATCGGGATCAGACGGCGCAAAGCTTCCAGCGTCGCATCGACGTCGTCGGTATCCTCGCGGGTGATCGTGACACGGTAATTCTGCTCGTTACCCGCAAGCATGACCCCGTTGCGATCGAAGATCAGACCGCGCGCTGGCGGGATCAGCCGGATTTTCACCGAGTTGCCCTCGGCCAGCAGCCGGTATTGCTTGGCGTCTTCGAGCTGCATCTTGCGCATCCGTGCCGCGAGCACGGCCACGACCGCCGCCTGCGCGCCACCCAAGAGCAAGCCGCGTCGCGTGATGCGGCGGGTGCTGACTTCGGTCTCTTTCGGGGATCGTCTCATTCTGGGCCCCCTCACATTCTATGTCCGTAGGCGTCGACCTCGCCCGGCGCCGCGCGGCGCAGGCCGAAGGCCACCCGCGACACCAGCACCACCACCGGGTAGGCGGCCAGCGTCACCAGCATCTGGAACAGTTCCAGCCCGAGGCTCGGCTGATCGACCATCGTGACCAGCAGGACGATGCGCTTCACCGCCACCATAGCGATCAGCAGCCCTGCGACCAATGCCCATTCCAGCGCGAAGGGTAGATCGCGCAGGCTTTGCTCGCGGCGGCGCAGGAATTCGGTCGCGCCGAGGACGATCAGCGCCCAAAGTCCGATGGGCCGCCAGAACATGATGTCTTCGAGCAGGAAAACCAGAACGATCAGCAGGGCCGGGGCGTATTCGGGGCGTCGCAGCACCCAGGCCAGCGTCAGGGCCAAGGTCAGGTCGGGGCCGGGCAGGCCGCCCGGCGAATGGTCGACCGGCATCAGGCGCACGAAGATCAACACGAGGCCGATCACGACGAAGAGCGTTCGGTAGCTGAGGCGGCGGCGGGTGATGGGGTCGATCATTGGCTGCCCCCGTTGCCGTCCTCCGACCCGTCATCGGGTTCGAGCGCGCCCTCGGCGGCCTCCGAGCGCGCCTTCTCGGCGGCTTCCTGTTCGATGACTTTCGGATCGGGCGCGATCAGCCCGCCGGCATTCTCGATCCGCTCGGCCGGGTGCGAGCGCAGCACGCGCAGGAAGTCGAGCCGCTCGTAATCGGCGGCGAGGCGCACGCGCAGCCGTTTGTCGCGGCCCTGGAAGACCTGACCGACCAGCAGTCCCGCCGGGAAGACCCCGCCATCGCCCGAGGAGATCACGCGGTCGCCCGGGCGCACGCGGTCGGGATGTTCTAGGAAATCCACGAACGGGTAGGGGGAGTTGTCGCCCGCGAGGATTGCGTTCTGCCCCGAGGCCGGGATCGAGACCGGGATGCGGCTCGAGGCGTCGGTCAGCAGCAGCACCCGCGAAGTCGAGGAGCCCACGCCCGAGATCCGGCCCACAAGGCCCAGCCCATCCATCGTGGCCCAGCCATCGACGATGCCGTCGCGCTTGCCGACATTCAGCAGCACCGATTTGCGGAAGGGCGAGCCGCTATCGGCCAGCACGCGCCCCGACACGGAGGTCAGCTTCGGATCGAGCCGCACCTTGTTCTGCGCCAGAAGCTTCGCGTTTTGCTGCTCCAGCTGAACGGCGGCTTCCTTCCACGCCTTCATCTGCTGCAGCTCGCGGCGCAACTCCTGGTTCTGCTCGTAGATGCGGGAATAGGATTGGAAGCCCTCGACCATGTCGGTCAGTTTCGTGACCGGGGCCATCGCCCAATCGAAGCTGGGCACGAAGCGATCCACGAGGGCAGAGCGGAACCGCTCCATCCGCGGGCTGTCGATGCGCCAGACGAGGAAGAGCGCGAGCAACACGACGACAAGAACCGCAACGCCCAGTCGGCGCAGCGGTCCGATATAGTCTTGGTCGTCGCGATTTCTGGCCAAATCCGTCTCCGGTCAGATCACTGGCCGGGCGTGGTGCGATCCCGGTCCCGGCTCAGCTGTCGTAATCAATGACGTGGCGAAGCTGTTTCTCATATTCAAGCGCCTTGCCGGTGCCGAGCGCAACACAGTTGAGCGACTGATCGGCGATCGAGATCGAGAGGCCCGTCTGCTCGCGCAGGGCCAGATCCAGTTCGCCCAGCAGCGCACCGCCACCCGTCAGCATCACGCCACGGTCGACGATGTCGGCGGCGAGGTCCGGCGGGGTCGTTTCCAGCGCCTGCATCACCGCGTCGCAGATCGACTGGACGGGCTCGGACAGCGCCTCGGCGACTTGCGCCTGCGTGATTTCGGTTTCTTTCGGCACGCCGTTGAGCAGGTCGCGGCCGCGCACATGGAGCGACATGCCGCGCCCGTCATCGGGCATCCGCGCGGTGCCGATCGTGGTCTTGATCCGCTCTGCAGTGGATTCGCCCACGAGAAGGTTCTGGTTGCGGCGCAGGTAGGAGATGATTGCCTCGTCCATGCGGTCGCCGCCCACGCGCACCGAGCGCGCATAGACGATGTCGCCGAGCGAGAGGACGGCAACTTCGGTCGTGCCGCCGCCGATATCGACCACCATCGAGCCCGTGGGGTCGGTGATCGGCATGCCGGCACCGATGGCCGCTGCGATCGGTTCTGCGATCAGGCCGGCGCGGCGCGCACCTGCCGAGAGAACCGACTGACGGATCGCGCGCTTCTCCACCGGAGTCGCGCCATGCGGGACGCAGACGATGATCTTCGGCTTCGAGAAGGTCGAGCGCTTATGCACCTTGCGGATGAAATGCTTGATCATTTCCTCGGCGCTGTCGAAATCCGCGATGACGCCGTCGCGCATCGGGCGGATCGCTTCGATCGAGCCGGGGGTCCGGCCGAGCATCAGCTTGGCGTCTTCACCGACCGCCAGCACCTGCTTTTTGCCGTCCTTGACGTGATAGGCGACCACTGAGGGTTCGTTCAGCACGATCCCCTTGCCTTTGACATAGACCAGCGTGTTCGCCGTCCCGAGGTCGATCGCCATGTCCGAGGAGAAGATCCCACCAACCATATTACGCCTGTCCCATCCCAAATTTCTTAGAAACACCGCGACTCGCGCCAAGCCACGGCCCGCGCCTCGTATAGTCAAAGCGGCCCTTACGGGGAAGCGGATTTGCGCCGTAGGCAAGGCCCCCTTGCGGTTATCCGCTGAGGCTGGGCCAAGGGATTGACCTTTTTCAACATTTTGGGCGGATTTTGCCCGGAAAAAGTGCTTGAAATTACAGATATGCGATACGTCACGAAATCGTGCTGAAATCGGCGATTTCGCGCGGTGTCGAAATGAAAATGGGCAGCCCTTCGCGAGCTGCCCGAAACCTGTGCAATTTGTGGTCGGCTCAGAGCTTGTAGCTCACCGTTTTCACATCCGCGTCGGGCGCGGTTTTCTGGCTGCGCAAGCGCAGGCGGTTGAGCGCGCCGACATAGGCCTTCACGCTGGCGAGGATCGTGTCGGTGTCCGACGCCGCCCCCGTGCCGATCCGCCCGTCTTCTTCGAGGCGGACCGAAACGGTCGCCTGCGCGTCGGTGCCTTCGGTCACGGCATGCACCTGATAGAGCTTCAGCTTCGCTTGCGTCGGGTAGATTTCCTTGACGCAGTTGAAGACCGCATCGACCGGGCCGTCGCCTTGGCACTTGCTGGATTTCTCCTCGCCGTCGACGAGCATCTTCAGCTCGGCTTCCTGCCCGTCCGAACCGCAGACGACGCGCAGCCATTTCACCTGCAGGTAGTCATCCGCGGTGTTCGCGGCGCTGTCGGTCATCAGCGCGATCAGGTCCTCGTCGTAGATTTCCTTCTTGCGGTCGGCCAGCGCCTTGAAGCGAACGAAGACGTCCTTGAGCTGGTTGTCGCCCAGCTCGTAGCCCAGATCCTTGAGCTTCGCACGCAGCGCGGCGCGGCCCGAGTGCTTGCCCATCGCGATATTCGCCTCGTTGAGGCCGATATCGGCGGGCTTCATGATCTCGAAGGTCTCGACATTCTTCAGCACGCCATCCTGGTGGATGCCGCTTTCGTGCAGGAAGGCGTTCTTGCCGACGATCGCCTTGTTGAACTGCACCGGGAAGCCCGAAACCTGCGCCACGCGGCGCGAGATGTTCATGATCTTCGTCGTGTCTATATGGGTCTGGTAGGGCATGATGTCCTGACGGACCTTCATCGCCATCACGACCTCTTCGAGCGCGGTGTTGCCCGCGCGCTCGCCCAGACCGTTTATCGTGCATTCGATCTGGCGCGCGCCTGCATCGACCGCGGCCAGTGCGTTCGCCGTCGCCATGCCCAGATCGTTGTGGCAGTGGGTCGCGAAGATGATCTCGTCGGCGCCCGGCACACGCTCGAGCAGCATCCGGATCAGGTCCGCGGATTCGGTCGGCGCGGTGTAACCCACCGTGTCGGGGATGTTGATCGTGGTGGCGCCCGCCTTGATCGCGATCTCGACGACGCGGCAGAGGTAGTCATGCTCGGTCCGGGTCGCATCCATCGGGGACCATTGCACGTTGTCGCACAGGTTGCGCGCGTGGCTGACGGTCTCGTGGATGACGTCGGCCATCTCGTCCATCGTCAGGTTCGGGATCGCGCGGTGCAGCGGCGAGGTGCCGATGAAGGTGTGGATGCGCGGCGATTTCGCGTGCTGCACAGCCTCCCAGCAGCGGTCGATATCGGGCAGCTTCGCGCGGGCCAGCCCGCAAATAGTCGAGAACTTGGCGCGTTTCGCTATATCGCTGACGGCTTCGAAATCGCCCTCCGAGGCGATGGGGAAGCCGGCCTCGATGATATCCACGCCCATTTCGTCGAGCAGATCGGCGATCTCGAGCTTCTCGTCATGGGTCATCGTCGCGCCCGGCGATTGCTCGCCATCACGCAGGGTCGTGTCGAAAATCAGAACGCGGTTTTTGTCGATCATGGTCTGGGCCATCTGCTAGTCTCTTTCGTCTTGGCTCTTAGCGTTACTTGGTCCCGAAGGCCAGCATTGCGCGGTGGCTTTCGGAAGTTGTCCGGGCGCTGGTTACCCCTGAGCGTTCGCGCCCGAAGGCACGCTCAGAGGCTGCTAAGAAGAAGGAGACCACGGGGCATCGCGCCTTGGGCGAGAGCCCCGGCTGCGGTGAGTTGAATATGCTTAACCCGTGTCATGGGGGGCACTATAGGCGCCAAGTGATAAATGAAAAGCAAAAAAGGAACCGCTCGCGGCGGGGGCGCGTAGCCTTTTGGCGCATATGACGGAGGACAAGGTGGCGGGTCAGGCAATCGTGATCGGAGATACGGGCGGGATCGGTTCGGCGATCCGGGCAGAGCTGGAAGCGCGCGGCTTCGCGGTGAAGGGGTTGTCGCGGTCGCGCGATGGATTCGATGTGACGGATGAGCGTTCGGTCGAGGCGGGTTTGCGCGAGATCGAGGGGCCGGTCAATCTGATCTTCGTGGCCTCGGGCGCACTTGGCACGCCGGAAAAGGCGCTGTCGCATCTGACGCCCGAGGAATTGCAGACCCAGTTCGCCGTGAATGCGATGGGCCCGGCGCTGGTGCTGAAACACGCCGCCCGCCTGTTGCCCCGCGACCAGCCCGCACGGTTTGCGGCGCTCTCGGCGCGGGTCGGCTCGATCGGGGATAACGGCTTGGGCGGCTGGTATAGCTATCGGACCTCGAAAGCGGCGCTGAACCAGGTGCTGCACGGCGCGGCGATCGAACTGGGGCGCTCTCACAAGCAGCTCGTGGTCGCGGCGCTGCATCCCGGCACGGTCGACACCCCCTTTACCGCCGATTACCCGCGCGACAAGCTCGCCCCGGAAGACGCCGCGCGCCGGTTGCTGGATGTGCTGGACGGGCTGACCCCCGCGCAATCGGGCGGGTTTTACGATTACGCAGGCAAGGAGATCCCATGGTAACCCGAAACGCCATCGTCACCGGCTCCGCGCGCGGGATCGGCCGCGCGATCACCGAGGCGCTGCTGGATCGCGGCTGGCAGGTCGCGGCGCTCGATCTGGATATCGACCCGCTGGAGGCGCGCGAAGGCTTGCAGGCGATCCGCTGCGATCTAGGGAGCGAGGATGACATTCGCGCCACCGTCGCGGAGGCCGGGTTCGAGACGCTCGATCTCTTGGTGAATAATGGCGGTCCGGCCAATCCCGAATGCGGACCGCTGGAGGAACTGACGCTGGAAGCGTGGCATAGGTGGATCGACCCGCATCTGACGGGCACGTTCCTGATGACGCGCGAGGCTCTGCCCGCCTTGCGCAAGGGTCGCGGCGCGGTGGTCAACATGGCCTCGACGCGCGCGCTGCAATCCGAGCCTGACACCTTCGCCTATGCGGCGGCGAAGGGCGGCGTCACGTCGCTGACCCACGCGATGGCGGTGAGCCTCGGGCCGGAGCTGCGCGTCAACGCTATCGCGCCCGGCTGGATCAATTCGAGCGGTGAGGCCCTGAGCGAAGAGGATCACGCGCTGCATCCGGTGGGCCGGGTGGGCGAGCCTTCCGACATCGCCGACGCGGTGTTGTACCTTGCCGATGCCGGCTTCGTGACGGGGCAGGTGTTGGTCGTCGATGGCGGCATGACCCGAAAGATGATCTATGACTAAGCTGATCGCGGTGCTGGGCGACCAGCTGAGCCATGATGGCGCGGCTTTGCGCTGCGGCGACAAGGGCACGGATGTGGTGGTCATGGCCGAGGTGCGCGAGGAAGCGACCTATACCGGCCATCACAAGCAGAAGCTGGCCCTGACCTTCGCCGCCATGCGTCGCTTCGCCGACGAGTTGGAGCGCGACGGCTGGCATGTTCGCTATACGAAGCTGACCGACGACGACAACGCAGGCTCGCTGGTGGGCGAATTCGCGCGCCGCGCCGAGGAAGAGGGGGCCGAGGAGGTGGTGACGCTCGCCCCCGGCGAATGGCGTCTGCGTCAGGCCTTCGAGAGCGTGCCGCTCAAGATCCGGCAACTGCCTGACGACCGCTTCATCTGCTCCGAAAAACGCTTCGCGGAGTGGGCCGAGGGGCGCAAGGAACTGCGGATGGAGTGGTTCTACCGCGAGATGCGCCGCGAGACGGGGCTCTTGATGGAGGGCGACGATCCGGCGGGCGGTGAGTGGAATTTCGACAAGGAGAACCGCAAGCCCGCCCAGCCCGACCTGTTCCGAGAGCCCGCGCCGACCTTCCGCAAGGATGCGCTGGTGCAGGAGGTGCTCGAGATGGTCGAGGCGGAGTTCCCCGACAATTTCGGATCGCTCGAGGAATTCAACTGGCCGGTCAGCCGCGCGCAGGCCGAACGCGCGCTGGAGCATTTCATCGCTCACAATCTGCGCGACTTCGGAACCTATCAGGACGCGATGCTGGCCGAGGACCGGCTGCTGCATCACTCGATCTTGTCATCGTGCATCAATCTCGGGCTGCTCTCGCCGCTGGAGGTCTGCAAGGCTGCCGAGGAGGCCTACAAGGCAGGCAATGCGCCGATCAATTCGGTGGAAGGCTTCATCCGGCAAATCCTCGGCTGGCGCGAATATATGCGCGGGATCTACTTCCGCGAAGGGCCGGATTACACGTCGCGCAATGCGCTCAACCACAAGCGCGACCTGCCGTGGTTCTACTGGTCGGGCGAGACCGACATGGCCTGCATGAAAGCCGCGATCGGGCAGACCCGCGATCTGGCCTATGCCCATCATATCCAGCGTCTGATGGTGACTGGCAATTTCGCGCTGTTGGCCGGGATCGACCCGCGCCAAGTGCAGGACTGGTATCTCGCGGTCTATATCGACGCCTATGAGTGGGTGGAGGCGCCGAACACGGCGGGGATGAGCCAGTTCGCGGATGGCGGGGTGGTGGCCTCGAAGCCCTACATTTCCTCGGGCGCCTATATCGACAAGATGTCGGATTATTGCGGCGGTTGCGCCTATGACGTGAAGGCGAAGGACGGCGAGAAGGCTTGCCCGTTCAACAGCCTCTACTGGCATTTCCTCGACCGGCATCGCGACCGCTTCGAGGGCAATCCGCGCATGGGGCTCGTCTATCGTAACTGGGACAAGCAGAAGAAAGAGACGCGCGACGCCAAGCTGAAGACCGCGGAGGCGCTGCTCGCGAAGCTCGACAAGGGCGAGGCGCTGTAGGCCTGTTAGAAGAGCGGATCAGTTCGCTGAAGGCTCCGCCGTGGCCGGTTCGTTCGCCGGGGCCGGCGGGGTCTCGGTACTGGCATCGGGCGTGGGCTGCGTCGCAGGCGCGCTGGTATCCTGCAGCTTGTCGTTCGACCATTCGCCGCTCGCCACCGTGCCGGAGGCATAGGTCATCGTGCCTTGCCCCTCGCGTTTGCCATTCGAGAAGCTGCCCACATAGGTGTCGCCATTGGCATAGGTCGCGCGGCCTTGGCCGTCGATCGCGCCGTTGCGCCACTCGCCCTCATAGGTGAAACCATCGGGCATGGTCAGCTTGCCGGTCCCGTCGCGCTGACCATTCTTGAAGGCGCCTTCATAGGTCGTGCCATCGGCATAGCGCGCGGTGCCCTGGCCCTCACGCTGCCCGTTCACCCAGTCGCCCTCGTAGCTGTAGCCGTCCGGGTAGGTCATCTTGCCCTTCCCGTCATTGCGCGCGTTCTTGAACTCGCCCTCATAAACGAGCCCGTTCGCGTAGCGCGCGGTGCCGGTGCCCTGAATGACGCCATGCGCCCAGCCGCCCTCGTAGCTGGAGCCGTCGGGATAGGTGATCTTGCCCTGACCGTCGGGCAGGTCGTTCTTGAAGCTGCCCTCGTAGACCGAGCCGTCGGGATATTGCACCTTGCCCTGACCTTCGATCCGGCCCTCTTTCCATTGGCCGGTATAGACATAGCCGTCCTTGCCGCGGAACGTGCCGGTGCCGTGGCGCTTGTCGAGCAGGAAGTCCCCCTCGTAGGTGTCGCCATTGGCATAGGTGACCTTGCCCGAGCCGTGGCGCTTGCCGTTGACCATCTGGCCCTCGTAGACATCGCCATTGGGTTGGGTCAGCTTGCCGCGACCGTTCATCTGGCCGGCTTTCCAGTCGCCGACATAGGTCAGACCGTCCGCCATGGTGAGCGTGCCGGTGCCGTCGCGCTGGCCATGCGCCATCTGGCCCTCATAGGTGGAGCCGTCGGGATAGGTGATCTTGCCGTTGCCCTGCTTGACGCCGCCCAGCCAGTCGCCCTCGTAGCGATAGCCGTTCGCGCTCTCCAATGTGCCCTTGCCGTCATGCATCGCGTTGCGGAACTGGCCCTCATAGACTGAGCCGTTGGCGTAATGCGCGGTGCCGGTGCCAGTGATCTGACCGTTGAGCCAGTCGCCCTCATAGGTACCGCCATCGGCGAAGGTGATCTTGCCCTTTCCGTTGGGCTTGCCGTGATCGAACTCGCCCTCGTAGATCGAGCCGTTGGGGAAGCGCGCGCGGCCCTTGCCCTTGATCTCGCCCATCACCCATTGGCCTTCGTATTCGTAGCCCGAGGGCAGCTTGTAGCTGCCATAGCCGTCCTGCTTGCCATCGGTGAAGGTGCCCTCATAGAGGCCGCCGTCATCGTATTGTTTGGTGATGACCTCTTGCGCCGGCGCGATCTGCGCGGTCCAGCCGATCAGAACTGCCAATGTCGCGATGCGAAGCTGCGCGCCTGCCATGCGTGCCCCCTGATGGTGCTGCCTGTGCTCCGGTCTCGCGAGCGCGTGGATTCGCGCTCTGCCGTGCTTGGGGAAAGGTTAATTGCGCGGGGGTAGCCTGACAAGCGGGCAGGGGAGCGTGTCGGGGCGGTCGTGTTGAGGGGCGTCACGGGAGGGGCGGCAAATGCAGGGCAGCCATCCCCTTTTCACCCCATCGTTTTCTGCTAAATGAGGGGCGGTAACAGCCCCGAGGACGCTTATGGCCGATCGTTTCCGCCTCACCATGGCCCAGCTCAACCCCACCGTGGGCGCGCTGGAGGCCAATGCCGAGAAGGCCTTCGCCGCCTGGGAAGAGGGCAAGCGCGCGGGCGCCGACATGGTCGTGCTGCCCGAGATGTTCCTGACCGGCTACCAGACGCAGGACCTGATCGCGAAGCCCGCTTTCGTGCGCGACGCGGTCGCCGCGATGGAGGCGCTGGGTGCGCGCATCACCGATGGTCCGGCGCTGGGCATCGGCGGGCCCTACTGGACCGAGCAGGGGCAGTATAACGCCTATTGGGTCTGGAAGGACGGCGCGCTGGTCGCGCGGATGCTAAAGCACGATCTGCCGCATCACGGGATTTTCGACGAGTATCGCATCTACGATACCGGTCAGATTTCCGGGCCCTACGCGATCAACGGCGTGCGGATCGGGACGCCGATTTGCGAGGATGCGTGGCACCCGGATGTGGCCGAGACGCTGGCCGAGACCGGGGCCGAGATCCTGATCGTGCCGAACGGTTCGCCCTATCACCGGGGCAAGCTCGACGTGCGGATGACCCATATGGTCGCGCGCGTGGTCGAGACCGGGCTGCCGCTCGCCTATCTCAACTCGGTCGGTGGGCAGGACGATCAGGTCTTCGACGGGGCTAGCTTCGTGCTGAACCGTCACGGGCAACTGGCCGCGCAATTCGCGCCTTTCGACGAGATCATCGACCATGTCGATTTCGAGCGTGACGGCGAAGGCTGGGCCTGCTTTGCGGGCCGCGACGATCCGCAGCCTTCGGAATGGGAGCAGGATTACCGCGCCATGGTCGAAAGCCTTGGCGATTACCTGCGCAAGTCGGGCTTCTCCAAGGTCGTGCTCGGCCTGTCGGGCGGGATCGATTCCGCGCTGGTGGCGACGATTGCGGCGGATGCGCTGGGGCCGGAGGCGGTGCATTGCGTGATGCTACCCTCGGAATACACTTCGCAGGGCTCGCTCGATCACGCGGCCGATCTGGCAAAGCGTCAGGGGATGCGTCTCGATACGGTGCGGATCGACGGGGCGCGCGATGCGGTCTCGGATGCGCTTGCCCATCTGATGGAAGGCACCGAGCCCGACGTGACCGAGGAAAACATCCAGTCGCGCCTGCGCGGCGTGATGCTGATGGCGCTGTCGAACAAGTTCGGTGAAATGCTTCTGACCACTGGCAACAAGTCGGAAATGGCCGTGGGCTATGCCACGATCTATGGCGACATGGCGGGCGGCTACAATCCGATCAAGGATCTCTACAAGACCCGCGTCTTCGAAACCTGCCGCTGGCGCAATACGAATTACCGCGACTGGATGAAGGGCCCGGAAGGCGAGGTGATCCCGCGCGAGATCATCGACAAACCGCCCTCCGCAGAGCTACGCCCCGACCAGAAGGACGAGGACAGCCTGCCGCCCTATCCGGTGCTAGACGGTATTCTCGAAGGGCTGGTGGAGCGCGACGCTTCGGTCGCCGATCTCGTGGCCGAGGGCTACGAGCGCGAGACGATCAAGAAGGTCGAGCATCTGCTGTATATCTCGGAATGGAAGCGCCACCAGTCCGCGCCGGGCACGCGCCTGTCGAGCAAGGCGTTCTGGCTGGATCGCCGTTATCCGATCGTCAATCGCTGGCGCGATCACGGCTGAGCGCGGCGTTCGAGCTACCGCTCAGTTTGCGTCGCTCCACGTCAGGCGGGCGACGCGCGGCCGGGTGACGATGAAATTGTCGAACGAGATCGCGTCGTGGAAGCCAACGAAATGCTTCGTGGGATCTTTGCCGATCGACGTCAGATAAGCCTTGTAGGCTTCCGACAACTTGAAGGGGAGATCATAGGCGTAGGACGTCTCCACGATCAGCGCCTGGTCGCCCGCCGCGAGGACCGGAATGCGGTCCGCCTCGAGATCGAGCGCCTCCTGCGTGTACTTTTGCGCCAGGCCGGTCGCAAAGGAATCGTCCAGCTTCACCTTTTTTGCGTCGCTGCCTTCGGTGGGATCGTTGCAGGCGTGGTTCAAATCCTGCGGATCGTCCCAGCAACTCACCAAGGTCACACGCATCCAGCTGCGCGAAGGGTCGCTATTGCCGGTCGCAAAATCGTAGACCTGTTTGATGCCTGCGACGAATTTCGGGCCGATTGGATCCCGTTCACGCGAGATCAGGTCCGAGACCGTTACATTGGCCCGTGTCGCGGCGCCGCGAATTTTGAACACGTCATACATTTCGATCGACAGGATCAGCCAGCCCGACAGCATGATGAAGGCCATCAGCCCTTCGATCGGGATGGATCCGGTCTCGTCGTCAAGGAAGCGGCGGAACACATTGCGCATCTTTGCCATGACCATCGCTCAGGTCCCTCCTGCAGCAGAGGCGACCGCCGGTTCGATCACGATCGCGGTCGTTGTCACCAAGGCGTAATCGCCATCCGCGCCGACTGGCGATGCTTCGAGGAAAGCTTGTGCGATGAAATCTTCCAGCAGCATCGGCTTTTCGCGCAGGCAGACCCGCACGAGGATCAGTTGATCCGGGGCGGCGGATTCCAGCGTGCCGGAGGGCGGTGGCTTGGTTACGTCCGAGAAATCCTCGCAGCGCACCGGGTGATTGGCGATTGAGGAGGTCCAGTTCGTCTTGTCGACCTGAAACATCTCGACCGAAACCCGGTTCATGCAGGTGTTCCCGAAGAAGCCCGCCTGTTTGCAGATTTCGTGGCGCAGCGTTTTCTCGTCGATGCTTGAGTAGTTCCCGATGCGGATGATCCGGCTCGTGGCTTCGGTCGCGCGGGTCAGCAGGGTCTGCTTGATGAAGATCACGCCCAGCTCGATGCCGGCGAACATGAAGAAGATCAGGAACACGATCCAGAGCAGGGCGGGGATCGTCACCGCCCCGTCCTCCGCCCTCAGGAAGGCTCGTTTATGCGTCAGCCTCAATGCCATGCTCTGCGCTCTCCGGTCAGTTCGTCAGGCGCAGGGTAGAGATCTGCGTCGCGATCGAGGAAAACGCATCCGCGAGATTGGCGGAGTCGACGTCATACTGGTAGCTCGGACCCGAACTGCAATCGGCGAGCGCCGTCTTGCCACTCTGGGGCGCATCCACGGCCACAGTGAAGACGATGATATCCTTGCTTTTCCCGGCCTGGCACACGTCGTGCAGGTTCTTGTCCTTCTCCGAGAACATCGAGGAGATCGCCATCTCGTCGTAGATCGAAGCCACGGATTCTTGCGGGTCTAGGCGCTGGCGCGGCGGCAGAAGGAAGGTCTGGATCACATATTGCAGCGTCCATCCCTTGCTCCAGACGGTGCGCCAGTCGATCGCATGCAGATCACGCGGCTCGAATTGATACTCGTAATGCGAGTCCTGGTAGCAACGCTCGCGGCCCCGCCAATCCGTATAGCACTTCGTCTCGTAAACTTTCGTCGCGATGGTCTCGCCGATTTCCTCGGGCGCATACCAGTTGCGATCGGCGAATGAGTAATAGGGCTTCTCTCCCTGATCTGCGCGCTCCTGCGAGAACCAGTACATGTGCGACATGGTCGAGCTGTCGTCATTAAACGCCGTCGAACTGTCGATCGAGAACAGGCCGGAATCGCCCGTCCTGTACTTCATATAGGTCGAGAAGGTGCGTGTGTTCTGACCGTCGGTCATCAGGATCATCACCTTCATCGAGCGTTCATCGATGCTCTGACCGGTCGCCGGATAGGGCAGGGGGCGGTCGTCCACATCAGCAGAAATCGTCCCGTTTTGGACCAGAGCAGCTGAGACCGGTTTGGCCGAAGGGTCGAGCAGCGCGAAGCCCCAGCGAGCGCCGATGTCGATCGCGGTATCGCCACCTGCACGCAGCGACGCGATCTTGTTCACGACGTCGTTCTGATTGTCTTCGAAGGCCATCACGTCAGAATAGCTGTGCTCGTAGCAGTTCTCGGAGGATTCCGAGAGTGTTTTGTACACGCCGTAGCCTTGGCCAACGAGATCATAGCTCCAGCCATACATGGTGCGCTGCAGGCCGGTGGTCGGCAGGCTCACGCTGTTGAAACCCTGAAGCTGCACGTCGGCGCAGGTGTTGTAGCTGTGATCGTTCGACAGATTGTACGCCGCCGCCAGATCGGGGCCGAGCGAGACCTGCTGGTTGTAGGGCACGATCGAGATCGAAAGGCGACCGGCCGGCGCGCCCGGAGGCTGAACGTTGTCGAACATCTTGTTGGTGAAATTCGTCGCGGCATCGCGCAGCGAGGCGATCTTCGTCTCGCCGTAATAGGAGCCGGAATCCGTTTGACCCATCGAGCCGGAGACGTCGAGCACCATCGAGATTTCGACATTGCCGATGGATTCCTCGGCTTTGGCTGCGGTGTTGGAGCGGAAGGAATCGACGCCGAAGCCGATCAGGTCACCGAAGATCGTGGGCATGTCATCCTGCGCGGTCATCGATACGCGGCGGTATTCCTTCTGCGCGCCCTCTTCGACCACGGGCTCGATATTGAGATAGTCGAGGCCGCTGGTGGAGAGGTAGTCTTTCGCCACGGTCGCGGGATCGAGCGTCTGATCCAGATTGGCGGCGGCGAGCGCGGCTCGGTCGAGCGAACTTTGGATAAGCGTACGGCGTTCGTCTTGGCGGACGAAATCAATCGCAATGCCGCCAATGACCATCAGCACGATCAAAACCTGCAGGCTGAAGATGAAAACCGCTCCATCCTCGTCCTGCGCGAACCGCCCCATTCGGGCGCGCGCGGCTTCGATACGGCGTGCCAAGCCGTTTTGTTCGGTTTTGTCCCTCATCCCCGACCTCCTTCTCCTTGTCCCATGGCCTCGCCGCCAGCGGAGAAAACTCGTAAAAAAATCACCGGATGAAACTGCATAATTCCTGAGGCGAAATTAAGGCAAAACCTTGTCTAACTTCATGGAATTGTTGTGCTTTAAATATGGAATGCCGCAGCGTGTGTGAGATAGTTTCCCAATCGGCCACCAATCTGAGGGGCTTCTGACGCTGGGCGTCGTCTTAGAGACTGAGTCGTTTAAACTAGGTTAACTCGCCTCAAGGGGCGGATTTCTCACCTTCGGCTGACGCGAAGTTTTCACCACCCGAGGGGCCGAAAGCTGTGGGTAGCTCAGCGGGTCCTCTCGACTCTGCCGCACATGGAGACAATATAGAGAGCATGAGCCTGCCACCCGGATTTCTCGACGAATTGCGCAGCCGTTCCTCGATCGCTCAGGTCGTGGGGCGCAAGGTCATTTGGGACATGCGCAAGTCGAACCAGGCCAAGGGCGACATGTGGGCGCCGTGCCCCTTCCATCAGGAAAAATCGGCCTCGTTCCATGTCGATGACCGCAAGGGCTATTACTACTGCTTCGGCTGTCACGCGAAGGGCGACGCGCTGAGCTTCGTGCGCGAGACCGAGAATGTCAGCTTCATGGAGGCGGTGGAAATCCTCGCCCGTGAGGCCGGGATGCAGATGCCCGCGCGCGATCCGATGGCGCAGGAGAAAGCTGATCTGCGCACCGAGTTGGCCAATGTGATGGAAGAGGCGGTGAAGTATTTCCGCCTCCATCTGAACACGCAGGCCGGAAGCGCCGCGCGCGACTATCTGGCTGGGCGCAGCCTGAACAAACCCGCCGTGGACCGCTTCGAGATCGGCTTCGCCCCGCCCGGCTGGCAGGGGCTGCGCGATGCGCTCAAGGCGAAGGGGATTTCCGACGAGCTGATCAAGGGCGCCGGGCTTGCGAAGGACAGCCAGAAGGGGCGCGAACCCTTCGACGTCTTCCGCAACCGTATCATCTTCCCGATCCGCGATCCGCGCGGGCGCTGCATCGCCTTTGGCGGCCGGGCAATGGATCCGAACGATCCGGCGAAATACCTGAACTCGCCCGAGACCGCGCTCTTCGACAAGGGGCGCTCGCTTTATAACCACGGTCCCGCGCGCGAAGCCTGCGGCAAGGGCGCGCCGCTTGTGGTCTGCGAAGGCTATATGGATGTGATCGCTATGGTCGAAGGGGGCTTCGGCGGGGCGGTCGCACCGCTGGGCACCGCGATTACCGAGGATCAGCTGCGCCTGATGTGGCGCATCCATGACGAGCCGATCATCGCGCTCGATGGCGACACGGCGGGTCTGCGCGCGGCGCTGCGGGTGATCGATCTCGCGCTGCCGCTGCTGGAGGCGGGGAAGGGCGTGCGTTTCGCGATCATGCCGCCGGGGCTCGACCCGGATGACGTGATCCGCAAGCAGGGCCGCGAGGCGATGGAGACGATCCTCGCCGAGGCAAAGCCGATGGTCTCGCTGCTGTGGCAACGTGAGACTGAGGGGAAAGTCTTCGACAGTCCCGAGCGCCGGGCGGCCCTGGACAAGAGCCTGCGCGCCGCGATTGCGCGCATTCAGGATCCCTCGATTCGCGGCCATTACGGAGACGAGATCAAACGCCTGCGCTGGGAGCTGTTCGGCACCGGTCCGCAGGCTGGCCCACAGGGCGGTGCGCAAGGGTCCCGCGGGGGTTTCACGCCGGGCGGTTTCGGCCCCGGCGGCAAGCGCGGCAAGGGCCGCTTCGGTGCGCCGCCGCCAGCCTTGCCCGAGACGCGCTCCTCGCTTCTGGCGACCGCGCCGAGCGACGTGGCCGAGCATCTGCGCGAGGCGATGATCCTCGGCATCTGCGTCACCCACCCGGCGCTGATCGCCGAATTCGAGGCGGAACTGGAAGCCGTGCCGCTGCGCGACGCGACGCATGATCAGCTGCGGCACCGGATGCTCGCCCATGTCGCCGCGCCCGCCCCGGAAATCGCGAAAAACCTTTACGCGGAAATGGCGGCCGACCTTGAAAAACTGTTGAACCTGCCCCATTTGCGCTCTGCCCCTCCGGTTCGCAACGCTGAGAACCTCGATTTGGCGCGGATGTGCCTGACCGAGGAACTGGCCAAGCTGGACGCCGCTCGCGCCGTGCGCGAAGAGGTCGCCGATGCGATGGAGGATCTGGCGGGGCTTGCCGACGAAGGCGTGACATGGCGTCTGGCGCAAGCAGCATCGCTTCGCCATCGTGCAGAGAGATCGAAACTGGAGGACTCCTCCGATATGGGCGAAGACCAAGCGGCGCTGTCCGCGACGCTTCAGGCCATGATCGACGGGGAAATCTGGCGTAAGAAACATTGAGCCGGATGGTTGCGGGCCAACGGATTACGGGAAAGCGAATTGTTGCGGACACATTCAGAATCAACTTTCTGTCCACAGCCCTCGCGCCCCTGTGATTCGCCGCCGCGATTCGATACACAGACGAGATATGATTCGCTTTCGTCATAGCTTGAGCCCAACCAAGCCCTGACCGAGGAGCCCACATGGCCGCCAAAGACATCGACGACAATAAATCCGACACCCCGAGCGACGACGCGACGTCCTTCGATATGAGTCAGGCCGCCGTGAAGCGGATGATCGCCGAGGCGAAGGAACGCGGGTTCATTACCTATGACCAGCTCAACAAGGTGATGCCGCAAGATCAGGTCTCGGGGGACCAGATCGAAGATGTCATGTCGATGCTCTCCGAAATGGGCATCAACGTCATCGAAGCCGAAGAGGCCGATGAGGAAGAAAGCAGCAGCCAGGGCGGCGAAGTCGCGACGACGGCTTCGGGGTCGCGCGAAGTCGCGGTCTCGACCACCAGCTCGGAAACGCTCGATCGTACCGATGACCCGGTGCGGATGTATCTGCGCGAGATGGGTTCGGTCGAGCTGCTGTCGCGCGAGGGCGAAATCGCCATCGCCAAGCGCATCGAGGCTGGCCGCAACACGATGATCGCGGGGCTCTGCGAGAGCCCGCTGACCTTCCAGGCCATCACGATCTGGCGCGACGAACTTCTCAACGAAGAAATTCTTCTGCGCGACGTGATCGACCTCGAGACCACCTTCGGCAACTCGCTCGAAGGGGTCGAAGGCGAAGAAGAAGAAATCGCACCGCCCACCGTCGGAGCCGAGGCGACGACAGAGGGTAGCAAGAAATCCGAAGATAGCGGCAATTCGGAGCCTGAGCTCGACGCGGACGGCAACCCGATCCAATCCGACGATGACGACGAGGACGAAGGCGCGAACCTTTCGCTCGCCGCGATGGAAGCCGCACTGAAGCCGCGTGTCCTCGAGACGCTCGAACTGATCGCGCGCGATTATGCTCAGCTTGCCGAGATGCAGGACCTGCGGATGTCGGCGACGCTGAACGAGGATGGCTCCTTCTCTGTCACCGAGGAAGCCGCCTATCAGAAACTGCGCTCCGAGATCGTCGAGCTGGTGAACTCGCTTCACCTGCACAACAACCGGATCGAAGCGCTGATCGACCAGCTCTACGGCATCAACCGCAAGATCATGTCGATCGACAGCGGCATGGTGAAGCTCGCCGATCAGGCGCGCATCAACCGTCGCGAGTTCATCGAAGAGTATCGCGGCTACGAACTGGACCCCAGCTGGTCCGAGCGGATGCAGGCGAAGTCGGGCCGCGCCTGGCAGTCCCTGTTCGAGCGTTCCGCCGACAAGGTGGAAGAGCTGCGCGGGGAGATGGCTCAGGTCGGCCAGTATGTCGGCGTCGACATTTCCGAATTCCGCCGCATCGTGCAGCAGGTTCAGAAGGGCGAAAAAGAAGCCCGTCAGGCCAAGAAAGAGATGGTCGAGGCGAACCTGCGTCTCGTGATCTCGATCGCGAAGAAATACACCAACCGCGGTCTGCAATTCCTCGATCTCATTCAGGAAGGCAATATAGGCCTCATGAAGGCTGTGGATAAGTTCGAGTATCGCCGCGGCTACAAGTTCTCGACCTACGCGACGTGGTGGATCCGTCAGGCGATCACCCGCTCGATCGCGGATCAGGCGCGCACGATCCGTATCCCGGTCCACATGATCGAGACGATCAACAAGCTGGTCCGCACCGGTCGCCAGATGCTTCACGAGATCGGCCGCGAGCCGACGCCGGAAGAACTGGCCGACAAGCTGCAGATGCCGCTCGAGAAGGTCCGCAAGGTGATGAAGATCGCCAAGGAGCCGATCTCGCTCGAGACGCCGATCGGCGACGAGGAAGACAGCCAACTTGGCGATTTCATCGAGGACAAGAACGCCGTTCTGCCGCTCGACTCCGCCATTCAGGAGAACCTGAAGGAGACGACGACGCGGGTTCTGGCCTCGCTCACCCCGCGCGAGGAGCGGGTTCTGCGGATGCGCTTCGGTATCGGCATGAACACCGACCACACGCTTGAAGAGGTGGGGCAGCAGTTCTCGGTCACCCGCGAACGTATCCGTCAGATCGAGGCGAAGGCGCTGCGCAAGCTCAAGCACCCGAGCCGGTCGCGCAAGATGCGTTCGTTCCTCGACCAGTAATAGCATTCGATCAGGACGCCCCCGGTTTCGGGGGCGTTTTCATGTCATCCGGGGGAGGGGAGCATGAAAGTCTTCACTACGTTCGTGGCTGTAGCCCTTCTGGTCGCTGGGTCCGCCAGCGCCGCCGAGCGCGCGCAATTCTACATTCCCGACAAGCCCGCCAAGCTGGTCTATCTCTTCACCTGCGAAGGGGAGAGCCAGGACGAGATCGCCGAGAATTGGGAGAAGGCCAAGGCCGTCTTCGCCAGCGATCATCAAGAAGAGGCTGCGCGTCTGGAGGCGAAAACCACGGCGCAGCGCGAGTCCGGCCATGCCCCGAGCCAAGAGGCGATCGACGCCCATAACGTCGAATTCAACGCACATAAAGCCGCGGTCGAAGCCGATCTTGCTCCGCTGGGCTGCAAGATGAACGGTCTCGTTCACTTGCCGTGACGGAGGGCGGTCCGCTTGCATTGCTGCGTCGAGGCGGCGGCCCCTAAACCGCATATTTCGCACATTTCTTGAGCATTTCGGGGGGTGGAACGGCTTTTTCGTCCCTCAAGTTGCTGGAAAGTTTGAAATTCCCCTGATCGTGTTATCGTCACCTTACGGACAATTGGGGTGTTCGTTGGGGGGAGTTAAATGCGGCTGCGCAATTACGCGCCAGCCCTGCTGAAACCGTTCAATGACGAGTTAACGCGAAAGTTTCTGTTCGCTTTGCTTTTCGTGGATGCAGTGCTGCTGGCTATTTTCATCACTTACAACGTTTTGGGGCTCAATCAGGGCGACGAGCTGATCGCCCGGCAGTTCTGGCGGTTCGATATCGGCCTCGATATCAGCTTTTCCGAGAGTTTCGGGTTCTTCAAATGGACGTCGATCATGGTGTTCATGATCGCGTCGTTTCTGAAGAAGCCCAATGCGGTCAGCGTAGTCATATTCGCTGTCTTCGCCATTCTGCTTGCCGATGACAGCAAGCAGTTGCACGAACACGCAGGCCGGTTTCTGCGGGAAGGGGTGTTCGAACAAGTCATCGCCGATCCGCATGCCGCGCAGACGATCGGAGAGCTTGTGTATTTCGCGGGACAGGGCGTCGTTGTTGTCGCGCTTCTGTGGCTCGCTTATCGCTTCGGGTCGCCGGAGCAGCGCCTCTATGTGCTTCGCTTTTCCGCTTCGATCTTCGGCCTCATCATCTGTGGAGTGGGGTTCGACGCAATCCATAGCGTGTTCGAGGGCGCTCCGCTCTCATGGCTTCTCGGCTTGATCGAAGATGGCGGTGAGATCATCTTCGCCTCCATCGCCTGCGGCTACGGTTTCAGTTACCTGCTCGCGCAGTTCCGTAGTGCCGAGGTTTCCTACGCGTAGTGCTAGCCCAATTCGCGTGGCGCGCGTGGGCGAAAGGCATTGCCTGTCGCATTGCGGCGGTCCAAATTGAGGCGACCCAATGACCGGAGATACCATGTCTAAGTTTGCCCCTGCTTTGCTCGCCCCTCTCGTTCTCGCTGCCTGTCAGGTCGGCACGATGCAATCGGGCACGCCGCGCATGGATCAGGCAGGCACCTGTTTCCTTTATGTGCAGGAAGAGGCCGGGGGCACCTATTCGGTGATCTCAGGGGTGGGCGACGGCACGCCGCAACCCAAGGCCATCGTCAAGCGCGGGCTAAGCGGCGCGCAGGCCGATGCGGTGTGGGCGAAAGAGCGCAAGATCATGGACATCAATCCCGAATGCCTCGCGATCGTCGCGACGGATCGCTCCGAGGCGCGTCCCGCGCCGAAAAGCTGATGCATCGCCGGTTCGAGATCGCAACATCGGGCCCGGGTCTCTACGAGTTCACGCGTGACGTGGCGGCTTGGGTCGCGGGCGCCGATGCGGAGGAGGCGTTGCTCACGCTGTTCATCCGTCACACCTCGGCAAGTCTCGCGATCCAGGAAAATGCCGACCCGGAAGTGCGCTCCGATCTGAAGGAATTCTTCCATCGGCTCGTGCCGCCCACGACCGATCCCAGCATGTCCTACCTGACCCATACCTATGAGGGGCCGGACGATATGCCGGCCCATATCAAATCGGCGCTTCTACCGGTCAGCTTGCAGATTCCTGTCATTTCGGGGCGTATGGCGCTCGGAACGTGGCAGGGAATTTACCTTTTCGAACATCGCAGCCGCGCGCATCGCCGCGAGGTCATGGCCCTCATGCGCTGAGTCTCATTCGCCACAGGCAACCGCCACATCTGGGGTCGAAAGATTTTTCCTACCCAAACCATCGACGCTAGGCTAAGGTCTTGTGGATAAGAGGGGCATGCAGACCCTATCGTGAGGCGGGACAACGAACGGGGGAAAGCGAATGCGCTGCCCATTTTGCGGAAATGTCGATACTCAGGTGAAAGATAGCCGTCCGGCGGAAGATCACGTCGCGATCCGGCGACGTCGGTTCTGCCCGGCCTGCGGCGGTCGTTTCACCACTTACGAACGCGTCCAGCTGCGCGACCTCGTGGTGATCAAGACCTCCGGCAAGCGTGAGGATTTCGATCGCGACAAGCTCGAACGCTCGATCCGGATCGCGATGCAGAAGCGCCCGGTCGAACCCGAGCGGATCGACCAGATGATCTCCGGCATCGTGCGGCGTCTGGAAAGCATGGGCGAGACCGACATCTCCTCGAAGGTGATCGGCGAGATCGTGATGGAGACGCTCGCGCGGATCGACACGGTCGGCTACGTCCGGTTTGCCAGCGTTTACAAGAACTTCCAGGAAGCGGACGACTTCGACAAGTTCGTCTCCGAATTGCGTCCGCCGGGAGCGGGCGACCCCGAGTGACCGAAAAAGACCGGCGGTTCATGTCGATGGCCCTGACGCTCGCGCGCCGGGGCCTTGGCAATGTCTGGCCGAACCCGGCGGTGGGCTGCGTGATCGTGAGAGAGGGCCGCGTCGTCGGGCGCGGCTGGACTCAGCCGGGCGGGCGGCCCCATGCCGAGGTGCGCGCACTCTCGCAGGCGGGGGCGGCGGCGCGTGGCGCCACGGCCTATGTCACGCTTGAACCCTGCGCCCATTACGGCAAGACGCCGCCCTGCGCGATGGCACTGCGCGAGGCCGGGGTGGCGCGTGTCGTCTCGGCGATGGAAGACCCCGATCCGCGGGTGTCTGGCGGCGGTCACGCGATGCTGCGCGAGGCCGGGATCGAGGTGGAGACCGGGCTCATGGAGACGGAGGCGCGCGATCTGCAGGCCGGGTTCCTGAGCCGCGTGACGCGCGCGCGTCCGTGGCTCGCGCTGAAGCTTGCGAGCAGTTTCGACGGGCGCATCGCGACCTCCACGGGTGAAAGCCAATGGATCACCGGGCCGCAGTCTCGCGCGCTGGTCCATGCGATGCGCGCCGAGTTCGACGCGGTCATGGTGGGCGGCGGTACCGCGCGGGCCGATGATCCGCTTCTGACCGTGCGCAGCTTCACGCCGCTGCGCCAGCCGCTGCGGATCGTGGCCTCGGCGGGACTGGATCTACCGCGCAAGCGGCTTGCCGGGTCGCTGGACGTCGCGCCGCTTTGGCTGATCCATGGGGCCGAGGCTCCCGATGAGGCGAAAGATTACTGGCGCGAAGCGGGCGCGGAACTGATCGAGGTGGCCGAGACAGTTGGCGGCGGTCTCGATCCGCTGGCGCTGATGGAGGCTCTGGCCGGGTTCGGCCTGACGCGCGTGTTCTGCGAAGGCGGCGGTAAGTTCGCGGCCTCTCTGATCAATGCGGGACTGGTGGACGAGCTGATCGGCTTCACGGCGGGCATGGTGCTGGGCGCGGATGGTCGCGCCGGGGTCGGCGATATGGGGCTGAGTGCGCTGGCCTCTGCGCCGCGTTACACGCTGGTCGAAAGTCGCCCCATCGGCGACGACCTGCTTCACCGCTGGCGGCGCCAGAGCCACGCGTAGGACGCGAATACCCCCTGCAGCTTCGCGCCGATCCGGTTGAGCGGCCCACGCGGTAGGGTGCGGCCCTCGCTCAGACGATCCAGCGCGACCTCGACCGGGCAGGGCAGCCCGCTGAGCGGGTCGAGATAGCGCGGATAGGCGATGAGCGCGGCATGGGTGAGTTGCAGCAGATCCGGGCGCGCCGTCCTGCGCGCCGGAACAGCCCCGCGATCGCGCGTCAGCCCCCAGCCTGCATAGAAGGGCGCCCCGAGGGGCGTGACGGCTTTGCCGCGCAAGAGCGCCTCGAAGCCGAGGCCGGAGGTCATCGTCCAGACCTCGTCCACCGCGTCGATCAGTGCGGCCGTGTTGGTCTCGGGCAGGATCAGATCGGCATATGTCTTCGCCACCTTCTCGGGCACCTCGCCGGGACGCAAACCGGCGACGACATCGGGGTGAGGTTTGAAAAGGATAACTGCACCGGGGTTTTCGGCCCGGGTCCTCTCCAAAAGCATCGCATTTGTGCAAGTCTCCCCCGCGCCGAGCCGGATCGAGGCATCGTCTTCGACCTGACCGGGCACGAGGATCTTATGGCCTTGGGGCAGTTCGGGAAGCGCGCCGCCGAGATTGTATTTCGTCAGGCCTTCAGTCGTGATCCGTTGGATGAGCTTGCGCGCTCGCGCCTCGCCGCCCGGCGGCAGAGGCTGCGCGATCAATGCCTCCAGATCGCTGGGTCGGGTCGGGTCGTAGAAGATGCCTGTGCGATCCGCGATCAGCGAGAGCGGCGGGACGAGTTCGGCGCCGAGACCGCGTGAGCGCAGAAACCCGTCTTCGACGCGGATCGGGTCGCGGTCGTCATCTGGGGCCGCGCGCGTGGCCCAGTAGAGATAGGGGCGCGTCGGGTCGGGTGTTTCGCTGAACCGTAGGGACCCGTGACGCCCGAAGAACTTGCGCAGATGCGGGCGTTTCCATAGCGACATGCCGCCCGCGACATAGCCCTGCCGATCCTCGCGATAGGCGCGGGTTTCGGCCTCGAGCTGATCCACCGCCTCCTCGAAGCTGCACAGGCGCTTGCGGCAGGGATCGAACCAGATCGGCGCGAGGATATGCGATACCGCGAAAATCTGCGCGCGCGTCAGGTTGCGCGATCTGCGGGGTACGGGGTTTTCGTCCTGCGTGAGCCCCCAGCCCCCATAGAACGGCTGGCCGAAGACACGCGGCTTGTGGCCTGCGAGGATCGCCTCGTAGCCCATGAGCGACGACACGGTATAGACCGCGATCGCGCCTTCGAGCAGTTTCCACGGCGAGACCGGCGCGTCGTAAATCTCGGAATTCGCGTCGCAGTCTTCCGGCCCGTAATGGCCGCCCCGCAGCCCGGCGCGCGTTTCGGGATGGGTCTTGATCAGGATGCGCGCGCCGGGGTTCTCGATCCGCGCATAGGCCAGCATTTCGCGGAACGTGGCGGAGCTCGCCCCGCCATGGGTGATCGAGGCGTCTTCCCGCGTCTGGTCGATTACCAGAACATAGCCCGGATCGGGGACGGGCAGGCCCGGGTCGAAATCGTTGTATTTCGAGAGCTCCGAGGCTTTCAGCCGGGCGATCCCGTCGCGGGCCCGCTGCAAGACGGCGCTATCGTCGAGCGGCTCTGTCGCAAGGAGATGTTCGAGCCGCGAGGGCTGGGCGCTGTCGAAATGCACGCCCATCGGGTCGAGGATCAGGCCCAAAGGCGGCGCGCCCGTCCGGCCCGGATGGATCGAGCGCAGAAACGCGTCCTCCACCCGGATCAGCGGCACGCCGCGCTTGGCGGCCACCGCCTCGCCGCGTGCCGCATAGGGCGAGCGGCCCCAGACCATAACGCCATCGTCTGGGCCGGGCAGGCCGAGGCGCGGGGCATGGCCTGCTGCCCGCAAAATCTCGCGCAGGCGCGTCTGGCGCAGCACCCCGCCATTGTAGAAAAAAAGCCGCCGGGGGATCGCCCCGGCGGCCTTGTGGTCACTGTCGCGGAGCATTAGTTCCCGGCGAGCGTATTGAGCGTGTTGACCGTGCCCAGCGGCTGGGTCAGCGCCGAGAGCGTCTTCTGCCACTGCACGAAGGGCGCCTCGGTGACATAGACCGTGTCGCCGTCGCGGATCGCGAAATCGCGCGCCATGAACATGCCGTTGGGCTGGGTCAGGTCGAGCACGTAGATCATGCGCTGATCGCCGACCAGATCGGTGCGACCAAGCACCTTCATCGCGATATCGGCCGGCTCGTTGCGCAGCACGAAGACGCCGGTCGGATCGGCGAGGTTCGACTGCAAGCCGCCCACCGTCGCGATGGCCTCCAGCGCCGAAAGCGTCTGGGTCTCGAAGGGCACGCGGGCCTGCTTGCCGGTCGCGCCGAGCGAGGTGAAGGCGCGCTGGTCCTTCTCAACGAGGATCACGTCGCCGTTGCGCAGCGCGATGTCCATCTTGGGGTTCTCGTAGAGATCCTTGAGCCAGATCGAGCCCGACATGCCGCCGCGCGTCACGGTGATCTTGGCGACCTCGGGGGGGATCGACACGCCGCCCGCCTTGGCGATCATCGCCGAAAGCGTCCGGGTCGGCCGCTCGATCGGATAGACGCCCTGACCGTTGATCGCACCCATGACCGACACCGTCGCGCCATCGCCTGCCACGCGGGTCACGAGAACCTGCGGGTCCGGCGTTTGCGCGTCGAGCTTGGTGGTGATGATGCGGCGCAGCCCGTCGGGCGTGTTGCCAGCGGCTTTAATGCGGCCCGCATAGGGGACGAAGATGAAGCCCGCGCCATCGACCTGCACCTCTTGCAGCTGGGTCGCGTTGGCGCCTTTGCTGGCGAGCAGCCCGTCATCGACGTTCTCCCAGATCGTCAGCGAAAGCGTGTCGCCCGGGCGGATCGTATCGGAGCCGATCTGACCGGCATTGATGAAACTGGAGGTAAAGCCGAGCGCGGGTTGCACGGCGGTTGCGCGGGTGACGAAGTCGTTCACCTTGACGACGAACGCATCGCCCTGGCGCATCACGGAGCCTGCGAAGAGTTCGCGCTTGTTGGGGCCGGAGCGCGGAAGGCCACAAGATGCGGTCAAAAGCGTGGCGGAAAGGCCCGTCAAAACGGCCCTGCGAGTCGGGGTAATGGTCACTGCTCGAGCTCCTCGTTCGGGATGCTGCTTATCGTTTTGCGACCAAGCTACCGAAGCCTCGGGAAAAAAACGAGAAAAATTATCGTACCACCTGCAACTGTTGCCGTGGGGCCGCGTTGCCCGCGACCAGCGCATCATAAGGGTCTTCGGCGGCCAGCATCATGTCGACCACCTGTCGCAGCAGGGCGCGGCGGCCTTTCGCAGAGTAGAAGCCGCCCGGAACCTGGCTCGTTTCCAGCAGGTAGTGACGGTAGTCGCGATAGGCGCGGCTGTCGGGCCGGGCCGGGCTTGCGAAGAAGGCCTCGAGCGGTTGCGCGGAGGTGAATTCCGGCTTGTCGAAGATCGCGCGGCCCAGCGATTTCAGCGGCAGCCCGCGCCAAAGCGCCTGCTGCGCGGCGGTCGAATTCACCGTGACGGCGGAGCGCGCCTGCGCCAGAAGCCCCGCCAGCTTGCCGCCGCGCACGAAATGCACGCGCGACGCCAACCCATGCGCGCGGGCGGCCTTGCGGATCGTTTCGCGTATCGGGGCGCGCCCGTCTTCGAGCGGATGGGCCTTGAAGACGAGGTGATGATGGGGCGGCGCGCCTTTCGCGAAATTCTCCATCACCAGATCGATGAACTCGGTCTGGCTGGTGAAAGGTGAATGCATCCGGAAGCTGGAGTCGTGTTCGAGCTGCAGCAGCACGAGATGATAGGGGAAGCCGCCATGCCGGATGCGTCGCGTCGCGCGTTTGCGCTCCAGCATATGCAGCGGCATCAGCAGCAGGCGGCGCAGCCAGAGGCGGAATTCCTGAAACACCGTGATGTCGCGATGCGGCCGGAAGCGGCGATAGGGGCCGGGGCGGAGCATCACGAAGAAATGGTAGAGCGCGCCGTAGAAAACGTGGTGGCGCATATCGCCCCAGCGGGGCGGCGCGTCGGGAAACTCGATTTCGGACTGGGCAAGCGCGGTGCGCATCTGCGCCACCGACATTTCCATCAGCCGGGAATGCCCATTCGAGCCGCCGCGCTCGTAGGTGACCCAATAGGGGCGAACATACCCCTCTTCGAAGACATGCACGCACAGGCCCATCGCCTTCGCGACCTCGACGGCCTGCGCATGGATCGGGCGGGTGTCGCCATAGAGCACGAGATCGGTGATGCCTTTCTCGGCGATCAGGTCGCGCAGGTGATCGGCCCAATCCTCCGGAGGGGCGTCGAAGCGCAGGTAGGAGGCGCGGTCGAACCAGAAGACCTCATCCCCGCGATTGAAGCCCACGCGCCAGACCGTCGCCCCTGCCTGCCGGAGCATCGCGCCAAGCTGATGAAAGAAGGGGCCGTGGGGCCCCTGCAGCATCAGGAAGTGGCGATTTTCGAAACGGTTCATCCGGTCGTGGGTCCTTGGCCTGCCTCCGTGATTGCGCAGGATGCGCGCGAAGTCACGGAGTTTGTGGGGTAATCCCTTAAATATTGGACAATTTTAGGGCAGGCGCTGTGCGGGGCTGCGCAGAGTGTGACGGGACGGCGAGGCGCTCATCTCTTGCGAAGGCGCGCCCTGCGGGCTAGCTAAGGTCCGAAATCTGAGGGGATATGCCATGTTCACCGGGATCGTGACCGATATCGGAGAAATTCTGGAGCTGGAGCAGCGCGGCGATCTGCGCGCGCGGATCGGCACAAGCTATGACGTGGGCAGCATCGAGCTGGGCGCGTCTATCGCTTGCGACGGCTGCTGCCTGACCGTGATCGCAACCGGCACCGAGCCGAAAAATTGGTTCGACGTCGAAATCTCTGCCGAGAGCCAGGCCAAGACCAATATCGGCGGCCGCGGCAACGATGCGAGCGGCGGCTGGCAGGTGGGCCAAAAGATCAATCTCGAACGCGCGCTTAAAGTGGGCGACGAGCTGGGCGGTCACATCGTGTCGGGCCATGTCGATGGTGTGGCCGAGATCGTGGCGATGGTGGATGAGGGCGACAGCACGCGCTTCACCTTCCGCGCACCCGAAGCGCTGGCGAAATACATCGCGCCGAAAGGCTCGGTCGCGCTGAACGGCACCTCGCTGACCGTAAACGAGGTCGATGGCGCGAGCTTCGGCGTCAACATCATCCCGCATACCAAGCAGGTCACCAACTGGGGCCATGCCAAGGCGGGCGACCGGATCAATCTCGAGATCGACACGCTCGCGCGCTATGTCGCGCGGCTGCAGGAGTGGAACGCATGACCACCGACGGCAAACCCCTGACCCCGGTCGACAAATCCGGCACCCATGACGTGCCCGGCGAGGTCGAGGAAAGCCTGCGCCACGTGATCGCGCCCGCCGAGGACATTATCGCCGAGGCGAAGGCCGGGCGCATGGTGATCCTCGTCGATCACGAGGATCGCGAGAACGAGGGCGATCTCTATATTCCCGCCGAGAAATGCACCCCCGAGGCGGTGAACTTCATGGCGACCTACGGGCGCGGGCTGATCTGCCTGCCGCTCACCTCGGATCGCGTCGATCAGCTGGGCCTCGCACCGATGGTGCGCGCCAATTCGATGCGCCACGAGACGGCCTTCACCGTCTCGATCGAGGCGCGCGAGAATATCACCACCGGGATTTCCGCCCATGACCGGGCGCAGACGATCAAGGTGGCAATCGACCCGAGCAAAGGCCCGCAAGATATCGCTTCGCCCGGCCACATCTTCCCGCTGCGGGCGCGCGACGGCGGGGTGCTGGTGCGCGCGGGCCATACCGAAGCCGCCGTGGACGTGGCGCGTCTGGCCGGGCTCAAGCCCGCTGGCGTGATCTGCGAGATCATGGGCGATGACGGTCACATGCTGCGCCTGCCGGGGCTGATCGAGTTCGGCAAAAAATACGGGCTGAAGATCGGTACGATCTCGGATCTGATCGCCTATCGCCGCCGCCACGACAATCTCGTGCGCGAGGGCCTGCGCCAGATGGTCACCTCCAGCCATGGCGGTGAGTGGGAGATGCGCGTCTTCACCGACATGGCCGAGGGTGTCGATCACATCGTTCTGGTGAAGGGCGACATCTCAACGCCCGAGCCGGTTCTGGTGCGTACCCATTCGCTCAACATTCTCGACGACGTTTTGGGCATCGGCCCCGGTCCCGCCGACGAGGTGCGTCGCGCGATGGAGATCGTGGCTGCGGAAGGTCGTGGCCTCGTCTGCCTGTTCCGCGACCCGTCGAACCGCCTGCTGCGCGAAGAGGATCAGGGGCCGCGCACGATCAAGCAGATCGGTCTGGGCTCGCAGATCCTGTCCTCGATGGGGCTGCATGACATGATCCTTCTCACCGACAATCCGCAGACGAAATATGTGGGCCTCGACGCTTATGGCCTGCGCATCGTCGGCACACGCCCCATTACGGAGTAAGACATGGCCGGAATCTCGCATTACACGCTCGACCTGCCGAAATGCGACAGCGCGCCGCGGCTGCTGATCGTGGTCGCGCCGTATTACAAGGATATCGCGGACAACCTGATTGCGGGCGCGAAAGCCACGGCTAAAGAGGCGGGGGCCCATGTCGACGTGATCGAGGTGCCCGGCGCTTTGGAAATCCCGACCGCGATCGCGATGGCGGCGCGCATGGCCGATTACGACGGGTTCGTGGCGCTTGGCTGCGTGATCCGTGGCGAGACCACCCATTACGACACCGTCTGCAACGACAGCTCGCGCGGGCTGACGCTGATGGGGCTCGAGGGGATTTGCATCGGTAACGGCATCCTGACGGTCGAAAATTACGAGCAGGCGGCCGTGCGTGCCGACCCTGCCGATCAAAACAAAGGTGGCGGTGCGGCGGCTGCGGCCTTGCATCTCATCTCATTGTCGCGCAAATGGGCGCGCCGGACGAAGGGTATCGGGTTCAAACCCGCCGAATCCTTCCTTATCGCCGGCGACACTGACGGATCGAACAACGCATGACCGACGACGCCTCCTCCGACGCGCCCCAAGACGCACCGAAACCGCGCAAGCTCACCCAAGAGGAGAAGCGCCAGATGAAATCCGCCTCGCGTCTTTACGCGGTTCAGGCGCTTTTTCAGATGGAAGCGGCCGGGCAGGGTGCCGACAAGGTGCGCCGCGAGTTCGAGGACTTCCGCTTTGGCGCCGTGGATGAGGACGGCACCGAAATGGCCGAGGGCAATCTCGACCTGTTCCGCCGTCTGATCGACGATGCGGTGACCTGGCAGGCGAAGATCGACCAGGCGACAGACCGTGCGTTGGTCGCGAAATGGCCGATCGATCGGATCGACCCGGTGCTGCGCGCATTGTTCCGCGCGGCCGGGGCCGAGCTGATCACCCCCGCGACACCGCCGCGCGTTGTCATCACCGAATTCGTCGATGTGGCCCGCGCCTTCTTCCCCGAAGGCAAGGAGCCGAAATTCGTCAACGCGGTGCTCGATCACATGGCGCGCGCGCTGCAGCCCGACGCGTTCTGAGCGCGCTCACTCGCGACACCATGCCACGGGCAAACGCCCGCTTATCTCGCAATCGTCGCCCGTTTCCCTGTTTGAAACTTGGGAATATGCACTAGATTGTGAGGTAAGCAGGAGGATTTTTCATGCCCGAACTGGTCCGGCTCTACATCAAGAACGTCGTCATCGGCTTCTTCATCGCGCTTGCCTTCGTTGGCCTTCTTCTCGGCTTCAATGTCGGCAATCTTCGCCACCTGATTTTCACGTCCGATATCGGCTACATCGCGATGGCGCTGCTGGTCGTGTTCAACACGATCGTCTTCTCCGGTGTGCAATTCGCGATCGCGGTCATGCGCATGGCCGAGGATGACGATAGCTCCGGCGGCGGTAAACGCGACGGCATCCCCACCGATATGGCGGCCGAACATCTGGCGATCCCGGTGCCGGTCGATACACCGAAATCGCGCCAGCAGATGCAATTGCGCCGCTGAACCCATCCACGTCCCGAGACGACAAAAGCCCCGACCGATCCGGCGGGGCTTTTTGCTGTCTTGCGATGGGTGGAGTGACGGAAACCGCAGCAGACGTGTAGACGAGAGTTCCCGGAGACCTGAAAAGTCAGGTGGGCGCCAGATACCGAGGCCAGGACCCCGGCAGAGCCAGCTCCCTCAGGAATGGTATAGGCCACTGGAAAAGGGTCTTTCACAGAAAGAGCAGTAACCGTCAGACCCCCAGATAGGGGTGAAATCGGGTTCCGACAAGGGGGGAGAATGAACAGCGCGTCTCGCGCGTCTTATGTGCGGCGGGGAAGGGCGCGTGTGCTGGGCGACTGGACTTTTGTTCACACTTCGTTCATGTTTGTCCGCATGACGCAGATTCCGCTTTCCGAACTTCAGCCGGGCCAGGTGCTCGCGCGTGGCACGGCCCGCGCGCTGTCCGAGCTGGGGCTCGACAGTTTGCCGGAGATGGTGCTGCGCCCAAGGTTGCGCGCCGATCTGATGGCGATCGACCGGAAGGGCGAAATCTGGATCGTGGAGTGCAAGTCGAGCCGCGCCGATTTCACCTCGGATCGGAAATGGGACGGCTATCTGGAGTGGTGCGACCGCTATTTCTGGGCGGTGGATCAGGATTTCCCCACGGATCTTCTGCCCGAGGGGACGGGGCTTTTCATCGCGGATGGCTACGGGGCCGAGATGATCCGCGAGGCGCCGCTGTCCAAGCTTGCGCCGGCGCGGCGCAAGGCGCTGACGCTCGATTTCGCGCGCGCGTCGGCACGGCGGTTGCAGCGGCTGTGCGATCCGGGCGCGATACCGCCCGGATTTTGAGGCTCAGCGCTTCTTGCCCTTGCCGCCCTTGCTCATTTCACGCGCAGCTTCCGCGGCTGCCTGCAGTTCTTCGGCGATTTCCATCGCCTCGTCGGGATCGAAATCGAGCGGTAGCTCGACGCCTTCGCCCTCGACATAGATCCGCACCATTCCGAGCGAGGTCGGGCCGATTTGCAGATTCGCGGAGATGTCGCTTTCCTTGTCGATGCTCATCGAAAACTCCTGAGAGGTTGGATGGAAAATGCACCTAACCCCCGCGACGTGCGCAGGCAAGACTTGGTGCGAATTTCTCGTCATCGGACACTTGCATTCCGCGCGCGAGGGGTCTAAATCCCGCGCCAGTGCCGCCTTAGCTCAGTTGGTTAGAGCGCTGGATTGTGGATCCAGAGGTCCCCCGTTCAAGCCGGGGAGGCGGTACCATCCCCCCCCTTCAAATCGGTTATCGGTGGTATTTCGCCTCGCGCGCTGGACTTTTCCGCGCAATGATCAATCTTGTTTTCTCAAACGCAGCGGAGGCTTCATGCCCGTTTACACAGATTACGAACTGCCAGATGCGCTGGTCAGCTATTGCGACAAGTCGAATGTCGCACTGACCATTGCCGCGGCTGATCGTGAGGATGTGCCGCTTGTCTACGTGAATCAGGCGTTTCTCAATCTGACCGGGTATTCCGCTGAAGAGGTGCTGGGGCAGAACTGCCGCTTCCTCCAGGCAGGGGCCGCGACCGAGGAAGAACGCTCTGCGATGCGGGAGTTCATCGACGACGAGGACATCTCCGCGGGCCGTTTCCGCGTCACCAACAGCCGCGCGAATGGCGAAACCTTCCAGAATTTCGTCTTCATGACGCGTCTGCGCGAACCCAATGGAGAGACGCGCTTGTTTCTCGGGTCGCAGTTCGACCTCACTTCCGCGGCAGAACGTCAGAACGTGAAGGTCGACATCGCTGCGCATGACGAGAGCCTGCTGCGCAATGCCGACGATCTCGCCGCGATGTCGCGCGGATTCGGTCTCGCGATGATCGGCTCTGCGAAGGTTCTGTCGGAGAGCCTCTCCACGATGGCCACGATTATCTACCGCGAGGGCTAAGAATGGCTGCGGCCACGGTTATGTGTTCAGTACTATGTCAAATGTTATTGCAGGGCCCTGAGGCTAGTGACACCGATCTCCGGATGAACTGCAAAGAGAACTATAGAGAAGGGCGCGCAGGCCGCGCCCTTTTGGACGCGCGCTGCGCGGATCGGCGGGCCGTGCAGTGACGGACGCCCCCGAGGATCTATACGTTGTCGGCATCGGCGCCTCCGCTGGTGGGCTTGAAGCGCTTCGCGATCTGCTGGAGCCCGCGCGGGTGGATGACCCCAGCGCCTATGTCGTGGTTCAGCATCTCGATCCGAACCACGAGTCGCTTCTGGCGGAATTGCTCGGCCGGTCGACCTCGCTCGAAGTGTTGCAGGCCGAAGACGGCGCGAAGCTGGAGGCCGGACACGTTTACACGATCCCGCCGGGTTACGGGCTGGAGGTCGAAAACGGGCGCCTGAAGCTTTCGGAATTCGCCCAACCCCGCGGTCTGCGCCGTCCGATCGACGATTTCTTCGTGTCGCTGGGCCAGGATCTCGGGCGCCGCGCGGTCTGCGTGATCCTGTCGGGCACCGGCACGGATGGCTCCGTCGGGCTGCGGGCGGTGAAGGAGCATGGCGGCTTCTGCATCGCGCAGGATGCAACGGCGCGTTACGATTCCATGCCGAATTCGGCGGTCGCGACCGGGATGGTCGATGTGGTCAGCGCGCCCTCCGACGTGATCGCGCGGATCACCGAGTTCCGCAATGTCGATCCGGATCAGGTGAACACGGCGCCGCCGGTCTCTGGCACGCTGGATGAGATTTGCGCGGCGCTGCACCGTCTGACGGGGCATGACTTCGCGCAATACAAGCGTTCGACGCTCGAGCGTCGGATTCAGCGCCGGATGCAGGTCGTGGGCATTCTGCACCCGCGCGAATATCTCGAACGGCTCGAACGCGAAGAGGACGAGCCTCTGGCGCTGCTGGGCGACCTTCTGATCAACGTCACCCGCTTCTTCCGGGACAGCGCGCATTTCGAGGCGCTGAACGAGACGGCGATCAAGCCGATGGTCGAGAAGGCCGAAGATGGCGGCGCGCTGCGCATCTGGGTGCCGGGGTGCTCGAGTGGCGAGGAAGCCTACACGCTGGCGATGCTCGTCGACCGGGCGATCCATGCGAGCGGCAAGGAAATCGATTTCCAGATCTTCGCCACCGATATCGACGAGCGGATGCTCGCGATCGCGCGCGAGGGGCGCTATCCGGTCTCGGTCCTGCTCGATCTGCCCGAAACGTATCGCGACCTCTATACGATCGGGCGCGAGGGCAATTTCCAGATCACCGCCGCGCTGCGCGACCGGGTGCGCTTCTCGCCGCACTCGCTGATCAAGGACCCACCGTTCTCGCGGCTCGACCTGGTGTCGTGCCGCAATCTGCTGATCTATTTCGGAGAGAAGTTGCAGGCGCGGGCCCTGCCGATCTTCCACTACGCGCTCAATCCGGGGGGCGTTCTCTTCCTCGGCCCCTCCGAGACGATCGGGCGGCATGAGGAACTTTTCGATCCCATAGACGGCGCGATGCGCATCTTCCGCAGCATAGGGCCCCGGTCTCCTTATCCGACCGAACTGCCGATGCGCTCCGACCCTCATGCGCGACTTGCGCCACTCCGACCGAAGACGACTGACAGAAGAACCAAAGACTGGAACACGACCTTGGCCAGTAATCGTATCCTCGATCTTTATGCGCCCGCGACGCTGAATGTCGATCGCGATGGGGCGATCCTCGCCGCGACAGGGCGCTTGGGTAAGTATCTTGAGATCGACCCGTCCGAGACCGGGCAGGGCTATGCACAATCGCTCGCGCGCGCGGGCCTGCGCGAGGCGCTCTCCGCCGTGATCCGCGAGTCGGCGGAGCTTGGCACGCGCAAGATCGTGCGCGATGTCGAAGTGATCTCGGAAACCGGGCGGCAGCGTGTCGATGTGCTGGCCGATCCGCTCTCCGACGATACGCTGCTGATCGTTTTCCGCGACCGTGGCCCGTTCGAAGCGTTGGACGAATATGATTTCGACGAGATCGCGCCGTCGGAAAGCCATGTGCAGGTGCTCGAGGCCGAGTTGCGCGCGACCCGCAACCGCCTGCGCACGACGGTCGAAGAGCTGGAGACCGCCAACGAAGAGCTGAAATCCTCGAACGAGGAAATGATGTCGATGAACGAGGAGTTGCAATCGACGAACGAAGAGCTCGCGACGGTCAACGACGAACTCAAGACCAAGGTCGAGGAGCTTTCGACCGCGAATGCCGACCTGCGCAACATCTTCGATTCCAAGCTGCATGCGCTGGTGACGGTCGATCGCAAGCTGCGCCTGCGCAACTTCACCGATGGCGCAAGCGAGATGATCCGCCTGCGCGGCAGTGACCGTGGACGTCCGCTCGACGACATCCAGAACCTGCTCGACACGCCCGAGGTGATGATCGAATTGATCAATGTGGTTCTCGAGGGCGAGTTGCCGCGGCCGCGCCGGGTCAAGTCCACCGAGCTCAACAAGGTCTGGTCGCTCTCCGCGACGCCGTATCTGAATTCGCGCGGCGAAGTGGAAGGCGCGACGCTCGTTTTCACCGACATCACCGAGGCACTGCGACTCGAGACGGAGCTGACCCAGAAGGGTGAGCGGCTGCAACTCGCACTGGAAATCGCGCAGATCGGCATCTGGTCGATCGTCGAACCGAATGGCGAAGTCGAAGTCGAAATCGACGAGGCCGTCGCCGCCTTCTTCGAACTCGAAGCGGCCGGAACCTATCCGATCGAGCGGTTCTTCGAACGCATCGCGGAGCATGACCGTGTGCGTGTCGAACAGGCGGTGCGCGAGGCCCGCGAGACTGGATCCGAACTCGAAGTCGACTACGAACTCGACCTCCCCTCCGGCACGAAGCGCCATCTGCGCGCAACGGGTCGGACGATGGGCGAGGGGAATGAAAACCGCCTGCTGGGGCTCAGCGTCGATATCACCGCCGATGAAGAGGCGGCGCAGATGCGCGAGCTGATGCTGCGCGAGATGAACCACCGGGTGAAGAACCTGTTCTCCATCGTCTCGGGCATGCTGCGCATCGCGGGGCGTTCGGCGGCCAGCCCGCGCGAGTTGGTCGAAGATGTCGGCCAGCGGATCAACGCGCTGGCGCGCTCGCATGATCTGGCCCGCACTCGCACCTCTGGTGCGGCGATCCCACTGCGCGAGGTGATCGAGACGACTCTGGCCCCTTATGACGACCCGTCGAACTTCCTGATCGATGGGCCGGATGTTGATGTTCCGACGCATCACCTGACTGCTCTTGCGCTGATTTTCCACGAATGGAGCACTAATGCCGCTAAATATGGGGTATTGGGGCCGCGAGAGGGTGATCTCGAGATCACATGGTCGATGGAAAACGACGATACCGTGATACTTTCGTGGAACGAGCGGTACCGTGAAGCGTTGCAACTCGACACGAACAAACAGGGCTTCGGCTCGACGTTGGTCGATATTTCCGCAAGCCAGATATCGGCGCGGGTCGACACGCGTCAGACACCGGAAAGCCGTTGCAACAGGATTATCTTCGCGCATGAAATCGATGGCGACGCTGACTGAGAAAGCACCGAGCGAGGTGCTCCTTGTCGAAGATGAAGCCGTCGTCGCGCTTGATCTTCAGTTCATGCTCGAGGATCTCGGGATGGAGGTCTGGGGACCGTGCGCCACCGTGCGTGCGGGGCTGGACCTGGTCCGAGATCGTTTGCCCGGCGCTGCGATCCTCGACGTGATGCTGGCCGATGGCGAAGTCTACGAACTAGCCGATCATCTTCACAAGGCGGGCGTGCCGCTCCTGTTCCATTCCGGCCATGCCGAAGCCAATCAGCTACGCGAGCGCTATCCCGGCGCGGCTGTCTGCCCGAAGCCCGCGCTCCCCTCGGAGATCGAGGCGAAGCTCGCGAATTGGTTCATTCCGTCTGAGTGAGATCGTCCAGCTGGGACTGATCGATCCGTGCCAGCAGGTCGCGCGTGGCGTGGCTGACATGGTGGTCGCGGTGACGCAGCGCATAGAAGGGCCGCGGCGCGAGGTGCAAATCCCAGTCCCGGACTGTTCCAAGGCTTAGCGACCGCGCGACGACATGGGCCGAGAGTATGGTGATCCCGGCCCCTGCCTCGACCGCGCTCAGCACCGCCTCGTTCGAGGGCAGGACCAGCGCGGCTGAGAGCGCGCGCGGCGCGACACCCAGATCGGCGAGGGCCGCTTCCGCGGTAGAGCGCGTGCCAGAGCCCGGCTCGCGCAGCACCCAACTCGCCGCGCTCAGCGCGCGCGCATCCAGCTTTCCGGGGGGTGGCGCGGCACTGACCAGCATCAGCCGATCCGCCCCGATCTGAACCCGCTCCAGCTTCGCATCCTCGACATCGCCTTCGACGAGCGCGAGATCGTGCAGGCCCGCGCGCAGGCGTTCCGCTGCCTCCTGCGTGTTGCCGATTTCCAGCGTCACCTCGATCCCCGGGCGGGCTTGCCGGAAAGCGGCAAGGTAGGGCGGCAGCCAGTAGCCCGCGATTGTCTGGCTCGCGATCAGGCGGATATGCCCGCGTTCGAGCCCGCGGGTCTCGGCCAGCATCGCCTCCGCCTCGGCAAACCGAGCCAGCACCGCGCGCGCCTCGGGCAGAAAGGCGCGGCCTTCCTCGGTCAGCGAAATCCCCCGCCCGATCCGGTCGAACAGCTTGATCTCATGACGCGCCTCGAGCGCCGCAATGGCGGCTGAGGCCGTCGATTGCGTCATGTTCAGCCGGGCGGCGGCGCGGGTCATGTGCTGCTCTTCCGCAACCGCGACGAAAACACGGAGTTGTTCGGGGGTCATGCATGTCTCCGGCTCTATTGATCGACAAAAACGATCATATCTACAAAAACATTTCGTTTGAAGAATGAATTGGCGCGGGCAATTACAGGACAAGACCAGACGATAGGAGGCCGCCGTGCCGCACCATTCGACCCTTGCCTGCAGCCTCACCCGCCCGCGGCTTGCGCTTCGCGCCTTCGCGCCGGGGCTTGGGTTGAGCATCGGCGTCGCCGCGCTCGCGGCCTTGGGCGGTTTTGCTGAGCACGCGCTGTTCGGAGCGGCATGGCTGGAGCCGCTGGTGCTTGCGATCCTCATCGGTGCGGTGGTGCGCTCCCTCTGGACACCGCCTGCGCGCTTCGATGCCGGTATCCGATTTTCCGCCAAGACGGTGCTGGAGATCGCGATCGTGTTGCTTGGCGCCTCGGTGAGTGCGCAGACGCTTCTGTCGGTGGGGCCGGGGCTTCTGGGCGGCATCGTCGCGGTGGTCGCGCTGATGGTGCCCGCCGCCTACCTGCTGGGGCGGGCCCTGCGCCTACCGGCCCGCATGGCGCTGCTGATCGCTTGCGGCAATGGTATATGCGGGAACTCCGCCATCGCCGCCGTCGCCCCGGTGATCGACGCCGATAGCGACGATGTCAGTGCCGCAATCGCGTTCACCGCCGTGCTGGGCGTCGCGGTGGTGCTGTTGCTGCCGGTGGTCGGCCATGTCGCGGGGATGAGCGTGCATGGCTATGGCATCCTGTCGGGGATCACCGTCTACGCGGTGCCGCAGGTTCTGGCTGCCGCAGCGCCGATGGGGGCCGCGGCGATCCAGCTCGGCACTTTGGTGAAGCTGGTGCGGGTCCTGATGCTGGGGCCGATCACGGTGGTGCTGTCGCTTCTTGCGCCGCATCTGCCGGACGACGGGCGCTCTGCCGCGCCGGAGGGCCGCATGCGGCGCGGGCTGATGCCGCCGCTCTTCATCCTCGGGTTTCTCGGGATGATCGTGCTGCGCTCTGCCGGGGCGCTGCCGGAGGCTGCGCTTGCGCCGATGGGGCAGGGGGCGTCCATCCTGACGGTGATCGCGATGGCGGCGCTGGGGCTTGGCGTCGATGCGCGGGCGGTGGCAGCCGCCGGGCCGCGTGTGATCGCGACGGTGACGCTGTCGCTCGTCATGCTGGTCGGCGCAGGTCTCGGGCTTGTGACCTTGCTTTCCGCCTGAGCGCGAACGCTGAATGACAGCGCGATCCGGGGCCTTTCGCAATTTCGCACGGCCCCCTGTGCGGGCTGCCTGTGTTGATCCTCGCGACCGAGACGATATGTGGGATGGGACGAAAACGTTAGCAGGCTAACTTTATTCCCGAGGCCCCCATGTCCGACCGCGCCGCCATTACATCCGCACCCACCGAAGCCGCCCGCCGCGACCGTGCCGAGTTGACGCGCACGATGATGCTGCTGGCGCGGTCGGTGCGCGCGATGTTCGACGCGCAGGCGCGGGACATGGGGCTGACCTTCGCGCGGGCGCAGGCGATCCTTGCGATCTCCCGCGACGAGGGGCTGAACCAGACGCAGCTGGCCGAGATGCTGGCGATTGAGACGCCGACGCTGAACCGGACGCTCGACGGGCTGGAAAAGCTCGATTTCGTGGAGCGCCGCGCCGATCCCGACGACAAACGCGTCCGCCAGATTTTCCTCACCGAACATGCCCGCGCAAATGCCTCCGAGATCGAAACCTTCGTCGAGGCTCTGCGCGCCCGGCTCTACGACGGTATCGACGCCGAGGAGGTCGCCCGCGCCCGCGAGACGATGGAGAGGATGCAGGCCAATCTCGAAAGGATGCGCGGCGAATGAACTCCCAGATTCGCGACATCAACGGCCCGGACGCGAGTCCGACGGCTGCCGAACCGGTATCGCCGCGCGATCGCGTGCGGCCCGAGGCGGCTCCGGTCAACGACGCCGAGATCGCGCAGAACGAGGCCGCAGAGGCTGAGACCGCCGAGACGGAGACCGCGCCCCAGCCCGCCGCGCCTGCGGAGCCTGACCATTCCACGCCCAAGCGGCTCGTCTATGCCAGCGCCGCCGTCTTCGTGGCGCTGTCGCAATCGCTTGCCACCGGCTTCGTCTCGGCCAACCTGCCGCAGCTTGCGGGCGATTTGCACGCCACCACGAACCACACCTATTGGGTGATGGCGGCCTTCATGGCACCGCGCGCCTCGATGCCGCTGATGCTGATCCGCATCCGCGACCAGTTCGGCCTGCGCCGCTTCGCCGAGGTCGGGATCGTCTGCTTCGTGCTGGCGATGGTGCTCAATCTCTGGGTGGACGATCTGCATTCCGCGGTCATCGTGGCCTTCCTGAGCGGCTGCGCCGCAGCCCCGTTGTCGAGCCTCGGCTTTCTTTACATGCTGGAGGCCATTCCCGCCGCTCAGCGCCTCAAGGTCGCGATCCCCGCTGTCCTGACGATGATCATGGTGGGCAGGCCCTTGGCGCGGGTGCTGCTGCCCGAACTCACCGCGAATGCCAGTTGGCACGCGGTGAGCCTGTTCCAGATGGGCATGGCGCTGGTGGCGCTGGCACTGATCTTCGCGCTGCCACTGACGCCGCGCCCGCTGCAAAAGGTTCTCAAGCCGCTCGATTTCGTCTCTTTCACGCTGCTCGCGGTTGGCTTCGGTGCATTCACCAGCGTCTTCATGTTCGGTGCGCTCGACTACTGGACGCAGACCGAATGGCTGGGCGTGGCGCTCGTCGCTGCGATCGTGATGGTCGCGGGCGCGGTGCTGATCGAAATGCAGCGGGCCAATCCTCTGATCGATTTTCATTGGTTGCTGAGCCCGCCGATCCTGCATCTGGCGGGGACCCTGCTGGTGTTCCGTATCGCGCTGGCCGAACAAAGCGCGGGCGCCGTCGGTTTCCTGCGCACGATGGGGCTGCAGCCCGGGCAGGAGCAACTGCTGTTCGGGATCATCGCGCTGTCGATGCTGGCCGCGACCGGTGTCCTGATGCTGACCAATAGCGGAGCGCGCGCGCCGCTGTTCCACGGGATCGCGCTGGTGTTGATCGCGGCAGGGGCGTGGCTCGACTCGCAATCGACCGCGCTCACCGGGCCCGAGCAGATGTATCTTAGCCAAGCGATGATCGGCTTTGCCGGTATCCTGTTCCTGCCGCCAGCGATGGCGAAAGGGTTGGGAGCTGCCTTCGCGAAGGGGCCGCACTACCTGCTGAGCTTCGTCGTGCTGTTTCTGGCCACGCAATCCATCGGCGGGGTTATCGGCTCCGGTCTGTTCCGGAGCTTGGTGGTCGACCGCACCGCCTATCACATGGCGCAGCTTTCGCCGCAGATATCGGCCGACAACCCGATGTTGAGCCAGACCCTCGCGCAGAGTGCCGCATCGCTGGGCAGCCAGACTGCGGATGCCGGGGCGCGGGCAGGGGCCGCGCTGTCTTCCGTCGCCTCTACGGTGCAGCAGCAGGCCACTATTCTCGCCTATGACGATGCGTTCCGCGCCGTGTTCTGGTTCGCGCTGGCGGCCTTGGCCGGACTGATCGCCCATGTCGCCCTGCGCCAAAGCTGGCCCCTCCCGCGCCTGCGCCTCACGCCCTCCACCCCCGTTTCTACGAGTTGATCCGATGTCACAGACCCGCCGCTATCTCGCTTCCGCCCTGATCCTTCTCATCGCGCTCGCCGGTGTCGCGACCGTGCTCTACGCATGGCGCCTGCCGCCGTTCCGTTCTGACGTGGCCTGGACCGACAATGCCTATCTGCAGGGCAAAGTTACGCCGATCTCTGCACAGGTCGCGGCCGAGGTCACGGCTGTGCCGGTCAGTGATTTCGAAGAGGTCAAGAAAGGCGACGTGCTGGTGCGGCTCGATGATCGCGCGCTGAAAGCGGCGGTGGAGCAGGCGCAGGCTGCGCTCGAGACGGCGAAGGCCGCGCAGTCGAACGGGGCGCAGGCGGTGAATTCGGCGAAAGCTACGCTCGAGGCTAAGCAGGCTTCGCTCGCCTCGGCGAAAGCAGCTCAAGCCACGGCGCAGACCGCGCGGGACCGGGCGTCAAAACTGACGAAGAAAAGTTATGTCTCGCAATCGGATGCCGATCAGGCGCAGCTTACGCTCGATCAGGCGAAGGCGGGCGTACAGGAGGCGCAAAGCGCCATCGACGTGGCCGAGCAAGCGGTGCAGACGGCGGAACTAAACAAACGCTCGCTCGCCGCGAAAACCGATGCGGCTCAGGCCGCGCTGGATGCGGCGCAGGTGGCGCTCGATCACGCGGTGATCCGTGCGCCCGAGGATGGGCGGCTGGGCCAGGTCTCGGCGCGAGTCGGCAAATTCGTCAGCGCCGGATCGACGCTGGTGTCGCTCGTGCCCTCCGATCTCTGGCTGATAGCGAATTACAAGGAGACTCAACTTGCGGGGCTGCAGATGGGCGAGCCGGTGACCTTTACCGTCGATGCGCTGGGAAAGACCGAGTTCAAAGGCCATATCGAGCGGTTCTCGCCCGCGACGGCAGGGCAGTTCAGCCTGCTGTCGGGCTCCAATGCGACCGGGAATTTCACCAAGATCGCGCAGCGCGTGCCCGTCCGGATCGCGATCGATCCCGATCAACCGCAGGCCCAACGACTGGCCCCGGGTCTGTCCGCCGAGGTCAGCGCCCCGCAGCACGGATCGTGATCCGCCGTCAGCTATGCGGAAGGCGCAGCGCGGCTATGTCGAATAAGCTGTTTCTGCGGCGCAGCATTTGTGCGAAAAAGATTTCAACGCAGCGAGCAACTCGTTGCAACAGTTCCTGAGGCTCTCTCCTCCTCCCTGAGCCTCGGAAATTGGCGGTGGCCTCTCTCCTCCTCCCTGAGGTCACCGCCTCCTCCTCCCCTTGGATGACCGACATGCGCCACTAAACGGCGCCGGCTTCAATCGTGAAAACGCGTTCGAGCTGTTGATCGGCGCGACCACATGAAAGTCCGGTTGGAATAGTTGGTCAGCGTGATTCCGGCGGCGAAGTGAAGCCGTTCGTCCTCGAGCGAAAGGTGCTGCGATTTGTGGCCTTGGATTGAGGCGAGAGAGCACAGCTCTGGAAGCGTCCCGTCGCCGCCTCGTGTCGCCAAGCCAGCCAGCCGCCGATCTCATGGCCTGAGCGGCCAGCGAAACCTCAAACAATTCAGTTCTACTGAGAAAAGTGGCTGGGGCGGTAGGATTCGAACCTACGGTGCGCGGTACCAAAAACCGGTGCCTTACCACTTGGCTACGCCCCAACGTGGGGGGGTATGTAGCCAAGTGGGCGCGGGGCTTCAAGAGGAAAATCCGACAAATTTCGATTGCGCGTCACGCGCCGCTACGGCAAGCGAGACGGCATGGAAAATTGCGATGTTTTAGTGTTGGGCGCAGGGGCTGCCGGACTGATGGCCGGGATCGAGGCGGCGCGACGCGGGCGCTCGGTGCGGGTGCTCGACCATGCGCGGCGCCCCGGCGAGAAGATTCGAATCTCTGGCGGCGGGCGGTGCAACTTCACCAACCGTCTCTTGACCCGGCAAAACGCGACCGAACGATTCCTGTCGCGCAATCCCCGCTTCGCGCTCTCGGCGCTGTCGCGCTACACGCCCGCGGATTTCATCGCGCGGCTCGATGCGGCGGGGATCGCCTGGCACGAGAAGCATCTGGGGCAGCTCTTCTGCGACGGGAAGGCGACGCAGATCATCGACCTGCTGCTGCGCGATCTGCGCGCGGCAGGGGGCGTGCTCTCGCTCGAGACGGAGATCGAGCGGGTGGAGCGCGCGGGCGACGGCTTCCTCGTCACAACCTCGCAAGGCCCGATCCGCGCGGCTTCGGTGATCGTGGCGACGGGCGGCAAGTCGATCCCGAAGATGGGCGCGTCCAGCCTCGGCTACGAAATCGCGCAGACATTCGGCCTCGATATCGTGGAAACGCGACCCGCTCTGGTGCCGCTGACCTTCGCCGAGCAGGATCTGGCGCGCACCGCGACGCTGTCGGGTCTCGCACGGCCCGTCGATCTGCGCCTCGGCAAGACGCATTTCGCCGAGGATCTGCTGTTCACCCATCGCGGGCTGTCAGGGCCCGCCATCCTGCAAATCTCCAGCTATTGGCGCGAGGGTGACACGCTCAAGGTCGATCTCGCGCCGGGCAATGACATCGCGGCGGCCCTGTCGGAGCAGCGCGACGCGGCGGGCCGGCAGGCGCTGCACAATGCGCTCGCGCGGCATCTGCCCGAAAAGCTCGCGCATTTCGTGGTGGCGGAGGCGAAGCTATCGGGGCGGCTGGCCGAGCAATCGAACAAGGACCTCGCCAAGCTCGACGATCAGATCCATCGCTGGCAGGTGCGGCCGGTCAGCTCGGAAGGGTATCGCACGGCGGAGGTCACGCTGGGCGGCGTGTCGACCGATGCGCTCGATGCAAAGACGATGCAGGCGAAGCAGGTGCCGGGGCTCTATTTCATCGGTGAAGTGGTGGACGTCACCGGCTGGCTCGGCGGCTACAACTTCCAGTGGGCCTGGGCGTCCGGCTGGGCCGCAGGGCAGGTGGCCTGAGCGGCTGACCCTTCCTCTTGGGAAAAATATCCCGGGGGGCCCGAAGGGCGGGGGCAGAGCCCCCTCCCTCTTAAGTATTGTCGCCCTCCGGTGACGGGGGCAGAGCCCCCTCCCGGATCGATTTCTATGCCGTCAGGCCTTACCGCCCGACCGCGACGTAATCCGCGAAGCCCGCCTTCCTGACGTCCTTCTCGGCGTAGATGTTGCGCAGGTCGGCCATGCGCGCGGTCTCCATCGTCGCTGCGATCTTCTGCAGGTCGAGCGCGCGGAACTCGTTCCACTCGGTCAGGATCACCACGCAATCGGCCTTCTCGGCTGCCGCATAGGCATCGTCCATCCAGGACACGCCCGGCAGCAGCGCTTCGCCCTCGCGCTTGCCCTGCGGATCGACCACGCGCACCTTCGCGCCGCCGCCCACGAGCGCGGGCACGATGGTCAGGGCAGGCGCCTCGCGCATGTCGTCGGTGTTCGGCTTGAAGGTCACGCCATAGATCGCGATCGTCTTGCCGTTGACCGAGCCGCCGCAGAGATCGACGACTTTCTCGATCATCCGGCGCTTGATGTCGTCATTCACCTTGATGACCGTCTCGACGATCTCCATCGGGCAGGAATAGTCCTGACCGATCCGCGCCAGCGCCGCGGTGTCCTTCGGGAAACACGAACCGCCGTAGCCCGGGCCCGCATGGAGGAACTTGTTGCCGATCCGGCCGTCGAGCCCCATGCCGCGCGAGACCTGCTTGATATCGGCGCCGGTCTTCTCGCAGAGCCGCGCGATCTCGTTGATGAAGGTGATCTTCGTCGCGAGGAACGCGTTGGCCGCGTATTTGATCATCTCCGCGGTTTCCAGATCGGTATAGAGGATCGGGAATTCGCGCAGGAAAAGCGGGCGGTAGATTTCGCCCATCACGGCTTCGGCCTTCTCCGAGGTGGTGCCGACGACGACCCGGTCGGGCCGCATGAAATCGTCGATCGCCGCGCCTTCGCGCAGGAATTCGGGGTTCGAGGCCACGTCGAATTCGATGTCGGGGCGGGTTTTGCGCACGACCTCGGCGACCTGACGGTTGGTGCCCACCGGCACGGTCGATTTCGTCACGATCACCGCGTAGCCGGTCATCGCGTTTGCGATCTCCTCGGCGGCGGCCATCACATAGGTCAGATCCGCATGGCCATCGCCGCGCCGCGTCGGCGTGCCCACCGCGATGAAGACCGCATCGGCGTCTGCCACCGCAGCCTTGAGATCGGTGGTGAAGGAAAGACGCCCGCCTTCAACATTCTTCACCATCAATTCGTCGAGCCCCGGCTCGTAGATCGGCACGCGGCCGCCCTCGAGCATTTCAATCTTCGCGGGGTTCTTGTCGACGCAAACGACCTCATGGCCGAAATCGGAGAAACACACCCCCGAAACAAGGCCAACATAGCCCGTGCCGATCATCGCGATTTTCATATTCTCGTCCTTGCCTGTGCTGTGTCGGTGCCTTGATTCCCGGGCGGCGAAATTGCAAGCCGGTTCCGGACAAGTTCTCGTAATTCTTCTCAGAATCCGCGTCGCTCCAGAAGCGCGGAATGGTAGCCTGTGCCGCGTTAGACACGAATTCTGGGCATTTCATGCAAGAAAAGTGCCAAAGTGCAACAGTCTTCGCCTCTGCGTGAATGGGCCGTGTATTTCACTCTTTGCAATCCTGGGAAGCTGTGTAAGTCTCGCCGGGAAGCTGCCAGAAAAGTCCGGCGGCTCCCTACGGTAATGACGGAGATTACTATGAAAAAGATCGCTACCATCGCCCTGGCCCTCGGCCTCACCGGTTCGACCGCTTTTGCTGGCGGCTACACCGCTCCGGTCGTCGAGCCCGAGCCCGTTGTGGTTGAGCAGTCGTCGTCCTCGAACGCCGGCATCATCATCCCGGTTCTGCTGCTGCTCGGCGTTGCTGTCGCAGCCTCGAACAACTAATTTCGGGTAACACCGAATTGGAAGGGGCCGGACGTACGCGTTCCGGCCTTTTTCATTTCCGGAGATACGGGGTAGGGCCTGACGCTCCGGGGACAGGAAAAACCCGCGCTTGGCGCGGGTTTTTCTTTTGCGGGAAGGAGCGGTTTTGCCATGCGTCGAGTACCGCTGCTGTCGTCGCACGACAGGTCCCGTCATCTCGCGAAAAGCAAAACTGGACGTTGGGGGCATCCGCCGGGTAAATCCGCTTTGGACCGCGTGAGAGGGAGACCCGCATGAGCCAGAGATTTACCCGCCGTGAGAGTTTCGCCCTTGCCGCCGGTGCCGCCGCCTTGGCCGCGCCGCCTGTGCTGGCCGCAGAGCCCGAGGTCACGCTGCGCCTGCATCAATTCCTGCCGCTGACCAGCTTCGTGCCCGCCCATATCCTCACCCCTTGGATCAAGGCGGTCGAAGAGGCGTCGCAGGGCCGGGTGCGCATCCAGCATTACCCCTCGATGCAGCTTGGCGGGAAGCCGACCGATCTTATCGATCAGGTCACTGACGGGGTTGTCGACATCGTCTGGACGCTGCCGGGCTACACGCCGGGGCGGTTCCCGCGCACCGAGGTGATGGAGCTTCCCTTCCTGGTCGCCGAGGCCGAGGCCGCGTCTGCCGCGCTGTGGGAGCTGGCGCAGGCGGAGATGGTCGATACGGATTTCCGCGACATTCACCTGCTGGGGACCTGGGTGCACGGGCCGGGCGTGATCCACGCGAACAAGTCCGTGCGCGCGATCCCCGATTTCGAAGGGCTGAAACTGCGTGGCCCGTCGCGGGTCACGACGAAGCTGCTCGAGCATTTCGGCGCGACGGCTGTCGAGATGCCGGTCCCGGCTGTGCCCGAGGCGCTCTCGCACGGGACGATCGACGGGGCGCTCCTGCCTTGGGAGGTCTCGGCCTCGCTGCGGATCGGCGAGCTGGTCCATCATCACACGCAATTCGCTGGCCCCTCGATCTACACGGCGAGCTTCATTCTCGCGATGAACAAGGACCGCTACGCCGCGCTCGACCCCGATCTGCAGGCCGCGATCGACAGCGTCTCGGGCGTTGAGTTTTCGGCGCAGGCGGGACACCTGCAGCAGGCCGAGGATATCCCCTCGCGTCAGGCCGCGATGGATCTGGGCAATGAGATCATCACGATCCCGGCCGAGGATACGTCGATCTGGAAAGACGCCTCGCAGCCGGTGATCGACGCATGGGTTGCCGAGATGGAAGAGAAGGGGGTGCCGGGTGAAGAGTTGCTGACCTCCGCCCGTGCCTTGATCGAGAAACATTCGTTCTGAGGATGAGGCGCAGTGAGCTGGTTCGTGGGCGCCGATCTGATCCGCATCGCGCTGACCGTGGCGGTCCCGGCGCTGGCGCTTCTGCCACTCTGACGCAGGTCCGCAAAAGAGCGGTGATTTCTGCGCGCTTCTGTGCGAGCATGAGGCCGAGGAGGACCGCCCATGACCGAGATTACCAGCGATTTCAAAGGGCAGACCGTGATCTGCACCTTCGAGATGACGCCCGCCACAGCCGACGAGTTGATGGAGAAGCTGCAAGCCGCCTATTCCGAGGTGATCTCGAAAGCGCCCGGTTTCATCGGCGCGGGCCTGCATATGAACGACGCGCGCACGCGGATCGCGACCTATTCGAAATGGAACGAGCGGGGCGACTATCAAGCGATGCTGCGCAGCCCCGAGATGATCTCGCGCAACCGCGTGATCTACACGCTGTGCCGCAATTTCGAGCCGGTGATGTACGAGGTCTCGGCCGATTTCTGACGGACCGGCGTGCGTATTGCTGCGCTGCCGAATTGGTCGCGTGGAGAGGGAACTTCGGGGCGCTCTTCGCGTTGTTGTGAAAAGACATATCGGAGTGACATCATGGAAAGCGTTCTGCAAGCAATCGGCACGGTCGGGCTGATCTTTCTCGTGCTCGCAGGTCTTCTGGCGGGCTGGATCGCGAGCGTCGTCTCGGGTGGGCGTCACAAGGCCGCCTATCTGGCGATCGGCGTGGTCGGCGCCCTGATCACCCCCTTCATCGTGGCCCTTCTGGGCGGGGCGGTGCTTGCGGCGGGCGGTCTGCTTGCGATCATTGCCATCGCGCTTGTCGGCGCGGTCATCGTGCTGGTCATCGGCAAGATGATCCTCGACTGACGCAAGGCACGCGCCTCAGGGCAAAGGCCCGCCGCGCGCCAGCCACCATCCCAGCTTCAGGTAGGCGAACCCTTCACGGGCGCGGGCCTTCGCGCTCGCCCGATGCGGCGGGCAGTCCGCGCGCGCCCGCAGCCCCATCTGCCGCGCGATCATCACCGCGCGCGGCGCGTGATAGGGGTCAGTGACGATGATCACCTCGTCGCTCTCCAGATGCGCCCGGGCGAAGCCGATATTCTCGTAAGTAGTGGTCGAGCGGTCCTCGAGCGTGATCGCCCCGTCGTCGACGCCTTCCGCGCGCAGGATCCGGGCCATCACTTCGGCCTCGCTCGGCGGATGCCGCCCGACACCTCCGCAACAGATCACCCGCTCCGCCGCGCCGGAATGCCAGAGCGATGCCGCGTGACGGGTGCGCCGCAGCAATGTGGGCGAGGGGGCTTCTTGCGCCCAAACCGCTGCACCAAGGATCAAAATCGCTCTCATTTCGTTGAGCTAAAGGTCCACACTGCCGGCGACAAGGCTGGCAGTCGTGTTATGATCACGAAAAAGGGAGGTTAACATGCGTTTCATTTTTCTTGCCGCGCTGCTGGCTGCCGTGCCTGTTTTGGTCGAGCCCACTTTCGCCGAGCCGGTCAATATTCGCCCCGACGTCATGTCCGTCACAGTCGACACTGCCAACGGGCCGGTCGAGATCAAGCGGATTCAGGATAACGAGAACAAGCTCGAGGGCGATTGGGCCAAGACCTCGCGCCCCTGTCCGAGCTTCTGCATCCAGCCGATGATCCCGGCCCCCGGCGTGACCCCGGTGGGGGAGCTGGAGATGATGGAATTTCTCAAGGATCCCAACGTCGTTGTCATCGATGGGCGGGTGACCCGCGACTTCGAGGGTGGTGCAATCCCCGGTGCGATCAACATCCCCTATACCCAAGCCGCCGACCGTCTGGGCGAGTTGGGCTGCGAGCCCGATTTCGAGGGCTTCATCTGCGACGGCGAGGACGTGAAATCGGTCGCGCTTTACTGCAACGGCCCGTGGTGCGGCCAGTCGCCCGCCGCCGCACGCCGCATGATCGAAGCCGGTTTCCCGGCGGAGAAGATCTATTACTACCGCGGCGGGATGCAGCAATGGCGGCTGCTGGGGCTGACGGTCAGCGGTGGCTGAACCTCAGTCTCCGGGCTCTGTGCACGGGTAGGCTTCGCCATCTGGCAGTCGGCAAAGCGCGTCGAAGAAGCTGCTGGAAAGCCGATCGTAGCTGAGCATTCTGTGTTCCCGGTCGCGGGACTCGAGATAATCGCTGCACGACGCGAGGTAGTATAGCTCGCGTCGTGCATCTTTCGCGTACCACTGGGTGAAAGCGGCGCTGGCCGCGCTGATAAGGTCGCCCGAGCGGCCCATTTCTGTCTCGAAGGCTGCGGCGATATCGTCCTGCATCGGCCATCCTGCAAGCGCGTCCCAGGCGTCGGGCATCCCGGCTTCGCGCAGATCCCAAGCCACAGCGAGGCTGAAGGTCGTCGCATCCGCCTCCATCGCGAAGATCGCGCGGGCATTTTCCTTCATCGACAGGTTCGGATCGGGACAGGAACCGTGGAATTTCTGCTCCAGATGGCGCAATTCGTGAATCAGAACTGCCTTTTGCAGGGCGGGTGCCATGTCGGTGGCGATCACGAGCCGGGAGGAGCGCGGCTCGAAATATCCCCGCGCATCGTGCAGCGTGTCGGCGAGACACAGCTCGCCAGCGTCTTGAAAGAGCGCGACATGCAGGCTCGGCCAGCGGTCGAGGGCGGGACGCAACTGCGTGACGAGCGCTGCGATTTCGGGCGGCTCATCGAAGGGTGGGGCGGCACAAGTGAGGATCTGGGCGTGCGCCGGTCCGGTCATCACACCGAGCCAGGCGCTCAGGGCAATGTACCGGGCGCGCCTCACCGACCCTTCTTCCGCTTCACACCCCCGCGCTGACCCGGCCGTCCCGCAGTTGACCGGCCCTGCGCTTTGACCGCGGCCTCGCTGGCCGCCTCCACCGCCGATTGCCGCGCGAGCGGGTCGTCGTGGACGGCGAGGTCCACCGCTTCCAGACGTTTCACCTCGTCGCGCAGGCGGGCGGCTTCCTCGAATTCCAGATCCTCGGCGGCCTTGCGCATCTTGGCGCGCATGTCGTCGAGATGCGCCTGCAGGTTCGCGCCGGGTTTGACCGCATCGACCTTGGCGGTGACGCGCGACATGTCGGTGTCGCCCTGATAGAGACCGGCCAGAACGTCATCGACATTCTTCTTGATCGTCTCGGGCGTGATGCCGTGTTCCTCGTTATAGGCGATCTGCTTGGCGCGGCGGCGGTCGGTTTCGTCCATCGCGCGCTGCATCGAGCCGGTGATCCTGTCGGCATACATGATGACGCGGCCCTCGGAGTTCCGCGCGGCGCGACCGATGGTCTGGATCAGCGAGGTTTCCGAGCGCAGGAAGCCTTCCTTGTCGGCATCGAGGATCGCGACCAGCCCGCATTCGGGAATGTCCAAACCTTCGCGCAGCAGGTTGATCCCGATCAGCACGTCGAACGCGCCCAAGCGCAGGTCGCGCAGGATTTCGATCCGCTCGATCGTGTCGATATCGGAGTGCATGTAGCGCACGCGAACGCCCTGTTCGTGTAGGTATTCGGTCAGATCCTCGGCCATGCGTTTGGTCAGCGTGGTGACCAATGTGCGATAGCCGCGCGCGGCAACGGTGCGGATCTCATCGAGCACATCGTCCACCTGCGTCTCGACCGGGCGGATCTCCACGACCGGGTCCAAGAGGCCCGTGGGGCGAATGACCTGTTCGGTGAAGACGCCGCCGGTCTGTTCCAGCTCCCATGCGGCGGGGGTGGCCGAGACGAAGACCGATTGCGGGCGCATCGCGTCCCATTCCTCAAATTTCAGCGGGCGGTTATCCATGCAGGACGGCAGGCGGAAGCCATGTTCAGCCAGCGTGAACTTGCGCCGATAGTCCCCGCGATACATGCCGCCGATCTGCGGCACGGTGACGTGGCTCTCGTCCGCGAAGACGATCGCGTTGTCTGGGATGAATTCGAAAAGGGTGGGCGGCGGCTCACCCGGTGCGCGGCCGGTGAGATAGCGCGAGTAGTTCTCGATCCCGTTGCAGACGCCGGTCGCCTCCAGCATCTCCAGATCGAAATTCGTACGCTGTTCAAGGCGTTGCGCCTCCAGCAGCTTGCCTTCCTCTTCCAGCTGCTTCAGCCGGAGCGCCAGCTCCTTGCGGATGCCCTTCGCGGCTTGCTGCAGGGTCGGGCGCGGCGTGACGTAGTGGCTGTTCGCATAGATGCGGATTTGGTCGAAACTGTCGGTCTTCGCCCCGGTCAGCGGATCGAATTCGGTGATCGCCTCCAGCTCTTCGCCGAAGAAGGAGAAGCGCCAGGCGCGGTCCTCCAAGTGGGCGGGCCACAGGTCCACCGTGTCGCCCTTCACGCGGAACGCGCCGCGCTGGAAGGCCGCATCGAGTCGCTTGTATTGTTGCGCCACAAGTTCGTTGATGAACTTGCGTTGCTCGATCAGATCGCCGGTCTTGAGGTCCTGCGTCATCGCCGAATAGGTCTCGACCGAGCCGATACCATAGATGCACGAGACCGAGGCCACGATGATCACGTCGTCACGCTCCAGAAGCGCCCGGGTGGCCGAGTGGCGCATCCGGTCGATCTGCTCGTTGATCTGCGATTCCTTCTCGATATAGGTGTCCGAGCGCGGCACATAGGCTTCGGGCTGGTAGTAGTCGTAGTAGGAGACGAAATATTCCACCGAGTTGTCGGGGAAGAAGCTCTTGAACTCACCGTAGAGCTGCGCGGCCAGCGTCTTGTTCGGCGCGAGGATGATCGCGGGGCGTTGGGTTTCCTCGATCACCTTGGCCATGGTGAAGGTCTTGCCCGTACCCGTCGCCCCCAGCAGCACCTGATCGCGTTCGAGCGCCTCGACGCCGGAGGACAGCTCTGCAATCGCGGTCGGCTGGTCGCCGGCCGGGTTGAACTGAGTCTGCATCACGAACCGCTTGCCGCCTTCCAGCTTGGGGCGGGTGAGCACGTCGGGGCGTTCGGAGGGCAGATTGGTATTGTTGTGAGGCATCGCGCAGACCTTTTGCTTGCCCCCCAAAGTTGTCCTCTTTTCGTTCGCATTCAAGGGTTTGCGAAAGGCGTTACGGAAGGCTTAACGCGGAGTTTAGAATTGTCTATATTTAACAGGGGCTTGCGTCTCCGTTTGGCTTGAATTCATGGCGGGGCGCGCGCATCTTGCCTTTTGCAAGCAGCATCAGATTGCCGGCCGGCGCACCACCCCCACCTCTTGCTCCCCAGCCGGTCGGCAGTTCCTCAACTTACGGGTGCTCCCGGTATCCTCCCGGCACGGCGGGCGGCGGCGTCATCGAAGGGTCCGGCATGTCATGCACGATCGCCGCGCATCTTTCGGCTTTGCGCTCCGGGGCTTGCGATTTGGCTCAGATGCACTAAGAAAAGTCAGAGGTATCGCAGAGGAGTTTGCCCATGCGCGCGCGCATCTACCAACCCGCCCGCAACGCCATGCAATCGGGCACCGCGAAGACGCGGTTCTGGTATCTCGACTATGTCGCCTCCGACGCGCGTGAGATCGACCCGCTGATGGGCTGGACCAGCTCCAACGACACGCAGGCCCAAGTGCGGCTGCGCTTCGAGACCCGCGAGGCCGCCGAAGCCTATGCCAAGGAAAAGGGCATAGATTACGTCGTGACGGAGCCGCATAAGCGCGCCCCGAATGTCCGTGCCCGCGGCTATGGCGAGAACTTCGCGACCGACCGCCGCGCGAACTGGACGCACTGAATACCTGCGCCAGCGGCGAAAGCTGTCCCGGCTAAGGGGGAGCTTTTCCGCACCGCGACCCCGCGCATTCCACGTGAATGAAGCTGGCGCGTCAGGCTGCGTTTCGGTTTCCTCCAGCTTTCCAACCTGTGCCACCGACGGTCTCGCGCAGGTTCGAACGTGGTTCGAATCTCTGACATAACTCCGTGTTCCGGCCCAAGAGCCCGTCGCTTTGTTCCTTGGCATTATCGCGCTCACGATTTTCGACGTTTGAGCAGAGTTTTTCCGAGCCTGCTCGCGCTCAGGAACGGTGATCTTTCTGCAGTGTTCTCTGTCTGCCGGCTGACGGTCGGCGCATGAAATGCAAGGAGAACACTATGACCTACACCATCAAGTCGATCGCTCTCGCAGGTATTCTGGCCACTGCCGCGCCCGTTGCGGCCCTGGCTCAGGCTGACGTATCCACCGGAACGGACGCTGGCGCATCGGTCTCGGCGCAGGCTGCAGGCGCTGATGTCGGCGCAAGCGCGGATATGGGCGCATCGACGGACGCCGCAACGACTGCGGGCTCGAATGGTGGAATGGGCCAAGATGGGTCGGTGAAGACCTATGGTCAGCTCGTCGCGGACCTTCAGGCCAATGGCGCTGCGTCCACCGACCAGTTCGCCGATTATGAAGTGGGAACCGATGGCGAAGCCAAGATCGTCGCTCTGTCCGATCTGAAGGGTGAAGGCGCCGAGAATGGCTCCGCGGCTCTCGAGAACGCAATGGGCGCTGACGTGGATGCCGATTACAGCCAGCTTCCGTCCAGCGTCTTCGATGGCACCGACTACACGCCCGAGGATGTCGCTGCCGCCTATATCAACGCCGAAGGCAATCTGATCGTCGTGGTCGACAACAACGCCTGATCACCTTCGACGATACATGATCCCGAAGCCCCCTGTCCTACGCGACAGGGGGCTTTTTTGTGCCTGATATCTACTGATAATGCAGGGCGTCAATCGGATCGAGCCGGGCTGCCCGGCGTGCCGGAAAGTAGCCGAAGACCATCCCCACCACGGCGGAGAAGCCGAAGGCGAGGGCGATGACGTTCAGGCTGGGCGAGAAGGGGATCGCCATGATCTGCGCCGCGACATAGGCGAGGCCGAGGCCGAAGAGAATCCCGATGATCCCGCCCAGAACCGACAGCACCACCGCCTCGACCAGAAACTGCATCAAAACCTGATGCGCCTGCGCGCCGACCGAGAGGCGGATGCCGATCTCGCGGGTGCGCTCGGTCACCGAGACGAGCATGATGTTCATGATGCCGATCCCGCCCACGAGCAGGCTGACCGCCGCGACGGAGGAGAGCAGGCCGGTAAGAACCGAATTGACCGAATTCAGCATCGAACTCAGCTCGGCCATGTCGAAGACCGAGAAGTCGTCGTCTTCGCCGATGGCGATGCGGCGGCGCTCGCGCATCAGGGCCTCGATATCGGAGGTGGCCCGCTCGACAGAGGCCGTTCGGGCCACCTGAAGCGAAATCGAAGAGACGTCCTGACTGCCCATCAGCCGCCTTTGCACCGTTCGGACCGGCATCAGCACGAGGTCGTCCTGATCCTGCCCGAAGGACCCGGCGCCCTTGGATTTCAGCACGCCGATCACCTCGCAGGAGATCGACTTGATGCGGATCTTCTCGCCGGTCGGATCGGTCGCGCCGAACAGGGTTGTCCGCACGGTTTCGCCAATGATGCAAAGATTGGCGCCGCTGCGGTCCTCGGCCGGGGTGAAGCTGCGCCCGAGCGCGATCGTCCAGCCGCCGATCTCGAGATAGGGCGACGTCGTGCCGGTGATCGATGTCGTGCGATTGTTGTTGCCGAAGACCGCCGTGGCTGCGGTCGAGACGACAGGTGCGACCGCCGAGAGGCTGCTCAGGTCCTCCAGCGCTTCTGCATCCGATAGCTTGAAGGGCGGGGCGGTATCGCGCGATCCGGGCCCCATCATCCGCGCCCCCGAGCGCAGGACCAGCACATTCGTCCCGAGCGATTCCACATTGGCCGAGACCTGTTCGGAGGAGCCTTGTCCGACGGTCACCATCGCGATGACGGCGGCAACCCCGATCACCACGCCCAGCACGGTGAGAAAGGACCGAAGCGCGTTGCGGATGATCGCGGTAAGCGCGAGGCGGATGGTTTCCCAAAGCATCACAGCGCTCCTTCGTGCATCTTCTCGTCGCGCACGACGCGGCCATCGGTGAAGACGACGAGGCGGGAGGCATAGGCGGCCATGTCCTCTTCATGGGTGACCATGACGATGGTCAGCCCGGTCTCGCGGTTGAGGTCCTGCATCAGATTCATGATCTCGACGCTGCGTTTGGTGTCGAGGTTGCCCGTGGGCTCGTCGGCGAGCATCACCATCGGCTCGCCTGCAAGCGCCCGCGCGATGGCGACGCGTTGCTGCTGACCGCCCGAGAGCTGCGACGGCGTGTGATCCTCGCGCCCCTCAAGTCCGACCCGCGCCAGAGCCTGACGGGCCCGCCCCACGCGCTCGGACTTGCGCATCCCCTTGTAGATCAGGGGAAGTTCGACATTTTCCAGCGCGGTTGTGCGCGGCAAAAGGTTGTAGCCCTGAAAGACGAAGCCGAGGTAGTGCCTGCGCAGCAAGGCCCGCTGGTCGCGGTTCAGGGTCGCGACCTCGACACCGTTGAACAGGTAGTTCCCCGCGGTCGGTCGGTCGAGACAGCCGATGATGTTCATCGCGGTCGATTTTCCCGACCCCGAGGGCCCCATGATCGCAAGGAATTCCCCCGGTTCGACGCGAAGGTCGACGCCATCGAGGGCGCGCACGAGGGTTTCGTCGTGGCCATAGTGGCGCTCGATCCCGCGCAGCTCGAGAAGCGGCTCACTCATCGCGATGCATCCCGCTGATCGGTGATGACCTGATCGCCGACGGCCAGATCGCCCGCGGTGACGATCGTGAACTTGCCGTTCGTCGCGCCCGGCGTGACCGCCACTTCGACGGGGGTGCCGTCGCGAAGAACCCAGACGGATTTCCCGCTCGCGGTGCCGCTCTCCGAACTCGGTCGGCTCGGCATCACGAGGCCGACGAGCCCGCTCGCGCCATTGCCCGCATCTTCGACCTCTTGCGGGGGCGCGTAGCGCAGCGCTGCATTCGGGATCAGGAGCGCGTCCTTGGCCTCGTCCACGGTGATCGTCGCCGTCGCGGTCATGCCGGGGCGCAGGAGAAGATCGGAGTTGTCGACCGCCAGCACGCCCTTGTAGGTCACGACATCGTCGGTGGTCTCGGGGGCGTAGCGCACCTGCGTGATCGTCGCCGGGAAGGAACGACCGGAATAGGCATCGACGGTGAATGTCGCGTCAATGCCGACCGCGACCTGCCCGATATCCGCCTCGTCGATATCGACGAGCAACTGCATCCGGCGCAGGTCCTCGGCCAGCGTGAACAGGGTGGGCGCGGACAGCGAGGCGGCCACGATTTGACCGGCCGAGACATTGCGGTCCAGAACGACGCCATTGATCGGGGAGCGGATGACCGATTTCTCCAGATCGTCCTTCTCCAGGGCAAGGTTCGCCTCGGCCAAAGTCAGCGACGCTTTCGCGGCCTGAACCGAAGCTACGGCGCGATCGCGCTCCGCGATATAGGTGACGAAGGTGCTGTGGGTCGAGACACCGCGCCGGTCCAGCTCGGCCTGTGTCTCATAGAGCGCCGTCGCTTCCGTCTGGGTGGCTTCGGCCTGTGCGAGCTGCGCCTTGGCGGCGGCAAGCGCGGCTTCGGCATTGGCGACCTGCGCCTTGAATTTCGTGTCGTCGAGCCGCGCGAGGACCTGACCCACTTTGACCTCGTCATTATAGTCGACATCGATGCTATCGAGCGTGCCCGACAGCTCCGAAGAGACTTCGACTTTCGTCGTGGGCTGCACCGTACCGGTCGCGGTGACCGTGACGGTCAGATCCCCGCGCGTGACGGCTTGCGTCACATAGCTCGTGCCCGTGGTGTCGCCGGAGGGCGCAAGCCAGAGCCATGCGCCGAGCGCGATCACGACGGCACCCGCGCCGAAAGCCCAGAGTCGCCAGGGGCGTCCACTCTTCGCAGTGGACAGCATTTGTTCGATTTCGTCGCGGCTCTGGCTTGGCATCGTTCATCCGTTCCGGTTTCTCTCCCCGCAAGCTCGGGCGGGAGTATTACGTCCGAGAAAATGAACCCCGTCGCCCGCTATGGCTTTGCTCTAGAACAAGAAAGGAAAAAGAAACGCGCTTGTGATCGTCGGGATGATGAATTTGTGACCTGTCTTCGCCCTCTGCGCGGAAAGCCTGCGCAGGAGAGTGTCAAAGGACGGTGCGTGTGAGGGTCTGGATCACCGTCTGAGAACAGCCGTCAGCTTCCACGGTGCTCAGCTCCAGATCGAAGCGGCTGCGGCTCCCGTCGGGGGCGAGGACCGTGAGATCGTCAATATCCGAGGCGCGCTCCATCTGGTGACGCGCATATTTCGCGCCGCGCAGGTTCGGCGGCAGCTTCGCGTTGATGAGCCCCGCGATCTCGTCCGCGCCGGTCAGCACGCCGAAGGGAGAGGCGGTCGACCAGACCCCGTCGGGATGAAACAGCTTTGCGGCCGCCGCACCGTCGCGCCGGTCCACGCAATCCAGAAAGCGCATCAGCAGCGAGCGCTCGGAATGTCTGGCGGCGTAATGGGTGTGGAGCAGGCGATGCGCGGTCGGGGAGTTTGGCGCGCCCAGTTCCGAGGCATAAAGCGCCTGCACATCCGCGTTCTCATAGGAGCGGCGGCGCGGTGCCTTCGCATCGACGCTGTAGATCGCCTTGGCGCGTTTTTGCAGAATATGCGGGTCCATGGATTTCGGCTCGCCGCCGCCGCCGAGACAGCCGCCGACGCAGGCCATGACTTCGATCGCGACATAGTCGTCGCGCCATGCCTCGTCCTCCAGCATGCGCTGGGCCGAGGCGATCCCGTTGCACACGGCCACCGTGCCGACGCCGGGAATGGTCGCGGTTTTCACGCCCTCACGGACGCCGCGAAGCGCCTCCCATTCCAGCGGCAAATCGTGCTCGACCCCTTTGAAATGTGCAGCCGTGCGGACCATCGCCTCCATGACCCCGCCGGAGGCGCCGAATATCTGGGCGGCCCCGGTGCTCTCGCCCAGCGGGCTGTCGAATTGCCCGTCCTCGGAGAGCGCTCCGAACGGAATCCCCCGCGACCGGATCATCCGGGCCAGTTCGCGGGTGGTGAGCACATGATCCACGTCGCCGGAGACGCCGGGGCGCTGCGCCTCGTCCTTCTTGGCGGTGCAGGGCATCACGCTCACGACATAGGGCTCGGCTTTGCCGTCTGCGAAATCGGGCCCCAGAGACCGTGCAAAGCGGCCCCGTTTCGCGATCGCGCCATGCATCTGCTGGGGAGATTTGGTCGTGCTCAGATGCGGCAGAAGATCGGGGCGGTTCAGCTCGACCCAATTCACCCAGCCCGGACAGCAGGAGGTGAACAGCGGCAGCTCCGTCCCCGCCTCGAGCCGCGACAGCAGTTCGGTGCCTTCCTCCATGATCGTCAGATCGGCGGCGAAATTGGTGTCGAATACGTAATCGAACCCCAGAAGCCGCAGCGCGTTGATCAAGCGCCCCGTGCTGACGGTGCCAGACTCCAGCCCGAATTCCTCGCTGATGGCGATGCGGGTCGCCGGGGCCACCTGAACCACAGAGACGCGCCGATGAGCGTCGAGCGTCTGCAGCACCGCGTGCCAATGCGGAGCCTCGATCAGCGCGCCGACAGGGCAGACATGCGTGCACTGTCCGCAGGAGATGCAATTGGTCTGCGACAGCGGCACGTCGAAGACGGTGACAGGGCGGCGGTCAAAGCCGCGATTGGCGAACCCGATGACATTCTGGTTCTGCACGCTGTCGCCGCAGACCTCCGCACACAACCCGCATTCGATACATTTCGACAGGTCGCGCCAGATGCTGGGGGAGGTGTGATCGGTCGCGAGCTCTTCCGAGGCGGCAGGCGCCCCGGCGGGCATCTTCGGCCAACGCTCCTCCCACTGGTTCTCATGGACGAGACGCTGCAGTTGGCACGCCCCGTTCACCTCGCAGCGCATGCAGTCATTGGGGTGACGCGCGAGTAGCCATTGCGCATCGGCTTTCCGAAAGGCCGCCAGCGCCTCGGTGTCCGTCGCAACGACATCGCCCTCCTTCGCAAGGGTGCGGCAGGCCGGTTGCGGATTATGGCTGCCCTCGATCTCCACGAGGCACATGCGGCACACGGCATGGGCGGGCAAGCCGGGGTAATAGCACAGGGTCGGGACATGGATGCCAGCCTGCTTCGCCGCCTCCAGCAAGCTGGTGCCCTCATCGACTTCGACGTGCCGCCCGTTGATCGTAAGCGTGATCATGCGAAGGAACCTCCCGTCTCTTTAGTATAGCAGAGGCATGGCTCGCCGCAGAAGTCCCGCCTTCGGCCCGCCCGCAATCGCGTCCTTTCCAGCAGTTTCCCAATTTTCGGGTCAGTCGTGCTACACTGAAAGCCGATGGTGCTCGAAAGGACGACGTAAATGGCCCGAGCCACCCGGATATTTCAGCCCGCCTCACACTGGGGTCTCGGCAGCTACTGGCAGGGCGACTGCCCGCCTTGGATCGCGCTCGTCGTGGTGCTGATCGGCGGGCGGTTGGCGGTCGCCGAGCTGTGGCAAGCCTTGTCGTCGCCGCTCTCGATGCCGCTTTTCGCGTTGCTGTTCCTCGCGGATATGGCACTGGCGCTGTGGCAGCTGGTGGGCGCGTGGCGCAGCCTGTCGCACTGGATCGACGCGCAGGCGCGGGGCCACGTGCTGATCGCTGGACGCGTGGCGGTGGTGGCGGTCACAGTGGTGACGGTGGCCCATGCGCTCGATCAGGCCGCGCGGCAGACCACTGCCCTGGCGCCGATCGCCTATGCCGGGCCGCAGCCGCTGGAGGTGCGCAACGGCGTCGCTTATCTGACCGGCGATATCGGCTACGATCTTCTGGCGCGGTTCGAGGCGACCCCGGCGACGGACGTCTCGGCGGTCGATCTCGACAGTGCCGGCGGGCAGGTCTTCGCCGCGCGGGCGTTGGCGCAACGCGTGCTGGCGCGGGGGCTGAGCACGCAGGTGACGAAACGCTGCTATTCCGCCTGCACGCTGATCTTCATGGCGGGCGCGCATCGCGATCTTGGGCCGGAGGGCACGCTGGGCTTTCACGGCTATAGCTTGAAAGCCTATCCGCTGCCGATCGACGTCGCGAAAGAGGAGGCGATCGACCGGGCCTTCCTGCGCGATCGCGGCGTGAGTGCCAGCTTCTCCACGCGCGCCTTCGCGACACCGCATCGCGATATCTGGCGCCCGGACCGCGAAGTGCTCGCCGCCGCCGGTGTGCTGCGCGACTAAGGCTCGGCCTCGACGTCGCTCTGGCGCCATGCCGGAATTCCCGCTAATTTTCAGTGATGAAAACCCTCCTCTCAGCCCTGTTTTTCTGTATCCTCGCGGGGGCGCTGAACGCGCAGCCTGCGCGGGCGATGATCGGGCCTCCGGCGCCCGATCTGCGCTGCACCGAGGACGGGCGCCGATGCATCGGGCTGAAAAACTATTTCGCCGATACCTGCGGGCTTATCGAAAACGCAGCGCAGGAGGCGGGGATCGACCCGGGATATTTCGCACGGCTTCTCTGGCGCGAAAGCCGGTTTGATCCGGCGGCGATCAGCCCGGCGGGGGCGCAGGGGATTGCGCAGTTCATGCCCGGAACCGCGCGGCTGCGCGCGCTTGGAGACCCGTTCAATCCGGCCGAAGCGATCGAAGCCTCGGCGCGCTATCTGGCGGAGATGGCCGCACGCTTCGGCAATCCCGGACTCGCAGCGATCGGCTATAACGGCGGTGAGGACCGTGCGGCGGGGTTCATCGCGAAGACCGGCGGGCTTGCGGGCGAGACCCGCGCCTATGTGCGCGCGATTACCGGCCATTCGGCGGAGGATTGGCGCGACTCCCCACCCGAGGAGGTGGATTTCCGGCTCGATGGGGAGACGCCTTTCCTTGCGGCCTGCACCACATTGGCGAAGGGCAGGGCGATCCGGGAGTTCCGCGATCCGGTCCCTCCCTGGGGCGTGATCGTGGCCGCCGGGCGCACCCAGAGATCGGCTGAGGTCTTCGGGAAACGGGCCGCCGCGCGTCATTCCGGCGCGATTGGTGACGCCAGGCTGCGCTTCGTGCGCGCGGTGATGCCGGGCTTCGGGCGGCGCGCGCAATACACGGCGCAAGTCCCGGCAGGTTCGCGCAAGGAGGCGCTGGCGACCTGCGAGAAAATCCGCGGACAGGGCGGCTTCTGCAAAGTCATTCGCAACTAAGGCGTTTTCGCGCTGGAGGCTCGCGCGCGCCGGGCCTAATCTGCCGCCGACACGGATGAGGACGCCCCATGGAAGACACGATCGAAATCGCGCGCGAAACCCCGCTGGGCGCGGATCTTGCAGAGCTTCATACCCGCCACGCGGCGGCGATGCATGAAGATACGCCGCCCGAGTCGATCCATATGCTGCCGCCAGATGCGCTGGCTGCGCCCGGCATTTCCTTCTTCGTGATGCGGCAGGCGGGGCGCCCGGTGGGCATGGGCGCGCTGAAGCGCATCGCGCCCGATGAGGGCGAGATCAAATCGATGCATATCCTCTCCGAGATGCGCGGGCAGGGGCTCGCGCGGCGGATGCTTGAGCAGCTGATCGCGGCGGCGCGCGACGAAGGGATGGCGCGGCTCTATCTCGAGACCGGATCGCAGGACTCCTTCGCCCCGGCGCGTCAGCTTTATCTGCGCGCGGGCTTCGCCGAATGCGGGCCCTATGTCGGCTACCAGCCCGATCCGAATTCCGTCTTCCTGATGCGCGCGATCTGAACTTGCACCAAGCGCGCCGATCGCGCATTTAGGGGGCCACGCGGTCCCTTAGCTCAACTGGATAGAGCAGCTGACTTCTAATCAGCAGGTTCGGGGTTCGAGTCCTCGAGGGATCGCCAAAATCCTCGCTTCTTGCGACGCGGCCTCCGCCTGCGACTTATTCAACCTCATTGTCCGAAAACAAGGAAACGCGCTCTGAATCGCGGCAAGCTTCTTTTACGCCCGGATGTCACAGACATGCGGCGGAGCTACCATGGAGGTTCAAAATGCGTATTTTTCTTCTTGTTCTCCCTGCGGCGCTGAGCGTTGCCGCCTGCAACCCGACGCCGGGTCCCTATGCGAACGGTCCCTATACCGGTCCGGGCCCCGGCCCGCGCACCACCTACAGCTATGACAGCATCGAATATGGCCGCATCGTTTCGGTGCAGCCGGTCACGATGCGCCGCACCACCGACGGCGACCAGATCGTCGGCGCGGTCACGGGCGGCCTCGTCGGCGCGGTGATCGGCCACCAGTTCGGCTCCGGAACCGGCAAGGACGTGTTGACCGGCGCGGGCGCGATCGCGGGCACAATTATCGGCAGCAACGTCGCCAGCCAAGGCGGCACCTACACGTCCTATGCGTGGACCGTGCGGCTCGACAATGGTGGCTCGATTACGGTCATCCAAATGTCGAACTCGTTCCGCGTCGGCGACAGGGTGAGCGTCGTGCGCAGCGGCAATCAGGTCTATCTGCGATAACACCGGTGGGCACAGGTTCGGGTGAGGGGGCAGGCGTGCTCTGCGCCCTCACTTGGGCCTGATCCGAAGGGCGCGCAGGGCGTTCAGGATCACGGCGACGTCGATCGCCTCCTGCAAGATGGCGCCCTCCACCGGCGTGAGGTAGCCATAGGCGGCCGCGACCATGCCCAGCACGGAGAGGCCGATCCCGGCGGCGACGCTCTCGAAGGCGATCCGCCGCGAGGATGCGGCAATTTCAATGCCTGCGCGCAACTGATCGATCCGGTCGACGAGAAGTACCACATCCGCTGCTTCGGCCGAGGCGGCGGCGCCCCGCGCGCCCATCGCGACACCCACGTCGGCTGCGGCGAGCGCGGGCGCGTCGTTCACGCCGTCGCCCACCATCATGACCGGCCCGTGTTTGCGCTCGGACAGCACGAGGAGGACCTTTTGGTCCGGTGTGAGACCCGCGCGCAGCCCGTCGAGGCCGAGCCCCTCGGTCACGCGTTCAGCCACATCGGTCCGGTCGCCGGTGGCGAGCAGAATCCGTTCGACCCCCTCGTGGCGCAGCCCGTCGAGCATGGCGCCCGCATCTTCGCGCAGCGGATCGGCCATCACCAGATGCCCGGCCATGCGCCCGTCCACGGCGACCGCGACGAGAACCGCCCCGGCGGCCATCGTCGGGTGATCGCCCGGTTTGCGCCCGACACGTGCCGCCACGAAGTCGTCGCCACCCACGATGACCTTGCGCCCATCGACATGGCCCACGACGCCTTCGCCCGCGATTTCCGCCACATCCGACGGGACGGGCAGGGTGAAACCGCGCTCTTTCGCGGCGGTGACGATCGCCTGTGCCACCGGGTGTTTCGAGGCCTGATCGAGGGCTGCGGCGAGGCGCAGGATCTCGTCCTCCTCCATCCCGTCGTGACTGTCGATCGACACGATCTGCGGGCGGCCTTCGGTCAGCGTGCCGGTCTTGTCGAGGACCAGCGTGCCGATGCGCGCCATCGTCTCGAGCGGTCCCGCCCCCTTGATCAGCACGCCGTAATGCGCCGCGCGCGAGAGCCCCGCGACCAGAGCGACCGGCACGGCGAGGATCAGCGGGCAGGGCGTGGCGACCACGAGAACCGCAACGGCCCGGATCGGGTCTCCGGTGAACCACCAGGCCGCGAAGGCGATGACGAGGGTGACCACCAGAAAGCCCAGAGACCAGCGATCCGCGAGGCGGGACATCGGCGCCTTGGAGGCCTGGGCTTCCTCGACCAGCCGGACGATCCCGGCATAGGTGCTGTCCTTCGCAGGCCGCACCGCCAACAGGTCGAACGCCTCGCCAGCATTGGTCGAGCCGCTCATGACGTCGGCCCCATGCGCCAGACGCACCGGCAGAGACTCCCCGGTCAGTGCCGATGTGTCCAGAAAGGCCGTCTCGGAGGCCAATGTCCCGTCCACCGGCACCACGTCGCCCTGATGGATCAGCAGCCGATCCCCGGGTGCGATCTCGTCGAGGGGGATATCCTCCAGCCCGCCATCGCGATGCCGCGTCGCGGTCCGTGGAACACGCGAGAGAAGGTCGTGCATCTCGCGCCGGGCGCGGCCTTCGGCGAAGCTCTCAAGAAAGGTGCCGCCGGAATACATCACCGCGACGACCGCCGCGGCGAGGGTCTCGTCGAAGACAAGCGCGGCGGTCATCGAGAGCGCGGCCACGATATCCAGACCGACTTCGCCGCGTCGGAGGCTGCGAGATATCTCAAAGACAAGCGCGGCGAGGGTGGGCACGACGCCAACGATCCAGCTGGCTTTCGCCAAGGCGTCCGCGCCAGCCGCCCAGAAGGCGAGGCCCACCACCAGCGCCGCTACGGCGAGCGCGAGGAGGGCGAGCTTCAGACGGTCGGTTCCGCGCTGTTCCATCCGGTCTGTGGTCCTTCTGCACGTCTCACGGTCGATGGCGCCTCACATCTCCAAAGCGTGCGCGCCGTCACCGTGATAGCGCATCCCGGTGATCGGTCCAGCCTCCAATTTGGTTTCGCGGGAGTGCTTCGCTCAGCGCAAAGGCGCGCGACTGCGATCCGGAGTGAAGACGAGCGCGACCACAGCGATCAAACCCGCCACGAGCATGTAGAGCGCAGGCGCGGTGACCATACCGGTCGCGGCAATGAGGCTCGTGGCGATCATCGGCGTGAGGCCTCCGAAAATGCCGAGGCCGATATTGAAGGCAACGGAATAGCCCGAAAGCCGATCCCGCTCGGGGAACATCTCCGCGAACAGGGCGGGGCCGGAGCCCAGCGGTACGGCCAACAGCAGGAAGGTCACCGCATGTGCGACGACCACGGGCAGCAATGCGCCGCCCGACACGAGCATCCACTCGTGCAGAGGCCATGCGACCAGCGCCAGCAACCCGATCGCCAGAGCGATCCAGACCCGACGCGGCACCCACCGGTCGCCCACGATCGCCGCCAGCGGCATCGCGGGGATCACGAGGACCGTCATCGCGGTGTTGATCAGCAGCGCCGTGTCCCGCGCCATCAAGCCCTGACCCGACAGCCATTCCGGAAGATAGACGAAGGCGATGTAGTAGCAGGTGCCGTAGCTGGCCGCGAAGGCCACCGCCAGAAGCGTCTCTCTGCGGTTCGTCGTGAAGGCTTCGAGCAGGGGCGATGTGTCGTCGCGCCCCTCCTGGTGCTGCTGGAAATGCTCTGATGTGTGCAGGTTGCGGCGGATCAGGATCGCCACCGTGCCAAGGAGCGCGCCCCCGAGGAAGGGCAGGCGCCACGCCCACTCCGCGAGCGTCTGCGCATCGAAGAGGTTCGTCACGAGCGCTGCTGCCCCGACCCCCAGAAGCGAGCCCGACATGGAGCCGATATTGGCCCAGCTCCCCGTCAGGCCGCGTTTCTTCAGGGGCGCGGTTTCGACGAGATATGTGGCCGAGGACGAGAACTCCCCACCGACCGACAAGCCCTGCAGCAGCCGCACCAGAACCAGAAGCGCCGGCGCCAGAACGCCGACCTGCGCATAGGTCGGCAATATGCCCAGAAACAGCGTCGGCATAGCCATCATCACGACCGATATCTGCATCGTGCGCGCGCGCCCGTAGCGGTCGCCGAACCATCCGAACACCGCCGCGCCAAGCGGACGCATCAGGAAACCGGCCGCGAAAATCCCGTAGGTCGCGATCAGGCCCGCGGTCGGGTCGTTGGACGGAAAGAAGACCGGGGCGATGACGCCTGCAAGATAGCCGTAGAGCGCGAAATCATACCATTCGACCACGTTGCCGATGAAACCGGCCATGATCCGATGCCGAAGCTCTGCCGGTTTGGGGGTGGTTTCGTCCGGTGTCATCGCCGAGCCTCGCAATTTTCCTGCTGCCTCGGGGGTATAAGTAGCCGTTCCTTCGGCCCGGACGCAAATCTTGGACCAACAGCCTCGGACCGCAGGTGCAGCTCCGCGCCCGGCGGTCTCACGGCATCTGCGCTACCATGGTCAGATCGAGATCCAACGCCGCGACCAATCCTTCTGGCGTGAAATCGCGCGAGAAGCTACCGCCTAGCGAGGTGGACACGGTGAGCCGACAAAGCGATGTGCCGAACCCTTTGTTTTCGTCCTTGCCGGATCCCGCTTCGGTGATGCCGGGCTCTTTCCATGCAAGCCTGAAGCGCCCGTCCTCGATCTCCGCGCTAATCTCGACGCCGTGGCCGCTCTGCGACAGGCCCCCATATTTCACCGAATTCGTCGCAAGCTCGAAGAGAACGAGGGTCAGCGGCGTGATCGCAGCAGGGCGCACCTGAATATCCGGAAGCGAGGTCTGGACGCTCGCCCCTTCGCTGAAGGGTTTCAGGATGGTGCTGACGAGATAGGACAGCGGCATGCCATCGGGTTGTTCACCCGAAGGGTCGTTCACGGTCATCGAGTTGAGCGACGCGATCGCGTGAAGGCGGCTGCGCATCTCTCTACTGAGTTGCTCCGCGCTGTCCGCCTGTCGCGCGGCAACGGCAATCAGCGACGCGGCCACCGCGAAGGCGTTGCCGACCCGGTGGCGCATCTCGGACAGGAGCAGTCTCTGCTGCTCTGCCAGTTGGTGCTGCAAGGTGATGTCGCGCGCGATCTTCGACGCGCCGACGACTTGGCCATCGGCGTCGCGCACGGGCGAGACGGTCAGCGACACCGGAACGGGGCTGCCGTCCTTGCGCTGGCGGATCGTCTCGTAATTGGCGATCCGCTCTCCGCGCCGCAGACGGGCGATGAAGTCGACCTCCTCATCCATCCGGTCGTCGGGAAAGATGATCGTGATCGGCTGACCGACGGCTTCTTTGGCAGTGTAGCCGAACAGGTTTTCCGCGCCGCGATTCCAGCTCAGGATGATGCTGTTGAGGTCCTTGGTGACAATCGCATCTTCCGAGCCTTCCACGATCGCAGCCAAGTGCTGTTGGATGCTTTCTGGTGAGTCCATGACAGGTCTGGCCTCCGTGCTCCTCGGGGGACACACATACTAAAAGGTGCATATCAAGTATAGCCCATCGCGGCCGGGTCAGAAGCGCGCGCGATGGTTTTGAAAAATCACATCATTTCGCCGGGGTCAGCGGCGGCGCGCTCACGGTCGTTCCAGAACGAAATCCGGAACGATGCCGCAGGAGGAGATGGCCGCCTGCGCGTCCTCGCCGCCGAAGAAACCGTATCCCGCGATCAGGGCAGAGCGGATTCCGGTCGCCTGTGCGCCGAGAATGTCGGTGTGCAGGCTGTCGCCCACCATCAGCACGCGCTCAGGATCGACCGGACCGAGACGCGCGAAGGCGATGTCGTAGATATTGGTGAAAGGCTTGCCGTAGAACTCCGGCGCCACACCCGTCGCATCGGCGAGCCTATGCGCGAAGTGACCCGGCTCCTGTGAGAACCCGACCTCACGAGGGGCGACGATATCGGGATTGCCGACCCAGACCGGGCGCGGGTTGTCGCGGAGGGACGCTTCGAGCAGGTCTTGTCGCTCTTCGGTCCAGTCCGCCGCGCCGATCAGCAGGAAGCCTTCGGCCGCGTCATAGGCGGTGCGGTCTTCGGCGAGCCATGTGACGTCGAACTGATCCAGCTCGTCATCGCCCGTCGTTTGGCTCGCCATCAGGCCCCAGGCCTGGGCAGGCGCTTCGCGCAGGGCTGCAACGAGAGCGGTGCGACTGGTGACGACATCCTCGGGCGCGAAGTCATAGCCGAGCCGTGCGTATTTCCGCATCAGGCTGTCATGCGGGACGCCCGCCGCGTTCGACACGACCATCACCCGCTTGCCCTGCGCTTGCAGCGCCGCGACGCGCTCGGGCGTGCCTTCGATCGCGGTCTCGCCGATATTGAGCACGCCGAACGCGTCCAGCAGGAAGACGTCGAACAGATCGGCAAGCTCCGAGAGGTCGCGCGCCATCTGGCTTGTCGTGCCCGCGCTGGGGGAGGGCAGTCGATGGCGCGCGCGCTCATAGGCCGCGAGCGCTTCCTGCGCTGTCATTGTCATCAGAGGGTCGTCCTTCGCGCCTGTGCCGATAGGGGCTCACTTATCACCACAGCGACAGCGATCACCAGCACGATCAGGTCTGCGGTGCGCCGGGCATCCCAGGGAACTCTCGTGGGTGGCGTCACTTCGCGAGCAGTACCTCCACGGCGTTCTCGCGCAGCGCCTCTTTCAGATCGGCGGGCGGCGCGCGGTCCACTACGACCGAGGCGAGCGCGCCCAGCGTGGCGGCGCGGGTGAAGCCGTGAATGCCGAATTTCGACCCGAGGATCAGCAGCATTCCGGCCTGCGCCTGCGCGAGCATCACGCGCTTGATAGCGGCGAAGCCCGGAATGGTCTCGGACACGCCCTCGACCGAGAGCGCCGTGGCCCCGATCACTGCCCGGTCGACGTGATGGCGCGACAGGAATTCGAGCGTCTCTTCGCCCACGACCGCCGATTCCGTCGGCAGGTAATTCCCCGGGGCAAGAATCACCTCCGCCCCCTCGCTTCCGCCCAGAAGCATCGCGATGGGCAGCGAATTCGTGATGACGCGGCAGGGCGTGCCTGCCATTGCGAGAAACCGGGCCATCTGCTGCGTGGTCGAGCCGGAATCGATCATCAGCGTCTCGCCGGGCGCGACCTGCGCTGCGGCCATGCGCCCGATCCGCTCGCGTTCCTGAAACTGGTCGCGTTCGCGCTCGTTCAGCGTCGGGTAATGGCCCGGATCGGGGCGCGAGGCCCCGCCATGCGCGCGGTCGATCAGCCCCTTCTCTTCGAGCGCATCGAAGTCGCGCCGGATCGTCTCCGTCGAGACTCCGAACCGTTCGGCCAGTTCCGAGATCCGCAGATGGGGGCGCAGCTTCAACTCGAACAGGATCTGCTCGCGCCGGTCGCGTTTGCGCAGTCGCTGTCCCTCTTGTTTCACGCTCGCATCCATCGCTTTTCCCGAAGGTGAGAATCCTCACCGAACTCTAAAATTGATGTGGCCTATGCCGCATAAATTCAAGAAAAATGTTGCGAACCCCACATTTTGATGCAGTTTAACGAGGTAGAACCGCGTGGTCGTGGAGGGCATCCGAAGCCGAACGCGGGATTTGGGAGAGCTTATGATCTATTTCCTGATCAATCTCGCAGGCGCGGTTGCGCTGCTGCTCTGGGCGGTTCGTTTGATCCGCACCGGGGTCGAGCGCGCCTTCATGGCCTCGCTGCGCCAGTTCCTGCGCCGCACGGCAGGCACGCGGATCAGCGCGATGGCCGCGGGGACGGGGGCGGCGATGCTGCTGCAAAGCTCGACCGCCGTCGCGATCCTGACCGCCGGTTTCGCCGCGAGCGGAACATTGGCCGCCGTGTCGGGCGTGGCGCTGGTGCTGGGCGCCGATCTGGGCTCGTCGATCGTGGCGCAGATCCTGCTCTCGCCGATCCATGTTCTCGTGCCCACGCTTCTCGTGATCGGGGTGACACTGTTTCTCAAATCAAAAGCCCGGCGGCCGCGGCAGGCGGGACGCATCTTCGTGGGGCTGGCGCTGGTGCTGCTCTCGCTGGGTCTGATCGGCGAGGCGACGGCGCCCTTGCGCGACAGCGAACTGGTAGACGCGGTGCTGACCCGGCTGGGCAGCGACCTCGTCTCGGCCTTCGTCCTCGGGGCCTTGCTGACTTGGGCGATGCATTCCTCGATCGCGGCGGTCTTGATGTTCGTGACCTTCGCGGGCCAGGGCCTTTTGCCGGGGACGGGCGCCGCGGCGATGGTGCTGGGCGCGAACCTCGGCGGGGCGATCATCCCGGTGATGCTGACGCTGTCGGCCGATCCGATCCCGCGCCGCATCATGGTCTCGAATTTCGTCCTGCGCGGGGGCGGGGCCGCGCTGGTGCTGATCGGTCTGATGGCCTTCCCGCATGCGCTCGACTTTCTGGGCGCGACGACAGCGCGGCAGGTGATCAACCTGCATCTGGTCTTCAACCTCGGCGTCGCGATCCTGTCGCTGCCGCTGATCCCTGGGGTGTTGCGCCTTGCCGAGGCGGTCGTGGTCGAGCGCAAGGACCAGTCGCCCTCCCGGATCACCGCGCTCGATGAAAAGGGGTTGGGGGACGCGGGTCATGCCCTTGGCAATGCGGCGCGCGAGTTGCTGCGCATGGGCGAGCAGGTCTTGGAGATGCTGCAGCCGGCGCTCGGTCTTTTCGTCCGTTGGGACCCGGAGGTCGCCGCCCGCATCAAGCGCAACGAGAGCGAAGTCGACCGCATGCATTACGAGATCAAGCTTTATGTCGCGCGGCTGAACGAGACGCGGCTGAGCACCGAGCAATCGCGTCGCGCGATGGAGATCGCGATGGTGGCGAACCATCTCGAGGATGCGGGCGATCAGATTTCGACCAATCTCGTCGATCTCGCCCAGCGCATCCACGAACGCGGCCTGACCTTCTCGGAAGAGGGGCTGCGGGAGCTGACCGATTTCCACGACCGCGTCACCTCGAACACGCGTCTGGCCCTGAACGTTTTGATGTCGGGGGAGATCGACGATGCGCGCCAGCTCGTGGAGGAGAAAGACCGCACCCGCGCCGCCGAGGCCGAGTTGCAGGCTGCCCACCTTGCCCGGCTGCGCGCGAATAACAGCGCCTCTATCGAGACCACGAACATCCATCAGGAAACTGTGCGCGCGCTGAAGCAGATCAACACGGACGTGACCTATGTTGCCTATCCGATCCTTGAACAGGCGGGCGATCTGCGGGCGACGCGCCTGACCGGGTGAGCCGCTCGGACTCGTACCTTCCTTGACTCAGTTTCCTTGCCCGGAAAGTCGCAGCAGCTCTTCGCGCAATCTAAGGGCAAGCGGCGAGAGCGGGCGACGGCGCAGGCCGAGCAGGTAATAGGACGACACCCGAAATTCTTGCTGGATGCGCAGGACCGCGAAGCCCGCGTTGACGGGCTCGCGGATCAGAAGCTGGGCGACCTCTTCCGAAACGGCGGCCACGGCGTCGCTTTGCGCGAGATAGGCGATGGTGAACAGCAGCGACGGGCTGTTCACGCAGTCGCGCGGCTCGGACAGGCCAAGCGCTGCGAAGGCCTCGAAGGTCGCCTCGCGGATCGGCGCGCCGCGCTGTTGCAGGATCCATTCGTAATCCCCCAGTTCGGTCATCGTGACGAAGGGCGAGCGGGCCAGCGGGTGATTGGCGCGCACGAGAAAGACGATTTTCTCGTCGCGCATCGGGGTGATGTCGAAAAGCTCGCTGTCGAACTCGGGCAGAACCCGGGCGAGGATGAAATCCATCTCTCCCGCCGCGAGATAGCCCAACAGATCGCGTGACGGCAGAACCTCCACGGAAATGTCGCTCTCGGGCGAGGCGCGTTTGACGGCGCGGATCGCGGGCACGAGATAGCCCACCGCAGGGCCGGTCACCGCGCCGATCCGCACGCGCCCGGCATGGCCGCTGCGCAGCGCCTCGATGTCGGAGCCCATGCTCTCGAGTTCGCGCAGAACGGCCCGGGCGCGGCGCAACACGGCCAGACCGATCTCTGTCGGCTCCATCCCCTTGGGCTGCCGGGTAAACAGCGGCGCATCGACCCGACGCTCCACCTCGGCCAGCATTCGGGACGCGGCCGGCTGCGTCATGGCGCAGCTTTCAGCGGCGAGCTGGAGTTGCCCGGACTCTGCAACCGCCCGGATCAGGCGCAGTTGCGCCGGTTTCAGCATCAGGTGAGAAAGAGGCATATCACTTTCGGTATGCAGATTGCGTTGAATGTAATTTTATCATCATGCTCTCACATTGCTAGTGTTTCTCCCACGCCCGGTATCGGGCTGCGCGAGGAGGACAGACGGGTCGCGCACCGTCATAGGGAGGACACCATGAAAATCAAAACCGCCGCCGCAGTGCTGGCGATCGGCACCGCTATGCTCGGTTCCGGAGCTTGGGCCGAAACCGTAGGCATCTCGATGCCGACCAAATCGTCGGCTCGCTGGATTTCTGACGGCAACTCGATGGTCGAACAGTTCCAGGCCGCAGGCTACGACACTGACCTGCAATATGCGGAAGACGATATTCCGAACCAGCTCGCTCAGGTCGAGAACATGATCACCAAGGGCGTGGACGTTCTGGTGATCGCGGCGATCGACGGCACAACGCTGTCGAACGCTCTGGCCAACGCGAAGGCCGCCGATATCAAGGTCATCGCCTATGACCGCCTGATCCGCGACACGCCGGATGTCGACTATTACGCGACCTTCGACAACTTCAAGGTCGGCGTGGAGCAGGCCAATTCGCTGGTGCAGGGGCTCAAGGAGCGTTTCCCCGACACGAAGCCGTGGAATGTCGAGCTGTTCGGCGGCTCGCCGGACGATAACAACGCCTATTTCTTCTATAACGGCGCGATGTCGGTGCTGCAGCCGCTCATCGACTCGGGCGATGTGGTGATCCCGTCGGGCCAGATGGGCATGGACACGGTCGGCACGCTGCGCTGGGACGGTGCCGTGGCACAGTCGCGCATGGATAACCTTCTGTCGGCCAATTACACCGACAAGCAGGTGCAGGGCGTGCTCTCGCCTTATGACGGGCTGTCCATCGGCATCCTGTCCTCGCTCAAGGGCGTGGGCTACGGCTCGGGCGACATGAAGATGCCGATCGTCACCGGTCAGGACGCTGAAGTTCCGTCGGTGAAATCGATCCTCGCGGGCGAGCAGTACTCGACCATCTTCAAGGACACCCGCGAACTGGCGAAAGTCACCGTCGGCATGGTCAACGCGATGCTCAAGGGCGGCGAGCCCGAGATCAACGATACCGAGACCTATGACAACGGCGTCAAGGTGATCCCGTCCTACCTGCTCCAGCCGGTGCCGGTGGACAAATCGAACTGGGAAAAGGTTCTGATCGGCTCCGGTTACTACACCAAGGATCAGATCGAGTAAGCCGGGCCTCCCCGACTTGCCACGCTGGTCGCCCTTTGGGGCGGCCAGTCCCCCACTCGATTTGACGCCGGAGAGGTCGGATGACCACCCTTCTTGAAATGCGCAACATCACCAAGACCTTTCCTGGTGTGAAAGCGCTCGACGACGTCTCGATCGCGGTCCGTGACGGTGAAATCCACGCGATCTGCGGCGAGAACGGCGCGGGAAAATCGACCCTGATGAAAGTGCTCTCAGGCGTCTATCCCGCAGGCAGCTACGAGGGCGAGATCGTCTATGACGGCGCCGCTGCCGAATTTCGCGACATTCGCGACAGCGAAGATCGTGGCATCATCATCATTCACCAGGAACTGGCGCTCGTGCCGCTGCTGTCGATTGCCGAGAACATCTATCTGGGCAACGAACGCGCCCAGAGCGGCGTGATCAACTGGCAGGAAACCTTCCAGCAGACCGAAGGCCTGCTGAAGAAGGTCGGGCTGCGCGAGGCGCCCGGCACGCTGGTCGACAGCCTCGGCGTGGGCAAGCAGCAGCTTGTCGAGATCGCGAAGGCGCTGTCGAAGAACGTGCGCCTCTTGATCCTCGACGAGCCGACCGCGGCGCTGTCGGAATCCGACAGTCAGGCTCTGCTGGATCTGCTGCTGGAGCTGAAGGCGCAGGGCGTCACCTCGATCATCATCAGCCACAAGCTGAACGAAGTGAAGCGCGTGGCCGACAGCGTGACCGTGATCCGCGACGGCGCCACGATCTCCACCATCGACGCGCGCGGCGGTGACCTCACCGAAGACCGCATCGTGCGCGACATGGTGGGTCGCGACATGGCGCATCGCTTCCCCGACCGGACCCGTCGCGCGGGCGAGGTGCTGTTTGAGCTGAAGAACTGGAACGTGCGCCACCCCGAACATCGCGACCGCCAGATGATCCGTGACCTGTCGATGCATGTCCGCGCCGGCGAGGTGGTCGGCATCGCGGGGCTGATGGGCTCGGGCCGCACGGAACTTGCCATGAGCGTCTTCGGACGCAGCTACGGGCGCGATATCTCGGGCGAGGTGCTGATCCACGGCAAGCCCGCCGATGTCTCCACCGTTGACCGCGCCATCGCGGCGGGGCTCGCCTATGTCACTGAGGACCGCAAGAGCCTCGGGCTGATCCTCGAAGAGACCATCCAGCGCAACACCAGCCTCGCCAATCTCGGCGCGGTGGCGAAGAACGGCGTGGTCGAGGATTTTCGCGAAACCGAAGTGGCCGAGAAATACCGCCGCGATCTCAATATCCGCACGCCCTCGGTGTTCCAGAAGGTGATGAACCTCTCGGGCGGCAACCAGCAGAAGGTCGTGCTCGCGAAATGGCTCTTTACCGAGCCGGAGGTGCTGATCCTCGACGAGCCGACGCGCGGCATCGATGTCGGCGCGAAATACGAAATCTACGGGATCATCAATGAACTGAGCGCGGCCGGGAAGGCCGTCATCATGATCTCTTCGGAGATGCCGGAACTTCTGGGCATGTCCGACCGGATCTACGTGATGAACGAGGGCAGCTTCGTGGGCGAGTTGAACGCCGACGAGGCGAGCCAGGAGCGCATCATGTCCTTGATCGTTAGGGAATAGGGAAAGTCATGGACCAGATCGAACAAGCGAATTCCGAGCCTTCGGGAGGCCTTGGGATCGGCGCCTATATCGCGCGCCACATCCGCGAATACGGACTGCTGTTTGCGTTGATCGCGATCATGCTGTTCTTCCAGATCGTGACGGGCGGCACGTTGCTCAAGCCGGTCAACATCACCAACCTGTTCCTGCAGAACAGCTACATCATCATCATGGCGCTGGGCATGTTGCTGGTGATCGTGGGGGGCAATATCGACCTCTCGGTCGGCTCGGTCATGGGCTTTATCGGGGCCTTTGCAGCAGTTCTGATCGTATCGATGGACCTGCCGGTCGCGGTGGCGATCCCGGCGTGCCTCGTGATGGGCATGGCGATCGGCGCGGTGCAGGGCTATTTCGTGGCCTATTGGAAAATTCCGTCCTTCATCGTGACGCTGGCGGGGATGCTGGTGTTCCGCGGGCTGTCGCTCTGGCTACTCGAAGGCCAATCCATCGGCCCGTTCCCGAAGTCGTTCCAGGCGCTCTCGACCGGGTTCATCGCGGATCCGTTCGGCGTGGGACGTCCGAACATGCTGGCGCTGGCGGTCGGTGTCGCGGCTGTGGTGCTCTTGGTGTGGCTGGGCCTGCGGGCTAGGTCGCGCGATGCGCGCTACGGGATCGAGGGCGAACCCCTTGGCCTCTTCGTGCTGCGCAATGCGATCGTCGCCGTGGCGCTTCTCTTCGTGACGTGGAAGCTCGCATGGTTCCGTGGCCTGCCGAACGTGCTGCTTTCGATGGTGATCCTGACGATCATCTATGTCTTCGTGACCGAACGCACCACGCTGGGTCGCCGGGTCTATGCGGTGGGCGGTAACTCCAAGGCGGCCAAGCTGTCGGGCATCCGCACCGAGCGGCTGACCTTCCTCACCTTCGTCAATATGGGCCTGCTGGCGGCGCTCGCTGGTCTCGTCTTCGCCGCACGTCTGAATACCGCGACCCCGAAGGCGGGCTTCGCGGTGGAGCTCGACGTGATCGCGGCCGTGTTCATCGGGGGCGCTTCGATGTCGGGCGGTTCCGGCAAGATCATCGGCGCGGTCGTCGGCGCCTTCATCATGGGCGTGATGAACAACGGCATGTCGATCCTCGGGATTGGCATCGATTACCAACAGGTCATCAAGGGGCTCGTGCTGCTCGCCGCCGTCTTCTTCGATGTCTACAACAAGAACAAGGAAGCCTGAGATGTTGCTCTCGCAATTGACCCTTGCCGACGGATCGCGCGCCGTGGCCGTGCGTGAAGACGGCCCCGCGCATCTGGTGCCGGGCGTCACCTCGACCCGCGATCTGGCGCTGGCCGCCATCGCCGCCGGGCACGATCTGGCTGCCGAGATCGCCGCGCGCGGGCAGGGGGACGAGGTGGACCTAGAGGCCGCCTATGCCGAAGGCCGCATGCTGGTGCCGCTCGATCATCCCGATGCTGCGCATCTGCATCTGACGGGGACGGGGCTGACCCATCTGGGCTCCGCCTCCACCCGCGATGCGATGCACACCAAGGTCACCGAGGAGATGACCGACAGCATGAAGATGTTCCGCATGGGGCTGGAGGGCGGCAAGCCCGCCGCTGGTTCCGTGGGTGTGCAGCCCGAGTGGTTCTACAAGGGCAACGGTCTGGCCGCCGTCGCACCGGGCGCGGCACTCACCTCGCCGAGCTTCGCGCTCGATGGTGGCGAGGAACCGGAGGTCGCGGGGCTCTACGTCATCGCGCCCGACGGTCAGCCGGTGCGCGTGGGCTTCGCACTGGGCAACGAGTTCTCTGACCACGTCACCGAGCGCGGCAACTACCTGTGGCTCGCCCATTCCAAGCTGCGCCCGGCGAGCTTCGGCCCCGAGATGCTGGTGGGCGATCTGCCCGAAAGCGTCGAGGGCACCAGCCGCATCCTGCGCGATGGCGAGGCGCTCTGGGAAAAGCCCTTCCTGTCGGGCGAGGCTAACATGTCCCACACGATCGCCAATCTTGAGCATCACCACTTCAAATACGCGCCTTTCTGCGATCCGGGCGATGTGCATGTGCATTTCTTCGGCACTGCGACGCTCAGCTTCGCCGACGGGATCAACGCCGCGCCGGGCGATGTGTTCGAGATCGAATGCCCCGCTTTCGGCTTGCCGCTGCGCAATCCGCTCGCCCGTAATTCCGACGCGTCGGCCCCCGTGGCCGTCGCCAGCCTCTGAGGTCCGATATGGCTTTCACCCCCGCCCCTTGGCCCCGCAAACTGCGCTCGCAGGAATGGTATGGCGGCAATACGCGCGACACGATCTACCACCGCGGCTGGATGAAAAACCAAGGCTATCCGCATGACCTGTTCGACGGGCGCCCGATCATTGGCATCCTCAACACATGGTCGGATCTGACGCCCTGCAACGGCCACCTGCGCGAGTTGGCCGAGAAGGTGAAGGCGGGCATCTGGGAGGCCGGCGGCTTCCCCGTCGAAGTGCCGGTCTTCTCGGCCTCGGAGAACACGTTCCGCCCGACCGCGATGATGTTTCGCAACCTTGCAGCCCTCGCGATCGAAGAGACGATCCGCGGCCAGCCGATGGACGGGGCGGTGCTTCTGGTGGGCTGCGACAAGACCACGCCGTCGCTGATGATGGCAGCGGCGAGCTGTGATATTCCGTCCATCGTCGTGACCGGCGGGCCGATGCTGAACGGCTATTTCCGGGGCGAGCGCGTGGGCTCGGGCACGCATCTGTGGAAATTCTCCGAGGCCGTGAAGGCGGGCGAGATGACGCAGGAGGAATTCCTCGAAGCCGAAGCCTCGATGTCGCGCTCCTCGGGCACCTGCAACACGATGGGCACGGCTTCGACGATGGCGAGCATGGCCGAGGCGCTCGGCATGGCGCTCTCGGGCAATGCCGCGATCCCGGCGGTGGACAGCCGCCGCCGCGTGATGGCGCAGCTTTCGGGACGGCGCATCGTGCAGATGGTGAAGGACGATCTGAAACCCTCCGACATCATGACCAAGCAGGCTTTCGAGAACGCGATCCGCACCAATGGCGCGATCGGAGGCTCGACCAACGCGGTGGTGCATCTTCTGGCGCTGGCGGGCCGCGTCGGCGTGGATGTCACGCTCGATGACTGGGACCGCTGCGGGCGCGATGTGAAGACCATCGTCAACCTGATGCCGTCGGGGAAATACCTGATGGAAGAGTTCTTCTACGCGGGTGGTCTGCCGGTCGTGCTGAAACGTCTGGGCGAGGCGGGGCAGCTCCACAAGGACGCGCTGACCGTGTCGGGCGGGGCGATCTGGGACGAGGTCAAGGACGTCGTGAACTGGAACGAGGACGTGATCCTGCCCGCCGACAAGCCGCTGACCGATCAGGGCGGCATCGCGGTGGTGCGCGGCAATCTCGCGCCGAAAGGGGCGGTTCTGAAGCCGTCCGCCGCCAGCCCCCATCTGCTGACCCACCGTGGGCGCGCCGTCGTCTTCGAGGATATCGACGACTACAAGGCGAAGATCAACGACGACGCGCTCGATATCGACGAGACCTGCGTGATGGTGCTGAAGAATTGCGGTCCCAAGGGCTATCCGGGCATGTCCGAGGTAGGCAACATGGGCTTGCCGCCGAAAGTGCTGAAGAAGGGCATCACCGATATGGTCCGCATCTCGGATGCGCGGATGTCGGGGACGGCTTACGGAACGGTCGTGTTGCACACCTCGCCCGAGGCGGCGGCCGGTGGGCCGCTGGCGGTCGTGCAAAACGGCGACATGATCTCGCTCGACGTGCCGAACCGGAGCCTGACGCTCGAAATCTCGGACGCGGAGCTGGCCGAGCGCCTTGCGAAGTGGCAGCCGAGCCATGAGCGGCCGGAAGGTGGATATGCGTGGCTGCATCAGGCGCATGTGATGGGCGCGGATACCGGGGCCGATCTCGATTTCCTCGTCGGCTGCCGGGGCAACCCGGTCGGAAAGGACAGTCACTGATGAAACTCGCGCTCGTCGGTATCGGCAAGATCGCTCTGGATCAGCACGTGCCCGCAATCGCTGCCAGCCCCGATTGGGAACTGGCCGCGACGGTCTCGCGGCATGGTACGGTCGAAGGGGTGCCCGCCTATACGCAGATCGAGGGGATGCTCTCCGCCCATCCCGAGATCGAGGTGGTGAGCCTCTGCCTGCCGCCCGTTCCGCGCTTTCTGGCTGCGCGCGCCGCGCTTGCAGCCGGGCGGCATGTGATGCTCGAAAAGCCGCCCGGGGCGACCTTGGCCGAGGTGCATACGCTCGAGGCGATGGCCGCCGCTCGCGGTCTGACGCTGTTTGCCACGTGGCATTCGCGCATGGCGCACGCGGTCGCGGCGGCAAAGGCGTGGCTTGCGGATCGCAAGGTGCATTCGGGCCGGATCACATGGCGCGAGGATGTGCGCAAATGGCACCCCGGACAGGAATGGGTGTTCGAACCCGGCGGCATGGGCGTTTTCGATCCGGGCATCAATGCACTTTCGATCCTGACGGAAATCCTGCCCGCGCCGATCCACCTGACCTCGGCGGAGCTGGAGTTTCCCGCCAACCGACAGGCCCCCATCGCCGCGCGGCTGAACTTTACCGGCGCGATCGAGGCGGATTTCGACTGGCGACAGGAAGGCCCCCAGACCTGGGATATCGCGCTGGAAACCGATGCCGGGTCGATGGCGTTGCGCCTTGGTGGCAACGTCCTTGAGATCGGCGGCGCGAAAGCCGAGGGTGCCGAGAGCATCATGGAAGAATACCCCGCACTCTATGCCCGCATGGCAGAGCTGGTGCGGCAGGGCGCATCCGATGTGGATCTCGCGCCGATGGTGCATGTGGCCGACGCGTTCCTGCTGGGCCACCGCACCGCTGTTGAAGACTTCGAATTCTGAAGGATACCAAATGACCTATACCCCGCATGGCAAGAATCTGATCGCAGGCGATTGGGTAAAGACCGAGACCCGTTTCACGTCTGACCCGGCGCATGGGCCCTCGCACGAGTTCTGCATGGGCACGGTCGAGATGGTGAATGCCGCCTGCGAAGCGGCCGAGGAGGCGTTCTGGGACTATGGCTATTCGAGCCGCGAGACCCGCGCGAAGTTCCTCGAGACGATTGCCGACGAGATCGAAGCGCGCGGCGAGGCGATCACCGAGATCGGCACGCAGGAAAGCGGCTTGCCCGAAGCGCGCCTGAATGGTGAGCGCGGGCGTACCACCGGCCAACTGCGGATGTTTGCGGAGCATATCCGCAAGGGCGACTATCTCGATCGCCGCCACGACGAAGCGCTGCCCGATCGACAGCCGCTGCCGCGCCCCGATCTGCGGATGATCCAACGTCCCATCGGGCCGGTCGCGGTCTTCGGTGCGTCGAACTTTCCGCTCGCGTTTTCGACGGCGGGCGGCGACACGGCTTCGGCGCTGGCGGCGGGCTGCCCGGTCGTGGTGAAGGGCCATCCGGCGCATCCCGGCACCGGAGAGATCGTGGCCGAAGCGATCAAGGCCGCCGTCGAGAAATGCGGAATGCCCAAGGGCGTGTTCAGCCTCGTCCAAGGCGGCTCGCATGATGTGGGGCAGGGGCTGGTGCAGCACCCGCTGATCAAGGCGGTGGGCTTCACCGGCAGCTTGGGCGGCGGCAAAGCGCTTTATGACCTTTGCGCGCAGCGCCCAGAGCCGATCCCGTTCTTCGGCGAACTGGGCTCGGTCAACCCGATGTTCCTGCTGCCGGAAGCGATCAAAGCGCGCGGCGAGGATCTGGGCGTAGGCTGGGCGGCCTCGCTGATGATGGGTGCGGGCCAGTTCTGCACCAACCCCGGCATCGTGGTCGTCAGGGAAGGCACCGAAGGCGAGAGTTTCGTGAACGCGGCCCTCGCATCGCTTGAGGCGGGCGGATCGCAGGTCATGCTGACCGACGGAATCGCCGAAGCCTATAGCAAGGGCGCCGCGCGGTTCGAGGAGGCCGGCGGCGTTCAGCAATTGCTCACTCAGGTTTGCGACCGGCGCGAGGCGAAGCCCTACTTGTTCCGCGTCTCCGCCGCCGATTGGCTGGAGAACGAGGTTCTCTCCGAGGAGGTCTTCGGCCCGCTCGGGCTGATCGTGACCGTCAAGGATGACGACGAGATGCTGAAGGTCGCGCGCAGCTTCTCGGGGCAGTTGACCGCGACGCTGCATATGGATGACGGCGACGCGGCGCTGGCCGGACGGCTGCTGCCGGTGCTGGAGCGCAAGGCGGGCCGGGTGCTCGCGAATGGGTTCCCGACCGGCGTCGAGGTCTGTGACGCGATGGTTCATGGCGGGCCTTACCCGGCGTCCACGAATTTCGGCGCGACCAGCGTCGGCACGCTCGCGATCCGGCGCTTCCTCCGGCCTGTTTGTTTCCAGAACATTCCCGAGAACCTCTTGCCCGAAGACCTGCAGGGGTGAGAGGCTTCCGCAAATCGCGGGAGGATTCATATGAGCTTGTTCGATGACAGGGTTTGCGAACTGGGGGAGGGGCCGTTCTGGCATCCCGAGCGCAGCCAGTTCTTCTGGTTCGATATCTTGAACCGCAAGCTGCTGACGCGCGATGCCAACGGGCCGCTCGAATGGCAGTTCGAGGGCATGGCCTCGGCGGCAGGCTGGGTAGATCGCGAGCGGATGATCCTCGCGACCGAGACCGGCCTGTCGCTGTTCCATATCGGCGAGGGCACTCTGGAGCCGCTCGTCGAAGTGGAGGCCGACGATCCCGGCACCCGCTCGAATGACGGGCGGGCGGATCGGCAGGGTGGCTTCTGGTTCGGCACGATGGGCAAAGAGGCCGAGCGCGGGCGCGGCACGATCTATCGCTATTACCGGGGCGAGCTGCGCCGTCTCGTCTCGGGGATTTCGATCCCCAACGCGATTTGCTTCACGCTCGATGGTCGCACGGCCTATTTCGCGGATACGCCCAGCCGGAAGGTCTGGTGTCAGTCGCTTGATGCGGATGGCTGGCCCGAGGGCGAGAGCCGGCTGTTTCTCGACCTCGCGTCCGAGGGCCTCTACCCTGACGGGGCAGTGGTCGATGCAGAGGGTGGCCTCTGGTGCGCGCTTTGGAGTTCGGGGCGGGTGGCGCGTTTCGATGCGGAAGGCCGCATGACCCATCATCTCGATCTGCCGGGGAAGAACAGCACCTGTCCGGCCTTCGGGGGCGCGGATATGCGCGACGTGCTGGTCACGAGCGCGCTGGAGGGCATGACCGACCCCGATGCGGATCAGGGGCTGTCCTATCTGCTGCGCGCGCCGGTCGTCGGTGTGCCCGAGCCGCGCGTGATCTTGTAACTTTTGTCGCGAGTCAGCTCGTGCGGCGTTCGCTCGCCGCACGCCGACTCTGAGTCGCGAGGGCAGGGTAATCCGGCCTTCGCGACCGCTTCGTGACACCGAAACCGTCACAAAAACCGCCTGCAGGCTGTCATTTTCTCGGCGAAATTTTCGTAGGGGGCGCCGTATGCGCCCCATGCCTCGCGGCGTTGCGAAAAGAGCGTGATCGCCGGAGGCGTGTGAAAGGCCCTATGGAACTTCCGTTTTCGGGGTTTCTTGCCCAAGGCGTGTCGTGATCCAGAAGCCCCTAAAAACGCCAGATTATCACGCTCTGTCACGCAATCGCGACTGTTACATAGCTGTCAAAAAGCCCCGTCATGAGTGCACCCAGCGGACGGGACGAGTTTCGTTACCGCGTTCATAGCTTCCGAATTCTGACAGCGAGGACTGTTCAATGTTCATCACCCGCCTCACCCTCACCGCCGCGATTGCCGGTGCGACGCTGGCTTCGGCCGCCGCGGTGCAGGCCGCCGACATCTCCGGCGCCGGCGCGACCTTCCCCTATCCGATCTACTCGGCCTGGGCGAAAACCTACAAAGAGAAGACGGGCACGGGCCTCAACTACCAGGCCATCGGCTCGGGCGGCGGCATCAAGCAGATCGAATCCCGCACCGTGACCTTCGGCGCGTCCGACAAGCCGCTGGGCGGCGACGAGCTGGAGAAGAACACGCTGGTTCAGTTCCCGACCGTCATGGGCGGCATCGTTCCGGTCGTGAACGTCGAAGGCATCAAGCCGGGCGAGCTGGTTCTCGACGGTGAGACGCTGGCGAAGATCTACGAAGGCAAGATCACCAAGTGGAACGATCCGGCCATTGCCAAGCTCAACGAAGGCGTGAAACTCCCCGACGCGGCGATCGCCGTTGTCCACCGTTCGGACGGTTCGGGCACCACCTTCAACTACACCTATTACCTCGCCTCGGTCGATGAGACCTGGAAGAACGACATCGGCGTCTCGACCGCTGTCGAATGGCCGGTGGGTCTTGGCGCCAAGGGCAACCAGGGCGTGGCTGCGAACGTCGATCAGACGAAGAACTCGATCGGCTATGTCGAATATGCCTACGCGCTGCAGAACAACATGACCTACACGGACATGATCAACAAAGCAGGCAAGAAAGTCGCGCCGAAGGCCGAAGCCTTCGCCGCTGCCGCCGCCAATGCCGACTGGTCGAGCCAGCCGGGCTTCGGCGTCATCCTCGCCAACCAGCCGGGCGACAAGACCTGGCCGATGACCGCGGCGACCTTCATCCTGATGCACAAGGACGCCAAGGACGGTGCAGCTTCGACCGAAGCGCTGAAGTTCTTCGACTGGGCCTATGCGAACGGTGGCGATGCTGCCGCCAAGCTGGACTACATCCCGATGCCCGAAAACGTCGTGGCTCAGATCAAGAAAGAATGGGGCCAGATCAAAGGCGAGGACGGCAACGCTGTCTGGTCGATGAACCACTGATCCTTCCTGCCATAAACACCTTCGGGGGAGGGCTGCATCTGCGGCCCTCCCTTTCTGCGATTTTGAGTGGAGTGCGCGATGACGGCGACAAGCGATTACGACAGCGGCGTGAAGAGCACGCGCCCGGTGGCCCAGTCCGACCGGATATTCGGCTCTTTGACGCTGGCCGCTGCGGTGGTGGTGCTGCTGGTTCTTCTGGGCGTGTTCGCCTCGCTCGTCATGGGGGCGTGGCCGGCGTTTAAGGAATACGGGCTGCCGTTCCTGTGGACCGCGAAATGGAACCCGGTGACCGACAAGTTCGGCGCGCTGGCGCCGCTTTACGGCACGGTCGTCACCTCGATCATCGCGATGGTCATCGCGGTGCCGGTGGGGCTTGGCATCGCGATTTTCCTGACCGAGACCTGCCCGCGCGTGTTGCGCCGCCCACTTGGGATCGCGATCGAGTTGCTCGCCGGCATTCCCTCGATCATCTACGGCATCTGGGGCCTCTTCGTCTTCGCGCCCTTCATGCAGAGCTATATCCAGCCCTTCCTGATCGACACGCTGGGCCATGTCCCGGTGATCGGCACCCTCTTCGCGGGCCCGCCCTACGGGATCGGGATGCTGACCGCGGGGCTGATCCTCGCGATGATGATCCTGCCCTTCATCGCCTCGCTCGCGCGCGACATCTTCCAGACGGTGCCGCCGATGCTGCGTGAAAGTGCCTATGGCATGGGCATGACCCGCTGGGAGGTGAACCGCCATATCGTGATCCCGCATGTGCGCACCGCGCTGGTGGGCGGCATCATGCTGTCGCTCGGTCGCGCGCTGGGTGAGACGATGGCCGTGACCTTCGTGATCGGCAACGCGCATCGCATCTCGGGCTCGATCCTCGCACCGGGCACCACGATCTCGGCGGCGATCGCCAACGAATTCACCGAGGCCACGACGCCGATCTACACCTCGTCGCTGATCGCGCTGGGCCTCGTTCTGTTCATCCTTACCTTCATCGTGCTTGCCGCAGCCCAGTGGATGCTCAAGCGCATGAAGCAAAAGTCGGGAGCGTAAGACATGGCTTCGATGACCCGCAGAAAGACCGTCAACGCGGTGATGATGACGCTGTCCACGGGGGCGGCGGCGCTCGGCCTCTTCGTGCTCGCCGTGATCCTGCTCTACCTGCTCTACAAGGGGGCGAGCGCGCTGAACCTTTCCGTCTTCACCCAGGACACGCCCTCGCCGATGGAGCCGGGGGGCTTGCGCAATGCGATCCTCGGCTCGGTCATCATGTCGGCGATCGCGGTGGCGATCGGGACGCCGATCGGCATCCTCGCCGGGACCTACATGGCCGAATACGGGCGCTATGCGAAGCTGTCGAAGGTGATCCGCTTCGTGAACGACATCCTGCTGTCGGCGCCCTCGATCATCGTGGGCCTCTTCGTCTATCAGGTGCTCGTCGTCAGCCTCGGGCATTTCTCGGCGCTTGCGGGCTCGGTCGCGCTGGCGATCCTTGTGATCCCGATCGTCGTGCGCACCACCGAGGACATGCTGCGCCTCGTGCCCGACCAGTTGCGCGAGGCAGGGCTTGCGATGGGCTGGCCCCGCTGGATCGTGATCCGCACGGTCGCCTACAAGGCGGCAATGGCGGGGATCGTGACCGGCGTGCTGCTGGCCATCGCCCGGATTTCGGGCGAGACCGCGCCGCTTCTCTTCACGGCGCTCAGTAACAACTTCTTCAGCCTCGATCTGACGCAGCCGATGGCCTCGCTGCCGATCACCATCTTCCAATTCGCGCTCTCGCCCTACGATAACTGGCAAGCCCTTGCCTGGGCAGGCGCACTTCTCATCACCGTCGCGGTGCTGGCGCTGTCGATTGTCGCCCGCCTCGTCACCTCCAAGAAGGAGAAACACTGATGGATACCCTCACTCGCGAACGCTCTCCGATGACCTTCGACGGGGTGGATCCCGCGCCGAAATCGCGCATCTCGATCAAGAACCTCGATTTCTTCTACGGTGATTTCAAAGCCCTGAAATCGATCAATCTCGACCTGCCCGAGAACCGTGTGACGGCTTTCATCGGTCCGTCGGGCTGTGGCAAGTCCACGCTCTTGCGCGTGCTCAATCGGATGTATGACCTCTATCCGAAGCAGACCGCGACGGGGGAGGTGCTGCTCGATGGCGAGAATGTCCTCGGCAAGAAGGTCGATCTGAACCGGCTGCGCGCGAAAGTGGGCATGGTGTTCCAGAAACCCACGCCCTTCCCGATGACGATCCACGAGAATATCGCCTTCGGGCTGCGCCTCGCGAATTACGCGAAATCCGAGATCGACGACCGGGTGCAGGCGGCACTGAAGGGCGCGGCACTCTGGGACGAGGTGAAAGACAAGCTGCAAAGCTCGGGCCAGTCTCTCTCGGGCGGTCAGCAGCAGCGTTTGTGCGTGGCGCGCACCATCGCGGTGGAGCCGGAGGTGATCCTGCTCGACGAGCCGGCTTCCGCGCTCGATCCGATCTCGACCGGCAAGCTGGAAGAGACGATCCACCAGCTCAAGGAGCAGTTCACCATCGCCATCGTCACCCATAACATGCAACAGGCGAGCCGCGTCTCCGACCGCACCGCCTTCATGTATCTGGGCGAGCTGATCGAAGAGGGCGAGACCGCGCAAATCTTCACCCGCCCGCGGGTCGAGCGCACCTCGGACTACATCACCGGGCGGTTCGGCTGATCGCACTGTCGCCTTGTTCTTGCAGGGACGCGGGCGTAGAAGGCGGCCAGTATTCAGCGGAGTGGTGACATGGCTTTGAACAGACGGCGTCTTCTGCAACTCGGCGCGGCTTCGATGGCGCTGGCGGCGAGCCCGCGCGGCGCGAGGGCGGCGTTCGATCCCAAGCCCACGGGCTGGCGCAGCTTCGAGCTGGTCACCAAGGTCAGCCTGCCCGGCGGTGGCGAGACCGCGCAGCTTTGGGTGCCGGTGCCCTCGGTTCATGGCGACGGCTGGATGAAGCCCGGCGCGGTGAACTGGGAAAGCGATGCGGACGAGGTGCAGATCGTGAATGCATCCGACACCGGCACGCCGATGGTGCATGCGGTCTGGGGTGCCTCCGACGGCCCGCGTACGCTGACCCTGACGACGCAAGCGCAGACGCAAGACTTCGTGGTCGATCTGAGTAAACCGGGCGACGTAGAACCGCTGGACGAGGTCGAGCGCGCGCGTTTCACCGCCGCGACCAAGCTGTTGCCGACCGACGGGATCGTGAAGCAGACCGCCGACTCGATCACCCGCGGGAAGACTGGCGATCTGGAGAAAGCCCGCGCGATCTACGAATGGATCGTCGAGAACACCGTGCGCAACCCGAAGACGCCGGGCTGCGGGTTGGGCGATATCTCCTTCATGCTGACCTCAGGCGACCTGTCGGGCAAATGCGCCGATCTCAACGCTCTCTTCGTCGGGCTGTCGCGTGCCGCCGGTCTGCCCGCACGTGATGTCTATGGCATCCGCGTCGCGCCCTCGCGCTTCGGCTACAAGAGCCTCGGTCTGAAATCCGACGATGCCACCGGCGCGCAGCATTGCCGCTCGGAAGTCTGGCTCAGCGGCTTCGGCTGGGTGCCTGCAGACGCCGCCGATGTGCGCAAGGTGATGCTGCAGGAAGGCGAGGGGCATCTAGGCCTCAAAGACCCCAAGGTGGTCGATGTGCGTGCGAAGCTGTTTGGCGCATGGGAAGGCAACTGGATCGGCTATAACTACGCGCATGACGTGGACCTGCCGGGCTCGGACGGGCCGGAGCTGCCCTATCTGATGTATCCGCAGGCCGAGATCGACGGCAAACGCCGCGATTATCTAGACGCCAAGGACTTCACCTATCAGATCACCGCGCACGAACTGTCGGCCTGAAGTCTCTCGTATCGGTGACAATCGCGCACTTTCCCTTGGCGCCCTCCGGCGCTAAGGGCGTTTGCAGGAGGTGCGCCAGATGCGTGTTTTCATAAACGGGTTCGGACGGATCGGTCGCTCGGTGCTGCGCGCCTGGGCGGAGGCGCCTGCGCGCTGGCCGGGACTGGAGATCGTGGGCGTCAACGATATCGAAGCGCCCGAGATGCTGGCTTACCTGTTCGAATATGACAGCGTGTTTGGCCCGTGGCGCGGCACGGTCGCGCTGGAAGAGGGCGCGCTGGTGATCAACGGTACCCGGATCGCGCTGCACCGCGCGGATGATATCTCCACGCTCGATCTGTCGCATGTCGATCTGGTGATGGAATGCACCGGCCGCGCCGACAGTACGCAGATTGCAGGGCAGGGGATCGCAGGCGGGGCAGCCCGCGTGCTGATCTCGGGACCTGCGAAAGCGGCGGAGATCACGGTGGTTCTGGGCGCCAATGACGCGGCGCTGAACGGGCAGAAGATCGTCTCCAACGCCAGCTGCACGACAAACGCTCTGGCGCCGCTTGCGCGGCTGATCGACGCGGAATTCGGGATCGTCACCGGTTCGATGACAACGGTGCATTGCTATACCGGCTCGCAGCCCACGGTCGACAAGCCGCGCGGCCCGATGGAGCGCTCGCGCGCGGCGGCGCTGTCGATGGTGCCGACGACGACCTCCGCGGGCAAGTTGATGGAAGAGGTGCTCCCCGATCTCGCCGGTCGCCTGATTGCGCAGGCGGTGCGGGTACCCACGGCCTCCGTGTCGGCGGTCGATCTGGCGGTGACGGTGAAAAATCCTGCCACGGTCGAACAGGTCAAAGCGGTGCTGCAAGGCGCGGGTGGCGTGATCGGCACGACCGGGAAGCCGCTCGTTTCCACCGATCTGCGTGCGCGCCCCGAGAGCATCGTCATGGCGTTGCCCGAGACCCGCGCGACCGAGCACGGGCTGATCCGGGTCTTCGGCTGGTATGACAACGAGTGGGGCTTCTCCAACCGGATGCTGGATATGGCGCTGCGGATGGGCTGACATGAAAAAGCCCCGCCGGATGGGCGGGGCTTTCATTGTCTGGCTTGGGCGCGGATCAGTTCCGGTTGCCCATGAATTGCAGCAGGAACATGAACAGGTTCAGGAAGTCCAGGTAGAGCTGCAGCGCGCCGATGATGGCGGCCTTGCCCATGAACTCCGAGTCGCTGGCTGCGAGCTGCAGGTAGGTGTTCTTGATGTTCTGCGTGTCGTAAGCCGTGAGGCCCGCGAAGATCAGAACGCCGATCACCGAGATCGCGAAGGCCATCGCCGAGGAGGCGAGGAAGATGTTCACGATCGACGCGACGATCAGGCCGATCAGACCCATCATCAGGAACGAGCCCATCGCGCTCAGGTTACGCTTCGTGGTGTAGCCATAAAGCGAAAGACCCGCGAAGGAGATCGCCGTCACGAGGAAGGTCTGCGCGATCGAGATGCCGGTATAGGCGGCGAAGATGAAGCTGATCGACAGCCCCATAAGCGCGGCATAGACGAAGAACACGATCTGCGCCGTGCTGGTCGACATCTTGTTGATCATCGCGCCGAAGGCGAAGACGATCGCCAGCGGAGCCAGCATCACAACCCATTTGAGGCCCGAGCCGAAGATCGCGGCAACGAGCGCCGGGTTCGTACCCACACCAAACGCCACGGCCCCGGTCACCAGCATCGCCAGCGACATAAGCCCGTAGACCTTGTTCATATGTGCGCGAAGACCCTCGTCAATCGCAGCCTGACGCGTGCCCGCCTGGGGGGTCCGCATCGTTTCGAAATCAGCCATCAGCACCTCCAACTATATCTCCCGGTCGTCCCTCGGACCGGTTTCGGTACCGATATTGGCAGAGCAGCCCCGAAATTCAAGATTTGGGGCCGCTCGAAAATGCCTCGTTTTACACTGTTTTCACGTCTTTTGTCTCAGCGGCCCGCGCGCCAGTGATCGGGGGCGTCCCAAATCCGGCGCCGTGCCTCGAATGCGGCCTCGGTCTCGCTCAGCCCGAGGTCGTCGAGAAGCCTTGAATCAAGGCGCTCGAGTGCCCGGCGCGACCGGTGATAGGCGGCCATGCGAGCGAGGGTCGCAAAGAAGCCCTGCCGGGCGGGACGGGCAGGGGCGCAGCTGGCGGCGTTGCGCCGGGTCAGGAAGGTCATCGTCTCATCCTCCGTGGCAGATCGTTCCTGCCGAGAAGGATGGCGCAAGTTTATTGATGATGAAAACGAATGATTGTGCTATTCAGCATCACGAAACGTGATGGATAGTCCGACATGGCACAAAACCTCGATATTGCAGCGCTGCGGGCGCTGCTGACTGTCTCCGAGACCGGGTCGGTGACGCAGGCGGCGCGACTTCTGAACCTGACGCAATCGGCGGTGTCGATGCAGATCCGCCGCTTGGAGGAGGCGCTCGACAAGGTTCTCTTCGATCGGGCGAACCGCAAGATGGCGCTGACCCGTGCGGGGCGCTCGCTTCTGGATCACGCTCGCCGCATTTGTGCCGAGAACGATGCCGCGCTGGCCCGGTTGCGCGCCTCCGAGACCGAAGTCACCGTGCGTTTCGGTGTGCCGCATGATCTGGTCAGCCCGCAGATGCCGAACCTGCTGCGCGCGCTGTCGCAGCAATGGCCGATGGTGCGGCTGCAGCTTGCCTCGCGCCGCTCGATGACCCTGCGCCGGCTGCTGGAGGCGGGCGAGTTGGACATGATCCTGACGACGGAAGAAAAGCCCGGCTCCGATGCCGAGGTGCTCTCCTCCGATCAACTGGTCTGGATCGGGGCGCAAAAGGGGCGCGCCTTTTGCGAGCGCCCGCTGATGCTCTCGATCGAGGAGGGCTGCGCCTTTCACGGGGCGGCACTACAGGCGCTGGAAGCTGTCGGCATCGAATCCAGACCGGCTTTCGACGGGCAATCGGACGAAATGGCGAGCGCGGCGGTGGCCGCCGATATGGGAGTCGCGGTGCGTCTGTCGCGCGACGTCCCGCCGGGCTGCGTGGCCTTGGGCGCGGAAAGCGGTCTGCCGCCGCTGGGCCGCTCTCGCATCTGTTTCTACGACACGGGCCGGTTGACCGGAGATCCGGTCGATGGGCTGCGCACGCTGATCCGTGAAGCTTACGCCTGAGCGCCGATCTCGATGACCAGCTTGCCGGTGGAGCGGCGCGCGCGCAGATCCCCCAGCGCGTCGGGGATCTGCTCCATCGGATAGGTCGCGCCGATATGCGGGGTGAGCCCGCCCTGAGCGAACCAGTCGAAGAGCCGCGCCATCGAACCGGTCAGCACCTGCGGGTCGAGCTTGAGATAGCCGCCCCAGTAAAGCCCGTGGATCGCGATGTTCTTCACCAGCGCGTGGTTGAGCGGCAGCTTCGGCTGGCTGCCGCTGGCGAACCCGATCACGAGATAGCGCCCGCCGGGCTTCAGCGCGCGGAACGCCGCTTCGCCCGCCGGGCCGCCGATCGCGTCATAGACCACGTCACAGCCGCCAAGCGCCTTGATGGCCCCCTTGAGGTCGTCGCTCTCGCTGTCGAGCGTCTCATCGGCTCCGGCGTCCCGCGCGATTTGCTGCTTCGCCTCGCCGCGCGCGCAGGCGATCACCCGCGCGCCCATCTTCTTGCCGATCTCGACCGCGGTGAGGCCGACACCACCAGCCGCGCCCAGAACCACCAGCGTCTCGCCCTCGGCAAGCGCTGCGCGCGTCTCCAGCGCCACGTGGCTGGTGCCATAGGCGATCTGGAAGGCCGCCGCCTGCGCGTAGCTCATCGCGTCCGGCATCGGGGTGCAGCGGGTTTCCGGGAAATTTCCCGACTCGGCCAGCCCGCCTTGTCCTGCGAAGACGGCGACGCGGGTGCCCGGGGTGAGGGTGCAGCCCTCGCCTGCCGCGATGACCTCTCCCGCGAGCTCCATCCCGAGCGTGAAGGGCGGGGTGGGGGTGTCTTGATATTTCCCCTCGATCATCAGCAGGTCGGCGAAGTTCAGGCCGCAGGCCCGGATGGCCACCTGAACCTCGCCCGGCCCCGGCGCGGGCAGGGGGATTTCGGTCAGCTCGGGGCGTTGCCCGGGGGCGGTCTGAACATAGGCGCGCATCGAATGCTCCGGCAGGTTGTGTCTCGAGGCGGGTCTGCCAAGCGGGCGGACCCTTCGGCGTCCGTGATAAACCGCGCGAGAGATCAGGACCAGCCCGCGCTTTTGGTGCCGGAAGCGACCCCGCGGCAGGTCCGATCCGCGGGTTGACGCGCGAATCAATCCCTCGTGAAAGACCGGTTAGCGCCACCATCTTCCCCTACGGCACCTGAGTCGTTGATTTGCAAATCGCAAAACACGCGGAAGGCGAATAGCGGGCGACCTATCCTTTAGGTTAGGTGTGCTGCGGAAAGCCGCAAATTCCCTGTCTTTTTAGACAGGTTTGCGATTTTACCCGCGCAGGCCACACTCAGCGCACGGTAGTTTGCGGGTGAAATTGGCTTAAAGGGGAAAGAGTATGAAGCATCCGGTTGATGTCCACGTGGGCAAGCGGATCCGGCACCGGCGCTGGATGATTGGGATGACCCAACAACAGCTTGCGGACAAAGTTGGGATCAAATTCCAGCAGATTCAGAAATACGAAACCGGGATGAATCGCGTCTCGGCGTCGCGTCTCTGGGATATCGCGGATGCGCTCGAGGTTCCGATCTCGTTCTTCTTTGAGGGTCTCGCGGAAGACAGCGGGATGCAACCGGAAGTGGCGGGGGATATTCTGTCCGACAAGGAGGCGCTCGCACTCGTGCGTTCCTATTACGCGATCCCGGAGGCGCAGCGCCGCCGGCTGTTCGAACTGGCCAAGGTTCTGTCCGACGCGGCCTGAGCGCCACGCAGACGAGTTTAGGCGCAACTGGCGACCGAATGTGGGGCGGTCGGCAGCTTGACCCGGAGAAGGGGGGCGGTTACCGCTCCCCTTATCTCATTTCTGGGGGGCGGTTGCGGTGACGGCACGGCCCGGGGAGGACACCGATGCTTGATCTCGACACCGATACCCGTGCGGCGCTCGCCGTGCTGGCCAATGACCTTGCCGATTGCGCCCGTCGCGAGACCCTGGCGCAGTTCCGGCCCGTGGGCGGGATCGGCGCGGATAACAAGCTCGAAGGCGGTTTCGATCCGGTGACCGAGGCCGACCGCTCCGCCGAGGCCGCGATGCGCGCCCTGATCGCGGAACGCCGCCCGCAAGACGGCATCTACGGTGAAGAACATGGGGTGACCCGTGGCGAGAGCGGCCTGACATGGGTGCTAGACCCGATCGACGGCACGCGCGGCTACCTGTCGGGTACGCCGACCTGGGGCGTGCTGATCGCGCTATGCGCCGAGGAAGCGGATGGCCCCGGCGCGCCTATGATGGGCGTGATCGACCAGCCCTATATCGGAGAGCGTTTCACCGGCGGCTTCGGCCGCGCGACGCTGGAGGGGCCGCATGGCGGGCGCGATCTCGGCGTGCGCAGCGGGCGCGGGCTCGACAGCGCGACGCTTTTCACCACCTTCCCCGAAGTCGGCACGCCCGACGAAGGCGCGGCCTTCGCGCGGCTTTCGCAACAGGTGCGGCTGACGCGCTACGGCATGGATTGCTACGCCTATGCGCTGCTCGCCGCCGGTCAGATCGATCTGGTGGTCGAGGCGGGGCTGCAGCCCTATGACGTCGCGGCCCCGATCGCGGTGATCGAGGCGGCGGGTGGCCTTGTCACCAACTGGCAGGGCGGTCCGGCCCATCGCGGCGGGCAGGTGCTTGCTGCCGCATCGCCCGAGATCCACGCAGCCGCGCTCGACGTGCTGAACGGCTAACCTCTTCCTCTTGGCAAAAATATCCCGGGGGGTGAGGCGGGTTTAGCAGCCTTCCAGTGGAAGGACGCCCCGCCGAACGCCCGAAGCGCGAGCGGAGGGCAGAGAAGAGCGGGGGCAGCGCCCCCTCCACCCTCAGTCCTTGCGCTTGCGGAACAGCTTCTCGCGTCCGATCCGGTCCAGCAGTTCGCGCGTGGCTTCCGTGCCGAAATGCTGGCGGTGGGCGAGGTCGGGCAGGCGGTTCGAGATCTCGCGGCCGAGTTCTTCGGGAAGCAGCGAGAGCGTTGCCTCCGAGACCATCAGGCTCTCCACCGGAATGCCCTCGGCATAGATGATCTCGTGCCGGTCGAAGACCAGCGCGTAGTAATCGACGAAACCGCCCTCGCGCTGCCAGACATTCTCGCCATCGACGAGATGCTTGGCTTGCACGAGGATTTCCGACGTGTCGCCCAGCTTGTGCACGCCGCGGCGATAGAGGAACACGCGGTGATGGGGCGAGATCACCAGATCGCCCTCATTGCCCAGCACGCCCGCCGAAATCACGACCGGCGCGAAAGATCCCAGTGCCCGCATCGTCGCCTTCGCCACCAGCTTCACCGGTTGCGGACCGTTGTCGCGGGTCAGGACGCGCGCGCCCGGAGTGAGTTGCTCGATCGGCATCTGCGCGCCACCTGCCAGCGTGATCATCGTCCCGGTGGTGAAAGCCACGCAGACGAGGTCCGACAGCAGCGCCTCACCGGGGTCTTCGCTGGCTTCCAGCAGCGTGTAATCGAAGCGCGCCGCCATCGGCGAAAGCGGCAGCGCATAAAGCGCGTCCGTGGCGTCGTGGCGGATCATCAGGATGTCGACCGTGTCGCCCTCGGGCGTGATCAGCAGGTGCCGCGCGATCAGCGCGAGCGCATCGCCCGGCGCGCCGATCTCGGAGCCTGTCGCCACGGTCGGCGCGGTCCCTTGCTGGGCCAGCACGAGGCGACGCGGTTTGGCGGCGCGATGAAGCTGATAGATGTCGCCGGGTTCGCAGTCTTCGGCATGACCGAGCGCGTCGCCCTGATTGGCCCCGGAAGTGACCCAGATATCCTCGGCCTCGAAGACGTGAACGATCTGGCTCGGGTTTGACACGCGCTCTTCCTCGCCCTGCCGGGCCGCCTGAAACTGATGGATCGCATCGGCTTACCGCGGGCTGCTCCCGATGGTCAAGCGGCGACAGCACGCTTGTCCTCCCCCGCGCGCAAGCTACTGTCCGATGCGAAGCTGGCAGGGCGGCGCGCGGTGTTTCGTACGAGGGGCCCCGCCGGAGCACGCTGGAGAATGACAGTAAAGGAGAGGGCGCGATGGATCTTGGGATCAAGGGCCGCAAGGCGATTGTATGTGCGGGGTCGAAAGGGCTTGGACGGGGCTGCGCGATGGCGCTGGCGCAGGCGGGGGTCGAGATCGTGCTGAACGCGCGCGGCGCCGATGCGCTGGCCGCGACCGCGAACGAGATCATGGCTGCGACCGGGGTGACCGTGACGCCAGTGGCCGCCGACATCACCACGCCCGAGGGCCGCGCGGCGGTGCTGAGCGCGGCGGGCGAGGTCGATATTCTGGTGACCAATGCGGGCGGGCCGCCCCCGGGCAACTGGCGCGACTGGTCGCGTGACGATTTCATCGCGGCGCTCGACGCGAACATGCTCGCGCCGATCGCGATGATGCAGGCGGTTCTGCCTGCCATGATCGAGCAACGCTGGGGCCGGGTGGTCAATATCACCTCGCAATCCGTGCGCGCGCCGATCGCGCAGCTCGGCCTGTCGAACTCTGCGCGCTCGGGCCTGACGGGCTTCGTTGCGGGCACCTCGCGGCAGGTCGCCGAATATGGCGTGAACATCAACAATCTGCTGCCGGGCCTGCACGCGACCGACCGCGCGGTGTCGCTCGATACGGCGGCGGCGAAGACGAAGGGTATCTCGGTCGAGGAGGCGAAGGCTGAGCGCGAAGCGACGATCCCGGTGCGCCGCTACGGCACGCCCGAGGAGTTCGGCGCGACCTGCGCCTTCATGTGTTCGGCTCTTGCTGGGTTCATGGTCGGGCAGAACGTGATGCTCGATGGCGGGCTGAACAACATCTCGATCTAAGCCGGTCTGCCAGCCCTGCCGGGCTTGCTTGGGGGGCGGGGGGCTGCTATCTCCCGCCCTGCATTGCCTGACACTTTCGGTCGAGATTTCGCTGCATGAGCGCACAATTACCCCCTCCGCGCCTCGAAGTTCGCGCGCTTGGCCGCGTGTTCGACGGGCGGGCTGTCGTCGATGACGTGTCCTTCGCGATCCCTGCGGGGCAGGTGACCTGTCTGCTGGGCCCCTCGGGCTGCGGCAAATCGACGACGCTGCGGCTGATCGCGGGCGTCGACATGCAGGATACGGGCGAGATCTACGTCGATGGCAAGCTGATCTGCGACACGGTGTTCCGCATCCCGCCCGAGCAACGCGCGATCGGGCTCATGTTTCAGGACTTCGCGCTGTTTCCGCATCTGACGGTGGCCGAGAATATTGCCTTCGGCCTCAAGGGCGATGCGGCGGCGAAGCGCGCCCGCGTGACGGAACTGCTCGAAAAGGTGCGGCTCACGCGGCATCGCGACAGCTATCCGCACGGGCTTTCGGGCGGCGAGCAGCAGCGCGTGGCCTTGGCCCGTGCGCTTGCGCCACGGCCGCGCATCCTCTTGATGGACGAGCCTTTCTCGGGACTGGATGAGCGTCTGCGCGACGATATCCGCGACGAGACGCTGGCGCTTCTGAAAGACGAAAACACGGCCGTTCTTCTGGTCACGCATGAGCCGCATGAGGCGATGCGGATGGCCGATGAGATCCTGCTGATGCGCGGCGGGAAGATCGTGCAGCGCGGTGCGCCCTATAACCTCTATAACGCGCCGGTGGACCGGGCGGCGGCTGCGTTCTTCTCGGATGTGAACGTACTCAAGGGGCAGGTGCAGGACGCGCTGACCGTGACCGCGTTCGGCGATTTCCTGACGCCGGGCCATGCAGACGGGACCGAGATCGACATCGTGATCCGCCCGCAGCATCTGAAGATCGATTTCGACCGGGCAGGGCGCGGCCCATCCCCGACGCCGCAGGACGGAACGCCCGCGCGTGGCGTGGTCGAACGCGCGCGCTTCCTGGGCCGCGAGAGCCTCGTCGAGTTCCGGATGGATTTCGACGGCACGATCCTGCGCGCCAGCGTTCCCAACGTCTTCCTGCCTAAGCCCGGCACGCCGATGTGGTTGATGATCCGCCGCGACCGCTGCTTCGTCTTCCCGGCGAAAGGGGCTGGCGCTTAAGCGCTCAGCGGTCCTGCCGCCCCGCGCGCCCGCCCCGGCGTTTGCGCAGTTGCGGCGCGCGCTCGGGCAGTTCCGCCATCACTTCGCGGCGCGCCTCGGGCGTCATCCGCGACCATGCGCCGATTTCCTCCATCGTGCGGTAGCAGCCGATGCAGATCCGCGCCTCGGGGTGGATCTGGCAGAGCTTGACGCAGGGGCTCTCGATCTCGGCGCGTTTCCAGATGTCGTCGGTGTTTTGCGGATCGTTCATGCCGCCCCCAGATAGCGCAGCCGATCCAGCGCGCCTTGCAGGATGAAGCTGGCCGCGACGTGGTCGATCGCCTCGGCGCGTTTGGCGCGCGACATGTCGGCCTCCAGCATCGCGCGTTCGGCGGCGACCGTGCTCAGCCGCTCGTCCCAGTAGCCGATCGGCAGATCGGTGAAGCGGGTGAGGTTGCGGGCGAAGGCGCGGGTCGATTGGCAGCGCGCGCCCTCGGTCCCGTCCATGTTCTTCGGCAGGCCGAGGATCAGGCCCTTCAGTTCGCGCTCCGCCACGATCTTCAGAAGCGCCTCGGCATCGACGCCGAATTTCTTGCGTTTGATCGTCGAGAGCGGCGTCGCGACCGAGCGCAGCCCGTCGGACACCGCGACGCCGATGGTCTTGGTGCCCAGATCGAGCCCCGCGACCCCGCCCATGCGGGGGATCGCTTCGGCGAACTCTTCGATCGTCTCGCAGATCATTCCGCCACACCTGCCGATTTCGCCGCCGCCTCTACCTGAGCCAGTGCGTCCGGGTTGTCCGCCAGCGCCTTTTGCGCCTCGCTCCAAGCTTCCTTGGCGCGGTCGGTTTGACCCAGCGTCGCGAGCGACGAGATCACGCGGGCCCATTCCTGCGGCGTGCCGCCGTCGGTGGTCAGCCGGTCAAAGAGACCGTCGACCATGCCCTGGATCATCTGCTGGCGCTCCTCGGGCGTCATGGACTGCGCGTCCTTCATCTGCTGGGCGCTCGGGCCGGGGAGGGCGGGTGGCGCTTGCGGTGCGCTTTGCCCCGCCGAAGCGCCGCCCATATCCTTGAGCGCCTGACCAGCGGGCGCCTGATGGGCTGCGTCGATCTTCGCCATGTCTTCCGGGCGCGAGCTGAATTTGTCCTTCGCTTCGCCATAGATCGCATCGGCACGGTCGACCTCGCCGATCATGCGCAGCGAGGAGATGAGACGTGCCCAATCATCCGCGCTGCCGCCTTCCTGCGCGAGCCGGTCGTTCAGCCGCTCCACCATCGAGCGGATCATGTCCTGACGGGCCTCGGGCGACATATCCGCCGCCGCCGCGACATCGGCCTGCGACGGGCCGGGCGCGCCGCGCGGTCTGGGCGGGGTGTAGTCCTTCTCGCCCGCGAGCCATGCCAGGTCGTTAATGTTCTGCCGCATCATCGGCACCCAGGGGTCGCTATTCTCCGAGTTGCGCAACGCGCTGTCCCAGAAGCGGAACGCGCGGTCGGCACGCCCGTTCTGCAGCATCATCAGGCCGACATAATAGAGCGACAGCCCATTCTTCGGATCCATCGTCAGTGCGGTCGCGAAGACTTTCTCCGCCTCGGGGGTGATCATTCCGCCTGCCGCCACGGCCATCATGTCGCCCAGCTCGGCGTAATCTTGCGCCGTCGCAGAATCGCCCTTGGTCGCGACGAGACGCTGCTGCGCCTTCCATGCGGCATCGAAGTTGCCCAGAGTCGCCTCGTTGCGTGCCAGCAGTTCGAGACCTTTCGGATCGTTGGGCTTTTTCGCCACGGCTTCGCGCAGCTTCTTCATCAGTGCGAGGAATTGCGGATCCGGGTTGGATTGGGGGGCGGTCGCGCGGGCCTTTGCCATTTTCTCGGCTTCGGCCTGCGAGGGGCGGCTGTCATAAAGCTTGTCGGCATCCGCAAGACGCACGCCGATAGGCTGGTCCTCGTACCCGTCCTGCCCCACGTAATCGTAAAGCGCGAATGCCCCGCCGAAAATCACGACGACGCCGAGCACGACTGCGATGGTCGCCCCTTTCGGCGCGCGGCCCAGATCGGAGCCTGCCTGTGCCTTGCGGTCGGCCTCGAGCATCCGGCGCGAAATTTCCAGCTTCGCGCGGTCGGCTTCCTCGCGCGAGGTGACGCCGCGTTCGACGTCGCGCTCCAGATCGCGCAGCTGGTCGCGATAGACCTGCACGTCATACGAGGCCGCAGGGGCCATCTCGTCCTCGCCGCGCCCACGCAGCAGCGCAAGGGCGAACAAAAGCGCGATGACCGCAACGAGCGCGGCGGCGATAATCCAGAACAGCATGGCGTCTCCTCATCCTTCGTTCCCCATTTAGGCGAGATGACGCCGCGCCGAAAGGGTCTAGCACGTGAATGGAACTCGATGTCGCAGGCCCATGTCGCTTTTTTCCCTGCGATGCCGCAACAGGGGGGCTTTCGTCCGCCGCCCCGGTCCATCACAAAGGCGAAAGAGTCGAGACTGCTCGGAGGCGCGCTCATGAAACGCTATTCGATGTTTGCCGTTGCACGTGAGGCGATGCGCTTCCATCGCGGCTGGGAACGAGCATGGCGCTCCCCCGAGCCGAAGAAACGCTACAAGGTCATCGTCGTTGGGGCGGGCGGGCATGGCCTCGCCACCGCCTATTACCTCGGCAAGGTGCATGGCATCACCGATGTCGCGGTGATCGAGAAAGGCTGGCTGGGCGGCGGCAATACGGGCCGCAACACCACGATCATCCGCTCGAACTATCTGCAGGATCCCTCGGCGGCGATCTACGAGAAAGCCCGCGCGCTTTACGAGGATCTCAGCCAGGACCTGAACTACAACGTGATGTTCTCGCCGCGCGGTCTTCTGATGCTGGGCCAGACCGAGCATGAGGTACGCGGCTACAAGCGCACGGTGCACGCGAACCGCCTGCAGGGCATCGACACCGAATGGATCGGGCCGCAGGAGGTCAAGGATCTCGTGCCGATCATCAATATCGACGGGCCGCGCTATCCGGTGCTGGGCGCGCTGCTGCAAAAGCGCGGCGGCACGGCACGGCACGATGCGGTGGCCTGGGGCTATGCGCGGGCCTGTTCCGATATGGGCATGGATATCATCCAGAAATGCGAAGTGACCGGCGTGCGCACCGAAGGCGGCAAGGTGCAGGGTATCTCGACCAGCAAGGGCGAGATCGACTGCGAACAGCTCGCCATCGTCGTCGCGGGGCACTCCTCGGTCATGGCCGAAATGGCGGGCTTCCGCCTGCCGATCGAGAGCGTGGCGCTGCAGGCCTGGGTGTCCGAGCCGATCAAACCTTGCATGGATGTCGTCGTGATGGCCAACACCGTGCACGGCTACATGTCGCAATCCGACAAGGGCGAGATGGTGATCGGCGGCGGCACGGACGGGTTCAACAACTACACCCAGCGCGGCTCGTGGCACCATGTCGAGGAAACCACCCGCGCGCTGGTCGAGACCTTCCCGATCATCTCGCGCCTCAAGATGCTGCGCCAATGGGGCGGCATCGTGGACATGACCGGTGACCGCTCGCCCATCCTGTCGAAAACCCCGGTCGAGGGCATCTTCGTCAATTGCGGCTGGGGCACCGGCGGGTTCAAGGCGATCCCGGGCTCGGGCTATGGTATGGCCGAGCTGATCGCACGCGGCCACTCGCCGCTGACCGACCAATTCGGCCTCGACCGTTTCAAGGAAGGCCGCTTCATCGACGAAAGCGTCGCCGCAGGGGTGGCGCACTGATGAAGACGACCTCCCTTTCGACCTGCTTCAAATCCCTCCCGGCGCTCTCCAACTGCGAGGTGCATCCCAAATGCTGACCCTCACCTGTCCCTGCTGCGGCGTCATCGCCGAGGAAACCGAATTCGCCCCGGGCGGCGAGGCGCATCTCAAGCGCTTCGGGCCGGGCTCGTCGGATGACGAGTTCGAGGGCTACCTGTTCGCCCGCAAGAACCCGAAAGGCGTCCATTTCGAGCGCTGGCGGCACGCCTATGGCTGCGGCAAGTGGTTCCTGGCGGCGCGCGACACCAACACGCTCGAGGTGTTTGCGACCTACAAGGCGCAGACCACCGAGCCCCCCGCCGATGTGATCGCGAAGATCAAAGCGAAACGCCCCGACTGGGAGGGCTATAAATGAGCACGCGTCTTTCCAAGGGTGGTCGTCTGATCGACCGCGCGAAACCGCTCGCCTTCACCTTCAACGGCAAGCCGATGCGCGGCTTTGCGGGCGATACGCTGGCCTCGGCTCTGCTGGGCGGCGGTCAGGTCATGGTGGGCCGGTCGTTCAAGTATCACCGCCCGCGCGGCATCGTGGCGTCGGGCGCGGAAGAACCCAACGCGCTCGTCGGTCTGGGCCGTAACGCGCGGTTCGAACCCGATCAGCGCACCACCACGACCGAGCTGTTCGAAGGGGCCGAGACCACCAGCCAGAACCACTGGCCGTCGCTCGATTTCGATATCGGCGAGATCAACAACACTTTCTACAAATTCCTGCCCGCAGGTTTCTACTACAAGACCTTCATGGCGCCGCGGGCTGCGTGGAAGCACCTCTTCGAGCCGATCATCCGCAAATCCGCAGGTCTCGGCGGCGTGCCGAAAGAGGCCGATCCCGATCGCTACGAACAGGTCTATGCCCATTGCGACGTGCTCGTCGTAGGCGGTGGTGTGGCGGGTCTTGCCGCGGCGCTCAAGGAAGGTCGCGCGGGCAAGCGGGTCTGGCTGATCGAGCAGACCCCGAACTGGGGCGGGCGCACGCCGGTCGATGGCGGTCAGATCGACGGTCACGACGCGCAGACCTGGATCGACAGCGCGCTGGTCGAGCTGTCCTCGATGGAGAATGTCACGATGCGCACCCGCCTGATGGCGGCGGGTCTGCACGATCATGGCTATGTCATCGGCTATGAGAACCTCGCCGACACCACCCCCGGCGATGGCCGTCCGCGCCACCGTCTCTGGCGCATCCGTGCGGGGCACACGATCACCGCGACCGGCGCGATCGAGCGTCCGCTGGCCTTCGCAGGCAACGACGTGCCCGGCGTGATGCTGGCCTCGGCGGTGCGCGATTACATCGTGAACTGGGCCGTCTCGCCCGGCGATCGCACGGTGCTCGTGACCAATAATGACGACGCCTATCGCACGGCGCTCGCGATCCTCGATGCGGGGCTGACGGTCTCGGCCGTGGTCGATGCGCGCGAGGAAACCCATGGTGCGCTGCCCGAAGCCGTGAAGGCGCGCGGCGTGCGTGTCCTCGAAGGGCGCGGCATCGCGAAAGTGCTGGGCCGCAAGGGCGTCTCCGGCGTCGAGATCTGCGCACAGGCAGGCGAGGGCGGTGCGGTCGAGATGATCGACTGCGATTGCGTCGCGATGTCGGGCGGCTGGTCGCCGGTCGTGCACCTGTGGTCCCATTGCGGCGGCAAGCTGACCTGGGACGATGCGCGCGCGATGTTCCGCCCCGATCCCAACCGTCCGCCGACCGGCGCGGACGGGACCGGCATGGCGACGGTCGTGGGGGCCGCCAATGGCGATCTGACGCTCTCCGAAGCGATGGGCGGTCTGGGTATCGGCGCGGCGTCCGAGGAAGAAGCGCCGCTCGCCCCGGTCTGGATGATGCCCGCAGGTGCGCCCGACGCGCTGCGCTTCAAGAGCTTCCTCGACTACCAGAACGACGTGAAGGTTTCCGACGTGCAACTCGCCGCGCGCGAGGGCTACGAGTCGGTTGAGCATACCAAGCGCTACACCACGCTCGGCATGGCGACCGATCAGGGGAAACTTAGCAATATCAACGGGCTCGCGATCCTCTCGGACGCGCTTGGCCAACCGATCCCCGCCACTGGCACCACCACCTTCCGCCCGCCCTACACGCCGATTTCGCTCGGCGCTGTGACGGCGGAGGCCAAGGGCGAGCTGTTCCAGCCGCTGCGCCGCACCCCGATCCAGTCCTGGCATGAGGCCAAGGGCGCGCATTGGGAGCCGGTCGGCCATTGGCGTCGCCCCTATTGCTACCCGAAATCGGGCGAGAGCCATCGCGACGCGGTCAATCGCGAGATCACCAATACCCGCAAGAATGTGGGCATGCTCGACGCCTCGACGCTAGGCAAGATCGTGGTGAAAGGGCCCGATGCGGGGAAATTCCTCGACATGCTTTACACCAACATGATGTCGACCCTGCCGGTGGGCAAATGCCGCTACGGGCTGATGTGCAACGAGAACGGCTTCCTGATGGATGACGGCGTCGTAGCGCGGCTCGACGAGGATACGTGGCTGTGCCACACGACCTCGGGCGGGGCCGATCACATCCACGGCTGGATGGAAGACTGGCTGCAATGCGAGTGGTGGGACTGGAAGGTCTATACCGCGAACCTGACCGAGCAATACGCGCAGATCGCCGTCGTCGGACCGAAATCGCGCGAGCTTCTGGAGCGTTTGGGCGGCATGGATGTCAGCAAGGAGACGCTGCCCTTCATGAAATGGACCGAGGGCAAGCTGGGCACGTTCGACGCGCGCATCTTCCGGATCTCCTTCTCGGGTGAGCTGAGCTACGAGATCGCGGTGCCTGCGAGCCAAGGCCTCGCGCTGTGGAAGGCGCTCATGGCCGAGGGCGAGGCGCTTGGCGTGATGCCCTACGGCACCGAGGCGCTGCATGTGATGCGCGCCGAGAAGGGCTTCATCATGATCGGCGACGAGACCGACGGCACGGTGATCCCGCAGGATCTGGGGCTGAACTGGGCGCTCTCGAAGAAGAAGACCGACTATCTGGGCAAGCGCGCGCAGGAGCGGTCCCACATGACCGACCCGAACCGCTGGAAGCTGGTCGGCCTTGAGACGCTCGACGGATCGGTGATCCCCGATGGCAGCCACGCGCCCGCCGACGGGTTCAACGCCAACGGTCAGCGCCACACACAAGGCCGCGTCACCTCGACCTATTACTCGCCGACGATCGGCAAAGGGATCGCGATGGGGTTGGTGCTGAACGGGCCCGACCGTATGGGCGAGGTGATCGAATTCACCGGCGAGGGCGAGGAAATGGTTAAGGCGCGGATCGTCGATCCGGTCTTCTACGACAAGGACGGGGAGAAGCAGAATGTCTGAGGCTGTCAGCGCCCTTTCCGGGCAGACCCACGAAGGTTTCGTCACCGTGTCCGAGGCCGGGCTGGTGGGCATGATCTCGATCCGCTCCGATCTGGAGGCCAAGGGGCTCGCCAAGGCGCTCAAGGCCGAGGGGCTACCCGTCCCCGGCCCGCGCCGGATCGAGACCGTTGACGGGCGCTCCATCGCCTGGATGAGCCCCGATGAGCTGTTGCTGATCTGCGCTCATGACGAGGCCCCCGCGCTGACCGATCGGCTGGCCAAGGCGCTTGCCGCAGACCACGCGCTGGTCGTCAACGTCTCGGATGCCCGCGCAATGTTTACCATTCGTGGGGACAAGGCGGATCAGGTGGTGATGAAGCTCTCGCCCGCCGATATCGCGACCCTGCCCGAAGGCGAGATCCGCCGCTCCCGCACGGCGCAGGTCGCGGCCGCGTTCTGGCGCTCCGGGGAAAGTGAAATCTCACTCATATCTTTCCGCTCTGTTGCCGGCTATGTTATGGGACTGCTTGAAGTTTCCGCCCGTGAGGGCAGCGATCTCTTTTAACATCCGGGCGTTGGTCTTGCATTAATCGGGCCGCTTCGTGCCCGATTAATTTGTCGAGGCCATATGTTCCGTCCATTTCTTTTTGCAGCTTTCGTCGTCTTTTCCGCTGGCCCGGTTCTGGCCAATCCCGAGCAGCCGAAGCTGCCGCGTGGAACGCAGGTGATGCGTTGCACCTTCGAGACCGGCCATCTGTCGAATTCGACACCCGGCGAGGTCGATTTGCTGAAAATCCCGGGCGGGGAATGGAAGGTCTACGACACGTTCCTCCATCATTTCGACTTGCCGTTGCAGCCGGTGCAGGTGCTTGTCGACAATCCAAAGCGCACGACGTTTGGCTGGAAGGTCGACAGGCTCAAGACCAAGCGCAACTACTACACCCCGCGCGTCGAGTTTCGCGTGACCCGTTTGAAGGCCAGCGGTAAGGCCTCGATCGCGGTGCGCCCGCGAGGCTATCGGTCTGAGACGGCTTGGGGCTCCTGCGACCCGATCCATGCGATCCGAGCCGGGGCAGGGGGCGCGGCCTCTTCGTCGTAGAATTACGACAAGACATCGTAATCAAAGGCGGGCGCTCCTGAGCGTTTGTCATCTGTCGAACGTGCAGAGTTTGGCCGCATGTCTAACCATTGCCGACCTCTGGAGGCGCGCAGACACGTTTTGCGACGTCGCGAGACGGAAGTTCAGCCCTCTACGGTGACCCTCGTCCCTCGAGCTTCATGCGCGAGCTTGTCGCTCAGGGCACAAGGACGTCCTCGGACGCCGCCAAATCTGGGTGCTGCGTCCTGAGTGCGACGCGCGTTTCGCTGGCTTTGCGGCGCGCGGCTGTCAGCTCCGCCATCGCCTGTTGGTCGTCGATGCGCCCGAGATCGGCACCGCCGAATTCATAATCGAACGGGACGTCGTGAAGCTCTGGATCAACCTGGAAAATAATATCGTTAACCGCAAAGCTGTTTTTGCGATAACCCTCTTCGATTGAAAGAGACAGGGATATCAGATGTCGACTGTTGAAGGGCGACATGAAGAAATTTCGCGTAAGTGCCGGGAAAATGAGCCCGATTGTCGAGCTGTAGTATATTTCGAGGAACATAAGGTCGACTTGGCGTTTCGCAGCGTTTTCGGGAAGCGTTTCGACCCAGTTCTGATACTCGGGAAGAAACGTCCTGTATGTCTTGCGGTCGAACGCTTTGCCCGGAACGATCAGCAGGCGTTTGACTTGCCAGCGTAGATTGTTTCTTCCGTCCGCGCCCAGCTTGTCGATGAACACGGCACGCAACAAGTCGGTTTGGTGGCCGCGCAGGATTACCATTCTATCCTCGAGGCATTCATGCAGCCCGTGAGCGACTTCTCGGGTCAGCTTTTTCTTGAACCCGAGCGCGGCATGGAATTCGGCTTCGAACCGCGAAACATCCTCTTCAGAGACCTTTATATTCCGCTTGTCGTGGATTTCATGCTCGACCTGCAGGACCTTCGCGAGTGTTCCAGCGATCGTTGCGTCGATCCTGCTCGCGTAATTATGGATATGGGTGAAAAATTGGTCGAAGCCCGCGAGGTTCGTGCGCGATATCGAAGCGAGCAAGCGGCTATCCTGCCCTCCCGATAACGGGAGCGCGGTTTTGAAATTGGCGTTGATCTCTCCGATAACCTTAGAGGTTCGTTGAATTATTTCTCCGTAAATATCGTCATGTGATCGATCTGTCGTGAAATCCTCGTCGCGGGGCCAAAAGCGAGTTTCGGAAAAGTCATTGAGATCGAGATAAAAATTCGGATTACCGCGACGGACATCCTTATCGTAAGTGTGGAACAGGCTGTAATTGCCTTCGCCGCGCTCGATGAGAGAATGGTCGTATAGCGGATGAGGTGTTGCGTCGCGTTCGATACAAAGTGCAAGACTCGACGCGACCTGTCGCTCTTCACGGTCATAGACCATGCCATTCATACCGACTGCGTCACTGTAAAATCGTTTTGAATCGCCTTTGGCAATAAATACATTATACCGACCGGAAACGTAAAAGAGCCAGTCTTCGAAATCCTCAAAGAAGCTATCGCGATCCAAATCGAGTGACGCGATTTTATGGGTGCCCTTCACCAACGTCTCGTTATCGACGCCGATGCCGATGAAAAGGCCGATCGTACGGCCCTTGGCATCTTCCAGATTCGAAACGCATACTCCGTCGCCGACATGAAGGTGCCAGCCGCCGAAACTGTAACGCTTCAGGATCGTGTCCGTAATCTCACGTTGTGTCAGGAGATATTGCCAGCGCGAAATTTTCTCGAAATTGATGCCTGCTTTCGCGCAGTCGGACTCCGCTCTAATCGTCGTCATTCACAAATCTTTCTGAAAATTATGAATAGATTAAGATGCTGATAAAAATCGTTACGATCCTATAATCCCGGACGGTCTTGTCAACGCTGCCGGTACGGCGGTCGACAAGAAACAGGGGCCTCCGTGTCGCCAACGACGTTCAGGGTCTGATCTGGCCAACAAACGAAAACGCGCGCCGGGGCGGGGCCTCGGCGCGCGTTTTGTTCAATACTGCGACGATTACTCCAGTTCGACCAGCAGATCCTTCGCGTCGATCTGCGCCCCCGGCGAGACATGGATCGCCTTCACCGTGGCTTCGCGGTCGGAATGGATGCCGGTCTCCATCTTCATCGCTTCGATGGTCAGGAGCATATCGCCCGGCTTCACCTTCTGGCCGACATTGACCGCGATCGAGGCGATCGAGCCCGGCATCGGCGCGCCGATATGGTTCGCATTGCCTGCCTCGGCCTTCGGCTTCGCCGCAGTCGTCGCCTTCACTGCGCGGTTCGGGACGCGCACGGCGCGGGGCTGACCGTTGAGTTCGAAATAGACCTTCACCTCGCCCAGCTCGTCGGTCTCGCCGGTGGTGAGATAGCGGATTTCCAACGTCTTGCCGGGGTCGATCTCGGCGGAGATCTCGTCCTGCGGCTCCATCCCGTAGAAGAAGACCGGGGTGGGCAGGGTGCGGACCGGGCCATAGGCTTCGTGGCGGCTTGCGTAATCGGTGAAGACCTTGGGATACATCAGGTAGCCCGCGAGATCCTCATTGTCGATTTCGCGCCCGTCGAGCTGCTCGGAGACCTCCTTGCGGGCGGCTTCCAGATCGACCGGGGGCAGGTTCTTGCCCGGGCGCTCGGTCGAGGGATGCTCGCCCTTGAGCACCTTCTTCACAACCCCCTCGGGCCAGCCGCCGGGCGGTTGGCCGAGATTGCCGCGCATCATGTCGATGACCGAATCCGGGAAGGAGACATCCTTGGCCGGGTCGAGCACGTCTTCCTTCGACAGGCCCTGCGCGACCATCATCAGCGCCATGTCGCCCACGACTTTCGAGGACGGCGTGACCTTCACGATATCGCCGAAGATTTGGTTGGCGTCGGCATAGGCCTGCGCCACCTCATGCCAGCGCTCTTCAAGCCCCAGCGAGCGCGCCTGCGCCTTGAGGTTGGTGAACTGGCCGCCGGGCATCTCGTGCAGATAGACCTCGGAGGCCGGGGCTTCGAGGCCGCTCTCGAAGGCTGCATATTGGTGGCGCACGGCCTCCCAATAGTTCGACATCATGCGGATCGCGTGGATATCGAGGCCGGTGTCGCGCTCGGTATGGGCCAGCGCCTCCACGATCGAGCCGAGGCAGGGCTGCGAGGTGCCGCCCGAGAACGCGTCCATCGCCGCATCCACCGCATCGACGCCCGCATCTGCCGCCGCGAGAATGGTCGCGCCCGCGATACCGCTCGTGTCATGGGTGTGGAAGTGGATCGGGATATCGACCTCTTCCTTCAGCGCCGCGATCAGCTTGCGGGCGGCGGCGGGCTTCAGAAGGCCCGCCATATCCTTGAGGCCCAGCACATGCGCGCCTGCGGCCTCCAGCTCTTTCGCCATGCCGATATAGTATTTCAGGTCATATTTGGCGCGGTCGGGATCGAGGATATCGCCGGTGTAGCAGATCGTGCCTTCGCAGATCTTGCCGCTCTCGATCACCGCATCCATTGCGACGCGCATGTTCTCGACCCAGTTCAGCGAGTCGAAGACGCGGAACACGTCGACGCCGCTCTCCGCCGCCTGCTTCACGAAGAACTGCACCACGTTGTCGGGGTAGTTCGTGTAGCCCACGCCGTTCGAAGCGCGCAGCAGCATCTGCGTCAGGATATTGGGCATCTCTTCGCGGATGTCGCGCAGGCGCTGCCACGGGCATTCCTGCAAGAAGCGATAGGCCACGTCGAAGGTCGCGCCGCCCCAGCATTCGACCGAGAACAGGTCGCTGAGGTTCGAGGCATAAGCGGGCGCGGCCTTGATCATGTCGATCGAGCGCATCCGGGTCGCCAGCAGCGACTGGTGGCCGTCGCGCATCGTGGTATCGGTCAGCAGCAGTTTCTTCTGCGCCTTCATCCAGTCGGCGACGGCTTTCGCGCCCTCTTTCTCCAGCAGGTTCCGGCTGCCCGGTTTTGCCTCATCCTTGTAGGCGGGCAGGCGCGGCGGTTTCGCCTCGGCATGGGGCTTGTTGCGGCCCGCGGTCTCGGGGTGACCGTTCACGGTGATATCCGCGATATAGGTCAGGATCTTGGTGCCCCGGTCGCGGCGTTGCTTGAAGTCGAACAGCTCCGGCGTCGTGTCGATGAACTTCGTCGTGTAGCTCATGTCGAGGAAGGTCGGGTGCTTGAGCAGGTTGATGACGAAGTCGATATTCGTGCTCACCCCGCGGATACGGAATTCGCGCAGGGCGCGGTCCATCCGGCGGATCGCCTGATCGGGATCCTGCGCCCAGGCGGTGACCTTCACCAGAAGCGAGTCGTAGTAGCGGGTGATGACGCCGCCCGCATAGGCGGTGCCGCCGTCGAGGCGAATGCCGTTGCCGGTGGCCGAGCGATAGGCGGTCAGGCGGCCGTAATCGGGGATGAAGTTGTTCTGCGGATCCTCGGTGGTCACGCGGCATTGCAGCGCGTGGCCGGACAGCTCGATCTCGTCTTGAGACTTGGCGCGGGTGGCCTCGGCCAGCGTCGCGCCCTCGGCGATCTTGATCTGGGCCTGCACGATGTCGATGCCGGTGACCTCTTCGGTCACGGTATGCTCGACCTGAACGCGCGGGTTCACCTCGATGAAGTAGAAATTGTCCGAGTCCATATCCATCAGGAATTCGACCGTGCCGGCACATTCATAGCCGACGGCCTGACCGATCTTCAGCGCGAGCTGGCAGACTTCTTCGCGCTGCTCGTCCGAGAGGTAGGGGGCAGGGGCGCGTTCGACGACCTTCTGGTTGCGGCGCTGCACGGTGCAGTCGCGCTCATAGAGGTGATACAGATTGCCATGCGTGTCGCCCAGCAGCTGCACTTCGACGTGGCGCGCGCGGGTGATCATCTTCTCGAGATAGCCCTCGCCATTGCCGAAGGCGGCCTCGGCTTCGCGACGGCCCTCGCGGACCTTCTCGACCAGTTCCTCCTCGCCGAGGATCGGACGCATGCCGCGACCGCCGCCGCCCCAGCTGGCTTTCAGCATCAGCGGGTAGCCGATCTCGGCGGCCTCTTTCTTGATCGCGTCGAAATCCTCGCCCAGCACCTCGGTGGCCGGGATCACCGGCACGCCGGCCTTGATCGCGACCCGGCGCGCCGAGGCCTTGTCGCCGAGCGCGCGCATCGTTTCGGCCTTCGGGCCGATGAAAGTGATGCCGGCGGCGTCGCAGGCTTCGACGAAATCGGGGTTTTCCGACAGAAGGCCATAGCCCGGGTGGATCGCATCGGCACCGCTTTCCTTGGCGACGCGGATGATTTCTTCGATGGAGAGATAGGCGCCGACGGGGGAGAGGCCTTCGCCAATGCGGTACGCTTCATCGGCCTTGAAACGGTGCAGGCCCAACTTGTCCTCTTCGGCATAGACGGCGACCGTCTTCTTGCCCAGCTCGTTGGCGGCGCGCATCACCCGGATGGCGATCTCGCCACGGTTGGCCACGAGGATCTTGTTGAACATAGCGTTCTCCCTATTGTCGAAAGTGGCCGCTACGGTACAGTTGCCGCGCCGCAGCGCAAGGGCCTACCTGCAAAGTTGGGCAAATTTACTGACCAAACCGCTCGGGTTTGCAAAGTCACGCTGCGCCACTGCAGGTCCGTCCCGGCCCGTCTGGGATTGACTAGACCGGCGCTCTGGGCAAGGTGGGGCGCATGATCGATCTGCGCCCGGTTGGATATATCATCGGAATGCTGACATCCGTGCTGGGGCTGACGATGCTTATCCCGGCAGCGGTGGATTTGGGATATGGTGCAGCGCATTGGCTGGTTTTCGTCGAAAGCGCGGTGCTGACGACGACGGCGGGGGCGCTGCTGGCGCTCGCCTCGCGCGATGGGTTGGCTCGGACGCTGTCGATCCATCAAAGCTTTCTTCTGACCTCGCTCGTCTGGCTGACGCTACCCTTCTTCGGGGCGCTGCCCTTCATGCTGGGCGTGCCGCATCTGTCGCTGGTCGATGCCTATTTCGAGGCGATGTCGGGCCTGACCACGACCGGTACCACCGCGATCCCGCATCTCGATACGCTGCCGCCGGGGGTGAACCTCTGGCGCGGGTTGCTGCAATGGCTGGGCGGTCTGGGGATCATCATCGTCGCGATGATCTTCCTGCCCGTGATGAAGGTCGGCGGGATGCAGTTCTTCCGCTCGGAAGGGTTTGATACGCTTGGGAAAATCCTGCCGCGCGCGATGGATATCTCGACCGCGCTGATCCGCATCTATGTCGGGCTGACGATCGCCTGCGCGCTGACCTATATCGGCCTCGGCATGAAGGGGTTCGACGCGATCATGCACGCGCTCACCACGATGAGCACCGGCGGGTTTTCCAATTACGACGCCAGCTTCGCCGCCTATAAGGGTGCGCCGGAATACGCGGCCTCGGTGTTCATGGCGCTGGCCGCGATGCCGTTCATCCGCTTCGTTCAGGTGATGCGCGGCGATACGATGCCGCTCTGGCGTGACCCGCAGGTGCGCGCCTTCCTGCGCTGGATGGGCTATGCGATCGCGATCATCGTGCTCTACCGCATGATCCGTCACGAGGCCTCTTTCTGGCCGACGCTGCGCGAGGTGACGTTCAACGTGGTCTCGACCTTCACCGGGACGGGCTATGCCTCGGAGGACGTGACCCAATGGGGGCATCTGGCCTTCACGATCCTGCTGATTTCCGGGCTGATCGGGGGCTGTACGGCCTCCACTGCATGCTCGATCAAGGTGTTTCGCTACCTGATCCTTCTCGAAGCGATCAAGGCGCAGATCCAGCGGCTCTACTCGCCGCACCGGCTGCTGAAGGTGCAGTATGACGGCCGCCCGGTCGAGGATAGCGTGGTCAACTCGGTGATGGCCTTCTTCTCGCTGTTCATCCTGATTTTCGGGATTCTGATCATCGCGCTGACCTTCACCGGGCTTGGGACCGAGACGGCGATGACCGCCGCCTGGACCTCGATCGCCAATATCGGCCCCGCATGGGGGCCGGAGATCACCGCGAACGGCTCGGTCGCGGATTTCCCGGACAGCGCGAAATGGCTGATGAGTGCGGCAATGTGCCTCGGACGGCTCGAATTGATGAGCGTGCTCGTGCTGTTGCTGCCGCGCTTCTGGCGGGGCTGATTACTTCCAGCAGGAAATCTGCACCACCATCCCGTCCGCGATCTGCTGCAAGTCTTCGGGGTCGCGATTGGCCGAGATGCCTGCGGCTTTCGGAGTGAAACCGTTGTCCGACAGGCCCGGCGCCATCGCCTTCGCCTGCAGCGCAACGGTCAGGTTGTCGGGCAGCACCCGGTTCGCGTCGCCGCCCGAGGGCAGCAACATCCCCACGACCGCGCCCGTGCCGTCGAGCACCGGCCCGCCCACGTCGCCCGCGCGGGTCTGCGCCTCAATCCGGGCCTGACTGTCTTGCCCCTCCAGCCCCTTGAGCGCGGAGAGCGTGCCGAAATTGAGCACCGGCGCGGAGAGCGCTTCAGGATAGGAGAAGCCCGCCACCGCCACCTTGCTCCCGGCCATCGGGGCATCGGGGTTGAACTTCGCGACTTCCTTCGGCGCCAGCGTGTCTTTCGGCGTCAGAACTGCATAGCCCTTGGCGCCGCCGTCGAAGCTGAGCGAGGCGGGGTGATCCTCGATGGTGATCCGCCCGCATTGATCGAGCCCCTCGGCGGCGGTCAGCACATGGCCATCGGCATCGATGAAGAACCCCGAGCGCGAGAAGATCGGCGCGCGTTTCTCGATCCCCGCCATCAGGGCGGCCCGCGTCACCGACATCGGCTGGCCGAGCGTCGCGTCGAGCGACGAGGTCCCGATGGGCGTGAAGCTCTTTTTCATCGCGTCGAGCACGCGGGCCCTGCGCGCGTCGTCCCCGGCGGGCCAGACCAGCGTGAAGCCCTTGATCTGCCCGCGCGAGAGTTCCGCATGGGTGTAGGACTGAACCGCGGTGTTCTGGCCTTCGATGGTGAAGCTGTTGCCGCGAATGTTGCGCTCCCCGCCCGTCGGTACGATCTCCAGCGTCTGCATCGCGTCATAGAGGCCGCGCAGCCGGGCCGCATCGCCGGGTTGCGAGATCAGCAGAACCTGCACGCCGCTGCCGTCCTTGGGCGCGTAATTCACGAAGGGCGCGTTGTAGCGGTCAAATTTCACCAGCCCCATCGGCAGGTCGATCCGGATGCCGGCCTGATCTTCGGTCACGGTCTGCAGCCCCAGCGCCGCGCGCTCAGAGGCGACCTTGTCCAGAAGCGCCGCCTGCTGGGTCGAGGACAGCACGCCGGTCGGCTCGTAATCGTTCTTCATCTGCCAGTCGGCGATCGAATTGCGGGTGCCGCCGCCGAAAATTCCGTCGATCGCGCCCTGATAGCTGCCTTCCCATTCCAGAGCGGTCTGGATGTCGCGCTTGGTCTGCGGATCGAGCGCAGCCTCCAGCCGACGCGAGTCCCGCAGCGTCTCGACCGGTTCGGGCGTGGGGGTGACCTCCTGCGGGGCAGGGGTGTCGGCTGTGGTTGTGGTTGTGGTGTCAGGGCTCACCGGCTCAGGCGCGGTGGCGTGGTCTTGCGCAGCGGTGTCCGGGGGCGTGGTCTGGCCATCCGTTTGCGCGGTCGCATTCGGCCCGTCCAGCGGCTCCACGTCGATCGGGGCGGGCATCGGCGCGCCGCGCACGTCGCTTTGCGTGTCGGCTTGCGGGGCGGGCTGTTCGGGCGCCTGCGCGGGGGAGTTCAGGGTCGCGCCGACCGGCCAGAACTGCTGGCGGAAGTTGTTGCCATCGGCCACGAAACTGTCGCGCGGGATCAGCCCCTCGCGGCGCAGAACCCGGCGGCGCGCATTCGCCTCCGCATCGTCGGCAAAGGGGCCGAGAGCGATCGCATACCAGCCGGAATCGAGCCGGAAACCGGTCGTGTCGGGGAACATGCCCGCCCAGTCGCGGGCGCGCGCTTCGGCTTGGGCAAGCGAGCTTTTCGCCTCGATCTGCACCCAGGCTTCGGCCCAGGCCGTGCCGGTCCAGATCATGCCGGTGAGGCTGGCTCCGACGACGATCGAAACTGTCCGTGAAATTGCCCGCATTGCTGCCCCCGTAAAATATGCTTTTCCCCCGACCTTAGCGAAACGCGGGCGGAGGTCACCCCCCAAACGCCCTCTTTTGAGTCATGAAATCCGTCGTTGTGGGGCGGGGGCCGCAGCATTGCATGTCGAGTTGCGCAGATCGTCCGCCCTAATCCTTGCAGGGCGTTGACGCCCCCGCGCCCCTTGCCTAGAGAGAAGGCGCTTCAACGGAAGGTGCGAAATATGGCAAACCCGGACGCCCCGAAATCCTTTCAGGAAATCATCCTGCGCCTAATGAGCTATTGGGCCTCGAAAGGCTGCGCGGTGATGCAGCCTTATGACATGGAAGTGGGGGCAGGCACCTTCCACCCGGCGACGACGCTGCGCGCGCTCGGCTCCAAGCCGTGGGCGGCCGCCTATGTCCAGCCCTCGCGCCGTCCGACCGATGGCCGCTATGGCGAGAACCCGAACCGCCTGCAGCACTACTATCAGTATCAGGTGCTCATCAAGCCGAGCCCGCCGGACTTGCAGGAGCTCTATCTCGGCTCGCTCCGCGCGATCGGGATCGACACCGAACTGCACGATATCCGCTTCGTGGAAGACGACTGGGAAAGCCCGACGCTCGGCGCGTGGGGGCTTGGCTGGGAGGTCTGGTGCGACGGTATGGAAGTCAGCCAGTTCACCTATTTCCAGCAGGTCGGCGGCCATGACTGCAAGCCGGTCTCGGGCGAGCTGACCTACGGGCTCGAGCGTCTGGCGATGTATGTGCTGGGCATCGATCACGTCATGGACATGCCGTATAACGACCCGTCCGCGCCGATCGCGTTGAAATACGGCGACGTGTTCCGCCAGACCGAGCAGGAATATTCGCGCTGGAATTTCGACGTGGCCGATACCGAGACGCTGCTGCGCCATTTCGAGGATGCCGAGGCCGAATGCGAACGCATCCTCGCTTCGCCCGAGGCGGACGATGCGGGCCGCAAGATCATCATGGCGCATCCCGCATACGACCAGTGCATCAAGGCGTCGCATCTCTTTAACCTTCTGGATGCGCGCGGCGTGATTTCGGTCACCGAGCGTCAGGCCTATATCGGCCGCGTTCGCGCGCTGGCGAAGGCCTGCGCCGACGCGTTCGTGCAGACCGAAGCGGGCGGGGCCTCGCAGACCGAAGCCAACGAGGCCATCGCGTGAATGGTAAGCTCATCGGAGGCGGCATCGTGGTAATCGCGCTCGTCTTCGGCGCGGTGGTCTATTATTCGCAGGAATACGGGTATTACGACGAGATCGCGCCGGGCTCCGACGCGGCGAAAGTCTCGCTGATGGAGCTGGACGGCACGACGCAGGACCAGCTGCAGGCCGAAGGCTACAAAGGGATCGACGCGGACAGCTCGCCCCTGCGCTACCGGGCCTGCTTCGACACCGATCTGTCGATTGCAACGGCGACCGAGACCTATGAGGTCTACGACCGACCGACCCCTCTGATCGGCCCGAAATGGTTCGACTGCTATGATGCGAAAACCATCGGCGCGGACCTCGAGGCAGGCCGTGCGGTGGCCTTCCTGTCTCAACACAACATCCACCCCGGCGTTGACCGCGTCGTGGCTCTTTATCCCGATGGCCGGGCCTATGTCTGGCACCAACTGAACGACGAAGCGGAGAAATGACATGCCCGATCTTCTGATTGAACTGTTCTCCGAAGAAATCCCCGCGCGGATGCAGCCGAAGGCCCGCGAGGATCTGAAGAAACTGATTACCGATGGCGTCGTCGAGGCGGGTCTGACCTATGCCTCCGCCGGCGCTTTCTCGACCCCGCGCCGCCTGACGCTGACCGTCGAGGGGCTGACCGCGAATTCGCCGACCCTGCGCGAAGAGCGCAAGGGCCCGCGCACCGACGCGCCCGAAAAGGCGATCGAGGGCTTCCTTCGCTCGACCGGGCTGAGCATGGATCAGCTCGAGGCGCGCGACGACAAGAAGGGGCAGGTCTATTTCGCCGTGATCGAAAAGCCCGGTCGTCCCGCGACCGAGATCGTGGCCGAGGTGCTGGAAAAAACGATCCGCAACTTCCCCTGGCCGAAATCGATGCGCTGGGGCGAGGGCTCGCTGCGCTGGGTGCGCCCGCTGCATTCGATCCTCGCGATCCTGACCGACGAGGCCGGCGCGACCGTCGTGCCGCTCGACGTGGACGGCATTAAGGCCGGCGACACCACGCGCGGCCACCGTTTCATGGCGCCCGATGTGCTTCAGGTCTCGGGCTACGAGAGCTATGCCAAGCAGTTGAAAGCCGCCAAGGTCATGCTCGACCCCAACGAGCGCGCCGAGGCGATTGACCACGATGCCGCGCAGATGGCCTTCGCGAAGGGCTGGGAAGTGGTGCCGGACAAGGGCCTTCTGGCCGAGGTCTCGGGCCTCGTCGAATGGCCCGTCACGCTGATGGGCGAGATCGACGGCGAATTCCTCGACCTGCCGCCTGAGGTGCTTCAGACCTCGATGAAAGAGCATCAGAAATTCTTCTCGGTGAAGAACCCCAAGACCGCCCGGATCGAAGGCTTCGTGACCGTCGCCAACCGCGAGACCGCCGATCACGGCGCGACCATCCTCGCGGGCAACCAGAAGGTGCTCTCGGCGCGTCTGTCGGATGCCAAGTTCTTCTGGGAAAACGACCTGCGCACCGTTCAGGCGCACGGGCTCGAAGGTATGGGCGCGGGGCTCGACGCCGTGACCTTCCACAATAAGCTCGGGAGCCAAGGCGACCGCATCCGCCGCATCGAAAACCTCGCGCGCGAAATCGCGCCCTTGGTCGGCGCGAAGCCCGATCTCGCCGCAGAGGCCGCCCGCGTCGCCAAATCCGATCTACGCTCGGAAATGGTCTATGAGTTTCCCGAGCTGCAGGGCGTGATGGGCCGCTACTATGCGCAAAAGGCGGGACTGTCCGACGCCGTCGCCGATGCCTGCCGCGACCACTACGCGCCGCTGGGCCCGTCCGACGATGTGCCCTCCGAGCCCGTCTCGGTCGCCGTCGCGCTCGCGGACAAGATCGACACGCTGACCGGCTTCTGGGCGATCGACGAGAAACCCACCGGCTCGAAAGACCCCTTCGCGCTGCGGAGGGCGGCACTGGGCGTGATCCGGTTGGTGCTGGCGAATGAGCTGCGCCTGAGCCTTCAGTCGGTGTTTGCCCAAGGCAATCCGGAGGCCGATACCGCCGACCTCATGTCCTTCTTCCACGACCGTCTCAAGGTCCACCTGCGCGATGCGGGCATCCGTCACGACGTGATCGACGCCGTGCTCGCCATGCCGGGCAGCGACGATCTCACCCTCGTGGTGAAGCGGGCAGAGGCGCTGTCGGACTTCTTCAAGACAGACGATGGCGAGAACCTGATCCAGGGCTTCAAGCGCGCGAACAACATTCTCACGCAGGCCGAGGAAAAGGACGGGGTTGAATACAGCTTCGGCGCCGATCCGAAATTCGCGGAGACGGACGAGGAAAAAGCCCTCTTCGCCGCGCTCGACGCCGCCGAAGCCAAGATCGCCCCGGCGATGGCAGACGAAGATTTCGCCGCCGCGATGTCCGCCATGGCCGACCTGCGCGCGCCGATCGACGCCTTCTTCGAGGCGGTGCAGATCAACGCCGAAAACCCGATCCTGCGGCGCAACCGTCTCAACCTGCTTTCGCGCATCCGGCAAATCTGTCTCGATGTGGCCGACCTCACCAAGATCGAAGGCTGATCCTTCCTCTTGGTGTAAATATCCCCGCCGGAGGCGCCCCCACGGCGCCTCCTGTCGCAAGGCCGAAACCGGGCGGGCCAGTGACGCCACGTCTTCTGTCCGAATGTCACACTTGCGAGGGCGGGGAATCAGCCTATCCTGCGTCGAGAGAGAAGGCGCGCTGCAATGCAGAAACCCGTTGAAAACGCTGATTTTGTGACCCTTACGCCCACGGCGTCGGTCGATAAGGCGCGCCACGGCTGGCGTGCGAAATGCCTTCAACGGCTGATCCGGCTCGACCTTCCCGTCCCGAAAACCGTCGCGCTGCCCGCCGAAACCGTGCGCGCGATCGCCTCGGGACAGGTTTTCGACATGGCCGCGATCGCGGATTGCTTCGGGCCGCAGATGCTGGTCTCGGTGCGGCCGAGCCCGGAAAACCCCGAATGGGGCGGGCCGGGCACGGTGCTCAATGTCGGCATGAATGACGACATGCATGCGGTGCTGTCGAACACGCATGGCAGCGAGGCCGCCGACGCGCTCTATCTGCGCTTCGTGCAGCTCTACTCGATCCATGTGGCGCGGCTCGATCCGGACATGTTCCAGCAGGAGCCCGGGCCGGGTGCGCTGGAAGCCGCGCTCGACGCCTATGAAGAGGAAACCGACGAGCGGTTCCCGCAATCGGGCGCCCAGCAGCTGGCCGAGGTGCTGCGCTCCATGGCGCGGGCCTGGGAGGGCACGACGGCGCGGCTCCTGCGGCAGGCCAAGGGCGCGCCGCCCGATGCGGTGCTGGGGCTTCTGGTGCAGGAGATGGCGCTGGGGATCGGGCCGGGCCTGTCAGGCTCGGGCACGATGCAATTCGTCGATAGCGTCACTGGCGCGCCGCAGATCACCGGGCGGTTCCGCGGCCAGAGCCAAGGCCGCACCAGCGCGGTCGAGACGCTCTATCTCACGCGCGATCCGCGCGGGGCCTCGCTCGAAGAGGCGGATGGCCGCGTGTTCGACACGCTGAAGGATTACGGCGCGCGCTGCCGGGTGAAGCTGCGCGAAGAGATGCAGATCGAGTTCACCATCGAAAGCGGCAAGGTCCATGTGATCGACGCGGTGCGTGTGCCGCGCTCGTCGCGGGCTGCCGTGCGCATCGCGGTGGCGCTGGCCAATGACGATGTGATCTCTCGCGAGGATGCACTGCTCCGCGTCGAGCCGCGCGCGATCACCGAGCTTTTGCACTATCAGGTCGATCCGCGTGCGCCGCGCGACGTGCTGGCGCGCGGGATCGCGGCCTCTCCGGGGGCGGCGACCGGCAAGATCGTGTTCTCTGCGGCGGCCGCGCAGGCCTCTGCGGCGCGGGACGAACCCTGCATCCTCGTGCGCCGCGAAACCTCGCCCGAGGATATCCGCGGGATGCATGCCGCTGTCGCCGTGCTGACCGAACGCGGCGGAATGACCTCCCACGCGGCGGTGATCGCACGCGGTCTGGGCCTGCCCTGCATCGTCGGCGCCGAGATCGAGATCAACAGCCGCGAGCGCCAGTTCCGCGGCCCCAAGGGGCGGCTCTTCCGCGAGGGCGATACGATCACGCTCGACGGGACCAATGGCGAGGTGCTGGTGGGGACGGCGGAGATGCTCGCGCCCGCGCTGGATGACGGGTTCCGCACGCTTCTGAGCTGGGCCGATCTGGTGCGCGATATCGGCATCCGCGCCAATGCCGACACGCCGGAGGATGCGCGCACTGCGCTGATGTTCGAGGCGGACGGGATCGGGCTGTGCCGGACCGAGCATATGTTCTTCGACGAAGACCGTCTGACGGTGATGCGCGAGATGATCTTCGCCGACGGGCCGGAAGATCGCCGCGCCGCCCTCGACCGCTTGCTGCCGATGCAGCGGGACGATTTCGGCGCGCTGTTCGAGCTGATGAAGGGCGAGCCGGTCTGCATCCGTCTCTTCGACCCACCGCTGCACGAATTCCTGCCGCATGACCGCGAGGGGATGCGCGAGTTGGCCGAGGCGCTGGACCGTCCGCTGTCCGAGGTCACGCGCCGGGTGGAGGCCCTGTCCGAGTTCAACCCGATGCTGGGGATGCGCGGCGTGCGCTTGGGCGTGACCGTGCCCGAGATCTACGACATGCAGGCCCGCGCGATCTTCGAGGCCACCGTGGAGGCGCTCCGTCGAGGCGCCGAGGTGGTGCCGGAGATCATGATCCCGCTCGTTTCCGCCTCGCGCGAGGTCGAGATTGTGAAAACCCGGGTCGATGCGGTTGCCGCCGCCGTGCGCACCGAGACCAAGGAAGACTTCACCTACCGCCTCGGCGTAATGGTGGAGACGCCCCGTGCGGCCCTGCGCGCCGGTGAGATCGCCGAACACGCGGCCTTCCTGTCCTTCGGGACCAATGACCTTACGCAGATGACCTACGGGCTCTCACGCGATGATGCGGGCCGCTTCATGTCGACCTACGTGAACCAGCAGGTCTATAGCGAAGACCCGTTCCATATCCTCGACGTCGAAGGGGTAGGGGAGTTGCTGCTGATCGGGGCCGCGCGCGGACGCTCCGCCCGGCCCGATGTCACGATCTCGGTCTGCGGCGAACATGGCGGAAACCCCGAATCAATCGCCTTCTGCCGGGCTGCGGGATTCGATTATGTCTCCTGTTCGCCTTTCCGGGTGCCGGTCGCTCGTCTCGCCGCTGCCCATTTCGCACTCCTTGCGCCGCGTGGACGATCCTTTCCCTAGAGGTAAGGTCACAGAGGCGAAAATTTGGCCGTTTTTCTCAAATACCATTGGCAAATCTTCGCGCGTCGCGATATGCGATTCGACAGGGACATAGCACGCAAATCACCGTGCATTTTGGCAAGAATCCGCCGTGACTCCGTAGGGGGTCGCGCATTTTTTCGTGAAAACCTAGACATGGATAGCCCGCTCGGGTAAGCGATGCGCCGTCGCGGCTCAATGGGGGGTGCGCGGCGATTGACCTTATCGGAAGAAAACCATGTCACTGCTGAAAAGCTGGACGGGGGGTGCTGCCATCCTCCTCGCCCTCGCCGGAGGCTTGCGTGCCGAAGTCACGGTAAGCCAGTCGAACGACCCCACTGAGGTCGCCGAACAAGGACTGATGTCGGTCCTGTGGACGGAGCGCTCCGCGATGAGCGCGATCGACAAACGACGCGTCACCGCGCTCACCATGGCGCCGGAACGCTCGAAAAAACACGCGACTCTGCCGGAAGTCCTTTCGGCCAAGTGGCTGGCCGCGCAACCCGCTGCCAAGGGGGGCGAGCAGTTTCAATGTCTCTCGCAGGCGCTTTACTTCGAAGCGCGTGGCGAAGGTGTGAAGGGCCAGCAGGCCGTCGCCGAGGTCATCCTGAACCGTGTCGACGATCCGCGCTTCCCCGGTTCGATCTGCGGCGTTGTCCATCAGGGCAATTCGCGCGCCTGCCAGTTCAGCTGGTATTGCGACGGTCGCTCCGACACCGTCCGCAACAAGGGCGCCTACGCCGAGGTTGCGAAAGTCGCCCGGGCGATGATCGACGGTGCGCCGCGCTCGCTGACCGACGGGGCGACCTATTTCCACACGCGCGCCGTGCGCCCGAGCTGGTCGCGCCGCTTCGCGAAAACCGCGTCGATCGGCCATCACATCTTCTACGCCAACCCGGTGCGCACCGCCTCGAACTGAGGCCGCGCTTTCAGGGGCCCGCGTCGCGGGCGGGCGATGAAATGACGGTTGAGGGTGGGCTTCGGTCCGCCCTTTTTCTATGCTCGACATGACTGAAAAATTCCCGAGGCGCGCATGAGTTCCGATATTTCCCTCGCCTTCTCGCATCCCGAAGCGCGGGCGGCGGCCTCTGCGCCGACCGACCCCCGGGATCGCATCTCGCTGCGCGACCATGTGGTGGAGGCCGATATCGGTGCCTTCCAGCAGGAGCGCGGACATACGCAGCGCCTGCAATTCAATGTGGTGGTGGAGGTGCGGCCCACGCCGGAGCCGCTCGAGGACGACGTGGATCGCATCCTCTCCTATGACCGGATCACCGAGGCGATCGCGGCGGAATTGGCCGAAGAGCGGGTGAACCTGCTGGAGACGCTCGCGGCCGGCGTGGCAGAGCGTATCCTCGCCAGCCCGCAAGCGATGCGCGTCTTCGTACGGATCGAAAAGCTCGACCGCGGCCCCGGCGCGCTCGGCGTCGAGATCGTGCGCTCCCGTGCCTCCGTCCCGGTCAAAAGCGTGGACGAGAGCGGGGTGGAGGAAAGCCTGCACCCGGTCGTCGCCTATCTGTCGAACGCGGCCATCGACGCGCCGGACCTTTCGGCGCGGCTCGATGTGCTGCAGGAGACGGGCCATCCGGTGATCCTCGCCGTGGGGCTGCCCGACGGCGCCGTGCCTGAAAGCGGGCAGGGGCCCACGCAGCGCCGCATCGACCTTCTCGCGATCGAGCAGAACGCATGGCGGCTCGCGGCCCGCGATCCGCGCTGCGTTGTGGTGGCGACCCGCACCGAGATCGACTGGGCGATGCGCCATGGTCAGATGGTCGTCTGGGCGCCCTCAAAGATCGTGCTGGACGCGACCGACGGCCCGAAAAGCCCCGCGCGCGACGCGATGGCGCTGGCGCTGTGGCTGGCCGAGCAGATGGCCGCGACACGTCTGGAAGTTCACGGGACTGTTTCAGCCCCGGCAGGAAGCCGCGTGCCGGTCGAGACGCGCCCGCTCTGAACGGCTTGAACTCTCGGGCGCAATCGGGTGAATGGTGCGCATGGAGAAGCTCTATTATCGACCCGTCGCCCGAACCGACTCCGCCCGCCCCGACACAGCCCTGACCCTCGCGGGGGGCTGGTGCTGGTTCGATGAGGTGGAGATTCTGCGCCGCGATGGCGAGCCCGAGATCATCCCCGCAGCCCATCTGCCCGAAGAGGTGATGGAGCGGCTGTGCGCCCCGCGAACGCCGGTCGCCGGGATCACGCTCGATGCGCCCCGGATCATGGGCATCCTGAACGTCACACCCGACAGCTTCTCCGATGGCGGGCGCTTCGACGTCGAGGACGCCGCGATCGAGCGCGCGGTCGCGCTGCGCAAGATGGGCGCCGACATTCTCGATATCGGCGGCGAGTCGACCCGTCCCGGCGCCACAGAAGTCGAGGAAGACGAAGAGATCGCCCGCACCGCGCCCGTGATCGCCGCGCTGCGCGATGCCGATTTCGATGCGCCGATCTCCATCGACACCCGCAAGTCGCTGGTCGCGGATCAGGCGCTGGAGGCGGGGGCTGCGATGCTCAACGATGTCTCCGCGATGGAATTCGATCCGGCGATGGTCGAGGTCGCGCAGGTCTCCGGCGCGCCGATCTGCCTGATGCATGCGCAGGGCCTGCCCGAGACGATGCAGGAGGATCCGCGCTACACGGATGTTCTGCTCGACGTCTACGACTATCTCGAAGACCGCATCGCGCTGGCCGAGGATTACGGTATCGCGCGCGAGGCGATCATCGCCGACCCCGGTATCGGCTTCGGCAAGACCGCGCAGCACAATCTCGCCCTGATCCGCGGTCTCACCCTGTTTCACGGGCTGGGCTGCCCGGTGCTGCTCGGCGTGTCGCGCAAACGCTTCATCGGGGCCGTGGGCGGTGCAGAGGAGGCCGATAGCCGCGCCCCCGGCACTTTGGCCGTGACGCTCGCCGGGCTCGATCAGGGCATTCAAATTCACCGCGTCCACGATGTGGCCGAGATCGCCCAAGGCATCCGGCTCTGGGATGCGATCAAAAGAGGTTTTGAGGAATGAGCAGGAAGCTTTTTGGCACCGATGGTGTCCGCGGCGAGGCCAATTCGGGCAACATGACCGCCGAGATGGCGCTGAAACTGGGCGCTGCGGCGGGCCGCTATTTCCGGCAGGACGACTCGCGCGGCCACCGCGTGGTGATCGGCAAGGACACGCGACTCTCGGGCTACATGTTCGAGAACGCGCTGACGGCGGGTCTGACTTCGACGGGGATGAACGTGCTGCTGCTCGGCCCGGTGCCGACGCCCGCCGTGGGCTACCTGACCCGTTCGATGCGCGCGGATATGGGGATCATGATCTCCGCCAGCCACAATCCGGCCAAGGATAACGGGATCAAGTTCTTCGGTCCCGACGGGTTCAAGCTTAGCGATGAGGCGGAGACTGAGATCGAGGCGATGCTCGACACCGATATCCGTCTCGCACGTCCCGAGAATATCGGCCGCGCCAAGCGCATCGACGACGGTCTGGGGCGCTATGTCGAATATGCCAAGACCACCTTCCCGAAGCTGCGCAAGCCCGACCTGAAAGTGGTCGTCGATTGCGCCAATGGGGCGGCCTATCGTGCGGCGCCGGCGGTTCTGTGGGAGCTTGGCTGCGAAGTGATCCCGGTCGGCGTCTCGCCCGACGGGCGCAACATCAACGATGGCTGCGGCTCGACCCATGTCAGCACCTGCGCCGAGGCCGTGGTGGCGCATGGCGCCGATCTCGGGATCTCGCTCGATGGCGATGCGGACCGGGTCATGATCATCGACGAGACCGGCCATGTGGCGGATGGCGATCAGATCATGGCGCTGTTTGCGAAACGCTGGGCTGAATCCGGTCAGCTTTCGGGCGGTGCACTCGTGGCGACCGTGATGTCCAACCTTGGTCTGGAGCGTTTCCTCGAGGCCGAGGGGCTGCGGCTCGAGCGCACCAAGGTCGGCGACCGTTACGTGGTCGAGCGGATGCGCGAAGGCGGCTTCAACCTGGGCGGCGAGCAGTCGGGTCATATCGTCATGACCGATTACGCCACCACGGGCGACGGGCTGATGGCGGGGCTGCAGTTCCTCGCCGCGATGGTCGAGACCGGGCTGCGCGCCTCCGACCTCGTGCGGCAATTCGAGACTGTGCCGCAAATGTTGAAAAACGTAAGGTATCAGGCCGGGCAGGAGCCTCTGAGCGCCGATAATGTTGCAAAAGCGATATTGGACGCGGAGACCCGTCTGAACGGTCAGGGTCGTCTTCTGATCCGCAAATCCGGCACCGAGCCGCTGATCCGCGTGATGGCCGAATGCGAGGATGAGGGTCTGCTGGAAGCGACCGTCGACAGCATCGTCGCCGCCGTCGAGGCCGAAACCGCGTAAGGGGGCGCTGCCCCCGTCGCCGTAGGACGACAATCAACGGAGAATGAAGGGGCTCTGCCCCCGGCCTGCGGCCGTCCCCGGGATATTTTGAAAGAGCGAAGTAGAGGGGGCGTCGCGCCCCCTTTTTTCTTACCCGCCGAAGAGGCCCAGCCCCAGCCAGATCAGGGCGACCGCTTCGAACACGGTCCAGAGCACGCCGACCCAGCGCCAGAATGTCGGGCCGGCCTCCGCGCGCCAGACCGAGCGGGTCAAACCGATCAACACAGCGATCCGGTAGATCCCCGCGGCCACGGCGAAGCTTCCGAAGAACGCGCCAAGATGGCCCGGCGAGATCAGCGCGGTGAACAGCGCCAGGATCACGATCAACGGCACCACCACCAGCGCGGGCCCGTAATTGCCCGCCCAGAACGTGTCCCCCGGCGCGAGCCGTCCGGCGAAGAGATCGCCGAACCATTTCGGGGTGAAGAATTTTGCGCGCTCCTCGAAGATCGCTTCGAGTTCCTCGTGGTCGGGTTCGGCCATCTGCTTCCCTTTCAATTCGCGGAACTGTGACAAGAAACCCGTAGCCCCGCAAGGCGACGCGCTGCCGCGGTCAGCGTCTGGAGTGACCAAAACGTGACTGAACTTCAAGGCCTTCCGCGGCTTTGGAGCAATGGAGGGGCGATATTTACCGGAGGTGCGTCATGGACCAATCATCCATTTTTCCCACATCAGATTTCTGGCCGCTCGCGATCGGCTTCCTATCGCTCTCGATCAACTATTTCGTCCAAGGCGGCGCAGCGGTCGCGAACGGCCCGAGCTGGTCCGGCGATCCGCTGGCGCAGGAGCGCACCTTGGGGCTCTGGGGCATCTTCCTTGGCGGGTTCGGCCAACTTCTGACCGGCATCTACCTGATGATCGGCCTGACTTGGTTCCCGGTCTTCGCCAATGCCGCGCCGCTCTACATGGCGGCTGTCGCCTTCTCGCTCTACGGCATCCACTGGTTCGTCATCGGCCTGCGTCGCTACACCCATTCCGATCCCGGGCCCGAGGCGTGGATGGCGATCCCGCTGTTCGGGTTGAGCGCGATGGGCACGATCTCGTTCTGGGGCAATGGCGACATCCCCGCCGCGATCCTCTTCATCGGCCTGATGCTGATCTACCTCGCCGAATTCGGCGCGCGCTGGACCAAAAGCGAGACGGCGGAAAAAGCGGGCGGCGTGTTCCAGCTGCTGACCGGCGTCTGGCTGTTCTACCTCGCCTGGGGCGTGACGATGAACATGGCCAACGGCGCCAGCTACTGGGTGTAACCCCCGCAAAAAAGAACCCCCGGCGCATAGGCCGGGGGTCCGATCTCGTCGCTGTCGTGCAGATCAGTTGCGCGACTTGTCGACCATCTTGCCCTTGGAGATCCAGGGCATCATGGCGCGGAGCTTCTCGCCGACTTGCTCGATTTCGTGCTCGTCGTTGATGCGACGGGTCGCCTTGAAGAAGGGCTGGCCGACCGCGTTTTCCTGCATGAAGTCACGCACGAATTTGCCGGTCTGGATGTCGGTCAGGACGTCCTTCATGCGCTTCTTGGTTTCCTCGTAGGGGAGGATGCGCGGACCCGAGACATACTCGCCGTATTCGGCGGTGTTCGAGATCGAGTAGTTCATGTTCGCGATGCCGCCTTCATAGATCAGGTCGACGATCAGCTTCACTTCGTGGAGGCACTCGAAATAGGCCATTTCCGGCTCGTAACCGGCTTCCACGAGGGTCTCGAAGCCCATGCGGATCAGCTCGACGAGGCCGCCGCAGAGAACCGCTTGCTCGCCGAAGAGGTCGGTTTCGCATTCCTGACGGAAGTTGGTCTCGATGATGCCCGAGCGGCCGCCACCGATGGCCGAGCAGTAGCTCAGTGCGATGTCCTGCGCCTTGCCGGTCGCGTCGTTTTCGACCGCGAAGAGGCAGGGCACGCCGCCGCCCTTGGTGTATTCGCCGCGCACGGTGTGACCCGGGCCTTTCGGCGCCATCATGATCACGTCGATGCCGGGCTTCGGCTCGATCAGGCCGAAATGCACGTTCAGGCCGTGGGCGAACGCGATCGCCGAGCCGTCTTTCAGGTTGTCATGGACATACTTCTTGTAGGTCTCGGCCTGAAGCTCGTCGGGCATGGTGAACATGATCACGTCACACCAGGCAGCCGCTTCGGCGATACCCATGACCTGCAGGCCTTCGGCTTCGGCTTTCGCTTTCGAGGGCGAGCCGTCGCGCAGCGCAACGGCCACGTTCTTCGCACCCGAGTCGCGCAGGTTCAGCGCGTGGGCGTGGCCCTGCGAGCCATAGCCGAGAATGGCGACTTTCTTGTCCTTGATCAGGTTCACATCGCAATCGCGATCATAATAGACGCGCATGGCGTTCCTCCTTCTTTGCTGAGGCTGAGAATAGGAGGTTCTGCGCGAATATGCGTTCAGAAGTTGAGCGTATCTGCTATTGAGGATAAAAGTCATTCGCACTTTTGGATAAAAACGGAAAAACCATGCAGATCGACGATACGGACCGCCGGATATTGCGTCAGATGATGGCGGAGCCGGGTCTTCCCTCGGCCGAACTGGCCGAGCGCGCAGGCGTCACGCCCGCGACCTGTTGGCGCCGGATCGAGAAGCTGCGCGAAGGCGGGGTGATCCGTGGCGAAGAGGCGCTGATCGACTGGCACGCGCTCGGCTGGGCGGTCGAGGTCTCTCTGCGCTTTACCTTGGATAAGACCAACCCGCGCGCTTTCGACGAATTCACCGCCGCCGCGCGCGAGGTCCCGGAAGTAATTGAAATCCAAAGCTTCCTCGGCTCCACCGATATGCGCCTGCAGGTCATCGCCCGCGACATGGCGCATTATCAGGAGATCTACCGCAACCGCATCCTGACCCTGCCGCATATAGCCGAACTCGATGCCCTGATGCTGATCTCGACGATCAAATCCAGCGCGGAGCTGCCGATATGAGCCTCGATCTCGACGATTTCGATCGCCAGCTGCTGCGGGCGCTGAGCCGCGATTCCACGCAGAGCGCGGGTGCGTTGGGGCGCAAGCTCGGGCTCTCTCAACCCGCGACATGGCGCCGAATCCGCCGGATGCACGAGGCGGGCGTGATCGCGGGGCGCCGTGTGATTGTCGATCCCGAGGCGCTGGGCTTCGGCGTGACGGTCTTTCTGGGCGTGAAGCTCGCCGCGAAAGGCCGCGTCAGCCTTGAGGATTTCGAGCGCGCGGTGACCGCGATCCCGGAAGTGCAGCTCGTGCAGCACGTTCTCGGCCTCTTCGACTATCGTCTGCGCGTCACCGCCCGTGATCTGCCCGATTTCGAACGGGTTTTGCGGCGTCGGATCATGACCTTGCCCGGGGTCGGGCAGGTCGAGGCGAATGTGCTGCTCAACGAAGAGCGCCGCCCCGGCCCCTTGGGCTGATTCATTACAGTTGAAAAATTGGGCAAACTGCGCGTGAAATGGGCGCAGCTGCCGTTGTGCTTTGGTCAAAGCCAAATCTGCGCGCGCAAGGCATGGACCGCTTCATCGGTGCGGTTTTGGATCGGGAGGGAGGGACCCATGTTCGACGCGAAAATTCAGACCAAAGCTGCGGTAGAGATGCAGCGTTCGCGCGGCGTGGCGCGGGCCGGTTTCTCCGGTGCGCGGCTGACCGGTCTTCATCAAAGCGGGTCCGCGAAAGCCATTCTGCCGCGCGTTCCGGGCGCGGCAGAAGTGGTTTTCCTGAATACTTCCGGTGGCTTGGCCTCTGGAGACCGGCTTGCCTACAAGACCGATCTGGAAAATGGCGCGAAGCTCGTGGCGACGACCCAAGCCGCCGAGCGCGCCTATCGCGCCGATGGTGATCAGGCGCAGGTCGAGGTGCATCACACTGTCGGCGCCGGGTGCCATCTCGATTGGTTGCCGCAGGAAACGATCCTGTTCGATCGCGCGAAACTTGCGCGCGACACGACGATTTCGCTGGCCGCCGATGCGTCCTGCTTGATGCTCGAGGCGGTGGTTCTGGGCCGGATCGCGATGGGTGAGCGGGTGCAGGACTTGCAGTTTTTCGACATGCGTCGGATCGATCGCGCCGGAAAGCCTGTGTTTTTTGAACCCTTCTTGCTGAATTCCAATATTTTGGCCAAGGGCGCGCGCAGTGCGGTTCTGGGCGAGGCGCGCGCTTTCGCGACGCTGGTCCTGTGCCAGCAAGGTGCGGAAGACGCGGTGGAGCCCCTCCGCGCGGTGCTTGATGAGCCGGGCGTCGAGGGGGCGGCTTCGGGGTTCGACGGGAAATGCGTAATCCGGCTGCTCGCGCGGGACGGTTGGCCGATGCGGCGACAAATTATACGACTTTTCAATACGTTGCGACGCGGTGAAGCGGCGCCGCGCGTGTGGCAGATCTGAGGGAATACGATGAACCTGACACCGAGGGAAAAGGACAAGCTGCTGATCAGCGTTGCTGCGATGGTTGCGCGCAATCGGCTGGAACGCGGCGTGAAGCTCAATCACCCGGAAGCCATTGCAATCATTTCGGATTTCGTCGTCGAGGGGGCCCGCGAAGGGCGCTCCGTAGCCGATCTGATGGAGGCTGGGGCAGGGGTGATTTCGGCCGATCAATGCATGGAGGGCATCCCCGAGATGATCCATTCCATTCAGGTCGAGGCGACCTTCCCGGACGGAACCAAGCTCGTCACCGTCCACCATCCGATCCGCTGAGATAAGTTCAGCTTATACAGACCGATCCGAAATAAGTTTTTCTAATGAAAGGCCGTCCGATGAAATTTGTAGCTGCTCTCGCCGTCCTCGCGCCCACTGCCGCGCTGGCCCATCCCGGCCACAGCGCGGGGAGCACATGGTTCTTCCATGACGGTCCGCTGATCGGGCTGCTCGCGCTCGCAGCGGTTGCCTATGTCGGACCGGAACTGGCGCGTGCGCTGCGTCGCAACAAGGAGTGAGCCGATGATCCCCGGAGAAATCCTGCCCGCGGTGGGCGAGATCACGCTGAATGAGGGCTGCGAGGCGATCACGCTGATGGTCGCCAATACCGGCGACCGCCCGGTGCAGGTCGGCTCGCATTACCATTTCGCGGAGACCAATCCGGGGTTGGAGTTCGACCGGGACGCCGCACGCGGCTATCGGCTGGACATCGCGGCCGGAACGGCGGTGCGGTTCGAGCCGGGCCAGAGCCGCGAAGTGCGGCTGGTGCCCTATCGCGGCTCGCGTGAAGTCTATGGATTCAATCAGAAAGTTATGGGGGCGCTCTGATGCCGGCTATGATCTCGCGTAGCACTTATGCCGATATGTTCGGCCCCACCACCGGCGACCGGGTGCGGCTCGCCGATACCGATCTGATCATCGAGGTCGAGCGCGACCTGACCACCTATGGCGAGGAGGTCAAGTTCGGCGGCGGCAAGGTGATCCGCGACGGCATGGGCCAGAGCCAGATCTCCCGCGCGGGCGGCGCGGTCGATACGGTCATCACCAATGCGCTGATCGTGGACCATTCGGGGATCTACAAGGCGGATGTCGGCCTGAAGAGTGGGCAGATCGTGGCGATCGGCAAGGCGGGCAATCCCGACACGCAGCCGAATGTCGACATCATCATCGGGCCGGGGACGGAAGTCATTGCTGGGGAAGGGAAAATCCTGACCGCTGGCGGGTTCGACGCGCATATCCATTTCATCTGCCCGCAGCAGATCGAGGATGCGCTGGCGTCGGGGATGACGACGATGCTGGGCGGCGGCACGGGCCCCGCGCATGGCACGCTGGCCACGACCTGCACGCCGGGGCCGTGGCATATCGCGCGGATGCTGCAGAGCTTCGACGCGCTGCCGGTCAACCTCGCGCTGTCGGGCAAGGGCAATGCTTCGCGCCCCGAGGCGCTGGTCGAGATGGTCGAGGGCGGCGCCTGCGCGCTGAAACTGCACGAGGATTGGGGCACGACGCCGGGCGCGATCGATTGCTGTCTGTCGGTGGCCGACGACATGGACGTGCAGGTGATGATCCACACCGACACGCTCAATGAGAGCGGCTTCGTCGAGAATACGCTGGCCGCGATCAAGGGCCGCACGATCCACGCCTTCCATACCGAAGGCGCGGGGGGCGGCCATGCGCCGGACATCCTGAAGGTGGTGAGCGCGCCGAACGTGATCCCGTCTTCGACCAACCCGACGCGGCCCTATACCGGCAACACGATCGAAGAGCATCTCGATATGCTGATGGTGTGCCATCACCTCGATAACAAGGTGCCCGAGGATGTGGCCTTCGCCGAAAGCCGCATCCGGAAAGAGACGATCGCGGCCGAGGATATCCTGCATGACATGGGCGCGATGTCGATCATCAGCTCGGACAGTCAGGCGATGGGGCGCGTGGGCGAGGTGATCATTCGCTGCTGGCAGACGGCGGACAAGATGCGCAAACAGCGCGGGCGTCTTCCGGAAGAGCAGGGCGACAATGACAACGTGCGGGTGAAGCGCTTCATCGCGAAGTACACGATCAATCCGGCGATCACCCACGGGATGAGCCAGCATATCGGCTCGATCGAGGTCGGTAAGCGTGCCGATCTGGTGCTGTGGAACCCGGCCTTCTTCGGCGCGAAGCCCGAGATGGTGCTGATCGGGGGCTCGATTGTCTCGGCGCAGATGGGCGATCCGAACGGCTCGATCCCGGCACAGCCTTTCTATACGCGCAATATGTTCGGGGCGCTGGGTGGCGCGCGGCACGCGAGTTCCGTCACCTTCGTCAGTCAGGCGGCGCAGGCCAACGGGCTGGCGGCGAGCCTTGGTCTGCAAAAGCAGACGCTTGCCGTCGAGGGTACGCGCGGCATCGGCAAGGCGCAGATGATCCACAATGCGGCGACGCCCGAGATCGACGTGCATCCCGAGACCTATGAGGTGCGCGCGGATGGCGAATTGCTGACCTGCGCGCCCGCGGAGGTTCTGCCGCTGGCACAGCGTTACTTCCTCTTCTGAGGATGGCGTCAGCCGCCGGATACGAGGCGCAGCCCGACGTTGACGGGTCTGTCCCGGACGAGTTCGGGCAGGCGGTTCCGCGTCGGATCATGCGGTCGGGTCTGCAGCGTGCGGGTCACTTTCTCGCGCTGAAAGGCCGGGTCGGAGCGGATTTCGGGCGGCAGCAGGCGCGGCTCCAGCACCTGGCGGCGGCTGGTGACGATCTCCACCTTCGTCCAGCGGCCGAGACAGGGCATGTCTGGCTGGGTAAGATAGGCCTCGCGCAGCTCTGCCTCGCGGCGTTTGAGTTGTGCGATCTGCGCGCGGATCTGGGCCAGCTCGTCCGCGGGAGTGCGCGGTTCGAAGCAATGGTGGAACATTGAAAGACTCCTTTGCTGCAGAGCAGTCTGCGGTCGGAGGTTTGAGAAAGCGTTAAGGGGAGCCGAGAGAATGAGCGATTATCCCAAGGCCGAGAAAGTGGCGCCGAAAGGTGCCTGGCAGGCGGCGGTCGATTATGTGGCGCTGGATTACGAGGGGCGGTTTCTGCGCCGCAAACGGCTGGTTGCGGGCTCGGGCGCGGGGTTTCTGGTGGATCTGCCGGAGGTGACCAACCTCACGGGCGGCGAGGCCTTCGTGCTGGAGGACGGTCGCTTCATCGAGGTGCGCCCGGCGCTGGAGCCGGTGCTGGTGGTGACGGGCGATCTGACGCGGCTGGCCTGGCATGTCGGCAACCGTCACACGCCCTGCCAGATTGAGGCGGAGCGGCTGGTGATCCGGGCCGATCATGTGCTCGAAGCGATGCTGAAGCAGCTGGGCGCGGAGGTTTCGCCCGCGGTCGAGACCTTCCAGCCTGAGGGCGGCGCCTACGGGATGGGGCGCACGATGGGGCATGAGCACGGGCATTCGCATCACCATGGGCATTCCCATTCGCATGACCACGACCATTCGCACAGCCACGACCATCATCACGACCATGCCTGATCCGACCGCCTCCCTCTCGCTGATGCAATGGCTCTCCCCGGCCTTTCCAACCGGGGCGTTCGCCTATTCGCACGGGCTGGAGCAGGTGGTGGCGGCGGGCGAGATCGGGGACGCGGCGGGGTTCGCGATTTGGCTGGGGGATGTGTTGGAGCATGGCGCGGGCTGGTCGGATGCGGTGCTGCTGGCCTGCGGGCTGCGCGGCGGCGATCTCGACGAGCTGGACGCGTTGGGCCGTGCGATGGCGGGCTCGGCCGAGCGGCTGCGCGAGACGGCGGAGCAGGGGGCGGCCTTCACGCTGGCGCAGGCGGGGTTGCGGGGCGTCGAGCTGCCGCCGCGGATCTTGCCGGTCGCACTGGCGGAAGCGGCCCGGAATTTGGATATGCCCGCCGCGCAGGTGATTTCCCTTTTCCAGCATTCTTTCGCGTCGAACCTCGTCTCCGCGGCGATCCGGCTTGTCCCTTTGGGGCAAATCGCGGGACAAACGGTTCTGAGCGACCTGCACGGAAAAATCGCCGAGATCGCGGCACGCGCGGCGCGGGCGGAACTGACTGACCTGAGCTTCAGCGCCTTTCGCGCCGAGGTCTCGGCCATGAAACATGAGACGCTCGATGTGCGTCTCTTCAAGACTTGAGGTGAGGATATGGGCAACGGACCTTTGCGCGTGGGAATTGGCGGACCGGTGGGCGTGGGCAAGACCACGCTGACCGAGCAGCTGGCGCGGGCCTTGGCGTCGCGCGTGTCGATGGCGGTTGTGACGAACGACATCTATACGCGCGAGGATGCCGAGGCGCTGATGCGCGCGCAGGTGCTGCCGGGCGAGCGTATTCGCGGCGTCGAGACGGGGGGCTGCCCGCATACGGCGATCCGCGAGGATGCGTCGATCAATCTGGCGGCCATCGCCGATCTGACCGCGAAACTCCCAGATCTGGAACTGGTACTGATCGAGAGCGGCGGCGACAATCTGGCCGCGACCTTCTCGCCCGAGCTGGCCGATCTGACGATCTATGTGATCGACACGGCGGCGGGACAGGACATCCCGCGCAAGCGGGGGCCGGGGCTGACGAAGTCGGATCTTCTGGTGGTGAACAAAGTGGACCTCGCGCCGCATGTGGGGGTCGATCTGGCGCAGCTCGAGGCGGATACGCAAACCGCGCGTGGGTCGAAACCCTATGTCATGGCGCGGCTGCGCCAAGGCGCGGGCATCGACGAGGTCGTCGCGTTTCTCGAACGCGAGGGTGGATTGGCGCTGAAAGCGATTCCGGCCTGATGACGAAATAGTTGCTCATTAATTGTGCAAAAACTTACGAATTGTGCGAAAACTTCGGCAGGCCCGCCCATTCGGCGGGTTTTTCGCTGCGTGGAGCCGGAATTTTTTGCCGCATCGCAGCGCGAGGGATTGGATGTCGGAGGCGCTCGGCTGTGCGCCCTTGGTCGGAGGGATGGCCTCGACCGTTACCAATAGTGGAGGTTCGACACCTGCAGAATGAGCCCATCAAGGGCCGCGCAGGGTCGACGCTAACGAGGGAAATGAAATGATCAATCGGCGTAAACTTATGATGTCTGCGGCTCTGGCCGGGGCCATGTCGATGAGCGGGGGCATTGCCTTCGCGCAGGAGGACGACAAGATCAAAGTTGGCGTTCTGCACTCGCTGTCGGGCACGATGGCGATCTCGGAAACCACGCTCAAGGACACGGTCCTGATGCTGGTCGAAGAGCAGAACAAGAAAGGCGGCATCAACGGTAAGATGCTCGAGGCGGTCGTGGTCGACCCGGCCTCCGACTGGCCGCTGTTTGCCGAAAAGGCGCGCGAGCTGATCACCGTGGACAAGGTCGACGTGATCTTCGGTTGCTGGACCTCGGTGTCGCGTAAATCGGTTCTGCCGGTGCTTGAGGAACTCAACGGTCTGCTGTTCTACCCGGTGCAGTACGAGGGCGAGGAAAGCTCGCGCAACGTGTTCTACACGGGTGCGGCCCCGAACCAGCAGGCGATCCCGGCGGTGGACTACTTCCTCGAAGAGCTTGGCGTCGAGAAATTCGCGCTGCTGGGCACCGACTATGTCTATCCGCGCACCACGAACAACATTCTCGAAGCCTATCTGCAGGACAAGGGCATCGCGAAGGAAGATATCTTCGTGAACTACACCCCCTTCGGTCAGTCGGACTGGTCGAAGATCGTCTCCGACGTGAAGGCGCTGGGCGCGGACGGCAAGAAGGTCGGCGTGATCTCGACGATCAACGGCGACGCGAATATCGGCTTCTACAAGGAACTCGCAGCTTCCGGCATCACCGCCGAGGACATCCCCGTCGTGGCCTTCTCGGTCGGCGAAGAGGAACTGTCCGGTCTGGGTGAGGCGGATCTCAAGAACCTCGTCGGTCAGCTGGCCGCGTGGAACTACTTCGAGAGCGCCGACACGCCCGAGAACGCGGCCTTCATCAAGCAGTGGCACGCCTTCACCGGCGACGACAGCCGCGTGACCAACGACCCGATGGAAGCCACCTATATCGGCTTCAACATGTGGGTGCAGGCGGTCGAGCAGGTCGGCTCCACCAATGTCGACGAAGTCATCGCCGCGATGCCGGGGCAGGAATTCCCGAACCTCACCGGCTCCACAGCGAAGATGCTGCCGAACCACCACCTGACCAAGCCGGTCCTCATCGGCGAGATCATGGAAGACGGTCAGTTCGACATCATCTCGCAGACCGATCCGGTGCCGGGCGACGCCTGGACCGACTTCCTGCCGGAATCGGCGGTGCTCAAGTCGGATTGGCCGGGTCTCGATTGCGGCATGTACAACACCGAGACCGAAACCTGCGTTCAGAAGAAATCGAACTACTGATCGTGTCTTGGCCGGGAGGGGTGCGCCTCTCCCGGCCGTTTCATCCTAAGGGGACGGGATGCGCAAGTTTTTGATCGCGCTCGGGATTGTTCTGGCATTGGCTCTGCCGGGGCTGGCGCAGGATGCGGGCGACGCGCCGCAGGCGGAGGCCACGCAAAGCGAAGCCACGGGGCTGCGCGCCGTTCTTCAGGACTATGCCAAGCAGATCGCCAAGCCGTCGCGCCGCACGATCGGCCCGGTCATCGAGGCGGTCGCCGGTTCGGGCGAGGGGGCCTCGCGCTTCCTGCAGGCCTGGTCCGACAAGCGCGTCGGGCTGCGCGAAAGCGACGGCGCCTTCTTCATCGTGAAGAAATCCGGCAGCGAATACGAGCTGAGCGATCCGGTCACCGGAGAGCCCGCCGGCACCGCGCCGAAATCCGACATCAAGGAAGTGAAGCCGAATTCCGGTGTGCGGGCCGAGATCGGCGTGGCGCTGGTGCGGTTTCTGCTGAGCGATCCCGATCCGAAGAAACGCCGCGAGGCGCTGACCGCGATCGACCGCAACGGCGAGGCCTCGCATCTGGAGCCGCTGCGCGCCTCGATCCCCGACGAGCCCGATCCCGCGATCAAGGCGGAAAAACAGCGGCTGGAACGCCTGCTGACGATCCGCTTCGGCAAGGATGCCGAAGAGCGCGTCGCGGCGATCGACAGTTTCGGCGCCGATCTGGGGCTGGATTTCCGCGCCACGCTGAACCCGCTGGTGGCGACGACCCGCAAGGTTTTCGAAGGCGCGCCCGAGGGCAATGTTGCGGAAACGCTCAAGCCGGGTCGCGATATCCCCGAAGATGAGGCCTATGCGATGCTGGTCTCGGCCGATATGGCGCCCGCGCGGATTTCGGCATCCGAGATGCAGCAGGCATTGGCGGCGCATGTCGAGAACGGTCAGGTGGGCGGGCTGCCACTGGCTGCAATGGCCGATCCGGCCAAGCGCGAGGAGGCCTATGCGACGCTGGCCGCTGCCGGCGAGGTGCCGATGCGGCTGACCGATGCAGAGGCTGAGAAACTCGTCGCAGATCACCAATTCGCCGATATCTATGCCGAGCCGGACCCGGAAGTGACCACCGCCGCCGAGGCCGCACTGACCCGGGTGAGCCGCACGGTGGCGGGGATGCAGACGGTCGATCTCGGCCTCGATGCGCTCTCGCTCGCCTCGATCTATTTCCTCGCCGCCATCGGGTTGGCGATCACCTTCGGGGTGATGGGCGTGATCAATATGGCCCATGGCGAGTTCATCACGATGGGCGCCTATACGGGCTATGTCGTGCAGCTTTTCGTGCCCGATTACACGCTGTCGATCCTGATCGCGCTGCCGCTGGCTTTCGCGATCACCTTCGGCGCGGGCGTCGCGATGGAGCGGCTGGTGATCCGGTACCTTTACAAACGTCCGCTGGAGACGCTGCTGGCGACCTTCGGTATTTCCATCGCGCTGCAACAGCTCTTCAAGAACATCTTCGGCACGCAAGCGCGTCCGCTGACCTCGCCGCCGTGGCTGGAAGGGGCGTGGACGCTCAATGACGTGGTGTCGATCAGCTATATCCGGATCGCGATCTTCGTGCTCGCGCTGATTTTCCTCGGCCTCTATCTCTGGGTGATGCGCAAGACGCGCCTCGGGCTGGAGGTCCGCGCGGTCACGCAGAACCCTTCGATGGCGGCGTCTATGGGCATCAACCCGGACCGGATCAATATGCTGGCTTTCGGGTTCGGCTCGGGCATCGCCGGGATCGCGGGCGTGGCGATCGGGCTGTTTGCGAAAGTCACCTCCGAGATGGGGCAGGACTATATCGTGCAGAGCTTCATGACGGTCGTGGTCGGCGGCGTCGGTTCGATCTTCGGCACGCTGGCGGGCGCGACCCTGATCGGCGTGCTGCAAAAGGGGATCGAATGGCTGAACCCGTCGAACACGCTCGCGGCGCAGACCTACATGATCCTCTTCATCATCATCTTCATCCAGTTCCGCCCGCGCGGCATCATCGCGCTCAAGGGCCGGGCCGCGGGGGATTGAGCATGGCACACACCCTTTTCCCTTCCTCTTGGTCCAAATATCCCGCGGGGGTGCGGGGGTGCGAAACCCCCGCCGCAACCTCGGAGGTCCGCGCATGAAATCCGGATTTCTCGCCAAGAACCCCTCCGTCTTGTGGTTCCTGCTGCTCCTTGCGGTCTTCACGCTGGGCGTCACGTTCCTCTCTCACGCCTACGGGCCGGGGGCGATCTCGACCTCGATGGTCAAGACGCTGGGCAAGACGCTGTGCCTGTGCCTGATCGCCATCGCGATGGATCTGGTCTGGGGCTATACGGGCATTCTCTCGCTCGGGCATTTCGCCTTCTTCGGTCTGGGCGGCTACATGATCGGCATGTGGCTGATGTATGAGCGCACCCGCGACATCGTGCTGAAATCCGCGGGTGAGTTCCCGATGACCCCGCAGGAGGTCAATGACGCAATCGGCACGCAGATATTCGGCGTGGTGGGTGGATCGGACTTGCCCGCGATCTGGACCTTCGCGGGCAACCTGCCGATGCAGCTTTTGTTCGTGGTGCTGGTGCCGGGGCTCTTGGCGCTGATTTTCGGCTGGCTCGCGTTTCGGTCACGCGTCACGGGCGTGTATCTGTCGATCCTGACGCAGGCGATGACGCTCGCGCTGTCGCTCTACCTGTTCCAGAACGAGAGCGGGCTGCGCGGCAATAACGGGCTGTCGGGGCTGCAGAACATTCCGGGCGTGAGCGCGGGGCAGGACCATCTGTCGATCTGGTTCCTCTGGGCCTCGGCTCTGGCGCTGGGGCTGGGCTATATCGCGGCGTCGCTGATCGTGTCGGGCAAGTTCGGCTCGGTCATTCGCGGCATCCGCGATGACGAGGCGCGGGTGCGCTTCCTCGGTTATTCGGTCGAGGGCTACAAGCTGTTCGTCTTCACCCTGACAGCGGTGATCGCGGCCATTGCGGGGGCGCTCTATTACCCGCAGGCGGGGATCATCAACCCGGGCGAGATGGCACCCATCGCGTCGATCTACCTCGCGGTCTGGGTCGCGATCGGCGGGCGCGGGCGGCTCTATGGCGCGGTGATGGGGGCGGCCTTCGTCTCCATCGTCTCGAGCTGGTTCACCGGCGGCCGCGTGCCCGATCTGCCGCTCGGTTTCTACACGATCGACTGGGTCGACTGGTGGCAGGTGCTGCTGGGGCTCGCCTTCGTGCTGGTGACCTTGTTCGCCCCGAAAGGGCTGTCGGGGCTGATCGATCTGTTCGAGGGCATCCGCCGCCCGAACCGCCATGGCGCGCCGCTCGGGCCGGATAAGGGCTCCTTCCGGGAAGAGGAGGCGCAGGAATGAATGTTGCGATCAAACCGGGGGCAGGATCGCAGACCCTGTTGGAGGTCTCGGGCATCTCCGTCAGCTTCGACGGGTTCAAGGCGATCAACAATCTCAGCTTCAATATCGGCCCGACCGAGCTGCGCGCGGTGATTGGGCCGAACGGGGCGGGCAAGACGACCTTCATGGATATCGTCACCGGCAAGACCCGGCCCGACGAGGGCTCGGTGTTGTGGGGGGAAAGCTCGACCAACCTGCTGCGTTTGAACGAGGCGAAGATCGCGCGGATCGGGATCGGGCGGAAATTCCAGAAGCCCACCGTGTTCGAGGATCAGACCGTCACCGAGAACCTGATGATGGCGCTCAAGGCCAATCGCAGCCCCTTCGCGGTGCTGGGCTGGAAGGCCGGCGATGCCGATCGTGCGCGCGTCGAAGAGATCGCGGCGCAGGTGGGCCTCGCCGATCAACTGCCGCGCAAATCGGGCGAGCTGAGCCACGGGCAGAAGCAATGGCTGGAGATCGGGATGCTCTTGGCGCAGGAGCCGAAGCTGCTGCTGGTCGATGAACCCGCGGCGGGGATGACCTTGGCCGAGCGCGAGCAGACGACTGCGCTGCTGGTCGATCTGGCGCGCGATCATGCCGTGGTCGTGGTCGAGCATGACATGGAATTCGTGCGCCGTCTGAACTGCAAGGTGACTGTGCTGCATGAGGGGTCGGTTCTGGCGGAAGGCTCGCTCGACCATGTGACCGCCGACAAACGCGTGATCGAGGTGTATCTTGGCCGCTGATCTGACAAAACCCGCGATGCTGAAGACCGAGGGGCTGACGCTCCATTACGGCGGCAGCCAGATCCTGCACGGGATCGACATGGTGGCCCGCGCGGGCGAGGTGACCTGCATCATGGGCACGAACGGCGTGGGCAAGACCTCGTTGCTGAAGGCGATCTCGGGGACTCATCTGCGCTCGGGCGGGTCTGTCACGCTCGATGGCGCCGAGATGGGCCGGGTGCCGCCGCAGGCAATGGCGAAGGCGGGGCTGGGCTATGTGCCGCAGGGCCGGATGATCTTCCCGCTGCTGACCGTGCGCGAGAATATGGAGACGGCCTTCGCCTGCCTGCCGAAATCCGAGCACGTCATTCCGGATGAGATTTACGAGCTCTTCCCGATCCTGAAGGACTTTCTCAATCGCCGGGGTGGGGACCTCTCGGGCGGGCAGCAACAGCAGCTCGCCATTGCCCGCGCGATGCTGATGAAGCCGAAGCTGCTGCTGTTGGACGAGCCCACCGAGGGCATCCAGCCCAATATCATCCAGCAGATCGGGCGGGTGATTTCCTATCTGCGCGAGAAGGGCGATATGGCGATTGTGCTGGTCGAGCAGTATTTCGACTTCGCGCATGATCTGGGCGATAGCTTCTACGTGCTCAAGCGCGGCGCGGTCGCGATGGAGGGGACGAAAGAGACCCTGACGCGCGAGGCATTGCGCGAGGTGGTCAGCGTCTGAGGCAGACGGCGCAGCCCGCTTCGCGCCTTCGCGAGGTTTGTGCCTCATCGCTGTCCGTTGCCTGAGCGCGGCTGCGAGAGCCTATCTTTTATCTAATTGCCCGACTCGCCCCTTTGGGCGCATCCTTTCCGCAAGGTCAGGTCTGTTTGGACGTAAGGCCGGACCTCAGGGAGAGGCGCGCCGGGAGGGGCGCGTCTGTTAGGGAGGGAGAAACCCATGAAACGCGTTCTTATTCTGGCCGCGCTTGGCGCGCTGGCCAGCTCTTCGGCTGTTGTGGCTCAGGAGGTCTCGGTGGAGCGGGGCAAACTGGTCTCGATCACCTCAGGTTGCCACGACTGCCACACGGCCGGGTACAACGAGTCCGGCGGCAAGATCGACCCGGAGGCGGCGCTCAAGGGCGTGCCGCTTGGCTGGCAGGGGCCGTGGGGCACGACCTACGCGGTCAATTTGCGCCTCGAGATCAAGGACATGGACGAGGACGGTTTCGTGGAATACGCGAAGACCTTCGACGCCAAGCCGCCAATGCCGTTCTACAACGTGCATGCGATGCCCGAGAGCGATCTGCGCTCGCTTTACCAGTATATCAAATCGCTCGGAGACCCGGGGGAGCCGATGCCCGAGGCCTTGCCGCCCGGGGAGGCTCCCACGACGCCCTATATCGTGATGGCGCCGCCGATGATGCCCAACTAGGGCGGAGCGGTATGCGCCATCGGCCCGAATGATCGGCATCAATTCCGAGATCCGCACGCAGCTGCTATCCTGACACGAGAGGAGGCGTGATGATCCGAGCCATCGTCATAGGGCTTGCACTGTTATGTCCGGCAGCGGGCGGGGCCTGTCCCGCGCCGCTGCCGATGTCTGTGCCCGATGCGGTGACGGAAGCGCTCGCCGAATGGATCGAGGCGCATAGCGACTACACGGTGCCGCAGGGCGCGCCTGCGATCTTCATGTGCCAGAGCGGGGAGGTCATCACCTATGAGGGGCACGACCTTCTGGTCGATTCCGATCTGCGCGCGGCCTATGATCTGGTGGAGGATCGAATCTTCCTCGTCGGGCCTTGGTCCGAAGACGATCCGATGCAGCTTTCCTCGCTGCTGCATGAGCTGATCCATCGCGCTCAGTTTCATGCGCGCGACTGGCCCTGTCCGGCGGCGGCCGAGCCGGAGGCCTACCGTCTGCAGGAGGCGTGGCTGGCCGAGCGGGGAATCGATCCGGGCTTTGAATGGGTCGAGATTTACCTGCATGCGCGCTGTCCCTCGGACCGTCACCCGTAGGACGCGCATCGCGAGATCGCAAAAGGTTCCCAAGATTACATTCCTGTAAGCGGATTGTTGCCAACCCGCTGATGCGCGGCGAAATTCTCCTTCGGCGATGGGGGTATTCGAGGCTATGGAGGAGGTAACGAAGACGCAACAATTCGACATCGACAGTGATCGCCCATGCTCTCTATCTCTGACCTTGCGGGCCGCGCGGCCCCCCTCTCGCTTGTCCTGATCGCGGCGCTGACCGTCTCGGCCTGCACCCCGACCACCGGCGACCGGATGGGCTTTGCCAGCGCGCGGGATCAGGCGAGCTCCGTCAACCTCGAACGCCGCGCCTACGCGGTCGAAGTGGCCAAGCAGATGCGCGCCAAGCGCCAGCGTGTCTGGTGTGTGCCGTTTGCGCGCAATGCCTCGGGGATCGACATTCGCGGCAATGCCAAGACGTGGTGGTCGCAGGCCAAGGGGCTCTATGCGCGCGGTCATCAGCCGAAGGTCGGTGCGGTGATGGCGTTCTCGGCGACCGGTCGTAATCCGCTGGGTCATATCGCGGTGGTGTCGGGCGTCGACTCGCCGCGTCAGATTCGGGTCGATCACGCGAATTGGGAGCGTAACAAGGTGTCGCTCGACATGGTCGTGGTGGATGTCTCCGAGAAGAATGACTGGAGCCGCGTGCGAGTCATGAGCAATCCCGGCGCGCTGGGCCGCGTCTATCCGATCACCGGGTTCATCTCGAAAGGCTGAGGCCGAAGGGGCGGGGGCGCTCAGCCCTCGCTGGTCAGCCGCTCGGCCTTCTTGCGCACCAGCACGCTGCGCAGGTCGTGCATTGTCAGCAACAGCGTATCCGTGATCTCTTCGAGCTGGGCATCGGTCGCCTTCGACTGCGCCCATTGCGTGACGAGATTGAGGTGATCGACCGCGCGCAGGATGTCGTCGACATCGCGCTGGGCGAGCACCTCGCGGCGATGCGCCATCCACGCCTCGATCTCGGCGCGGTCTTCCTCGGTCAGAACCCGGTCGCCTTGCGGTTTGATCTCGCCATTGCGGATGTTGATATTGGCGATCGGGTCCATCTCGATCCGGCGCTGACGGTTCTCGGTATCGACGCGAAACACCGTCGCGCCGTTTTCCTTCACCCGGAAGTAATACTCGGGCAAGTCAGTCATTCGCCAGTCTCCCTCGGCCGTTCCGCCTTATGACAGCCCTTCGCAGAAGGCCTTGATCCGGGCGCAGGCCTCGGTCAGGGCCGCGTCCGATGTAGCGTAGCTGATGCGGAAATTCGGTGAAAGCCCGAAGGCCGCGCCGAAGACCACGGCGACGTTGTTTTCCTCCAAGAGCGCATTGGCGAAATCCTCGTCGCTCTCGATCTTGCGCCCGCCAGCGGAGGTCTTGCCGATGCAGTCCTTGATCAAGGGGTAGACGTAGAACGCGCCCTCGGGCGTCGGGCAGGAGATGCCGGGGCAGGCGTTGAGCCCGGCCACCACCAGATCGCGCCGCCGCTTGAAGGCGGTGCGGAAGGTGTCGATGAAATCCTGCGGGCCGCTCAGCGCCTCGACGGCAGCCCATTGCGAGATCGAGCAGGGGTTCGAGGTGGACTGGCTCTGCACTTTGCGCATCGCCGCAATCAGCTCTTTCGGGCCCGCCGCATAGCCGATCCGCCAGCCGGTCATCGCATAGGCCTTGGAGACGCCGTTGACCGTCAGCGTGCGATCATAGAGCGCGGGTTCGACCTGCGCGGGCGTGGTGAATTCGAACCCGTCGAAGGTGAGATGTTCATACATGTCATCGGTCATCACCCAAACATGCGGGTGGCGCATCAGCACATCAGTCAGCGCCTTGAGCTCCTCGCGCGAATAGGCAGCACCCGAGGGGTTCGAGGGCGAGTTGAAGAGGAACCATTTGGTGTTCGGTGTGATCGCGGCTTCCAGCGCCTCGGGGCTGATCTTGTAGCCCATCGCGGGATCGCCCTGAACGAAGACGGGCGTGCCGCCGCCGATCAGCACCATATCCGGGTAGCTTACCCAGTAAGGCGTCGGGATCACCACCTCGTCGCCGGGATTGAGCGTCGCCATCAGCGCGTTGAACAGCACCTGCTTGCCGCCCGAGGAGACGGAGACCTGCTCGGGCGTGTAGGACAGGCCGTTCTCGCGGGCGAACTTGGCACAGATCGCCTGTTTCAGCTCGGCGATGCCGTCGACGGCGGTGTATTTGGTCTTGCCTGCGTCGATCGCGGCTTTCGCGGCGTCCTTGATCGACTCGGGCGTGTCGAAATCGGGCTCGCCCGCCGAAAGGCCGATCACATCGCGACCTTCGGCGCGCAATTCGGCCACCTTCCCGGTCATCGCGACCGTCGGCGAAGGTTTCACCCGTGCAAGCGTGTCGGAAAGGAATGCCATCGCGTCGCCCTTGATTTGTAACTCGTTCGGCAAACTTCTAGGCTCGGCACCAGAAGCGTTCAAGCGAAAGCGGGAGAGAGACATGGTCGACGATTGGTATGGCGAGGCGAGCGCAACGTTCGGCGACCGGCTTGCGGGCGCGCGCGAAGCGGCAGGGTTGAGCCAGGAGGATCTGGCAACGCAGCTGGGCGTCCGGCTCGAGACGCTGCAGGCCTGGGAAGAGGACGTACTGGAGCCGCGCGCGAACCGGCTGCAGATGCTGTCGGGAATGCTCAACGTGACGCTGATGTGGCTGCTGACCGGATCGGGCGAGGGGCTTGACGGCCCGCCCGAACAGGGAGAAGACGCAAAGGCGGAACGCGCCCTGGTGCGCGAAATCCGGGAAGTGCGGTCCGGGCTCGAAGATCTCGATGTGCGGCTGGCACGGCTGGAGAAGCGCTTGGTGGCAGGAGAGAGTTGATGACAGAGACGCGAGAGGCGCGGCTGAAACGGATGAAGATGCGCAGCTGGCGGCGCGGGATCAAGGAAATGGACCTGATCCTCGGGCCTTACGCCGATGCGTGCCTGCCCGAACTGGATGCCGCCACTCTCGATCTCTATGACCAGCTTCTCGAAGAGAACGATCAGGACCTGTATCCGTGGGTCTCGGGCGCGCAGCCATGCCCGCCGAAATACCTCGAATTGCTCTCCGTAATCGGCCAGTTCGCGCGCGAGCGGCACATTACGAAAACCTGAAAACGGCGCGGAAGCCCCGGATTTCATAGGGTTTTGCGCGAATTTTCGGAGAATTCGGGCCGCTTAACGGTATCTTTGCCATTTCCCGCCACTGTCTTGCGTCAGGGGCAGCGAAACTGGCGGAGAATGCTATGACCGTGCAGAAATCTGCAAGCGACATGACGCCCGTCCCGGCGACGCCGGGGCTGATGGCGGGATACTTGGACAGCCTCTCGCTGCTGGAACGGCTGCATCGCTTGCTGCTCGACGTCATCAAGGACGAGTTCGAGCGGCTGGGCATCCTCGAGATCAACCCGGTGCAGGCGCTTTTGCTGTTCAACGTGGGCGAGAACGAGGTGACCGCGGGGGAGCTGAAGACCCGCGGCTATTATCAGGGCTCGAACGTCTCCTACAATCTCAAGAAGCTGGTGGAGGCAGGCTACATGCACCATCAGCGCTGCGAGATCGATCGCCGCTCGGTGCGGGTGCGCCTGACCGCGAAGGGGCGCGAGCTGCGCGAGAACGTGGCCGATTTGTTCGAGCGACACGCCTGCGGGATGGAGACGCGCGGCGTCATCACCTTCGACGCGATGGAGGAGATGAACCACACGCTGCGCCGGATGGAGCGCTACTGGACCGACCAGATCCGCTATATCTACTGACCCTTGCGCAGGTCGCGTTTGCGCGATGACGCCCGGTTCTCCTTGCCGCAACTGCGTGGGGCGTGCTTCCTTGCCGTAAGGATATGCGGCGAGGGGCACGGGATGAAACAGCTTGGACAAAAGGCGATGCGGGGGGCGATCCGGGTCGGCATGGCGGCGGCGCTGCCAATCGCGGGTCTCGCATGGTGGAAGCGCGACGAGATCGCGCGGCTGCGCGCGGTGAACCGCCTGTTCGAGCCCGATCGGATCGTCGGCAATTTCTCCAACATGCCCGCGCTGTTTCATTCGCGTGAGATCGCACGTGGCGACGGGCCGGTATCGGACTTGCCGCGCGGTGCAGAGGATCCCCTGCCCGAGGGCGTCGAGGATTGGATCGAGCGGCGCTGGATCACCGCGCTGGTGAAGCTGCGCCACGGCCAGATCACCCATGAACGCTATTTCCGCGGCACCGCGCCGGAAGACCTGCGCATCTCCTGGTCGATGGCGAAGAGCTTCCTCTCGGCCACGCTGGGCATCCTGCACCATCAGGGCGTGATCCCCGATCTCGACGCGCCGCTGACCCGCTTTGCGCCGCAGCTGAAGGGCTCGGGCTATGAGGGCGTGACGATCCGCGATGCGCTGGTGATGTCCTCGGGCGTGGCCTTCAACGAGGACTATCTGGATTTCCATTCGGATATCAACAAGATGGGCCGTGTTCTCGCGATGGGGCGGTCGATGGACGCCTTCGCGGCCTCGCTCAAGATCCGCGAGGCGGAGCCGGGTGCGCGAATGCTCTATGTCTCGATCGACACGCATGTGCTGGGCATGGTGATCGCGGGTGCGACCGGGGCGGATCCGGCGGAGGTGATGCGCGAGTTGCTGATCGCGCCGATGGGTCTGGAGGCCGCGCCCGTGATGCTGACCGACGGCCTGGGCGTCAGCTTCGTCCTTGGCGGGCTGAACCTGCGGACGCGCGACTATGCGCGCTTCGGTCAGATGTTCCTGCAAAAGGGCTTCTGGAACGGGCGCCAGATCGTGCCCGAGGACTGGGTTGCGCAATCCACCGCGCTGCAGGCGCCGAAGGGCGAGGGCTACGGCTATCAATGGTGGGTGCCCGTCGACACGGCAGATCACGGCGGCGATTATTTCGCGCGCGGCATCTATGGCCAGCATATCTATGTCAGCCCCGCGACCGACACGGTGATCGCGCTCAACGCCGCCGACTGGCGTTTCAAGGAGGAGGGCGTCGAGGAGGAAAATCTTGCCATGTTGCGCCGCATCGCAGAGGTTTCCTGAAAGGGAGGGCCGCGCGATGCAGATGTATGAGGCGATCAACGTGCTGGGGGGTACATTGCAGCCCTGTTCGCTCAAGCCCCGAACCGGTTTTTTCCGCGATGGCAGCTGCAACACCTGCTGGGAGGATAGCGGCTCGCATACGGTCTGCGCGGTGATGACGGCGGAGTTTCTCGCCTTCTCGAAATATCTCGGCAATGATCTGAGCACGCCGCGTCCGGAATATGATTTTCCGGGGCTGAAACCGGGCGACCAATGGTGCCTGTGCGCCTCGCGTTTCTTGCAGGCGGTGCAGGAGGGCTGCGCGCCCGAGGTGATGCTGGCTTCGACGCATCGCGATGCGCTGCGGGTGGTGCCGTTCAAGATGCTGGCCGATCATGCCGCCGAGAAGAAGGGCGGGAAGGGCTGAGCCTCAGTCCGTCGCGCCGCCCACCGGCACCCAGAGCACATCCTCGATTTTCGGCGCGCCGGTCGCGAGAATCACCAGCCGGTCGAAGCCAAGCGCGATGCCGGACGCCTCGGGCATGATCTCGAGGGCGGCGAGGAAATCTTCGTCGATCGGGTAACGCTCGCCGTAGAGTTCTTCCTTCAGATCCATATCGCCCTCGAAGCGGCGACGCTGTTCGGCCGGATCGGTCAGCTCGCCGAAACCATTCGCGAGTTCGACCCCGCAGGCGTAAAGCTCGAACCGTTCGGCGACGCGACCGTCATCCGGGGCAGGGCGGGCCAGCGCGGCCTCGGCCAGCGGATAGCGGTCCAGAATCGTCGCGCGGCCGTGGCCCAGATGCGGCTCGACCTTCGCGACCAGCAGTTTCGAGACGATGTCCGACCAGCTATCCGCGTCGGCCACTGCAAAGCCGATCACCTCGCATTGCGCGCGCAGGGCTTCCGCGTCGGTCTTGGCCCCGTCGCAGGTGGCGAGCAGGTCGATCCCGGCATGGCGCTGGAAGGCGTCCGCGACCGACAGCCGCTCGGGTTCGGCGAAGGGGTCGCATTCGGCGGTGCCATAGCGCAGCACCGACGATCCCGCGGCTTCGGCTGCCAGCCGCAGCATCGCCGCGCAATCGGCCATCAGCGCCGTGTAGTCTTTGCCCGCGCGATACCATTCCAGCATGGTGAATTCGGGCGAATGGCGCTTGCCCGCCTCGCGGTTGCGCCAGACATGGGCGAAGGCGGCGATGCGTGGCTCGCCCGCGGCCAACAGCTTCTTCATCGCGAATTCGGGCGAGGTGTGCAGATACATCCGCCGCGCCTCGCCATCGTTGCCGATCATCTCGGTGGCAAACGCATGCAGATGCGCCTCGTTGCCGGGTGAGACCTGCAGCGCGCAGGGATCGACCTCGACGAAATCCTCTGCCGCCAGCCAGCCGCGGATCGCCGCCTGAATGCGGTTGCGCGCGAGAAGGGCGGGGCGGCGGTCGGCGTGGCGCTCGGGCGTCCAGAACGGGGGCATGACAGGCCTTTCAGGCTGGAAATCGGGGCGTAAATGGTTTAGGCGCTCTGCAATCCGGGCGCCAGAGCCTGTTTTATCCGAATTCAAAGGGGTCCTTTCATGGCGAAAGTCATCGCTTCCTCTGTCCGCAAGGGCAACGTGCTTGAAATCGACGACAAGCTCTACGTCGTGATCACCGCGCAGAACATCCATCCCGGCAAGGGCACGCCTGTCACGCAGGTCGATATGCGCCGCATCTCGGACGGCACGAAGGTGTCGGAGCGTTGGCGCACGACCGAGCAGGTCGAGCGTGCGCATGTCGAAGAGCGCGAGTACGATTTCCTGTACGAGGATGGCGAAGGCTATCACTTCATGGACCCCGAGACCTATGAGCAGCTCGCGGTGCAGGATGACGTGATCGGCGACGCGAAGGTGTTCCTGCGCGACGGTATCCGCGTCCATCTCAAGACCTTCCAGGAGAACGCGATCGCGATCGACCTGCCGCAGAAGGTCACCGTCGAGGTCGAAGAGACCGAGCCGGTCGTGAAGGGTCAGACCGCCTCGTCGAGCTACAAGCCCTCGATCTGCACCGGCGGGATCCGCGTGATGGTGCCGCCGCATATCGGCGTGGGCACCCGCATCGTGATCAACACCGAAGACACCACCTACGTGGAGCGCGCGAAGGACTGATTCTCGCCGCGATTTTATGAAAAAGGCGCCCTGCGGGGCGCCTTTTTTTGTTTGCGGATTGGGCAGGTCAGGCGGGGCGTTGTGTAGGGCGCGCGGGCCAGACCTCCAGAAGCCCTGCGCCCAGCACGAGCGCGCCGCCTGCGATTTCCAGCGCGGCGAGCTGTTCGCCCGCGATCAGCGCGGCGGAGACCGCGCCCACCAGCACCTCGCTCATCAGCAATATCCCGATCCGCGCCGGTTCGAGCCGTACGGTCGCCCACATGAGCCCGGCCGTCGCTGCGCCCCACCAGAACACACCGGCGGCACCGATCAGTCCAACCGACGCGGCCCAATCGACGCCGCTCGAGGGAAGGGGCGCAAGGAAGGGTGCGAGGCAGAGCGCGGTAAGGGCCGCGCCTGCCGCGAAGACGAAGGTGGCGGGGCCGGACGAGAGCGTCGATCTGGTGCGCATCCCCGTGGTCGCGACCGACCAGATCACGCCGCCTACAAGCGTCATCCATTCGCCCAAGCTGCTGGGTAGCGGCAGGCCACCGCTTGCGCCCAGCATCAGGCCGAGCCCCGCGAGTCCGATGAAGATCGCGGCCAGTCGCAGGCGCGAGACCGGCCAGCCGAGCACGAACCGCCCGATCAGCACCGACCAGACCGGGGTGAGGAACCACAGCAGGATCACCAGCGCGACGCGGCCATAGAGAAAGCCGATTGAATAGAGCGCGAAGGCCGCCCCGCCGAGCGCGACCGAGATCAGCGCGGCTGGCGTGGCGGCAGCGAGTTCGTAGCGCTTGGTCCAGGCGATGGGCGCAAGGGCCAAGCAGGCGACCAGGGTGATCGCAACCGTGCCCCAGGCGCCCGCCAAACCATGTCCGTCCAACGCGCGCACCGGGAGCCAGTAAAGCCCCCAGAGCGCGCCCGTGATCAGCGTGATCGCGCTGGCGATGAGGGTGACACGGGCCTCGCTCACCCTTTGATCCGTTCGACCCACGCTTCGAGGGCCGCAAGCGACTCGGGTTCGTCGAGGAAGGGGATATGGGCGCGGTCGGCGACGCGCGCATAGATCATGTCCGGGCGGCGGCGCTGCATCTCGTCCACAGTGGCGTCGGTCAGCAGATCGGAATTCGCGCCGTGGGTCAGGACGATCGGCAGCCCTTCGGTGGCCTCGAAGAGCGGCCAGGCGGGCTCCACGCCGCCCTTGAAGGCGCTGAGGAAGGCATCGCGCAGGGCCGGGTCGTAATTGATCTTCAGCCCGTCATCGGTCTCGACGTAGTGGTGGCGCACCTCCATCGCCCAGCGATTGGGCGGCACCTTGTCGAAACCGATCATCGCCTCGGGCAGCTTTTCAGCCATTTCCGCATAGCTCTTCGCCGCCGGGTTGCGCCCGATATAGTCGAAGATCTTGTTCAGCCCCTTCTCGTCGAGGACAGGTCCGACATCGTTCAGCGCGAGCCCGGTCATGCGCTCTTTCGCGGTCAGCGCGAGATACATCCCCACGAGCCCCCCGCGCGACGTGCCGAGGATCGCGGCCTTCTCGATCCCCAGATGACCGAGCAGTTGCAGCGCATCCGCCGCTTCGCGCGGCACGGTATAGGTTTTCTCGCCGGTCCAGTCGCTCTCGCCACGGCCGCGATAGTCCATGCAGATCAGCCGCACGTCCTTGAGATGCGGCGCGACGTAGTCGAAGTCGCGGGTGTTTCGCGTCAGCCCGGACAGGGCCAAGACCGGCACGCCGCTGCCACTGTCGCGATAGGCGATCTTCGCGCCATCATCCGCGGTAAAGAATTCCATTACGCCGCTCCTCTCTGGATTGCTGACCTGTCAGCGATCATAGTGCGTTAGAGGGAGATCGCCATGGCTGACACGCTGGAAAGATTACACGAAAGACTGAGTGCGCTCGAAGACGAAATCGAAGCGGAATGGGAGCGCAGGCGCGAGGCGATGGCGTTCCGGCTCGATCACAACCGGGTGGTGTTCGAGGCGGGCGTTCGCGATGCGCACCGGCAGGCGCGGGTGGGGCTTTTGCGTTTCCTGTCCTATGCGCGCCCGATGGTCATTCTGACCGCCCCGGTGATCTATTCGCTGATCGTGCCCTTCGTGCTGCTCGACCTCTTCGTAAGCCTCTATCAGGCGATCTGTTTTCCGATCTACCGCATCGCCAAGGTGAAGCGCGCCGATCATATCGTGGTCGACCGTCAGCATCTGGCCTATCTCAATGCGCTGCAGAAGCTGAACTGCGTCTATTGCGGCTATTGCAACGGGCTTCTGAGCTATGCCTACGAGATCGCCGCACGGACCGAGCAATATTGGTGCCCGATCAAGCACGCGCATCGGGTGAAGGGCCCGCATCTGCGCTACCGCGATTTCGTGGAATACACGGATGCGGAAGGGTTTCAGGCGCAGACGATGCGGCTGCGGCGCGCGCTGCGCGAGATGGACGAGTGAGCGCCTCTCAGAGGTGGTCAGGCACCGCGCGCAGGTCCGTCAGGATCGCCGCCGGTTTGTAGGGCAGGCGCTCGACCGGGGCGCCCGCGCGGTTGACCCAAAGGACGTGGAAGCCCGCCTTCGCTGCCCCCGCCGCATCCCAGCCATTCGACGAGACGAAACAGGTCTTCTCCGGATCGACGCCCATCTTCTGCGCGATCATGTCGTAGACGGCGGCGCGGGGTTTGTAATGGCCGATCTCGTGGATCGAGAGCACTTCGTCGAGCAGATGCCCGACCCCGGCCGCATGGACCGCAGCCCCCAGCATGTCCGGCGCGCCGTTCGACAGGATCGCGCGCCCCACACCGCGATGGTGCAGCGCATCGAGCATCTCGGGCACTTCGGGGAAGGCGGGTAATTCGCGGTAAAGCGCCATCAGCCGCTCGGCCAGATCGGGATCGTCGAGATCCTGCGCCGCCATTGCCCAATCGAGCCCGTCGCGGGTCAGCTGCCAGAAGTCGACGTAATCGCCCATCACCTCGCGCAGCCAGCTATATTCGAGCTGCTTGCGGCGCCAATCGGCGGCAAGGCGCGGCCAGATCTCGGTCAGACGCGGCTCCTCGGCGGCCAGATTGCGCGCGGCGGCGTCGACGTCGAAGAGCGTGCCGTAGGCGTCGAAGACGCAAAGCTGAATGGACATGATATTTCCTCCCGAGCCTCACCCTAGCGTCGGCGGGGCCGGGTGCAAGGGTCAGTAGATGTCGCGCGAGGCTTGCGTCGCGGCGGCGAGCCCTTCGGCCAGACGCTCGGCAAAGCCATTGTCGCGCAGCGTGGTGAGGCCCTTGGCTGTCGTGCCCGCGTAGTCGATCATCTCCTGCACATGGGCCTGAGGCGTCGGGCCCTCGGCCATCATCTGCCCGGCGGAGAGGAATAGCTGGCGCACGGCGCGATCGGCGATCTCGGGCGGGACGCCCTGATCCTCGGCATGACGCGCCATCGCGGCGGCGCAGGCGGCGACGAAGCCCGGCACCGGGCCCGTCATCGCGGTGAAGAGGTCGATCTGGGCCTCGTCGGTGAGTTCGTCCGTCTGCCCGCAGGCCTCAAACAGGGCCGGGGTGCGGGCGCGGTCGTCTTCGGTCACGGCATCGCTCGCGAACCATGGGCTATAGGCGAGGCCCTTTGCTGCCGCCGGGCTCGACATGGCGCGGATCACGCGGGGGCTGGCGCTGATGCGGGTGAGCTCGGAGAGCGGCACGCCCGCCATGACGGAGATCACCAGCTTGTCCTTCGCGTCGATCCTGAGGTCTCGGGCAGCGGCGGGCGGCACGCAGAGGATCACCACGTCGCAAGCCTCTACCAGCACCTGCGGATCGGTCAGCACGTTCTCCGGCGGGAAGCCCTCAATGTCAGGCCGCGCGCCGGAGCGGTTGGCCATCAGCAGCGATTTCGGCTCCGCGCGCCAGAGCGCCTCGGCGATCGCTGCGCCGAGCATCCCTGAGCCGATGATGCCGATAGAGAAATCGAGTGCCATGCGCGCCTCCCTGCGTGTTAGCGAAAGACTAACGCGGGGCAGGGGATGGGGGAAGGGATGGCCGCCCGCTTCAAACAAGAGACTGCGCCCGGAACGCGGCGAAGCCGCAGGGCGCGCGGCGGCCCGTCCCCGCGGGCTGGCGCCTTGGCCAACCGCGCGAAACGCAGCCATGTTCAAGGTATGTGGCTTGGGTAAAGCGCTGCCGCACAGAGCGTGAGCCGCGCCACCCCACGGGCCGGCGCGCCCTGCTTGCGATTGGCTGAGCTTACAGGTTCTCCGCAGCGGGCATGCCCATGACGTGATAGCCGCTATCGACCGAGATGATCTCGCCGGAGGTGCACGCACCGTAATCCGACAGCAGATAGACGGCCGTGCCGCCGATCGCTTCCAGCGTCGCGTTGTGGCGCAGGGGCGAATTGTGCTCGGTGTGGCGGAAGGTCTTGCGCGCGCCGCCGATCGCGGCACCGGCCAGCGTCTTCATCGGGCCGGGCGAGATCGCGTTCACGCGGATTCCGTCGGGGCCCAGATCGGCTGCCAGATAGCGCACGGCCGATTCCAGCGCCGCTTTCGCCACGCCCATCACGTTGTAATAGGGCGTCACGCGCTGCGAGCCCATATAGGTCAGCGTGATCATCGAGCCGCCTTCGTTCATCAGTTCCGAGGCGCGCTTGGCCACGTCGATGAAGCTGTAGCAGGAGATCGTCAGCGAGTTCTTGAAGTTCTCGCGGGTGGTGTTGATGAACCGGCCCGCGAGTTCGGATTTGTCGGAATAGGCGATGGCGTGAACGACGAAATCGATCGAGCCCCATTCCTCTTTCAGCTTGGCGAAGGCGGCGTCCATCGAGGCGTCGTCATTCACGTCCACATCCAGCAGGAAGCTGGAACCGACGCTTTCGGCCAGCGGTTCGACCCGCTTGCCGAAGGCTTCGCCCTGATAGGAGAACGCCAGTTCCGCGCCTTGCTCGGCCAGTGCCTTTGCGATCCCCCAAGCGATTGAGCGCTCGTTGGCGACCCCCATCACGAGGCCGCGCTTACCCTTCATCAGTTCCGCCATTCCCGTCCCTGCCGCCGTTTCTGTCGCCGTTTGTTCTTGCCGTTAGTCTCGATACTTGCTCATCACGAGCGACGCGTTGGTGCCGCCGAAGCCGAAGCTGTTCGACAGGACCGAGTCGAACTCGACATTGTCGATCCGCTCCATCGCGATCTCTTCGGGTTTGATCGCCGGGTCGAGCTCGGTGATGTTGGCCGAGGCCGTGATGAAATTGTTCTGCATCATCAGCAGCGAATAGATCGCCTCATGCACGCCGGTCGCGCCGAGCGAGTGCCCGGTGAGCGATTTGGTCGACGAGATCTTCGGCACGTTTTCCTCGCCGAAGACGCGGCGCACTGCCTGCACTTCGGTCACGTCGCCTGCGGGCGTCGAGGTGCCATGCGCGTTGATGTAGGAGATTTTGCGGCCTTCGGGCAGGGTGCCGACCGCGAGCTTCATCGACCGCTCGCCACCTTCGCCCGACGGCGCCACCATGTCGTGGCCGTCCGAGGTCGCGCCGTAGCCGGTGACTTCCGCGTAGATCTTCGCGCCGCGCGCCTTGGCATGCTCGAGTTCCTCCAGCACGACGACACCGCCGCCGCCTGCGATGACGAACCCGTCGCGGGTCGCGTCGAAGGCGCGCGAGGCCAGCTCGGGCGTGTCGTTATATTTCGACGACATCGCGCCCATCGCGTCGAACAGACAGCTCAGCGTCCAGTCCAGTTCCTCGCCGCCACCGGCGAAGACGATGTCCTGCTTGCCCATCTGGATCAGCTCGGTGCCGTTGCCGATGCAATGCGCCGAGGTCGAGCAGGCCGAGGTGATCGAGTAGTTCACGCCCTTGATCTTGAACGGCGTCGCGAGACAGGCCGAGTTCGTCGAGCTCATGCAGCGGGTGACCATGAACGGCCCCATCCGCTTGGGCGAGCCCTTCTCCATGACGATGCGATGTGCCTCGAAGAAGTTCGAGGTGGACGGACCGCCCGAGCCCATGATCAGGCCGCTGCGCGGGTTCGAGATGTCGCTCTCTTCGAGACCGCTATCGGCCAGCGCCTGCTCCATCGCGATGAAGTTATAGGCGGCACCCGGACCCATGAAGCGCAGGTTGCGCTTGTCGATATGGTCCTCGAGCGTGATCTTCGGCTGGCCTTTGACCTGGCTGCGGAAGCCGCGCTCGGCATAATCCTCGGCAAAGACGATGCCGGATTTGCCGGCCTTCAGGCTGGCGGTGACTTCTTCGGCATTGTTGCCGATGGGCGAGACGATGCCCAAACCGGTGATGACGACGCGGCGCATGCGGGCCTCCTGTCTTGTCTGTCTATGGGGGTCAGCTCTCGGAGAGCGCGACCTTCATGTCCTTGACCTCGTAGATCACGTCACCGTCGGCCTCGACGATCCCATCGGCGACACCCATGGTCAGGCGACGGGTCTGAATGGCCTTGGTGAAATCGACCTTGTAGGTCAGCATTTTGCGATCCGGGCGGACCATGCCGGTGAGCTTAACCTCGCCCACGCCAAGCGCATAGCCGCGACCCTGCCAGCCACGCCAGCCCAGGTTGAAGCCGGTCAGCTGCCACAACCCGTCGAGGCCGAGGCAGCCCGGCATGATCGGATTGCCGGGGAAATGGCATTCGAAGAACCACAGGTCCGGGGTGATGTCGAACTCGGCGACCACATGGCCCTTGCCGTGCTTGCCGCCATCGCCCGAGATGTCGGTGATGCGATCCATCATCAGCATCGGCGGCGCCGGAAGCTGCGCATTGCCGGGGCCAAACAGCTCCCCACGTGCGCATTTCAGAAGATCTTCTTTCCCGAAGCTCGTCGGAAACCCAGCCATCGGCGCTCCTTCCCGGTTTTGGCGTGCTTTTGCATCCCTCTATCACCGCGTGGCCGCGTGGCGCAAGGGCGACGGTGACAGGCCGCGCCCCTGCGCGGTCGCATTGAAACCTGAGTGGAAAAGTCTCATATAGGTACCGAGGAGACATGACATGGCTGTGACGAATTCGACCGAACAGCGCCGCGGGCAGGACTGGCTGAGCCGTGGCGGGCTGCGCCCCACCCGTCAGCGACTGGCGCTGGCCACATTGCTCGTGGGCGATGGGGAAAATCGTCATGTCACGGCGGAAAGCCTCTACGCGGCCGCCTGCGATGCGGGCGAGAAGGTCTCGCTCGCCACCGTCTACAACACGCTCAAGGCGTTTTGCGACGCCGGGCTGATGCATGAGATAACGGTGGATGGCGCGCGGAGCTATTTCGACACGCGTATGGACGATCATCCGCATTTCTTCTGGGAAGACGACAACCGTTTGTCGGATGCCCCGGCCGAGGAGTTGAAACTCGCCTCGATCCCGCAGGCTCCTGAGGGCGCCGAGATCACCCGCGTCGACGTGGTGATCCGCGTCCGCAAGGCCTGATTGCGGCTTCCTCTTGGCGAAAATATCCCGGGGTGAATGGCCGCAGGCCAGAGGGGCAGAGCCCCTAAACCTCACGGCAGGATCGCGAGCCACCCCCAGATCGTCAGAATCGACAGCGCCGTCGCGATCAGCACGGCCGAGGCCGCGACCCTGCGCGCCACCCCGTAGATATTCGCAAAGAGATAGGCGTTGACCCCCGGCGCCATCGCCGCCGTCAGCGTGGCCGAACGCAGAGCGGTCGTGTCCACCTTGAAGGCGAAATGCGCGAGGCCATAGGTGATCGCCGGATGCAGCATCAGCGACAGGCCCGTGACCATCGCGATGGCCTTCGCATCGCCCTCGGGACGATAGCGATAGAGCACGCCCCCTAACCCGAACAGCGCCGCAGGCAGTGCTGCGCGCGCCATCATATCCATCCCCTCGCGGATCGGATGGGGCAGGGGCTGGCCCGTCAGCGTGGTGAGGATCTTGATCGCGAAGCCCGTCAGGATGCCGATCACCAGCGGGGTCCGCAGCACGCCGATCAGCGCGTTGAGCCCCACGCGCCCGAGCGACGTGCCGGTGCCCGACGAGCGCACCATCTCCATCGCGAGGATGCCGATCGTGTAGAGGAAGGGCGAATGGACCGAGATGATCGCGAAATTGCCCGACAGCGCATCGGTGCCGTAAGCGCGCTCGGTGATCGGCACGCCCAGCAGCAGCGAATTCGAGAACAGGCAGGCGAAGCCGATGGCGACGCTCTCCGGACCGTTGCGGCCTATCATGCGCGCACCGGTGATGCCGATGGCGAAAGAGATCAGTGCGCCTGAATAGAACGCGGCCATCATCGCCCAGTTATAGCTCTGCGTCAGGTCGAGATTGGCGATCGAGCGTGCCAGCAGCACCGGCACCGCGAAGTTCTGCGCAAAGCGCATCAGCCCGTCGACCGCGCCTTCGGAGAACAGCCCGCGCCAGGCCACGACATAGCCGAAGCCGATGACGAGGAAGACCGGCAGGATGACGTCGATCAGAACGCTCATCAGAGACCGAAATCCAGAACCATCCCGTCATGGGCAGGGCGAATGTGATCCGGCGTTTCCTCGGCGACTGTGTCGTGGTCGAGGTCGATATGCATATTGGTGAGCACCGCGCTTGCGGGCTGCGCGCGTTCGATCCATTCCAGCGCGCGGGCCAGATGCGCGTGGGTCGGATGCGGCGTGCGGCGCAGCGCGTCGAGCACCCAGCAATCGAGGCCTTCGAGATAGGCCCATGCCTCTTCGGGGATGTCCGAGACGTCCGGCAGATAGGCCAGCCCGCCGATCCGGAAGCCGAGCGCGTCGATATTGCCGTGCTCGACGCGGAAGGGCTGAAACTCGATCGAGCCGCCCGCGCCGGTGATCTGGAAGGGCCGCTCGCGATGGATCGATTTCAGCTCGCAGATCGGTTTGTAATTGCTGTCCGAGGGCTGGACGAAGGCATAGGCGAAGCGGTCCAGAAGCGCGGCCTCGGTATCGGCATCGGCCCAGACGGGCAGGCGGGTGCGCATGTTGAAGACGATCTGGCGCAGATCGTCGAGCCCGTGGACGTGATCGGCATGGCTGTGGGTGTAGACCACCGCATCCAGCTCGCCCACGCCCGCGGTCAGCAGCTGCTGGCGCATGTCGGGCGTGGTGTCGATCAGCACCCGCGTGGTGCCCGATTGCGAGACCCGCTCGACCAGCATCGAACAGCGCAGCCGATGGTTCTTCGGGTTCGCCGGGTCGCACTCGCCCCAATTGTTGCCAAGGCGCGGCACGCCCCCCGAGGAGCCGCAGCCGAGGATCGTGAAGCGCATCCGACTCATGCAGCGATGCTCCCCCGCTCGCCATGCTCGGCGGCTTTCCAGAACAGGCGGTCGAAATTGGCCTGCGTCGCGGCGGCGAATTCCTCCAGCGGCAGGTCGAAGACATCGGCACCGACCTTGGCGGTGTGCGCCGTGTAGGCGGGCTCGTTGCGCTTGCCGCGATAGGGCGGCGGCGCGAGATAGGGGCTGTCGGTCTCGACGAGGATCCGCTCGAGCGGTGCGCTCGCGAAGATGTCGCGCACCTCCTGGCTTTTCGGGAAGGTCGCGATGCCGGACATCGAGAGATAGAAGCCCAGATCGACCGAGACCTGCGCGAGGCGGGGACCCGACGAATAGCAATGCATGACGCAGGAATAGGGCTTGGCCTTCATCCCCTCGGTCAGGATCGCTTCCATGTCCTCGTCGGCATCGCGCGAATGGATGATCAGCGGCAGACCGGTTTCCTGCGCGGCCTCGATATGCAGGCGCAGGGATTGCTTCTGAACCTCGGCGCTCTCGGCGGTGTAGTGATAATCGAGCCCGGTCTCTCCGATGCCCACGAATTTCGGGTGTTTGGCCAGTGCCACCAGTTCGTCCACCGTGGCCATCGGCTCTTCGGCGACGCTCATCGGATGGGTGCCTGCGGCGTAGAAGACGCCGCGATGCGCCTCGGCGATGGCCCGCACGGAGGGCTCGTTCTTCAGCTTGGTGCAGATCGTCACCATCCGCGTCACCCCGGCGGCATTGGCGCGGGCGATGATATCATCGCGCTCACCGTCGAAATCGGGGAAATCGAGATGGCAATGGCTGTCTGTGATCTCGGGCGGGAGGGTCAAAATCGGCTCCTTTCGCGCCGCATCAGGAGGCGGCGGCTGTGATCTCCAAGACGATATCCATCACGAGCGCGGCAGGGTCAAGGTTGACCGCCCGGCCGTGGGCGGCGCGCGCGCCCATGCTCTGATGGAGGGCAGCCCATTTCATCGCTGCCTGATCGTCAGGCGACAATCGTGCGAGAAGCTGCGCCTCGCCGGGCGCGGCTTCGGGATGCGCCGGGCCCATCACGCCCGCGCGCGCGGCGCGCGAGAGAAACAGGTCGATCAGGTTCAGCACGAGGATGAAGCGGTTCTCGTTCGCCTTGCCCACGCAGCTTTCGGCCAGCGCCAGCGCGCCCAGACGGTCGAGCCGGGGCAGGGTGCCCATCAGATCGACGAGCTTGGCATAGGTCGTCATGCCGTCCTGATTGATCAGCCGGATCGCGGCACCGACGGAGCCACCCGACAGCGCGGCCAGCGCGTGGTGGTCGAGATCCGGCGGCTCGCCCTCCTCTTCGGCGGCGGCGATGGCAGCTTCCATCTGATCGGGCGTGAGCGTGCCCAGCCGCAATTCGCGACAGCGCGAGCGGATCGTCGGCAAGAGCCGCGCGGGCTGATGCGCGATCAGCAGGAAGGTCACGCGCGGCGGCGGCTCTTCGAGCAGTTTCAGCACCGCGTTGGCGGCTTGGGTGTTCATCTCGTCGGCGGCGTCAATGATCACCACGCGCCGTCCGCCCTCGGCGGCAGACAGATGCAGGAAGGAGCGCAGCTTGCGCACCTCATCGACGCGAATGTCCTGCGACAGCGCGGATTCGGTGGCATTCGCGCCGCGTTTGAGCACGAAGATGCCCGGCTCCGATCCGGCATGGATACGGCTGAGCGCCGGGTGGTTCGGATCGGGATCGAGGCTGGTGGGCTGTTCCGGCTCGCCGAACAGGCCCGGCCCATTGTCCTCGGGCTGGGTCATCAAGAAGCGGGTGATCCGCCATGCGAGCGTCGCTTTGCCCACGCCGCGCGGCCCGGTCAGCAGCCAGCCGTGATGCAGCCGCCCCATGTTGAAGGCGTCGAGGAAGTCCTCCTCGGCCCGCGTCTGACCGACCAGACGCAGCGTGTCGCGCGGGTGTCGCGCACCGGGCGCAAGGGTCGGATCGGGAAGGTCGGCGAGGCTCATGGCGGCACTCTAGTTGCGCGCGCGGGCGGTTTCCAGCGGGGTTTTTGCGGAAGGCTCGGGGGCTTGGCGATTGGTGCGGGGCGACCAGCCCCGGGCCGCGCCCGTCCGGCGCTCAGTTTTGCAGTTCCGCTTGCACGGCACGCAGCACATCGGCGGCAATCGCATCGGCCTCGCGCGCGCCGTCGATCACGCGGAAGCGGGGCGCGAATTCTTTTGCCAGCGACAGGAAACCCGCGCGCATCTTTTCCTGCAGGCCTACGCCGAAATCCTCGAACCGCTCCTCGGTGCCTTGCCGCCCCTTGGCGCGCGACAGCCCCACAGCGGGGTCGATGTCGATCAGCACAGTCAGGTCCGGTTCGCGTCCGATCATCAGGGTGTGCAGCTGATCGACCACCGCGCGCAGATCGCCGCGCGAGAGGCCTTGATACATCCGGGTCGAATCCGCGAAGCGATCGCAGATCACGACCTTGCCTGCGGCGAGCGCCGGTTCGATCACGCGCTCCAGATGGTCGCGGCGCGCGGCGGTGAACAGCAGGATCTCGGTCTCTGCGGACCAGCGGTCGGGATCGCCCTCGAGAACCAGACGACGGATTTCCTCGGCCCCCGGAGAGCCGCCGGGTTCGCGCGTCAGAACGACCTCGCGCCCCGCGTCCCGCAGGGTTTCGGCCAGCATCCGCGCCTGTGTGGATTTACCCGATCCGTCGATCCCCTCGAAGCTGATGAACATGCGCGCTTAGCTGTTCACCCGTTCCATCGCCGCCTCGAACGCCTTGCCCGACAGCCGTGCCAGCGCCGCTTTCACACGCACGACAAAGCCGCCTTTCTTGACGTCCTCGGTGGCGACGAGCGGCACTTCGTTGGCATTGTCGAGACCCGGCACGGTGATCACCAGCTTGCCGACTTCCTGACCTTGCTTGATCGGGGCCTGCAGCGGGCCTTTGAACACGGCCTCGGCGGTCACCTTGTCCTTCGAACCCGCGGGAACCAGCAGCGACAGATCGGTTTTCGGCGCAAGGCCGACGGTCGACTTGCCGCCCAGCCAGACCGGCGCCTCGGCGAGCTGGGTGCCCGCCTTCGCCACGTCCTTCATCACGAACTGACGGAAGGCCCAGTTCGCGACCGCTTCGCCTTCCGACCGGCGCGACTGCTCGGAGGGCATGCCCGCCAGCACGAAGACGATGCGGCGCTCGCCCATCACGGCGGAGCCCACGAGGCCGTAGCCCGCTTCCTGCGTGTGGCCGGTCTTCATGCCATCGGCCTTCCAGTCGGCGGCGCGGATGTCCAGGAGCGGATTGCGGTTCTCGGCATTGGCCGGGGCGCGGTCCTTGTAGTTGAAGTGGGTCTCGCTGAAGAAGTGATAATATTGCGGGAAATGGGTGATGATCCGGCTTGCGACGATGCCGAGATCATGGACCGACATGCGCTGGCCGGGGTCGGGCCAGCCGTTCGAGTTGGCGAACATCGAGTTCTTCATGCCCAGCTCATGCGCGCGCTCGGTCATCAGATCGGCGAAGGAGGACTCCGAGCCCGCCAGCCCCTCGGCCACCACCACGCAGGCGTCGTTGCCCGAGTTGATGATGATGCCCTGGATCAGATCGCGCACGGTGGGGCGGTCGGTCGTATTGAGGAACATCGTCGAGCCGCCCATCGACTGCGCATGTTCCGAGACCGGGAAAGTCGTATCCATCGTCACCCGGCCATCTTCGAGCGCCTCGAACAGCAGATCGAGCGTCATCAGCTTCGACATGGACGCCGGGGGCAGCGGGATGTCCGCGTTCTTCGCCATCAAAACGGTCTTGGTCGACAGATCATAGACCCAAGCCGCATGGGCCTTGGTGTCGAAGGCGGCGGCGGGCAGGGCGAACAGGCAGGCTGCAAGCGTGGCGGCAATCAGGCGAATGAAGGTCATATCTTCTGCGTAGTCCTATTTCGAGACGGGGTAGGCGTCGGGATAGCCCAGCCCGTGAATTTTGGTCTTGAGCGCGTCGAGGTCGGATTTCGTGGGCGCAGGGCCCGCGATCACGCGCCAGAAGGTCTTGGAATGGCTCTGTTCCTTCCTGATCTCGGCGATCACGCCCGCCTTGGCCATCTGGCTCTGGGCGCGTTTCGCATTCGCCTCGACGGAGAAGATGCCGATCTGGATATAGCCCGCGCCGGTGCTCATTTTCGGCGTGCTCGGCTGCGGAGCCGCCGCAGCTACCGGGGCTGCGGGGGCGGGCGCCGGGGCAGGGGCCGCACCGATTGCGGGCTTGGCGGGTTTCGCTGCGGGCTTCGGCGTGCCTTGGGCCTTCGCTATCGCGGCCGCCGCGGTCGCGGTTACCTCGTCGAGCGATTTCTGCTCCACCTCTCCGGGTGCCGCGATCACCGGCTTATCGACGAGCGGCGCGGGCTTGTCTTCCTTGACCGGAACCGTCTCGCGGCGCAGCGCCACAACGGAGAGCTCGGTCGGCGCGCCCGCCAACAGCCCCAGCGCATCGGCCGCATCCGAGCTGACCTGCAGTTTCGGGCCGGGATTGTCGGTCTCGCGCTTGAACAGCGCCCCGATCACGAATTTGCCGTTCGACGGGTTGCGGATGATCACCCGCTCGGGGTCTTTCACGTTCGGATGCGCGACCCAGACGCCGCCAAGCGAGGGACGTCCGTCCCAGAGGCCCTTTTCGTCGACCGAGAAGACCTGCGGCGCTTCGACGTCGCGCTCGATCATCTTCTGGCCGTTTTCGGTGACGGTTTCGGCGTCGCCGGGGCTCGCGGTCTCGTCCGCAGGCTTCTTCTTGAACATCCCGAACGGGGAGCCGCCGCTTTCTTGACAGCCTGCCAGCGCGATCCCCGCGCCCAGCATCAGGGCAAAGCCCGTCACCCGCTTGCGCGTCATCTTCTTCTGCTCAGTCATCCTGTGCCCCTTTTCGCGCGGTTTGCCCGCCTCTTGCCTGCGCGTCTGCACCGCTTGCGCCATGCGTTACGCGCGATCCTAGCGATTTGCAGAGCCCGTGAAAAGCTGCCCCAACGCCTACGCGCGGAAATCGGCGCGCAAGACTTTCAGAATCGCGTGAAGCGGTCTAAGCGAAACCCGTCGGAGGAGTGGCAGAGTGGTTTAATGCACCGGTCTTGAAAACCGACGTAGGTGAAAGCCTACCGTGGGTTCGAATCCCACCTCCTCCGCCATATGCTGCAAGCGTTGAATGTGCGTAGACAGTTGTTTTCCTAGGAAAAATAATGAAATTGGCGCGAGCGGCGCAGGTCTTCTATGCCGATTTGCTGCACATTTTGCTGCACAAACTGCTGCACATTTGCGGTTGTTGAGGGTTGTGACGGGGGAGATCCGTGATGTCGATAATGGCTAGGGGCAAAGGGGAAAAGTTCTACCTCGTGAAGCGTGTGCCAACGAAATATGCGTCGGTCGAAAGCCGTAAGACGGTTTGGATTTCTCTTGATACGGACTCGAAGTCTGTTGCCGGGGAGAGGGGTGGGGCCGCGTGGAGACAGCAGGTCTCGGAGTGGGAAGCATTGCTTGCCTGCGGAGGTGCCAATTCGGAACTGAAGCTAGACTCGGCTCGAACGTTAGTGGGATCTAAGGGGTTCGACTATTTGTCCTCGAAAGATCTGCTCGCCGGACCCGTGTCTGATATCATCGCGCGTGTTGAAGCGATTTCGATGAAAGGGCGAAAGACGAGAGCGCAGGAAGGTCGCGCTCTACTGGGCACGTTGCCTGACCCAGGCCTAAAGGTTAGCCGCGCTCTGGAGCTTTTCTGGGAGCTCACGTCTGATGAGATGAGGGGAAAGAGCGAGGATCAAGTCCGTCGCGCTCGCAATCCGGTCATAAAGGCGGTGAAGAACTTCGTTGAGGTTATAGGCGATAAGCCGATCCATGAGATTACTCGCGACGATATGCTTGATTTCCGTCAATGGTGGGCGGACAGGCTCGAGCGGGAAGGGTTAACCGCGAACTCCGCGAACAAGGATCTGACCTACCTTGGAAAGGTTCTCAAGCGTGTGAATGAACTCAAACGCTTGAAGCTTGATCTGCCGCTCGGTGGATTGAGTTTCAAAGAAGATGAGGCAGAGCTCAGGCCTCCATTTTCAAGCGATTGGATACGTAACAAGCTTCTCGCGAATGGCGCCCTCGCAGGGCTCAATGTCGAAGCTCGTTGCGTCCTTATCGGGATGATCAACACAGGCTATCGCCCGAGCGAAGGAGCGGCGCTTCTACCCCAGCACATTCGTTTGGAAGGTGCCGTGCCATATGTGATGATCCGTCCCGAGGGGCGTCAGCTCAAGACGCGAAACGCCAAGCGAGATATTCCACTCGCTGGAGTGAGCTTGGATGCGTTGCGCGAGTGTCGAAACGGATTTCCTCGATATCGAGACAAGCCAGGCCTCTCTGCGACGATCAACAAGTTCTTGCGGGAAAACGGATTACGAGAAACCGAAGACCATGTTCTCTACAGCCTTCGACACTCCTTTGAGGATCGCCTCTTGGCGGCTGGGGTGGATGAGCGTGTCCGCAGAGATCTCATGGGACACGCTCTAGATCGGGAGCGCTATGGTGCCGGTGCGTCCCTCGAGATGGCGCACACGATCATTCAGCGCGTGGCCTTCTGAGCTTGCGCAAGCTGTCTCGCGCGTTCGAGCGCAGAGCAGTCAGAGTTCAAGCGCATGAGCTCGTTCTCAATCCGGATGAAGAAGGGCAGGAAGATGGTGTCTTCTGTGACAAGCGTAGCGAGCGTATCGCGCGCTTTTTCCAAACGGTCGCGCTCACACTCAAGTTTCTCTGACGGTTGCATATTCGCAATGGCTCCATGGAGTTAACCTCGGAGCTGCCATTGCGGGACGTCGGTCCGAACTGACCGATCGAGCTTGTCCATCGCCTTTGACAGGACGACGGCTTCCTGCAAGCCGTCTGAGCGCTTGTCAGGATCTGCAAGGTCTTGCTTCTCTATTTTCGAAAGCCTGGTGGAAATTGCTTCACGCTTGTAGCGGTTGATCAGTTTCGCGAGGGTCTTTGCGGCTTCAAGCAACAATTCCACTTCGAGTTCCGCCCTCCCCAAGGCTCCGGTATAGCTTGGTGCGCCTTCAGGTGTTGTCGGGAACTCAAAGGCACCGGATGCAGAGACTGGATCAGTGTCTTGCGTAAAGTCCGGTGTCTGTCTGTTCATGCCATCGTAGCACATCACAAGGTGCTGCCAGAGCTCCTCTTGGGCATTGCTCTCTAACCACTCTCCGAGAGGCGGCTTAGATATCGGTTGAACAAGATCAAAAGATTGGCGCGCGCGTGCACGCTGACGTTCGACTTGCAGGCGTTTACGCTCCGCAGCGCTCATGGCCATCCGAACTACCTCGTAATGTGATTGTGACGATAGAAATCACAAATGGATGCGAGGGTGGTATTTGCAAGGGCGCCGGCAAGGAAAAATTAGGTATGCGGTTCAGTTTTCGACGTCGGTCTGCTTGCCAAGTAATGGGCGTGGGTTAGCCCCGCCCGCGGGGAACGGGGCGAGGTTTCCAGAAAAACTGCTCGAGGGGAGTAAGTCGACGCGATCCAACTTCTGCTTGCTAGAATGGGATCAGCCGTTGGTCTGCAACCTTGAGCAAGCGAGCTTGCACGCCTTCATTTCCCGAAAATTGCCCGCAGAGCATGGCGAGACTTCGCCGTGAGCCGAGGGTCGCTGTTCTCGGAGGCTTCGCGGAGTTCGTTGAGCCAACCGCGCTCATTCTCGGTCACGGCCGTCCCAAAAATCTCGTCGATCGCCAAGGCTGCCGTTTTTCCTACGGCCTGTTCAAGAGAAAGGCGCATGAGGAACGCGGGGTCGCATTCAAGTGCGCGGGCTAATGAAGGTATGCGATCGAGCGGGATTTTGGTTTTGCCAGCCTTGAGCAAAGACATCATGTTCGCGTTGACGAAGCCAGCTTCGATCGCAATCTCCGCTTGGGTCTTGCGGTGCCCAAGCGCCAGTATCCGATCACGCATGAATTTCGCAGCTTCGCTATTTTGGAAGGGGTATTTCATTTCTTGGTCTCTTTCGATCGTGCTGAAGAGACCGTAGCGCTTGAGTGTTTGACGAGCGGGTGGGGAGTGTATCGTTCAAGATGGGATGTCGAAGTCTTAGAGATAAGCGACCAGTCTGATGGGGAAGCGTCGGGTGCCCAGCAACCGAGGGCAAGCGAACCCTCCGGGTCGGACAGGATAGTTTTGCGTTTTGGATTCGATAAAGCTACGCTCACTCGGTATTAGATAGGATGCCATTGATGTCATTGATCTTAAAGGAAAGCATATCGAGCGAGCCTCGTTATCACGCCGATCGTTACGACTATTTCCGAAGTGTGGCGCGCCCGGGTGCTTGGCCCGAGACTTCCATTTCGACATGGCTGAAAAGCGTCGGTTTGCCAGCGCTTGCTTCTGTGGCTGCAACGACAAGCATCGGGCGCCGGGAACTGAAAGAGATGGCTGAGAATCCGGACTGTCCAGATCGCGACGTGCTTTGGGCGATACTTGGATGGGGTAAAATGCGTAGAGACCACGCCCGGACCCTCGCGCGAAATGAGGACAAGTGGCTAGCAGTGGTCAATCGGTTGCGCCGCGGCGATTTGAGCCGTTCCGAAGGCTACGCGCTTTGTCACGCGGTGATGAACAGTATCACAAGACCAGGGGTTGGTCCCGCCTACTTCACCAAATTGATCTTCTTTGCGGATCCCAAGCACGAAGGCTACATCATGGATCAATGGACTGCACGCTCTTGCAATTTCCTTATTAACGGTCCTCCCATTATTCGGATGCAGTCACGTAGCTACGTTTCGCCCAAGAATGGTTCAGCGATATACGAGGCCTATTGCCGGGTCGTCGAGGATCTCGCCTTGCGGCTCGAACGGTCTCCAGAAGAGACTGAACTGTGTTTGTTCTCGAAAGGGGGAAGGAAGCCTGATCCCTGGCGTAAGCGCGTCAAGTCTCACTGATTGCAGGCGAGAATTACGAAATTCTTTCGTAGGACGCATCAACCTCGCAGTATAATGGAAACCGCGAGATCGGTCGTCCAAAAAACGCCTGAGTATTGCCCGAGAATGCAGATGGAGAATAGAGTTGGCATACCACCCAAATCATATCGCCCGAATACTTGCGCGCGCAGCTATGAAGCGAGAAACGATTACCTACTCTGAGCTTGGAGCGAAACTAGGACGAACGGGCTCTATGCCGGGCCGGGGCCTTGGCAGCGATCTCTACAAGTGCCAAGAGTGGCTGACAGAGAACCGTCTTCCGCCCCTTACTTTCCTCGTGCTCAATAAGCAGTCTGGCCGCCCCTCCGACGAGGGGCGATACAATGGAAGAAAATTTGGCGACATGAATGCCGAAGAAATCCAAGTTATGCAAGAAAGCTGTTTTTGCTATGAGTGGTCGCCGAAGGTGTTGAGGGCTCTCGGTATTGAAGGTCCTGGTCGCAAAACTGATAAAATGGAAAGGTTATGATTTTTCTAAGAGTTTTATGTGTTTGCCTTGGGTCGGTCCCTATTCGGGTGCACTGCAACAGTGTTGCCTATCTCTTGCAAATGAGGAAGTTGGTAGAGAAAGTAGAATGCAGCCTTGAAACGGCCTATCCATGATTTCTAACGTGCCATCTTCGCAAGACCTGAATAATTCGGCGCTCACAGCGTTCTTTGCCGCGTGGCATCAGCTGATCCAACTCTTTGACGACTTCAATCAATCTTTCGGCCTCGAAGATCCCAATTTTTCTGAGGAGCTTGAGGAATATTATGAGCATTGCCAAGCGGAGCTCGAAACCATTTATTCTTTGGCTGCCCAAGCAAGCGAGCTAGCGTTGAAAGCCCGGATCTGTGAGGTGAGCCCTTATCTTCTATTGTTGGGACATGGCGCATCGTTTGGTGAAACAGACTTGGACATCGATTTCTCTGATCTTAGAACGATTGATGCGGTCGATCTACCCAATGCTGTCAACGCCATATGCACTTCAAAAGTGTCGGATCGTTTCAAGCAAAGGTTCTCGGAAATTCGAAAGCTGCGAAACAAGATCGCTCACTTCGGTGGTGCGGGTAAGGATTCAGCCCCCCGTGACGTAATGAGCTTGCTTGTCGCGCAGTATGCTGAGTTGTGGCCCGACGCTCGTTTTCTCAATAACTGGATAAATTACATTGGCTCAAGGAGATATTCCTTCTTTCACGATGGGAAGTGGGTTTCGGCAGAATTGGAGTTTGCCGAAATTCAAAAGACCTTCTTTTCACTGTTGAGCAAAGGTGAATTCAAAAAGATCGTGGGATTTCCAAAGAGCCAACGCCGCTACATTTGTCATAAGTGTGTCTTTGAGGGCGGATTGGATAGGCATGATTTGGCTGCCACTCTGGACACCGCATTTCTAGTCAGCGATACTACGCTACAGTGCCAGTTGTGCACCAAAAGCAGTGATGTCATGCGCAAAGATTGCAATGAAGAAGGTTGCAAGGGTAATGTCATCTCAATTGGTGATCCATATCCTGAGCGTTGTCACACATGCGGGTGGGATCAATAGTTTCCAATACAACGAGATTAAACGGACCACTTTACGGAAAACAGCTTACTTCTCATACGTCCGCTTTGATGCCGCTGGCACCTTGCGTCAAAGTTGACGGCAGATGAAAGCAATGGACCGTTGGCGTCGGTGCGACGAGGTGCAAAGGGCGGGGAGCGGTCGTTCGCTAATCTTCGCATGAATGACCACTCTGAGATGAGCTAGTAGGGCTCATCGACCTCCTCAACCCCTTTATGTGTGATCCTGAGCCATTGAGTGTCGTTGCGCGCCACAGGCCATTCGAGATGTATTCCGCCTGCAGATAGGTGCTTTGAGATCGCTTCTCCTACTCCCATCCGATTGGCGAGATTGGCACCCGGAAATGGTCCCTCCTCGATCCAGATGGAAACACCATCATAGGAGAAATTTAGTCCGATTCTTTGGAGCTCGGGTTCGCCATTCAAATCTTCAATCGAAGTTCGCAGTTCTGTTCCGAACATTTCTCTTGTTTTCAAAAAAGTTTCCTTTTTGATGCAAAATTTTTCCCGTGAATCTATAGTGTCTCTTATGCCATGAGACACTGACGACTTAAAGTCTCAGAGTAGGTGCCACATCCCGTCAGGTAGTATTGCTGTTTCGTGAACAGATCCGGCTTGAGTTCGTGTCAGTCCTTCGCCGCCTGCAAGGCCGACCTGCTGCCCAGGGCTGATTGCTGGAATTGCTGGTTGTGGAGCCAGACTTAGCGGTGCAGCGTGGCCTCCAGCTCTTCGCCGGATTGAAAGTGGCGACTTCGAAGCACCTCCTCGATGCGATTGCGCCTAAGACATGCGCAAATGTCACGACGCCATGGCTGATCGCGGTGCCAAGGCCGTCTTCCCGCCGCGCAAAACTTCAAAGCCATGGAGGGTGATCACCGCCGGAGCCGTGGCGCGCAACGAGGCCCCGCATGCATCCAAATACCTGGGCGCGCTCTGTAGCGACGGTGGAGCGGCTATCACCGCCGGAGTCGCATCGAGACGAAGATGCATTGTGCAAAACTGCTGTGGCAACGCCTCATGGCACGTGACTCCGACCATCAGGTCGCAGAAATCCAGATCCGTATCGCCGTCCTGAGCGGCTACACTGTGCTCGGCATACCTGTTACAGAGGCCGCGGTATAGGTCCGCCCGGAGAAGGGGGGGCGGCCAATCGCCGATTGGGGCAACAGAGCCGGCATGACTGGTTCGAAGCCGCTTTTTTTTGGCGTCCCGTGAAAAAAACGTTTCGGGCTAAGAAAATAATCTTTATCTGAAGGACCGGAAACAGTTGGAAAATTATTTATAGAGAGCGTATGTATGGAAGTCTGGTTTTGCATAAGCGGAAGTGTTGTTGCAAAGAGCGACAGAGGCGTCATTCCCCCAGTTGGTTCTGAAGTCACCATACGCATGGAAACCTACAAAAAAGGTATGGAAGCGGGCACCGTTTTGACATTTACGATAAGTGAGGACTTTCCACCGCACTACGACTACGCAGCTGATGTGGTGTATGTCGATGTGAACGCATGGAATGTTCAGAAACCGCACGAGGATGCTGGCGGTTGATTAAGCAGTGCGGGGCAGCAATTTTGTTCCCTACGACTACGATACCTGCCCAACCGCTTCCGGCGCCACAGATTCCATACAGAGAGCCACTCGGCGGGGAAGCGGGTGTTTCCATGCTACTGTGCCGGGCTACTGGCGCGCACACGTGGAGTGCCAGTTGAATGGTAGCGACTACAGAAATTGAGCTGACTGCACGGTCGGAGGGCCTCGTGGCTGGCGCTTTGCTTCTGAAAGGTTCATGCTGCACGAATGGCGAGGCGATCGCCGCGTTGGCGCGGGGGGCATCTTCTCGAAACACTTTGATCTCGGCTGCGGATATCAGGGCACTCGATGATCTTTCCGGTCCAAGGTTTTTCGAAGTTCAGATGGTCCTTTGCGAAGTTATCCCGCAGTTGGTGGCATCTCCTCCAGACGTAATGACTTTGGTCTCGACACTGGTGGAAAAAGGCGGTGACGATCTGGCGGCAACACAACCAAACGCCGCTTTCCGCGTATGGTGTGCCATCGAAGATCATCGCGCCGATCAAGTGATCATTTCTGCGCGTAGAGGCGATGCACTTGCTCTCCGACATCTTGTCTTCGCGCTGCAGGCCAAAGGCGACGTTGAGGAGGCGTTTCGTTCGGCTGGGACGGACGGAGAAGAACGGACCGCTGGGGTATTAGCCCTCTCCCGTATGACTTTGAACGCGGGCGAAGCCGGGCGCGCAATAGATATCATCCTGTCAGCGGCCAAGCCGCTACCTCCTACGGAGGCCGCAGGCATGATCAAGGCGGCGCTCGACATCGCAGGAAAGCACTCTGCACTCGACCGACATGATCTCATTGGGGCGCTCGACGGCCTCTCAGGCTCGTCTGATCCCGTCGCGGTCCACCTTATGGCGACCGCACTCTACTGGCATGGCGATGAGATGAGCGATACCGAGGTGGCGAGTTGCCTGCGGGGTATCCAGAATGTCGTTTCAGAGAATGCGGGGACCGTTCGGCAGATCGACGACGCGCTGCAGAAGTTGTGGCCGACCCGTCCATGCGAGGTCGGAAAGGCGGTCGCCGACCTCATCTCGACAACCAAGGGACGGGTCGGAAACAAAGCTCTCGAGGGGATCCTTTCGAGTCTGAGCCCAGACCAAGGACGTGCCTTCGCGCAACTGGCGACTAATTGGTTCCTGGGCGGCAACTACCACGTCTGCTCGTCTCTCGCCTCGCATCTGTCCGAGATCGATAGGACCACACCATGTCTGGATGTCCCAGCGGAAGTCCTCCCGGTTGAGGCATCGGACCAGCTTTTCGTCTGCCGTAAGGCCATAGGATTCTTGTTCCTCGCGCCAATGACCGCAGCATCTTGGATTGTTGCCGTGTTTCGTGGAGGGGGATCTGCATCCGCGGACGCCGCCGAGTTGCTCTTTAATCCGCTCCTCTTGAACTACGGCGGGGCGTTGAAGGACTGGTTGGAAAAATTGCTCGAGGAAGAAGCCCCGGGAAACGACGTAATCCGCGAAGTTTTAAGGCGCGCCCAAGAAGTCTGGGGCGGATTGGGTGCTGTGCGCGAGGTAGTGGAGCTCGAGCCATCGACCGCCAGACGTGCTCTTGTCCGCTTCCAGCAGGAGGAGGAGGCGGAGAGCATCAATAAGGAAGCGCAAAAGAAATCGGTCTTTTTGAATTTGGTGACAAGACAGACACTACTTTACGGCGACCGGTCTAGCTTCAGCATCTTGGATGGGGAGGGGAGACGCCGCCCTCAGACAGTGAACATGGCAAGTTTTTCAGTCAGCAGCGAGATACCTATGGGTTTGTCCATTGACCCAGTCGGGACCGAATGGATCATGGAGGTCTTTCGCTACGAGCAAAAGGCAAAAGCATGAAGCTCCTTGTTCGGCAACATTTGCAAGGAATGAAGGAACGCGGCGGTCTCGACGCCTTGCTGCCACAGATGTTATGCGAATTGGGCTACGAAGTTATCCACCATCCTCGTGTCGGCGGGCGCCAAGCCGGCGTGGACGTTGCTGCCGTCGGTCCAGATCCAGATGCAGGAGGCATGGAGTCCCTTCTTTTGTTCGTGATTAAAGCTGGAGACATCGGCCGCGAAGACTGGAACGGGTCGCTCCAAGCCGTGCTCCCTTCACTAGACGAGGTCGTCTACGACTACATCCCCAATAGGGTCTCGCAGCAGCACCGTGACCTGCCCGTCGCCGTCTGTGTCTGCATGGGTGGGGAAATCCAAGAGGGCATCCGCTCTGCTTGGCGGGGTTTTCAAGAAACCAGAGCCACAGACACGCTTCACTTTCGCGAGTGGAACGGCGACAGGCTTGCCAACCTAATTCTTTCCGGTATCCTGAAACAGGAATTGCTGGACCCGGACCATCGAGCGCATTTCCAAAAGGCCATCGCCCTAGTGGCCGAGCCTGACGAAGCATATCTCAACTTCCGGGCCCTGCTGGACGCGCTCACGCACGAGCTTGACCCTGACAAGGCCGGAACAACACGGCTTCGGCAGATGTTGATCTGCCTGTGGATTCTCGTGGGCAACGGCATGGATGCCCAGAACCTCGACGCCCCATATCGAGCCTGCGAGTTAGCTTTGCTTCACGCTTGGGACGCCTACCAGAGATGCCCGGAGACGAAGAAGGCGCGGCGCCGCGAGCGAGGTGACATTCTCGACCAAATTCTCTCGCTGTTCCTAGATATCAGCCACAAACTTCTCATGGAGAAGATCGGCCCGTATGCGTCAGGATTGCATGCTCTCTCGCTCTCCGTCCGTTCTCAATCAGCATTGGATATAAACCTCGCCCTTTTTGAAACGCTTGGGCGTTTGGTTTTGCTCGGCCACTGGCATCACTCTATCGCCCTTCTTTTTGAGGGGGAGGAGCAGGCCGCTCATCTCGCAAAGCGGGACGAAGCCCTAGATTTGGCAATTGTCATGATCAACAACAACCCTTCCCTTTTAGCGCCGATTCGGGACGATCATCAGATCGAGATTGGGATGCTCATGCTCCTTGCTCAAGCAAGTGGCCGGACGGACAACGTCGCGGGCTACCTTCGCGAAGTCGCGACACGTATGGTCTATCGATACGTTCGGCGGTCGCATTGGGTCACTTGTCATCAGGACTATCGGCGCCTTGCCAAGCATCCGCCCAATCAAAGCGATGAATATTTTGAAAGCTCGACAGTTGGCAGCATCCTCGTGCCGTTCGTGCTTGTTGGACTCGAGCGGCTTGGTGCGGAAGAGAATCTGGCGGAACTCAAGCGGGTCGTCGATGAGGAACTCTCCCATATGACTCAGCAGGTCTGGGTGCCTCACGAAGGCACTGACGACGCGATCTGGCGGAGCGGGCAAAGCATCGGCACCGCAGTGCCTGTTCCCGCTCTAAGCATGGAAGATGAGAGCGTTTCGCTGTCAGTTGAGGTTCAGGAAATCGCCGCAGAACACGAAGCGCTCCTGAAGTCAGACGTCATGCAGCGCGGCATGCTCCCGTTGTTTCTAACGGCGTGTAGACATCATCGCTTACCTCTGCCGCCTCATCTTTGGTTCGGCTCTGAGGGCAAGGAGTTGAATGCCGGCGATCAGGCCCGAGACGAGCCCTCGAAGGCCAACGACAGCGATACGGCAGATGGCAAATCGGTGGGCTTAGATTGACGCTGCCCAATCTTCATACGCAGCTTTAAGCGCGGCGCCATATTGATGGTATCGTTGCGAAAGACCGTTTGCGGCCTTTTCGCATCCTGACAGCTAATATCCGATTTGCGAGCGCAGTGCGGACGTTGACTTAGAAGTGTTTGAGCGGCGGGCTTGGACCGAACTCGACGATTTTTGTGGTAGAACTTGACCTCGCCGCTGCTGGTCCCCGCCATCTTGCCTCAGGCTTAGCAAAGAGGGCGTCCACGAATCATAGGTCGTTTCAAAATCCTACATATCTTTAGGTAAGAATACTCTACCGCGGCATGACGAGCGCAACTTCAGTGTCGGAAAAAATGTGAGCGCTAGCTGACGCCGATCTCCGTGTCGTCCTCAGCTATTTCACTCTCTCGACTTCTGCCAATGGCATGCGTCCGGCAGACTTTTAGGGCGGTTTCCCAAGTATACCCTGCATATCCTCGTGTCGTAGGTTTTAGGATAGCTTCTTCGGGTGTGATGCCGTGTTTCTTAGTTCTGGCGCGGTAGGTCGAATGGTGTAGTGCGAAAACTTCACAAGCAGCTTTTGCACTATCCCAGTCGTATCCAAAGATCGAAATCACTCCGCTTCGGACCGGCGTGGTCAGGGCTTGTTCGAGGGCCATTCCGCCGCGCATGCGCTTTTCCACTGTGGCTTTGGGAATATTGTAGGCGCGGCATGCTGCGGCCAATGATTTGTAGAAGTCACCGTCCACCACGCAGGATCGGCGGATCCCTGTTCCGCTACGAACATGATCGCCATGCTTGGGCCACTCACTGCTGGGCTTATTGCGCTTAAGGTAGTCGAGAACCTGCTCCTGCGTCATCCCATACCGCTCGGAAAGAACAGCTCCAGCATTGTTCCGGCTCTGAAAATCTTCTCCCTCGAAGGAAAATGGCTTCTTAGATGTCGGTCCGAGCGGGGTTGCGAGCGCTTCCTCGGTGCTCCAGCCTGCCTTAATACGATGATCGAACGTGTTGCGCGGGATACTGAATTCGTCAAGAGCGTCCTGCTTCACCTCCCATACTCGACCGAACGCCCTAATCTTTTTGCCATGGGTGCGGCGAACTATGTCGGACGCTGCCATCAAGGTTATGTTTTGTGGCCCCCAAGGCTGCGTCGCGTCGATGCGGGTGAGGCGCCCCTTGCCACCGAGTGATGTCGTGTCGGCTTTCCAAGTATCATAGTTTTCCCAAGCCTCGACCACGCCAGAGCCATTCATCTCTGCGCGCTTCCACATCCCAAGCCACTGTCGAAATGGCCCGCTACCGGCCTCTGGGTGTTTGCTGTGTTTGCGTGCCTTTTCTGGAAGATTGCGATCCGCACGCCAGTAACGGAGCACCACATAAGGCGGCAGCCCGGTCTCTTCACTTAATGTCCTGCACATTGCCGAAATCGACGAAAAATCTCTTCCATCAATTCTAGCAGGGATCCCGCGATAACGCCCCAGCTGTCCCCCCGGTAGGACGTTGTATCCCTCGGGTTTGAGAGTGCCGAGCTTGGCAATCCAGTAGACTTCTCGATCTGCAAGCGCGGTATCGTTCCCGTCCACCTGTTCCAGCAATTTGACCTCAAATCGGTGACCGCCGCGCGCTCTGATGGCTGCATGAAGCAGACTTCCAAGCCCTTGCTGCGCAGTCGCCAAATGCTGATTATAACGGATGGAGGGGCTGTTTGCTGATAGGCCGACATAACCCCTTCCCGTATCCAAGTCTCGGATAAGGTAGATATATCCTGGACCACCATCCCGGGAGATCGGCTCACGCAGCAAGTCATCGATGTCCCATCGTGCTTTTCTCCGATTGTTGAGCGTATGGCGATCGTTGTAGCGATCAATTTCTTTCAGGAATGCTGTGAAACCCGGATGGGAGCCAACAGCGTCAGGGTATTCGAAGCCGTCGTAATAAAATGGCTCTCTGCGCCCCCCACCATAACGGCTGATCCAGTCTGTTGAGCCGAGCGTGGCAGCATCCTTAATCTCCGCAGGTCCGATGCGTTTTTTTCGCTGCTCCAGACTCTTCATGCGCTGACGGAAAGCTGGATAGTCGATCGGCGCGAGTTGCGCGTCATAGAGCATACGCACATCGCATATTCCCCTCGAGGTTGCTACGTAGGTTTTTCGAGCGCCGTATTTTGCGCGATACGCGTCGGCGGCGAGCATCAGGCAATCATCGAGCAAATCATCGGTCACTGGCTCATCGCGTAAACGGCGATGTAAGCGGCCCGCTACTGTGATCTCATTTGAGAGCGAGCGTCTTGCGACAGCGAGCCAAAGGGTTCTGAAGCTCGCAAAAGTCTTGCCGCGATATTCGATGGGAAATGGCAGCTTGGCGTTGTGGGCGGGCGAACTCATGTAGATGACCCCTTTTGAAAGCTCACGAAATCGCGATTATTTTCTTGCTCTTAGTTACAGGCCCAATAGGATTCCCACATTGACTTGTAAGGAAGGAATTCAAGTGAAGGTTGTTTTTAGCTTTCTGACGGCTGTGTTCACGCTATCGATGCCGTTGCATGCCATGCCAACTGCGGCGGGGCTAAGCCAAGCGGAAACTGCCCATGGCGGAGGTTGCCGAAAAAGCTCGCCCCCGGGCCAGTGTTGTCACATGGACAACAGCGTGGGCAGAGTCCATTGCCACTGAGATTTGCTCTCAACCTGATAATTGCGGCGGCTCTCTGTGGGCCGCTGCAAGCGCAGACCATAAGTGGCACGGCTTCGGTCATTGATGGCGATACAATCGATATTCATGGCGAGCGGATCCGACTTCAGGCCATTGACGCCATCGAAAGCCGACAGCGTTGTAGGCTGCCGAGCGGGAAGCTGTGGAACTGCGGCAAGGGTGCAGCCTTCGCACTTGCTGATAAGATTGGACGTGCCCCGGTGGCGTGCAAAGTTAGCGGGATTGACCGATACGGACGCTACGTCGCGGTATGCAGCCAGCACGGCGAAGACCTGAACAGTTGGCTCGTCCGCAACGGGTGGGCGGTCGCGTATCGCCGCTACGGGCGTGACTACGTGCAAGATGAAGACGTCGCGCGAAAACTGCGCGCAGGGATCTGGGCGAGCGAGTTTTTGATGCCGTGGGATTGGCGGCGAAAAAATTAGCGCGCAGAAGACATATTGAAATTATCCGCCGCGCCTGCTGACGAACTGGAGCTCGTCGCCTCGGCAAAAGGCGAAGTTGCTCCGCGGCCACGACGAGGCAGGGATCGAGGGAGGCGGAGCTTGCAGCGATTTCCGTAACGAGCGCATGCGCTCATCATGCTCGCGAGGCTGATCTTCCAAGACCGCAAATCTTAGAGCGAGCTCACGCTCAATGCTTTCGCAAGACAGATGGCCGTAGGTCCGGCTCACCGTGTCAGTGTTCGCGTGGCCGAGCTGACGCGCGACTATGGCAAGCGGTGCGCCAGCCTGCACAAGCTGACTGGCATAGGTATGCCGCAATCCGTGGAACACGAATTCATGCGGCAGCCCGGCCTTCTCGACAGCTGCTTTGAAGAGATGCTTGTGACGGGTTTTCCAGATCTGGCCCGCGCCGGTGCGAAAGACGAATTCGTCATCTGCTTTCCCGGCGCATTTGGCCAAGAAAAATCGCATCCCTTCCTCCGGTAGATACACATAGCGTGGTCGCCAGCCTTTGGGGGAGGAGACGTAGATGCCAAAGATGTCTTTTCCGACGTCACACACGCGTAGCGCCGAAAGCTCAGACACGCGACAGCCCGTGTAAAGCGCTGCGCGCACCAAGTCCGCGAGATCCGGGCGGCATGCGGCGATCAGCTCGCGACACTGTGCGCGGGTAAGGAAGATCTGGCGAGGCACTTCCAAATTCGGGACGCGGTGGATGCAGCGCCAAGACCGTTCCGTGTCAGTATGCCCGTTCTCCCAGGCCATCTGAGCCGCTATTCGCACTATCCCTAGCAGTGTATTCAGTGTTGCTTTCCTGCGGCGCAACGCATCGGGGTCGAGGCTCTCAATCTTTACCCTTGCCTTGAGCGCCTGTTTCCCGCGCTTGGGTGGCGTCTCAAGGATCGCACGACAGAAATTGGTGATGGTGTTTCCGGTGAGGTCATCGAGCTGAACTGATCCGAGGAGCGGCAGGATATGAAAGTTGATTAGCGCGACAAGCGTCTCAAAGGTCGTCTTCGTGGCAGCGATGCGCTTCCATTCCACATAGTCGATCAGGGCGTCGCCCACAGTGAAGCCAGCGTCACTCTTCGAATATCGCAGATGCTGTGTGGTTCCCACCGGGAAGCTCGCAGAGGCGATGCCCTGCCATTCTTGCTCGGCGAACCAAGCGCGCGCGAGCGTGATTGCCGCTTCGTAGGAAAGGCCCGTTGAGTTTTCCGAAACTGCGGGTCCGAGCCGCTGCTGCTTATAGCGGCCATCCTTCTTGCGGATCCGAGCGAGCCAATGAAGGGGCTTCTCTGGTTTTTTCTCGAGGCCAATGTGGCGGCAATATTCGAGAATGTTCCAATAGGGCTCCCGTCTTTCAGGAAGAGCTTTGATCGTCTCGAGGGTGTCGAGCTTCGGGGCGTGATCCATGGGTTACTTCCTCTTGGTCAAGGTTGAGGAAGTATCTTCGTGCCCTGTCCGTTAAGCCATATCGTTCGACGTAGTCGAGTAGAACGGCTTCTGCCGTGTCCGCTTCGGTGACTTCTTTCATGTTCTCCTGCTTCTCTTTGCTATTTGAGACTAGGCTACGGCGTCGTCAGTAATCAAATGGTTAAGGAGATCAGTCGCGACGAACAATCGAGCATCGCAAAACATCTGCTGCCATTGGCTCCGGATTGAGTGACGTTTGATTTCGAGAATCTGCTTTTCAGAAGCTGCGCATCTATCCACGGTCAGTATCGCATGAGCGCATTGGGACGGGTGTCAGTCAGCTGGCCAGCCAAAAAATAAAGTTTCAACAAAAAAGCCCCGCAATATGCGGGGCTTTGTCTGTGTGTAGCGGAGAGGTAATTTACATTTGGCAGCGCTTACGCGCCATCTCTTGATTGATGGCGTCGATCTTCCCTTTGGTGACAGAAATCGCAGCCTCTTTGTCTCCACCAGACATACTGGACAACGGCAGGCCGAGCATAAAGACGCCGAACGCGTCACCACTCGCAGCACTCTTCTGTTGTGCTGAAAGGCTCGCGAGGTCCTGCGAGAGCTTCAGCTTCGTTTGGCTAAGTGAGCTGCAGCTTTGGCCAGCATACATGCTGGACTCCATGGGAATAGCTGCAATCTCATCAGGTTGCTTTGCACACGCGCTAATCGCAACCGCCGCCACAGCGAGAATCCCAAGATTGAAAATAGACTTCACGTTTTTGTCCCCTATTCGTGATAATACGTAGTCGATGTCTACCGTGTGACCTCGGATCTTGTCACAACTCGTTGAAATTGTGGGCGAGTTTGTGGCATTTTCGCCCGTTTTCCTTTCACGGCGCTTTGGTGCAAGGGTAACCATAGAGCTGCACCGCGCACGTCTCCTTACTTTCCCTTTCTCTCGCTTGGACGGCAATGCGGCACACGTCCACCATGCCTGCGCTTTGGAAAGCCCAGAGCTTTCGTAATAGGATCTGTGGGATTGTTGGCTTGAAACTAACGTTAGTCCCGTGCGTCACAGGCGGCGCAGAGAGGCGAGTCCAAGGTGACGGGCGCTCCGCAATGCAGGCAACTGTCCCGGTGTGCGTCACGGCGTGCGCGCTCGCGCTCCTGCTGTTCCTCAGTCCATTTCTTTGTGTTCTCATTCGACATGGATGAGCCCTTTCTCGTCAATGCATTCCAGTTTTCGGTCTCCGTGAAACGGCAGCCGATAGAGTCCGACCTACTTAATTTCGAAAAGTGGTCGGTTCCTCGAGCAAAATTCCTAAGGTTCAAGTCTTGGGGCTAACACTTAACCGCGGCGAAAATTCGGCAATTCGGTTGTCTCATAGAAAAGAGCCGCCGCCGCGAGTGCATTTGGAGGCCTCCCGATTGCGAAGTCATTCAAGCTACGGGCGCGTCAGCGGTTAGACAAAGCAGTGGCGCTTTGTCGGCCTCACTCGCTGCCTGCAGATATTCGATCCCGCTGATGCCATCGTGCTGAAGGGTCTCCGCTATGCTAATCTGGCTGGCAAGGCCGAGCACGCCTCCCTTGACCCCATCTGTAAGCAGGCGTGCCTGCGACAGAGCCTCGCGGCGAAGTGCTCCCGCATCCTCATTCTCGCCAGCGCTCCGGCCAATCAGACGGCTATAAGCGTCTGGGTTGAGCTGCTCCAACAGCGCCATCTGTCGCTCTAGCTCTGAGCGCCCGAGCTTTTTCGCAACTTCTAGTTCGTCAGCGGCAAAGAGAGCTTGAATAGCCGCCTCTTGGCAAAGCCGGATTGCGGCAGCGAGCGTCCACATGCGATCAAGTTGCGCCATCGGCATGGACTCGAGTTTTCCGATTTCGGCGTCGCGCATGAAGTGGACTTCGATCCGTCTCGCTGAGCGGGCGAGGGAGAGCTGGAGTTGTTCTGCAACGCGCTTGGGATCGCGCCGATCAATCAGCGTGTCGACATTCTGAAGATCCGCGCCTACGTCAGCAAAGGTCGCCTTCAGGTCATCCTCGCGACGCTCGGATGTAACAAGAGCAACCTCTTCGGACAGGGCGTCCAAGCGCTTCTCAATCGCATTCAGCTTGGCAATGGTGGCCGCAAATCCGGCGATAGAGACACCTAGGCCAAGCCCAGAGAGTGCCAGCGTGCCGTATTGGAGGTTCTGCATGAGCACCATGCTGTTCTGGAGATCGGCAATGCCTCGCTTCAACTGTTCGTTCTGGACGACCGAAACCACGCTGAGAGGTGAGAAGCCGCCAGAACCGGCTGAGCCGATCGCGCTTTGCATGAGCTGCTGCAATGCGGAAGTCTGCTGAACATGGCCGAGAACTTTCCCGGTTGCCGTGTCCTTGATGATGGCCCCAACGAGAGAAGCTTGTTGAGAATTGACCAAGCTTACGAGATGAGCGGGAACGTCATATAGCAATGGCATCAGGTGGTCTCCTCGAGTTTGTTGGCGCCAGCTTTCAAAACAAAAGCCTGAAGCTTCGTGATGAGGGACGGAGAGTCGGCCGGCAGGCCAACCCCGAAAACGGCGGCGTTTGCCAAGTTGATGATACGCTGCGCGAGCCGAGCGCGAGATTTGTCGAGAGCATAGTCAACGCCCTTCATGCCGGCGAGAGATAGGCCTGTGAGAGCGACGCCGCCCGCCAAGAGAAGGGGCACACTGACGGCCGACGTCGAAAAAAATACCAAGGTCGACGTAGTGACAGTTGCGAAAGACACGACCGCTGGCAGGCTGGCGACCGAGGCGGTCAAAGTTCCCACGCCAAGTATTGCTGGGAGCGCGGCATGAAGGTGATCGCCGAGATCAGATTTCAAATCTAGCTCGCCAACCAGCGTCGATATGCTCTCCTCAGCGCGAGCGAGCGCTTCCCGGCACTGTTCTTCTGCCCAAGGTTCGATAAGCTCTTTGGCAAGCGTCTTCGCTCGAAGTTGGGCCCGGGTTACTCGAATAGCGGACATCTTGGCGATCCGGCTTTCGATTGAGGACGCGAGAGTTGGAAACGCATCTTCGATCTGATTGGTGATCGCTATCAGTTCGGTATCGCGCCAGTCCAACAACTGGATTCGTGCTTCAAGTTCGTTCAGGTCAAAGGCGATGGTCTCAAACTCCGGTGGCGAACGAAAGTGCATCGCTCGACGATCTTGCAAAAGACTTCGAAGATACTTTGCCAAAGATGCGCTGTTGCGCCAGTCATATTTACTTCGACAGGGACTAATTTGCGGCCAATCAGAGTCCTTGTGTCTCGTCAGACGTATGGGGTGGCGGACCGAGATTGCTCTGTAAAGTGCAACTCGATCGGCTCGGATGCGTAAAGTGCACTTAACCTGACAGTTTCAATCGGAAAGAAAACGTAAAGCTAGAGTCGAAAAACGTAAAGTTTAGCTGACGAAAAGAAGGCAAAAACGCTCAATTCGCTTTACGTTTTGGGAGAGTTGGCGCTTCAATGATGCCTCGGTGTAAACTCTTAGTTGCCGAATTCGCCCAATAATACCTAGACTATTCCTGATTGGGTTTACGTTAAGTTGACAAAAACGGGCTTCGAAATCGATTTTTCCTCACCCACCATGGTGAAGTGGATCGAAATAGTCTGGTCGGCAATCGAACGGAGCGCTGCTCGCTGCGCGTGACATTCGCATATTTCGAGCTCGAACGACTTGGATGGAGCAACCGACGCGGCCGAATTTCATGGGAAAGTGCAGCTCGATCCACGGCGTTCTCTCTGGCACATGCGTGTTGATGCTCGGGAAGTGTCACGGGTGGCTACAAGTTCGGGATGTCCTGGGTGATCTTCCAAGGCGTTACTTAGACGAAGCGAGTTCTGAGCAGCAGACGGCTGACATGCGACGCAAGTAGAGGCGGTATCGTATACCCGGAGTATCTGCTGCGCCGGGCGTGCCTGTTCCGAAGCAACTAAACGCCCCGGTCATCCGCCTTGATATGTTGACTGGGTCGTGAGCTGATAGCCATCTAGCTTACGAGCTAGTTAGCTACCTCGCGAAGGGGCATGCTCGGCCGGAGGGCTAACCTTTTTGAAGCCGGCTAGCGGCGGCGCAGTCCTATGTTGCCAGGTCTCGACTTCCATGCTGAACTCCTAAGCACACTGATCCTGATCTAGGAGCAAGGCCGGATGTCGATGGAAATCTACCAGTTTGTTGCCCCAGTGCTCGCACTCGCGTTTTGCGGCATCTTGATGCTGCACGCCAAATACGTCTCGTGGCAGTTTGATCGAGACCACGGTGACGAGAGGGCGATCAGTAACAACTTCGTCCAATGGCTTCTTCATCCCACAAAAAGCGATTTGCTCGACGAAAATGTTCGGCTCCGCAGTGACCTCGCTAAGGCCAAAGACGAGTGCGAGAGGCTCAGAGCGATTGTCCGGACACGGAATTCTTCGGCCGATTGACGGATCGTGCATTTTCCCTATTGCGCGCAGTGTCGGTTTTTGTGTAACCGTAACCTTGCTAGATAGGAGAATCGTCATGGCCTTAACGAATGCTGAGAAGGTGCGGCTTCACCGCGAACGCCAAAAGGCGAGGAAACAGGAGGATCTGAAGAAGCCGTCATCGCAAAGCGACTTGTTTCAGAAGCCATTCTACGAGTTCTTTCCCGTGGATGAGCAGGTTGGTTCATCTTTTGCGCAATCGCTCGAGCTCTGTGGAATTTCCCCTCCACTGATTGAAGATGACTCCGGTCCGGAAGCTGTGACGCTCGATACGCTTGAAAGTCCTTCAGAGGAGGGTGGCCACAGCAATCCCTTCCGTTCATCGAAGGGGACATCTCTCGGCCGTGCTGAAGTTACGGTCGGTTGCTTGATCGAGGCGGCCAGAGATTTGGCAATCCAAATCCGGGACTACAAGAAGTCGGAGATCGAAGCGCGGATTGGTGAGATTGAGGCTTCTGACCTTAGCGATCCTGATGCCCGCAAGCGCGCGTTTGAAGAAGCGGCCCGGTTGAGAAAGCTGCTCGATGAGTTCGACAAGCAACTGAGGCTGAGTTTTCCGACTTGGAAAGCTTGAGGTTGCGAATGGTCCGAGTGATGCGGTCCCACGGTCCCACGGTCCCACGGTCCCACGGTCCCACGGTCCCACGGTCCCACGGTCTAAGATGGCACTGGGGACGAAGGAGCCGCTGACCGAAAGCTCGGCCCGCCAAACCCTAGGACAAAGCCAGCTTCCGACCTGATCGCATGCGCGACAGGGCGGGGAATAATGTCCATACGCTTAATGCGCGAAACCGCCTGAAGTCCCTTGCATTTATGGGGCTTCGTTGAGGGTGCCCAATCGTTGTCTAGTAGCGACAGTAGCGACAGCGTATGGCGTGCTCATCGTTCTCAATCCCTATCAAGCAAGCGACCGAAACTCTCGGCTCCAACAACCCACACCCCAGACCATAGAGAAGACACATGCCACCGAAGCGTCGCACAGCAGTTATCAGTTCTGTTCGTTCCCCAGTCCTACGCCCTTGGAAGAAGCTGAGTTCGGAAGATCGTCGGAGGGAGATTTTCCGTTTCGCTCAGTTCAACAGGGGCTTAGCAATCACGCTGAACCTCGCGCCGGATTTCGAAGCTCTCTTGAAGCGAAAGCAGCAGCCGATGCGTGAAGTCAGCAAGAGGCTTAACGCACAGCTCAATTCAAAGGATCTTCGTCAGCTTCCGGCAACGTTCGTCCTGGAGGCTACGAGGGATACCGATCGGCTTCACCTCCATGGAATATACATTGATGGCGGCATTCCAAGGAAATCGGTCGCTGAAGCCATGCGTCGGGCAGTCGGCTATGTCGGCGGTCGTCGCGGTGCTCGCCAGTTCAAGTCAAAGCTCGTTTATGAAGGCAACGGTTGGAAAGGATATCTCTCGAAAGATATCTCCTTCACCTCCCGTTTGCTCGCCCTGATGAGCGAAAACCAACTTTGGTGGACGAGTAGAGCGATGACGCAACTGGTCCGCGCAGATTACGAGTCCAGGCGTCTCGGACAGCATCCTGCGAACCTTTCTACTGCTCCGGTCAACGCCGCTAGCTGATCCAACGGGCCACGGCGTCCGACCAGAGTTTCCTCATTTTTGAACCGTCCGGCATGGCCTTCAGGCTGTGAACGACCCCGTCATGCTCTGAAGCGAGCAGTAAGGAAAAATATGAAAGACCACATCTCAGAAAACGCTATTCCCGGTGCCTCTATCTCAGCGTTGCCTTTGGGCATTGAGTGCGAAGGGCAGGGGGCTGTGTTCTCCGAAACTGCTGACCGCGCGAATTTGGATGAGCGCGCAGCGGAAGCAGATGCTCGGCCTCCCATCGAACTCCAACCTCGTCCGGTTGGAGTAGAGGAAGGTGCCAAGGAGGAGCCTCAAACGGCCATCGAGCTTCACGCAGTAAAAGCGGGAGCAGCTAAGCAGGCGGCCCAAGCACCTTTCGATGTCGCAGGTGGAGATGTGACTGCACCGGTCACTTCGTCGAGCGCTTCAATTCCGCCGGGCTTCAACCTTGAAGAGGATGGCCTTTTCTACATGGCCGAGAGCGATGCGGACCCGATCTTCGTTTGCTCGCCGATCCGTGTCGAGGCTAGTTTTTCGAATGGAGAAGGCAGGGGGTGGGGCAAGGTCGTTGCCGTGAAAAATGCTGATGGCGACTGGCATAAGATTTCGGTTCTTAATTCCGACCTGCAATCGAAGCCTCAGATTGTGATCGCTACCCTGGTCGATAGTGGTCTCGAGTTGGGGCGCGAAAAGAAGGCCAAGGAGAAGGTCATTGAGCTGCTTAAGACCTGGAAGCCCGAAGAGCGGCTTCGGACGGTGACACAGGCGGGTTGGGTGGATGAAAACTATTCGGCATTCGTTATCGGCGACTCTGCGATAGGCAAAACCAAAATCCTCCCGGTGGGTTTGGAGGGTTCTGCTACGACTACCGCGGGGTCGGCGGAAGGCTGGAAGCGTGACGTTGCTTCACTCTGCGCTGGCAACCATTTGATGATCCTGGCGGTTTCGCTCAGCTTCGCTGGTCCGCTTCTTGCGCTGCTTGGGCTCGGCGGTGGCGGTCTGCATTTTAGGGGGCAGTCCTCTTCAGGGAAGACGACTATGCTCAAGCTGGCAGCGTCGGTCTGGGGCGGCGAAACCCTCATTGGCCAGTGGCGCGCAACCAGCAACGGTCTTGAGGCGATTGCTGCGCGTCGTAACGATATGCTGCTGGCGCTCGATGAGCTTGCTGAGATCCCGGCCCGCAGCCTCTACGACGCGATTTACATGCTCGCAAACGGTGTGGGCAAAACCCGGATGTCCAAAGATGTTGAGCTGGCTCAGCAGGCTCGTTGGCGCTTGGCGTTAATCTCGTCGGGAGAAATCAGCGTCGAGGAGAAGCTCGCAGAGGCGCGCCTCACAGCCATGGCAGGTCACGAGGTGCGTTTGGTCGATATCGAAGCTGATTGCTGTGCATATGGAGCATTTGATGTCCTCCACGGCGCAGGTGATGGCGCGGCGTTTTCTGGGGTCGTTCAGAAAGCGGTTCGCGAGCAATTCGGTTGCGCCGGTCGGGAGTTTGTTCACCAGATCATTTCTTGCGGTGTTGGTCGGGACTGCGACAGGCTGTGCAGGATGGTCAATTCAAGTGCTGAGCGCATGGTATCGTCGCTTCCCTTAACGATCGATGGACAAGTGTCTCGCGTCGCTAAGAGGTTCGCAGCAATTGCTGTCGCGGGTGAGCTTGCGACGCGCCTTCAACTCACGGGTTGGGCGCAAGGTGACGCGACTAGTGCGTCCAAGCGCGCATTCCTCGACTGGTATGATCGGCGCTTTGTCGTCGTCCTGGAAGATGGCGCTGGCTACGTGAAGGCTTTGCAAAAATATTTGACGGCGAGTCTCACAACCCTTCCGCTTGTCGATGGACCGCAGTCAAACGTCGTTCCTCAGGGATGGCGCGACATGACAAAAGCCTATCTGACCTCGCAAACCTGGACACAGCTCTTCCCGGCCGAAGCAGGGGCGCTTGCGGCTAAGCGCATGGTCGCGCTTAATCTCTTGGTGCCCGGTGAAGAGGGGCGCCTCCAGCGTAAGGCGCCGCGCGCTATCCCCGGTCGGCCGCGCCTCTACACGGTCGACGTGAGCCGCGTGATGTCTTTTAAGGAAGTCTGAGGACGCGATCTTCGTGAAGACGTGGGAGGGCTCTTTGGCCCTCCCCATTCGAAGCGACGATTGCCCGTGGCGGGTGTTCAGCGTCCAATATGCTGACGCATCCTACTCATGATTTTCCCTGTCCAACCATCTCCGGTCACATCACCGCTGAAGCCAGTGTCTTTCGAACCTTCGACCTGCACGAGGACACGGATGCCAGCCGGTGTCGGTTTGTAGTAGATGCCAGCGATCACATTCCAGTCGTGGAGGGTGATGCCATGTTCACCGGTGACGCGTCGAGCCGATCTGTCTGCCGATCTGAGGGCAAAGCCAGTTTCACCTAGAGCCAACTTCGCAGCGTCATAGACCTGTTCTTCGCTCGCATTGCGGAAGAGCGCGGTTTCTCGATAGGAAGACCAGCCTACTTTTCCCTCCGGTGCTGAGAAATCCGCGTCTAAACTGCTTGAGGGCAACATGCTCTGTGAGGCGCAACCAGACAATGCGACCGTTGTGGCAATCAAGAATACTTTTGAAATTCGCTTGAACATTACCCCTCCAAACTTGGCTGCTCGACGAATTAGCGCCAAGATCGCGAATTAAACAACCCGGCGACGGCATATCAGCCGCAATTTCTACGGATTGGCTGTGCGCATCCGCGTTTGAGGATTTTGCCCCGGAGGCCTGAATGATCGGTTTTCTTGACCGAACACAGCCGCTGAGCCATTCTTATCTAGGATTGGTGGAGTTATTCGATGCGTGCACTTTTAAGTGCTGGTCTTCTGATATTCTTAGGAGTCTGTTCGGCGAGTGCTTGGACGAGAAGCGAACTCGTCGAGCCCTTTCGCGCTAGTGATCTGACCTCCCAGGAAGTCCGGTTTCTTCAAGCAGCTCTCGCGCTAGACGGTTCTTACTTGGGCATGATCGATGGCAAATGGGGGGCCGGAAGTGCGAGCGCTCTACAGGCCTACGCTCGTAAGAGCGGCATCGACTTTAACGCAGGTGAGCTGCCCAACCTCGCGCCGGTGGCTTTGGTGGTCGACGAGATAAAGACGATCTCGGATGGTGGCTGGTCACGCTACTACTTCGATTTTGCCGATTTATCCTTCCTGTCGCCACAGAAGACTATGTCTTCGCATGTCAGCGCGAACGGTCTCAATCTCGATTTTGACGACAGCGCTTCGACCTTGTCGATATCTTTGACTTCAGGGGATATCGGCCGAGCAGTTGCTATGCACCGCTACGCGCTCGATACCTCAGTTTCTAACCTCTACACGGTGCGCAAGGATCATCTGCTGATTACGTCAGCTCGCGTATCTGGAGGGAAGACACTCTACGTGCGCTCTGATCGCATACGCGTTGGAGAATGGTCGACAATCCTTGTGTCCGCTCGAGATCGCGATGCTGGTCGTTTGGCGTTGGTTACGGCGTCAATTCTCCCCCATCGAGGCACTGAACTGGATCTTCCGGAGTATGGCGAGCTTTACACTGGGGTTATGGCGTTTCTCGATGAGGCCAAGGATCTCAGCCTTAAGCCGCGAGTTGGCGAGGGCACTGTTGGTGAAAAACCTCCCGCTCCCCCTGGAGAAGACGAGGGCGGGACCGGCACGGGCTTTGCAGTCGCTCCCGACGGAAAGATTCTGACCAACAATCACGTCGCAGGGGATTGTCGCAAGATCACCGTGGACGGCTCGCCTGCAAAACTGATTGGAAAGGATGAGGATTTCGATCTCGCATTGGTGCAGATCGAGAACGTCACCGGCCTGAAGAGTGTTACCTTCGCGGCCAAGCCTGCGAGCTTGAACGCAGATGTCACGATCGCAGGATATCCCCTCGCTGGCTTGCTGAGCGGTCTGAATGTCACGCGCGGCTCAGTTACGAGCATCAAAGGGCTTGGCGGTGACGGAAGCCGTATGCAGATCTCCGCGCCGGTGCAGCCCGGGAACTCGGGTGGTCCGGTCGTCGATGCACACGGCCATGTCGTCGGGGTCGTCGTGTCGAAGCTAGACGCGAAACTTGTGCAGGACGCGATCGGGGATATCCCGCAGAATGTGAACTTCGCCATCCGGGGAGAGATTGCGAAACTGTTTCTTTACCAGAACGGCGTGACGCCTCGGACGAGCGACGCAGGCGAGCAGATAGCTCCAGAGCAGATGGGCAAGATGCTGACGTCCGTTACCCATTTCATCACCTGCGAATAGGGGGGGCAACGCTTGGAAGGGGCTGTAGCGGCTGATCGTCCGAATTGTTCTTGCACCCAAGGATGCCTACTCCCATCCTGCGCGTGAATTTCGAGGGATCTATGAGCAACAACGACATCAAGAGCTTAAGCAGTTTCGTCTGGTCAATTGCCGAACTTCTTCGCGGCGACTTCAAGCAATCCGAATATGGCAAGGTGGTGCTGCCTTTCGTGGTCCTGCGCCGTCTGGACTGCATCCTTGAGGCGAGCAAGCCTGATGTGCTTGCCATGGCCGAGAGCCTGCCCGCGGACATGGACGATGACGCGCGCGACACGCTTCTCTCCGGTGTCGTGGGGCAGAACATCCGGCTCTACAACCTGTCCCGCTTCACCTTCGCCTCGCTCAAAGGGCAGGACGCGAAGGACATCCACAAGAACCTGATCGACTACATCACGAAATTCTCGGGCAACGTCCGGGACATCTTCCTCGACAAGTTCCTGTTCACCGATCAGCTCAAGCGCCTCAACGACGCCGGGCTGCTCTACCAGGTCTTCGACCGCTTCACCCAGATCGACCTGCACCCGGACGCCATCTCGAACATCGAGATGGGCTATCTCTTCGAAGACCTGATCCGTCGTTTCTCGGAGATCTCGAACGAAACCGCCGGGGAACACTACACCCCGCGCGAGGTGATCCGCCTCATCGTCTCGCTTCTCCTGGTCAACGACAAGGAAGCCCTGACCGGCAGCGGCGTCATCCGGCAGGTCTATGATCCAGCGGCAGGCACGGGCGGGATGCTCTCGATTGCCGAGATGGAGATGAAGGATCTCAACGACCGCATCCGGGTCGAGCTATTCGGTCAGGAGCTGAACCCGGAGTCCTTCGCGATCTGTAAATCCGACATGCTGGTGACCGGGCATAATCCCGAGAACATCGCTTTCGGCAATACGCTGACCCAGGACGCGCACCAAGGCAAACGCTTCCACTACATGCTCTCCAATCCGCCCTATGGAGTTGACTGGAAGAAATACGCAGACCCGATCAAGGACGAGGCCGCCGATCTTGGCATGGAAGGCCGCTTCGGTGCGGGCTTGCCCCGGATCTCGGACGGGCAGCTCCTGTTCCTGCAGCACATGATTTCCAAGATGCGCAATGACGAGCAAGGCTCGCGCATCGGGATCGTCATGAACGGCTCCCCCCTCTTCACCGGCGGCGCTGGTTCAGGCGAGAGCGAGATCCGCCGCTGGATGCTGGAAAACGACTGGGTCGAGGCGATCATCGCGCTGCCGACCGACCTCTTCTACAACACCGGGATCCAGACCTATGTCTGGCTGCTCACCAACCGCAAGGACAAGGACCGACGCGGCAAGGTCCAGCTGATCGATGCGAGCGGCGAGCGGTTCTGGAAATCGATGCGCAAGTCGCTCGGCTCGAAACGGCGTGAGATCCCACAGGAGGCCACCGAAGAGATCGCGCGGATCTACCACGACATGCTCAACGGCAATTCGGACTGGGCTGACGTGTCGAAGATTTTTGAAACCACTGATTTCGGCTACCGCGAAATCCGGGTCGAACGACCGCTCAAGCTGGCCTTCTCGGTCACACCCGAGGGGCTGGAGGCGCTGCGCGAGGCCAAGCCCTTCGCTAAGCTCGACGAGGATGAGCAGGCGGGCGTTCTAGAGGCGCTAGAGAGGCTTCCGAGAGGTGAGCGCTGGGTATCTCGCTATAAGTTCGAGAAGTCGCTCAGCGACGCTCTGCGGGCCGCTGGCGTGAAGCTGGGGGCGCCGGTGAAGAAGGCGATCCTGTCTGCGCTCTCGGAGCGCGACGAAGACGCCGAGGTCTGCACCGACAAGAACGGTAATCCTGAAGCTGACACCGATCTGCGCGATCACGAGCTGGTGCCGCTGAACGAGGACTGGCGCGCCTATGTGAAGCGCGAGGTTCTGCCCTTTGTGCCGGATGCCTGGGTGGACGAGAGCTACACCGACGCCCAGGATGGCGGCGTCGGGCGTGTCGGATATGAGATCAACTTCAACCGCTACTTCTACAAATACGTGCCCCCGAGACCGCTCGAGGAAATCGACGCCGAGTTGAAGGTGCTGGAAGCCGAGATCGCAGGCCTGCTGCAGGAGGTGGTCGAGTGAGGCTGGATGTCATTGACAACCACCGCTCGCGGTTCGTGCCTGTCGCACCGGGTTGGCGCCAACGTAAGATGCGGTTCGCTGTGAAGCGCTACCAAACCAAGAAGAACAAGGATGAAAATCCGACGGTGCTTTCGCTCACCAAGACAGGACTGAAGGTAAAGACCGATCTCGCGTTTGGAAAATCCACCGAGAACTATATAGGGCACCAGATTGTCGAGCGAGGTCAGTTTGTCTTCACGCCACGAGACTTCGACGCGACGCCAATACTTTGCGGTGTTGCTGATACTCCCGGATGCATCAGCAACCTTTACATCGTGTTCGATGTTTCAGCTCAGATCGATGCGAGGTTCCTCGAATATTACTTCTGGGGTTTGAAGCATGGTTTCGAGTTCTTCGAGAAACTATCCTTCGGGATGCGATATTCGTTCAACCGAATGCAGTTCGAGAACATCCCGCTTCTGTATCCCGATCTCTCAACCCAACGCCAGATCGCCGACTTTCTGGACCGTGAGACCGCAAGAATAGACCTGCTGATCGAGAAAAAGCAGCGGTTGGTGGCGTTGGTGGGAGAACAACGTTCTGCCGCGATTTCTTCTGCCGTCACTGTGGGTTTGGCCGACGGCGCCGATTTGGTCCCCACAAATTCGCAGTATCTTCCTCATGTGCCTGCGACCTGGCGCGTCTGGCGGCTTAAACATCTTGCTGAGATACGCGGTGGCCTGACGCTTGGCAGAACGATCCCAGACGACGTCGAAACAACTCTGACACCATACATGCGCGTTGCAAACGTTCAGGCAGGTTGGTTGGACCTGGGCGATGTTGCCGAGATACCTGTGACCAAACTTGAGAAACAAAGATACCGGCTGCAGGGAGGTGATGTTCTAATGAATGAAGGCGGCGACAACGACAAGCTTGGTCGTGGCGCAGTCTGGAAGTCCGAGATCGAAACTTGCGTTCATCAGAACCACGTCTTCGCGGTTCGTCCTCATGACATTCGATATTCAGACTGGATCTCGTTGGCGACGAACGCCCGCTATGCGCGCGACTTCTTCTTTCTGCACTCCAATCAGAGCACCAATCTCGCGTCCATTTCGAAAACAAACCTTGCGCGTTTCCCTGTCGCCGTGCCCCCTTTTGATGAAATGCGGACGACGCTGAACGCTCTTCGGCTGCGCGCCGGCAAACTTGATCGTATCACCGAGAAAACGAGCGTCTCCATCGACCGCCTCAAAGAATACCGCTCCGCCCTGATCACCGCCGCTGTCACGGGTCAGATTGACGTTGCGACTTATGCCAGATCTGGCACCCCCGACAGCCACCTCGACACCATTCAAGAGGAGATGGGTGCATGACGGAATATGCGGTCAGCGTGCCGGAAGAAATTGAAGATGAATTGTCCAAGAGTTTCGCATCTGGGCGGATCATCGAGTTCACCGAGCAAGGTGAATACGTCGAACTGAAGAAAGTTCAAGTCGACCGTCTAGGCGGATTGAAGATCGAAATATTCTCTAACGAACATCCACCACCGCATTTCCGCGTCAAGTTTCAGGGTTCCACGGCGAACTATAGCATTAGCGACTGCCAGCGGATCAACGGAAGCGGCGAAGTGGTTCGCTTCGAAAACAACATCTACAAGTGGTGGAAGTCAAACAAGCGGAAACTCATCGACATTTGGAACGAGCGCCGACCCTCAGACTGTCCCGTCGGTGAATATCGGGAGGCAACAACATGAAACGTCTCTGGAAAGTCGCTCTCGGTAAGAACGGTGAATACGAAGCAGGCGCCTTTGCAAAGAGCGTCCTGACGGTCGACTTCAACATCCATTCCGACATTTCCCATGCCAAGGATCGCGACGGTTTGATCGCTGTCATGGAGACCGCGTTCCCTGACGCGAAGCACAAAACGCACCTGAACTTTGCCGCGCAGATGAACCAGTTCATCAACGTCATCCAGATCGACGATCTCATCATCTGCCCGGTCAAGACCTCTAGCACGATCTCCATCGCTCGCGTCACGGGTGACTACAAACCCGACCCTGAGACGGGCAGTCCAACCCGCGCCGTCCAATGGTTGAAGACCGATTTGCCACGCGACACGTTCAAGCAAGACCTGCTCTACAGTTTCGGTGCGTTCATGACAGTCTGCGAGATCAGTCGGAACAATGCCCTTGCCCGCGTGGAACAGGTGATCGCCGCGGGCAAAGACCCCGGAGACGGGACCACACCCTCAACAAAACCTCTCGCGCCTGTCCCTGACGCGGACACCGTGTCCGACGCCGCCTCTGAGGCGATGGTCGATCTCGACCAGATCGCCCGCGATCAGATCGAGAAACGCATCGCGTCGGTGTTCACCGGGCATGACCTGACAACACTCGTTGCAGCTATCCTGCAAGCACAGGGCATGAAGGTTCGTGTTTCGCCACCCGGTGCCGATGGTGGCATCGATCTCGTTGCAGGCAGTGGTCCCCTAGGTCTCGAAAGTCCCCGTATCGTTGCGCAAGTGAAATCCGGGACGATCACGGTGCAACATCCTGACCTGCAAGGTCTGATCGGATCAGTTCAGGACACACAGGCAGACTATGGTCTATTAGTCAGTTGGAACGGGTTCACGCCGCCTGTCCGCAAACGCCTGAACGAACTCTATTTCCGCGTTAGGTTCTGGGGGCGGCAGGAGATCGTCGATAATCTCTTCTCGGTCTATGAGGAGCTACCCGAAGCGATCCGCGCAGAACTGCCCCTTCGCCGAACATGGACCCTCGTGCCTGATGAAGGAGAGGACGGGTAATCGTGGAAATCAGGGACGAACACTACGAATGGGCAGCGATTCATAGATTTGGGAAGATGCTCAACTCTCCTCACCCTACGTTCAAAACGACCCATACCTACTCTACATTCACGGCAATCCTTTGCTGGACCACGCAAAGAATACGAACGTGTCCAATCCGCCCAGATAAAGATATCTATGCGCGCGTTCCCCCCGAAGATGACCCGAACTTCGAAGTCTTTGATGCGATACAGATTGCGCTTCATAATGAATGTATTGAGGGATTCTTTGGAAAGTTACCTAAGGCGACAGGCAATCTAAACACGCTAACGTTGGAAGATGACGAGGGTAATCCGATTTCTGCCTTGGCATTCTTGGTATCTCTTAGAAATGCAGTCGCTCATGGCGATGGAAGAAGTGTCAAACCAGTAAATCGCCCCAAGCAGTTAGTTGGATTCGAGTTCCCGTTATCAAATCCGCGCGGTTTTCCGGCATGGTCCAGCGTGACGCAATTGAACCGCAGCGCTCAAGTGCAGATCGCGGGCAAAATGGTCGACGTGTTTTGCGAGAGGTTCCGCGAACAACACACTGCTAGCGAAAGTGATCTCGCAACCATCGGTGAAAGCGAGTGAAACAATTATGACTACCACCCACACCACCGCCGACATCCACCAAGAGAAGGTCTTCGAGGCGCATATCGTCTCCTGCCTCAACACTAATCAGGGGTATCTCGAACGCACCTGCGCGACCCATTATGACGTCGCCCATGCGCTCGACACCGAGTTGCTGTTCCGCTTCCTCAGGACGACGCAACCCGACGCCTGGAAGGTGCTGGAGGATCACTACAGCGCGCAGGCCGAGGCGGAGGTTCTCAAGCGTCTCGACAAGGCGCTGAAGGAGAACCCGACCCACGTCGTGCTGCGCGCGGGCATCAAGCTGGTGCCGAACATCCGCTTCGCGCTGTGCTTTTTCAAACCCGCATCGAACCTGAACCCGGATCTGACGCGGCTCTATGAGGCGAATATCCTCTCGGTGATGCGCCAGGTGACTTATTCGGCAAAGAACAAGAACGCCCTCGATCTGGTGACCTTCGTCAATGGCATTCCGGTCACGACGCTCGAAGTGAAGAACCTCCTGACCAGCCAGAACGTCAAACATGCCGAGAAGCAATACCGGAAGGATCGGTCGCCTGCGGGTGAGCCGCTGCTGACCTTCAAGCGCGGCGCCATCGTTCATTTCGCGTTGGATCAGGACAATGTGTCGATGACCACGCGGCTGATGAACGGCAAGACGCGGTTTCTGCCCTTCAACCGCGGACGCGATGGCGGTGCTGGAAACCCGGATGTGCCAGGCGAGAACCGCGTCGCCTATCTCTACAAAGATCTGCCCGACGGAAAGGCCGTCTTCTCGCGCGAGGTGCTTCTCGATCTGATCGGCCGTTTCATCCACCTCGAACGGGGTGACGGCAAAGAGGTGCTAATCTTCCCGCGCTTCCAGCAGCTCGATGCGGTGCGCAAGGTGCTAGCCGACGCAAAGGCCCAAGGCCCAGGGCAGAACTACCTGATCCAGCACAGTGCAGGGTCGGGCAAGTCGAACACGATCGCTTGGACCGCGCATCAGGTCATCAACCTGCATGACGGGAACGACCAGCCGCTCTTCGACACAGCGATCATCGTAACGGATCGCCTGGTTCTGGACCGGCAGCTTCAGAATACCATTGGTGGGTTCGCGCAGACTGAAGGCGTGGTGAAGAAGATCGACGGCACGTCCCGCGATCTAAAAGACGCGATCATCAAGGGTGCGCGGATCATCATCACGACCATCCAGAAGTTCGGCACTGAGCATCTGGCGACGATTTCGGGACAGGCCGGAAAGAACTTCGCGGTGATCATCGACGAGGCGCATTCCTCGCAGTCCGGGAAGGCGGCTCAGGCGATGACTGACGCGCTCACCCGCGATGACACCAGCCCCGAGGATATCGAGGACCTCGTGCTGGCGTTCCAGAAAGCGCGCGGCCCGCAGAAGAACATCTCGTTCCTTGCCTTCACCGCGACCCCGCGCAACGTCACCCTGGAGCGCTTCGGTCGCGTCGGATCCGATGGCAAACCGCATCCGTTCCACCTCTATTCGATGCGGCAGGCGATCGAGGAAGGGTTCATTCTGGACGTGCTCCAGAACTATATGACCTACAAGGCCTACTATCAGCTCGAGAAGACGATCGAGGACGATCCGGCCTTCAAGGGCCGCAAGGCGCAAGCGCGCGTCGCCCGCTATGCCTCGTTGCACCCGACCGCGATTGACCAGAAGGTCGAGGTCATCGTCGAGCATTTCCGCCGCCACGTCGCGCGGGAGCTTGAGGGCAAGGCGAAGGCGATGATCGTCACGCAGAGCCGCGAGCACGCGCTGCGCTATTGGCAGCGTCTGAACGACTATATCGCAAGCAAGGGCTATTCCGATCTCAAGGCGCTCGTCGCGTTCTCCGGCGATCTGAAGGTCGATGGGAATGAGTGGACCGAAGCGACTGCGAACGGCTTCGCCGAAACCGAGTTGCCGAAGAAGTTCGCCACAGATGCCTATCAGGTCCTCGTGGTCGCCGAGAAATATCAGACTGGCTTCGACCAGCCGAAGCTGGTCGCGATGTATGTCGACAAGAAGCTGGCGGGCCTTCAGGCCGTGCAAACGCTCGCGCGTTTGAATCGAACCTATCCCGGCAAGGACCGCACCTTCGTGCTCGATTTCCAGAACACGATGGAGGACATCAAGGAAGCCTTCGCTCCGTTCTTCGAGGCGACGGCCCTCGAAGAACGAACGGATCTCAATCAGGTCTACGATCTCGAACAGCGGATCTCCAATTCGACCTACATCGACAAGGAAGAGATCGAGCGTTTTGCCGATCAGTTCTTCAAGGGTGACCTGACCGAACAGGATCGTCTTGTTCTGGAGGGGACCGTGCGGCTCGCTGTCGAGCGCTTCTTGCTCGACGAGGATGAGGCGCAGAAAGAGGAATTCCGGCAGCTCTTGAGGAGCTTCCAGCGCTTCTACGCCTTCGTCGCTCAGGTCGTAAACCTCAACGATGCCTGGCTAGAAAAGCTCTATGCTTACAGTTCCTGGCTCTCTCGCTTGCTTCCATCGCGTGACGTCCCGGCCGATATCACAGTATCGGACGATATGCTCAACCTGGCAGCCTTCAAGCTTCAGAAAGGCGAGGAGGGAAACGCGTCCCTGACTGCAGGCGACACCACGACCCTGCAGCCGATCTCCGAGTTCGGCGCCAATCCTTACACGGAAGAAGAAGAGCGCTCTCTCTCGGAGATCATCGACGCGTTCAATGATCGACACGGGACCAAGTTCTCGCGCGAAGACTTTCTGCGCTTCGAACGTGTCACCCGTGACGTCATGGATGACGACATGACCGAGATGATGCGCAACAATCCGGCGGACGTGGTCTACAACGCGTTTTCTCAGGCGTTCTTCCAGCAGATGGTGAAGATGTTCCAGCAGGATAACGAGATGAGGAATATCGTCATGACCGACAAGGACGCGCGCGAGCAAGCAACACGCCACTTCTTCAAGCGTGCGCAGAGGCAAGCGCGAAATGGTTGACCTCGTCCAAGCATTTTCTCCAATGCTCCGATCTGGGGAGAAATCTGCTGCACAATTTGCTGCACATTTTGCTGCACGCAATGCTGCGAGGCTTTCCTAAGTGGTTGTTTTTATTTCCGCATACGTGACCCAATTTCTCGGTTGACCGGACACCTCCTCCGCCAGCGCATCGTGTCCATGCCCAAGAACGACCCCGTCGCACGTCGGCGAAGCCTCCGCCCGCACGCAATGACCGCTCACTCTCCGGACATCACAGCTTCAGGGAAGGCGAGACTTGCCTGAGCATCCGGGTTGCGCTCAATTTGCGGGCAGTCTGCTTTGGGAACAGCTTCAATAACGTGCATGTGTGAGCTCAAGAAGGGGGCGGCCACGGCGAAGTAACATGTCTATTGACACCTTCGTGATCGATTCCCTAGCTTGAGGTAAGCGCCGAGCAAATGTGCTCATCATGGCGCGTTGAACCCTCAGATATGTCGGCAATTCCGCCTCCAAAGCAGTTTCTGCTTCTGGGGGTTTTTGTCGTTGGAAGATCGAAAATGACACGTCTCGACCTACAGATCGGCCTGCTTTTCTCGACCACCGGCGCATATGGCAGAGTGGCGCATACTCAGCTCAACGGCGCGCAGCTTGCCTGCGACGAGATCAATGCGGACCCGACCGCGGCGGTCACGTTCCATCCCATCCATATCGATCCCGAGAGTGACCTGCACAAATACGCGCCGGCGGTTCAGAGCATGTTCGATCGCGGCATCCGCCATATCTGCGGCTGCTACACCTCGTCGAGCCGCAAGGAAGTGATCCCGCTCTTCGAGAAGCATGACGCGCTGCTGTGGTATCCGACCCATTACGAAGGCTTCGAGAGCTCGACAAACGTCATCTACACCGGTGCGGCGCCGAACCATCACATGTCGCCGCTCATCGATTTTCTCTGCGCCCGCTTCGGCCGCCGCGCCTATTGCATCGGCTCGAACTATATCTGGGGCTGGGAAAGCAACCGGGTGATGCGCGAGGAACTTCAGCGGCGCCGCGGCGAAGTGGTGGCGGAGCGGTATCTGCCGGTCGGCGAGACCGATATGGCCGCCATCATTGAGGAGATCCTCGAGACCAAGCCTGACTTCGTGTTCAACGCGCTGATCGGCGAGTCCTCTTACGCGTTCTTCCGCGCCTTCCGGGAGACCTGTGAGGCGCGCGGGATCGAGCAGACCACGCGCTTCCCCATCGCGAGCTGTAACCTCTCGGAGCCCGAGCTTCGCGCGATTGGCCCGGTCGGGGCGGATGGGCAGATCAGTTCCAGCGTCTATTTCTCTTCCCTTGCAGGCGAGCGCAACAAGCGCTTCGTCGAGGCCTATGGCAAAGCCTTCCCCGAGGGACCTGTCGTTTCCGCCGAAGCCGAAGCCGCTTATGTCGCCATTCATATGCTCGCGAAATCCATCGCCGATGCGGGCACCGCCGAAGTAGGTCCGGTGCTCGAAGCGGCCGCGGGTCAGGTTTTCGACGCGCCGCAAGGCCGGGTCACGATCGATCCCGAAACCTACCACGCCTCGCTCACGCCCCGCATCGGGCTGTCGCGCGCGGATTTCGAGTTCGACATCCTGCTCGAAGCGCCCGAACCCATCGCGGCCGACCCTTACCTTGTGTCCTCGACGACGACCTTTGAGCCGGCGGAGCGGCGCAGGAACGTGAGGGTGGTTCAATGAAGACACCCCGGATCGCGCAAAACTTCCGCGGCCGCAGGGCCGTCATCTTCACCACCGAGGGCCGCTCGCTGGGTATTCTCGAAACGACTTTGCGTCGGCTGGGGCTGGAGCCGGATACCTGTCCCGTCTCGCCGCGCCAGGTTTTCGAACTGCCCGAAGACCTGAGCCCGGAGGCCGACCTCGTCATCATCGACGGCGACCTGAACCTGCCACAGGCCTGGCCCGAGAGTTTCAACCTGTCGCCCCAGCATGCGCCGTGTCCGACGGTCGGGCTGGTCGGAACGGAAGCGCCGAGCCGTCTCAAGGCGATGCTCCAACTCGGGGCCGCGTCCTTCCTGCAAAAACCGATCCATAGCGGCGCCGTCTATTCCGCTCTCTATCTGGGCGTGAACGCGTTCGAGCAAATCGACGGCCTCAAGGCGAGCCTCGACGATATGGGCGAACGCCGCCGCAAACGGATTTACGTCATCAAGGCTGTCGCGGCGCTCATGCGCCAGCGCGGGCTTAACGAAGATGCCGCATATGACCTTCTGAGAAAGGAGAGCATGCGCGCGCGCGTCAGCGTCGAGGACCACTGCGAGTCCCTGATGCTGGCAAACCCGGACAGCGATCTCGATCGCGGTGAAACGAAAAAGAGGTGTCAGGCGCGCTAGCCCAGCAAGGCACCCGGAAAAACCTCAACAAGGAGTTGAAAATGACCAGGAAACTGATCAGCACCGCTTCGGTGCTCGCTACCCTATTGTCTTTTGCAGGGCCCGTGATGGCTCAGGACGCCGAGCCGATCAAGATCGGTGTGCTCGAAGACCAGTCGGGGGACTTCGCCCTCGCGACCATCGGCAAGGTGCATGGCATCCAGCTGGCCACCAAGGAAATCAACGACGCGGGCGGTATCGCCGGTCGTCCGATCGAACTGGTGACCTACGACACCCAGTCGGACAACACGCGCTATCAGGAATTCATGCGCCGCGTGCTGCAGCGCGACAAGGTGGACGTGGTCTTCGCGGGCTTCTCCTCGGCCTCGCGTGAAGCCTATCGCCCGATCGTCAACCAGTTCGACGGGCTGGCCTTCTACAACAACCAGTATGAAGGCGGCGTCTGCGACGCGAACATGATCGTCACCGGCGCGGTGCCGGAGCAGCAGTTCTCGACGCTGATCCCCTACATGATGGAGAAGTACGGCAAGAACGTCTACACCATCGCCGCCGACTACAACTTCGGTCAGATCTCGGCCGAATGGGTGCGCAACATCGTCAAGGACAATGGCGGCGAAATGGTGGGCGAAGAGTTCATCCCGCTCGGCGTGTCGCAGTTCTCGCAGACCATCCAGAACATTCAGGCCGCCAAGCCCGACTTCGTGGTGACGCTGCTCGTGGGCACGGCGCAGTCGTCCTATTACGAGCAGGCCGGTTCGGCGAATGTCGATCTGCCGATGGCGTCGTCCGTGAACGTGGGTCAGGGCTACGAGCATAAGCGCTTCACGCCCCCGAGCCTGAAGGACATGTATGCGACGGTGAACTATGTCGAGGAAATCGACACGCCGGAAAGCAAGGCCTTCGTCGAGAAGTTCCACGCGATGTTCCCCGACGAGCCCTACATCAACCAGGAAGCCGAGAACTCCTACGCGGCGGTCTATCTCTACAAGGAGATGGTCGAGAAAGCGGGCGGTTCGACCGCTCTGGAAGATGTTCGCGCCACGCTCGCCGATGGCAACCTGTGCTACGACGCGCCCGAGGGCGAGATGTGCATCGATCCGAAGAGCCAGCACACCTCGCACACGATCTATCTGGCCCATGTGCTCGAAGATCACTCGATCGAGTTCCCGAAGAAATGGGATGACATCAAGCCTTACTGGCTGGGCGATGTCGGCTGCGATCTGACCCAGAACGATCCGAGCGACCAGTACACCCCGTCGCACCTGCCGACGGAGTAATCCGACGCATCGCGGATGCGGGGCCCCTTGGCTCCGCATCCGTCCCCTCCCGGATTTTCCTGCCCGGATTTCCCTGAACGACGGCCACCAAGAAAGGGACGGTCTATGGAGTTCCTCTACTCTCTTTTCAGCTTCTTCTATCAGTTCGGAGACGCGTTCGCCTTCCTCGTGCTCAGCGCCTGCGGCCTCGCGGTGATCTTCGGCATGATGGGCGTGATCAACCTCGCGCATGGCGAGTTCATCCTCTGCGGCGCCTATGTCTCGACGAGCGCCACCCATATGGGCGTGCCCCTTCCGATCGCGATCGCGCTGGGCTCTCTGGCCGCCGGTATCGCCGGGATGATCGTCGAGGTCGTGGTGATCCGACCGCTCTACAAACGTCCCCTCGATACGATCGTGGCCACCTGGGGGATCTCGATGATCGTCACCCAAGGCACGCTGATCGTGCTGGGCACGACGATGGCCGGCAGCGGCACGCCCTTCGGCAGCTTCACCGTCGGCGACTATTCCTATTCGATCTATCGCATCGTGCTCGTGGTGATGGCGCTCGCGACGCTGGCCGCCTTGTGGCTGATGTTCACCAAGACGCGCTTCGGCATCCTTGCCCGCGCCACGATCCAGGTGCCGCATGTGGCCGAGGCGCTCGGGGTCAATACCAACCTGATCTACAGCCTGACCTTCGGTCTGGGCGCGGCGCTCGCGGGGCTTGCCGGTGGGCTTTATGCGCCGACGATGACGCTCGTGCCGACGATGGGGGCCGCCTTCATGGTCGAGGCTTTCGTGACCGTCGTCGTGGGCGGTGCAGACATCTTCCTCGGGACGGCGCCTGCCGCGGTCGTGCTTGGCTTCATCAAAGCGTCGCTGACCTCCTGGCAGGGCCAGCTTGCCGGTCAGATCGGCATGCTCATCGCCGTCATCATCGTGATCCGCATCCTGCCGCGCGGCATCAGCGGCAAGATCCTGAAAGAAAGGGCCTGACGTGAGCAGCGCATCCCGTTTCACTTCCATTCTGAAGCTCATCGAGGGGCCGCAAACCCTCGGCAAGGGACCGAAATTCTGGTCGGGCTTCACTGTCGTCCTGCTCGCCGCCTGCGCCTATCCGGCCTTTGCGGACAGCTACGACGTCGGCAATAACGTCTACTTCTTCAACTGGCTCTTCATGGCGATGGGGCTGAGCCTGATCTGGGGCTATGGCGGGGCGCTCAGCTTCGGCCAGACCGCCTTCTTCGGGGTCGCGGGCTACGCCTACGGGGTCCTGACGATCAACCTCGGCGACGCCTACGGCCTGACGCTGCTCTCGCTGGTGCTGGCGGTTGGCCTGAGCGCGCTCTTCGCGGCGATCCTTGGCTACTTTCTGTTCTTCGGGCGCATCAGCGGGGTGTTCCTCGGCATCGTGACGCTCTCAGTGACGCTGGTGCTCGAGCGCTTCATGGCGCAGACGGCGGGGCCCGAATGGGCGATCGGCAAGGCGCGTCTGAACGGCTTCAACGGCATGGGCGCGATGCCCTCGCTGACGATCCCGTGGCCGGGCGGCAATATCGTGCTCTACCCGGACGTGACCCTCTACTACGTCACGCTGGCGCTGCTGCTGGTCTGCTATCTCGGTCTGCGCATCCTCGTGAATTCGCGCTTCGGCAATGTCATCGTGGCGATCCGCGAGAACCCGATGCGCGCCGAGATGCTGGGTTATGACGTGCGCAAGTATCAGCTGGCGACCTTCGTGATCGGCTCCGCGCTCGCCGGGCTGTCGGGTGTGCTCTACACCTCCTGGGGCAACTACATCACGCCTGCCTCGATGGGGATGACGGCGGCCTCGCTGCCCATCGTCTGGGTCGCGGTCGGCGGACGCACGGACCTCACGACCACGATCATCGGCACGCTCGCGGTGCTGATGGTGTTCCAGTCGCTCACGATCTACGGCAGCCAATATGCGCTGATCGTGATGGGGACGCTCTTGGTGATCACCGTTCTGATCGCCCCGCGTGGCATCGTCATCGCGCTGCTCTCGCCCTTCATGCGCCGGAAATCCAAACTGGAAGGAGAGCGGTGATGGCCATTCTCGAAACACGCCAGCTCAACAAGCATTTCGGCGGGCTCCACGTCACGGGCAATGTCGATTTCGCGCTTCAGCCCGGAGAGATGCACTGCCTGATCGGTCCCAACGGGGCGGGCAAGAGCACCTTCTTCAAGCTGATCCTCGGCGAGCATCTGCCCGATAGCGGCGCGATCCTCTATGACGGCGAGGAGATCACCCGCGCGAAGCCGTTCGAGCGCATCCGCAAGGGGATCAGCGTTAAGTTTCAGGTGCCCGGCATCTTCAAGGAACTGAGCGTCCAGCAGAACCTGACGATCGCGCTTCAGCACCATGTCGCGCCCGAGATCCTGCAAGAAGAGATCGACCGGCTGCTGGAGTTCCTGAAACTCTCGCAGGACCGCAAGCAGCTCGCGGGCAATCTCAGCCATGGTCAAAAACAGTGGCTGGAGATCGGCATGGCGGTGGCGCTCAAGCCGCGTCTGCTGCTGCTGGACGAGCCGACCGCCGGGATGACGCCCGACGAGACTTTCGCCACCGGCGAGATGCTTCAGGAACTCAACCGCGAGGGCATGACCCTGCTGGCGGTGGAGCATGACATGGCCTTCGTGCGCCAGATCGCCCACCAGGTCACCGTGCTCCATTTCGGCAAGATTTTCGCGCAGGGCACCATCGACGAGATCACCGCCGATGAACGTGTCGCCGCCATTTATCTGGGAGAAGTCGATGCGTAAGGATGTCCTTCTCGACGTGATCGAACTCAATGCGGGCTACGGCGGCAAGCCGGTGCTGCAGGGCGTCGATTTTCAGGTCCGCGAGGGCGAGATCGTCGCGGTCATCGGGCGCAACGGGGTCGGCAAATCGACTCTGATGAAGACGCTGATCGGGCTGCTGTCGACCGACAAGGGGTCGATCAACCTCGACGGCGCGTCGATCGACCTGCTCTCGGCACATAAACGGGCGCGCAAGGGCATCGGCTATGTGCCGCAGGGCCGCGATGTCTTCCCGCGCATGACCGTGCTGGAGAACCTGCTCGTCGGCGAAAGCATCGCGGGCAAATCCACCCCCGGCAAGGTCGAAGAGATCTTTCGCTATTTCCCGATCCTCAAGGAGCGCGCCGATCAGCGCGCGGGCACGATGTCGGGCGGTCAGCAGCAGCAGCTCGCCATCGGGCGCGTGCTGATGGGCGATCCGTCGATGATCCTGCTCGACGAGCCGTCCGAGGGGATCCAGCCGAACATCGTGCAGGACATCGCGCGCATCATGGTCGAGTTGAACCGCGAGACCGGCGTGACCGTCGTCTTCGTGGAGCAGAATGTCGACATGATCCGGGCGATGGCGCAGCGCTGCTACGTCATGGACAAGGGCCGGATCGTCGCCGAACTCGACCGCGAGATGCTGCAGGACCGCGACACGATCCGACGATACCTGTCGGTCTGATCTCCCCGGAACAATCATGGAATTTGCAAGTAAAAGGAGCAACTTATGAGCTGGTTTGAAGAATCCATCATGGCGCGCAAGGGCGTGGCGAAAGGTCAGGCCCTCGAGAAACGCACGATCACCGAGGAAGAGCAGGGAAGCTATCCCTACATCTACACCGCCGGGATCGAGCCGGTCCTGACCGTCGATCCGGGCACCGTCGTCAGCGCCGAGACCCATGACGCGTTCGAAGGCGCGATCAAGTCGGAGACCGACAAGCCGACCGAGATCCTGAACTTTCCCTTCCTGAACCCGCAAAACGGCCCGATCTACGTGAACGGCGCCGAGAAGGGCGACACGATCGCGGTCTATATCGAGAGCATCGTGCCGCGCGGGCCGCAGCCGCGGGGCACCACGGTGATCATGCCCGAATTCGGCGGTCTGGTTCCCACCTTCGAGACTGCGCTCTTGACCGCGCCGCTGCCCGAGGTGGTGCGCAAGCTCGACATCACCGTCGAGGAAGGCACGAAGTGGAACGACAAGATCAGCCTGCCTTACGAGCCCTTCATCGGCACGATCGGCACGGCTCCGATTGCCGAGGCGATCTCCTCGCTGGTGCCGGATTATTACGGCGGCAACATGGACCTTCCCGATGTCGCGCCGGGCGCGGTCGTCTATCTGCCGGTGCAGACCGAGGGCGGCTATCTGTTCCTCGGGGATTGCCACGCAGCCCAGGGCGACGGCGAGCTTTGCGGCGTCGCGGTCGAGCACCCGACCGTCACCACCGTGCGCATCGACCTGATCAAGAACTGGACGATCAGCACGCCGCGTCTGGAGAACGAAGAGTTCTACATGACGGTCGGCTCGGCACGTCCGATGGAAGACGCCGCGCGCGGCGCTTACCGCGAGCTGATCCGCTGGATGGCCGCCGATTTCGGCTTCGACGAGATCGACGCCTACATGCTGCTGACCCAATGCGGGCGCGTGCGTCTCGGCAACATGGTCGACCCGAAATACACGGTCGGGGCCTCGGTCCTGAAGTCGATCGTCGGCATCGCCGAATGAGCTTAGGGCCGCGCCCCTATCCCTTGTTGCGCGGTCTTTAACCTGTCGCCTCTGCCTTGGAGGGCAGCTTCTTGGGTGGGGGCGACCTTTTTCTTCCCGGCTTCGACCGTCTCTGCAGCCTCATCGGTTCGCGTCACGGGTCGAGCTTCGTCACTTTCGATCCACCCCGCCCGGCTCCGGCTCGGGCGATGGCGGCACCATGCCCGCCAAACGGAAAAGGAGTCTCTCATGTCCGCTCAAACGAAACCCGATCTGCCCGATCTCGGAACGCTCACCGTCGCCGCCGTTCAGGAGGGGCTGGCCTCGGGGGCGTTCACCGCAGAGGCGCTGACCGAAGCCTGCATCGCTCAGGTCAAGGCGCTGAACGGCAAATACAACGCGATCATCTTCGAGAATGACGCCGCCCTCGAGACCGCCCGCGACATCGACCGGCGGCGCGCTGCGGGCGAGGCGCTCGGGCCGCTGGCCGGGGTGCCGATCGTCGTGAAGGATCCGATGGACATGGCGGGCATCCCCACCACGGCCGGTTGGCGGCTTCTCTATTCCGGGACGGGCGGCGTCGATCTGATGCCCGAACGCGACAGCCCGGTGGTGGCCCGGATGCGCGCCGCCGATGCGGTGATCCTCGGCAAGACCAACGTCCCGATCCTCAGCTGGACCGGAACGCATGCCAATGACAGCTGGGCCGGTCCCACGATCAACCCCGCGATCGAGGATCGTGCGCCGGGCGGATCGAGCGCAGGCACGGCGGCGGCGGTCGCCACCCATATGTGCGTCATGGGGCTGGCCGAGGAAACCGGCGGCTCGATCCAGAACCCGGCCTCGGCGCAGGGGCTGGTGGGCATCAAGCCGACGATCGGGCTGGTGCCGAATGCCGGGGTCGTGCCGCTCTCGGGCAATCGCGACGTGGTCGGGCCGATTGCCCGCACTGTCAAGGATGCCGCCCTCGGCCTCGATGTGCTGGCGGGGTTCACCACCGAAGACCCCAAGACGCTGGCTTGCGTCGACAAGATCCCCGAAGGCGGCTACGCCTCGGGCCTGTCGAAGGACGGCCTGAAGGGCAAAAGGCTCGGGCTTTACGGGCCGGGCTGGCGGAAGAATGAACTCTCCCACGAGGCGGCGGATCTCTACGATCGCGCGAAGAGCGAGCTTGAAGACCTCGGCGCGGTTCTGGTCGACGACCCCTTCGCGGGCACCGATTTCGCAAGCTATCGCGAGATCACGCCGGGCACGCCCTTCTTCGACGGGCGCGGGCTGGAATCCATCCCCTATGACATGACGAAATATCTCGAGCGGCTGGGTCCGAATGCGGCGATCAAGACCTGGGAGGAGTTCGTCGAGGCCACGAAGGAGGAAAACGTGCTCGCGAAGGGGGCGATCCTCGGCTTCCTCAACGAGCTGCCTGATTTCGTCGAGGCGGTGAAATCTCCGACCACGCCGCCCGCGCTGCCCGCGTTCACGGCCTTGAAGCGGACCTATCTGCTGCTGATGGAGGAAGTTTTCGCACGTCACGAACTGGATGCGCTCGTCTACCCGCAGATGCTCTGCGAACTGCCGGGTCTGCATTCGGGCGACGCGATCCTCGAGACCACCGTCGGGGAGCTGAACATCGCGGGCATTCCGGGCGTCACCGTGCCCGCGGGCTACTACGCCTCCGGCGCGCCGTTCGAGCTGATCTTCCTCGGCCAGCAGTGGAGCGAACACGCCTTGATCCAATGTGCCTATGCCTATGAGCAGGGCACGCTGCACCGCAAACCTGCGGTCTGATCGGGGCTAATCGGCGTCACAGCACCTTCTGGCCGTTGCGGTGTGAACTCGGCTTTTGCCCGAGCGCGCGCCGCAGCGGCCCTTTTTCCCGCGCCTGACGAAGATCAAGGCGCGGGCTGTGGAATCGTGTTTCTTTCCATCTGCGCAGCGAATGGCGCGCTAGCGGTGTGCGGCACGCGCGCTGCGACAACACCTCCGTGTTTACCCACAATTCGAGAGGAAGAGTTCGATGGAAGACGACAAGAAGCCCGAGCGCACCGTTTGGGAAGAAATCGAGGTCGCTGGCAACCAACTCGTCGATCGCGTCAAGGAATTGGCGCAGGAGGGGAGCGTGCGCCAGCTGCGTATCAGCTCCGCCGGCGGGGACCCCTTCGTCGAGGCGCCCCTCAATCTCAGCCTCGTCGTCAGCGGGGTCGTGGTGCTCGCCGCGCCTGGGCTGGCCGTCCTCGGCGTGATCGCCGGATTGGCCACCCGCGTGAAGGTCGAAATCGAGCGGGTCGAGGAACCCGGCGACGACGATAAGAAGGACGAGTAGGCCCCGGGCCGGGCGGAGCGGGAGCGCCATCAGCGTGGGGCTTGCGCTCCCACCCGGATATCCGGATCCAACGCCTCAGGACGCCGGGATCAGCACGATCTTCCCGGCGTGGTGTTTTTCCTGAAACACTTTTTGCGCCTCGACGATCTGATCGAGCGGGTAGGTGGCGGCCAGCAGGGGCCGGATTTCGCCCTTCTCGACATAGGAGATCAGGTTGCCGAAGATGGGCTCGTCCCATGCGGTGCAGCCGATCAGGGTGATGTCCTTGAGATACAGGTCGCGCATGTCGAGCTCCACGACCGGTCCGGCAATCGCGCCCGATGAGGCATAGCGCCCGCCGCGTCGGAGCAGTTTCAGCATCGTGCCGAAACCCGGCCCGGCGACGTTGTCGATCACCACATCCACGCTGTTCTCGCCGATCGCCGCTACGGGATCGTCCTCGCGACAGAGCACTTGGTCCGCGCCGATCTCCAGCACCCTCTCGCGCTTGGCGGCGCTGGTAATGGCAACGACTTCCGCGCCGCGCCGTTTGAGGAGCTGGATCAACGCCGAGCCCACGCCGCCCGAGGCGCCGGGCACCAGCACGCGCTCGCCGTCGGTGACGCCTGCGCGGTGGATCATGTTCTCGGCGGTGCCATAGGCGCAGGGCAGGGTGGCGAGTTCGGCGTCGCTCCAATCGCTGTCGATAGCGAAGACCTCGCCTGCGGGCACTTTCACATATTGCGCGAAGGCCCCGTCGAAATTGGAGCCGAGCCAGACCGTGTCCATCGAGGAGAAATCTTTCTCGCGCATGCAGGAGCGCACCAGAACGCGGGTGCCGATCAGGGTCTCGTCGCCGCCGTCGCCCACCGCGACGACCCGGCCGCAGCAATCGGTGCCTTGGATGAGTGGGAAGGGCGTGGCCCCGCTCCAGCCGCCATCGGCATGCTCGGCGTCTTCGCGCGAGTCCTGCGTGCCGGATTTGACGTCAGAAGAATACCAGCCCAACCGGGTGTTGATGTCGGTGTTGTTGATGCCTGCCGCGAGCACCTGCAGCAGCACCTCGCCGGGCTCCGGTTCGGGCATCGCGACCTCGCGGTAGTCGAGCCGCTCGTAGCCGCCCGTTCCGGTCGTGACCACGGCCATCATCGTACCCTTTGGCGTGTCGCTCATGCTGCTTTCCTCTCGAAACAGATCCGTCTGAGAAATGAGTTAGGGCGCGGTCGGGATAAACCGAGCCGCGCCCTGATATTGAGCCTCGGAGCTTGATCGGGCCCGCCTCAGCGCGCCACGCAATCCGCGAAGTAATACGTCTGGCCGTCCTCGCCCGTCTCCGTCACGAGCCCGTGGATATCGGTCTCGAAGCCGGGGCATTCGCGGGCGAATTCGCGGTTGAAGCGCAGGTAATCCACGATCTTCGCGTTGAAGACCTCACCCGGGATCAGCAGCGGAATGCCCGGCGGGTAGGGGGTCACGAGGCTCGTCGTGATCCGGCCCTCCAGCTCGTCGATCGAGACGCGCTCGGTCTTGCGCCGCGCGATATGCGAGAAGGCCTCCGACGGGGTCATTTCGGGGTGATGGTCGGTCAGGTAGATCTCGGTCGAGAGCCGCGCGACGTCGTATTTCGCGTAAAGCGAATGGACGTGCTGGCTGAGATCCTTCAGCCCCATGCGCTCGTAGCGCGGGAACTTCGCCGAGAATTCCGGCATCACGCGCCATAGCGGCTGGTTCTTGTCGTAATGGTCCTTGAACTGCTGGAGCGCGGCCAGCAGCGTGTTCCAGCGGCCCTTGGTGATGCCGATCGTGAACAGGATGAAGAAGCTGTAAAGCCCGGTTTTCTCGACCACGACGCCATGCTCGGCGAGGTATTTCGACACGATCGAGGCGGGGATGCCGCTGTCGTCGAAACGTCCCTCGATATCGAGGCCGGGGGTGATGATCGTGGCCTTGATCGGGTCGAGCATGTTGAAGCCCGGCGCCATGTCGCCAAAGCCGTGCCAGCTATCCGAGCCGGTGGTCTCGACGCCCTCGGCATCGGTCTTCTTGAGAACCCAGTCGCGGGTCGCGGCCATCCCGTCGCCATCGGCGCGGAAATCGGTCGGGCCCCAGACCTGGAACCACCAGTCCTCGGGGCCGTATTCCTCTTCGACCTTCACCATCGCGCGGCGGAAATCGAGCGCCTCGACGATGCTTTCCTCCACAAGTGCCGTGCCGCCCGGAGGCTCCATCATCGCCGCCGCCACATCGCAGCTTGCGATGATCGAATATTGCGGGCTCGTGGAGGTGTGCATCAGGTAGCTCTCGTTGAAGAGATGCCGGTCGAGCTTCTCTTCCTTGCTGTCCTGCACCAGCACATGGCTTGCCTGCGAAATCCCGGCGAGCAGCTTGTGCACCGATTGCGTCGCATAGGTGATCGACTTGGTCGTGCGCTCGCGCTTGCGGCCCATCGCGTGATACTGGCCGTAGAACGGGTGGAAGGCGGCATGGGGGATCCACGCCTCGTCGAAATGCAGGTTGTCGACCCAGCCGTCGAGAAGCGACTTGATCACTTCGGTATTGTAGAGCACGCCGTCATAGGTCGACTGCGTCAGCGTCATGATCCGGGGCTGGACATTGTCGGTGTCGTAATCGGCCAGTAGCGGGTTCGCCTTCATCTTGGCGCGGATCGCCTCGGGTTCGAATTCCGAGCGCTGGATCGGGCCGATGATGCCCCAGTGGTTGCGCGTGGGCTTGAGGAAGACCGGGATCGCACCGGTCATGATGATCGCATGTAGGATCGACTTGTGGCAGTTGCGGTCCACCACGACCACGTCGCCCGGCGCGACCGTGTGGTGCCAGACCATCTTGTTCGAGGTCGAGGTGCCGTTGGTCACGAAGAAGCAGTGATCGGAGTTGAAGATCCGCGCGGCATTGCGTTCGGAGGCGCCGATCGCGCCGTTATGATCGAGCAGCTGGCCCAGCTCCTCCACCGCGTTGCAGACATCGGCGCGCAGCATGTTTTCACCGTAGAACTGGTGATACATCTGGCCGATCGGCGATTTCAGGAAGGCGACGCCGCCGGAATGGCCCGGGCAGTGCCACGAATAGGAGCCGTCTTCGGCATAGTCGAGCAATTGCTTGAAGAAGGGCGGCTGGATGCTCTCGAGATAGCTCTTCGCCTCGCGGATGATGTGCTTGGCGACGAATTCCGGCGTATCCTCGAACATGTGGATGAAGCCGTGCAGCTCGCGCAGGATGTCGTTGGGCAGGTGGCGCGAGGTCTTGGTCTCGCCATGCAGGAAGATCGGCACATCGGCGTTTTTCCAGCGCACTTCCTCTATGAAGGCGCGCAGCTTCTCGACCGCCGGGTCCAGTTCGGGACCGGAGGAGAATTCCTCGTCGTCGATCGCTAGCACGAAGGCCGAGGCGCGGCTTTGCTGCTGGGCGAATTGCGACAGGTCGCCGTAGCTGGTGACGCCGAGCACTTCGAACCCGTCGGCCTCGATGGCTTGCGCGAGTGCCCGGATGCCGAGACCGGAGGTATTCTCGGAGCGAAAATCCTCGTCGATGATGACAATCGGGAAGCGAAATTTCATCAGGGGGGTCCTCTCTCGGGCCTATCGGGGTCGGGCGAATGGGGCGCGTGCGCCGCGCCCTGTTCATTTCAGCCGAATATAGGCAAGGTCAAGCCCGTGCGGGAGACCCTCCCGCACGGGCAGGGCCCGATCAGCTCTGGATATGGGCGAAGCCCTTGCCGAGGATCGGGCCGGTCGGGCGCCCTGTGGGCGAGCCGCCCGCGGGTTCCAGCGTGATCTCGTAGAGCTGCTGCGGTGCGGGAGCGGGCAGGTCGGGCCCGGTCAACACTGCAGGCGCCACCCGGTCGAGCGTGCCGAGCGACACCGGGCCCGTCTCAGGCGAGGGAAGGGTCCAGGCCTGAATGGTCTTGTTCGAGGGCAGCGTCACATCGGCCACGAAGCGGATCTTGGCGTCGCGATTGCCGTAATCCTCGATCACGGCCTGCGGCTCGCCCGATGCGTTCATCAGAACGGCGACCACGCGCGGCTCTGGCGTCGGGCGCAGCGTGCCGGTGCCCAGACCCACCGCGAGACCGATGATCCCCGCCGCGATCAACCAGCGCCGCTTCGTGCGCGGGGCTTGCGGCAGGTTGTCGGCTTGCGGCGGGACCGGCGTGATCGTCACCCCCCGCGGGGTCGCATCGTCGCGCGCAGGTTCCGCCGCGATGCGTTCGCGCAGGCGCTCCATGAAATCATCCGGCAGGTCGGCCTTGGGCGCCGAGAGGTCGAGCGGGAGCAACCCGTCGCGCAGCGCCGCCACGCGGGCCTCCAGCGCAGGGTCGCGCGCCAACAATTCCTCGAACAACTCGGCCTCGGTTTCCCCGAGCAGGCCAAGGACGTAATCATCTGCGATGGCGTTGAGGTCGGTCCGGTTCAGGCTCATGACAGGCACTCCCTCAGGCTGGCCAATCCGCGCCGGATCCAGCTTTTCGCCGTGCCCAGCGGCACAGACTGACGCGCGGCGATCTCGCCATGGCTGAACCCGCCGACATGGGCGAGCAGGATCGAATGGCGGCTGGCCGGGTCGAGCGCCTCGAGGCAGTCGCGAAGGCGGCTTGAGCCTGCGAGCATCTGCCAGCCCTCTTCGGGCACGCTTTGCTCGCGTGCATCCTGCAACGCCCCCAATTCCTCGGGCGAGAGCAGACTCAGCCGTTTGCCGTCGCGCAGAATGTTCAGGCAGCGGCTGCGCAGGACGGTATAGACCCAGCCCTTGGCCGAGCCGGGATTGCCGCTGAATTGCCCGGCTTTGCGCCAGATGCGCACCAGCGCCTCCTGCAAGGCCTCCTCGGCCAGATCGGTGCGGCCCAGGATGCGCTTGGCCACGCCCAGCATGCGCCCGCCTTCCAGCGCCACCAGCCGCTCAAGCGCGCTCGCATCGCCCTCGGCACAATCGTGCAGCGCCTGCGCCACGGGGCAGCTTTCCGCTTTCGTCATAAACGCTCCCATGTTCCGCCTGCCGCGCGGCGGTCTCTCCCGGACCAAGTTCTTCACGATTTTCTCCCGTTTCCAAGCTCTAGACCCGCGAAACAGTCGATTGGATGAAAATAATCTCGGATTTCGGTCGAAAAGCGTGGCGCTCAACGCAGTTGCCGCGCGGCTTCGACGATCATCTCTTGCGTATGAAGCACGCGCGCCGGGGCGCTGCGCCCGCGCCGGGAGGCCAGCCACAGCTCGTGCCAGCGACGCTTCGGTAGAGGGACGACAGAGAGCTGCGCCTTGTCCGCAAAGGCCTCGACCCCACTGCGCGGCAGGAGGGTGTAGCCGATCCCCCGCGCAACCGGGGCGGGGATCTGGCCGATCTGGTTGACCGAGCCGCGCAGGCGCAGCCGGTCAGCGCCGGGATAGTCCTCGGGGAAGTTCAGTTTCAGCAGGTCGTCGGCATAGGCGTAGCCGTCGGGATGGGCGATGAAGCCGTGCGCGTCGAGATCGGCGAAGGCGTCGGGCGGCGCGGCACCGGCAGGCAGCAGGAGGCACAGCTCCTCGCGCCCGATATGCTGCGCCTCGAGCCGCGCGTGATCCGGGTCCGTGCCGAGCACACCAAGGTCGAACCGCCCCTCCAGCAGTCCCGCCAGAATATCCGCCTGTGGCGCGGCCTGCAGATGGACGCTCAGCTCGGGCGCGCTTTGCATCCATTCCAGGAGGATCGGGTAGAGCAGCATCGCGAAACTTCCCGAACAGGCGATATGCACCGGCCCCGCATCCCGGTCATCGGTCTCGATCGCGTCGCGCAGGCGTTTCTCTTCGGCCCGCCGCGACAGGCCGAGCGCGAAAACCGCCTCGCCCGCCGGGGTCAGCGTGAAACTCTTGCCCTGCCACGTGATCAGCTTTTGTCCGACCTGAGCTTCCAGCTTCTTGAGGTGCTGGCTCACGCCCGGCTGGGTCATGTGCAACCGCTCCGCGGCGCGGGTGAAATGCCCGGCCTCGCAAAGCGCGGTGAAGGTTTCGAGCCAGGTTGCGTTCAGCATGAGAGATAACAGATCGTTATTGTTCAGATGAAATATGATAATTTCACATGGAAGGTGTGGCAATCCATATCGCTGTCATCGCAACCTGAAAGGAGCCTTGAGATGGCAACCACCCCGCGCACCTTCTCCCATATCGGCCTGTCGGTTCCCGACCTCGAGGCCGCCGTGACGTTCTATTCCGAGGTTCTCGGGTTCTATGTCGTGATGGAGCCTTCCGAGGCCGTCGAGGATGACAGCGCCATTGGCGTGATGTGCACCGATGTGTTCGGGCCCGGTTGGGGCTCGCTGCGGATCGCGCATCTGTCGACCGCCGATGGCATCGGTATCGAGATCTTCGAGTTCCCTGGCAATTACGCGCCAGAGGACAAGCTGGAACACAAGCGCCACGGCACCTTTCATTTCGCCGTGCAGGACCCTGATGTGGAAGGGTTGACCCAGCGCATCGTCGACGCCGGCGGGCGGCAGCGGATGCCGATCCGGGAATACTTCCCCGGCTCCAAGCCCTACCGCATGGTTTATGTTGAAGACCCGTTCGGCATCGTCTTCGAGATCTACAGTCACAGCTATGATCTGACCTATTCGGCGGGCGCCTACGTCTGATCTTTCTCACCGGTCCCGTCACTCATGGGGCCGGTGTTTTCTTTGCCTCGCAGGGGGGCGCGCACGACCTCGCAGAAAAAATTTCGATTTCCTGCATCCAATCCGCATCTGGCCGGGTCTAGGGGGCATGGACGGCGCGAAAGGCGCTTGCCGCGAACAGGGAAACGAAAGGAATAACCATGCTGAAACTGACCCTCTCGACCGCTCTCGTCACCGCAATGGGCGCAAGCGGTGCCTTGGCGGCCTCGGCCATCGGCCTCGTGGGCGACAAGACGCTCGTGATGTTCGATACCGAGACGCTCGAAGTCACCGGCACGATGGATGTCACCGGCACCGCGAAGCTGCACGGGATCGACCTGCGCCCGTCGAACAAGACGCTGGTCGCGGTGGATGCCGATCAGGCGCTCTACACGATCGACATGGAAAGCGGCGCCGCGACGAAAGTCTCGCAGATGGACAAGATGCTGCCCGTGGACGGGCCGGTGATCGTCGATTTCAACCCGAAGGCCGACAAGCTGCGCTTCATGTCGGGCACCACCAATCACCGCGTGAACGTGGAAACCGGCGAAGTGACCGTCGATGGCAGCCTCGCTTATGAGGAAAAGGACATGCATGCGGGCGAGGCCCCGGCTATCGCGGCGGCCGCCTACGCCAACAGCTACGGGATGCCCGACAGCACCGCGATGTATGACGTGGATTCCACCATCGTCGCGCTGATCCAGCAGACCTCGCCCAATGACGGCACGCTCGCCGCCATCGGCAAGTTCGGCATCGACATGCCGGGCGAAGGCTATGCGTTCGACATCCAGACTACCGAAGACATGAAAAACACGGCGTGGCTCGCCACCGGGAACATGCTCTACACCGTCGACCTCGAGAGTGGTGAGGCGATGGGCAAGGGCATGGTCGAAGGGGCTGGCGGCGACATCCGTGACTTGACGATCCTGCCGGCGATGTAAGTGGGGCGCCGGTTGTGGCCGGTTCGTCAAGACGAGGCCACCCGGAGTCCCCCGGGTGGCCTCACCAATTCGGGTGCAGATCACGCGCGAAACCGCCGCAAGCGGGCGCGCGCAGGCGCAGGCTGAAGTAAACTATTCTTTCCAAACCCTTAAAATTCACCGTGCCGTGCCCCAATTGTGATCAATTCCCGATCCCAATTTCGAGAAGGGCGAGCCCCAGATGACCGAACCCACCAAACGACTGAGCGCGGCCGAGACCAAAGGCCTGCGCACCGCCAAGGAATTGGAGGGCCATCTGGCCTGGCTCGACACGATCACACCTGCGGCGCTGGGCGTGCTGGCGATCGCCTCGGGGATCTACACCTATCTCGGCGTGTCCTCGATCCTCGAAGATAACGGCGCGATGAGCTTCTTCGCGGCACTGGCCTATTCCATCGCCGTCTCGGTCGGGATTTTCGTCTTCTGGAGCTACATGCTGCGGCTTTTGCCCGCGATGCGCACGGCGAGCGGCTTTGTCGGGCTGACGGTGTCGACCATCGTCGGCTCGCTCGCCATCGTCGCCATGTCGAGCTGGCTCAATGCGGCGGCACTGGCGGGCTCGGCGGCGGTGGAGCAGCATCTGGACACCACCGTGCGCGACTACCAATCCGCGCTGGAGCAGGCCCATGACATCGCGCTCTCGGCGCAGGCGCTGGGCCGCGAGGTCGAACGCGCGCGCGCCGCCTTCGAGGCGCTGGCGGATCAGGAACAATCGGGCCAGCTGTCGGGCACGGCAGGGCGGGGCGCGGTATTCCGTGTGTTGACCCAGAAGACCGAGGAACTGGCCAATCTCGAAGAGCAGATCCGCGCGCAGCAGCCGCTGATCGACGACTCCTTCGAGACCGGCAACCAGATCCTCGGGCGGATGCGCGCGCTGATCGTGGCACCCGGTCCGGTCGAGAAACGGTCGGTCGAATTCGCCGAGCAGAGCGTGCGACTGGCGGGCGTGATCGCGCGGCTCGATCAGCTTTCCGTGGCACCGCTGGTGGCGCGGGCGGCGCAGGATCTGCCGGCGTCCGTGGTGCTGCCGGAACTGGACGGGCGCACGACGAATGTCCGCGATGCGCAGTCGTCGACCATCGACTCCGTGCTGGAAGCGCTCGATCAACGGGGGCGCACGCTCGAGCGCGCCGCCGACGAGGTTCTGGCCCGCGATCCGCCGATCCAGACCGCCTATAACCCGATCACCAGCGCCGAAGCCGTGATCCGCTACGCGGGCAGTTTCGTGCCCTCCTGGGCCGGGGCGATTGCGATCGACCTGCTGCCTGCCGTGCTGGTCTTCGTGCTGGCGGTGACGCAGGCCGCGATCCGTTCGGGCCGCGACGGGCTGCCGATCGAGGAGACGCTGACGCTGGCCGATCTGAAAGCCGCGCTGAACGCGATGCGCGATGTCGAGCAGACGATGAGTGGCGCGGATGCCGAGATGCTCAAGCGGGTGTCCGAGAAGGTGGATCCGCCTGCGCCCGTAGATCCGCCGCCGCGCCCAGCGGAGAGCTGAGCGATGCGCTTGTCGCTTCCAAGCTTCGACCGGTTCGACGTGCGCCGTTGGCTGCGCGTCGTGTTGCTGGTGCAGGTTGGCATCGCCGTGGTGATGATCGGCGGCGACTGGCTGGGGCGCTACCGCCCGCAGCCGCCCTCCGCCGTGCCCGAGATGACCACCCCGGTCGCGCCGGGCGATCAGCGCCGCCGCTTCGATCCCGCGCGCCCGACGCCACGCCGGGATGCGCCTGCGCTGCCGCCGGGGATCGAACTGCCGTCGAACTATCCCGACCGGCTGACCTTCGAGCGCGAAGAGGTCGAGGGGATCGGCTCGGTGCTGCTGCTGAACGGGGCCATCGCGCCGGGCGATGCGGACCGGCTGGAAACCTATCTCGCAGGCTTCACCGAAGGCGACGCGCCCGAGGAGGCCCCGGCGACGATCGCGCTCAGCAGCCCCGGCGGTGAAGTGTCCGAGGCGCTGGCGATCGGCCGCGTGCTACGTGAAGCCGAGAAGAACACCGTGATCCTGCCCGGTATGGCCTGCATGTCGGCCTGTCCCTATGTCCTCGCGGCAGGTCAGGAACGTCGTGTCTCGCCCGACGGGTATGTCGGGATGCACCAGCATTACTACGACGAGAATCTCTACATGCCCGCCTATTTCGCGGTCGAGGAAATCCAGCGCGGGCAGGGGCGGACGATGGAATATTTGATCGATATGGGCGTCGATCCCGGCGTGATAATCTATTCGCTTACGACCCCGCCGGAGGACATCTACATCCTGCTGCCCGAAGAGCTTCTCGACAGCCAGCTCGCGACGGCGATGCTCGAGTGATCCGGCGCGGCGATACCGCTGACGACGCTGGGTCAATCTGCGATCCGGGCCCGCCTCTGCGCCTGAACACGAAAACTTCGTCTACTTCCGGTTGACGGCAGGATTTAGCCGAGTAGAGAGGCCATCGCGATTTTGTGCTGGCGTTTGCAGTGCGTGATCCGACACAACAAAGAAAAACAACGTGGGTGCACGATGCGCCCCGACTCCTGAGCAGAAGCGAGCTACCCTCGTGTCAGATACCCTATCTCCGACCGGGCAGAAGCCTGCGCCGGTCTCGGTTCAACCTTTCCAGTTCCGCGGTCTGTTCCTGACCGCCATCGCGCTACGGCTCGAGACAGACGCGCCTGATGACGTGTTCTATGCCGCGCTCGATGCGCAGCTCGCGAAGACGCCGCATCTGTTGGCCGGAGCGCCGATGGTGCTCGATTTCGCGCAGGTGCCGGAGTTCTCGAAACCGGCCGATGTGCGCGACATGATCGACAACCTTTTCGCACGCGATCTGCAGATCTTCGGGGCGCAAAACGCCACCGAGGCGCAGCTAAACGCCGTAAAAGGCTACGGAATTATCCCGATCAAGGTGGGCCGCGAAACCGCGATGCCCGAGCCGAAGCCGCAAAAACCGCAAAAGCCGCAGCCTGCGGCGAAGCGGGCGGCCCCCCCGGTCCCGCGCAACAAGGTCGTGCAAACGCCGGTGCGTTCGGGCCAGATGATCGTGGCCGAACATGGCGATCTCACGGTGGTCGGATCGGTCGCGTCGGGCGCGGAACTGGTCGCGGCGGGCAACATCCACGTCTACGGCACGCTGCGTGGACGGGCGATGGCAGGCGCACATGGCGATGAGAGCGCGCGCATCTTCTGCCGCCAGCTCGACGCCGAATTGCTCGCGATCGCGGGCCTTTACAAAACGAGCGAAACCATCCCCGCGGAGCTTCGTCGCAAGCCCGTGCAGGTTTTCCTCGACGATGACAAACTCTGTGTGGAGGCGTTCGAATGACGCAACTCAAGGACGATTCGCCGCTCGGCAAGGTGATCGTGATCACCTCGGGCAAGGGGGGCGTGGGAAAAACCACTTCCGCCGCCGCAATCTCTGCCGGTCTCGCCAAGCGCGGCCATAAGACCGTCGTGATCGATTTCGACGTGGGCCTGCGCAACCTCGACATGATCATGGGTTGCGAGCGCCGCGTGGTGTTCGACTTCATCAACGTCATTCAGGGCGATGCACGCCTCAAACAGGCGCTGATCAAGGACAAGCGGGTCGAGACGCTCTCGATCCTGCCGACCTCGCAGACGCGCGACAAGGATGCGCTGACGCAAGAGGGCGTCGAGAAGGTGCTCGACGAACTGCGTCAGGAATTCGATTACATCATCTGCGACAGCCCCGCCGGGATCGAGCGCGGCGCACAGCTGGCGATGTTCTTCGCCGACGAGGCGGTCGTCGTGACCAACCCCGAAGTGTCCTCGGTGCGAGACAGCGACCGGGTGCTGGGCCTTCTGTCCTCGAAGACCCGCCGCGCCGAAAGCGATGGCGAGCCGGTCAAGGCGCAGGTGCTTCTGACCCGTCACGACCAGTCGCGCATCGACAAGGGCGAGATGATGACGGTCGAGGACGTGCTGGAGCTTCTGGCGGTCCCGCTGATCGGCATCGTGCCCGAAAGCACCGCCGTTCTGCGTGCGTCGAACACCGGCATGCCGGTCGTGCTCGACGAGCCGTCGAGCGCGTCGGCTGCCTATGACGACGCGGTCTCGCGCCTGCTGGGCGAGGACATTCCGATGCGCATTCCGGGCGAGAAGCGTCCCGGCTTCATCGGTCGTCTCTTCGGGCGGTCCGCATGAGCCTGTTCGGTTTCTCGCTCAAACCCCGCCGCGCGAAATCGGCGCAGACGGCCAAGGACCGTCTGCAGATCCTTCTCGCGCATGAACGCGGAAGCGGGTCGGCGCAGGCCGACTACCTTCCCGATCTGCAACGCGACATCCTCGCGGTGATCCGCAAATACATGCAGATCGAAGAGGATGGCGTCGATATCCGGATGGAGCGCAACGACGATATCTCGAGCCTCGAGATCAATATCGAGATGCCCTCGGATTCGGAGAAAATCGCCAAATCCGCTAAGCCCGCGAAACCGGCTGCGAAGTCGGCTGCCCGGAAGTAAGCGTTTCTAGAGATGCTCCGGCGCGGCGGATTGGCTGCGCCGGAGAACGCTTTGCCGATGGCCCGCGTGCCAGAGATAGAGCGCAAGGCTCCCGATCACGATCGCCCCGCCGACCAGCATCGCGCGGCTCGGAGCCTCACCCGTTCCCCACCAGACCCAGATCGGCCCGAGGATCGTCTCGAGCAGCATCAGCAGGCTGACATTCGAGGCCGAGGTGTAGCGCGAGGCGAAGGACAGGGACATGAAGGAGATCGGCAGCACAACACCGCCCGCCAGCGCGATCGCCCAGATCTGACCGCCCGTCACGGCTGCGCCTCCCGTCCAGAGCAGTGCTGAAAGTCCGGCCAGCCCGGCCCCGGAGCCGACGGCGAGCAGGATCGGCAGATGCGGATTGCGCCGGATCGTGACGAAGGTCGTCGACAGGCTCAACGCGACCCCAAGCCCCGCAAGCGCGCCGTAGATCGGATTGCCGCCCACGCTCGCCGGGGCAGGGCCGAAGACCGCCAGACCGATCCCGCTGAGAACGGCGGCGATGGCGAGCCATGTGGACCAGTGGGTGTTTTCACGCAGGACCAGGCGGGACAGCAGCGCCGCGAAGACCGGCACGGTCGAGACGCTGAACAGCACGACCGAGACAGGGGCTGCGGCGATGCCCACGGCAAACAGCGTCATGTTCGAGAAATGGCAGGCGACCAGCACCAGCCCCGCGCCGCTGGCGAGCGCGCGCAGGTCCCGCTTCAGGTGACGTCTGCGCAGGATGATAGAGGTCAGCCACATCGCGCCGCCCATCAGCAAGCCGCGCCACATCACCATCTGCGCGCCGCTCATCTCCGACCAGCGCATCAGCAGCGTGTCGGGCGAGATTGCCAGCGCGCCGAACAGCGCGAGGAATATCCCGAACATCGGATGTCTGGTCATGATGGGGCTCCCTTCGCGCGGACCGCGCGTCTGGCGATCTCTAGCGGTCCGCGCGCGCGGTTCCAAGGCCGGGCAAGAGAACACCGGCCCGAGGGAAGCGGGCCGGTGTCCCAGATCGCAAGGATTTTGGGAGATCAGTTCGGCAAGGCTCCGCAGAACCCGCCGCTTGCGACCTGACCGGATCCGAAGGCAAAGGCCGGTGGGGCTTGGTAGGGATTGAGCGGCGCTCCGATCAAATCGGCGCCGATCAGAAGAAGCAGCCCCGCGAGGGCGGTGAAGGCAGTCGCTTTCCGGGTCATGCGCGTGCCTCCAGTCCAAGGCGGGGCCGTAGCCAGATGCCCAGATAGGCGCCCGCGAAGGCTGCAGCGAACCATACCCAGCCATGAAGGCTGCCGGTCGAGATCCCCGAGAAGAACGCGCCCACGTTGCAGCCGAAGGCCAGTCGCGAGGAATAGCCCAGCAGGAAGCCTGCGATGATCGTCGCGGCCCAGGCGCGGGCCGGATAGCTCGGCAATTTCTGCGACAGCCCGCCCTGACGCCACGCAGCCACGCCGAACGCGCCCGCGATCAGGCCGATATCAGTGAGCGAGGTGTAGTCGGTCAGCAGGCTTTCCTGCACGCGGGTGATCGAGCCTGGGGCTGCGTAGAAGGCTGATTGCGTCAGGTCGAAGCCCATTCCGTTCACGCCCTTGGCGACCCAGAGACCGAGCCCGTAGACCACACCCCAAGGTTGCCCCGCGACCAGAAGGTTCGCGATGGCGAGCGCTGCGAGGACGAGGGCCGCGATCACATAGCGCCGCGGCAGGCTCCGCGAGCCGCGCTTGCCGAGGAAGAACACGGTGGCCGCGACCAGCCCGAGAAGAACCAGCGTCACAGCAAGTCCGCTCGTGCCGCGCAGGGTCAGGATCGGCAGCGCGCCGAGATTGGTCCACCAGATCAGCCCATAGGCGCCGAAGAAGCTGCCGATGGCGAAGAACGGAAGCGCGAGCAGCCCGATCGGGTTGCCCGAGCCTGCGTTCACAAGCGTGCCCGAGCCGCAGCCCATCACGACCTGCATCGCCGCGCCGAAGACGAACGCGCCGCCGACCATCGCGAAGCCGATCGGGGCCTGCGCGCCGTTCAGCTCGCCCGGATGGCTCGAGATCGCCGGGATTGCGACGATGGAAACCAGCGCGATCGCCAGAAGCTGCGCGAGGATGCCCGCCGGTTCGCGCCGCACGATCATCGCGCGCCAAGGACCTGCAAAGCCGAAGCGCAGCCCTTCCAGCGCGATACCGAAGCCCAACCCGATCGCCAGCATGAAGCCGTAGCGCGCGCCGCCGAACAGCGCGAGGGCCGCGACCGCCACGAGAGCGGCGACTATCAAAGCACTACGCCGGGCGATACCACCCGACGCTGCCTGCCGTTCAAGAATGGCAGTGTTCATCATCAGCCTCCGGTGAGCTGGTTCAGAAGGTTCTGCAACAGACCGGGCGTGTTCGCCATCTCACCGTCGGTCTGGGAGTATTCCACCATCGACCCTGGATAGAGCTTCACGTTGTCGATGCCTGCAAGTTCGGACATGGCGAACCAGTCGGTCGCCGCCCAATGCCCGGTATTGCAGAAGGACACGACCTCTTCGCCGTCCTTGATGCCCAGCTGCTCTTTCAGAGCGGCCGCATCGGTTTTCGCGTCGATGACCGTCGCGCCCGAGCGGAAGAACTTGGTGTAGGGCAGGTTCTCGGCGCCGGGCAGGGTGCCGGGACGCGAAGCGGCGGAGTGCGCTTTCTTGCCCTCGAAGAAGGCGGGCGGACGCGCATCGACGAGCACAGCCTTGCCCTTGCCGTTGACGAGATCGCTCACGGCGGGCGTCTCCGCCGTCCAGCGGTCGTTCCACGTCAAATCGAGATCGGTCGGCATCAGGTTTTCGGTCACGTCCGACATCGGCAGGCCAGCGTTGGCCCAGGCGGTCGTGCCACCGTTCAGGATCGACAGCTCGGTGAAGCCAGTGCTTTTCAGCGTCCAGTAGACGCGTGCGGCTGCGCCGAAGTCAGTATCGGTATCGCCCTGCGCGATGATCACGATGGGGCGGTCGGGCTCGAGCCCGATCTGCTCGAAGGACGCCTGCAGCTTCGCGATCGGCGGCACCTGACCGGGATTGTCATCCGGGCCGCGGAACAGCGAATAGGGCGCATAGACGGCTCCGTCGATATGGCCTTTTTCGTAGCTGCCGGTGCGAATGTCGAGCAGCACCGGATCGACTGTGTCGATCTCGGCGTTCAGCTCGCTCGGGGTGACGAGCGGGCCGAGATCGCTGGCCATCGCAGAGCTGGCGGCGAAGAGAGCAGCGCCGGTCGCGACGGCTGCGGAAATACGTGCGAGACGGGTCATGGGTAACCTCGCTGGTTAGGGATTTTGTCCCAAATTGTTCAGGATTTTCGTGATGGCAAGCTTAAGCGGTTCACTGCTTCTATTGCGCGTGGGGAAAATATTCCAAATTCGTGATGGATCGTGAGATATGCGTCCCTTTCCGTGTGGTGGGGTGGACGCGCGGTCCATCGCGGCGCTGAACCGCACGACCGCGTTTTTATTCGCAGCAGAACGCCTTTCGGCCGCGATATCGGGGTTTCGGCGGCGAGACAGTCCCGTGTTCGGAGAATCGTCTGCCCCGGCCGCGGGTTGGCAGTCCCCGCCCGATACCGTTAAGGATTGGGCAAGATGCGCGTCTGGGGAGGATCAACGTGAGCAAGTTATTCGTCGGTGTCGATGTCGGAACCGGTTCGGCGCGCGCCGGGATTTTCGATCGGGAGGGCACGCTTCTCGGCGTCGGCAAGCACCCGTTGGAGATGTGGCAGGACGATCATGGCCATGTCGAGCAATCGAGCGCCCAGATCTGGCAGGCGGTTTGCGATGCGGTGAAAGGGGCCTTGGCGGCCTCGGGGGCCGACCCGCGCGATGTCGCGGGGATCGGGTTCGACGCGACCTGTTCGCTCGCCGTGATCGGCCCGGAGGGCGGGCTGCCCGTGGGCGATCCTGATGCGCCCGAGCGCGATGTCATCGTCTGGATGGATCACCGCGCCCGCGATCAGGCGGCGCGGATCAATGCGGGCGACCACGAGGTGCTGCGCTATGTGGGCGGCCGGATCTCGCCGGAGATGCAGACGCCGAAACTGATGTGGCTGCGCGAGGAGCGCCCCGAGATCTACGCGCAGGCGGTGCAATTCTTCGATCTCGCCGATTTCCTGACATGGAAGGCGAGCGGCGCGCTGGAGCGCTCCGCCTGCACGGTCACCTGCAAATGGACCTATCTCGCCCATGAGGGCCGCTGGGATCCCGACTATTTCCACGCGATCGGCCTTGGCGATCTGGCCGAGGGCGGCTTCGAACGGATCGGCGCGCGCATTGTCGATCCGGGCACGCCGCTTGGGGCAGGGCTGACCGAGGCAGCCGCCGCGCAGATGGGCCTGACACCCGGAACGCCGGTCGCAGCCGGTCTGATCGACGCGCATGCCGGTGGGATCGGCACCGTCGCGGCGCAGGGCGGGTCGGGCGATCCGGCGCATTGTCTGGGCTATGTCTTCGGGACCTCGTCTTGCACGATGACCTCGACGCGCGCGCCTGCCTTCGTGCCCGGCGTCTGGGGGCCTTATTTCTCGGCGATGATCCCGGGGATGTGGCTCAATGAGGGCGGGCAATCGGGCGCAGGGGCGGCGATTGCGCAGCTCGTGCAATTGCATCCCGCGGCGCAGGAGGCGCGCGACCGCGCAGAGGCCGCGGGCAAATCCGTGCCGGAATTCCTCGCCGATCTCGCGCTCGAGACGGCGGGTTCGCCTTCAGAGGTCGCGACGCTTGCCGGTGGGCTTCACGTCGTGCCGGAATTCTTGGGCAACCGCGCGCCCTTTGCCGATCCCGATGCGCGGGCGGTGATCGTGGGGCAGGGGATGGAGACCGGGCTGGACTCGCTCGTGGCGCTCTATGTCGCGGGGGTGTGCGGGCTGGCCTATGGGCTGCGCCAGATCATCGAGGTGCAGGCCGAACATGGTGCGCCGATCTCGGAGATTTCGATTTCGGGCGGGGCGGGGGCGCATCCCGTCACCCGCCAGATCATCGCGGATGCGACCGGGCGCGACGTCGTGGTCACCCGCTGCGAGGAACCGGTCCTGCTGGGGGCGGCGATGCTTGGCGCGGTTGCGGCGGAGGGGTTCGACAACCTGCAGGCCGCGATGGGCGCGATGTCGCAGGTCGCATCCCGTTTTGCGCCCGCAGGCGGCGCGGTGGAGCGTTTGCATGCGGCCCGGTTCGAGGCGTTCCTGACGCTGCAATCGACGGCGCGTTCGGTGCGCGAGAGCATGGCCAAGGCGGCCGAGTGACGGGGCTCGCTGACAAGGTGTGACGCTGCGGCGCAGTGCCGATCGGAACGCAGTGCTTGCTTTCGCAGGTCCGGTTTCGGACACTCTGCGGATTATAGAATGCGTTTCGAAACCCAAATCTTGAAAGCCAAATCGTGACCAGACCCAGCCGCCAACAAGAGCGGATCGACCAGATAACTGCCTTGCTCGATGTCTCGCCCGCCCTGCGCTTGCGCGACCTGTCCGAGCAGATGGGCGTGACCGAGATGACCCTGCGGCGCGACGCGGCGCAGCCCGAAGCGGGGTTTGCCTGCCGGGGCGGCTATATCGTCACCACCCGCACGACCGAGCATTACGACTTCGATGCGCAGATGAACCGCGCCATTGACGCCAAGCGCGCGGCGGCGGGTCATGCGCTGGATCTGGTGCCCGAGGGCGCGGTCGTGTTCCTCGATACCGGCACCACGCTGCCCCATCTCGCGCGGCTCCTCGCACAGGGCAAAGCGCGACGAATCATCACCCATTGCTTGACCACGGCGGAGATCCTTCAGGGGCGCAGCAGCGTCCCGGTCGAGTTTCTGGGCGGCGAAATCAAGTCGAGTACGCGCTCCTGCCATGCGGGAAATCCGCACGACCGATTGGCGCCTTTGAACATCGATGTAGCGTTCCTGTCCGCGGGCGGGCTCGATTCCGATGGGGCGCTGAGCTGTTCGCACGAGTACGAAGTCCCCTTGAAACGTGCGGCGATAGAGCTTTCAAAACAGTGTTTTGTCGTCATGGATGCCAGCAAGATCGGCCAGCGCAAGCCGGTCGTTTTCGCGTCTCTCGACGAGGTTTCGGGCGTCGTCACCGAGGCCGGACTTCTCGCTGCAGCGCAGCTTAAGATGTAGTTGACACTTCCCTTCATCCCCTAGATGGTCCCGAGTTATGTTGCGATCGTAACATTACTTGGAGGGCCGGTTTCGGCATGCGCCTGAACCGGGAAACGCGGACGAGGAGGTCCGCTTGAAGGGAGAATTATCATGAAGCTCGGATTCATTCCGGCCGCTGCATTCGCGGTCGCCATGGCCACCCCGGCACTGGCGCAGCAGGTCGTCGACACGAGCAATGTCGACAAGGAAATGCTCAGCTCCGACAAGACCTATCACATCGCGACCGTTGTGAAGGTGGACGGCATCGCGTGGTTCGACCGGATGCGTGACGGCGTGAAGCAGTTCGGCGACGATACCGGCAGCGACACCTGGATGGTCGGCCCCTCGCAGGCGGATGCGGCAGCGCAGGTGCAGCTGATCGAGAACCTGATCGCGCAGGGCGTGGACGCCATCGCCGTGGTGCCGTTCTCGGTGGAAGCGGTCGAGCCGGTGCTCAAGAAGGCGCGTGATCGCGGCATCGTCGTGGTCAGCCACGAAGCCTCGAACATCAAGAATGTCGATTACGACATCGAAGCCTTCGACAACAAAGCCTATGGCGCGGAGCTGATGGATCACCTCGCCAAGCAGATGGGCGAGAAGGGCAAATATGTCGCCACCGTCGGCTCGCTGACCTCGAAGTCGCAAAACGAGTGGATCGACGGCGCGATCGAGCGTCAGAAGGAAGCCTATCCGGACATGTCGCTCGCGACGGATCGTCTCGAGACCTACGACGACGCCAACACCGACTACAACAAGCTGAAAGAGGCGCTGACCGCGCATCCCGACATCGCCGGTGTCGTGGGTGGTCCGATGCCGACTTCGGCAGGTGCCGGTCGTCTGATCGCCGAAGGCGGTCTGCAGGGCAAACTGCATTTCGCGGGCACCGGTCTTCCGTCGGTCGCGGGTCAGTACATCTCGCAGGGCGATATCAGCTACATCCAGTTCTGGGATCCGGCGGTTGCTGGCTACGCGATGAACATGATCGCACTGGCCGAGCTGAAAGCGCGTGATGCGGGCAAGGACCATGCCGATATCAAGGCGGGCACCAACCTCGGTCTCGAAGGCTATACCAACCTCAAGGAAGCCGATAGCGCGGACGCGAAAGTGCTCTACGGGGCCGGTTGGGTCGGCGTGACCAAGGACAACATGGATCAATACAACTTCTGATCCCTGACGGTTCTCAAGCTCGGGTGGCGCGCTAGCTCGCGCCACCCGTTGCCGACCTGCCTGCGAGGAGACCCCCATGGCCACCGCTCCCCTGATCGAGCTGCGCAACATCTCGAAGCGCTTCGGCGGCGTGCGCGCGCTCGATGACGTGTCGCTGACGCTCGACGCTGCCCGCATCCACTGCCTCGCCGGCGAGAACGGCTCGGGCAAATCCACCCTCATCAAGATCGTCTCAGGCGTCTATCAGCCCGACGAGGGCGAGATCCTGATCGACGGCAAACCGGTCGGCAAGCTCGACCCCGCGACCTCGATCGCCCATGGCGTGCAGGTCATCTACCAGGATTTCTCGCTGTTCCCGACGCTGACGGTCGTCGAGAACCTCGCGCTCAACACCTTCCTGCGCGAAGGCAAGACCCGGATCGACTGGACCCGGGCGCGCAAGATGGCGCGTGACGTGCTGGCGCGGCTCGATGTGACGCTCGATCTCGATGCGACCGTCGAGACGCTGCCCGCCGCGGGCCGCCAGATCGTGGCGATTGCGCGCGCGATGCTCGCCGATGCGCGGCTGATCATCATGGACGAACCCACCACGACGCTGACGGGTCGCGAAGTCGAACGCCTCTTCCGCATCGTGCGGGATTTGCAGGCCGACGGCATCGCCACGCTCTTCGTCAGTCACAAGATGCGCGAGATGCTGGAAATCTCCGAGCGTCTCACCGTCTTCCGCAATGGCAAGAAGGTCACCGAAGGCCCGATCTCGGACTATGACGAACGCTCGATCACCCGGGCGATGACCGGGCGCGACCTGCATCAGGGGCATTTCCAAGCCCCCGATGTCAGCGGGCGCGAACCGCGGCTGGAGTTGCGCAACGTGACCGTCGGCGACAAGGCGCAGGGCATCAACCTGACGCTGATGCCGGGCGAGATCGTCGGCATGTCCGGCCTGATCGGCGCAGGCCGCAAGGCCATCGCGCAGGCGATCTTCGGTCTGCGCAACGACATGACCGGCGAGATGCGGGTCGATGGCAAGCCCGTGATGCCGAAGAACGTCCCCGAGGCGATCGCGGCGGGCATCGCCTATGTGCCCGAGGATCGCCTGTCCGAAGGGCTTTTCTTGACCCGCTCGATCCGCGACAACGCGATCGTATCCTCGCTGAGCCGCTTCGCGCCGCATCTGTGGCTCGATGCCGAGAAGGCGGGGGAGGAGACCCACAAGATGTTCGGCGAGATGGCGATTTCCGCGCCGGGGATCGACGTGCCGGTGGGCACGCTTTCGGGCGGGAACGCGCAGCGCGTCATGATCGGTCGCTGGCTTATGACCGATGCGCGCGTGCTGATCCTGAACGGCCCGACCGTAGGCGTCGATGTCGGCTCCAAAGAGCAGATCCACGGCATCATTCAGGACCTGACCCGCAATAACGATCTGGCGGTTCTGATGATCTCGGACGACCTGCCGGAGCTGGCTGCGAACTGCAATCGTGTGCTGTGCATGACCGAGGGCCGCATCACCGGCGAACTGGCGGGCGACGCGCTGACCGAAGAGGCGCTCGACGCGGCGCTGTCCAATGAAAAACAAGGAGAGCCCGCATGAGATTCCTGCGCAGCTCCGACGCGATCATTCTGGCGATCCTTGCGGTCGCGATGATCTTCATCGGGTTGGTGAACCCGGCCTTCTGGCAAATGTCCAACCTGTTCAGCCTGCTCAAGGAAAACGTCGTCATCGGCATCATGGCCTTGGGCGTGCTGCTGGTGATGATCTCGGGCGGGATCGACGTGTCTTTCACCGCCTTCGCGGTCGCGGGGATGTATCTCGTGGTCCGCTCGATGGTGGCGCTCGACTATAACGGGCTGGTGCTGCCCTTCGCCTCGGCGATCATAATCGGCGGGCTTCTGGGCCTGATGAATGCGGGCATCATCCATAAGTTCAAGATGATCCCTCTGATCGTGACACTCGGCACCGCGTCCGTGGTGCGCGGGCTGGTCCTTGGCCTCGTCGGCACCTCGAACGTGAACATCAACAAGATGCCCGAGGCATTGGTGAATTTCGGCAAGACCGATCTGTTCGTGCTTGAACGCGCGAATGGCTCGACCTACGGGCTGACCGCGATGATCGTGATCTATCTGGGCCTCGCCGTCGCGCTGCATCTGGTGCTGAAGCACACGATGATCGGGCGCTCGGTTTATGCCTATGGCGCGGACCCGGAAGCGGCGAAGCGCGTGGGCTTCTCGACGGGGCGCACGATGATCTTCGTCTACGTCACGGCAGGTGCGCTGGCGGGCTTTGCGGGGCTGTTGCACAGCTCGATGATCTGGCTCGCCAATCCGCGCGACTTCGTGGGGCTGGAGCTCGACGTGATCGCGGCGGTGGTGCTGGGCGGCGCGTCGATCTTCGGCGGGCGCGGCACGGTGCTGGGCACGGTGCTGGGCGTGTTCATCCTCGTGATGATCCAGAATTCGCTGATCCTGATGGGGATCGACACGACATGGCAGCGGGTCGTCGTGGGCGCGATGCTGGTTGCGGCTGTGACCGTGACGGCGCTGCGCGACCGTCGGGCTTTGGTGTGAGGCAGGGGAGATGATGATGAGCGAGACCAAGACCAACGCCACCTCCCGGCCCGGCCTGCGCGGCTGGCTCAAGGGCGAGGCGGCACAGACCAATGTCATGCTGGCCGTATCCTGTGTGCTGGTGCTGATCGCGATGACGGCGCTGCGGCCTTCGATGTTCCTGTCGTCTTACAACTTCGAGTCGATGGCCTTCTTCATGCCGGAGCTCGGTATCCTGTCGATCGCGATGATGATCGCGATGCTGACCGGGGGGATCGACCTCTCGATCGTGGGCGTCGCGAACCTTGCGGGCATCACTGCGGGCACGCTGTTCGGCGCGATGGCGGGCGATGGCGGCTCGGGAGCATTGGGCCTCGGCCCGGTGACGCTGGGCGTGAGCGCGGCCCTGATCGTGGGGCTGCTGGCGGGGCTGCTGAACGGCTTCCTGATTTCGGTGCTGAAGATTACGCCGATCCTTGCGACGCTGGGTACCGGCCAGGTCTTCATCGGGATGTGCCTCGTGCTGACGGGAGGGCCTGCGATCGTCGGCTTCCCGCCGGGGTGGAACGCGATCGGCAACGGCAAACTGGTGGGCATCCCGGTGCCGCTGGTGATCTTCGTGCTGGTCTGCATCGCACTGTCGCTGCTGCTCGCGCGGACCTCCTTCGGGCTGCGGCTCAAGCTGATCGGGACCAACCCGAAAGCGGCGGTCTATGCGGGGGTGAAGCGCGGCCAGATGATCCTCTATTCCTATATGCTGACGGGGATGCTGGCCGCGATGGCGGGGATCCTGCTGTCGGCGCGGACCAATGCGGCGAAATCCGATTACGGCGCGTCTTACCTGCTGCAGGCGGTGCTGATCGCGGTGCTGGGCGGGACAAACCCGGCAGGCGGTCGCGGCAATGTGCTGGGCGTCGCTCTTGCGCTGATCTCGCTGACGCTGTTGTCCTCGGGCTTCCAGATGATGCGGGTCTCGAACCACCTGATCGATTTCGTCTGGGGAGCCTTCCTGATCGGGGTGATCGCCCTCAATTCCTGGCGTCGCCGGAAAGGAGCGTAAGATGAGCGTGATCATTCCTCTCCCGCGAGAACGGTTCGGGCCGGCTCCGAGCGTGCTCGCCAAAACCGACAGCTTCACCGTCACCGGCTGGCGCACCGCGCTTGGCATCGAGATGATTGGCGTGGACACCCCGCGCGGCCGGGTCGAGATGCTGCCTTACATGGGCCAGATGCTCTGGGATGCGGTGTTCGACGGCGTGCGCCTGACGATGGACAGCGCCTTTGCCGAGCCGCGCCCCGCGCAGGTGATCGTCGAGACCTATGGCTGTCTTGCCTATCACAGCGGTTTGCTGCGCAATGGTTGCCCCGGTCCGCAGGATGACCATCCGCTGCATGGCGAGATGGCCTGCGCCACGATGGACGCGGCCCATCTGGAGATCGGCGAAGACGGGCAGGGGGCGTTCGTGCGCCTTGGCGGTCACGTCGATTATATCCGCGGCTTCGGCCCGCATTACCGCGCGATGCCCTCGATCACGGTGCGGGAGAACACGCTGATCGAGATGGCGATGGCGGTCGATAACCGCTCCGCCTTGCCGATGGACCTGATGTATATGTGCCATGTGAACTTCGCCTTCGTCAAAGACGGGCGCATCCATCAGGCGGCCCCTTTCACGCCGGACCGCACGCGCGTCCGCCGCGACGTGCCCGCCCATGTGTCGCCGACGAGAGCCTATACCGATTTCATCGAACGGCTGGCTGAAGCGCCCGAAGACAGCGCCACGCTGGACGCGCCCGAGAAGTGGAACCCCGAACAGGTTCTCTATATCGAGCGCCCCGCAGCCGATGCGTCGGGCGAAAGCCATGCGCTTCTGGAACGGCCCGAGGGCGACGGTTTCGCAATGAGCTGGCGGCCCGATCAATTCGACCACCTCGCGCGCTGGATCCTGAACGGCGAGGATGCCTCGGTCGCGGCTTTCGCGCTGCCGTCCACCTGCGAGCCCGAGGGCTACACGGCGGAGAAGGCGAAGGGGAATGTCCGCAGCCTCCCAGCCGGAGAGATCGCGCATTTCGCGACCCGCTTCGGCTATACTGACAAGGCCGAGACCACCGCGCTTGGCGCGAAAATTTCCGAACTGACGGAGAAAGAGAATGCCTGAGAAGATTGCCGTCGTCGGCTCGAACATGATGGATTTGGTGACTTATATCGACCGGATGCCGGGACGCGGCGAAACCTTGGAAGCCCCCGATTTCGCGATGGGCTTCGGCGGCAAGGGCGCGAACCAGGCGGTGGCCGCCGCGCGTCTGGGCTCGGATGTGGCGATGGTCACCTGCGTGGGCGATGACGGGTTCGGCCCGCAGGTCCGCGCCAATCTGGAAACCAACGGGATCGACACGACCCATGTGCGCACCGTCGAAGGCTCCGCCTCTGGCGTGGCACCGATTTTCGTCGAGCGCGATGGCGAGAATGCGATCCTGATCGTGAAAGGGGCCAATTCGGCGCTTGCGCCTTCGGATGTCGATGCGGCGGCGGAGACGTTGCGCGCAGCCTCCGCGATCCTGATGCAGCTCGAGGTCGATCTGGAAACCGTCTATCACACCGTGGCCTTCGGGGCGCGCGAAGGGGTGACGACGATCCTGAACCCCGCGCCTGCTCATCCCGATCTGGATATCGCGCGGCTCGACGGGCTCGACTGGTTCTGCCCGAACGAGAGCGAGCTGGCGATGCTCTCGGGTCTGCCCACCGGCACCGATGACGAGGTGATCGCCGCCGCGCGCAGCCTGATCGAACGCGGCATCCACAACGTGGTGGTGACGCTTGGCGGGCGCGGCGCACGCCGGATCACCGCGGACACCGTCGAAGAGATCGCACCTGTGTCCGTCAGCCCGGTCGATACCACCGGCGCGGGCGACGCTTTCATCGGCAGCTTCGCGCATTTCCTCGGCCAAGGAATGGAGCCCACCGCGGCGCTGACCCGCGCCGCGCGCTATGCCGCATTGTCGATCACCCGTCGCGGCACGCAAACAAGCTACGCGACGCCCGCCGAATTCGACGACTTTCTTTCCGAGCATGGGCTCGGCTGACTTATGCTGATCTTGTCCCGATCGCGCACGCCCGGGAATTATTCCGGACGTGGCGGCGAGGCTGTGACGAGTCCCGATTTAGGAGACACGCAATGAAGACCGAAATGAAGACCGAGACGCGCGCGGAAGGGGCCTTGGTGCCCACTGCTGCGGTCGCAGGGGAGCATGCGCGCAACCCCGGCATGGCGCTCGATGTGGGCATGTTCGAAGGCCACCGCGTCAACCGCGCCGCCGCCGAGCGCCGCTGCGCGACGCTCACCACCCGGCGCAGCGTGAAGAAGGCGCATCAGGCGGCGTGGCTGGTCAACGCGGTGCGCTGCGTCGATCTGACGACGCTTGCGGGCGACGATACCGAGGGCCGGGTGAAACGGCTTTGCGCGAAGGCGCGCAAGCCCTTGGCCTCGCATATCGAGGCGGGGCTGGGCCTGAGCGCGGGCGAGCTGACCGTGGGCGCGGTCTGCGTCTATCCGACGATGGTGCCCCATGCCGTCAAGGCGTTGGAAGGGTCGAATATCCCCGTGGCCTCGGTCGCGACAGGCTTTCCGGCAGGTCTGATGCCGCTGCATCTGCGGCTCGAGGAAATCCGCTGGGCGGTGGCGCAGGGCGCGGCCGAGATCGACATCGTGATCAACCGCGAACTGGCGCTGACCCGGAACTGGCAGGGCCTGCATGACGAGATCGCGGCGATGCGCGAGGCCTGCGGCGACGCCCATATGAAGGCGATCCTGGCCACCGGCGAGCTGGAGACGCTGAACAACGTCTATTCCGCCTCGATGGTGGCGATGCAGGCGGGGGCCGATTTCATCAAGACCTCGACCGGCAAGGAAAGCGTCAACGCGACGCTGCCTGTCAGCCTGACCATGCTGCGCGCGCTGCGCGATTACGGGATGGCGACCGGCCACCGCATCGGCTTCAAACCCGCAGGCGGGATGAAGCAGGCGAAAGAGGCGCTGGCCTGGCAGATCCTGATGAAAGAAGAGCTGGGCCGCGACTGGCTCAACCCCGACCTGTTCCGCTTCGGCGCAAGCTCGATGCTGGGCGATATCGAGCGCCAGCTGGAGCATTACGTCACCGGCCGTTACGCCGATAGCAGCCGTCACGCGCTGGCCTGAGGAGAGAGAAAAATGAGCATTCAGAACATCCTCGAAACCATGGAGTACGGCGTGGCCCCCGAAGACGACAGCCAGGCGCGCAAATGGCTCGCCAAGCATGAGGGCGGCTTCGGCCATTTCATCGACGGCGCGATGACCAAGCCGGGCGATCTGTTCGAGGTCCGCGATCCGGCAAGCGACACGGTGCTGGCGCGCGTCACGCAAGGCACGGCGTCGGACGTGGATGCCGCCGTCTCCGCCGCGCGCAAGGCGCAAAGCGGTTGGGCGAAGCTGTCGGGCCATCAGCGTGCGAAGCATCTTTACGCTTTGGCTCGCCACATCCAGCAGCACTCGCGCCTTCTGGCGGTGCTGGAGACCCTCGACAGCGGCAAGCCGATCCGCGAGAGCCGCGACATCGACATTCCGCTGGTCGCGCGCCACTTCTATCACCATGCGGGCTGGGCCGAGATCCTCGAGGACGAACTGCCGGGCCATTCCGCTCAGGGCGTTTGCGGCCAGATCATCCCGTGGAACTTCCCGCTGCTGATGCTGGCGTGGAAGGTCGCGCCCGCGCTTGCCGCCGGCAACACGGTCGTGCTGAAACCCGCCGAATACACGCCGCTGACCGCGCTGGCCTTCGCCGAGATCGCACAGGAATGCGGCATCCCGAAAGGCGTGATCAACATCGTCACCGGCGACGGCGAGACCGGCGCTGCCATCGTCGGCCATGAGGGGATCGACAAGCTGGCCTTCACCGGCTCGACCGATGTGGGCCGCATTCTGCGCGAGCGCACAGCTGGCTCGGGCAAGGCGCTGACGCTGGAACTGGGCGGCAAATCCCCCTTCGTCGTCTTCGAGGACGCCGATCTGGATGCCGCCGTCGAGGGCGTGGTGGATGCGATCTGGTTCAATCAGGGGCAGGTCTGCTGTGCTGGCTCGCGCATCCTCGTCGCCGAGGCGGTGGCCGAGCGGTTCGAGACGCTGCTGCGCGCCCGGATGAAGACGCTGCGCACCGGCGATCCGATGGACAAGAGCACCGATATCGGCGCGATCGTGCACCCCTCGCAGCTCGCGCGCATCCGCGATCTGGTCGAGAAGGGCGCAAGCGAGGGCGCGACGCTGACCCAAGGCTCCGCACCTCAGGGGTGCTTCTTCCCGCCGACGCTGGTGACGGATGTCGAACCCGCAAGCGTTCTCGCGACCGAGGAAATCTTCGGCCCGGTCGTCACGCTCACCACCTTCCGCACGCCCTCGGACGCCGTGGCGCTGGCCAACAATACGCGCTACGGGCTGGCGGCCAGCATCTGGTCGGAGAACGTGAACCTGTGCCTCGACATCGCTGGGCAGGTGAAGGCCGGGATCGTCTGGATCAACTCCACGAACATCTTCGACGCGGGCGCGGGTTTCGGCGGCTATCGCGAGAGCGGCTTCGGCCGCGAGGGCGGGCGCGAAGGCATGCGTGTCTATCTGCGCAACCCCGCGGCGGCGACCGGCAAAGGTAAGGGTACGACGCCCGCCGAGCTGGAAACCGGCCCCGCCGACACGATCAAGGGCGGCGAGATCGACCGAACCGCGAAGCTCTATGTCGGCGGCAAGCAAGCGCGGCCCGATAGCGGCTACAGCTATCAGGTGAAGGGCGGCAAGGCGGTCGTGGGGCTCGCAGGGCTCGGCAACCGCAAGGACATCCGCAACGCGGTCGAGGCGGCGCATCAGGCGAAGGGCTGGGGCAAGGCCACGGGCCATAACCGGGCGCAGGTGCTCTATTATATCGGCGAGAACCTCTCGGCGCGTGGCGCGGAATTCGCGGCCCGTCTGGAAAGCTTCGGCGCCTCGCGCAAAGCCGCCGAGGCCGAGGTCGAGACGGCGGTCGAACGCTGCTTCTGGTATGCAGCCCAAGCCGACAAGTTCGACGGTGCGGTCCATGCGACCAAGTCGGAATTCGTGACGCTCGCGATGAACGAGCCGATCGGGGTGATGGGGCTGGTGGCCCCCACCGCGCAGCCGCTTCTGGGGGCGATCTCGCTCGTGCTGCCCGCGATTGCGATGGGCAACCGCGTGGTGCTGGTCCCGAGCCAGACGCATCCGCTGGCCGCGACCGACCTCTATCAGGTGCTCGATACCTCCGACGTGCCGGGCGGCGTGGTCAACATCGTCACCGGCCCGCGCGACGAGCTGGCGAAGACGCTGGCCGCCCATGATGGCGTCGATGCGATGTGGTATTTCGGCAATGCCGAAGGCTGCCAGATGGTCGAGGCGCAAAGCGCCGGGAACCTCAAGCAGACCTGGGTCGAAGCCGATGACGCACGCGACTGGGGTGCCCGTGCGGGGCAGGGGCGTCTGTTCCTCGACCGCGCGACGCAGGTGAAGAATATCTGGGTGCCCTACGGCGCGTGAGGCCGCTGACAGAGCATCGAGAAAGCGACCCCGAGAGGTCAGGCCTTCTCAGTAAATGGTGCGCGTGAGAAACGTGAAGGGCTCGAAGCGCAATGGTCGCTTCGAGCCCGAACTTGCATGATACGACGTTACGCGGGAAGGTCAGCTTTGGCGCTGTTGGGCTTCGATCGCGCTCATTTCAGATGCCACCGCAGGACCGCCGCAATGCTGAACTCTTCCATAGAAATTGGTGATTTCCGCATCTCAGAAGCAGATCAGCTCGGAGTCATATTCTTTGAGGCCGTGCGCGAAGGAGCTAGGGAATTCTATAATTTTGAGCAGCGGCGGGCTTGGGCGTCGGGGCCGCCTTCTGGACCGGACTGGGCATCACGCCTGACCGCTCGGAGAACTATGGTCGCGCGTTTGGCAGGCCAGCCCGTTGGCTTCATGACCTTGGACGATGATGGCTACATAGATCTTGCGTTCGTCACACCCGGCCACCAACGACAGGGCGTCGGTGGAGCTCTCTATGCCCGGATCGAGGCAATCGCTCGAGACGGCAAGATAGCACGCCTTTACTCCCACGCGAGCTATCTTGTCCGAGGCCTTTTTGAGCAGCAGGGGTGGGACGTGGTTCGCGAGCAGAAGATCGAAAGGGCTGGCGTTACATTGACGAACTTCCTGATGGAAAAACGTCTCCATTATCCAGCCCGGCGCACTGGCATTGCTGCGCGTTCTGACGAAAGCAGACCGTGAGGACCGAGCGGCGAGGGTGCGCGCCGTCACGCCTAGTCGGCATCCGCCGCAGACAGCTCCCGAAGTTCTTGTCGGGAGCTGCTGATCGACATGGCGTCGCGCCTACAAGGCGTACGGCTCCACGCTGCACCATTTGCTGCAAAGGGTTGGCCCCGAAACGGGCCGCTTTTCATGCGGGATCGACGCGCGCAAAGTCGCGCCAAGCGGCAGACGCAAACACGCGCGACCAAACAGCGCGTGACGAAATCGTTTTGAAACCAGGGGAGTATTGGCAGTCCGTAGGGGAATCGAACCCCTCTTTCCAGGTTGAAAACCTGGCGTCCTAACCGATAGACGAACGGACCGCACAACGCTCAGTCAGGGCTCGGAAGTGGCAGTCCGTAGGGGAATCGAACCCCTCTTTCCAGGTTGAAAACCTGGCGTCCTAACCGATAGACGAACGGACCACTCTGAACCTTCCGGGCATACCTGCCTAAGGTGGAGCGGTGTTTAGGCCAGAGAACCGTGACTCGCAAGAGGGTAATTGCGGATTTTTGGAAAGTTTTTGCCCCTCCGTTACGGCAGGTTGGAAGCCTTGGAATTACAGTCCTTTTCCGCGTGCGGTGGCGGGGTAGCGGTTACGCTTCGGCGGCGTCTTCGAGCCGCAGCTGCACCTTGTTGCGCCCGCCCCATGTGTTGATCTCCAGCCGCCCGGCGAGGTGGAAGCGCTGCGCGCCCGGCTGGCTCAGCGCGGGGCCGAGCGGGCCGTCGAACGCGCCGAAGCAGATCGCCTCGATCCGACCGCCCATACCGTCGCCGAAATTGAAGCGCAGGTGGCTTTCCCCGATCCGGCGCGCGCCCACGACTTCCATATCGGCGAAGGCGAAACGCGGGGCAGGGGCACCCTGGCCGAAGGGGCCTGCGCGGTCCAGATCTTCGATTAGCTGCGGCGTCGCGGCGCCCGGCATCAGCATCCCGTCGAGGCGCAGGTCGCGCGGTCCGATTTCGCCCGCGCCCTGTTTGGCCAGAAGCTCCGACAGGCGCGCCATCGCGGGCTCCAGCTTGTCTTCCTCGACCGTGAGGCCCGCGGCCATCTTGTGCCCGCCGCCTTTCAGCAGCAGTCCCTCGGCAGCGACGCGTTGGATCGCGGCCCCGATATCGACGCCCGCGACCGAACGGGCCGAGCCTTTGCCGATCCCGTCATCCACGCCAATCACGACCGACGGGCGGTTCGTCGCCTCTTTCAGCCGCGCGGCCACGATGCCCACGACGCCCGGGTGCCAGCCAGCACCCGCCGCCCAGACCAGTGGCGCGTTCAGGCCACGCTCCTCGGCTTGTGTCAGTGCGGCTTCCCGCACGGCGTTCTCGACCTCTCGGCGCTCGGTGTTGAGCTGGTCGAGCCGCTCGGCGATGGATTGCGCCTCGTGCGGGTCGGTTGTCGACAGCAGCCGCGCGCCCAGATCGGCCGCGCCGATCCGTCCGCCCGCATTGATCCGCGGGCCAAGCACGAAGCCCAGATGATAGGCGGCGGGCGCGCGGTCGAGCCGCGCCACATCCGACAGCGCCACGAGGCCGGGCCGTTCGCGCCGAGCCATGATCTTGAGACCCTGACGCACCAGCGCCCGGTTGCAGCCCGTGAGCGGCGCGACATCTGCCACCGTCGCCAGCGCCACCAGATCGAGAAGCGTCATCAGCGGCGGCCCCTGCACGCCTTCGTCGCGCAGTTGCCGGTTCGCCTCCACCAGCATCAGGAAGACGACCGAGGCCGCGCAGAGATGGCCCAGCTCGCCGGTCTCGTCCTGACGGTTGGGGTTCACCACGGCCAGCGCGGGCGGCAGGGTCTCGCCGCCCAGGTGGTGGTCGAGAATGACGACATCGGCGGGTTTCGCGGCGGCCACAGGTTCGTGGCTCAGCGTGCCGCAATCGACGCAGACGATCAGCGGATGCTCGGCGCCGAGACTTTCCATCGCGGGCACGTTCGGCCCGTAGCCCTCGTCGATCCGGTCGGGAATATAAAGCGTCGCCTCGCGCCCCATCGCGCGCAGCCAATTGATCAGCAGCGCCGCCGAGGAGCCGCCATCGACGTCGTAATCCGCAAAGACCGCGATCTTCTCGCCGGACTTCACTGCCTTGAGAAAGCGCGCGGCTGCCTGCTCCATGTCGCGTAAGCTGCGCGGGTCGGGGAGCAGCTCGCGGATAGTGGGTTCGAGGAAGCCCTCGCTCTCCTCCGGCGTGACGCCACGCGCGACGAGGATACGAGCGAGCGGCAGAGGCAGGCGCGTCTGTTGCGCCATCGCCTCGGCCAGCCGGTCGGCCTCGGGGGTGGGGCCGATCCAGCGGCGGCCTGTCAGGGATTGCTCGACGGAAAGGAAACTGCTCATGCCTTCGGGTGTAGCCAAATCATGCGAGCCCTGCCAGCCACTATGACGCGGAGCTTGCTCGGGCCGTCATTCGGGCCCTCACTCAGGGATGTCTTGCAGCAGAGCCTGGCGCGAGTCCGAGGCGAATTCGCGCCGCCACAGCATCCCCGTCGTGAACAGCGTCGCCGCAATGAGCGCATAGGGCCCAAGCAGCCACGCCAGCGTCGCCAAAGCGAAATAGACCGAGCGCAGCCCGCGATTGAAGCTTTTCGCGGCGTTGATGTTCACCTGCGCCGCCTGCTCGGCGCGCGGATAGGCCAGCGGGTCCTCGGGCTCATTGGGCACCGCCGCCATTGCGATCGCGGCATAGGAAAACAGCCTGTGCGACCAGACGAATTTCAAAAACGCATTCGCCCCGAACAGAACGGCGGTGAGGATGCGCGCCTCCCAGAGCAGATCGGGGCCGCGCGCGATGTCGAAATCATCGGCGAGATTCGCGAGCGGCTGCGGATTCGCGATCAGCGCCAGCCCGGCACCGATGGCGATCAGCGAGGAGGAGGCGAAGAAGGTCGTAGACTGCCGCAGCCCGTCCACCATCGCCGAATCGAAGATCCGCGGCTGGCGCGTCACAAGCTGGCGCATCCATTCGCGACGGTAACTCTCCATCAGCTTGCCCATCGACGGGCGGGCGGCACTCGGATGTTCGGTCGTCCAGCCGATCCCCATCCAGCAGGCGACCAGAAGGGCGAGCGCCGCGAGGTCGAGCGGCCCCAGCGGGCCGATATGAAACGTCGTCATCATATCGACAGTTAGCGCGATGCAGCTTCTCTTGTCACCGGGGCTTATTGGTTATATTTTCTGACCAACCGGGAGGAGTTTGCCATGGAAATGCCCAAGCCGAAGGAGGATCTGCTGGCGCGCAAGCCGCAGATCATCGCCCGCCTGCGCGAGGTTCTGCCCGCGGATGCGGTGATCGACGATCCCAGCGAGACGCGCGCCTATGAATGTGATGCGCTTTCGGCCTATCGCTGCCAGCCGCTGGGCGTGGTGCTGCCGCGCTCGACGGCGGAGGTCGCGGCGGCGCTGAAGGCCTGTCACGAGCTGGGCGTGCCGGTGGTGCCGCGCGGCGCGGGCACCTCGCTTGCGGGCGGTTCGATGCCGCAGGCGGATTCGGTGGTGCTGGGCCTCGCGCGGATGAATGCCGTGCTCGAGACCGATTACACCAACCGCTTCATCCGGGTCGAGGCGGGGCGCACGAACCTCTCGGTGACCGGGGCGGTGGAAAGCGACGGCTGGTTCTACGCGCCCGATCCGTCCTCGCAGCTCGCCTGTGCGATCTCGGGCAATATCGCGATGAATTCCGGCGGCGCGCATTGTCTGAAATACGGGGTGACCACGAATAACCTGCTCGGCGTGACGCTGGTCACGATGGAAGGCGAGGTGGTCGAGATCGGCGGGCCGTATCTTGACGCTGGCGGGCTCGATCTTCTGGGGCTGATCTGCGGCTCGGAGGGGCAGTTGGGCGTCGTGACCGAGGCTACGCTGAAGATCCTGCCGAAACCCGAAGGCGCGCGCCCCGTGCTGATCGGGTTCAACTCCAACGAAGTCGCGGGGGCCTGCGTAGCCGATATCATCAAGGCGGGCATCCTGCCGGTCGCGATCGAGTTCATGGACCGGCCCTGCATCGTCGCGACCGAGGCCTTCTGTCATGCGGGTTATCCCGATTGCGAGGCGCTGCTGATCGTCGAATGCGAGGGCAGCCCGGCCGAGATCGACGAGCAGATCGGCATGATCCGCCAGATCGCGACCCGTCACGAGCCGGTCGAGTTCCGCGAGGCGCAATCGGCCGATGAGGCCGCGCGGATCTGGCTGGGCCGGAAATCCGCTTTCGGCGCGATGGGGCAGATCAACGATTACATGTGCCTCGACGGGACGATCCCGGTCTCGGAACTGCCCTTCGTGCTGCGCCGGATCGGCGAGCTGTCGAAGGATTACGGGCTGGACGTCGCGAATGTCTTCCATGCGGGCGACGGCAATATGCACCCGCTGATCCTCTATAATGCCAACGAGCCGGGTCAGCAGGAGCAATGCGAAAAGCTGGGCGCGGAGATCCTGAAGCTTTGCGTCGAGGCGGGCGGCTGCCTGACCGGTGAGCATGGCGTGGGCATCGAGAAGCGCGATCTGATGGATGTGCAGTTCGAGCCCGCCGATCTGGAGGCGCAGATGCGGGTGAAGGACGTGTTCGATCCGAAATGGCTGCTGAACCCGGCGAAGGTGTTTCCGTTGGGCGCGAGCGCGAGCCGCCGTGCGAGCTGACGGCGCGAGCTGAGGGCCGGGAGGGGCGCTGCCCCGCTCGCTGACGCGAGCCCCCGGGATATTTTTGCCAAGAGGAAGGCAGATTTTATGAGAGTTGAGAGCGAGGCGCAGCTGGCCGAGGCCGTCCGGGATGCGGGTGGCGCGCTGGCGGTGCGCGGAGGCGGTACGCGGCCTGTGGGCCGGTGTCTGGGAGAGCCGCTGGAAGTCGGGATTTCGGGCATCACGCTCTACGAGCCGGGCGCGCTGACGCTGGTCGTGGGCGCGGGGACGCCTCTGGCCGAAGTCGAGGCGGCGATTGCCGCCGAAGGCCAGCGCCTGCCTTTCGAGCCTGCGAATTGGGGGCCGGTTCTGGGTGCCCCGGGCACGAGCACCGTGGGCGGTGTCGTGGCCGCCAATGTCTCGGGGCCGCGTCGGGTGCAGGCCGGGGCCTGTCGCGACAGCCTGATCGGGACGCGTTTCGTCGATGGGCGCGGGCAGATCGTGAAGAACGGTGGCCGGGTGATGAAGAACGTCACCGGCTACGATCTGGTGAAGCTGATGGCCGGAAGTTGGGGCACGCTCGGGGTGATGAGCGAGGTGGCCTTCAAGCTGCTGCCTGCCGCGCCGTCTCAGGCGACGGTGGTGATCGACCTTCCGGCCGGAGCCGCGCAGGTGGCTCTGGCGGCGGGTTTGGGCTCGCCCTTCGATGTGTCCGGCGCGGGCTGGCTGCCTGGTCACGGTGCGGTGGTGCGGGTCGAGGGTCTCGCCGAATCCGTCGCCTACCGGGCGGAGGAGCTGCGCAAACTGATGGAGCTATTCGGCCCGGTTCGGATCGAGGAAGACGGCTCGGCCGCGATTTGGGCCAGCCTGCGCGATCTGGAGCCGTTTATCGGCAAGGACGGCGATCTGTGGCGGCTTTCGGTGAAGCCGTCGGAGGCCTCCGAGATCGTCGCGCGTCTGGGTGGCGAGGTGCTGCTCGACTGGGGTGGCGGGCTGATCTGGGCGCTTCTGCCCGAAGGCAGCGACGCCCGTGCGCTGGCTTCCCCCTATACCGGCCACGCGACCTGCATGCGCGGCGCGGCGGGCGTGACCTTCGAGCCCGAACCCGCGCCGATCGCCACGCTGACCACCGCGCTGCGGGCGCAATTCGACCCCAAAGGTATTCTGAACCCCGGAAGGATGGGCTGATGCAGACGAATTTTTCGCCCGAACAGCTGAAGGATCCCGGCGTCGCGCGCTCCAACGAGATCCTGCGCGCCTGCGTCCATTGCGGGTTCTGCACCGCGACCTGCCCTTCCTATCAGGTGCTGGGCGACGAGTTGGACAGCCCGCGCGGGCGCATCTACCTGATCAAGGACATGCTGGAGAACGACCGGCCCGCGGATGAGAAGACGGTCAAGCATCTCGACCGTTGTCTGAGCTGTCTGGCTTGCATGACGACCTGCCCCTCGGGCGTGCATTACATGCATCTGATCGACCATGCCCGCGCCCATGTCGAGAAGACCTACAAGCGCCCGATGATGGACCGGCTGCTGCGCTGGACGCTGGCGAAGATCGTGCCCTATCCGGGTCGCTTCCGTCTGGCGATGGGCGGGGCGAAACTGGCGAAACCCTTCGCGGGGCTGCTGCCGGACAAGCGTTTACGCGCGATGGTGGGCATGGCGCCCAAGACCATCCCGCCGGTCAGCCGCAACGATGACGCGCAGGTCTTCGCGCCGATCGGCGAGAAGAAATACCGCGTGGCGCTGCAGATCGGCTGCGCGCAGCGGGCGCTCAACACCGATATCAACGACGCGACGATCCGGCTGCTGCGGCGGCTGGGCTGCGAGGTGGTGATCCCGAAGAACCTGGGCTGCTGCGGGGCGCTGTCGCATCACATGGGCCGCGAGGACGAGAGCCATTCGCAGGCGGCGCGCAACATCCGCGCCTATCTGAGCGAAGGCGATCTGGATGCGGTGATCATCAACACCTCGGGCTGCGGCACCACGGTGAAGGATTACGGGCATATCTTCCGCAACGATCCGATGGCCGAGGAGGCCGCGAAGGTCGCGGGTCTGGCCTGCGACGTGTCGGAATTCCTCGCGAAGATCGGCCTGCCTGAGGGGCAGGGCGGGATGCGTGTGGCCTATCACGCGGCCTGTTCGCTCCAGCACGGCCAGCAGATCAAATCCGCGCCGAAGGACCTGTTGAAACAGGCAGGCTTCGAAGTGGTCGAGCCTGCCGACAGCCATCTGTGCTGCGGCTCGGCGGGCACCTACAATCTGCTGCAGCCGGAGATTTCCGACGAACTGAAGAAACGCAAGGTGGCGACGCTCGAGGCGAAGCAGCCCGAGGTGATCGCGGCAGGTAATATCGGCTGCATGGTGCAGATCGGTGGCGGCACCGAGGTGCCCGTTGTCCACACTGTCGAACTTTTGGACTGGGCTACGGGCGGGCCGAAGCCGCCGGCGCTTGCGCAGGCCTGATCCACGCCACAATCTGGCCGCATCGGGGCGCTACGAAAGGCAAAACGCCCCGCAATCTTCGGAGCCCCGATGCGCCTTCTTGCTCTCGCTCTTGCCTGTTTGACCGCTCTGCCTGTGCTGGCGCGGGCCGAGACAATCACCCATGCGACGCCCTTGCGGGCGCTGGAAACCGGCGACGATACGCGCGGCTGGCAGGCGGTGGGGCGGCTCGATCTGGGCCATGGCAGCTTTTGCACCGGCACGCTGATTGCGCCCGATCTGGTTCTGACGGCGGGGCATTGCCTCTATGACAAGCGCAGCGGCGCGTTGATCGATGCGCGCGAGATCGAGTTTCGTGCGGGCTGGCGCAACGGTCGCGCCGAGGCTTATCGCAAGGTGTCGCGCGCGGTGCTGCACCCCTCCTATCACTATGGCGGGCCGGTGGGCGTGAAGCGTTCGGAATTCGATCTTGCGCTGATCAAGCTCGCCCAGCCGATCCGCCTGCCGCAGCTTCAGCCCTTTGAGGTGTCGCGCAGCGCGCCCTATCGCGGCGAGGAAGTGGGCGTTCTGTCCTATGCGCAGGGCCGCTCGGAGGCGCCGTCGCTGCAACGCGATTGCTCGGTGCTGGAACGTGCAGGCGCGACGGTGGTGATGAGTTGCTCGGCCGATTTCGGGGCCTCCGGCTCGCCGGTCTTCAGCTTCGCCAATGGTCGCCCCGAGATCGTCTCGGTGGTCTCCGCCAAGGCCGAGATGGGCGCGCGCCCGGTCTCGATCGGGGCGCTGGCCAGTGGCGTCGCCGATCTGCGGCAGGCCATCGAGAGCCGCGACAACGTCGCCACCACCCGCGAAATTCGCGCGGGCGGGGCAAAATTCATCAAGGCGAAGTAAGCGCGATGGGTGTTAAGCGGATCATCTTCGGCGTGGTGGCTCTGGCTCTGCTGGGCGGCATGGGCGAGGCGCAGGAGGCGCGCAATTCCGCGCTCGACCGGCTGTCGCAGCGTGCAGATCTCTTCGGCTGGGAGGCGGTGGGCAAGGTCACCATCGGCGCTGACGGCTACTGCACCGGCGTTCTGATCGCACCCGATCTGGTACTTACGGCGGGCCATTGCATCTTCGACCGGCGCGCCAAAGGGCCGCGAGACCCGGCGACGCTTGGTTTTGCCGCAGCCCAAACCGACGGGGCGGAGATCGCCGCGCGCCCGGTCGACGCGATGGTCGCCGATCCGGAATATAACCCGTTCGTGCCGCTCTCGGTGGACACCGTGCGCCACGACGTCGCCCTTCTGCAGCTCTCCGCGCCGATCCCGACTTCGATCGCCGCGCCTTTTCGCGTCGGCGATGTGCCCGCCGCAGGGGCCGAAGTGTCGGTGGTGTCTTACGCGCAGGGCCGGGCCGATGCGCTGTCCTGGCAAAAGGCCTGCAGCGTGTTCGGTCGCGCGAAAGGGTTGATCGGGTTTGATTGCGATGTCGATCACGGCTCTTCGGGTGCGCCGGTTTTCGACCGCTCGGGGCTGGCGGCAGGCGGGCGGGCGCAGATCGTGTCGCTGGTCTCCTCGGGTTCGCGCAGGAATGGCGTCTCGCGCGCCTACGGGATGGAATTGCCCGCGATCGTCGCGCAGCTGAAATCCGCACTGCGCAGCGGGCGGGGCGTGATCCGCGCCGTATCCCCCAGCGCTTCCGCCGCACCGCAAATCCGGGACACGGAGCCCGGGCAGGGCCAGCCGCGTATCCTGTCTGGCGGGGGCGCAACCGGGGCGAAATTCCTGCGTCCCTAAGGGGTTGGCCCGAAGCGGCGCCCCTCTTGAAACGTCGCGAGAGATTTCCCAAATTTATGAGTGCCGGAATGCCTGATGAGGGTTCTGGCGCCCAACTGCCCGGCCCCGGAAAGGGGCGGGTTTCATAACCATCGCTCAAGAGAGGATGATGATATGCGAAACTTTGACCTTTCGCCCCTTTACCGCGCCACCGTGGGCTTCGACCGCGTGGCTGACATGATGGACCGTGCGCTGACCAGCGATCTCGCCCAGCCGACCTATCCGCCTTACAATATCGAGAAGACCGACGAGAATGCCTATCGCATCTCGATCGCCGTTGCGGGCTTCGGGTCGGACGAGCTGACTGTCGAGCTAAAAGACGGCGCGCTGATCGTGACCGGTCGCAAGGCCGAGGACGATTCCGGCCGCACCTACCTGCATCGTGGTATCGCGACCCGCGCCTTTGAGCGCCGCTTCGCGCTGGCCGATCATGTGAAGGTCACCGGGGCCACCCATGAAGACGGGATGCTCCATCTCGATCTCGTCCGCGAAGTGCCCGAGGCGCTGAAGCCGCGCCGGATCGAGATTGCAGGCCCGACGAAGTCTGAGGCCAAGCAGGTCGAGACGGTCGACGCCTGAGGCATCTACGATCGGTAAAAATGACGGGCGCGGGGGGTAACTCCCGCGCTTTTTGCTATGCGAGAGCTTACGGCGGGGTGAGATCGGTGCCGCCGCGCTGGAACACCATCACATGATCGCCGCTGCCGGTGAAGGTGACAGCCGCGCCTTCGACCTGCGCCTGCTTCATGTCGAAGAATAGCTGCGCGAGGCCCGCATCGGCCTTGAACTCCGGCGTCTCCTGCTCGCAGGCGAACGTGGGCGAGGCCGATGTCGGCCGGATGCCAAGCGCGGGGTAGGGGGCAAACATCACTCCGGTCACGCAGAGGCAATGCCCGCAAACGGCGAAGCGCGAATTATCTCCGATATAGAAGCGGATCGCCCGCGCGGGCGCCTTGCCGTCCACCGTGGCGAGGTCATAGGCGCGCAGGGTCTCCACCTTCGAGGCGAGCGTCTGGGCGTCGGAGGTACCGCTCGGCATACAGGCCGCGAGCGCGGCTGCGACTCCGAGGGTCGCGACGCGCGCGGCCATCTTTCTCGAAAGATCGGTCATGGTCTTGGTCCGTTACTGGCGACTGCCAGCAGGATGCGCGAACCTTAGCTCGATGCGCATTGATCCAGCGCAAGGACCTTGGGGACCTCAGTCAGCGACCATCGCGCCGATCAGGGCGATCTCTTCGGTGCCTGCCTCGCGGGCTTTCTCCTCCAGCCGCCGATAGGCTGCGAGGACTGCTTCGCCCTCGGGCGTCAGCGACGCGCCGCCCCCTTTCGCGCCACCGCGCGAGCGATCCACCAGCGGCGACTTGAAGCCGGCATTCATCTCTTCGACCAGCGACCACGCACGTTTGTAGCTCATCTTCATCGCGCGCCCCGCCGCGGAAATCGAGCCGTGCTCGGCGATTTCCTCGAGCAGCCGCACCTTGCCGGGGCCCAGCATCGCCTTGTCGAAATAGAGGCGCATCATCAGGCGGGTCAGTTCCATTCGGGCATCCCTCGCACTCGTCAAGTCCTGCGCCCCTTATCCTGATCCTGTGCCGGGGCCAAGACAAGGGGGCGGGCGCGCGAATGCACAGGGTCATGTGCTCTTGCCATTGCCCGCGCCTTGGGCGAGCGTGCGCGCGAAGGAGCCCCCGCATGTATATCTCGATCGCCTCGCTTGTGGGCGCCTATCTTCTGAGCCAGTTCTACCGCACCTGTCTGGCCGTTCTGACGCCCGTTCTGGGCAAGGAAATCGGCGTGACTCCGGGCGATCTCGCCGTGTCTCTGGGGCTTTGGTACGGGGCGTTCGCGCTGATCCAGATCCCGATCGGCGAGGCGCTGGACCGGATCGGGCCGCGCCGCACCGTGGGCGTGTTGATGGCGCTTGGCGGGGGCGGGGGCGCTGCCGTCTTCGCGATGGCGCAGGGGCCGATGGGCATCCACATCGCGATGATCCTGATCGGAGCGGGCTGCGCGCCGGTTCTGGTGGGCAGCTATTTCATCTTCGCGCGCAGCTTCAAGCCAGCGCTGTTCGGCACGCTCGCGGCCTCGATGATCGGGGCGGGGAGCCTTGGCAACCTCGCGGGCGCGGCCCCGCTTGCGGCCTCCATCGAGGCTTTCGGCTGGCGTCCGACGCTCTGGGCGCTCTCGGCGCTGACGCTGCTGGTGGCGGCGCTGATCCTGTGGCTCGCGCGCGATCCCGAGCGGGTAGAGCAGCCTTCAGGCCGCCGCGGCACCGCGCTCGATGTGCTGCGCCTGCCGGGCTTCTGGGTGCTGCTACCGCTGACGGTCGCGAATTACACCGCCGCTGCGGGGATCCGCGGCGTCTGGGCAGGCTCCTATCTGGCCGATGTCTTCGGCGCGGATGCGCAGCTGATCGGTCGGGTGACGCTAGTGATGGGCCTCGCGATGATCGCGGGCAATTTCGCCTATGGCCCGGCGGACAAGATCTTCGGCAGCCACAAGCGGGTCGCGCTTTACGGCAACGCGGTGCTGGCCGTGGCCTTGGCGGTGCTCTTCGTGCTGCCGGGGCAGTCGCTGTGGCTGGCGACGGTTCTTCTGGCGGCGATCGGCTTCTTCGGCGCGTCCTTCCCGGTGATCATGGCGCATGGCCGCACCTTCTACCCGCCGCATTTGACGGGCCGGGGCGTGACGCTGCACAACATGTTCTCGATCATGGGCGTGGCTGCGATGCAATTCGCCTCGCGGCCGGTTTTCGATGCGGTCTCGGTGGGGCATACGCCTGCGGTGGCCTATGGGCTGCTCTTTGCGTTCTTCCTCGCGCCGCTGATGATCGGGTTGGTTTTCTACGTTTTCGCCCGCGACAGCGGCGATGGCATGAGCTAAACCCATCGCATGACCCGGCTCGGATTTCTGATCAATCGTACGCTGCGGCGCGAGGCCCCGCTGGCCGCGCTCTCCGTCTCGCAAAAGGCATTGCTGGGCGATCTGACGGGCAGGTCTGTCGCGCTCGTGGGCAATGCGCGTGCGCTGGCCGAGGGGCACGCGGGGGCAGCGATCGACGCGCATGACGTGGTGATCCGGATCAACCGCGCGCCGATGCCCTCGGCCAAAAGCCACGGCACGCGCACCGACTGGCTGGCGCTTGCGACCTCACTGCCCGAAGCCGAGCGCGCCCGCATCGCGCCGTCGCGCATCCTGTGGATGAGCCACAAGCGCAAGCGGCTCGATTGGCAGACCGCCACGAGCCCCGGTTTCTACCTGCATCCGCTGGACGACTACGAAGGGCTGAAGCTCAAGCTCGGCGCGCAACCCACGACCGGCGCGATGCTGATCGAGATGCTCCTGCGCTCGGATCTGGCGCGGCTCGACCTCTACGGCTTCGATTTCTTCGCCTCGCTTTCGCTGTCGGGACGACGCTCGGCGGACAAGGTGCCGCATGATTTCGCCGCGGAAGCGGAGATGGTTGGTGGGTTTCTTGCCTCCGATCCGCGTATCATTCGGAACTAACGGGGCGTCGAACCCCTTTCATTTCCTGACGTAAAGCGGTAGGAAGCCGCGTTCTATTCGAGCAAGGAGGTCCTCATGGGCTATAAAGTCGTCGTTGCGGGCGCCACGGGGAACGTGGGCCGCGAAATGCTGAACATCCTGGCCGAGCGCCAGTTCCCGGTCGATGAACTGGTGCCGCTCGCGTCGCGCCGGAGCCTCGGCACAGAGGTCAGCTTTGGCGATCAGACCCTGAAGACTAAAGATATCGAGGGTTTCGATTTCACCGGCTATGACATCGCGCTGTTTGCGATCGGCTCGGACGCCACGAAGAAATACGCGCCCATTGCCGCCAAGCAGGGCTGCGTGGTGATCGATAACTCGTCACTCTACCGCTACGACCCGGACGTGCCGCTGGTCGTGCCGGAGGTGAACCCGGAAGCCGTCGACGGTTACGCGAAGAAAAACATCATCGCCAACCCGAACTGCTCGACCGCGCAGATGGTCGTGGCGCTCAAGCCGCTGCATGACCGCGCCAAGATCAAGCGCGTCGTGGTTTCGACCTACCAGTCGGTGTCGGGCTCGGGCAAAGAGGCGATCGATGAGCTTTGGAACCAAACCAAGGGCATGTATGTCCCCGGTCAGGAAGTGGAGCCGAAGGTCTATCCGAAGCAGATCGCTTTCAACGTGATCCCGCATATCGACGTGTTCCTCGATGACGGGTCCACCAAGGAAGAGTGGAAGATGGTCGCCGAGACCAAGAAGATCGTCGACCCGGCGATCAAGCTGACCGCTACCTGCGTGCGCGTGCCGGTCTTCGTGGGCCACTCGGAAGCGATCAACATCGAGTTCGAGGAGTTCCTCGACGAGGACGAAGCGCGCGACATCCTGCGCGAGGCGCCCGGCATCATGGTCGTCGATAAGCGCGAAGATGGCGGCTACGTCACCCCGGTCGAATGCGTCGGCGATTTCGCCACCTTCATCTCGCGCATCCGTCAGGACTCGACCATCGAGAACGGCCTGAACATCTGGTGCGTTTCGGACAACCTGCGCAAGGGCGCAGCGCTGAACGCGGTGCAGATCGCCGAGACGCTGGGCAAGCGCGTGCTCAAGAAGGGCTGAGCGTTCGGCCTTTTTGGAATTGGGAGGCGCCCGGTCGGAAGATCGGGCGTTTTTCTTTTGGCGGTGTTTTCTGAGACGAGGGTTTGCCCGGGCGTCCAGCCCGGGCCGCGCCCGACCCTCCCCCCGGGAGGGCGCATTGGCGATGTCATCGCGCGCATCACCGTCACTCGGGCTTGCGAGATAAAGCGCCTGGCCACAGGCGAATCGAAGCGCCCACCCAAGGCTCGGGCGCGTCCCTTACCGCGTGACCCGCTTCACCCCCAGATACGGCCCTTCGCCCGCCGCCGCGATCCGCGCCTTGGCGGCCTCGATCCCCTCATAGGCCACGCTCATCGTATGACCGTTGGCATGGATCATCGTCTCGCCATCGCAAGCGAGCGCGACATGGCCTTTCCAGAACAGTAAGTCGCCACGCTTCAGCGGCGCGCCCTCCGGCACGACATCTCCCATCTCCGCCCATTGTAGATCGCTGTCGCCCGGTACGGACTGCCCGCAGAGCGCGAAACCGATCTGCACCAGACCCGAGCAGTCGATCCCTCCGCGGCTGTTGCCACCCCACAGATAGGGCGTGCCCAGCAGCCGCTCGGCCACCGCGACCGGATCGTCCTCGGGCTGATCGAGCGCGCGCAGATGCTGGCGCGGCACGAAGCCCTCGGCGGTCACGGCGAACATGCCGTCGTCCCCGGTCACTGCCAGACGCGCGCCCATCGAGAGCTGCATAACTTCGCCACGTTTGATTGCCGCCTCGCGATAGACATGCGTTGCGGGTGCGGTGACGACATGGGTGGCCGGTTCGGGCGTGCCGAAGGCATCGGCGGCGATCCAGCCACAATAGCCATCCAATGCGGCCTGCACGAAGGCGAAGCCGTCGCGCTGGTCAATCACAGTCACCGCGGCGCCAAAAAGAAGCTGCCGGTCACGCAAGCTTCCGGGCTCGGGGCAAAGATCGGTCACGGGCACGACGATCCGCGCGGGCATGCCGTGGGTGAAGCCTTCCGCCTCGATTTGACCGCGCAGGGTCTCCAGCGCGATCTCGCCTGAATAGGGCAGACGGCGACGGTCGGTCATTTCAGCACCTTGGGCAGGGCTGCGAGGATCGCCCGCGCGCCTTGGCCGACCCCGCCTTTCGGGCGGGCGGGGGCGGCGGCGGGCTGCCAGCCGTAGATATCGAAATGGGCGAAACGCTCGGTCTCGGTCACGAAGCGGCGCAGGAACAGCGCCGCGGTGATCGAGCCTGCCATGCCGCCCGAAGGCGCATTGTCGAGATCGGCGATGCCGGGCTCGATCTTCGCCTCGTAGGGCGCCCAGAACGGCATCCGCCAGAGCGGATCGGCCACCTCGCCCGAGGCCGTCGCCAAGGCCTGCGCGACGCCCTCGTCATCGGTGTAGAACGGGTGAATGTCCGGCCCCAAAGCGACCCGTGCCGCCCCCGTCAGCGTCGCCATGCAGATCATCAGATCGGGCGGGGTTTCATCGGCATAGGCCAGCGCATCGGCCAGCACCAGCCGCCCCTCGGCATCGGTATTGTTGATCTCGACGCTCAGCCCCTTGCGGCTGGTCAGGATGTCGCCGGGGCGGAAACTGTCGCCGCCGACCGAGTTCTCCACCGCCGGGACCAGCACACGCAGGCGCAGCTTCGCGCCGGTCGCCATGATCATATGGGCCAGCCCCAGAACGGTGGCCGAGCCGCCCATATCCTTCTTCATCAGCCCCATCGAGGCTCCGGGCTTGAGGTTCAGCCCGCCCGTGTCGAAACAGACGCCCTTGCCGACCAGCGTCAGCGTCGGCCCCTCGTTGCCCCAGCTCACCTCGATCAGCCGCGGCGTGCGCGGGGAGGCGCGGCCCACCGCGTGGATCATCGGGAAGTTCTGCGTCAGAAGGTCGTCGCCCTTGATCACCTTGGCCTCTGCGCCGTGACGCTCGGCCAAAAGGCGCGCAGCACCCTCCAGCTCGTCCGGCCCCATATCGGAAGCGGGGGTGTTGATCAGGTCACGCGTGAAGGCCTCGCCCTCGGCCACGGCTTCGATCTGCGCCGCATCCAAGCCCTCCGGGCAGACCAGCCGCGCTTTCGGCGGCGCGGCCTCGGCATAGCGGCCGAACCGATAGCCCGCGAGCAACCAGCCAAGCGCCGTTTCCGCCTTCAACTCTTCAGACAGGTCGCCCTCGATCCGCCATGCGCCTTCGGGCAGGTTTGACGCCGCCCGCGTCAGAGAGAACCGCTCGCGCGCCCGTGCCGCATCAGTCCCGAGGCCCAGCAGCGCCGCCTCCGCGCCATCCGGCCCGGGCAGCAGGGCGACCTGACCTGCGCTCGCCTTGAAGCCCGTCGCTTCGACGAAGGCGCGCTGCGCGGGGGGCAGATCGGCCAGAGCCTGCTCCAACCCCTCGGGTGCGACGGCGATCAGCGCGCGCGCGGGCGCGTCGGCCTCGGCGAAGCGCATCGCGGGGCGCGGGGCGAGAAAGGAAAACTCGGCGGGGACATCGGGGGTCTTGTCTGCGCTCATGGGGGGCGGCTCCTTGGCTCTGGTGGTTGCTTTCGTCCCAGAGCCTAGCGCCGCCGTGCCTGCCCGCAAGGGCTGATCGCTCACGCCTCAGGAAGACAGGTTGCCGATATCCCAGACCTCGGTGAGCGAGCGTTCCGCGATCCGGCCCAGCCGCGCCATCACCGCCGCCTGCGCCACCGCATCGCCGCCCGAGATGCAGTCCAGAAGGTCGCGCGCCGTGCTGACCATCGACACCAGCCCGACCTGTTCGGCAAGCTCCATCACTTCGACGATCGCGCGGCGTAGCTTGCCGCATTGGCCCGATTTCGTGGCCTCTTCCAACGCGCTGAGATGGAAGGCGAGATCTTCGACCGTGGCGCAGATCACCCGCTCCGCCCCGTCCTGTCCCAACTCCGCATAGAGCACCACCAGCCGCGCCGTATCCAACGACATCTTTTCCTTGCAGCGCAAGCGAGACACCTGTGTCACCCCGACACCCCCTTTGATTTCACCATCGCCCGGGCGGTAACGTGATCGAGAGGTCTCAAGATTTCGTTGAGCGATACGGAAAATCTTCTCGAAACCCGGCGCGCAACGCGCTATTTGACGCAGCGATAAGACGCCAGACACCAGACGAGGGATCGATGAGAGAGCATGTGAAACCGCTGCCCAGCTACCTTGTGAGCCGTTATCAAGGATGGCACGCCACCGCCTATGACGAGAACCGCGCCTGGTATCGCCGCCTCGCCTCCGAAGGGCAGCGCCCGCGTTCGATGATCATCGCCTGCTGCGATAGCCGCGTGCATGTGACCTCAATGTTCGGCGCGGATCAGGGTGAGTTCTTCATCCACCGCAACATCGCGAACCTCGTGCCGGAATTCACGCCCGATGGCGATCACCACGGCACCTCGGCTGCGGTCGAATATGCGGTGACCAGCCTGAAGGTCGCGCATCTGATCGTGCTGGGCCACTCCAATTGCGGCGGTGTCGCGGGCTGCCATGCGATGTGTTCGGGCCATGCGCCGGAGCTGGAGGAGAAAAGCTCCTTCGTCGGCACCTGGCTGAACCTGCTGCGCCCCGGCTACGAGCGTGTGACCGAGCTGCCCGAGGATCAGCAGGTGCTGGCGCTCGAGCGTGAGGCTGTGAAAGTCAGCCTCGAGAACCTGATGACCTTCCCCTTCGTGCGCGAGGCGCTCGATGCCGACCGGATGACGCTGCACGGGCTGCGCCACGACATCGGCGAAGGCGTTCTCGAACAGTATGACGCCGACACGGATCGGTTCGAGACGTTCTGAGGCTCTGCATTTTCCGTTGGCCCCCGCGCGGGGCCGACGGCTCCGCTGCGGCGGAAATCCGACTGGTGTTCACGGGCTGTTAAGCTTGATGCGCGAGGCTGGGGGGACCCCGCCAATGCGAACGAGCTTCGACCCGCCATGTCACAATCTGCATCCCGCTCCCATTCTCGGCATCGCCTTGTCTCTCTGCGCCTGCCGCTCGATTTGATCGACCGCATCGCGGCGGAAGCGCGTGCGTTCGGTCTGCCCCCGGCAGAGCTGATCCGGCGCGTGCTGCAGGACGGATTGGCGGAGGAGGCAGTGCTCGAAGCATCCGGTGCGAAAGCGCCGCTGCCGGAGATGCACGCGGTGCAGGAGGCGCTGGATCAGGCGCGCGACTGGTTCGATCTGCAACATCGACTGCGGGGGGAAGGCTTCGTTCTGCGGCTTGCAGGCGGCGGGGCCTTGGGGCTGCATGCATGGCCCACCAACCGCTTCCTGATGCTTCTCGACGAGATCGGGCCGAGCCTGACGGAGTTGGTGCTACGCTTCGGCGCGCCGTTTCCGGGCGATGATGGCGGGCGCACCAAGATCGTCGGTGCGACGGCAGGGCAGGGCGCGTCGGCACGGGCGGTCGCCGCCGAATATGCGGCAGCGCAGGCCGCGCAGGCAGTGGGACCGCAAGCCGCGCCGGACGAGAAGACGCCCGAGGCGACCGAGAAGACTGGCGGCGCAGAGGCGCAGCCCCCCGAGGCGGCGAAGGCCGAACCTCCCGCACGCGGGTTCCTGCGCCTGTCGCCAGCGCTGCTCGCGAAACTGCGGGCTGCAGCCTCCCCGCGAAGCGCAGCCTGAACGCGCGGGGCTGTTCGCGCAGCCTTGCCTTAGCGGAGCACCTGATCGGTGGGCCAGCTGAGCGTGGTCTCGGTGCGGATCGTCTTGGTCTCGCCCGCGCCCAGATCGAAGCGCCATGCGAGCACGCCACGGCGGTGGTCGTAGTCGGTCTCGCTTGCAGGCGGGGTCGCCTTGGTCGTGATCTTCAGGTCTTCCTGTTCGGAATAGGGCACCCGGTCGATCACCCGCATCGGCCAGCCCTTGTCGGTGAGGTTCTTCACCTCGATCTCGACCACCTCGCGGCGCTCATTGGATTTCGAGATGAAGCCGCTGTCGCCCTCCATCGTGTCGGGCATCCGGCGGTCCACGCGGATGCCTTCGATCGGCCCGAAGCCAAGCATCAGATCGTCGCCCGCCGCGACCATCGGCAGATGCGACTGGCCGACCAGCGCGCCATCGGCATAGAGGTTCGCGGGACCGGGCAACAGGATCTCGCCGGTCGCGTTCTTGCCCTCGGCCACGCGATAGGCCTGCGGGTCGGTCAGCGGCGCGGCCTCGGCGAAGACATCCATCGGCAGGGTCTTGGAATCGAGGCTTAGGCGCAGATCGTCCACCCCGTCGCGCAGGTCCACCGCGCTCGGGTAATGATAGGTCACCGTCTCGCCTTGCATCTGCAGATCGGCGCGGTCGCTGATCGCGGCCTCCATCATCGGGGCGGAGGCAGCGCCATCGGACGCGGCGAGGGAACGCTTCATCGGGACCGGCGTGGGCGGCGCATCGGGATCACCGATCCGGGCGAGGCGCGGATAGACCTCGCCGGGCTCCGCCCGCCCGCCGGGACGTGCCGTCGAGAGCGTCAGATCTACGCCACGCCAATCCTCGCCGGTGGCCTGATGGACCGAGACGAACCGCTCCATGTCCACCGCGCTCTTGTCGCGGTCGAGCCGCAGATCGTAGGAGGGCTGCCAGCCCGCGTTCTGGACGTAAGAAGTGATCGTCAGCGTGCCCGAGCCCTGCACTTTGGCGCTCAGCACGTCGTGATCCTCTGCCGGGTTCAGCAGCGCATCGAGCGCAGCCTGTGCCTGCTTCACCGCCTCCTTCGCGGGGTCGAGCGCGGCTTCGGCGCGGCGGGCTTCCGCCTCGGCGGCAATCGCGCGTTCGGTGGCGGAGAGGATCTGATCCTCTACCATCTGCGCCAGCGCGCGCAGCTGTTCAGGCGCGGTTACCTGCGAGTCGGTGTTCTTGAGATAGGTGATCTGGTCGCGCGCGGCCTGCGCCTTCGCGCGGATCACGGCCACCGCGTCTTCCTGTTCCGCAAGCGCCTCTTGCGCCGAGGCCAACCGATCGCGCGCAGATTTCACTGCGGCGCTGTCCTGCCCGCTGATCGCAGGCGCGCGCCCGGAGAGCAGGCTCACCGCGCCGATCTGCACACCGTCGCCCGACACGCGCAGCGTCGAGATGTCGGTGCCCTCGGGAAAGCCCGGCACCAGTAGGTCATGGCTGCCCTCGGGGGTGTCCAGCTTGACCTGCCGCACCACCTGCGCGCCTTGCGGAAAGAGCGTCACGGCCGTGATCTTGCCCGGTGCCTCGATCGTGTCGGCCAAGGCGGGCAGGGCGGTCGCGGCCAGCAGGGCCGCCGTGAGGGTAATGCGCATCGGTTCCTCCCAAATCCGTTCCAGATCGAGCCTGCGTCGCGCCGCGCGCAGTTGCAAGCCATTGAAATCCGGCGCGGGTCGCTACTGGCGGGAACTCGCCAGAGCGTCCGGGGCGCGGGGCAGGGACGCTGTGCCTGCTTGCCCTTGCGTCCGCAGCCGCGCGCGCTTAGGTTGCGCCCTACCTCGGGGTGCCGGACGATCCGGCTGAGATGCGATCCACGCGAACCCGTTGAACCTGAACCGGTTAAGACCGGCGGAGGGAAGGTAGCCGGATCTCCCGGCCCCACTCCGCCCGGCAAGCCCAAGGAGTGAGGCATGAAAACCCACCTGATGCTTGCGGGAGCCCTGAGCCTGATCGCCACGATGGCGGCGGCCGAGGACAAGCCCGTACTCACCGTCTATGCGCCCGATTATTTCACGAGCGAATGGGGCCCCGGCCCTGCGATCGAGAAGGGGTTCGAGGCGACTTGCGATTGCGATCTGAAATTCGTGGCGGGCGATGTGCTGCCGCGGATCCTGCTCGAAGGCGACAAGACCTCTGCCGATATCGCGATCGGCCTGAACACCGACGTGACCGCGAAGGCGCGCGCCACCGGCCTGTTCGCGCCGCATAACGAAGACACCTCCGATCTGACCATGCCGGTCAAATGGGACGATCCGGTCTTCCTGCCCTTCGACTGGTCGGAGCTGGCCTTCGTCTATGACAAGACCAAGCTGAAAAACCCACCCGCGAGCTTCCAGGACCTGCTGAATGCGCCCGACGATGCCTACAAGATCGTCATCGAAGATCCGCGCAGTTCGGTTGCGGGTCTGTCGCTGCTCTTGTGGGTGAAGGACATCTACGGCGACAAGGCCGAAGAGGCCTGGACGAAGATCGCGCCCAAGGTGCTGACCGTGACGCCGGGCTGGTCGGAGGCCTACGGGATGTTCACCGATGGTGAGGCGGATATGGTGCTCAGCTACGTCACCTCGCCCGCCTATCACATCATGGCCGAGGAGGATGACAGCAAGGTCGCCGCGATCTTCCCCGAGGGGCATTACTTCACTCCCGAACTGGTCGCGCAGCTCAAGACCTCGAAACATCCAGAGCTGGCGCAGAAATTCCTCGATTACGTGCTCAGCCCCGATTTTCAGGGCATGATCGCGACGGCGAACTGGTCTTTCCCGGCGAAACTGCCGAAGGATCAACTGCCGGAGGTGTTCCAGAACCTGCCGATGCCCGACAAGACGCTTTATCTGGGTGAGACCGAGGCCGAGAAACTGCGCGGTCCGGCGCTGGACGAATGGCAACGCGCCTTCTCCAGATAAAACGCGCGCCCCTCTGGGCGATGCTGGCGGGTGCGGCTTTGGCCGCGCTCGTCCTTGGGACATTGGCTGCGGTGACGCTCCGCGCGGGCGGGCTGACGGGGTTGCGCGAGACCGACCTCGCCGCGATCCGCTTCACGCTCTGGCAGGCTGCGGCCTCGGCGCTGATCTCCTGCGCGCTGGCGATCCCGGTGGCCCGCGCGCTGCACCGGCGCCGCTTTGCGGGGCGGGGGCTGCTGATCTCGCTCCTCGGGGCGCCCTTCATCCTGCCGGTGATCGTCGCGGTCTTCGGGCTGATCGCGGTCTTCGGACGGCGCGGGCTGGTCAATGCGGCACTGGCGCCCTTCGGCATCGATCCGATCTCGATCTATGGGGCGCAGGGCGTGATCATCGCCCATGTCTTCTTCAACCTGCCGCTGGCCACGCGGATGATCCTGCACGGCTGGGAGGCGATCCCGGCCGAGCGGTTCCGCCTTGCGGCCACGCTGGGCTTCGGCCCGGCCGAGGTCACCCGCCACCTCGAACGCCCGATGCTGCGCAGCGTTCTGCCCGGCGCGTTCCTCGCGATCTTCCTCGTTTGCCTGACCTCCTTTGCAGTGGCGCTTACCTTGGGCGGCGGGCCGCGCGCGACCACGGTGGAGCTGGCGATCTATCAAGCCTTCCGCTTCGATTTTGACATGGGACGCGCGGCGAGCCTTGCGCTGGTGCAGGTCGCGATCTCGGTCGCAGCTCTGCTGATCGCCGCGCGCGCGACCCTGCCGTCGAGCTTCGGCGCGGGGCATGACCGCCGCGCCACACCGATTCCGCAGTTGTCCGGCGGGGCGGATCGCGTGGCCTTCGATACGCTCGCGATCCTTCTGGCAGCCGTCTTCCTGCTGCTCCCCATCGGGGCGGTCTTTGCCCGTGGGCTGCCTGCACTGGTTGAGTTGCCCGAGATGGTCTGGCCCGCCACGCTGACCTCGCTGGTGATCGCGCTGGCCTCGACCGTGATCACTCTTGCCATCGCCCTGCCGCTCGCGCTGGTGGCCACGCGGCAACGCTGGGCGGAGATCGCGGCGATGTTGCCGATGACCGCGTCGAGCCTCGTGATGGGGACCGGCGCTTTCCTGATCGCGCGGCCTTTCGTGAACCCCACGGACCTCGCCCTGCCGATGGTGCTGCTGACCAATGCCGCGCTGTCGGTGCCTTTTGCGACCCGCATCCTGATGCCCGAGATCCGCACGCTTCAGGCTGATTACGACCGGCTCGCCGCCTCGCTCGGGCTGCGCGGCTTCGCCCGGCTGCGCCTGCTGACGGTTCCGCGTCTTGCCCGGCCGCTGGGCTTCTCGGCGGGGCTGGCCGCGGCCTTCTCGATGGGCGATCTGGGCGTCATCACGCTGTTCTCGGACGGACAGACCCGCACCCTGCCGCTGGCGCTTTTCCAGCTCATGGGCTCTTATCGCATGGATCAGGCAGCGGGCGCTGCGAGCCTGCTCCTGATCCTCACCTTCGCGCTTTTCTGGGCGCTCGACCGCGCGGGGCATTATGCTGACCCTCGATAGACTGACCCTCACACAGGGCGATTTCCGCCTCGATGCTGATCTTTCGATCCCGGTCGGTGCGCGCGTCGCACTGATCGGCCCGTCCGGGGCGGGCAAGTCGACGCTGCTCGCGGCCATCGCCGGGTTCTTGTCGCCCGCGAGTGGCCGCATCCTCTGGCAGGGCGAGGACATCACCGCGACGCCGCCGGGGGAACGCCCGCTCTCGATCCTGTTTCAGGATCAGAACCTCTTCCCGCATCTGCGGCTCGAGACCAATCTCGCGCTCGGCCTGAACCCGAAAGGCAAGATCGACGCCACCGACCGCGCCCGGATCGAGACGGCGCTGGCCCGCGTCGGGCTCGAAGGGATGGAGAAACGCAAGCCCGGTGCGCTGTCGGGCGGGCAGCACAGCCGGGCGGGGCTCGCGCGGACGCTGCTTCGCGGCCGCCCGATCCTGCTGCTGGACGAGCCTTTCGCGGCGCTGGGGCCCGCGCTGAAATCCGAGATGCTGGCTTTGGTGGCCGAGATAGCCCGCGAACAGGGCACGACGGTGCTGATGGTCAGTCACGATCCCGAGGATGCGCGTGCGCTTTGTCCGCAGACGGTTCTGGTGGCCGAGGGTCGCGCCCATGCGCCGCAAGAGACCGGACCGCTTCTCGACGATCCGCCGCCTGCGCTGCGGGACTATCTGGGGAGTTAGGGGCGCTGCCCCTCTTCGCTGGCGCGAATTCACCCGGGGATATTTGACCAATAGCGAAGGGGAGATCGCTCTCTTATCTTCGCCTTGGTCCAAATATCCCGGGGGTCCGGGGGCAGCGCCCCCGGCCTTGGGTTTAGTAGATCACGACCGAGCGGATCGACTCGCCCGCATGCATCAGGTCGAAGGCCTTGTTGATGTCTTCGAGCGGCATCGTGTGGGTGATCATCGAGTCGATCTCGATCTTGTCGTTCATGTACCACTCGACGAATTTCGGCACATCGGTCCGACCCTTGGCGCCGCCGAATGCGGTGCCTTTCCACGTCCGGCCCGTGACGAGCTGGAACGGGCGGGTGCCGATCTCGGCTCCCGCGGGTGCGACGCCGATGATGACCGACACGCCCCAGCCACGATGCGAGCATTCCAGCGCGTCGCGCATCACCTGCACATTGCCCGTGGCGTCGAAGGAATAGTCCACGCCGCCGATCTGGTCGCGCTCGGTCTTGGTCAGGTTGACGATCTGCTGCACCACCGGAACGTCCGATTTCGAGGGGTTCACGAAATGGGTCATGCCGAACTTGCGCGCCATTTCCTCTTTGCCGTCATTCAGGTCCACGCCGATGATCATGTCGGCACCCGCCATGCGCAGGCCCTGAATCACGTTCAGACCGATGCCGCCGAGGCCGAAGACCGCTGCAGTGGAGCCGATCTCGACGCCCGCGGTGTTGATCACCGCGCCGATGCCGGTGGTGACGCCGCAGCCGATATAGCAGATCTTCTCGAACGGCGCGTCGTCGCGGACCTTGGCGAGCGCGATCTCGGGCATCACCGTGTGGTTCGCGAAGGTCGAGCAGCCCATGTAGTGATAGATCGGCGTGCCATCGAGCATCTTGAAGCGCGTGGTGCCGTCGGGCATCAGGCCCTGACCTTGGGTGTTGCGGATCGCGGTGCAGAGGTTCGTCTTGCCCGAGAGGCAGGACGGGCATTCGCGGCATTCCGGGGTGTAGAGCGGGATCACGTGATCGCCCGGCTTCAGCGTGGTGACGCCTTCGCCGACTTCCAGCACGACACCCGCGCCTTCATGGCCGAGGATGGTCGGGAAGATGCCCTCGGGGTCAGCGCCCGAGCGGGTGAATTCGTCGGTGTGGCAGATGCCGGTGGCCTTGATCTCGACGAGCACTTCGCCCGCTTTCGGGCCGTCCAGCTCCACTTCCATGATTTCGAGCGGTTTTCCCGCCTCGAGCGCGACTGCGGCACGGGTTCTCATGGGCGCATACTCCTTGTATAAATTCCGCAATAGCCTGCGTTATCGGCGCGGCCAATGCAATGAAGGGTGCGACATGTTGAAACGATTTTTCGTCATGGGTTCGATGCTGGCGCTTGCGGCCTGCGATCCCGCGGGTCCGATGAGCGAGACCCCCACGGATAGCGCCTCTCCCGCGCCTCAGGCCGAAGCGCCCGCGCCCTATGTCACTCCGCCTGTCACCCTCACCAAGGGCGGCTTGCAGGAGCGTGAGCCCGACACTTGCGGCGCGGTGAACTACACCTCGGTCCTGGGTCAACCGGCGGCGCAGATCCAGACGCTGGGGATCACCAAACCCTATCGCATCGTGGAATGGCGCGGCGTCGAGGATCAGGTCTACAATCCGCAGCGCGTCGTGTTCCGGCTCGACTCGCGCGGGAATGTCTACAACATCGATTGCGGGTGAGCCTGATGGAACGGAGCAGGGCGCGGATCGGTCTGATTGTCACATTTGGGGTCGCAGTCTTCGGGATCGCGGCCTGCCAGCCGCACCGCATGCCACCCCGTTCGGGTCCGCCCGCGGCGGGCGCCTGTCCGCCGCCCGGACTTGCGGCGCTGGAAGGGCGGCCTGAATCGGTGCTGGCGGGGCTTACCCTCGCGCGGCCCCACCGCATCATTCATCCGGGCGATGCGGTGACGATGGATTACGCCCCGGATCGGGTGAATTTCGAGATCGACGAGAGCGGCACGATCGCGGCGGTGCGCTGCTACTAGGGCAGAGAGTGCTGCGGATCGGGAAAAGGAAAAGCCCCGTGTCTGACCAGGACACGAGGCTTTTCTGCAGGAGGGAAAAGCGCCCGACGATGCGAACTGGGTGGGGGCTGTTTACCGCACCGTCGGGCTTTTAGCGTTTTCCGCTGATTTGAAGGTGGCGTGGAAACCCGGCAGGAAGGCGCAGGAAATCAGGCATTTTCGCGGTCTTATTCCGGCGCGGCAAAGGCGCATGCAACCTTAGCGCGGGTGGGCTTGATTTGCGCCACGCGCGATGTACCCTTTGTAAATGACGGTTCAAACGCCTTCCCCCCATCCGAACCCTTCCGGCGTGCCGGAGCAGATCGCGTTCGATCGCTCCGAGCTTGGCGTGATCCTGTCGCTTTACGGGCGCGCGGTCGCGGCTGGGGAGTGGCGCGATTACGGGATGAGTTTCCTGCGCGATGTCGCGGTTTTCTCGATCTTTCGCCGCGCCGCCGAAGTGCCGATCTACCGGATCGAGAAACGGCCCGCGCTGCGCTCGAAACAGGGGCAATATGCGGTGATCGGGCAGCAGGGGCAGGTGCTGCGGCGCGGCCACGATCTGCGTCAGGTGCTGCGCGTGCTCGAGCGCAAGCTGATCCGCGCGGTGGAGTGAGCGCGTCCCGCGCGCAACCAAGGTCTTTCTAAGCTGCCGCGCCCAATGCCATGCGCGTTGCCTCGCAGCCCCTGACTTGCTAAGCCAGCGCCGAAGGAAACCTGCGAGGCGCGCGTCCCATGTCGTTCAACACTTTCGGTCATCAGTTCCGCGTCACCACCTGGGGCGAAAGCCACGGGCCCGCGCTTGGCGCGACGGTGGATGGCTGCCCGCCCGGCATTGAGATCGACGAGGCGTTCATCCAGCAATTCCTCGACCGTCGCCGTCCGGGCCAGTCGAAAGAGACGACCCAGCGCAAGGAGCCCGATGGGGTGCGCATCCTGTCGGGTGTGTTCGAGGGCAAGACGACCGGCACGACGATCCAGCTGATGATCGAGAATACCGATCAGCGCTCGAAGGATTACGGCGAGATCGCGCGGCAGTTCCGCCCCGGTCATGCCGATATCACCTATCACCAGAAATACGGTGTCCGCGATTATCGCGGCGGCGGGCGTTCCAGCGCGCGCGAGACGGCGGCGCGTGTGGCCGCAGGGGGTGTCGCGCAGGCCGCGCTGCGCCAATTGATCCCCGATCTGCAGATCTATGGCTACATGGTGCAGATGGGCGCGAAACATCTGGACCGCGCGAAGTTCGACCGGGACGCGATCCTGCAAAACCCGTTCTTCCTGCCCGATGCCGAGGCAGCGGATGAATGGGCCGATTACCTCGCCGCGATCCGCAAGGGCCAGAACTCGGTGGGCGCCGCGATTGAGGTGGTGGCCGAGGGCTGCCCGGCAGGTCTGGGCGCGCCGATCTACGCCAAGATGGATGCCGAGCTGGCCGCCGCGATGATGTCGATCAACGCTGTGAAAGGCGTCGAGATCGGCGAAGGTATGGCCTCGGCAGCCCTGACCGGCGTCGACAATGCCGACGAGATGGTGATGGGGCCCGACGGCGTCGAATATCTGTCGAACCACGCAGGCGGCATCCTTGGCGGGATCACCACGGGCCAGCCGATCACGGTGCGGTTTGCGGTGAAGCCGACCTCGTCGATCCTGACGCCGCGCCGCTCGGTCAATGTCGCGGGCGAAGAGGTTGAGGTGATCACCAAGGGCCGTCATGACCCCTGTGTCGGCATCCGCGCGGTGCCGGTGGCCGAGGCGATGATGGCCTGTGTGATCCTTGATCAGTTCCTGATGGATCGGGCGCAGACCGGCGGTGTCCGCGGCACGATCGGCTGAGGGGGCGCTGTCCCCGTCGCTGGAGGGCGGCATTTGCGAGGAGAGAGGGGGCGCTGCCCCCGCTCCTTCGGAGCCCCCCGGGACATTTTCGCCAAGCCGACGACAGGCAGCGGTCTGCCGGGCGCCGGTGCAGAGCGCCATGACGTCACGTGTGCGACCTTGCGGGATGTGAACCGCCCGGTTTATTCTGCGGGCCCGGGTCGGTTTCCCGGGACCGGAGGGCAGATGTCACAGGCAGATCAGATCAATCGCGGGCGCAAGTTCGATCAGGTGCTCGAAGGGGCGCGGACGATCTTTCTGCGTGACGGGTTCGACGGGGCCTCGGTCGACGACATCGCCAAGGAAGCGGGCGTGTCGAAAGCCACGCTTTACAGCTATTTCCCCGACAAGCGGCTGATGTTCGTCGAGGTCGTGCGCTCGCAACTGAAAGAGCAGACCGACAGCGCGGTCGCCACGATCGATTTCGGCGCAGCCCCCGAGGTGGTGCTGTCGCTTGCAGCCGCGCAGATCGTCGACTCGATGAGCTGCAAGCTGAACCAGGGGCTCTACCGGCTCTGCGTCGCCGAATCCGAACGATTTCCCGAACTGGGCCGCGCCTTTTACGCGGCCGGGCCGGAGCTGGTGCATGAGCTGCTGATGGACTATCTGCGCTGTGCTGCCGATCGGGGCGAGCTGGTGATCGACGATATCGACCTTGCCGCCTACCTCTTCATCGAGCTGTGCAAGTCGGAACTGCACCCGAAGCTCCTGTTCGGGATTTGCGACAGCTTCACCGGCGAGCAGAAAGAGCGCGTGATCCGGGGCGCGGTCGCGATGTTCCTCGCACGCTACGGGGCGAAGGCCTGATCAGGCCAGATCGCGCACCATCCACTGATTGCCCTCGCCGCGCTGCAACTGGAAGCGTCCCGTCTTGATCAGCAGGTCCGAGAGCTTCGCGCTGCCATAGGTGCGGGTGTCGAAATCCGGGTTGGCCTGCGTGATGAACTGGCCGAGCTGGCCCAGCGAATACCATTCCTCTTCCAGACCGATCGCTTTCATCGCGTTGACGATGATCGGGATCGCGGCTTTGGGTTCCTGCTTGCCGCCCGAGGATTTCGGGGCGCTGGTGCTGCTGGTCTTGTCCGAAGTCGGCTTGGCGGTGGTGTCGGCGGTGCTATCGCCATTGCCGAGGTTCTCGACATAGATGAAGCGTTTGCAGGCCTTGCGGAAGGCCTCGGGCGTCTTCTGTTCGCCGATGCCATAGACGTCCAGCCCTTGCTCGCGGATGCGGGCGGCGAGGCGGGTGAAATCGCTGTCCGAGGAGACCAGTACGAAGCCGTCGAACAGGTCCGAATGCAGGAAGTCCATCGCCGCGATGACGAGGCCGATATCGGAGGCGTTCTTGCCTTTGGTGTTGGCGAATTGCTGATCCGCGACGAGGCCCAGTTCGGCCACGCGTTTGGCCCAGCCCGCGAGGCGCTGCGCCGACCAGTCGCCGTAGATGCGGCGCACCGAGGCTTCGCCCAGCGAGGCGATCTCTTCGAAGATCGCTTCGGCATATCCGGCGGGGACGTTATCGGCGTCAATCAGCACGCACAGGCGCGGGGCGCGGGAGGCGGGGCTGATATGGGGCAGCTCGGAAATGTCGGGCATTGTTACTCCTGTTGTCCCTTCCCAGATAGCCCGCTTGCCCGCGACATCCAAGAGCGCGGGCGCATTGCGCGGCGTCAGCGGAGGGAGAATTTCAGCGGCCCTCCGGCCCGTCATACTGGCGTTCGACCTTGGCGACGCGCAGCGCGTAATGGCGATACCAGCGATCCTTGCCGAGTTGCCGCGCGAGTTGGTGCTTCGCCACCGCCTTCCACGCGATCAGCGCGGCCTCGTCGGCCCAGTAGCTGACGGTCAGGCCGAAGCCTGTTCCATCGCGTGCGCTCTCCATCCCGATATATCCGGGCTGCTCTGCGGCGAGCGCGGCCATCTGTTCGGCCATCGCGCCATAGCCCTGATCGCTCGCCCCGGGCAGAGAGGCGAAGATCACCGCGTAATAGGGCGGGTCGGGCAGGGGCGCGAATCCGGGGGGCGGGGTGGACATCGGGCATCTCCAGAGAACGGAAAACGCCCCCTCGCGGGCGAGGGGGCGTTCATCAGTCTAGCAGGTCGAGCCCGGGCTTACAGGTCGAACTTCTTGCCCTTATGCGGCGCCCAGAGCTTCTTGTTGGTCAGGTACAGGAGCGTGCTCAGCACCGCCAGCATCAGCACCGCGACGAAGCCCCAGCGCTTGCGCGATTCCAGCTTCGGCTCGGCCGTCCACATCAGGTAGGCAGCAACGTCCTGAGCCATCTGTTCGACGGTGGCGGGCGTGCCGTCCTCATATTCGATGAGGTCTTCCGAGAGCGGCGGAGGCATGGCGATCCAACCACCCGGGAAGGTGTGGTTGCCGTAGAAATACGAGCCTGCCTCTTCCTTCTCTTCGCCGGTGTAACCGGTCAGGACCGAGTAGATATACTCGGGGCCACCGATGCCGCGGAAGAACTGGTTGATGCCGAGGCCGTAGGGGCCGTGGAAGCCTGCACGCGCTTTCGCCATCAGCGACAGATCCGGACCCATGCCCATGCCGGAGATGAACGGGAAGTGGTCGGTCTCCTTGCCGGGGCGCTCTTCGCCGGTTTCCTTGTCCATCACGGTGAACTCGGCAGCATAGGCGCGCACCCAGGCCGGGTCCATCATCGGGCCGCCCTGATCAGCGAGCGTGCGGAAGGCGACATAGCGCAGGCCGTGGCAGGCCGAGCAGACCTCCCGGTAGACCTGGAAGCCGCGACGCAGCTGCTGTTGGTCGAAGGTCCCGAAGGGGCCCTCGAAGGAGAAGTCGATATCCTCGACATGGCTTTCGCCGCTTTCGGCCGCCATCGCCGGGGAGGCCAGGGCGCTTGCCCCGATCACCAGCGCCGACAGGGCAGAGATCAGAAGATGTTTCATTTGGTGTCCCTCTTCCTTACTCATTCAGCCGATTTGATGTCGTAGTGGTGGTTGAAGTCTTCCTCGATCGTCGCCGGCAGCGGCTGCGGCTTCTCGATCAGACCCAGCAGCGGCAGGATCACGAGGAAATAGACGAACCAGTAGGTCGCGCCGATCAGCGAGATGTAAGGATAGATCCCGTCGGTCGGCATCGCGCCCACCCACATCAGCACCATGAAGTCGATCGCCAGCAGCCAGAACCACCATTTGAACATCGGGCGGTAGGCGCCCGAGCGCACTTTCGAGGTGTCGAGCCACGGGGCCAGCGCCATCACGAGGATCGCGCCGAACATCGCGAGCACGCCGAAGAACTTCGCGTCGACGATGCCGAAGGTGATCCAGTTGACGAACATCACGGCCCAGACGTCCGAGGTGAAGGCACGCAGGATCGCGTAGAACGGCAAGAAGTACCATTCGGGCACGATGTGTGCAGGCGTCGCCAGCGGGTTCGCCTCGATGTAGTTGTCGGGGTGGCCGAGATAGTTCGGCATGAAGCCCACGACCGCAGCGAAGACCAGCAGGATCACGGCGAGCGCGAAGAGGTCCTTGATCACGAAATAGGGCCAGAAGGGCAGGGTGTCCTTCTCGGCTTCCGCTTTCGAGCCGGTGCGGACCGGAACGCCCGTCGGGTTGTTGTTGCCCGTGGTGTGGAAGGCCCAGATGTGGACGACGACGAGCGCAGCGATCACGAAGGGCAGCAGGTAGTGCAGCGAGAAGAAGCGGTTCAGCGTCGCGTTGTCCACCGCCGGGCCGCCCAGCAGCCAGGCCTGGATCGACTCGCCGATGCCCGGGATCGCGCCGAACAGGCCGGTGATCACGGTCGCACCCCAGAAGGACATCTGACCCCAGGGCAGAACGTAGCCCATGAACGCCGTGCCCATCATGCACAGGTAGATGATCATGCCGATGATCCAGGTGATCTCGCGGGGCGCCTTGTAGGAGCCGTAATAGAGGCCGCGGAAGATGTGGATATAGACGGCGAGGAAGAACAGCGAGGCGCCGTTCGCGTGAATGTAGCGCAGCATGTAGCCGCCATTCACGTCGCGCATGATGTGCTCGACCGAGGCGAAGGCCAGATCGACATGCGGGGTGTAATGCATCACCAGAACGATGCCGGTGACGATCTGCAGCACGAGGCAGAAGGCCAGCACGATGCCCCAGATCCACCACCAGTTCAGGTTCTTGGGGGTGGGGATCATGATCGTGTCATAGATCAGCCCGATGATCGGAAGACGCTTATGCGTCCATTTCTCGAAGCCCGTCTTGGGCTCGTAATGGTCGTGGGGAATGCCCGACATTTAAATGCCTCCTCAGCCCAGCTTGATGGTGGTTTCATCGGTGAACTGGGCCACCGGAATATCGAGATTGCGCGGTGCGGGGCCTTTGCGGATCCGGCCGGCGGTGTCGTAATGCGACCCGTGGCAGGGGCAGAACCAGCCGTGGTAGTCCCCGGAGCCGTTGCCGATCGGCACGCAGCCCAAGTGGGTGCACACGCCGATCATCACCAGCCATTCGCCCGCCTCGTCGAGGGTGCGGTTCTCGTCGGTCGCTTCGGCGCCCGGCTTGTTCGCGTTCTCGGCGGAGGTGTCGACCAGATCGGAGAGCGGCACTTCACGCCCCAGTTCGATCTCTTCCTCGGTGCGGCGGCGGATGAAGACCGGCTTGCCGCGCCATTTCACCGTGAGCTGCGTGCCGGTCTCGACGCCCGAGATGTCGACATAGATCGACGAGAGCGCCTTGACGTCGGCCGAGGCATTCATCTGGTTCACCAGCGGCCAGACGGCTGCGCCGGTCACCACCGCGCCGGTGCCGGCGGTGGCGTAGTAGAGGAAATCCCTCCGGGTGCCTGCGTTATTATCTGCGTGGGACACGTTGTCTCTCCTTCCCGGGCCCGCGAGGGGGCCGATAGTGACGTGCCGGGGCACGTCGCGAGGTGCCGCCAAACATGGCCGCTCTCATACCAATCACGAATTTGTCAGTCCAGAACACATTCGCCTGAATTTGTGTTGAGGGGCAGTTAAATGTCGCTCTTGCAACAGATCACCCAAGGTCAATGGCCATGCGCATCGGCGAAGGGGGCCGCGCGAGAAGCTCGACGCACAAATACTGCTCCCTATTGGGGAAAAGCGATTCGTGGCCTTAAAAACATATAACAAATTCGCATTTTTGAAGATGATCGGGCCCCACGCGGCGCCTATCGCACCCCGTATGCTGGCCCCTCAACATGTAGTATCCGCCGTCCTTCCATTCAGTCGGGCGCGAGCAGGTAACCCAGACCGCGCACCGTCTGCAGATAGCGCGGCTCGCGGGGGTCGCGCTCGATCTTTCGGCGCAGGCGCGTGATCTGAACGTCGACCGCCCGATCGCCGCCGCCTTCCTCGCCACTGCCGCGCTCGCGGCCCAGCTCCTCGATCAGTTCCGTGCGGCTGACCACGTCGCCCGCATGAGTCGCGAAGATGCGCATCAGCTGCACCTCGGTAGCGGTCAGCTTCACCAGCGCATCGCCATCCCACAGCTCGCCCCGCTCCTGATCGTATTTCAGGGGCCCCAGCGAGAGGTATTTCGGACCGCTCTCGGTCTCCTGCGGCACCCGGCGCAGGATCGCGTTGATCCGCAGCAGCAGTTCCTTCGGCTCGAACGGTTTCGCGAGATAGTCGTCGGCGCCCGCTTCCAGCCCCTCGATCCGCTCGCGTGTTTCGCCGCGCGCCGTCAGCAGCAGGATCGGCGTGGCGATCGATCTGGCGCGCAGATCGCGGGTCAGCGACAGCCCGTCCTCGCCCGGCATCATCACATCCATCACGATCAGGCTGAATTCCAGCCCCGACAGCAGCGACCGCGCATGGGCCGCGTCGCGCGCGGCAGTGACGAGAAAACCGTTGCGCTGCAGAAAGCTCTTCAGCAGCGTCCGGATGCGCTCGTCATCGTCGACGATGAGGAGATGAGGGTCGGCCGAGTAGGGCATCAGTCGTCTTTCATCATTTGATAGAGCTTGTGTAAGTCGGGGCCCATCATCGCCTCCAGCACCTGCCGGAAGCCTGCCACCGCTTGCGGTCCCGCCGCGCGATAGGCAGAGCGCATCCGGCCCCGCTGCGCCTCGGACAGCGCGCGTTCCAGCGTCTCGCCCTCGGCCGTCAGATGCAACCGCCGCTCGCGCTTGTCGCGGGTGCCGACGCGGCTTTCCACCAGCCCGTCTTCGATCAGCGTGCGCAGCACCCGGTTGAGCGATTGCTTGGTCACGCCCAGAACGGCGAGCAGCGTCGTCACGGTCAGCCCCGGCTGGCGGTTGATGAAATGCAGCGCGCGGTGATGCGCGCGCCCGTAGCCGTATTCTTCGAGCAGACGGTCAGGATCGGCGGTAAAGGCGCGATAGGCGAAGAACATCGCCTCGATGCCTTTGCGCAATTGTTCGTCCGTCAGAAAAAGAAGTGTCTCGCCCCCGGGGCTTCCGCTATCTGCCATATCGTCCCTCTCTTTTGCGTGACTTTATGTCAGCCTTGTTGACTATCCAAGACTCAACTGCTACCGCAGAGCAGTTTTGACGCAACAAAGTGTCCACTTCGGACGCAAGTTGCGCAATATTCGTAAAATGGCGTGACTGCAAGGAGAGTAAGATGTCGGGCTCGTATGACGATCGTGACGGCAAGATCTGGATGGATGGACAGCTTGTGGAGTGGCGCGACGCCAATGTCCACATCCTGACTCACGCGCTGCATTACGCGTCCTCCGTCTTCGAAGGCGAGCGTTGTTACAACGGCAAGATTTTCAAAGGCGAAGAGCATTCCGCCCGCCTGCGCAAATCGGCGCAACTGCTCGACATGGAAATCCCCTATTCGGTCGAGGAGATCGAAAAGGCCAAATACGACATGCTCAAGGCCAATGGCTGGACCGATGCCTATGTGCGTGCGGTGGCATGGCGCGGCGCGGGCGAGGATATGGGCGTCTCGGCGCGCAAGAACCCCGTGCGTCTGGCCGTCGCTGGCTGGGAATGGGGCAACTACTACGGCGATGCGAAGATGCAGGGCGCCAAGCTCGACATCGCGAAATGGCGTCGTCCCGATCCGCGCACCATTCCCGCCGAGGCGAAGGCCGCCGGTCTCTACATGATCTGCACCATGTCCAAGCACGCCGCCGAAGATCGCGGCTATTCGGACGCGCTGTTCATGGATTGGCGCGGCTACGTGGCCGAGGCGACCGGTGCGAACATCTTCTTCGTGAAGGATGGTGAGGTTCACACGCCCAAGGCCGACGTGTTCCTCAACGGGATCACCCGTCAGACCGTGATCGGCCTGCTGAAAGAAAAGGGCATCACCGTCCACGAGCGCCTGATCGAGCCGACCGAACTGGCCGAGTTCGAACAGTGCTGGCTCACCGGCACCGCAGCCGAGGTGACGCCGGTCAGCCAGATCCGCGACTTCAACTTCGAGGTCGGCGCGCTGACCCGCGACATCGCCGAGACCTACGAGAAACTCGTGCGCGCCTGATCCGCGCATCGGTCGAGAAAACAGAAGGGCGTGCCCCCGGCACGCCCTTTCGCGTTTTCACAGCTATTGAGAGCCGATCAGGTCGTCAGGTGGCTTCAGCCCGCTCGATCCGCAGGAACTGTTTCATCCGCGCGCCGTGGTCGGGCCGCCCGCGTTTGCTGAGCTCCTTGATCACCGGGTGGATGCCTTCGCGCCGTTGCAATTCGAGAAACCGCTTCACGCGCGGCCCCTCTGCCTTGAGTTCGGCGCGGTCGATGATGTGACGGGACATATCTTCCTCCTCTCGTCATCGCCTCTGATAGCGGGACTATAGCACGATTCGACCGAGTCGTGACGCAGGGGCAGGCAGGTTTATTGTCGCAGGCGGATCGGCGCTCAGCCTTGGGGGGGACCGGCCTTGCGTGCGCGTTTGCGCTCCAGTCCCAGCTGGTGTTCGCGCAAAATGATCGCGATGCCCGCGACGATGATCAGCGCCGCACCCGCGAGCGTCGCATGGGTCGGAACTTCGGCAAAGACGAAATAACCGATCAGGAGCGCCATGAGCATCGAGGCATAGTCGAAAGGTGCTATCAGCGAGGCGTCGGCGAAGCGATAGGCTGAGGTGATCATGATCTGGCCAGTGCCGCCGATGAGCCCGGCGAGGATCAACAGCGTCGCCTCCCACACTGTCGGCACGACCCAGCCGAAGGGCAGAGACAGGAGTGAAAGCACAGTGGCGGTGCAAGAGAACCAGAAGACGATGGCGGAGGTGCGCTCCGATCCGACCATGCGGCGGATCTGAATTTGCGCGAGCGCGGCGCAGGTAGCCCCCGCGAGTGCCAACCCCGCGCCAAGTGCCTCCGCGCCGCCTTCCGGCCCGCTACCGCCAAGCTTCGGCCAGAGCACGATCAGAACGCCGACCATCCCGAGCCCCACGGCGGAGAACCGGAACACCCGCACCGTCTCGCCCAGCAGGAGCGCCGCGAAGACGACCGTCAGAAGGGGCGCCGCATAGCCCAGAGCGGTCGCCTCGGGCAGCGGCAGGAAGGCGAGCGCTGCGAAACTCAGCGCCATCGCGGTGGTTCCCACGACGCCGCGCATGACGTGGTTGATCGGTTTTTCCACCCGCAACCCGCCCTGCAATTCACCGCGCCACAGCAACCAGAGCAGGATCGGCACGATGCCGAAGAAAGACCGGAAGAACACCGCCTCGCCCGGCGGCACCCGGTCGGAGACCGATTTGATCAGCGCCTGCATGATGACGAAACCGGTGACGGTGCCGAGCTTCAGCGCGATTCCAAGGAGCGGGCGAGGGGTCTGGGTGGTAACCGGTGTCATGACCGCGATCAGATAGGCCGTGAGCGGGGCGCGGCAATCGCTTTCATCGCGATACCTGCGCAAGCCGGTCGAGCGCCCATCGCGCAGCCTCGGCCACCACTGGATCGGGATCGTTCAGATGCGGGCGCGCGGCCTCGGCCAAACCCGGATCGCCAGAGTTTCCAATCGCATAAAGCACATTGCGCAGGAAGCGGTCGCGGCCGATCCGCTTGATCGGCGAGCCCGAGAACCGCGCCCGGAATCCGGCATCGTCGAGTGCGGCCAATTCCGCCAGAGGCGGCGCGCCGACGCCGCCGTGATAGCGCGCCTCCTGCGCCTCTGCGGCGAACTTGTTCCACGGGCAGACGGCCAGACAATCGTCGCAGCCATAGATTCGGTTGCCCATCTTGGCGCGCAGCTCCTCGTCGATCGGCCCCTTATGCTCGATCGTGAGATAAGAAATGCAGCGCCGCGCATCGAGGCGATAGGGCGCGGGAAAGGCCTCGGTCGGGCAGATGTCGAGGCAGGCCGTGCACGACCCGCAATGGCTGATCTCCGGCGCGTCGGGCGGCAGCTCCACCGTGGTGAAGATCGCGCCGAGGAAGAACCAGCTGCCCAGATCGCGCGCCAGAAGGTTCGTGTGCTTGCCCTGCCAGCCCAGACCCGAGGCCTCGCCCAAGGGCTTTTCCATCACCGGGGCGGTGTCGACGAAGACCTTGATCTCCTCACCTTCGGGCGCCTGATCGAGCAACCAGCGTCCGACGCGTTTGAGCCGCTTCTTCACCAGATCATGGTAGTCCTTGCCCTGCGCATAGGCCGAGATCACCCCGTGATCGCGCGCTTTCAGCAGGTCCAGCGGGTCGTATTCGGGCGTGTAGGTCTCGGCCAGCATCACGACCGAGCGCGCCTCGGACCACAGCGCTGTGGGATCGCCGCGCCAGCCCATGCGCTCCTCCATCCAGCCCATCTGGCCATGCATGCCCGCGCCCACGAAGGCGGCCAGCCGCTCGGCGGCCTGCGGGATCGCGTCAGGCGTGGTGATGCGCGCCTTCGAGAAACCCTCGGCAAGGGCCGTCTCGATCAACCGCGCTTTCAACTCCGCACTCATGGCTTCGCCTTGGTCCAAATATCCCGGGGGGCCGCGCCGCAGGCCGGCGGGGGCAGAGCCCCCTCGGCGCGTGACGAATGCGGCCCGATCGCACCGTCGCCGTATCCTTTCGAAGCCGGGCGGGCAAGACAAGGGGCGGGGCCGCGCGCGTCAGGTGGCGAAATGCGCCTCCGCGTAAGCCGCCACCGCGCGGGCTGCGTCGGCAAGCGGCGCGCTCAGCGCGACATATCCGTCGGGCCGCACCAGCACCGCCGCGCCGTCGCGGCCGAAGACTTGCGTGAATTCCTCCGCGTGATCGGGCGCAGGGCGCAGTTTCAGGCTTTTGGCAAAAGGGCTTTCCGGGGCGGGGCCATCCCCTGTGCAGAGCAGGACGAATTCCGACGGGTCGACCAATTCCTGCGCGTGGGCCGAATGCCATGCCCTATCGCGGGCCACCTCCAACGGCGGGTCGGGAAGGCGTGCGCCCGGTGCGATGGTGCCGCGCGCATGCGGGCCGTTGGTAAGCGGTCCGCCCCCATAACCGATCGCGATCTGGCCCATCCGGGCCGCGACTTTCTCCTGCACGAGGTCGCGGCTGCCGAGATAGGGGCTGATATGGTCGATCAGCATCCGGCGCACCGACGAGGTCGAAGCCATATTGGCGGTCAGCGCCTCGGTCCCGTGCAGCAGGTCACGGATCACCGGCAGGCGCTCGGCCTCGTAGCTGTCGAGCAGGTTTTCGGGCGCCGTGCCTTCGATCACCCGCGCGAGCTTCCAGCCAAGGTTCATCATGTCCTGCATGCCCGTATTCATCCCCTGACCGCCCGCGGGCGAGTGGATATGCGCCGCATCGCCGCCCAGCAGGAAGCGCCCCACGCGCAGCGTCCCGACCATCCGGCTGTTGATCGCGAAGCGCGAAGACCACGTCAGGTCATGCAGCGTCGCAGGCAGATGGGCGCGGGCGTCGAAGACCTGCTGCAGCGTTTCAAGGTCGGGCTGTTCGCTGTCCGCAACATCCGAGGCGATCAGACGGAAACGTCTGCCACCTAAGGGGAACATGCCCAGAAAGCCCTCGCCGGAGGAAAAGATATGCAGTTCCTCGGGGGCCATCGCGCCGCTGACCATCTGGTCGCCGAGTACGAAACCCTGACCCACGGATTTTCCCTCGAAGGGCAGATTGAGCGTGCGGCGGATCAGGCTATGCGCCCCGCCGCTGGCGATCACCCAATCGGGGCGCAGCTCTTCGAGCGTGCCGCCGGGGCCGCGCAGCACCGCTATGGGGCCCGCCTGCGCATCATGGCCCTCGCGGGCGATCGCGACGAGTTCGGTGTTCCACTCCGTCTCGACGCCAAGGGCCGCGCAGGCCTCGCGCAGCACGGTCTCGGTTTCGACCTGTGAGACGAAGAGGATATAGGGGAAGCGGCTCTCGAGATGGGCGAAGTCGAGCCGGAAGAGCGGGGCGCCCTCACCATAGAACTGTGCGATCCGGGTCTGCACGCCGCGCGCCACAAGGGTGTCCGCCAGACCGCGCTGCGCCAGCATCTCCAGCGTGCGGGCCTGAACCGCGATCGCGCGCGAGGTGGTGGCGGGGCTTGCGGATTTCTCGATCAGACGGACGGGCACGCCCTGGCGGGCCAGTTCGTAAGCGGCGGTGAGACCGGTCGGGCCGGCCCCCACGATCAGCACAGGGTGGGGCATGGCAGTCCTCGCTTTGCCGTCCGGGCCAAGCTCTGGATCGGCTTGGGCCTGTCCCTGAGGTAGCGAAGCGAGTGATTAAATCAATTGTTTGAATTTCGTGAGGCGCGCACCTTTGCGTGAGCCAGCACCGTGCCGCGCAAAATGACTGCGCCGCCCGAGATGGTCGGACGGCGCAGTGAAAGTATGGCGATGTTGGGTAGGACGCGCGCGGCGCTTAGAAATCCAGCTCCGCATATTGCGACGCGGGCGGCATGCCGGGCAGCTGATCGGCCAGAAGCGAGCGGAAGGCAGGGCGCGACTTGATCTTCGCATACCAGTCCTTCACGGCCTCCTGCCGGTTCCAGTCGACGTCGGAGATGTAATCGAGGCAGCTCAGATGCGCGGCGGCCGAGAAATCCGCGAGCGTCATCACGTCGCCCGCAAGCCAGCGGCGCTGCTCCAGCAGCCAGCCCATGTAATCGAGGTGATACTTGATCGCCGTAAGGCCCGCCTTCACCGTCTTGCTGTCCGGATAGCCTTCCTTGCGGACCTTCTTCCAGACCCGCTCGCCCATGATCCGCGCGGTGACCTCGGCGTTGAACTTGTCGTCGAACCACGCACACAGGCGGCGCACCTCGTAGCGCGCGGCCGGATCGCGCGGCATCAGCGGCGCGTCGGTATGGGTCTCATCGATATATTCGCAGATCGCCTGACTCTCGGCCATCATCATGCCGTCCATCTTGAGAACCGGAACCTTGCCCGCGGGGTTGCGGCGCAGGAAATCGGGCTGCTGTTCCCAGTAGCGTTCCTCGACGAGTTCGACCTCGAGTTTCTTCTCGGCCAGCGTGAGGCGGACCTTGCGGCAGAAAGGGGAGAGGGCGACATGGTAGAGGCGGATCATCGGGGCGACGCTCGCAATTCTCGTTGGGGGATTTGGAGAACTGATAACGGCGGGCGCGGGCGGGTTCAATGGCGACAATCCCGCCGATGGCGCTCCCTTGCCGGAAGGTGATCGGGACGGCACAGGTTGGATGCCTCCGGCGGGGATATTTTTGCCAAGCCGAAGGGGCGCCGGGATTAGGCTTTCGGTTTGGGTTTGCGCTTTGGTTTGGGGGCGGGCAGGGCGGCCTCGATCACGCTCAGAAGGCCCGCGAGCCACTCCGTGTCTTCCCAGAGGTCCGGGTCGATCTGCCAGTGATCCTTGGCGCGCGGATAGGGTTTGCCTGCGACGGGCGCGTGGCCGCTGTCTTCAAGGTAGCGCGTGGCCTCGGGCAATTGGCGCACGAACAGCGTGTCATCGCACAGAAGAGCCACCGTCTTGCCACCCATATAGACCGCGTATTCGCCGAACATCGGCCGGGTCGCGATCCGGTCTCCGAGACAGTCGCGCAGCAGCGCCTCCGTCTCGGGCCGGGTGCCCATCAGAAACTTTTGCGCGCGCGCAGCGCCGCCTGAATCGTGCCGTCGTCGAGATAATCCAGTTCGCCGCCGATCGGCACGCCCTGCGCGAGGCTGGTGACCGCGATGCCGCGCCCTTCGAGTGCCTCGGCGATGTAATGCGCGGTGGTCTGGCCCTCGACGGTGGCGTTGAGGGCGAGGATCACCTCGGTGATGCCTTCCTCGGTGGCGCGTTCGAGCAGGTCGGGGATGCGCAGGTCTTCGGGGCCGATCGCATCGAGCGCAGACAGCGTGCCGCCAAGGACGTGGTAGCGGCCCTTGAAGGCGTGGCCGCGCTCCATCGCCCAGAGGTCGGCGACATCCTCGATCACGCAGATCTCGCCGGTGGCGCGTTTGGGGTCTTCGCAGATGTCGCAGATCGGCGCGGTGGAGATATTGCCGCAGCGTTGGCATTCGCGCGCGGTGCGGGCCACTTGCGCCATCGCCTCGGCCAAGGGGCCCATCAGCTGTGCGCGTTTCGAGATCAGATGCAGCACCGCGCGCCGGGCGGAGCGGGGGCCAAGCCCCGGCAGCCGCGCCATCAGGGCGATCAGCGCCTCTATCTCGTCGCGCGCGCCGCTCATCGGATCAGACCGGCAGGTCCATGTTCTCGGGCAGACCGAGTTCGCGCAGAAGGCGTTTCTGTTCTTCCTGTTCGCGGAACTTGGCCTTTTCCTGCGTGTCCTTGATCGCGGCGAGGATCAGGTCTTCGACGACTTCCTTCTCGGAGGCCTGCAGGATCGAGGGATCGATGGAGAGCCCGGTCAATTCGCCTTTCGCGGTGGCGCGGGCCTGCACGAGACCGGCCCCGGCCTCGCCGGTGACCACGATGGATTTGAGCTCTTCCTGGAGCTCGCCCATCTTCTCCTGCATTTCCTTGGCGGCCTTCATCATCTTGGCCATGTCGCCCATGGCGCCCAATCCCTTGAACATCGCTTTCTCCGTCACGTTTGGCTTGAGTGAGAGATACGCATCGCTGCGCTAAGGGACAAGGGACAAGGCGGGAAAACGGCGCGGCAGGGCGGCGCGTGCGGATTGCGCGGGGCCGCCCTTGGCGTGGCTCAGCCTTCCTCGAAGGGGTCCCATTCGTCTTCGACCTCGGCCAGGGCCTCGGCCTCGATCGCGGCGGTGTCTTCCTCGGGCAGGATTTCGATCTTCGCGCCGGGGAAGCGGGCGAAGATCTCCGCCACCAGCGGGTTCTTCATCGCCTCGGCTTCGGCCTTCGCCATTTCCTCGGCCTTCACCTCGGCAATCGTGGGCGCGCCGCCTTCGGAGACGACCGAGACGCCCCAGCGCGCGCCGGTCCAGCCTTGCAGCCGGGCCGAAAGCGTCGCCGCAAGATCGCGCGAGGCCTGCGGGGTCGGTTCGAACTCGATCCGGCCGGGGCGGTAATTCACCAGGCGCAGGTTGCTCTCGACCTCCAGCAGCAGGGTCATGTCGCGCATCCGGGCGATCAGGTCGACCACGTCGTCGAAGCTCGCGAAACGGGCGAGCGCGTCGGCCATCGGATCGTGCTGTTGCGCAGGGGCCGCCGCGGCGACAGCCCCGCCACCGGCACGTCGGGCGCGCAGCGTCGCGCCATGGACCGGCCCGGTCGAGGGTGCGGGGCCCCGGCCTGCGGCTTGCGTGTTCGTGTTGCCCTGCTGGATCTTCTTGATCAGCGTCTCCGGGTCGGGCAGGTCGGCCACATGGGTCATGCGGATCACGGCCATCTCGGTCGCCATCATCGCGTTGGGCGCGCTCGCGACTTCTTCGAGCGCTTTGAGCAGCATCTGCCAGAGCCGCGAGAGCACCCGCATCGGCAAAGCGGCTGCCATTTCCTGACCGCGATTGCGTTCCTCGGGCGGAACGGTCGGGTCTTCGGCGGCCTCGGGCGTGACCTTGATGACGGAGACCCAATGCGTGATCTCGGCCAGATCACGCATGATCGCCATCGGATCGGCGCCATCGGCATATTGTGCGGCAAGTTCGGTCAATGCCTCTGCCGCCTGACCGTGCAGGATCATGTCGAAGAGATCGAGGACGCGGGCGCGGTCGGCCAGACCCAGCATCGCGCGGACCTGTTCGGCGGTGGTCTCGCCTGCGCCATGCGCGATTGCCTGATCGAGCAGCGAAGTCGCATCGCGGGCGGACCCTTCGGCGGCGCGGGTGATCAGTGCGAGCGCGTCATCGGCGATCTCTGCGCCTTCCGCATCGGCGATCCGGCGCAGCAGCGCGATCATCTCCTCGGGCTCGATCCGGCGCAGATCGAAGCGCTGGCAGCGCGAGAGCACGGTGACGGGCACCTTGCGGATCTCGGTGGTGGCGAAGATGAACTTCACATGGGCGGGCGGTTCCTCGAGCGTCTTTAGGAGCGCGTTGAACGCGCTCGTGGACAGCATGTGAACCTCATCGATGATGTAGACTTTGTAGCGCGCCGAGGCGGCCCGGTAATGCACGCTCTCGATGATCTCGCGGATATCGCCCACACCGGTGCGCGAGGCGGCGTCCATCTCCATCACGTCGACATGGCGGCCTTCCATGATCGCGCGGCAATGCTCGCACTCGCCACACGGGTCGGTTGTGGGCGTGCCGTTGCCGTCGGGGCCGATGCAGTTGAGCCCCTTGGCGATGATCCGCGCCGTGGTGGTTTTCCCGGTGCCGCGAATCCCCGTCATGATGAAAGCCTGCGCGATCCGGTCGGCCGCGAAGGCGTTCTTCAGCGTGCGCACCATTGGCGCCTGTCCGATCAGGTCGGCAAAGGTCTCGGGACGGTACTTGCGGGCGAGAACCTGATATTGGGTGTCGGTCATCGAAGCTCCGGTGTCATAGGCAGCCGTCAGACTAGGCCCCCGGGGCGTCGGCGTCCACCCGGCTCATTCCCATTCCATCTGGCTGAACACCGCCTGCGCGTTGCGTTTGGCGAGCGTGTCGAAATCTTCGAGATATTCGAACTGCGACTGATCGACATTGACCGAGCCGATGATGTCGCCGCCCTCGTCGATATAATCGGCCATCTGGGAGCGCAGATTGGTCAGGTAATCATAGGTGTCCTTCGTCGCAGTCGCGAGATCGGTGGCGGGGCCGTGGCCCGGAACGACATGAGCGGGCTCATAGGCGGCCATCGCCTCGAAGGCCTCGACCCAGCCGATCGACGAGGACATGTCGAGCACGCCGAGGATGCGGCCCACGAAAACGATATCGCCGGTGAACATCACCTTCTCCGCGGGCAGCCAGACGAAGCTGTCGCCGGGCGTATGGGCGGGGCCGGGATGGGTGATCTCGATCTCGCGCCCGCCGAGGGTGAGCGTGTAGCTCTCGTCGAAGGTCGTATCGGCATAGACGGGTTCGGTGCCCGCGAGCGCCTCATTGCCCACCAGCGCGTCGAGCATCGTCAGTTCCAGCGAGGCGCGGGCCTTCTGGTCGGCGAGCGCGTCTTCCGAGGTGATGATCTCGGCGCCATGCTCTTTCCAGTAGCCATTGCCGAGCCAGCGGTGATCCTGCCCGCCGGTGTCGATCACGTATTTCACCGGCTGATCGGTCAGCGTGCCGATCACTTCGTCGAGCGCCGCCGCCCCCTTATAGGTGCCGCCCGCATCGACCAGCACCGCGCCTTCATCCGTGACGATCAGCCCGAAGGTCGCGTTATTGCCGAGGTTCTCGGCATCGCGCTGCCCGAAGGGGCCTTCGATCGCGTAGGTGTTCGGTGCGACTTCGACGGTTTTGAGCGTGCCCGCGAAGAGCGGCACAGGCAGAATGGCCAGAGCGGCCAGAGCGAAACGAAACATGGTGAAACCTCCCCTTTGACGGGAAGTTTAGCTTTGCGACGTCATTGCACAATCGGGCATGGTGACGCGGCGGCACAGCAAAGGGAGCTTGTAGGGGGGTAGGGTGAGAGGCTGGACAGCGACCCAAGCGGGGCTCGTTGCGGCTGCTTCCTTCCGGACCTGACCGGGTTGGCGAGGCGCTCGCCCGCGCCAACCTCTCGAGGGGCGATATAGGAAACCCGGATCAGATTCGCAAGCGTTGTGCGGGAAGAGTTCGGGGGAGAGGGGGCGCTGCCCCCTCGGCGCGTCCGCGCCTCACCCCCGGGATATTTCAGCCAAGCCGAAAATGGGCCGATTTGCGCGGCTGGGACTTACTCAGGCTGGAAGCCGTGGATCAGCTGGCGCAGGCCGATCAGCCCGCCGATCACGATCGAGGCGAGCGTGACCGGTGCGGAGAAGGAGAGCACGGCCATCGCGCTCACCCCCTGGCCGATCGAGCAGCCGACCGCGATCGTGCCGCCGATCCCCATCAGGGCCGCGCCGCTGACCTGACGGCCCAGTTCGCGCGGATCTTCGCAGGCTTCCCATTTGAAGAGGCCGCGAATGGCCGAGCCAAGGAAGGCCCCGCCCAGCACGCCTGCGACGAGACCCACGGAGAAGGTGAGCCCGCCCGCCGTGGAGGTCATGAAATAGAGGATCGTGCGCCCGAGCGGGGCGGTGAAGGACGGCGCCTCGACGCCGGTCGCGCCCATGCTCTGGTTGAAGAGATAGGAGGTGCCGACGTAACACCAGACCACTGCGAGACCCGCGGCCACGCCCCAGGCGAGGCGGCGTTTGTCGGCGCGCAGCGGCTGATAGCTCAGCGCCCAGGCAAGGAAGCCGGCGGCGACGGGCAGGGCGAAGACCAAGGGCGGAAGCCCGGTCCGCGCCGAGAGCCAATGCGCGATGCCTTGCGGGGTGTCGGCGGCCTGCTGGTCAAAGATCAGAAGGCGCAGATGGGCGAGGGGGCCGGACAGCGTCACGAAGGCGAAGATGCCCATCACCACGACCACGACCATCGCGCGCAGATCGCCGCCGCCGAAACGCACCAGCGCACCGAAGCCGCAATTGCCGGCGAGTGCCATGCCGTAGCCGAAGACGAGCCCGCCCACGATCGAGGCGAGCGGCGACCATTTGATCGTGTGATAGAAGCTGCGGGTGATGTCGGCATAGCCCAGGGCCTCGGCCACGAAGGCGCCGGTGATCGCCACGCCCAGCACGATCCCCCAGAGGCGCAGGCGCCTCTGGTCGTCGCCATAGGCCGCGCTTTCCAGCGCGCCGAGGGTGCAGAAATCGCCCAGGCGCGCAGCGAGGCCGAGAATGATGCCGCCGATCGCCCCGACCATGGCTGCCAAGGCACCCATCGGAATCTGTTCCATTGCCCTTCTCCCTCCCGGAACACCCAGTGTCCGGTCTCATGGCTCACCGGCGTCAGTCGGTGGCGCAGAACATGTCGTAAATCGTCTCGACGAGGCGACGCGCACGCGGATCCGAGAGCGTGTAGTAGATCGCCTTGCCTTCGCGGCGTGCGCTGACGAGCCCCTCGAGACGCAGCCGTGCCAATTGCTGGCTCACTGCGGCCTGGCGCGATTCCAGCAGGTTTTCCAGCTCGGTCACCGATTTCTCGCCCGAACTCAGATGGCACAGAATCATCAGCCGCCCCTCATGGGCGAGCGCCTTCATGAGGTTGGAGGCGTCTTGCGCGCGATCGAGTAGCTCTTCTGCATCCATGCGGGAACATCTCGACTCGGCCGTGGCAGAGGCAAGCTTTTCGGCATGACCGTCAGGCACCAGATGCCGCACCGCATCGTCCTTCCTTGGAAGCCGCACAGAGTGCGACCGTATTGATCGAATGACTCAGGCTTTAGCATGTCGATTCGCTGGAACAAAGCCCGAGAGCGCAAAAACCCGCCAAAAGCGGGACAAAAGCGCGCAGGTCAAACCTCAGTTCGATGGGGTCTGATACGTCGCGCCATTCTTTTTCAGGGCCTGATCGAGCAGGCCCCAGAAGAAATCTTCGCTCGCATAGCCTTCGATGCGGGCGACTTCGACCCCGTCCTGCAGCAGAATGAAGGTCGGTGTGAAAAGCGGTTTGCCCCCGGTGATCGTGATGTCATCGGGGAAGGGTTTGTGCAGATCGACTCGCTGCAGAGGGGCCGTCTTGCCCTCGGGAGTCTTCGGATAGATCGGCGCGAGGTCGTTGTTCCACATCCGGCAATAGATGCAGCCAACCTGCTCCACCATCAACAGCCGGAATTCGCTGTCGGCTATCGCCTCGCCGGTCTCGGCCTCCGATGTGGCGGCGACCGTCGTGTCGACGGTTTGCGCTGCGGTCTCGGCGCGCGCGACATCGCCCGTCGCGCTCAGCGTGACCGCCAGCGCCGCGGTTATGGAAATCGTATGCCACACAATGCGGAACATTGACGGACCCCTTTTTACATATAAAGATCGTAATGTGTTTGACGGGCCCCTTCAAGGACGGTTGGGAGACCGAGGCCATATAGGCTAGGGCGCGTCACGAGGGAGGAAACAGTGCCGATCGATATTACCTATGGCGGGGCGTTTTTTGCTGGCCTGCTGTCTTTTCTGACGCCGTGCATCCTGCCTATGGTGCCGTTCTACCTGTCCTATATGGCCGGGCTGTCGATGTCCGAGCTGCGTGGCGACGGCAAGATCGCGCCGGGCGCGCAGGCGCGCATGGTGGCCTCTTCGGTGGCCTTCGCACTGGGCGTTACCACGATCTTCGTGCTGATGGGGATGGGGGCGACCGCGCTGGGGGCTGCGTTCCGCGAATGGATGGGGCCGCTGAGCTGGGTGGCCGCGGCGATCCTGCTGGTCTTCGGTCTGCATTTCCTCGGCGTGATCCGCATTCCGTTCCTCTATCGCGAGGCGCGGATGGAGGCGAAGACCGATCCTACGACCTTCCTCGGTGCCTATGTGATGGGGCTTGCCTTCGGCTTCGGCTGGACGCCCTGTGTCGGCCCCGCGCTTGCCGCTATCCTGATGGTGGCGTCGGGCATGGGCGATATCTCCAAGGGCGGGTTGCTACTCTTTGCCTATGGAATCGGGATGACCTTGCCTTTCATCATCGCGGCCTTCTTCACGCGGCCCTTCCTCGCCTTCATGGCGAAGCACCGCGCGAAGCTCGGCTATGTCGAAAAGGCGATGGGGGTTATGCTGATCCTGTTCGCGGTTCTCATCGTGACCGGGGGGCTGCGCTACATTGGTGAGTTTCTGATCGACGTCATGCCGAGTGGGAGTCTCGGCTGACCGTCTGTTTCTAGGGAGGACGATCATGCGTCATTTTCTGACTGCCGCTTTCACCGCCGCGATGCTGGCCCTGCCGGTCCATGCGGCCGAGCTGGGCGATGACGGGCTGCACAAGGAGCCGTGGTTCCACGACACGTTCAAGGACATGTCGGACGATCTTGCGACTGCCAATGACGAGGGCAAGCGCTTCATGGTCATCTGGGAGCAGCGCGGCTGCATCTACTGCAAGAAGATGCACGAAGAGGTCTTCTCCGACCCCGATATCGCGAAATACATCACCGACAATTACTACGTCGTGCAGATGAACCTCTTCGGCGATGTCGAAGTGACCGATTTCGACGGCGAGGCTTTGCCCGAAAAAGAGATGGCGATGAAGTGGGGCGTGATGTTCACGCCGACCATGATGTTCTTCCCCGAAGAGGCCTCCGATCAGCCCGCCAACAAGCAGGCTGTGGCGCAGATGCCGGGGGCTTTCGGCAAGGGCACGACGATGGCGTTGCTCGAGTGGGTAAAGACTCACGGCTATGAGAGCGGGCAGAACTTTCAGAAGTACGTTGCCGAGAAAGTTATGGCGAAGTGAGCGCTCTCTTGGCGATTCTGACAGAGTCGTGATCGCTTGCTTGCCAGTGCAGCATTCGTGCTGCACCCGCGAATGCTTCTGATTTTGCTAAAAAAATATTGGGTATACGGCTGTATGCTTCGATATATCCGAGTGAACATATTGGAAAATATGCGGTTTTTTGAATTTATCCATTGCACCACTGTAGCGCGCTCGCTTAAAAGTGAGTCAGGGAGAGAATTTGGGAGGACTTCTATGAAACGCCACGTTGCGTGGGCCGCAATGGCCGTCACCTTCGCAGCCAGCGCCGCGATCGCAGAAACCGCGCCGATGGATGTCAAATTCACCGATGTGGGCGCGGTGGCCGAGTCGCTGACCGGCCAGCCGGGCGATGCAGCTAAAGGCGCAGAAGTCGCGGCGACCAAGTCGCTGGGCAACTGCGTGGCCTGCCATAAGGTCTCGGCGCTCGACGCGTCGTTCCAAGGCAATGTCGGCCCGGAGCTGAACGGCGCCGCCGACCGCTGGGACGAGTCGCAGCTGCGCGGCATCGTCGTCGATGCCAAGCACACGTTCGAAGGCACGGTAATGCCGGCAATGTATAAAACCGGTCCCTTCATTCGCCCCGGCGACGGGTACACCGGCAAGGCTGCGCCTGCCGATCTGCCGCCGATTTTGAATGCACAACAGGTTGAGGATGTGGTCGCTTTCTTGATGACCCTCAAGGAAGAGTGACCCTCTGAACGACAAACCCGAGAGGAGAAGATACAACATGACCATGACCAGACGTGACGCGCTGGCGCTGGCGATGGGCGGCGTTGCCGCTTCCATGCTGCCGCTGCCCGCGCTGGCCGATGCCGGTGCCGACGCCATCGCCAAGTTCACCGGCGGCGCCGATGCCGCAATGGGTGACGGCGTCACCCTGACCGCGCCGGAAATCGCCGAGAACGGGAACACCGTTCCGATCTCCGTGGATGCGCCCGGCGCAACCGAGATCGCGGTCTTCGCGACCGGCAACCCGACGCCCGACGTCGTGACCTTCAAGTTCGGTCCGTTGGCTGGCTCGCAGATGGCTTCGACCCGCATTCGCCTCTCGAAGACCCAGGACGTGATCGCTGTCGCCAAGATGGCTGACGGTAGCTTCGTCCAGGCGAAATCGACCGTGAAGGTCACCATCGGCGGCTGCGGCGGCTAAATTCGGTATCTGAGGAGACAAGACCATGAAAGGCGTGAGACCCCGCGTAAAAGTGCCGAAAAAAGCTTCGGCCGGTGACACGATCACCATCAAAACCCTGATCTCGCACCCGATGGAATCGGGTCAGCGCAAGGATAAAGACGGCAACGTCATCCCGCGCGAGATCATCAATCGCTTCACCTGCGACTTCAACGGTGAGAACGTCGTCGACGTGACCCTCGAGCCGGCGATCTCGACGAACCCCTACATCGAATTCGAGGCGAAAGTCCCGGAATCGGGTGAGTTCAAGTTCACCTGGTACGATGATGACGGCTCGACCTACGAAGACAGCCAGAAGATCGAAGTGAGCTGATCGGCCGAATGGCTAGCGGCGCGTGAGGGAGCGCGCCGCCTCACCAAGAACAGAGAACCGCGCCTGTTTGGGGAGATCGATGGGCGCGGGGCACACCCAGGGAGGACACAGAATATGACGTTGCGCACCAGCCGCACCATCCTAGCCGCCACTGCAGCCTTCGCGCTCAGCACCGCGGCGCTGCACGCCGAAATGGCTGACGACGAACTCGTCATCAACGGCGACACCCCGATCACGGTGAAGGCGCCCGCCGCCGATCACCTCGAAGGGCACCTCGACGAGGTCTATTCCGGCTGGCTCTTCCGCACGGACGAGACCCGCGCGATGGAACAGGACGACTTCGATAACCCGATCATGATCTTTGCCGAGCAAGGCCAGGAAACCTGGTCGACCGCTGACGGCTCCGAGGGCAAGTCCTGCGCGGATTGCCACGGCGACATCAGCGAAGGCATGAAAGGCGTCCGCGCCTCGATGCCGAAGGTGAACGAAGCCGGCAAGCTGTGGTCGATGGAAGATTACATCAACGATTGCCGCACCAACCGCATGGGCGCCGAAGCCTGGGGCTGGGACAGCACTCCGATGCATAACATGACCACCGCAATCGCGGTCGAGTCGCGTGGCATGCCCGTCAGCGTCAAGATCGACGGCGACGCTCAGCCTTTCTGGGAGAAGGGCAAGGAGATGTACTACACCCGCTACGGTCAGCTCGAGCTGTCCTGCGCGTCGTGCCACGAAGAGAACTACGGCAACTACATCCGCGCTGACCACCTCAGCCAGGGCCAGATTCAGGGCTTCCCGGTCTACCGTCTGAAGAACGCGGGCGTGGTTTCGATCCACAACCGCTTCAAGGGCTGCATCCGCGACACGCGCGCGGAAACCTACAGCCCCGGTTCGGACGAGTTCCGCAATCTTGAGCTCTACGTCGCCTCGCGCGGTCTGGGTCTCGACATCGAGGGCGGCGGCGTCCGTCCCTAACGACTGATTTCATGCGCGGGGCAGGGGCCTCCCTGTCCCGCGCATTTCGTTTCAACATATTCAAAATTTCATATCTGTCTGAATTCGTTTGTCTATTTACCCGAATGAAACGACCGCCGGGCGCACTGGCCCGGTGAGAAGAAGGAGACACATCGCATGATTTCCCGGCGGGAATTTCTTCAGGCGAGCTTGGCCGCCTCGACTATCCTCGGTGCTTCGGGCCTGTCGCGCTGGTCGCGCGCCATGGCACAGCAGTCGCTGACTCAGGACCAGCTCCTGCAGTTCGAGCCGCTGGGCAACGTCACGCTGATCCACATCACCGACATCCACGCGCAAGCGATGCCGATCTATTTCCGCGAGCCGGAAATCAACCTCGGCGTGGGTGAGGCCAAGGGCCGTCCGCCGCATGTCACCGGCGCGGACTTCCTCAAGATGTTCAACATCGAGCCGAACACGCCTGACGCCTACGCGCTGACCTACGAGAACTTCACCGATCTCGCGAAGTCCTACGGCAAAATGGGCGGCATGGACCGCGTGGCGACGATCGTGAAAGCGATCAAGGCCGAGCGTCCCGAAGCGCTGCTGCTCGATGGCGGCGACACCTGGCATGGCTCGATGGTCGCGCTGAAGACCAAGGGCCAGAACATGGTCGACGTCATGAACACGCTCGGCGTTGAGGCGATGACCTCGCACTGGGAATGGACCTATGGTCAGGACCGCGTGAACGAGATCGTCGACGGCCTTCCCTTCCCCTTCCTCGGCGCGAACATCTTCGACGCGGAGTGGGACGAGCCCGCCTACGAGCCCTACAAGATCTTCGAGCGCAACGGCACGCAGATCGCGGTCATCGGTCAGGCTTTCCCCTACATGCCGATCGCGAACCCCGGCTGGATGTTCCCCGACTACTCCTTCGGCATCCGCGAAGAGCGTATGCAGGCGGTGGTCGACGAGGTCCGCGAAAAGGGCGTCGATCTGGTCGTCTGCCTGTCGCATAACGGCTTCGACGTGGACCACAAGATGGCGAGCCGCGTGAAGGGCATCGACGTGATCCTCACCGGTCACACCCATGACGCCATTCCCGAGCCGGTCCTCGTGGGCGAGACGATCCTGATCGCCTCGGGCTCGAACGGCAAATTCGTCTCCCGCGTCGATCTCGACGTGCGCGACGGCAAGATGATGGGCTTCCGCCACAAGCTGATCCCGATCTTCTCCGACGTGATCGAGCCCGACAAAGAGATGACCGACGTCATCATGGGCCATCGCGAGCCCTACAAGGCCGAGCTCGAGGAAGTCGTGGGCGAAACCAACTCGCTGCTCTATCGCCGCGGCAACTTCAACGGCACCTGGGACGACCTGATCTGCGAGGCGATGCTGTCCGAGCAGGACGCCGAGATCGCGATGAGCCCGGGCGTGCGCTGGGGGCCGTCGCTGATCCCGGGGCAGAAGATCACCATGGAAGACGTGCTCAACGCCACTTCGATGACCTATGGCGAGAACTATCGCACCGAGATGACGGGCGAGCTGATCAAGACCATTCTCGAAGACGTGGCCGACAACATCTTCAACACCGACCCCTACTACCAGCAGGGCGGGGACATGGTTCGTGTGGGTGGCATGGGCTACCACATCGACGTTTCGAAGCCGATCGGCGAGCGGATTTCCAACATGACGCTCCTGAAGGACGGCTCCGATATCGACCCGGCACGCAACTACGTCGTGACGGGTTGGGCCTCGGTCAACGAAGGCACCGAAGGGCCGCAGATCTGGGACGTGATCGCCGATCACCTGCGCAAGATCAAAACCGTTGACTTGAAACCGAATGACTCGGTGGTCGTGACCGGCGTTTAAGCCGGTCCCGCCTGTCGATGATTGCGCCCCGCAGGGGGTTAGAGACTGGAGGAAAACACATGGACGACAAGGAACGCCAGGGCAACCCGGCCACCAATGCCGCCCTCAGCCGCCGCGGGTTCCTCCGCGCAGGGGCTGCGGTCGGTGCGATGGCCGCAGGTGCTGGTGCCGCGCGCGCGCAAACGCAACCCGATCCGTTGATCACCGAAGTTCAGCCTTGGGCTTCGGGCTGGGGCGACGGGGTCGATGCAACCCCCTATGGCCTGCCGATCGAATTCGAAGATGACGTCATCCGCCGCAATGTCGGCTGGCTGACGGCGGATACGATTTCGTCGATCAACTTCACGCCGATCCACGCCCTCGACGGCACGATCACCCCCACCGGCTGCGCTTTCGAGCGTCACCACTCGGGCGCGATCGAGCTGAAGAAGGAAGACTATCGTCTGATGATCAACGGCCTCGTCGATAAGCCGCTGGTTTTCACCTACGAGGATCTGGAGCGTTTCCCGCGTGAGAACCGCACCTACTTCCTCGAATGCGCCGCGAACTCGGGCATGGAGTGGGCTGGTGCACAGCTCAACGGTGCGCAGTTCACCCAGGGCATGATCCACAACATGCAATATTCGGGCATCCCGCTGCGGACGCTGCTCGAAGAAGCGGGGATCACCAATCTTGGCGACCAGATCAAGGACAAGTGGGTCTATGCCGAAGGCGCCGACGCGTCGTCGAATGGCCGCTCGATCCCGTTGGAGAAAGCGCTCGACGACTGTCTCGTGGCCATCAAGGCCAACGGCGAGGCACTGCGCAAGGAGCACGGCTATCCGGTGCGCCTCGTGGTTCCGGGCTGGGAAGGCAACATGTGGGTGAAGTGGCTGCGTCGCCTCGAAGTCACCGACGAGGCCGTGCAGTCGCGCGAAGAAACCTCGAAATACACCGACACGCTCGCCGATGGCACGTCGCGCAAGTGGACCTGGGTCATGGACGCCAAATCGGTCGTCACCTCGCCCAGCCCGCAGATGCCGATCAAGCACGGCAAGGGCCCGCTGGTCATCACCGGCATGGCCTGGTCGGGTCGCGGTCACATCACCAAGGTCGACGTGTCGATCGATGGCGGCGCGAACTGGCAGGAAGCCCGTCTGGCCGAGCCGGGCACCGACAAGGCGGTCTCGCGCTTCTACCTCGAGATCGACTGGGACGGTTCGGAGATGCTCCTTCAGTCCCGCGCTACCGATTCCACCGGCTACGTTCAGCCGACCAAGGACGCGCTCCGCGCGATCCGTGGCGAGAATTCGGTCTATCACAACAACGGTATCCAGACCTGGTGGGTCAAGGAAAACGGGGAGTCCGAGAATGTCGAAGTGTCGTCGTAATCTGCTGCTGGCCACGCTTCTGGCCGCTCCGCTCGTCGCGACGCCCGCTCTGGCCGAGAAATACGGTCTGGGGCGCGAAGCGCTGCCCGAGGAAATCAACGCCTGGACCGTCGAGGTCTTCCCCGATGGCAAGAACCTTCCCGAAGGGTCGGGTTCGGTTGCCGATGGCGAGAAAATCTTCGGCGACAATTGCGCGGCGTGTCACGGCGACTTCGCCGAGGGCGTCGACAACTGGCCGAAACTGGCCGGGGGCGATGGAACGCTGGCCGACAAGGACCCGGTGAAAACCGTCGGTTCCTACTGGCCGTACCTGTCCACTGTCTGGGACTATGCGCACCGCTCGATGCCGTTCGGCAACGCGCAGACGCTGACGGTCGACGAGACCTACGCCATCGTCGCCTACATCCTCTACTCGAACTATCTCGTGGACGACGATTTCGTCCTCACGAAGGATAACTTCCTCGACGTGGAGATGCCGAACGCCGATGGGTTCATCGTGGATAACCGCGATGAGGTCGAAGTGCCGAAGTTCTCGGAAGCCGCTTGCATGAGCGACTGTAAGACCGACGTGCAGATCACCAAGAAGGCGACCATTCTCGACGTGACCCCCGATGAGGGCAACGGCGAGGACACGGCGGCTGCCGATACTGCGGCGGAAACCGACACGGCCCAAAGCGATACGGCCCAAACCGACACTGCCGAAGCTCCGGCGCAGGACGCTCCGGCGGCTGCGGAGGAAGCCAAGGCAGAGGCCGCACCGGCGGAAAGCCTCTCGGCTGACCCGGAGCTGGTCGCAGCTGGCGAGAAGGTCTTCAAGAAGTGTAAGGCCTGCCACCAGGTCGGCGACGGCGCGAAGAACCGTGTCGGTCCCGTGCTCAACGGGCTGATCGGGCGCCAGGCCGGGACGGTCGACGGCTTCAAATACTCGAGCGCGATGACCCAGCACGGCGAGGACGGTCTGGTCTGGACCGAGCAAACCGTCGAGGAGTATCTCGCCGACCCGAAGGGCTACATTCCGAAAAACCGGATGTCCTTCGCCGGTCTGAAAGACCCCGAAGACGTCAAGGCGGTGCTCGCCTACATCGAGAGCCAAGGTGGCTAATACCCTCCCCGGGCGGGGGCTTCGGTCCCCGCTCACTTAAACCGACAGGGGCCTTCCGCCTGATCGTGTTTCGACGCCCGCGCTCCCCGCGGGCGTCTTTTCATTTCGTGCCGCGTCTGGCTTGTCTTCCCCCGGCGGGGTTGCAGCCCGCCGCTCCCCGGGGATACTTGAGCCAAACCAAAGGGGGGCAGGAATGGATCTGGAAGCACGCGCGCGCGAATTGTTCGACATCGGGGTGAAGACGGCCGACCCGGCGGCGGGGGTGACCCGCGCGATGGGCTGGGCGATGGAGAACCCGCCGGGGCCGGGCGGGCGCTGGCAGGTCGTCGCGCTCGGCAAGGCGGCGCTGGCGATGACTGCCGCGGCGCTGGACGCGTTGCCCGAGGAGGCGCAGGCGCTGGTCGTGACCAATCCCGAAAATGCCGAAGCGGCGATCCCGCGCGCGGGCGTTTCGTTGATCGCGGGCGACCACCCCGTGCCGGGAGACGGCAGCGAGCGGGCAGGGCGCGCGATCCTGGAATGCCTGCAGGGCTGTGGCCCGGAGGATCGCGTTCTGGCGCTGATCTCCGGCGGCGGCTCCGCGCTTGCCGTCGCGCCCGCCGAGGGGCTGAGCCTGTCGGACAAGGCCGAGGTCAGCCGCCTTCTGCTCGGCTGCGGGGCGGATATCACGCAGATGAACCTGATCCGCCAGCAACTTTCACAGCTCAAGGGCGGCGGCTGGCTGCTTGCCAGCGCGGCCCCCGTGACGGGCCTGATCCTGTCCGATGTGCCGGGCGACGATCTGCGCGTGATTGCCTCGGGGCCTACGGTCGAGCCTATCGGCACGCGGGTCGATGCGGCGCAGCTCTGTCGTGACCTCGGGATCTGGGAGGCGCTGCCCGCCCCTGTGCAGGCGCATCTTGAGGCCTCGGGCGCCGAGCCCGCTTTGCCCGCTGCCCGTAACCGTCTGATCGGGGCGAACGGGCTGTCGGTCGCGGCGATGGTCTCGGCTGGAGCCGAGGCGGCGCCCTTCGCGCTCGACGGGGACGTGGCCGATCTCGCGCCGCAGATCGTGGCTCTGCTGCGCGACATGCCCGCAGGCGCTTTCGTCATGGGCGGTGAGACCACCGTTACTATCAAGGGTGACGGCCGCGGCGGGCGCAATCAGGAGCTGGCGCTGCGGGTGGCTTGCGCGGCGGAGGCGGCCGGGATCGAGGGCGCGTGGCGCTTCCTCTCGGGCGGCACCGATGGCCGTGACGGGCCGACGGATGCGGCGGGTGGTCTGGTGGGGCCGCAGACCTGCGCGGCGGCGCGGTCGGCGGGCGTCGATTGCGATGCGGCGCTTGCGCGCAATGACAGCTATCACGTTCTGCAGGCGGCCGATGCGCTGCTGATGACGGGGGCGACCGGCACGAATGTGGCCGATCTCGCGGTTCTGGTGAAAGGCTAGCTTAGCCGCGCTCTGCTTCGGCGGAGCGCATCATCGGGCGCAGGCGGAGATAGGCTTCGCGAATGGCGGCGACGGTGATGATCGCGAGAGCGAGGGTGTCGAAAGCAACCATGCGTGTTTTCCTCGTAACGAAGCCTGAGTGGCGCGGCCTGATCGGCGGGCGCCCTCGGACCCTCGGCAAAGATTGAGGCGCAAAAAAGGCAGCATCACGACGATTGCGGGCCGGGCCCGCTCAGCGCTCGAGGATTAGTGTGCCCCGCGCGAATTCCACCTTCGCGAAGCGGGTGAGATAGGTCATGCCCAGAAGCGAGGTATCCATCGATCCGCGATTGACCACGGCGCGCAGGTTGCTGTCGTGGATCGGCCCCAGATCAAAGCGCTCCAGCCGTACCGGCGCGGTCGCGACGATGCCATTGGCGGTGCGCGCCTGCCCGATATAGGCGAGATCGGAAGTGTTGATGCCCGCGCGCTCGGCGGCGCGCTGGGTCAGCACGATCTGGCTCGCGCCGGTATCGACGACGAAGCGGATCGGCGTGCCGTTGACCTCGGCGGTGAGGTAGTAATGCCCGTCGGGCGCTTGCGGCACCTCGATCCGGCCATCGCGCATCACGGCCTGATCCGGGATCGCGACTTGCCGCTGGATATCGGTCCAAAGCCCGACCGCGGCGAGCGTGCCGAGAAAGATCAGCCCCCAGATCGCGGCCTGTTGCATGGTGCGACCGGGACGGCGGCGGATTTCGAGCACGAAATACCCGCCCACGGCGACGAGCAAGAGGCTCAGATAGACCAGCCGTCCCCAGTTTTCGCTGATGATCGTCTCCACCATGATCCTCGTTACCCCTACCGATCTTTTTCAGATAGGTCCGCGCAGGTGACTTTCCCAGAGGGCGGATTGCCTCAGCTTGTCGGGACGCCGCCCATCAACCCCGCACCGTGCAGCCCGTCGAGGATGAACTGGATCGCCAGCGCGGCGAGCAGCATCCCCAGAAGCCGCGTGACGACCATCGTGCCGGTGCGCCCCAGCGCGCGCTCGATCGGGGTGGCGAGCAGGAACATCACGAGGACGCAGCCCAGCACCAGAAGCATCATGGCGATGATCGCCACGACATGCAGCCAGTCGCCGCCCTCGCGCCCTGCCAGCAGGATCATCGTGGCCATCGCGCCGGGCCCGGCCAGCAGTGGCGTGGCCAGCGGGAAGACGGAGGGGTCGGTCTCAGGGTCGGCCTCGTGTTCTTCGCCCTGCGCCTCGCGGCGCTTGGTGCGGCGTTCGAAAAGCATGTCGAGCGCGGTGAGGAACAAAAGCACCCCGCCCGCGATGCGGAAGGCGGGCATGGAGATGCCGATCCCGGCGAGAATCTTGTCGCCGAAGATGCCGAACAGCGTCAGCAGCACGGCGGCGATGATGAGCGCGCGGAAGGCGATGCGCAGACGCGCGCGGTGGCTTTCGCCCAGCGTCAGCGCGATGAAGACCGGGGCCAGACCGATTGGATCGATGATGACGAAAAGCGTCACGAAAGCAGTGATGTATTCGGCACCGATCACGTGGGGGCATCCCTTCCAAGTTTCGCGGGCGAGCCTAGCGTCATCCCCGATCCCCCGCCAGTCCTTCCCCGGCGTCTTCGGGAGAGGCTTCGACGGGCGCAGAGGGCAGGGCGGCGCGGATCTTTGCAGCCAGGCTTGCGGCCCCTCCGGCAAGGCGCGGATCGTCCACCGCCTCGGCCAGATCGAGCAGGTGATCGAGTGCGGCCAGCTCCTCTCGGGTCAGCACCAGAGGCGGCAGGCCCACGGCCCGGCGCAGGATGTAGCCCACGCCGCGCTCGCCCTCGACCGGCACCCCATAGGCCGAGATTTCAGCCATGTCGCGCCAGATCGTGCGGGCGGAAACGCCCAGCCGCTCGGCCAGATCGCTGGCACGATGCATCTTGCCGTCGCGCAGGATGGCGATGATCTGTTGCAGCCGCTCGTCGCGGGTCATGGGGCTCTCCGATAGGATCGCGAGAAGGGTAACGCGAGGGAGGGCAACTGACAATGAACTGTCAGTAATCTGCCCCTCGAAGCCCCGTTTGGGCGGAATCGCTCTAGGATTGAGGCCCGCATGATCCTAAAACTCGGGACCGACATAAGGCGCGGGCGGCGGGCCCGTGACCAGAGGAGAGACAACAATGCTCAACAATATCGGCCTTCCCGGCCTTCTTCTGATCGCCGTCGTGGTTCTGGTTCTTTTTGGCCGCGGCAAGATTTCCTCGCTCATGGGTGAAGTCGGCAAAGGCATCACCGCCTTCAAGAAAGGCGTGAGCGACGGCTCGAAAGAAATCGAGGACGGCACCGTCGACGAGGCACGTGACGTGACCCCGGCTGACGAAGTCCAGAAAGAAAAAGACAAGGCCTGAGCCTGATCGCATTCGGGGGTTGCGGGCGATTGCCCGTTTGCCTTTGCGTCCTCAATCGGCCGGAGGCCTGAGCACTCATGTTAGACATCGGTTGGAGCGAGCTTCTGCTGATCGGCGTCGTGGCGCTGATCGTGGTAGGACCGAAAGACCTGCCCAAGATGTTCCACCAGCTTGGCCGCATCACTGCGAAGGCCAAGGCGATGGGGCGCGAGTTTTCGCGGGCGATGGAAGATGCGGCGAAGGATACCGGGCTCGATGAAGCCGCGGGCTCCGTGCGCGATCTGAAATCGCTGGCGTCCAAGAAATCGCTCGGGCTCGACGCGCTGGAAAAAGCGACCGACGCTTTCGAGAAATGGGAGCCGGGCCGGTCCGAGAGCGGGAAGACCTCGCTCAAGCCCGATCCCGAGGCCGAGCCGCCCAAGCCTGAGGCAGCCCCGGCCGAGACGGCCAAACCCGAGACATCCAAGACGGCAAGCAAGCCGGCGGCCAAGCCCGCTGCGAAGAAAGCCGCGCCGAAGACCGCAGCCAAGACTGACGCCAAGACGACTGGCACCAAGACGGGCACTTCGACCGCCGCGAAATCCAGCGCCAAGCCGGCAACCAAGTCGAGCAGTAAACCCGCCGCGAAAACCGGTGCCAAACCGGCGGCCAAGAAGACGGCGGCGAAGAAACCCGCCGCGAAGAAGGGTGACGCATGAGCGACAATAACGAGATCGAGGAAAGCTCGGCCCCGCTGATCGAGCACCTTGCCGAACTGCGCACGCGAATCCTCTATTCGCTGGGGGCCTTCATCGTCGCGATGGTGGTCTGCTACACGGTCTGGAACCCGATCTTCAACTTCCTGACCCGCCCGGTCTGTTCGGCGCTGGAATCGCGCGGCGAGCAATGCGGCCTCTACCTGATCAAACTGCAGGAAGGCTTCTTCGTCGCGATCAACATCTCCTTCCTCGGCGGTTTCGCCCTGGCTTTCCCGATCATCGCCTATCAGATGTGGCGGTTCGTGGCGCCGGGTCTCTATCGCAACGAGAAGAACGCGTTCCTGCCTTTCCTGGTCGCCTCGCCGGTGATGTTCTTCCTTGGCGCGGCGTTTGCTTACTACATCATCCTGCCGCTGGCCTTTAACTTCTTCCTCGGCTTCCAGCAGGGTGAAATCGGCGCGACTTCGGGCGCGAACGAGATGGCCGCCATCGGCTTCCAGGGCTCGGTGCAGGAATATCTCAACCTGACGATCAAGTTCGTCATGGCCTTCGGGATCTGTTTCCAGCTGCCCGTGCTGCTGTCGCTGATGGGCAAGGCGGGGCTCGTGTCCTCCGAAGGTCTCGGCAACATGCGCAAATACGCGGTGGTCGCGATCCTCGTGGTGGCGGCGATTGCCACGCCCCCGGATGTGATCAGCCAAGTCATCCTGTTCACGGTGGTGTACGGTCTCTACGAGATTTCCATCCAGCTCGTGAAACGGATCGAGAAGACCCGCGAAGCCCGGATGCGCGCTGAAGGCACCTGGATCGACCCCGACGAGTGGGACGATGACGAGGACGAAGAGGACGAGAAGGACGGCAAGGCATGAGTGACGCGGCGCTGAACCGGATCGCCACGGCGCTGGAGCGGCTCTCGCCCGCTCCGCAGCCCGCGCCCGACTTTGCCTCGGCCAGCGCTTTCATCTGGCACACCTCGCCGGATCGGCTCGAACCCGTGCCGCAGGTGAACCGGGTCGACCTGAGCCTGCTGCACGGCATCGACCGCTCGCGCGACACGCTGCTGGCCAATACGCTGCAATTCGCGCGTGGGGCGGCTGCGAACAACGCGCTTCTCTGGGGCGCACGCGGGATGGGGAAATCCTCGCTCGTGAAAGCGGCCCACGCGGCAGCGGTAGCCAAGGGGCTGCCGCTCAAGCTGGTGGAACTTGCGCGCGAGGATCTGCCCTCGGTCGGCCGTCTGCTCGCGCATCTGCGCGACGCGCCCGAGATGCGCTTCATCCTGTTCTGCGACGATCTCTCGTTCAGCCATGACGACCAGCATTACAAATCGCTCAAGGCGGTGCTGGATGGCGGGATCGAGGGCCGGCCCGCGAACGTGATCCTCTATGCCACGTCGAACCGGCGCCACCTGATGCCGCGCGACATGATCGAGAACGAACGCTCGACCGCCATCAGCCCGTCCGAGGCGGTGGAAGAGAAGGTCTCGCTGTCCGATCGGTTCGGGCTGTGGCTGGGCTTCCATCCCTGTTCGCAGGACGAATACCTCACGATGATCCGCGGCTATTGCGACAGCTACGGCGTGGAGATTTCCGACGAAGACCTGCGCGCCGAGGCCATCGAATGGCAGGCCACGCGCGGGGCGCGTTCGGGCCGCGTGGCATGGCAGTATTTCACCGATCTGGCCGGGCGGCGCGGCGTCGCGCTGTAAGCGCGTCTCTCCGCATCACTGGCGTCGCGGGCAGGGGGCTTACACCCCCAGCCGGTCGCGCAGCGCATACCACCACGACCCCGCGACCGAGTAAGGCACGCGGAAGGTGCGCCCGCCGGGGAACGGGATCCACGGCAGTTTCGCGAACGTGTCGAACCGGGTCAGATCGCCGTTGATCGCCTCCGACAGGATGCGTCCGAAAGTATGCGAGCCGGTGACGCCGTGGCCCGAGTAGCCATGCGCGAAATAGGTGTTCTGCCCGATCCGGCCCATCTGCGGCACGCGGCTGAAGGAGAGCGCGAAATTGCCCGACCAGGCGTAGTCGATCTTGGTGCCCTTCAATTGCGGGAAGACCTTCTCGAGGTTCTTCCAGAGCTTCGCCTTGATGTCCTTGGGGTCGGCCCCGCCATAGACCGTGCCGCCGCCAAACAGCAGGCGGTTGTCGGCGGACATGCGGTAGTAATCGAGGATATAGCGCACGTCCTCGATGCAGGCGTCAGACGGCATCAACTCGTGGGCCTTTGCCTCGCCCAGAGGCTCGGTCGCCATCACCTGCGTCGAGACAGGCATCACGCGGCGCTCCAGCGTGGGCACCACATGGCCGAGATAGGCATTGCCGCACAGCACAAGCGTCTTCGCGGTGATCTGGCCTTTCGCGGTCTTGATAACCGGGCGCGCGGCTTCGGTGTCGACGGACGTGACGGGCGACATCTCGTAGATCGTGCCGCCGAGCTTCTGGACCGCCGCCGCCTCGCCAAGCGCGAGGTTGAGGGGATGCAAATGTCCGCCCTTATGGTCGATCATGCCACCTGCATAGAGGTCGGAATTCGCGTGCTCACGCATCTGCTCGCGGCTCAGCATATCCTGACTGTCGATGCCGTAGCTGCGCCAGAGCTTCCAGCGCGCTTCCAGTTCCTGCATGTGCTTGGCCGTCAGCCCCGCAAAGACATTGCCGGGCTTCAGGTCGCACTGGATGTCATAGGTCGCGACGCGCTCGCGGATGATGTCGCCGCCTTCCATCACGAGACCGGCCACGAAATTCGCGGTGTCCTGCCCGTAGCGGCTCTCGATCACGTCGAGGCTCGCGTTCAGGCCGTTGACCACTTGACCGCCATTGCGGCCCGAGGCGCCCCAGCCGATGCGCGCGCCTTCGACGACGGTGACGCGATAGCCATTCTCCGCCAGATGCAGCGCGGTCGAGAGGCCCGAGAAGCCCGCGCCGACGACGCAGATATCCGCCTCCTGCTCGCCCACCAGTTCCGCGCGCAAGGGTGCCGGGTTGGCCGAAGCCGCGTAGTAGCTGCCGGTATGGCTGCCGTCGCCCGCATAGGGGTGGGTCTGATGGGTCATGTCGCGCACTCGTCTGAAAGGGGCGTTTGGCTTTCGGTGCCACGCGCCGCGCCCGAGCGCAAGCGGGGCTCAGCCCGCCCGCGTCAGCATTCCGAACAAATCGCGCGGATCGTCGGGGTCTGCCATAAGATCGAGCATCTGCGCGTAGTCGCCACCCTTCACACGGTCATGGATGTAGCGCAGCGCGCTGAAATCCTCGATCGCGAAGCCGACGCTATCGAACAGCGTGATCTGTTTCGCATCGCGACGGCCTTCGGCCTCGCCGCGCATGACTTTCCACAGCTCGGTCACGGGGTGGTCTTCGTCGAGCGCCTGAATCTCGCCCTCGATGCGGGTCTGCGGCGGGTATTCGACGAAGATCTCCGAGCGGGTGAGGATGTCGCGATGCAACTCGGTCTTGCCGGGGCAGTCGCCGCCGATCGCGTTGATGTGGATGCCGGAGCCGACCATGTTGTCGGTCAGGATCGTCGCATATTGCTTGTCGGCGGTGCAGGTGGTGATGACCTGCGCGCCCTCTACCGCTTCCTCGGCCGAGCGGCATTTCGTGACGTTGAACCCTTGCGCGGTCAGGTTCTTCGCGGCCTTCTCGGTCGCCGTCGGGTCGATGTCATAGAGCCGCAGCGTGTCGATGCCGCAGATCGCGCGGAAGGCCAGCGCCTGAAACTCGCATTGCGCGCCGTTGCCGATCATGCCCATGACCGTCGCGCCTTTCGGGGCGAGGTATTTGCCCACCAGCGCCGAGGTGGCGGCGGTGCGCAGTGCGGTCAGCATCGTCATCTCGGTCATCAGCAGCGGGTAGCCCGTCGCGACCGAAGACAGCACGCCGAACGCGGTGACCGTCTGGTGCCCCGTGCGACCGTTCTTGGGGTGGCCGTTGACGTATTTGAAGCCGTAATTCTCGGCGTCCGCGGTCGGCATCAGCTCGATCACGCCCTCCGCCGAATGGCTCGCCACGCGCGGGGTCTTGTCGAAATCCGGCCAGCGGCGGAAATCTTCTTCGATATAGGCGGCAAGGTCGCGCATCACCTGTTCGGGGCCGATCTCGTTCACCAGCTTCATCATGTTGGCGACGGAAACGAAGGGCACGAAGGCCAGTTTGGAGGGGGCGAGAGGGGACATATCCATCAAAAGCTCCGTGTCATGCGGTCGAGAACGCGGCGGCCAAAGAGGCTGGCTGCGAGGTCGCACAGCAGTTTCGCGGTGCGGCCGCGTTCGTCGAGGAAAGGGTTGAGCTCGACAATGTCGAGCGAGGTCACGAGGTCGCTGTCGCCGACCTCTTCCATGATCAGATGCGCCTCGCGGAACGTGGCGCCGCCCGGCACGGTGGTGCCCACGGCGGGCGCGATGCCGGGGTCGAGGAAGTCCACGTCGAAACTGACATGCAGCAGGCCGTTGGCTTCGCGCACGCGATCGAGGAAGGCGCGCAGAGGGGCAAGCACGCCGGTCTCGTCGATGGCGCGCATGTCATGGACTTCCAGGCCGATCTGCTTGATGCGCGCGCGTTCCGCCGGATCGACCGAGCGGATGCCCATCATGCAGAAATTCTTCGGATCGATACTGGCTTCTAGCGGCGGGAAGGCCTCGAAGTCGGGTTGGCCGGTGACATAGGCCACGGGGGTGCCATGCAGGTTGCCGCTGGTCGTGGTTTCCAGCGTGTGCAGGTCCGGGTGCGCATCGAGCCACAGGACGAACAAGGGGCGATCTTGCGTCTTTGCATGCCGTGCGAGACCGCTCAGCGTGCCTGCGGCCAGCGCGTGATCGCCGCCGATGAAGATCGGGCGGTCATGGGTCTGCGCGGCGTCAAAGGCGGCCTGCGAGAGCGCCTCGATCCAGGCACGGGTTTCGGCCAGATCGTGGATCGCGGGGTTCTTATGCGGCACCGGCTCTTGCGGGGGAATCGACAGGTCGCCCAGATCATCCACCTCCCAGCCCAGCTCGGTCAGGATGTCGCCCAGCCCCGCGATGCGCAGACTGGCCGGTCCCATGATGCAACCGGGTTGCGAAGCGCCAGTTTGAATAGGCGCGCCCAGAATCGAAACTGTGCGTGTCATCGAAATCTCCCTTGTTGGTCTTAGTCTGACGAAATGGCGCAGAGGTTTCGCTTGTCAATTTGCGCAAAACGGAACTAAATTTGATCAATTCGACTAGACGATTGATCAAAACGGAGGGTAAATGCAGCTCGACGATACGGACCGCGCGATCATGGCCGCGCTGCGCGCGGATGCGCGGCTCTCGATGACCGATCTCGCGCTGCAGGTGGGGGTGTCGCGGACCACCGCGCGCGCCCGGCTGGAAGCGCTGGTCGCCTCGGGGCAGATCCGGCGCTTCACCATCGAGACAGAGACGGATGTCGAGGGGCAGGTGCGCGCGATCACGCTGGTCGAGTTGCAGGGCAAGATGTCGCGCGCGGTGATCCGGGCGCTGCATCGCATTCCGGAGGTGACAACGGTCTTCGCGACCAATGGCAACTGGGATCTGGTGGCGGAAATCCGGGCCGAGACCCTGGGCGAATTCGACCGGGCCTTGCGCGATATTCGGGAAATTCCGGGGGTGCTCAACAGCGAGAGCTGTCTGCTGCTTGCGCCTGTCGCGGGGTGAGCGGGCAGGGCGTGCGGGCGGGCCGGAACATCTCCGGCCCGCCGCAAAAGATCAGTTGAGGTAGGGCATCGGATCGACGGAATCGATCCCCTTGCGGACCTCGAAATGCAGATAGCCCTGATCGCCGGACGCGACCTTCGCGATGGTCTGGCCGCGCTTGACGCTCGCGCCCTTCTTCACCGTGATGCCGGTCACGTTGTAATAGACCGTCACCAGATTGTCGGGATGCTTGATCGCGAGGAAGGCGACATCGTCGGTGTCCTGGCTGATCAGCAGCACGGTGCCGCTCTCGGCGGCTTTCACCGCCGTCCCGGCCGAAGCCGAGATATCCACGCCGTCGTTCGAGCCCTTCTTGTAGGGTCGGATGATCGAACCCGGCACCGGCATCGCCATCTTCGACGTGTCCGACGCCTTGGTGCGATCGGTGCTCATGTCCGGGGTCTTCGTCTTGACCGGCTCGGATGCTTTCGGCGGCGTCTTCTGGGGCAGGGGCTCTGCTGCGGACGGCGGCACCGGGGTCGGCGAACCGGTGCCCGGCGCAGTCGTGGCCGTTGCGGTCTCGACCTTCGCGGGCTGGCGGCTCGACGCGACCGGGATGATCAGCACCTGACCTTCGCGCACCCGCAGATCGTTCGGCAGCCCGTTCCATTCGGCCAGCGCCTTCACCGGCACCGAGTAGTAGCGCGCGATGGAATAGGCGGTCTCGCCGCGTGCGACCTTGTGGCGGATCGGCTCGGCGCTGTTTGTGGAGACTGGGGCCGAGGCCGGGGTCGGTTTGGCGGGTTGGTTCGCCTGCGATCTATCGATCGCGTTCGAGGCGAGCGAGGTGATGTCGATCGTCTCCGAGGTCAGCGCGCTGGAGTTGCCCGGCGTCGCGGAGCCGCCCGTGGTCGCGACCTTGTTGGGCAGGGCCAGCACTTCGCCCGCGTTCAGCACCGCATCGGGCGAGACCGCGTTGTAGCGGGCCAGCGCGCCGGGATCGGTGCCGATACGCTGCGCGACCGAATTGACCGTATCGCCGCGGCGCGCCACCACGACCTGATAATTCGGGTAGGTGATGATGCCCTGATCATTCGGGCGCGGTCGGTCCTGCACCGCCTGCCGGGCGGCGGCGCTCGTGTCGAGCCCGCCATTGCCATAGCCGCGCATGTCCAGATCGAACCCGTTCGGGTTACAGGCGGCCAACGCCGTCAGCGCGACGCCACCTGCCAGGATCAGCCGCAGCCGGGAAATCTTCGTTGCCATCCGCTCGTCCTCACTGTCTCTCAGACCTCTTCGGGGTCCGTTCTTACCTGCCACTTAGTCGTTTGCCACGCCCTCTACGAGGGGAACAAAGCGCACCGGACGTAATTCTTCGTAATCGAAACCCGTCTCGAGCCGGCGCACCCGGATCAGGCTTTGCACCGTGTCCGACTGGCCCACGGGCAAAACCATGATACCCCCGATCTTCAGCTGGGCCAAGAGCGGCCCGGGCGGGTCTTCCGCGGCGGCAGTCACGATGATTCGATCAAAGGGCGCCTGATCGGGCAGCCCGTGCGAGCCATCCCCGGAAATCGCGACGATATTGGTGAGCCGCAGCGCGTTGAAGACGCCTTCGGCCTCGCGCACCAGCCTGCGATGCCGGTCCACGGTATAGACGCGGCGGGCGAGCTGGCTCAGGATCGCGGCCTGATAGCCCGAGCCGGTGCCAATCTCGAGCACGGTGTCGCGCGAACCCACATCCGCGGCTTGCGTCATCAGCCCCACGACCGAGGGCTGCGAGATCGTCTGCCCGCAGGCGATGGGCAGAGGCATGTCCTCATAAGCGCGGTCGGCGAAGATGCCGCGCACGAACTGGCCGCGGTCGATCCCCTCCATCGCGTGCAGCGTGCGCGCGTCGGTCACGCCCTTGGAGCGCAGTGCGAAGAGGAACCGCATCTTGCGCTCGGCCAGATCCTCTTCTGCGTCCTCGCTCATCCCAAACGGGCCTCCAGATCGGCGATCACGTCATGCGCGGTCAGATCGGCGCGCATCGGCGTGACCGAGATATAGCCGTCGAGGTTCACCGCCGCATCGGTGCCCGGCTGCGTCGGCGTGTGCTGCGGACCGCCCTTGATCCACAAGAAGCGCCGCCCCGAGGGCGCGTGATGCGCCTCGGTCGAGAAGAAGCAATCCTTGCGGAAGCCTTGGGCTGCGACCTTGTGGCCTTTTACGTCCTTGGCCAGCACCGGCGGGAAGTTGACGTTGTAGAAGACCCGGTAATCGCCATCGTCCCAGATGCCCTGATCGATCAGCTTGCGCACGAGCGCCGCGCCATGGACCCGGGCCGCCTCGAACATGTCGGGGGCGTTGAAGACCTCGGGGCCGATGAATTGCGACAGGGCGATCGCGGGCACGCCCTGCAGCGCCGCCTCCATCGCGCCGCCCAGCGTGCCGGAATATAGCGCGTTGTCGGCGGAGTTGTTGCCCCGGTTCACGCCCGAGAGCACCAGATCGGGCCGCTGCTCCTCCAGCACGTCATACAGCCCTGCCATCACGCAATCGGCGGGGCTGCCTTCGGCTGCGAAACGGCGCTCTGCCAGTTTCGAGATCATCATCGGCCGGGTGTAAGAGATGCAATGGCCGACGCCCGATTGCTCGAAAGCCGGCGCGACCGTCCAGACCTCGCCATCGGGGCCCGCAAGCTCTTCGGCGATCTCGCCCAGAACGGCCAGTCCCGGTGCGTCGATCCCGTCGTCATTGGTGATGAGAATACGCATGTTGCCCCCAGTTCGCCGTCGCGTCACCCGATGCTTACCGTGCGGCGGATGAAGGGTAAAGCGGGGGCGGGCGACAGCGCGGATGTGTCGCCAAAGCGCCGCAGCCGGAGGGCATTTCGGCGGCGCTTTGGTCGTTCTCAGAGCGTGTCGAGGATGCGCCGTGCCTCGGCGTGGCGATCGGCCAGCGCCTCGCGATCTTCGCCGGGGAAGAACCGTCCGCGCAGCGCGGTCGCCATCGGCGCAGGCTCCGCAATGACCACGCGCGGCCCGATCTTCACGGTCTCGGCCTGCCACGAGCGCATCATCGCCATCTGCGCGGCTTTCGTAGCCCCATAGATGCCGAAGAATTTCTGGCCCGCACGCGGATCGTCGAAGGCCAGCGCGGTGCCTTCGCGCGCGAGCAGCAGCGGCTCCATCAGCCCGATCAGCTGCGCGGTCGCGGTCACGTTCACCTTGACCGAATTGGCCAGTTCCTTCGCGTCGATATGACCCGTCGGCGACAGCGGCGCGGCATGGATCGCCGTGTGCACCCAAAGATCGAGCCCACCCCAGCGCGCACCGATCGACTGCGCGAGATGCGCCATCTGATCGGGCTCGGTCACGTCGAGCGGACCGAGCGAGGCGGTGCCGCCCTTCGCCTGAATGCGGTCGTCGAGCTCTTCCAGCGCGCCGGTGGTCCGTGCGACGGCCATGACGTGCCAGCCGTCTGCGGCCAAAGCTTCGGCGATCGCCCCGCCAAGGCCACGCGAAGCGCCTGTGACAAGCGCCAGTTTTTTGCCCTGCGAAGGGTCTTGGGTCTGATCCGTGCTCATGGCGCGTTTCTTGCCACCACACCCGCCGTCGCGCAAGCGTGCAGATGCACGTCCCGCGCGTTTCCCGCTGTTTTGCAAACTGGCGGGCAAGCGCATTGGGCGGCTTTACAGTGCTGCCCTCCTGACCCGGGGTGGCGTTAAGCCTCGTCCTGAAGTCGGGCGAGGGCGGCGGCGCACATGCCCGCGCTCAGCCATTGGCATTCGGCGCAGATCGTCTGATGCACATCGGCGGGCAGGGCGGCCATCCGCTCCAGCGCCTCGCCCCATGTCAGCACATCGCCCGGCGCAATGTTCAGCGCCTCGGCATGGGCCGCGTCCAGCCGGTCGATCTTCGCCTGCGCGGTGCAGCCCGATCCGCGCCGCGACGGGCAGGGGCCACAGATATCGTCCGCCGCGCCCACCACTTCGATCTCCACCGCCGGGCCCTCCGGCTGCCGCAAACGTCCTTCGACGATCTCGGTCATATTCGCGGTGAAGCGATCCGAATATCCCTTCCCCTCGAAGCCGAGCGAGCAGAGGAAATGATGCGGGCGATATGTCAGACGGTCAGCCATGTCTTCGCTCTTGGCTAAATATCCCGGGGAATGAATGGCGCAGCCAGAAGGGGGCAGCGCCCCCTTTCCCCGGTATCAGAATAGAAAACGGGCCGGAAGGTCTCCCCTCCGGCCCGCAACGACTTGGCTTACGCTCAGCGCTTGGCGATATCGACGTAATCGCGATAGGTCGCGCCGGTATAAAGCTGACGCGGACGACCGATCTTGCCGGTCGGATCCTCGATCATCTCTTTCCACTGCGAGATCCAGCCGACGGTGCGCGAGAGCGCGAAGATCGGGGTGAACATCGAGGTCGGGAAGCCCATCGCCTCGAGGATGATGCCCGAGTAGAAGTCGACATTCGGATAGAGCTTCTTGGAGACGAAATAGTCGTCCTCCAGAGCGATCTTCTCGAGTTCCTTGGCGACCTGAAGGGTCTCGTTGTCGTGGATGCCGAGCAGGTCGAGCACCTCGTCCGCCGATTCCTTCATGACCTTCGCGCGCGGGTCGAAGTTCTTGTAGACGCGGTGACCGAAGCCCATCAGGCGGAAGGGATCGTCCTTGTCCTTGGCGCGCTTGATGTATTCCGGGATCTGATCGACGGTGCCGATTTCGCGCAGCATCTCGAGGCAGGCCTGGTTTGCGCCGCCGTGGGCGGGGCCCCAGAGGCAGGCGATGCCGGCTGCGATACAGGCGAACGGGTTCGCGCCCGAGGAGCCTGCCAGACGCACGGTCGAGGTCGAGGCGTTCTGCTCGTGATCGGCGTGGAGCGTGAAGATACGGTCCATCGCCTTCGCGAGCGCTGGCTCGATCTTGTAGTCTTCGGCCGGGACCGAGAAGCACATATGCAGGAAGTTCTCGGCGTAGCTCAGCTCGTTCTTCGGATAGACGAAGGGCTGACCGATCGAATACTTGTAGGCCATCGCGGCGATCGTCGGCAGTTTCGCGATCAGACGGATCGAGGCGACTTCGCGCTGCCACGGGTCCGAGATGTCGAGGCTGTCGTGATAGAAGGCCGAGAGCGCGCCCACGACGCCGACCATGGTCGCCATCGGGTGGCTGTCACGGCGGAAGCCCTGGAAGAACTGCTTCATCTGCTCGTGGATCATCGTGTGACGGGTCACGCGATATTCGAAATCTTCCATCTGCTGCTTGCTCGGCAGTTCCCCGTAGAGAAGCAGGTAGCACACTTCGAGATAGTGCGATTCCGAGGCGAGCTGGTCGATCGGGTAGCCACGATACAGCAGCTCGCCCTTGCCACCATCGATGAAGGTGATCTTGGACTCGCAGGCTGCGGTCGACGTGAAGCCCGGATCGTAGGTGAAGACGTCGGCTTGACCGTAGAGCTTGCGGATATCGAGCACGTCGGGACCAGCCGAGGGCGAGAGCACGGGAAGCTCATAGGTTTGTCCGTCAAGCGAGAGCGTGGCGGTCTTCGAGTTGTCTGCCATGTAAATTCCCTTTCATCCTCCGGCTGGGCCGCGCCGGTCTATCGCGTCCGGACAGGCGTCCGGAGAGGGCGGCCAGGCCTCAGGCCGCCTGATCGTCGAGTCGTGCCAGAGTTTCCTCTTGGCCCAAAACGAGCATCATATCGAATACGCTGGGGGTAGCCGCTCGCCCCGCCAAGGCCGCCCGCATCGGAGCAGCGACCTTCCCAAGGCCCAGTCCGTGCGCTTCGGCAACCTGTCCGACGGCGGCTTCCAGGTCTTCCCGCGACCAATTAGCGCGTTGCAGCGCAAAGGTCAATTCACTCAGTATACCACGGGATACATCATCGAGCGCCTTGGCTGCTTTCTCCTCGATCTCGATCGGGCGGTGCGTCAGCGAGAAATGCGCCTTTTCAAGGAGTTGCGGGAGCATCTTCGCCGAGCCCTTCACGATGGGAAGCGTGCGCATAAGCGCAGATTTCTGTGCGTCACCCAGCGGCGGTTTTTCTGCAGCTGCGAGATAACCTTCGATTTCGCGCAGCAATTCGGCCTCATCGGTGATCGCGATATGCTGGCCGCAGATATTTTCGAGCTTCTTGAAGTCGAGCCGCGCCGGCGCCTTGTTGATGCCGGTGATGTCGAACCATTCCTTCGCCTGCTCATCGGTGAAGAATTCGTCGTCGCCATGGCTCCAGCCGAGCCGCGCGAGGTAGTTGCGCATCCCCGTCGCGGGATAGCCCATCGCCTGATACTGCTCGAGGCCCACCGCGCCGTGACGCTTCGACAGCTTCTTGCCGTCGGGGCCGTGGATCAGCGGGATATGTGCGAAGGTCGGCACGTCCCAGCCCATCGCGCGATAGACCAGCATCTGCCGCGCGGCATTGACGAGATGGTCGTCCCCGCGGATCACATGGGTCACGCCCATATCATGGTCATCGACGACAACGGCCAGCATGTAGGTGGGTGTGCCATCAGAACGTAAACAAATCATGTCATCGAGCTGATCGTTGCGGATCGTCACCTCGCCCTGCACGGCGTCGGTGATCACCGTCGTGCCCTCGCGGGGCGCTTTCAGACGGATTACATAGGGCGCATCCGGATGCGTCGCGGGGTCGGCATCGCGCCACGGCGAGGGGAACATCTGCCCCTTGTTCGCCGGGTCCTCGCGGAAGGCCGCGATCTCTTCCTGCGTGGAGAAGCACTTGTAGGCGTGGCCCTTCTCCAGCATCTGATGGGCGACCTCGGCATGGCGCGCCGCGCCCGCAGCCTGGCTCACCACGTCGCCGTCATAATCGAGCCCCAGCCATTCGAGCCCCTGCAGGATCGCCGCCGTCGCCTCGGGGGTGGAGCGTTCGCGATCGGTATCCTCGATACGGAGCAGGAATTTGCCACCGCGCCCACGGGCATAGAGCCAGTTGAACAGGGCCGTGCGCGCACCGCCGATATGCAGATAGCCGGTGGGAGAGGGGGCGAAACGGGTGACAATCTGGTCGGACATGTCGGGACCTTTCTTCGCGGGCTCTTACCGGCCCGCGTTAACCTATCGGAAACCATCAAGCGCATAGGCTTTCTCGGCTCGATGCATAAGCAGGGACGGGGCCGAGGACAAGCATGGCGATCAATGCCGAACCCGGCGACTGGGCGCAGGCGGAGGGCGCGACGGGCGCGGGCCGCGCTCCGCGTCTGATCGCGGCGCTCTTCGGGGGGCTCTCCGATCCGCTGGGCGCGCTGGCGCGGGCGCGCGCGCAGCTTTTCCTGTGGATGCCGGTGGCGCTCGGCGTCGGGGTCGGGGCGTATTTCTCCCTCGGGGTCGAGCCGGGATGGTCTATCTACCTGACCGCACTCACAATCTGCGCGGTCTCGCTGACGCTTTGGCTGCGCGGCGCGGCGTGGTTTCGGCTGCCCGCGGCGCTGATCGCCCTCTCGGCTCTGGGGCTGATGCTCGCGGGGCTGCGCGCCCATCTCGTCGCCGCCCCGGTGCTGCAATATCGCTACTACGGCCCCGTCAGCGGGCGGATCGTGAAGATCGATCGCGCGCGGTCGGACCTGATCCGGCTGACGCTGGACCGGGTGCGGATCGACCGGATTCCTCCCGCCAAGACCCCTGCGCGGGTGCGCGTGACGCTGCATGGCGATCAAAGTCAGTTCAGCCCCGAGCCCGGCACGCAGGTCATGCTCACGGCGAATCTCTCGCCCCCGCCGCCGCCCGCCGCGCCCCAGGATTACGATTTTCGCCGCACCGCTTGGTTCGACCGGCTCGGCGCGATCGGTTATACCCGCGCGCCGGTGATGCGGGTCGCGCCGCCCGATCCCGGCGATTGGGCGATGGCGGCGCATCGGGCGCGGATGCGGCTTTCTGCGGCGATCCAATCGCGGATCGCGGGACAGCCCGGCGCGGTCGCGGCGGCGCTTATGACCGGCGACCGCTCGGGATTGAGCGAGGCCACGCGCGAGGTGATGCGCCGCTCAAGCCTCGCCCATCTGATCGCGATTTCCGGGCTGCATATGGGGATGCTGGCGGGCTTCGTCTTCGGTCTGGTGCGTTACGGGTTGGCGCTGGCGGGGCGCCCGGCCCTGATCTGGCCCACGAAGAAACTGGCCGCCATTGCGGCGCTGATAGCGGCCAGCGCCTATCTCTGGCTCGCGGGGCCTGCGGTCTCGACCCAGCGCGCGTGGATCATGGTGTCGATCATGCTCCTCGCCGTGCTCTTCGACCGGCGCGCGCTGAGCCTGCGTACCGTCGCGCTCGCCGCCACGCTCCTCATGATCTGGCAGCCCGAGAGCCTGACCGAACCCGGCTTCCAGATGTCCTTCGCCGCGACCACCGCGCTGATCGTGGCGCTGGGTCCGTGGACCCGCGCGGCGCGCCATCTGCCGCGCCTGCTACGCCCGGTGCTGATGCTGGTCGCGACCTCTCTGATCGCAGGCGCGGCCACCGCACCGATCGTGGCGGCGCAGTTTCACAGGCTCTCGGAATACGGGGTGCTGGCCAATCTCTTCGCGGTGCCCGCAATGGGGCTCGTGATCATGCCGATGGGCGTGCTCGCGGCGCTGCTCGTCCCCCTCGGTCTGAGTGGTCCCGCGCTTTGGGCGATGGGGCAAGGCACGGCGTGGATCCTGCGCGTGGCGGAGGGGGTGAGCGGCCTCGACGGCTCGGTTCTCGCGATCGTCCAGCCGGGGCCGTGGGTGATCCCTTTGATTGCGCTTGGCGCGCTGGGGGCGATCCTGACGCGCGGGGCTGGGCGCAGTGCGAGCATCGGTCTGATCCTTCTGTGCGGCGCCCTTTGGCTTCGCGCCGGGGCCGAGCGTCCAGCGCTGCTCATCGCGCCCGAGGCGCAGCAGGTCGGTCTGATGACCTCGCAAGGCCGGGCGCTGTCGAAGCCGGGCGCGGGGTTCATCTCCGAACGCTGGCTAGCGGCGGATGGCGATCCGGCGTCGCTGGAAGAGGCCGCCGCACGCTCCGCATTCTCTGGGCCGCGCGGTGCGCGGATTGCGCAGTTTCGACGCGCTCCGCTCGCCCATCTCACTGGAAAATCGGCAAAAGAGGCCCTGCCTGCAATTTGCGCGAAGGGCGGCATCGTCGTGATCTCCAGCAAGATCGAAGCGCCCACGGGCCCCTGCGATCTGTGGGACGCCGCGCGCCTGCGGGAGGCTGGCGCTGTCGGCTTCAGCGCCACGGGCGAGGTCACGACGACTGCGCAAATTAAGGGTCGCCGCCTTTGGACACGCCCCTGACCTTCGCTCTTTCCAAATATCCCCGCCGGAGGCTCCAGCCCACGCAACCGGCGCGACATATGAGAAAGAGCGCCCCGCAAGACGCTCTTTCCCAGGAATTCACCAAATCTCAGTAGCTCCGGATCAGCCCGACGAGCCGCCCCTGCACTTTCACCTGATCGTCGCGCAGCAGCCGCGTCTCATAGGCCGGGTTCGCAGCTTCCAGCGCGATCATCCCGCTGCGACGGTAGAAGCGTTTCAGCGTCGCCTCATGGCCTTCGACCAGCGCGACCACGATATCACCATTGTCGGCGGTGCCCTGTTCGCGGATCACCACGACATCGCCGTCGTTGATGCCAGCTTCGATCATCGAGTCGCCTTTGACCTCGAGCGCGTAATGCTCCCCACGACCGCTCAGCATCGAGCCGGGGACGGCGACGTGATGCGAGACCTCCGAGATCGCCTCGATCGGGACACCTGCGGCGATCCGGCCCATCACCGGCAGTTCCAGCGCGTGGATCACGTCGACCGGCATCGCGCCGCGCGGCGGGTCGGTCTTGTCACCTTCGATCACCTGCGGCGCGAAGCTGCCAGCGCTGTCGCCCGCGGGGGCGCCGAATTTCTTCTCCAGCGCCTCGGGCAGTTTCACGATCTCGATCGCGCGGGCCCGATGAGCGAGGCGGCGGATGAAGCCACGTTCTTCCAGAGCGGTAATCAAACGGTGGATGCCGGATTTCGAGCGCAGGTCCAGCGCGTCCTTCATCTCGTCGAAAGAGGGTGGAACACCGTCCTTCATCATCCGTTTTTGAATGAATTCCAGCAATTCCAGCTGCTTGCGCGTCAGCATCCGCGACCCTCCGTTCCCCGGTCAAGGCACATGTTCAAGGATTGTTCTACCCTTGTTCACGGAGGCTGTCAACGCCCGAGGCCGGCTCGGCTCAGTCCAGCGGCAGGATCTCGACCGTCTCGCCCGCCTTGCGCGGCGCGTCGCCGACGGGCCGGATCAGCAGGCAATCGGCCTGCGACAGGAGGCTCAGCATCGCGGAGTCCTGATTGTCGAAGGGCGTGACGCGGGGCAGGGGATCGCCGGGTTCGAGGGTGGCGCGCATGTAATGGGTGCGCGGGCCGGTCGGGCCGGTATCGGTCGCGAGGATCGCCTGTTGCACGCGGCTTTCCGGCGGTAGACCCGAAAGCTTGCGCAGCATCGGGCGCAGGAACAGCTCGGCGCAGACCGTGGCCGAGACCGGGTTGCCCGGAAGGCCCAGCATGGCAGCCTCGCCGATCCGGCCCGCCATCAAGGGCTTGCCGGGGCGCATCGCGATCTTCCAGAAGCTGCGGTCGAGGCCCAGTTCCGCGGCCACTTCGCCGACCAGATCATGCGCACCGACCGAGGCGCCGCCCGAGGTCACCACCAGATCGGCGCCTTTCGCGAGCTCGAACACGGTGCGCAAGCTCTCGCGGTCGTCGCGCGCGATCGGAAGCATGCGGGCCTCGGCGCCCATGCGCTCGGCCAGTGCCGCGACGATGAAGCTGTTGGAGCAGATGATCTGGTCCGGACCCGGCTTTTCGCCCGGCATCACCAGCTCGTCGCCGGTGGCGATGATCGCGACGATGGGGCGGCGGCGCACGGTGACCGCGGCCACGTTCATCGCGGCCAGCAGCCCGAGGTCGCGCGCGGTCAGCGGGCGGTCGGGGCAGAAGCTCTCGCCCTGCGCGAAATCCTGACCCTTGGGGCGGATATTGGCATTGCTATCAAGCTCTTGCGGCAGGGTGATCGTGTCGCCTTCACGCGTCACGTTCTCCTGCAGAACGACTACCCCATTCGGGCCCGGCACCGGTGCACCGGTGAAGATGCGCACGGCTTGGCCCGGAGTCGGCGTGCCGTCATAGGCGCGACCTGCGGCGGCTTCGCCTTCGACGGTGAGCGTCGCGCCGGGCAGATGGTCGGCCACGTCGATCCAATAGCCATCCATCGCCGAGCCCGAGAAGGGCGGCTGGGTCAGTTGCGCCGTTGCAGGCTCCGCCATCACGCGGCCAAGGGCGTGACGCAGGCTCACGCGCTCGGTGCCCAGCGGTTCGACCAGTGCCAGAACCTTTTCCAGCGCCTCTTCGACGGGCAACAGGCTCATGATGCGCTCCCTTCGGCCTCGTATTTGCCGGATTTCCCGCCGTCTTTCAGCACGACGCGGATACCTTCGATCTGCATGGATTTCTCGACCGCCTTGAGCATGTCATAGACCGTCAGCGCCGCCGCCGAGACCGCCGTCAGCGCCTCCATCTCGACGCCGGTCTGGCCGGAGGTCTTCACGGTGGCGCGGATGCGCACGCCGGGCAGGGCCTCGTCGGGCTCCAAGTCCAGCGTGACCTTGGTGATCGGTAGGGGATGACAGAGCGGGATCAGATCGGAGGTCTTCTTCGCCGCCATGATCCCCGCGATCCGTGCGATGCCCAGAACGTCCCCCTTCTTCGCGGTGCCCTTCAGGACATAATCCAGCGTTTCGGGCAGCATCACCACGTGCCCCTCGGCCACGGCGATGCGGTCGGTCACCTCCTTATCGGAGACGTCGACCATATGGGCCTGACCGTCCTTGTCGAAATGCGACAGGCTCATGCAACCTCCAGAAGCGTCCGGGTGGCGCCCGCGACATCGTCCTGCCGCATCAGGCTCTCGCCGATCAGGAAGCGGCGCGCGCCGACTTCGGCCATCGCGGCCATGTCGTCGCGGGTGAAGATGCCGCTCTCGCAGACCAGATCGCGGCCCTCGGCGAGGATGCTCGGCGCAAGTTCGCGGGTCACGTCGAGCGTGACCTCGAAGGTCTTCAGGTTGCGGTTGTTCACGCCCAGAAGCGGCGATTTCAGATGCTTGAGCGCGCGTTCGGTCTCTTCCATGTCATGCACTTCGACGAGCACATCCATGCCCCAACCGAATGCTGCGTCTTCCAGCTCGGCGGCCAGATCATCCTCGACCGAGGCCATGATGATCAGGATGCAATCGGCACCCCAGGCACGGGCTTCCGCGACCTGATAGGTGTCATAGAGGAAATCCTTGCGCAAAGCGGGCAGCGAGCAGGCCGCGCGCGCCGCCGACAGGAATTCCGGCGCGCCCTGGAACGAGGGCGTGTCGGTCAGCACCGACAGACAGGCCGCGCCGCCTTGCTCATAGGCCTTGGCCAGCGCGGGCGGGTCGAAATCGGGGCGGATCAGCCCTTTCGAGGGCGATGCCTTCTTGATCTCGGCGATCAGCCCGTAGCCCGTTTCCGCCTTCGCAGTCAGGGCGTTGGCAAAACCGCGCGTGGGCGCCTGCGCCTTGGCCTGAGCCTCAACTTCGCTCAGCGGGCGCGCGGCTTTGGCCGCTTTGATCTCTTCCAGCTTATAGGCTTTGATCTTGTCGAGGATCGTGCTCATCCGGCGACCTCCTGCGTGATGCGGGCCAGCGTTTCCAGCGCGGTCCTCGCGCGCCCGCTGTCGATGCTTTCGGCGGCCATTTCCGCCCCGGATTTCAGATCCGCGACCTTGTCGGCCACGACAAGCGCGGCGGCGGCGTTGAAGATCACCGCGTCGCGATAGGCCGAAGCCTCGCCATCCATCAGCGCGCGCAGGGCGGTGGCGTTCTCGGCCGCCGTGCCGCCGACCAGATCCTTGAACTTGTGCACGGGCAGGCCCGCATCCTCGGGGTGGATCTGGATCGACTCGATGCGGCCATTTTCCAGCGCGGCGACTTCGGTCGTGCCGCAAATGGTGATCTCGTCGGTGCCGTCCGAGCCATGCACCAGCCACGCCTTCTCGGAGCCGAGCATCTGCAGCGTCTCGGCCATCGGGAAGATCAGGTCGGGCGCGAAAGCCCCGGTCAGCTGCCGCTTCACGCCCGCGGGGTTGGTGAGCGGACCGAGGATGTTGAAGATGGTCTTGCAGCCCAATTCCTGACGCACGGGCATGACGTGGCGCATCGCGGGGTGGTGGATCTGTGCCATCATGAAACCGATCCCGGCCTCGGCCAGACCGCGCTCGGTCGCCTCGGGACCGGCCATCACGTCGATGCCCAGTTCGGATTGCACATCCGCCGTGCCCGATTTCGACGAAGCCGCGCGGTTGCCGTGTTTCGCCACCGGCACGCCCGCGCCTGCCACGACGAAGGCCGCAGCCGTCGAGATGTTGAGCGTGTGCATCCCGTCGCCACCGGTGCCCACGATATCCATCGCGCCCTCGGGGGCTTTCACCGGCACACATTTCGCACGCATCGCGGCGGCAGCGGCGGCATATTCCGACACGGATTCCCCGCGCGCCCGCAGCGCCATCAGCAAACCGCCGACCTGTGCGGGCGAGGCTTCGCCCTCGAACAGCAACTGGAACGCCATTTCGGCCTGCGCGCGGCTCAGCGGACCTTCGGACGCCGCAAAGATCAGCGGCTTCATCGCTTCGCTCATCGGTTGGCTCATGCGGGCACCTTCAGGCTGACGCCTGCCTCTGTCAGGAAATTCTTCAGCATCGCGTGGCCATGCTCGGAGGCGATGGATTCCGGGTGGAATTGCACGCCCTCGATCGGCAGCTCGCGATGACGCAGGCCCATGATCGTGCCGTCGTCCAGCTCGGCGGTGATCTCGAGGCAGTCGGGCAGGCTCTCGCGCTCCACGATCAGCGAGTGATAGCGCGTCGCTTTCAGCGGAGAAGGCAGGCCCTTGAAGCAGCCTTTGCCCTCGTGGCGGATCTCGCCCATCTTGCCATGCACGATCTCGGAAGCGCGCACGACTTTCCCGCCGAAGGCCTGACCGATGGTCTGATGCCCCAGACAGACGCCGAACAGAGGCAGTTTCGCCTCGGCCGCGGCCATCACCAGCGGCAGGCAGATGCCCGCCTGATCGGGGTCGCAAGGCCCGGGCGACAGCACGATCGCCTCGGCGCCCATGCCCATCGCCTCCTGCACGTTCAGCGCGTCGTTACGCCAGACCTTCACATCGGCGCCCAGCTCGCCAAAATAGTGCACCAAATTATAGGTGAAGCTGTCATAATTATCGATGAGCAGCAGCATGGCCGGGCCCTTTCGTTTGTTGGCCCCCGGCGTCCCCCATGCACTCAAGCGCCGATGCGCTTATCAAGGGGGGTGAACCGGGGAACGGGTCGGGCTATAGATGCTATCAGCGAAGGGTCGGGGTCAAGGGCAGTCCCCGGGAAAAGCCGCGCATCAAGAGCGGTGAAGATGGAGGCAGGCAATGATGCGATCTGTGATGAAGGGCGGACTGGCCGGTCTGCTGGTCGCGGTACTTGGTGCGGGCGTGATGTCGTTGATCTTCCCGGCGCCGAAAGAGCCCGGCGCAGAGATCAAGCTCGCCGGAAGCCCGACGCCCGAAGAACCCGCGAATGTGGACCTGCCTGCGGGCTCCGATTTCTCGCGCCCTGCGACCGATCGCACGCCCGCGATGCCGACGCCGGACGGGGCGCCGATTTCAGCGCCGACCAAGACGCCGCGCGTGTCCGAGCCGCAGCCGAGCCTCGCGCCGCCCAGTGCCGACGAAATCCAAAGCGCCGCGCGCCCTGCGATGGCGACCGACATGGCCGAACCGCGCCCCGAGGCGGATGGGGAAACCGTCGCACTCGCCGAGCCGGTCGCGCCGGAGGCAGGGGCCCAACCCGAAAGCGCGCCGCCTGCCGCTTTGCAAGGCGCGCCCGCGCCCGATGCCACTCCCGAGGTTACCGCTGTGAGCAAACCTGCGCCCGAAGCGCAACCGCAGCAGATCGCCGAAACTGCGCCCGCAGCCGAGATGCCCGCGCTGCCCGACGTGACCCTGCAGCCGCCGAAAGCGTCCGAGCAAGCGACGCCGCCTGCGGAGGAGGGCGACACGATTGTCGCGGCGAGCGAGATGCCCGCATTGCCCGAGGCCGAGAACGCCCCCCCCGAGGCGGAGCCCCAAGCGGCCCCGTCGCTCGGTGAGATGCCCGCGGCGGATCAGTTGCCGCCCGATGGCGAGGGGATCGACACCGCGCAGGCCGACAAGCCCGAGATCTCGAACGACCCGGCCACAAGCCCGGACCTGCCCGCCGGGCGTGCCCTGCCGCAAGGCGGGGATGCGGCCCCGATCAAGCCGCGCATCTTCTCGTTGGAGGAGGCGCCGTCGATGCCGGGCAAGCCGCTGGGTGGGTTCAAATCCGCGCCCGGCGTGGTGGTGGATCGCCTGCCGCAAGTGACGCCTTCGACAGCGCCTGCGCCGGAGGAAGGCCCCGACGCGCAGTCCACACAGGACATGCCCGAGGTCGCTGCGGTCGATTCGGCCGATCTGAACCCGATCCAGAAATTCGCAGCCCCCGCACCGATCAGTGACAAGCCGCAAATCTCGCTGGTGCTGATCGATCCGGGCGTGGCGGCTGGCGGGCTCGACCCGGCGACGATCACGGCGAGCGATCTGCCGATGACAATCGCGATCGATCCGACCCGCGACGGCGCGGCTGACGATGCGAAAGCCTTCCGCGCGGCGGGGTTCGAGGTCGCGATCCTCGCAGCCGGGCTCCCCGCGAACGCCGCGCCCGAGGATGTCGAAGTGGCGCTGGAGGCCTGGCGTCACGTGATCCCCGAGGCGGTCGCCGTCGTGGAGCCGCCGCAGCCGCAATTCCAGAACAACCGCCCGCTTGCGCGCCAGATGATCTCGGCGCTCAGCCGCGGCGGGCTGGGTGTTGTTACCCAGAAGAAGGGCTTCGACAGCGCCAACCAGATCGCGACCTCCGCCGATCTGCCGCGCGCTCAGGTCTGGCGCGTGATCGATGACGGGCGCGAGAAGGCCGCGGTGATTTCGCGGATGCTGGCGCGCGCCGATTTCGAGGCAGAGCGCAACGGCTCGGTCGTGGTGATGCTCTCGGCCTGGCCGGAATCGGTTCATGGGATCGAGGACTGGTATGTCGATGCGCAGAGCAAGGTGACGCTGACCCCGGTTTCGGCGTTGGCGCTGGATAGCGTGGCGGCTGGCACTCCGGACACCGAGCCGAAAATGGAAAACGCGGGCCAGTAAGCCCGCGTTCTCAAAGCTTGGGAAAAGGCGACTGCCTCAGCCGTTGCCGCGAGTGGCGACGAACAGCCCCGCATCCTCGGCCGCTTTGCGCAGCGCCTTGGACTTGTTTACCGTCTCCATCCATTCGGCCTCGGGGTCGCTGTCATAGACCACGCCGCCGCCCGCCTGAATGTAGAGCGTCTTGTCCTTCACCACCGCCGTGCGCAGCGCGATGCACATGTCCATCTCGCCATTGGCCGCGAAATACCCCACGGCGCCGCCATAGATGCCGCGTTTCTCCGGTTCCAGCTCGTCGATGATCTCCATCGCGCGCACCTTGGGTGCGCCGGAGACCGTGCCTGCGGGCAGACCGGCCAGCAGCGCCGAGAGTGCGTCCTGATCGTCGGCCAGCTCGCCCACGACGTTCGAGACGATATGCATGACGTGGCTGTAGCGCTCGATGATGAATTTCTCGGTCGGGTGGACCGAGCCGATCTTCGCGACGCGCCCCACATCGTTGCGACCCAGATCGAGCAGCATCAGGTGCTCGGCCAGCTCTTTCTTGTCGGCCAGCAGGTCCTCTTCCAGCGCCTTGTCCTCGGCAGGGGTCGCCCCGCGCGGACGGGTGCCCGCGATCGGGCGGATCGTCACCTCGCCCTCGCGCACGCGCACGAGAATCTCGGGCGAAGCGCCGACGATCTGGAAGCCCCCGAAGTTCAGGAAGAACATGAAGGGGGAGGGGTTGGTGCGCCGCAAGCTGCGGTAAAGCGCGAAGGGCGGCAGCGGGAAATGCGCCGACCAGCGCTGCGCCGGGACCACCTGGAAGATGTCGCCCGCGCGGATGTAATCCTTCGCCTTCTCCACGGCGGACATGTAGCCCTCTTTGGTGAAGTTCGAATGCATCTCGCCGACCTGCAGGCTCTCGCCCAGATCGCGGCTCTCCACCGGGGTGCGGTCGAGATCGCGCAGCGCATCCGAGACGCGTTCGGCGGCCTGCGCATAGGCCGCGCGCGCGGACTTGCCCTCGGCTTGGAAGGCAGGCGCACAGATGATCACGTCGCCCTTCACCCCGTCGAGTACGGCCACGACCGACGGGCGCAGCAGCATCGCGTCGGGCACGCCCAGCGGATCGGGGTTCACGTTCGGCAGCTTCTCGACCAGACGGATGGTGTCATAGCCGAGATAGCCGAAGAGACCCGCCGCCGCGGCGGGCAGATCGTCGGGCATCTCGATGCGGCTTTCCGCGATCAAGGCGCGCAGGCTGTCGAACGGGTGGCCCGGAAGGTCTTCCCACGCCTCGTCGAAGCGCGCCGAGCGGTTGATCCGCGCCTGCTCGCCCCGGCATTCCCAGATCACGTCAGGCTTCATGCCGACGATCGAGTAGCGCCCGCGCACCTCGCCGCTAGTCACCGATTCCAGCATGAAGGAATTGGGCTGCGCCTCGGCGAGCTTGAGCATCAGCGAGACGGGCGTGTCCAGATCGGCCGCGAGCCGCGCGTAGACCAGCTGGTTTTCACCCTTGGCCCAGCGTTCCTCGAACGCCTCGAAAGAGGGGGAGAGAGCGACCACGGTGGGCCTCCTTACTGCATCTGCGACTGCACGGCGGTCACGGTCTGGTTGTCGAGATCGAGCCCGGCTTCCGACTCCACGGCGGTCGCGTAGAAATTGAGCAGGTCATTGGCCAGCGAGTTCGACAGCTGGGTACCGATCTGACCCGAGATCAGCTTGGTGTCGGCATCTTCCATATCCGCCGGAATGACCTTGTCGGTGACGAAGACATAGACCTTGCCGTTGGCGGTGATCTGCGCGGGCTTGCCCGGTTCGGTCTTGAAGACCTTCGAGATCACCGGCGGCGGCAGTTCGTCGGAATAGCCGCCACGGCCGATGCTCGCGACCTTGGTGGTCAGCACGCCGGTCTCGCCCAGCGACTTGCCGCCCTCGACCGTCGAGACGATCTCCTTGGCGCGGTCCTCTTCGGCCTGCACCACCTGATCGGCGCGCCAGGCCGCTGCGACCTCGTCCTTCACATCGGCGAAGGGCTTGGGCTGGGGCGGCACGATCTTGTTGAGGCGCAGCGCGAAGACGCCGCCATCCGAGAGCGTCTGCAGGTCGGGATAGGCGTCGGTCGTGGCTTCGTCAGCCGCTTTGCGGAACTCGTCATAGCCCGCGATGCCATCGGTGCTGTCGGCGGTGTAGGCGATCTGGCCAAGCTCCATATCGGTTTCCTTGGCCATCTCTTCGAGCGTCGCGCCGCCTGCCAGACGGTCCTGAAGGTCTTCGCTCATCTTGCCGATTTCGTTGCGCGCCTTCTCGGCTTCGGCATCGCCCGCGAGTTCGTCGCGCGCTTCGGCAAAGGAGGTTTCCTGCGCATCGATGATGCCGTTCACCTTGAACAGGGCCGGACCCAGATCGGTCTCGACGGGGCCGACCACGGTGTTGTTCTCGGCCGAGAAGACCGGATCGGCAGCCTTGCCCAGATCGTCGCGGGTCACATCCCCCAGATCGGCGTCGTCGAGCGACAGGCCGCGATCCTTGGCGAGATCGGCGAAGGTTGCGCCGCCATCCAGCTTGGCTTTCGCGGCCTTGGCTGCGTCCATGTCGGAATAGACGAGACGCTCCACGAGGCGTTTCTCGGGCTGTTTGAACTCGTCGGCGCGGCGCTCGTATTCGGCCTTCAGCGTGGCGTCGTCGATCTTGACCTTGTCGGCCAGCATGTCCGGGGTCAGCCACGCATAGGTGATGTCGCGCGTCTGGGGCGCGGTGAACTGATCGATGTGGTCGTTGTAATAGGTCTGAAGTTGATCGTCGGTCGGGTCCGGGATCGCCTTGGTCAGATCGCTCTCGGTCACTTCGGCCCAGGTGAAGCCGCGCTTCTCGCTGACATATTTGGTATAGGCGTCGACCACCGGCTTGGGCGCGTCCACGCCCCCTGCGACCGCGCCCTGAATGATCGAGCGCGAGAGATCGTCGCGCAGCTGCGCCTCGAATTGCGGCTCGGTATAGCCCTGTTGGCGCAGCGCGAATTTATAGGTTTCGCGGTCGAACTTGCCCGAGGCGTTCTGGAACGCCTGAACGTCGTAGAGCTGCTTTTGCAACTGCTGGTCGCCCACCGACACGCCAAGACGCCGCGCGCCTTCGCCGATCGCGGCCTGACCGATCAGCTTGCCCAGCACCTGCTGGTCGACGCCGGAGGAGCGCATCTGCGCCATCGTGACCGGCTGGCCAAGCTGCTGGCTGCGCTGCTGCATCTCCTGACGCAGGGCGCGGGCGTAATCGTCGACGGTGATCTTGGTGTCGCCAACCGCGCCGACCGCTTTGGCCGAACCGGAGAAATTGCGTAGCCCGAAACCGCCGAGACCAAGGATCAGCATGGCCAGCAAGATCCAGACGACGACACTCTTGCCGTGGCTGCGCATCTTCATCGGGGTTCCTCCTCGGGCATTGTTTGTTGGGCGCTGTTTAGGGCTTTGATTACTGGCCTGCAAGGCTAGCCGCGCGCGAGGCCCGCCAGCCGGTCGCGAAGGGCCGCGATCCCGTCTGTATCGACATTGGCGAAGGCGATCCGCATCTGCTGCGCGGCTCCGTTTGCGCCCTGCGGCATGAACATCGTACCGGGCAGCATCAGCACGCCCGCCTCGCGCACCAGTGCCTGCGCGAAATCAGGAGAGGGGCGGGGATCGGGATGCGTCACATAGGCGAAATAGGCCCCGCAGCCGAGCATCTTCCAGCCCTCCAGATCGGCGAAAGCGGCCTCCATGGCTGCGCGCCGGCGCAGGATTTCCGCGCGCTCGCCCGCGACCCATTGCGACAGGTGCAGCATGCCCCAAAGCGCGGCCATCTGACCGAGTTGCGAGGGGCAGATCGCGACCGTGTCGAGGAATTTCTCGACCTCGGCGAGGCGCGCCTCGCCCGCGACGATGGCGCCGACGCGATGGCCGGTCAGGCGATAGGCCTTCGAGAACGAGTAGAGATGGATGAAATAGCGCGGCCAGTCGGGATCCGAGAACAGGTCATGCGGCGCGCCGCTACGCGAGTCGAAATCGCGATAGGTCTCGTCCACGATCAGCGCGAGCTTGTGCCGCTTGGCCAGATCGGCGAAGGCGCGCAGCAGTTCGGCCGGATATTCCGCCCCGCCCGGATTGTTGGGCGAGACCAGCACGATCGCGCGGGTCTTGTCGGTGATCTTCGCGGCGGCCTCATCGGGGTCGGGCAGAAGCCCCGCGCCGGGTGCCAGCGGCACCGTCTGCACGCCCGCCATGTCGAGCCACATCTTGTGATTGAAATACCACGGCGTCGGCAGAATCACCTCGTCGCCGGGACTTGCGAGCGTGGCCAGCGTCGCGCAGAACGCCTGATTGCAGCCTTGGGTGATCGCGACCTGACGCGCGGCGATCTCGCCGCCATAGGCCAGCGACCATTGATGCGCCAGTTCGGCACGCAGGTCGGGCAGGCCCAGAACGGGGCCGTAAAGATGCGCCTGCGGATCGTTCAGCGCGGCCGCGGCGATCGCTTGGCGCAGCGCCTCGGGCGGCGGATCGACAGGGGCTGCCTGAGAGACGTTGATCAGCGGACGATCGGCGGTGAATTCGACCCCGTCGAGCCAGCGCCGCGCCTCCATGACCGGGGGCGGGAAGGTTGCGGCGAGGGCGGGATTGAGCGGATGCGGCATGGGGGTCCTTCTGGATGATCGGCGCGAGATCAGCAGAGCCTCGCGCGCTTGGCAAGAGGCGGGAGCCTCCGGCGGGGATATTTGGATCGAGAAGAAGGGGTTTGCGCTTCCGCTTGTCGGAAATATCTCAGGGGGCAGCGGCCCTAGCTGCGTCTCTCACGGTGGTTGCGCCACGCGAAGTTGTGCCGCACGTACCATTCGCGCAGGGTCAGTGCGATCACCACGAGATCCAGCACCGTCAGCGCCAGCATGCCTGCGCCGTGGTTCAGGCTATAGAGATACATCTGGTAGGCCACGAAGCCCGTCATCATCACGATAGCCATCGGATAGGCCCAGATCAGCCCGCGGATCAGTAGCAGCACGACGACAAGTTTCAGCAAGCCGTGGCTGGTAAAATAGAAGCCGTAGAAATCCTGCGTCTGGATCGAGAAGTGATGGGCCGCGTTCAGGAATGCGTTGGCGATCCGGTCATTGGGATCCTCGCGCAGCTCGCGCGCGGTCAGCCAATGCGCCGCATCGAACAGCGCATTCTTCGGCAGGCCGAGCAGCGCGAGGCCAGACAGCGTTTCCGCGATCTCGAAGATCGCCTTGATGATCAAGCTGACCTCGAAGAGCCAGTGCAGGAACCGACCCAGAGGGGTTCCGGGGGCGCCGAATTTCACCGATCAGTCCGTGCCGCGATACGGCTGCACATATTGCAGCGCCATGTCCCAGGGGAAGAAGATCCAGGTGTCCTGGCTGACCTCGGTGATGAAGGTGTCGACAAGCGGCGCCCCCATCGGCTTGGCGTAGACGGTGGCGAATTGCGCTTTCGGGAAGAGGTCGCGCACCAGCTTCAGCGTGTTGCCGGTGTCGACGAGGTCGTCGACGATCAGCACGCCTTCGCCGCCGTTTTCCATCAGGCTCTCTTGCGTCGGCTTGATGACCTGCGCTTCGCGCTGTTCCTGATGGTTGTAGCTTTTGACTGAGATCGTATCGACCGTGCGGATGTCGAGCTCGCGCGCGACGATCGCCGCCGGAACGAGCCCGCCACGGGTGATGCCCACCACTGCGCGCCAGCTGCCGTCGCCCGGGCCCTTGCCGTCGAGGCGCCATGCGAGCGCGCGCGCATCGCGGTGGATCTGGTCCCAGCTGACATGGAAGCCTTTTTCATGCGGCAGACGATCGGACATCGGGGGTCTCCTCAGCTCAGAGCGAGTTTCAGACCGAGCAGCGCCAGCAGGCCGCCAAAGCAGCGCTCGATCACGGTTTTCAGGTTCAGATAGGCCGCGCGCGTTTTCTCGAGCGAGAAGATCCGCGCGACGATGACGTTCCATCCCGCATCGTTGAACATCACGATGCCGAGGATCGCGACATAGGCCCAGGCAGGTGCCGACGGCGGGATGAAGGTCAGGAAGACGGTGCCGAAGAACACGGCGGGTTTGGGGTTGGCGAGCTGGGTCGAGACACCGAGCCAGATCAGCCGGGGGATCGAGCGGGTGCGCGGCAGGTCGGGGATTTCTTCATCCATCGGATCGCCCGCATGGCGCCACATCTTATAGGCGAGCCAGAGCAGATAGGCGGCGCCCGCGATCTTGAGCGTGGTCAGCAGGGCAGGGGCGACCTTGAAGACGAGGGCGAGGCCGAAAAGTGCCGCCGCCGCCCAGATCACCGCGCCCAGGCCGATGCCGAGCGCGAGCCAGATGCCGCGTCCGAAGCCTTCACGCAGACCCGTGCGCGCAGCCAGAAGCACCGCTGGCCCCGGCGACATCGCCGCGGCCAGATGCACGAAATAGATCGCGGTGAGGGCCGCGAGGGTCATCTCATTCCTTCCGCTTGGTGACCACGTCGATATCGGGCGCGTCGACCGCTTTCATGCCCACCACGTGATAGCCAGCGTCGACATGCAGCGTCTCGCCGGTGGTGCCGGAACCGAGATCGGAGAGCAGGTAGAGCGCGGCCTTGCCGACTTCTTCCTGAGTCACGTTGCGGCGCAGCGGCGAGTTCAGCTCGTTCCACTTCATGATGTAGCGGAAATCACCGATGCCCGAAGCCGCGAGGGTCTTGATCGGGCCGGCGGAGATCGCGTTGCAGCGGATGCCGTCCTTGCCGAGATCCTCGGCGATATACATCACGCTGGCTTCCAGCGCCGCTTTCGCCACGCCCATCACGTTGTAATGGGGCATGACCTGCTCGGCACCGTAATAGGTGAGCGTGAGCAGCGAGCCGCCCTCGTTCATCATCGCGGCGGCTTCTTTGCACACGGCGGTGAAGGAATAGACCGAGATGTCCATCGTGGTTTTGAAATTGTCGCGCGACGTGTCGACGTAGCGTCCGCGCAGCTCCGACTTGTCGGAGAAGCCGATCGCATGGACGACGAAATCGATGCTGTCCCAATGGGTGCGCAGCGTCTCGAAGAGCGTCTGGATCGAGTCGCCGCTGGCGACGTCGCATTCCACGAGGATATCGGAGCCGAGCTGTTCTGCCAGCGGCCCCACGCGCTTCTTGAGCGCCTCGCCCTGGAACGAGAAGGCCAGCTCCGCACCGGCATCCGCGAGGGCTTTGGCGATGCCCCAGGCGATGGATTTGTCATTCGCAAGGCCCATAATCAGCCCGCGTTTGCCTGCCATCAGGTTGTTTGACATGTCAGGTTTTCCCCCGCTTCGCTCTGGTAAGTCCGAATGCTTTAGGCGAAAGGTGGAGACGCATCAAGGCTACTGACCTCCGGTCAAGCATGATCGTGTGGATCGTGTTGCAGATCGGGGCGTTGCGCCTGATGTGCGAAGCGGCGGCGAGACTGGAGGCGAGTATGAGTGACAGAACCGGAATTTTCGCAGGCGACGATCCTTTTGCCATCGCGCAGACATGGCTGGATGAGGCCGCGGACACCGAGATCAACGATCCCAATGCGATTGCCCTGGCGACGGTCGATCCGGACGGGTTGCCCAATGCGCGTATGGTTCTTCTCAAGGAAATCGAAGGGCGCGACATGCCCTCCGGCGGGGCTTTCGTCTTCTACACCAACTACGGATCGGTGAAGGCGCAGGAGATCGAAAGCGCCGGGAAAGCCGCCTTCGTGATGCATTGGAAATCGCTGCGCCGGCAGATTCGGGTTCGCGGTATGGTTGAGCGCGAGGAGGGGCCGCAGGCCGACGCCTACTACAAGTCGCGCTCGCTGAAATCGCGTCTCGGCGCCTGGGCCTCGCGACAAAGTGAGCCACTGAGTTCACGCAGCGCCTTGATGGCGGAGGTCGCGAAGGTGACCGCGAGCCACGGTGCGAATCCCGATCGGCCGCCGTTTTGGGGAGGGTTCAGAATCAAACCGTTGGAGTTGGAATTCTGGGCGGACGGTTCTTTTCGCCTTCATGATCGCTTCCGCTGGAGCCGGCAAACCCTTGCCGATCAGTGGGTTGTAACCCGCCTGAACCCCTGAAACTCGCGCTTCGTGAATTGCATAGGGTCTTGAAACTTTGGGCAATCTCTTGAAGTGTCCCCTAAACACCGCATTTCCAGAAGGACGTGCGGAGGAAATGCGAACAGGAAAGCCCGCGAATGCAAACGGGATGGAATATGCTGGGGGAGTCCGAGGCAGAGCTTCGTGAGGTGACCGGCACCGTCAAATGGTTCGACCCTGTCAAAGGGTTCGGCTTCATCGTCGATGGTGAAGGGGGGCCGGACATCCTTCTTCATGCGAATGTTCTGCGCAATTTCGGTCAGGGCTCGATTGCCGACCACGCACGGATTCGGGTCCAGATGCAGCTGACCCCGCGCGGCGCGCAGGCGGTCGAGGTTTTGGAGATTCTTCCTCCGGAAGGCGAGCCCGTCGCTCCGATCGAGGATTTGGGTGACAACACGTTCGACGATATCGCGGCGCTGCCGCTTGAGCCTGCTCGGGTGAAGTGGTTCGAAAAATCCAAGGGCTTCGGCTTTGCCAATGTCTTCGAGAATGACGAGGACATCTTCATCCATATGGAAGTTCTGCGCCGGTCGGGTTTTGCCGATCTTACCCCCGGCGAAGCGGTGTGCCTGCGCGTGATCGAAGGCAAGCGCGGCCGGATGGCGGCTCAGGTTCTCGCATGGGATGCAGGCTTGAAATCCGGGCGCTGAGCGCCGCGCTTTTCCTTGCCGTAACGCCGGGCCTCGCCGCGGCGGAGGGGGCGCAGTGCCGCGATGACCTCGCCATTCTGCGCGCCGGGGACCAGCCGGTCAGCTTCACCGTCGAGATTGCCGATAGCAGCGCCGAGCGCGCGCAGGGCCTGATGGGGCGGCGCGAGATGGACGAAGGGGCAGGGATGCTCTTCATCTACGAGCATGCGCGGGAGGTCGCCTTCTGGATGCATGACACGCCGCTGTCGCTCGACATGGTGTTCATCGATCCGACGGGCGAGGTCGTGAAGGTCGCGGCCAATATGACGCCCAATGACGACACCCCGATTCCCTCCGGCGCACCGGTGCGCTACGTGCTCGAGATCAATGCCGGGATGGCGGCGCGCCACGGCATCGCGCCGGGCACGCAACTGGCGCATCCCAGCGTCGATCCCGCGCAGGCCGCATTTCCCTGCGAATGACCCTTTCCTTGGGACGAGCCTCTTTGTAAGGAGAGGGCGTCGGGGCGTAGCGCAGCCTGGTAGCGCGTCTGTTTTGGGTACAGAAGGTCGTGAGTTCGAATCTCGCCGCCCCGACCATCCCCTCGAAATCGCCGGAATCGGGCCCGCTATATCTAGTGGTAGGCTCTTGATTGTGACACTAGCGACACGCTCTTCGGCTTTGCCCAATTTTTGCGCAACCCCGGCGAGGCTATCCACAAGATATTGCGTTCTGTGGATTGAAATTGCCAGATGAGCGGCTAAAGCCCCCGAATCTTCAATGAAATTTGGCCCTTATTGGTGCCGCAGTGCAGCGCCCATGCGTTAACCAAATGTGGAGGAATCGTGCAGCGCGCTTCCCTTGGGGTCGGTCAACTGAAAAATGGACTGACTCAAGGTGAAAGTTTCGTTGACGGCTCGGTGCGCCTACGGCAGGTTGTGTGGTGTCGGAGGCTAACCCACCAGATGTAGTGGAGCCTAGGGCCAAGGGACAGATTTCGGACATTGCACCCCCGAATCCGGGGCGCGCAGCCCTCGCGGTGTCGACTGCGAGGCCCGGGCTTCTTTGTCTTCTGCGGCTCCCGCCGGCACCGGATTGGACTGACTGCAAACGGGGACAGGGCAATGAAGATCGAACGGAAGTTCACCACCGACGAAACCGGCGCTTACGGCGCGCTGGAATTCACGACGACCACGTCTGAGATTCGCAACCCCGACGGGAAAGTGGTGTTCCGAAATGAGTCGGTCGAAGTGCCCGGCCGCTGGAGCCAGGTGGCGTCCGACGTGCTCGCGCAGAAATACTTCCGCAAGGCCGGCGTTCCGGCGGCGCTGAAGAAGGTCAAAGAGAAGGGCGTGCCGGAATTCCTGTGGCGCTCGGTCCCCGATGAAGAGGCGCTTGCTCAGCTCCCCGAAGAGGCGCGCTACACCGGTGAAAACTCAGCCAAGCAAGTGTTCGACCGTCTCGCCGGTGCCTGGTGCTATTGGGGCTGGAAGGGCGGCTACTTCTCCACGGAAGCTGATGCGCAGGCTTACTATGACGAGATGCGCTTCATGCTGGCCGAACAGATGGCCGCGCCGAACTCGCCGCAATGGTTCAACACAGGCCTGCATTGGGCCTATGGCATCGACGGCCCCGGTCAGGGTCACTTCTATGTCGATCACAAGTCGGGCAAGCTGACCTCCTCGACCTCGGCCTACGAGCATCCGCAGCCCCATGCCTGCTTCATCCAGTCGGTCTCGGACGATCTGGTGAAAGAGGGCGGGATCATGGACCTCTGGGTCCGTGAGGCGCGCCTGTTCAAATACGGCTCGGGCACCGGCACCAATTTCTCGAGTCTGCGCGCCGAGGGCGAGAGCCTCTCGGGCGGCGGCAAATCCTCGGGCCTGATGGGCTTTCTGAAGATCGGCGACCGCGCAGCGGGTGCGATCAAGTCGGGCGGCACCACGCGCCGCGCGGCGAAGATGGTGATCTGCGACATGGATCACCCCGATATCGAGGAATTCGTCAACTGGAAGGTCATCGAAGAGCAGAAAGTGGCCTCGCTGGTCGCGGGCTCCAAGCTGCATGAGCGTGAGCTGAACGGCATCTTCACCGCCATTCGCGAATTCGACGGCTCGACGGAAACCTCGGTCGATCCGACCCAGAACGAGGCGTTGAAAGACGCGATCAAATCCGCCAAGCGCGTGATGATCCCGGAGACCTACATCAACCGCGTGCTGCAATATGCGCGGCAGGGTTATGCCAGCATCGAATTCCCGACCTACGACACCGACTGGGACTCGGAAGCCTATGTCTCGGTCTCGGGCCAGAACTCGAACAACTCGGTGCGCGTCACCAACGCTTTCCTGAAAGCGGTGAAGGACGATGCCGATTGGGAGCTGGTGCGCCGCACCGACGGCAAGGTCGCGAAGACCGTGAAGGCGCGCGATCTGTGGGAGCAGGTCGGCCATGCCGCCTGGGCCTGCGCCGATCCGGGCATCCAGTTCCACGACACGGTCAACGAATGGCATACCTGCCCCGAAGACGGTGCGATCCGCGGCTCGAACCCGTGCTCAGAATACATGTTCCTCGACGACACGGCCTGCAACCTCGCTTCGATGAACCTGCTGACCTTCTACAAGGACGGCAAGTTCGACGCGGAAAGCTACATGCACGCCACCCGCCTGTGGACCGTGACGCTGGAAATCTCGGTGCTGATGGCGCAGTTCCCCTCGAAGGAAATCGCGCAGCGCAGCTACGACTTCCGCACGCTGGGCCTCGGCTATGCCAATATCGGCGGCCTGCTGATGAACATGGGTCTGGGCTACGACAGCAAAGAGGGCCGGGCGCTCTGTGGCGCGCTGACTGCCGTGATGACCGGTGTGTCCTACGCCACTTCGGCAGAGATGGCGGGCGAGCTGGGCGCCTTCCCGGGCTACGAGAAGAACTCCAAGCACATGCTGCGCGTCATCCGTAACCACCGCAACGCGGCTTACGGCAAGACCGACGGCTACGAGAACCTCGAGACCAAGCCGGTCGCGCTCGACCACAAGGGCTGCCCCGATCAGGACCTGATCGCGCTCGCCACCCAAGCCTGGGACGAGGCGCTGGCGCTGGGCGAGAAGCACGGCTACCGCAACGCCCAAGTGTCGGTGATCGCGCCGACCGGGACGATCGGTCTCGTGATGGATTGCGACACCACCGGGATCGAGCCGGACTTCGCGCTGGTGAAGTTCAAGAAGCTCGCAGGCGGCGGCTACTTCAAGATCATCAACCGCTCGGTGCCGGGCGCGCTCGAGACGCTGGGCTATGGCTCGGCGCAGATCGAAGAGATCATCGCCTATGCCGTGGGTCACGCGAGCCTCGGCAACTGCCCCGACATCAACACCACGGCGCTGATCGGCCACGGCTTCGGCCCGCGCGAGATCGAGAAGGTCGAGGCCGCGCTGCCGACCGCCTTCGATATCCGTTTCGTCTTCAACCAGTGGACACTGGGCGAGGAGTTCTGCACCCAGACGCTGGGCATCCCGGCCGAGAAGCTGAACGATCCGACCTTCGACATGCTGCGTCACCTCGGCTTCACCAAGAAGCAGATCGACGCCGCAAACGACCATGTCTGCGGGACGATGACGCTGGAAGGTGCGCCGCACCTGAAGGACGAGCATCTGAGCGTGTTCGACTGCGCCAACCCCTGCGGCAAGAAGGGCAAGCGCTACCTCAGCGTCGACAGCCACATCTACATGATGGCCGCCGCGCAGAGCTTCATCTCGGGCGCGATCTCGAAGACGATCAACATGGCGAACCACGCCTCGATCGAAGACGTGAAAGCGGCTTACGAGCTGAGCTGGTCGCTCGGCATCAAGGCCAACGCGCTCTATCGTGACGGATCGAAACTGTCGCAGCCGCTGGCCGCAGCCCTGGTCGAGGATGACGAGGAGGCCGAGGAAATCCTCGCCACCGGTTCGACCCAGGAAAAAGCCGCCGTGCTCGCCGAGAAGATCGTCGAGAAGGTGCTGGTCAAGGAGATCGTGCGCAGCCACCGCGAGAAGCTCCCCGAGCGTCGTAAGGGCTATACGCAGAAGGCGGTCGTGGGCGGCCACAAGGTCTATCTGCGCACCGGCGAATACCACGACGGCACGCTGGGCGAGATCTTCATCGACATGCACAAGGAAGGCGCTGGCTTCCGGGCGATGATGAACAACTTCGCGATCGCCGTGTCGGTCGGCCTGCAATATGGCGTGCCGCTGGAGGAGTTCGTGGACGCCTTCACCTTTACCAAGTTCGAACCCGCCGGCATGGTTCAGGGGAACGACTCGATCAAGAACGCGACCTCGATCCTCGATTACGTGTTCCGCGAACTGGCCGTGTCCTATCTCGACCGCACCGACCTTGCGCATATCAAGCCGCAGGGCACCAGCTTCGACGATCTGGGCGGCGGCGAAAACGAGGGCAAGCGCGCCGATGGCAATGTCGAGCCGATGTCCGAGAACGCGTCGAAATCGCTCGAAGTGCTGCGTCAGATTTCCTCGACCGGTTACCTGCGCAAGCGCCTGCCGCAAGAGCTGATGGTGCTGCAGGGCGGTGTGGACGTCGTGACCTCGCAGATGCCCGCGCAAAGCGCGCAGGCCCGTGCGTCCAGCTCCACGGCGGTCTCCTCTGGGGGTGTCCAGATGGATGCGCGCGCCAAGGCGAAGATGCAGGGCTACGAGGGCGAGGCCTGCGGCGATTGCGGCAACTACACGCTCGTGCGCAACGGCACCTGCATGAAGTGCAACACCTGCGGGGCGACCAGCGGTTGCTCTTGAGGGACAGGGGTCTCGGTCTGGCGGCCGGGGCCCCGACGACGACCACACGCGATCCGCGTGGCGGGGACTGGGACGTGACGACTGGGGCCCATTCGCATGGCGGGCCGAGGGACAGAACGACCGCCAAAGGCGGCAAAAGGAGCGGAAATTGGATCTGATCGTCGGCAATAAGAAGGTGACCCCGAAAGCCACGCGCCGGATTCCCGGTGGCATCGAGGCCGAGCTGGTGGGCGAGGAACTGACCTCGCTGATCGACGCAACCTTCACGGGCATCGAGATCGCCTGCCTCGGCGGCGACCTCGATCACCACGCGCTCGACGTGACCGATATCCGCATGGGCGGCGGTGCGACCACCGTCACCCTGATGACCGCGCGGGAGATGGCGCTGCACTGAGCGCCGCGCGCGAAAACGAGATCCGGGGCGGGTGCGCTCGCCCCAGACGCTGAGAAGGCCCAGGCAAAACGACGATAAGCTCGGGCGGTAAACTAATGAGCCTGATCGGCGAAACTGGCCCTCTCCAACCCCCCGGAGAGGGCCGCATTATTTCTTGGGGAAGAGCGCAGGGGCGGGTTCTGGTCATTTGCGCCCCCGCGCGTCACGATATGCGCAGTGGCCCGAGGGGGCCGAGGATTGAAACCCGCAACCGGAAGGACCGCAGATGACCGCATCCGGACCGACAGTCTCCTTCACCCAGATGAAAGACGGCACCCGCGAGGATTACGAGCTGCTTGAAGAGCTGGAAAAGCCCTTCCTTGCAGGCACGGCGGACCGGTTGTTGCGCGAATTGGCCGCGCAGGCGGAGGAGACGCTGTCGGGCTACCAGATCACTCGGCTCGAACACGGGTTGCAGGCGGCGACGCGGGCGCGGCGCGACGGGGCGGATCTCGACTGGGTCGTAGCGGCGCTGCTGCACGATATCGGCGACCGGCTCGCCCCGCAGAACCACGACCGGATGGCCGCCGAAATCCTGCGCCCCTATGTCCGCGAAGAGGTCTCGTGGGTGGTGGAGCATCACGGCATCTTCCAGATGGCCTATTACGGCCATCACTACGGCTGGGACCCGGAAGAACGGCAGAAGTTCAAGGATCATCCCTGCTACAACAGCTGCGAGCAATTCTGCGAGCGCTGGGATCAGTCGAGCTTCGATCCGGCCTATCCGATGGACCCGCTGGAGAGCTTCGTCGAGGATGTCCGCGAGGTGTTTTCCCGCAAGGCCTATGCGCCCGAGGTGCTGCGTGCGGGCGAGGTTCACGGTCTGCCCGATCCCGCCTGAGCGGGCTGGGACCGCACCGGTCCTCTCCCGCTTTTTGTCGCAGGTGAACGATTTTTCTGGCGATAACAGGCGCGTGAGACTAAGGGCATGACCCATGAGCGATACCTTGCCCCCGTGCCCCGAATGCAATTCGTCCTTCACCTACGAGATGGACGCCCTCCTGATCTGTCCCGAATGCGGCCATGAATGGTCGGCCTCGGGTGACGCGGACGCGCCCGCCGAGGTGCGCGATGCGGTCGGCAACGTGCTGAACGACGGCGACACGGTGACCGTGATTAAGGACCTCAAGGTGAAGGGCTCCTCCTCGGTCGTGAAGGTCGGCACCAAGGTGCGCGGCATTCGTCTCGTGGATGGCGATCACGACATCGACTGCAAGGTGCCCGGCATCGGCCAGATGGGGCTGAAGTCGCAATTCGTGAAAAAGGTTTCCGAGTAAGCCTGCTCACTGACGCGTGGCGACCCAGCTGCCCCTGCACCCGTCGACGTTTTCATAATTCCCCACGAGGCGCCCTTTGACGAGGTGCCCCTTGAGCGAGCCGACAGAGCGCGTTCGGAAGTAGAAATTCCCGACGATCCGGTCGGCTCCGACGACATGCCCGGAAATCCTGTAGGAGGCTCCGTAGGTGTTGGTGGCCTGGCCCGAAAGCCGGCCGTCCTGGATGAGTATCCCGCCATAGCCCGGCGTGCAGGGGCGATCCATCACATGCATGGTCTGGGGGGGGTACCTTCCGACCCAGTGCCCATCGAGCGGGCTTGGCCGACCGTCGGGTGGCTCTGGAACGCAGGCTGCGAGCGCGATCAGGGTCACGCCCGCGAGGATCGCGGTGGCGGCCCTGCGTGTGAGTGTCGTCATCCTCGTCATCTAGCTGTCCTCCCCGATTGGCGCAGCCTGCGCTCACTCGATCCCGACGATCATCGTGAAGGGGGCCGGGGCGTCGCCGATATTGTAGACCGTGATCCGGTTCTCGCCGTTCAGCCAGAGCTGGCCGCGATAGTCGCGCCTGCCGCCGCGGCTCTCGTAAAGAAGTTCGCCGTCCGGGGTGAAGATGTTGAAATGCACCGCAGGCGAGTCGGTCTGGAGCTGCGCCGTCAGGAACTGTTTTTCCCGCGCGCCGAGCCGGTAATTGACCGCAGCTCCGGGGGCGAGGGTCGATCTCAGCACCGCGCCGCTCGTGCCGGGTGTGAACTGGACCTGCTGATCGCGGGTCTCGGGTTCGGCCACGCGTGGCGGCGGAGCGGAGCCTTCACGAAGGTAGCGCCCGGCAACCCAGCCGGTCAGAGACCCTTCGGTCGCCGCGACCTGACACCAGCGCTGTCCCTCGGCCATCCGACAACCCATGTTGCGCAGGATCGCCCCCTCGGGGAACCGCCCGAGGATCGCCGCCCCGGTCGAGGGCCCCGCGCGCAGGTTCAGCGGATCGTTGATATCGCCGGTCTGGACCTCCCAGAAATCGGGCCCGCCCTGCAGCCCGTCGGCATAATCGCCCTGCACGATCGCGCCGGTCTTCCCGGTGATCCCGATCCGGATGTCGAAATTCGCAACCTCGTCGCGCCGCGCCGCCGAGCGCATCATGTAGACCGATATCTTGTAGGTTCCCGAGCTGGGCAGCGTGCCTGTGTAGTGGTTCAGCTCGGGCGTTAACTGGCTGGTCATGATCGCCTGATCGCCCGGGCCGCTCCCGGGACCGTAGAGGTTGAAATACGTGGCGGTGTGCTTTGTGGACAGCTTGATATCGATCGTCTGTCCGGCCTCGGCGCCGATCGTGTAGATCACGCTGTCATAGCCCTTGATGCGGTCGCTCAGAACCGCGTTATCCGCTCCGGCTGAGAAATAGACCGGAACCTCACGCATCTCCTCGGCAAGGACAGGTGTGGTGAATGACAAAGCCGCGACGAAGACATAACCCAGAAACCGGTTCATACCGATCCTCCCTCTTTGGTTTATGGCGCGCGTCATCGGGGAGTGTAGCACGAAAATCGTACAGAGGCGCGGGGTCAGGCAGTGCCGATCTGCGGGCGTCCGAAATAGGCCCGCAGATGGGGCAGGGCGGCAAGTTGCACCGCGATCAGGATCAGCGCGACCGGCCAGATCACCAGCGTGCCGGGCGCGGCGAGTGTGATCAGCGGGATCGCGACCAGCACGAGTGCGGTCGTCAGCGCGGCGCGGCCGACCTGAGGCAGCGCCATGATCCGCGACAGCCGCCAGAGCGCCACGCCAAGACCGATCGCCTCGCCCGCGACCCCGAGCCAGATCACCGGCACGACCGAGGCGGTCTCAATCAGCGCCCAATAGCTCAGCGGGAGAACCGCGATCCGGGGCAGGTTCCCCCAAAAGCCGTTATCGGTCTGCCCCGCCGAGAGCGCGACCGTGCTCGGCCCGTTCTTGATCGCGCGGATCGCGTTCATCAGCGCGAAGGGGATCAGGAGCGGCAGGAGGTTTGCATATTTCGCCCCCAGAAGGGCCGTGACGACGAGCGGTCCGATCAGGACCGTGCCCAGCAGCAGGATCGATCCGGTGAGGAACATCCCCTCGAAGGTCGCCCCGGCAAGCCGGCGATGCGCGAGGGCGTCCGCACGGCCATGCGCGGCCGAGAGTTTCGGCAGAAAGAGGTTCTGCACCGATTTCGCGCCAATCAGCGTGGGCGTCAGCGTCAGCGTCATGCCCATCGCGAAGATCGCCAGCGCTTCCATCCCCGCCAGCCGCCCGACGATGATCTTGTCGCCCTGAAAGACCAGATACATCAGGGCAGCATTGGCCAGAAGCGGTGCGCCGAAACGCAGGTTCGCGCGCATCTCGGCACGGTCGAGGCGCGGGCGGTAGCGGCGCTCGGCCATCAGGTGCGAGACCAGAACGCCGAGGGCCGCGTGCAGCAGGATCGCCCAAAGCGCTACCTGCCAGTCGTCGAAGAGGCGCGAGAGCGGCCAGATCGCGATCAGCGCGGCCAGTGCGGGCAGGGCGCCTGTCAGTAGCATCGGGCGGTAGTGGCCCCTGCGCTGGGCGCGGTGGATGTCGAAATGCTGCGCCGCCGTCAGGAGCGGCACAAGCGCGAGCCAGCGATAGGCAGATGCGGCCTCTGGGATCGCGAGGAAGCCTGCGATCGGCCCGGCCAGTACGAACAGCGCCGCCGCCGCGATGACGCCGCGCAGCAGTTGGAAACCTTGCAGTGCCGCCTGAAACGCCGGGTCGTCGCCGCGCTTCGACTGCACGATCTGCTGCTGCAGCCCCAGCGTCGAGCCCATCTCGATCACCGCCATCACCATCGCGAAAGTCGCGGCCACGCCGTAATCGGCCACCGGGATCAGCCGCGCGATCGCGAGGTTGCGCGCGAGCATCAGCGCCGAGGTGGCGGCGTTCCCGCTGAGAATGAGGATCGCGGTGCGAAGCATGTACTGTCCGATATGGCGCGGGGTTTGGCCGCCCGCGCATGTTTTGCGCCCATAATCCCGCCCGAGGGGCCGTCGGGTCAAGCGCGCTGTGGCGGCTGTGGCTTGACGGCCACGTCACGCGCGCCGACCGACCCAGCCAAGCCTTGCCAGATTCACGGCTTTGCTGTTCAACTCCTTGAAAAACCAGATCGGCCGAGCATGACCCATCACAGCCCCATTTCGACGCCTTCGAGCGAGGCGCTCGCCCATGTCGCGGCGGGCGATCTCTGCGCGGGCTGCGGGCTGTGCGCCGGGGTGGCGCCGGATGAGATCGCGATGGCGCCCGATGCGCGCGGCTTCCTGCGCCCGGTGCAAAGCGCCGAGATCAGCGCACGGGCAGAGACTGCCATCGCCGCGTGCTGCCCGGGCCTGGGCCAGAGCGCGCAGCGCGTGGCGCCCGGAGAGGAACCGCTCTGGGGGCGGTTCATGGAGATGAAAGCGGGCCATGCCACCGACGCGGACCTGCGCCATGCGGGAGCCTCAGGCGGGGCGCTCTCGGCGCTGGCGCTGCATCTGCTGCAATCGGGCCGCGTCGATGCCATCGCCCAGATCGAGCCCGATCCAGACAACCCGATCGGCAACCGGATGCGGCTCAGCACCACGCGCGACGAGGTTCTGGGGGCGGCGGGCTCGCGCTATGCGCCCTCGGCGCCGCTGGCGGACCTGTCGACGCTGATCGCGGATGGGCGGCGCTTCGCGGTGATCGGAAAGCCTTGCGATGCGGTGGCTTTGCGGGCGCTGGTCGCGCGCGATCCGAAACTTGCGCGGAGTTTCCCGGTGATCCTGTCCTTCTTCTGCGCTGGCGTTCCCAGTGCAGAGGGCGCGCGGGAGTTGCTGGCGGAGATGGGCGCGCCCGAGGATCAGCTCGCGGGCCTGCGCTATCGCGGCAATGGCTGGCCGGGCAAGACGGTGGCCGAGCTGCATGATGGCTCCACCCGTGAGACGAGCTATCACGCGGCCTGGGGCGGGGTGCTCTCGCGCCACGTCCAGCACCGCTGCAAGATTTGCGCCGATGGTACCGGCGTGGCCGCCGATCTGGTCTGCGCCGATGCGTGGGAGGCCGACGATGCGGGCTATCCGCTGTTCGAGGAGGCGCCGGGACGCAGCCTGATCGTGGCGCGCACGCGCTTGGGGGCCGAGATATTGGCCGAAGCCGAAACGGCAGGAGCCGTGGAAACCACGCTGTTCGATGTGGCGGAGCTGGCCGCGATCCAGCCCGGCCAGCGCGAACGCCGCCGCGCCCTTTTTGCGCGTCTCGCCGCGCTCAAACTGATGGCCCGCCCGATCCCGCGCTACGAGGGGATGAACCTGCGCGCCTGCGCGCTGCAAAACCCGGTCACGCGGAACCTGCGCAATTTCGCAGGCACGGTCCGACGTGTGTTGCGGGGCCGAAAATGAGCCGCACGCTGCGCGTCTGCCTGATCTTCCACTCGACGCGTTCGGACAATCTTGGCGTCGGCGCGCTGACCGTGTCGGAGATCGCCCTGCTGCGCGATCTTGCTGCCAAGGCAGGGCGCGAGATCGCGATCACCGTGCTCGACTGGAAGGACCGGCGCGCGCCTTATGTGGCGGGCGACGACTTGCGGCTGATCGAGGTGGATGGCGCTTTCCTGAAATCTTCCAAAGGGTTGTGGGCCGAAGTTAAGGCGGCCGATCTGGTGATCGACATTGGCGGCGGCGACAGTTTCGCGGACATCTACGGGGCCTCGCGACTGGTGAAGATGTTCTGGATGAAATTCGCCACCCATCTCGCGGGCACGCCTTTGGTGGTCGCGCCGCAGACCGTGGGGCCGTTTACCAAGGGCTGGTCGAAGCGGCTGGCGCGGTTGAGCCTCAACCGCTCGGGCTTGGTGGCGGTGCGCGACGAACGCTCGCGCGCGGCGCTGGACGATCTGGGCTATCGCGGCGCGCCGGTTCTGGCCTCCGATCTGGCGCTGCGGCTGCCCTATGACCCGCCCGCGCCGCGTGACGGTGGTCCGGTGCGCGTGGGTATCAACGTCTCGGGGCTGCTGATGGCGGGGGGTTATCACGGGGGCAATGATTTCGGGATGGCGCTGGATTATCCCGCGCTGATCGCGCGCGCGATCGACTGGTTCAAGGGGCAGGGGGCCGAGGTCCATCTGGTCCCGCATGTGATCGTGCCCGAAGGCCCGATGGTGATCGAGGATGACCTGCGCGCCTGTAAGACGCTGGCGGCCGCGCATGAGGTGATCTGCGCGCCCGCCTTCGCAAGCCCGTCCGAGGCGAAGAGCTATATCGCGGGGCTCGATTTCTTCACCGGCGCACGGATGCATGCCTGTATCGCGGCGTTCTCGTCCGGTGTCGCTGTGGTGCCGCTCGCCTATAGCCGCAAATTCGCGGGGCTGTTCGGCGCGCTGGGATATGACCACACGGTCGATGCGACCTCGGCGGATGCGGATGCGGTGATGGCGGCGCTGGAGCAGGGCTTCACCAATCGCGGCAGGCTTGCGGCAGAGGCGAAGGCGGCGCTGGTGCGCGGGATCGACCGGCTTGGGGCTTATGACGCGGCGCTGCTCGAGTTGATGGAGGCGCTGTGATGGCCGAGGCCGCGATCATCATTCCGCATTACAACGACGTCACGCGGCTCTTGCGCTGCCTCGAGACGCTTGCGCCGCAGCTGGATACGCGTTGCGAGCTACTGGTGGTCGACAATGGCTCGACCGATGATCTGGGCCCCGTCCGCGCCGCCTATCCCGACCTGCGGATCGTGACCGAGACCAAGAAGGGCGCGGCAGAGGCCCGCAATCGCGGCGTGGCGGAGACGACGGGGGCGCGGCTGTTTTTCATCGACAGCGACTGCGTGGCCGATCCCGATTGGATCGCGACCGCGTTCGCCGTGGCCGGGCAGGGCGATCTGGTTGGCGGGCATGTCTTCGTGTTCGACGAGACTCCGCCGCCGCGTTCCGGCGCGGAGGCCTTCGAGACCGTCTTCGCATTCGATTTCCGCCGCTATATTGAGGAAAAAGGGTTCTCCGGCACCGGCAACCTGCTGACCCGGCGCGATGTCTACGAGGCCACCGGCCCCTTCATCGCGGGGCTGTCGGAGGATCTCGACTGGTGCCGTCGGGCGACCGCGAAGGGCTATTCGCTGATCTATGCCGACGGGCTGCGCGTGGGCCATCCGTCGCGGCAGGACTGGGCGGCGCTGTCGCGCAAATGGCGGCGGCTGACCGAGGAAGGTTTTGGCGTGAATGGATCAAGCCTGCCCGCGCGGTTGCGTTGGGGGGCAAAGGCGCTCTTGATGCCCGTCTCGATCCTCGCTCATCTGCCGAAGGTGCTGCGCCATCCAGAGCTGCGCGACGCGACCGAGCGGTGGCGCGCCGTGGCGACGCTTGCGAGGCTGCGGCTCGCGCGGATGGGCTGGATGCTGCGGCAGGCGATTTTCGGCCGGCTTTAGCGGCGCGAAGGCCACAATGGCAATGTGCAAAGTTTAATCTGGGTTAAAGCGCTTGCTGCGTCGATCTTCCTCACGCTAGCGTGACGGCAAGATATCAGAGCCGCAAAAAGCGGCCCGGAACAGGCAGGCAGCGATGGAGCAGATCGCATTCACCACGAGGCATGCAGCCCGCGTCGGACGGCGTGGGATTCTGGCCGTTGGTCTTCTCGTGCTCGGGGCGTGGCCCGCACTGGCGCGCGACTGGCAGGTCTCGGATACGGCCGGGCTGGCGCGGATCGGGACGAAGCTGGCGCCGGGCGACACGGTTCTGATCGCGCCGGGCGACTATGACGCGCTCGATCTGCGGGGGCTGACGGGGCGCGAGGATGCGCCGATCACCTTCCGCTCTGCCGATCCGGACAACCGGGCGGTGATCGCGCAGATGAACCTGCGGGAAGTCAGCCATGTCGTGATCGAGGCCGTGACCTTCGATTACCGTTACACCGAGGGCGACCGGTCCAATATCCGCCCCTTTCAGGTCTTCACCACCCGCGATCTGACGATCCGCAACGCGCTGTTCGATGGAGACCTCGCTCCCGCCGATCCGGATCTGATCGAGCAGGGGCCGTTGCCCACCGCTTTCGGGTTGGCCGTGCGCGCCTCGACCGGGATAACGGTCGAACGCTCCGAGTTTCGTCGCTTTTATCGCGGCGCGATCTTCACTGACTGCACCGATCTGGTGGTGGTCGCCAACGACATCCATGACATGCGGATGGACGGGCTGAACTTCGCCCAGATCGAACGCGCAGAGATCGCAAACAACCACATTCACGATTTTCGCCGTGCCGTCGCCTCGGGCGATCATGCCGACATGATCCAGTTCTGGACCGCCGGCACCGAACGGCCCAGCCGCGACATCGCGATCACGAACAACCTGCTCAATTCCGGCGAGGGCGGGTTCACTCAGTCGATCCTGATGCGCAACGAGCTGGTCGATCGCGGCAAGGCGGGCGCCGAGATGTTCTACCGCAATATCGAGATCAGCGGGAACGTCATCATCAACGCTCATCTGCACGGGATCACGGTGGGTGAGGCGGAAGGCGTTAAGATCGCCAACAACACGCTCATCCATGACATCTATTCCGAGGGCGAGAAACGCGATCCGGTTCTTTGGATCCCGCAGATCCGCGTGGCGCGCGACGCCCGCGCCGTGGAGATCGCCCGCAATGCGGTGAGCGAGATCGCAGGCCCGGCGGGGCAGCCCGACTGGAAGCTCCGCGACAACCTGCTGATTCAGGACATCACGCCGCAGCGGGCGAGCTATTACGACCAGCTCTTCGTCGCCGCGCGCACCGGTGCCCCGCGAGAGATCATGAATTACGCCTATCTTCCGGGTGGGGCCTTGGCCGGGAGCGGGATCGGTGCGCCGATGCTCGATATTCTCGGCGGTCCGGAGGCGCTCCAGCCGGTCATGCGGTTCGCGCGCAGCGAGGGCGGCGGCACCACGCTGCAATTCGACGCGAGCGAGAGTGTGCTGCCCGAAGGGGTGGCCCCAGCCGAGGTCGCCTATCGCTGGCAGATCGACGGGCAGACCAGCCTCGACGGCGCGCAGGTGCCGGTGGGCTTTCGCATGCCGGGGCGGCACAAGGTGACGCTGTCGCTGACGCTGCCCGACGGGCGGAGCGCGCAGAGCAGCGGTTATGTCATGGTCCGCGACGACCGCATCCTCAGTTATGACCCCGAGCTGGGCCGTGTGATCTCGCATGCCGGGGCGCAGCCGGAGGCGCTCGACGCGATCCCGCTCAGCCCCGGCGCGCTGGAATTCGGGTTGGGCGGCGGGGCCGTGGTGATCCCGCGCGAGATGGTCGCGCCGCTCTACGGGGCGGACCGCTTCGCGCTGCATATGAAGCTGCGCGCGGTAGGCGATTACAAATCCGCCGGAGAGCTGTTGCGGCTGCATCAGTCGCTGATCGTGCGGGTGACCGGGCGCGGCACGTTCGAGGTTGAGTTCTGGCCCGAGAGCGGGCAGCGGCTGTTCCTGCGCACCAAGCGCGTGCCGATCTATGACGGCAAGTGGCACGACATCACCTTCCGCTATTCCTCCGAGGATAGCCTGTTCGAGGTGCTTTCGGGCGAGGAGGTGATCGGCAAGGGCTCCGTGTCGGGGCGGCTCAAGCCGATGGAATATTGGGGCCTCGCGTTCGGCAATCCCTTCGGCAAGGGCAGCTTCCACGGCGAGATCGAGGCGCTTGATCTGACCGCGAGCCGCCCGGCGGTGAGCGGGGCGATGCGCTGATGCGCGCCGGAGCGATTGGCCGTGCCACTCCGCAACGTGCGCGCCCGACAAGCCGCGCGGGCGGGCGATCCCGTATCGCCGAGACCGCCGCGCTCGCGACCGCGAAACTGCCGTGGCCGGTGCTGCTGTTCGTGCTGTCGATCCTGCTGCCCTTCAAGTTCAACCTCGGCCCGCTTGCGATCACCGGGAGCCGCCTTGTGCTGATGGCCTTCATCCTGCCCGCCTTCGCGCGGGTCTTCAGCGGGCGGGCAGGGCGGATGCTGCCGGTCGATTGGCTGTTCCTGTTCCATGCGCTGTGGCTGTCGGTCGCGCTGGCGGTCAACAACCCGGACCGGGTGATCCAGCAAGCGGGCTCTGTCGGACTGGAGGTTCTGGGCGGCTACCTGATCGGGCGCGCCTATATCCGCTCGCGCGAGGATTTCGCGGCGCTGGGCAAGGTGCTGATCTGGTCGGTGCTGATCCTGACGCCGTTTTCGCTTTACGAGACGAAGACCGGTACGACCCTGATCCCGACGCTGATCGACAAGCTGCCGGGGATGGGCACGATCACCTACAACTTTCAGGAGCCGCGCCTGGGGCTGGAGCGGGTGCAAGGCCCCTTCGCGCATCCGATCCATTTCGGGCTCTATTGCTCGGTCGTCTTCGCCTTCGCCTTCGTGGCCTTCGACGGGATCAAGTCGCTGGGCTGGCGGGTGGTGGCGAGCGGACTGATCCTGCTCAACGGCTTTCTTGCGCTCTCCTCGGGGGCGCTTCTGTCGCTGCTGCTGCAGCTGGGGCTGATCGGCTGGTACATCAGTTTCGTGCGGATCGAATGGCGCTGGTGGCTGCTGACAGGGCTCTTCGCCTTCGCCTATGTCACGGTCGACCTGCTGTCGAACCGCTCACCGATCATGGTGTTTCTCAGCTACGCGACCTTCTCGGCCCATACCGCCTATTGGCGCACGATCATCTTCGACTGGGGGCTGAAGAATGTCTCGGCCAACCCGATCTTCGGCATCGGCCTGAATGACTGGGTGCGGCCGTGGTACATGTATTCCGGCTCGATGGATAATTTCTGGCTGGTGATGGCGGTGCGCTATGGCATCCCGGGCTTCCTGCTGGTCACGAGCGGCTATGTCTGGGGGCTGTTCAAGGTGATGTTCCGCGATTTCAGCGGCGATACGCGGATGCAGAATTTCCGCCGCTCCTGGGTCTTCACCTTCGCGGGGATGACCTTCACGCTCTGCACCGTCTATGTCTGGGAGTCGATTTACGCCTTCACCTTCTTCCTGTTCGGGGCGGGCATGTGGATGCTGACCGAGGCGGTGACGGAACGGGCCGATGAACCCGAGGATGCGGCACGGCCTGAGGCGCGTGGCACCAGCTACACACGGTTTGCGCAGACGCATCGGCGAGGGGATTAACGCCCGATCTTCGCTCGCGCATCGGGGCTGAGCGCGGCCAGCACCGCTCCGGGCGGTGCCATCCCGAAGAAGCCCCGCAAGAGCGCTGCGGCTTCCGCCCCATGCCCCTGCGCCCGCAATTGCGCCGCTTTCGCCAGCGACCAAGCCGCACCGCCGATCAGCCCGGCGGGGAAATGGCGGCGCAGGAACATCGCTCGTGCGCGATGCTTGAAATATTGCGAGAACGGCGAGGCGACCGAGCCCATCCGCTGCGAGCCGATCGCCGTGCCCGCGACGTGATGGACGACCGCGCCTGCGCAATAGGAGATCGGCAGATCGCCCCGGCGTAGCGCCCAGTCGACCTCTTCGTAATAAAGGAAATAGTCTTCCGTCATCGGCCCCGCGCGCTCGAGATGGGCGCGGGTGGCGACAAGGCTCGCGCCGGTGACGAAGTCGATGTGCTCCGGGTCCGGGGCAGGGCTGTCGGCGGGAGCGAACTGGTTGAGGTTATGGGTGATCCCGGTGCGCCGGTCGATCACCCCACCGTCGATCTGGATCTTGTCGGGCGCGTCGCCATAGACCACCCGATGCGCGATCATCGCGGCACCTCGCGGTCTAGTATCATGCGAGGCGAGAAGGGCAGGCGTCTCGGGCGGCACCACGCAATCGGGGTTGAGTAGCCAGAACCGGTCGAGCGCGGGATTGGCCGCCAGCCGCGCGAGCCCCAGATTGACGCCCGCAGCAAACCCGCCATTGCTCCCCGCCTCGATCAACGCGATGCCTTCCTGACCCGCCTCCGCTGCCCCCATCAGATCGGGAACGGCTGCGCGGATCACCTCGACCGTGTCGTCGGGCGAGGCATTGTCGACCAACACCACATGCAGCGCCACGCCGGTCGCCGCCCGCAGCGAGGCGAGGCAGGCCGCGATCACGTCCGAGGACCGATAGGTGACGATAACGACACCCAGAGCAGGACCGGTGGCGGGGTGCGGCTCTGCCATGTCGCTCGGGCTCAGGCCCCGCGCGAGAGGGCTGCGACCCCGGTGCGGGCCACCTCGGCCAGACCCAGCGGGCGCATCAGATCGGCGAAAGCGTCGATCTTCTCGGGCGTGCCGGTGATCTCGAAGACAAAACTCTCCAGCGTCGAGTCGACCACATTGGCGCGGAAAATCTCGGCCAGACGCAGCGCCTCGATGCGCTTGTCTCCCGTGCCCGCAACCTTGATCAGCGCCAGTTCGCGCTCGACCGGGTAGCCCTCGACGGTGAGGTCCTTCACTTCGTGGACCGGCACGATGCGGCCCAGCTGCGCCTTGATCTGATCGATCACGTTCTCGGTGCCGCGGGTGACGACGGTGATCCGGCTGCGATGGCCCTTATGATCCACCTCGGCCACGGTCAGGCTGTCGATGTTGTAGCCGCGGCCCGAGAACAGCCCGATCACGCGGGCCAGAACGCCCGCCTCGTTGTCGACGATCACGGCGAGCGTGTGGCTGCGCTCAATCTGGTCGTGGCTGTCGCGCAGGTCGTAAGCGGAATGGCTCGAGGAGCCTTTCTTGATTTTCAGAGCGGCCATTGCCTCTCTCCTTTTCCTAGTTTGGACCCGATCTTCGGCTTGGTCCAAATATCCCGGGGGTCCGGGGGCAGCGCCCCCGGCGTCGCTCACACCAGCGCCGCGCCTTCCTTGAAGACATCGGCATCGGCCGCCAGCAGCATCTCGTTATGCGGCTTGCCGGACGGGATCATCGGGAAGCAATTCTCGTGCTTCTCCACGAGGCAGTCGAACAGCACCGGGCCGTCATGCTTGATCATCTCCATGATCGCATCGTCGAGATCGGCGGGGTCGGAGACCTGCATCCCCTTCCAGCCGAAGCTCTCGGCGAGCTTCACGAAATCGGGCAGGCTTTCGGACCAGCTATGCGAGTAGCGCTCGCCATGCAGCAGTTCCTGCCACTGGCGGACCATGCCCAGACGCTCGTTGTTGAGGATGAACTGCTTGACCGGCACGCGGAACTGGGTCGCGGTGCCCATCTCCTGCATGTTCATCAGCCAGCTCGCCTCGCCCGCCACGTTGATCACGAGGCTCTCGGGATGGGCGATCTGCACGCCGATCGAAGCCGGGAAGCCATAGCCCATCGTGCCCAGACCCCCGGAGGTCATCCAGCGGTTCGGATCCTCAAACCCGAGGAACTGCGCGGCCCACATCTGGTGCTGGCCCACCTCGGTGGTGATGTAGCGATCCATGCCCTTGGTCAGCTCTTCGAGACGCTGCAGCGCATATTGCGGTTTGATCGTCTTTTCCGAGTTGGTGTAGGCGAGGCAGTTCACCTTCTTCCACTCGTCGATCTTCTTCCACCACTTCTCGAGCGCGGGCTTGTTCACCTTGCGCCCGCGCGACTTCCAGACCTTGAGTACGTCTTCGAGTACATGGCCGATATCGCCAAGGATCGGCAGGTCGACGGCGATGATCTTGTTGATCGAGGAGGCGTCGATATCGACATGCACCTTGGTCGATTTCGGCGAGAAGTCCGCCACGCGGCCGGTGATCCGGTCGTCGAAGCGCGCGCCGAGGTTGATCATCAGGTCGCAGCCATGCATCGCGAGGTTGGCTTCATAAAGCCCGTGCATCCCGAGCATGCCGAGCCAATTCTTGCCCGAGGCAGGGTAGGCGCCCAGCCCCATCAGGGTCGAGGTGATCGGGAATCCGGTCGCATCGACCAGTTCGCGCATCAGCTGGCTTGCGGCGGGGCCCGAATTGATCACGCCGCCGCCGGTATAGAAGACCGGCTTCTCGGCGGTTTCGATCAGCTCGACCAGCTTGGTGATCGCGTCGAGATCGCCCTTCACTTGCGGCTGGTAATGGTCGACCTTCGCGGCTTTCGGCTCGGTATAGGTGGCCACCGCGAATTGCACATCCTTGGGCATGTCGATCAGCACCGGGCCGGGGCGGCCCGAGGTCGCCACGTGGAAAGCCTGATGGATCGTCTCGGAGAGTTTCGCGGGGTCCTTCACCAGCCAGTTATGCTTGGTGCAGGGGCGGGTGATGCCCACCGTGTCGGCCTCCTGGAAACCGTCGGTGCCCACCAGGAAGGTCGGCACCTGACCCGACAGCACGATCAGCGGGATCGAGTCCATCAACGCGTCGGTCAGCCCGGTCACCGCATTGGTCGCGCCCGGACCCGAGGTCACCAGCGCCACGCCCGGCTTGCCGGTCGAGCGCGCATAGCCTTCGGCCATGTGGATCGCGGCCTGCTCGTGGCGTACGAGGATGTGACGGATGTCGTTTTGCTGGAAAATCTCGTCATAGATCGGAAGGACCGCGCCGCCCGGATAGCCGAAAATTACCTCGACCCCGTGATCCTTCAGCGCCTGAACCACCATCTTCGCGCCGGTCATCTGCCGTGCCATATGCTCACTCCATCCTTGCGCGAGGGCCACGCCGCCCACCGCTAACTCTCAAGCATCCACCTGTCCAAGAAAAAGCCCCCGGCTTTGAGGCGGGGGCGCATGGGAACCTTCATGGTTGTACCGTTACCGGCCCATGCGCTTGGCTCCTACGACGACAAGAAGAATCGCATCCATTGCGGATCCCTTTCGGACTGCTTTGCGCGGACATTAGGATCGAGCGTTGGGGGCGTCAATGCCCAAACGCTGAATAAAATGTCGCGGGCGGCGGAATTTCCTTCCCGATTATTGCGCGCCGCGACCTGCGAGTCGCAACTTTGAGAAACCGGAAGGGGCTCCCGAGCCGGGTGCCGCGGGGGCAGTCGCGGTGAATTGATCTCGTTGACGCTTGGTCAGTCGCGATATCGGGCTCAGAGGCGGGGCTTTAAGGGCGATCTGGTCAAGTGAACAGACCAGATGGAGCCTTAATTGCTTGACCTTTCTCCCCCACTCGGCCAATCACGGGCAAAGCCTCGCGCAGGCTTTCGGGACAAATTTAGGGAGGAAGTGAGATGGGCGCTTTGCTGGCCCTTTCACGCGCGATCGACCGGATAAACGAGACCATCGGCAAGGCGGTGTCGTGGCTTATTCTGGTGTCGGTCCTCGTGAGTGCGACCAACGCCATTGTACGCAAAGCCTTCGACATGTCGTCGAACGCTTGGCTGGAACTGCAATGGTATCTTTTCGGCGCGGCGTTTCTGGGCGCTGCCGCTTACACGCTCAAGCAAAACGAGCATATCCGCATCGACATCGTCTATGGCGCGTTCTCGCGGAAAGTGCAGCACTGGATCGATCTGCTCGGGCATATCTTCTTCCTGATGCCATTCGTCGTGCTGATGCTGTTCAAGCTGACGCCCTTCGTGATGATCTCCATCCATTCGGGCGAGATGTCGACGAATTCTGGCGGTCTGATCCTGTGGCCGGCCAAGCTCCTGCTGCTGATCGGCTTCTGGCAGCTGTTCTTCCAAGGCGTGTCCGAGATCATCAAGAAGATCGGCGTGATGCGTGGGTTGATCGAGGATCCCCATGCCGACAGCGCGGGCCATCACGGCCATGATCCCATCGCCGAAGAGGAGGGTCTGTAATGCTCGAGCTTATCGCTCAGAACATGGCCCCGATCATGTTCATCTCGCTGATCGTCTTCCTGCTGATCGGCTATCCTGCGGCCTTCGCGCTTGCGGCCAACGGTCTTTTGTTCTTCGTCATCGGCGTTGAACTGTCGGGTTACTCCGGCGGGACGATCAATCTTGACTGGCCGTTGTTGAATGCGATGCCGCAACGGTTCTACGGGGTCTTGTCGAACGAGACCTTACTTGCGATTCCATTCTTCACATTCATGGGCATCGTGCTCGAAAAATCGGGCATGGCCGAAGATCTCCTCGACACGATCGGTCAGCTGTTCGGCCCGGTGCGCGGCGGTCTCGCCTATGCGGTGATCATCGTGGGCGCGCTTCTGGCGGCGACCACAGGCGTCGTTGCGGCCTCGGTGATCGCGATGGGCCTGATCTCGCTGCCGATCATGTTGCGCTATGGCTATGATCGGAAGGTGGCCACAGGTGTCATTGCGGCGTCAGGGACACTGGCGCAGATCATCCCGCCGTCGCTCGTGCTGATCGTTCTGGCTGACCAGCTGGGCGTTTCGGTGGGCGACATGTACAAGGGCGCGCTGATCCCCGGTATGGTGCTGACCGGCATCTACCTCGGCTATGTGCTCGTGATGTCGATCATCAAGCCGAAGTCGATGCCCGCTCTGCCGAAAGAGGCGCGCACGCTGGGCTCTGGCGTGATGTCGCTTTTGGTGGCGCTGGCCGGTGCCGTCGCGATCTTCATCTTCGCCGAGAAGTATTTCGAGGCGAGCGGGTCGAGCGTCAACAACTCCGAGATCCTCGCAGCCGGTGTGGCCGTGATCGCGATCTATATCGTGGCGTTGCTGGACAAGGCGCTGAAAACCAACCTGATGAGCCGTCTGGCCCAGCAGGTGGTGATCGTGCTGATCCCGCCGCTGGCGCTGATCTTCCTCGTGCTGGGCACGATCTTCCTCGGCGTCGCGACGCCCACCGAAGGCGGCGCAATGGGTGCGGTCGGTGCGCTGGTGCTGTCGGCGGTGAAGAAGCGTCTGACCTTCCCCGTCGTGCGTGACGCGCTGGCGGCGACGACGCGCCTGTCGGCCTTCGTGCTGTTCATCCTGCTGGGCGCGCGGGTCTTCTCGCTCACCTTCTACGGGGTGAACGGGCAGGTCTGGGTCGAGCATCTGCTGACCTCGCTTCCGGGTGGCCAATTGGGCTTCCTGATCGTGGTGTCGTTCTTGGTGTTCTTCCTCGCCTTCTTCCTCGATTTCTTCGAACTGGCCTTCATCATCGTGCCGCTTCTGGCGCCTGCCGCGCAGGCTCTGGGGATCGACCTGATCTGGTTCGGGGTGATCCTGGGCGTGAACATGCAGACCTCGTTCATGCACCCGCCATTCGGCTTCGCGCTGTTCTACCTGCGCTCGGTCGCGGCCAAGGTGCCCTATATCGACAAGGTCACCGGCAAGAAGATGGAGCCGGTGAAGACCTCGCAGATCTACTGGGGCGCCATTCCCTTCGTGTTCATTCAGGTTGCGATGATTGCCATCGTGATCGCCTTCCCGGCCATGGTGATGCACTACAAGGGGCCGCAGGTGGATCTGAAGGATGTCGAGATCAAGCTGCCGCAGATGCCGGGCATGGGCGATGGGGGCGGCCTCGGTGGCCTGCCGTCGCTGGCGCCTCTGGGGGGCTCGACCTCTGGCGGGTCGGGCTCGGGAAGCGCGGCTCCGGGCGGGCTGCCCCCGCTTCCCACACCGGGCAGCAACTGATCGACCGGAAAATGAAAGATCGGGGCGGCCTTCAGGGGCCGCCCCTTTTTTATAGAGAGAGAGTGGAGGGCGAGGGATGCGGTATCCTCTTTTCGTTATTGTCGGGGTTTCGTTGCTTGCGCTGGCGGGCTGCGGCGAGACCAAGGAACAGCGCGCGGCGACGGGCGGCGTGGCCGGTCTCGTGGTGGCGGGACCTGTCGGAGCTGTCGTCGGAGCCGGGCTGGGCGTCGTGACGCGCAAGAATTGACGGCCAGCTAATCGCGGTACTTGGGAACCGCGGCGGGCGTTTCGGCGTCTTGTCCTTGAGGAAGCCGCGCATTGTGGCTGCTATCGAAAGGACGAGAAGATGCGAATTGCGACGATCTTGATGGCGGGCGGCCTGCTGGTTTCGCTCGCGGCATGTGGTGACAACGCGACCGAACGTGCAGCCACCGGCGGTGTCGGCGGCCTTGTGGTTGCAGGGCCGGTTGGCGCCGTGGCGGGTGCCACGGTTGGCGCCGCCACGACGAAGTAAGATTTGTATCCAGACCAATAGAAAAGGCCCCGGGGCGCGAACCTCGGGGCCTTCTCAATTCACGCTAGACGCGGCTCAGACCTTCAGATTGCCCGCAGCCTGCTGGCGCATCATGAAGTAGTCAGAGTTGAACTCCGACAGCTGCCACCAGCCATAGGCGTCGTTGCGGAAGCCGAACTGGCTGTCGTAGATCTTCTTGAACGCTGCGTTCGAGCTGTTGATCTCGGCATAGACCTCGTTCGCCGCGTTGAAGCAGGCTTCCAGGATTTCCTGGCTGAACGGACGCAGCTGCGCGCCTTGGCCCAGCAGCTTCTTCAGCGCGCTCGGGTTTTTGTAGTCATAGGACGCCATCATGTCCGAGTTCGCCGCCTGCGTCGCCGCCGTCAGCGCGATCTTGTAGGCCTCGGGCAGTTGCTCATAGGCGTTCTTGTTGAACATGGCGTGCAGACAGGCGCCGCCTTCCCACCAGCCGGGGTAGTAGTAGTAGGGCGCGACTTTGTAGAAGCCGAGCTTCTCGTCATCGTACGGGCCGACCCATTCGGTGGCGTCGATCGTGCCTTTCTCGAGCGACGGGTAGATGTCGCCACCCGCGATCTGCTGCGGCACCACACCGAGCTTCTCGACGACCTTGCCGCCGAAGCCACCGATGCGCATTTTTACGCCCTTCATGTCTTCGACGGTGTTGATTTCCTTGCGGAACCAACCGCCCATCTGGGCGCCGGTGTTGCCGCACGGGAAAGCCGTGATGTTGTAGTTCGAATAGAACTCGTTCATCAGGTCGTTGCCGCCGCCATAGTAGAACCAGGCGTTCTGCATGCGCATGTTCAGGCCGAACGGCACTGCGGTCGCGAAAGCGAAGGTCGGATCTTTACCCCAGTAGTAGTAGGAGGCGGTGTGGCAGGCCTCGACGGTGCCGTTCGACACCGAGTCCATTGCCTGCAGGCCGGGGACGATTTCGCCCGCCGCGAAGACCTGAATGTTGAATTTCCCGTCGGTCATGCCCTTGACGTAATTCGCCATCGTCTCGGCGGCGCCGTAGATCGTGTCGAGCGATTTCGGGAAAGACGAGGTCATGCGCCACGTCACAGTAGGGGTTTCTTGCGCAATAGCCGGTGCGGCGAGCGCGCTACCTGCAGCTGCGGCTGCCCCGCCAAGCGCACCTTTGCGCAGGAAAGAACGACGATCCATATGGTTTCCTCCCAAGTCGTGGATGTCTGTCAATTTTTCTGACCACACCGCTCCATTATTAGCGTTCCCTCCGGTGTGGGCATTGCGGTCACAATACTTGACCGGTTCCGCGTGTAAACCGACCTGCAAGTAATTTTATGTCGCATATGGTCACAGTTTCGAAAGCTTGCTGCAGTGTGGCAATGCAGGCGCAGAATATCCGTTGGGTATCTTCGGTCGTCAGGGCATAGAAAAAGCCCCGGCGCAGGTTGCGCCGGGGCTTCGGTTATCTGGCTTGACCAGTTTGGGCGGCTTACAGCTCGCCTTTGTTGGCTTCGCTCATCATGAAGTAGTCGTAGTTGAACTCGGCCAGCTGTTCCCAGGTGAACCAGTCCTTGCGGAAGTCCTTGATCGAACCCCAGATCTTCGCGAATTCGGCGTTGTTCGCCTCCATCTCCGAATAGACCTCGTTGGCTGCCTTGAAGCAGGCCTGCATGATCTCGGGGGAGAAAGCGCGCAGCTGGGTGCCGTTGGCGACCAGCGTCTTGAGCGCCTTCGGGTTCTTCATGTCGTATTTCTGCAGCATGTCCGCATCGGCCGCTTGCGATGCGGTGTGCAGGAGCTGCTGGTACTGTTTCGGCAGGCTTTCCATCTTCTCTTTCGAGAACATGAAGTGGACCGTCGGGCCACCTTCCCACCAGCCGGGGTAGTAGTAGTAGGGCGCGACTTTGTAGAAGCCGAGCTTCTCGTCGTCATAGGGGCCGACCCATTCGGTCGCGTCGATCGTGCCTTTTTCGAGCGCCGGGTAGATGTCGCCGCCTGCGATCTGCTGCGGCACGAGGCCGAGCTTTTCCATCACCTTGCCCGCGAAGCCGCCGACGCGCATCTTGAGGCCCTTGAGGTCTTCGACCGTCGAGATCTCCTTACGGAACCAGCCGCCCATCTGTGCGCCGGTGTTGCCGCCCGGCAGACCGTAGAGGCCCTGCTTGCCGAGGAACTCGTTATAGAGCTCGATGCCGCCGCCGTGGTAGTGCCACGCGTTCATGCCGCGTGCGTTGAGCGAGAAGGGGACGGCCGCGCCAAGCGCCCAGGTCGGATCCTTGCCCCAGAAGTAGTAGCCGACGGTGTGACAGGCTTCGACCGTGCCGTTCATCACGGCGTCGGCGACCTGAAGGCCGGGAACGATCTCGCCAGCGGCGAAGACCTGAATCTTGAAGTTGCCGTCCGAGGCCTCCTCGACCATCTTCGACATCACTTCCGCGCCGCCATAGATCGTGTCGAGCGATTTCGGGAAGGACGAGGCGAGACGCCAGGTGATTTGCGGGTTGCTCTGCGCGATCGCGGGGGCTGCCAGCGTGCTCGCGGCCGCGCTACCCAGCGCGGCTTTCGTCAGAAAGGAACGACGGTCCATTAAGGATCCTCCCATGTTTACTCCGGTTCGCGAGGCGTGGCCTCGCCGCCCGCCTCGTATCCTCCGCGGCGGGTCTGTCGGGACCGTTTCACCACGGGCCGGGAGTGTCCAGAGATCACGGGCCCGTAATCGTCGGAAGTCACGGAATAGTTTTGAAAAAATGAGTTGACAGATGGTGTCTGCCGAACGGTTGAGCAATTGCCTGCGAGAGTGACGTCCGTTGCTGGGTGTTGCTCAACTATTGCGTGTATCGGGGAGTTGAATCCGGGCGACCTGTTCCGCGATGGGCGGCACGGAAAGCGGATGAGTCTCCGTCTCGTGCGTGGCCGGATCGCCAAGATCGGTCCATTGACCGCCCTTGTAGATTTCGAGCGCGGAGAAGTTCGCCTTGTAGTTCATCTTCGGCGAGCCGGGCACCCAATAGCCGAGATAGACGTAGGGCAGGCCCACGCGTTGCGCGATCTCGACATGGTCGAGGATCAGGTAGGTGCCGAGGGAGTCGCGGATCCGCTCGGGCTCGTAGAAGGAATAGACCATCGACAGCCCGTCATCGAGCACATCGGTCAGGCAGGTCGCGATCAGGGCGCGCATGCTGTCTGGCGTGGCGGCGGTCTCGCGATATTCGATCACGCGCGACTTCACGGGCGTCTCCTCGATCATCGCGGCGAATTCGAAGATGTCCATGTCAGCCATGCCGCCATCGGCGTGGCGCGCATCGAGATAGCGGCGGAACAGTGCGAATTGCTCTTCCGTCGCCCAGGGCGAGGTCGCGGTACGCTTTAGGTCGCCGTTTTTCTTCAGCACCCGGCGCTGCGATTTCGACAGTTTGAAATCTGCGACCCGGATGCGGGCCGACAGGCAGGCGGTGCAATCTGCGCAGGAGGGCCGATAGAGCACATTCTGCGAGCGCCGAAAGCCTTGCCGCGACAGCGCATTGTTGAGTTTTTCGGCCGACTCCCCCTGCAGCGCGGTAAACAATTTCCGCTCCGACCTGCCGTCCAGATAGGGGCAGGGCTGCGGCGCGGTTACGTAGAACTGCGGTGCAAGCGGAAGCGAATGGCGCATTAGTAGCCTCGTCGGGGAGGGGTCGCGGCAGGCTAGCAAAGGAGCGCGCACCCGCCAAGTGTTTCATGTTGATGACATAGAAAGCGCCCCGGTTACGTCAACCGGGGCGCCGAAATCGCATTGCGAACTGTCTATATGGTTAGGCTTTCGCGTCCTCGGAGGTGTCCTCCGACTGAGCCGCTTCCTTAGCGCGCTCTTCCATGTACTGGTCGAACTCTGCCTTGTCGCGGGCTTCGCGCAGACGGCCGAGGAACTCTTCGAATTCCTGCTGTTCGCGCTGCAGTCGGTCGAGCGTGTCGGCCTTGTAGGCGTCGAACGCCGCGTTTCCGGTCGAACGCGAGACATGGACGCCACCGACGCCGGAGCAACCGAAGCTGCGTTTTTGAACCGCCTGTCCCGTGCGCCAGCGACGCCCGAAGCGGCCGGTGAACAGGATGAAAGCGAGAATGACGAGGCCGAGGGGGCCTGCGAAAATGAAACCGGCCACCATCAGCGCGATCCAGGCGCCGGGGCCGTTCCCATCCATCCAGTTAACGGCGCGGGTAAACCAGTTACCAACCGCGACGGGCATGGAGTTGGTGGAATAGGCGGACATTTGAACCTCCGGGTTGAGCATGTGAATTCCTTTCACATACCCAAGATCGGAAGTCAGGGCGGTTCTTGCAAGAGGGTATGTAAATGATTTTTACATTTTTCTCGCAAATCACCGGATTCGCTTGATTTTATTCGGTGAAATCGGCTTGTTTCGCGCCGCTGATCCGCTCCAGATCGGCCGGAGAGATGGCGAAAACATGCCGTGGTGTGCCTGCTGCAGCCCAAACGGTGTCGAAATCGAACAGCCGGGGGTCGAGGAAAGCCGTCACCGGGCCGACATGGCCAAGGGGCGCGACGCCGCCGATCGCGAAGCCCGTCTCCGCCCGGATCAGCGCCGCATCGGCCTTGCCCAAGGGCTGGCCCGCGACCGCGTTTGCCTTCTCCGCGCTCACCCGGTTGCCGCCTGCGGTGATGAACAGCACGACATGGCCGCTGTCTTCGCCGCGAAAGATGATGGATTTGGCGATCTGGTCGACCTCGCAGCCTACCGCCTGTGCGGCCATCTCGGCGGTGCGGGCCTCTCCCGGCTCGGTGATCTCGAATTTCGCATCTGCGGCTTCGAGGGCGGCACGGACGCGTTTGAGGGATTTGCTCATGGCGAGGCTCCGGAGGATCTGAGGTCGGGCGCGGGTGCGCCGGGGCGGGTGTAGTTATGGCCAGATGTCGCGCGACAGCAATCCCCATTGACCGGCTCGCGTGGCGGCGTAAGCATGGCGCCATGCCGTTTGCCTCGCGTCTCACCCGTTCGCCCCTGCCTTTCGAGCGCGACCGCGCCGCCGAAGCCGAAGAGCTGTTCTCCGATCTCGCGCCGGAGTTGCGCGAATTGCTCGGGGGGACGGCAGGGTGCAGTCCTTATCTTAAAGGCCTGATGGAGAAAGAGGCCGAGTGGCTGCGCCCCGCGATTTCGGGCAATCCCGAAGCCGCGCTGGCCGAGGAATTCGCGCGGATCACGCCCGTCAGCCTCGCCGATCTGCCGTCAGAGCTGCGTCGGGCGAAGCGTCGCGTCGCGTTGCTGGCCGGGCTTGCCGATCTGGGCGGTGTCTGGTGTCTCGAAGAAGTGACCGGCGCCTTGACCCGGCTTGCCGATATTGCGGTCGATCTGGCGATGAAGCGGCTGGTGGCCGAGGAAATCCGCCGCGGCAAAATCCCCGGTGCGACCAATGAGGATATAGAGAGTGCCGCCGGGATGGTCGCGCTCGCGATGGGCAAGATGGGGGCGGGGGAGCTGAACTACTCCTCCGATATCGACCTGATCTGCCTTTTCGATGAAAGCCGCTATGATCCCGACGATGCGATGGAGGCGCGCAGCGCGCTGATCCGGGCGACGCGCAAGATGGCGGCGATGCTCAACGACCGCACCGCCGAGGGCTATGTCTTTCGCACCGATCTGCGTCTGCGCCCCGATGCCGCCGTCACGCCGGTCTGTATCTCGATGGGTGCGGCGGAGCTCTATTACGAGGCCGAGGGCCGGACATGGGAGCGCGCGGCCTATATCAAGGCGCGTCCCTGCGCGGGCGACATCGCCGCGGGAGAGCAATTCCTCGAACGGCTGCGGCCCTTCGTCTGGCGCAAGCACCTTGATTTCGCGGCCATTCAGGACGCCCACGACATGCGCCTGCGCATCCGCGAGCATAAGGGGCTGCACGGCCCGATCGAGGTGGCGGGCCACAATATCAAGCTCGGCCAAGGCGGCATCCGCGAGATCGAGTTCTTCACCCAGACCCGGCAACTGATCGCAGGCGGGCGCGACGAGAGCCTGCGCGACCGGACCACCGTGGGCGGGCTGCGCGCGCTCGCGGCGAAGACTTGGGTGCCCGAGGACGTGGCAGAGGAGTTGATCGATCATTACCGCGAGCATCGCGAGATCGAGCACCGTTTGCAGATGGTGAATGACGCCCAGACCCAGATCCTGCCCGGCAACGAAGAGGGGCTCGCGCGGATCGCGGCGATGATGGGCGAGGGGGATGTGGCGCGCTGGCGTGACCGGCTGCGCGACCGGCTGGAGCGGGTGGAAGGGCTGACGAATGAGTTCTTCGCCCCCGATGCCGCCGCCGAGCGTCCCGAGCTGAGCGAAGCCGCGCGCGAGATCGTCGAGGGCTGGACGGGCTATCCGGCGCTGCGATCCGAACGGGCGCGCGCGATCTTCAAGCGGCTGGAGCCGGAACTGCTCGACCGGATGCGCCGGGCGGCGAATATGGAGGAGGCGCTGACCCAGTTCGACGGCTTCCTCAAGGGGTTGCCCGCCGGGGTGCAGTTGTTCTCTCTCTTCGAGGCCAATCCCCAGCTCGTCGATCTGATCGTCGATATCTGCGCCACGGCGCCGGGGCTGGCGAGCTACCTGTCGCGCAATGCCGGGGTGTTGGACGCGGTTCTGGGCGGCTCGTTCTTCGCGCCATGGCCGGGCAAGTCCGCGCTGGAGGCCGATCTTGCGCGGCTGCTGGAGCGGGCGGGCGACTACGAGGCCGCCTTGATCGCGGCGCGACGCTGGGCGAAGGAATGGAAATTCCGCGTGGGCGTGCACCACCTGCGCGGCCTCGTCGATGCGTCCGAGGCCGCGGGCCAATATGCCGATGTGGCGGGCGCGGTTCTGGGCGCGCTCTGGCCGATTGTGCAGGGCGAATTCGCGCGTCGCTACGGGCCGTGCCCCGGCAAGGGCGCGGTGGTTCTGGGGATGGGCAGTCTTGGCGCGCAACGCCTGAACGCGCAATCCGATCTCGATCTGATCGTGATCTACGACGCGGACGGGCAAGAGTTTTCCGAAGGGAAGAAGCCCATTGCCTCAAGGGCTTATTACGCGAAGCTCACGCAGGCCCTGATCACCGCGCTCAGCGCGCCGATGCCGGAGGGGATGCTCTACGAGGTCGATATGCGGCTGCGGCCGTCGGGGCGGCAAGGCCCCGTCGCGACCTCCGCGCAAAGCTTCGAGAGCTATCAGATGGAAGAGGCCTGGACCTGGGAACATCTGGCGCTGACCCGGGCGCGGCCCGTCGCGGGATGCGCCGATCTGGCCGACCGGGTCGAGGCGATCCGCCTGAAGGTTCTGGAGGCGAAAGGCGGCGGAGACGCGGTGCTCCACGAGCTGGCGCAGATGCGCGCCCGGATCTTCGCGGCCAAGGCCCCCGATGGCGATTGGGAGGCGAAGGTCGGCCCCGGACGGCTGCAGGATATCGAGCTTCTTGCGCAAAGTTTCGCGCTTCGTGCGGGCGTCCCGGCGCGCAAGGTCGAGGCACAGCTGCGCGCGGGGCCGCGTGGCGGCTTCGTGACGCGCGAGGAGGGCGAGCAGCTCGCCACCGCCTATCGCTTCCTCTGGCGGCTACAGGCAGGCGGGCGCTTGCTGAGCGAAAAACGTCTGGATATGGCGGCGATCGGAGAGGGCGGCCGCGCTTTCCTGTTGCGCGAGACGGGGCTGGATGATCTCGATGCTCTGGCGGCGCGTCTGAACGAGGTCACGACCGAGACGGCCGCCATCGTGGACAGGGCTCTGGAGGGCTGAATGGCGCGCAAACTGATGGAATTGAGCGAGGCGGACCCGAAAGGATTGATCCGCGAGAGCTTCAAGATCGACGGGATCAGCACGGAAGAGTGCCGCTCGATCTTCATAGATTGGGCGCTGAGCCTCGGGCCGGGGATGGACGCGAACGAAGCGATGCGCACCGTGCTTGCGGCCTATCAAGCGCCGCCCGAGCACCCGATGACCCGGGTGCTCGAAGAAGGTCTGACCCGCGAAAGCGGCCCGCCGATGCGGCGCGGCGGCTGGCGGGCGCGTCGTCCCTAGCAGGGAGATTAGCGCGGCAGCGCCGCCGCCTCGCGCGCAAGCGCCTCGATCCCGGCCCAGTCGCCCGATTGCACCATCGCATCTGGTGCGACCCAGGAGCCGCCCGCGCAAAGAACGTTCGGCAGGCTCAGGTAATCATTGGCGTTTTTCATGCTCACGCCGCCCGTCGGGCAGAAGCTGACCTGCGGGATCGGCGCGCCGATCGCCTTCAGCGCGGGCGCGCCGCCCGAGGCCTCCGCCGGGAAGAACTTCAGCACGTCGTAACCCATCTCCAGGAGCTTCATCACTTCCGACGCGGTGGCAGCCCCGGGCAGAAGCGGCAGGCCTTCATCTTCGCAGGCTTTTACCAGCGTCTCGGTCGCGCCGGGCGAGACGCCGAATTTCGCGCCCGCGGCTTTCGCGGCTTTCACGTCGGCCGGGGTCAGCAGCGTGCCCGCGCCGACCACGCCGCCTTCGACATCGGCCATCGCGCGGATCGCGTCGAGCGCGCAGGGCGTGCGCAGCGTCACTTCCAGCGCAGGCAGGCCGCCCGCGACGAGCGCCTTGGCCAGAGGGGCGGCATGGGCCACATCCTTCACCACGATCACCGGCACGATCGGGGCCAGTTCGCAGATCTTGCGGGCGGATGCGGATTGTTCGCTAGGGGTCATCGGATCACTCCAGTCTGGGCCGCCCGCGCGGGCGGAGAGGGCAGGACGCTCCGCGGGGGATATTTATCGCCAAGCCGAAAGCAGAACCCTGTCTTCGCCTTGGTACAAATATCCCCGCCGGAGGCAAGAAAACTCACAGCACCACGGAGGCGCCTTTGGTGGACGGGCCGACATGGGTGCGGAAGGCGCCGAACAGCTCGCGGCCGAGGCCGAACTGGTTGCCGCTGAGGTCGGGCACGACCGGCGTGCGGCTCTCGAAACCTTCGGTCAGGCAGGTCAGCTCGCCCGTCGTCGCGTCGAGCCGCACCATATCGCCGTCCTGCAGCTTCGCAAGCGGTCCGCCATCGGCGGCCTCCGGCGAGACATGGATCGCCGCCGGGACCTTGCCCGAGGCGCCCGACATCCGGCCATCGGTGACCAGCGCCACTTTCAGCCCGCGATCCTGCAGAACGGCGAGGGTCGGGGTCAGCGAGTGCAGCTCCGGCATCCCGTTCGCTTTCGGCCCCTGGAAGCGCACGACGACGATCGTGTCGGAGATGAACTCACCGTTCTTGAAGGCGTCCTTCACCTCGTGCTGTTCCTTGAAGACGCGGACCGGCGCTTCGATCACATGGCGCTCGGGCTTGACGGCGGAGACCTTGATCACGCCGCGCCCGAGATTGCCCTCGAGCTGTTTCAGGCCGCCCGTTTTCTGGAACGGATCGGCGGGCTTGCGCAGGATTTTCTCGTTCTGGCTCTCCGGATCGGACTCTTCCCAGATCAGACCGCCCTCGGTGATCTTCGGCTCCTGCGTGTAGCGGGTGAGCCCGTCGCCCGCGACGGTCTTGGCGTCCTCATGCAGCAGGCCTGCTTCCAGTAGGTGACGGATCATGAATTGCAGCCCGCCCGCCGCGTGGAAGTGGTTCACGTCGGCAAGACCGTTCGGATAGACCTTCGCCATCAGCGGCACGGCCGAGGAAATCTCGTCGAAATCTTCGAGATCGAGCACGATACCGGCGGCGCGCGCCATTGCGGGCAGGTGCAGGACGTGGTTGGTCGACCCACCCGTCGCCATCAGACCGACCATGCCGTTCACGAAGGCTTTCTCGTCGAGCACTTCCGAGGCCGGGCGGTAGTCGTTGCCAAGCGCGGTGATCTCGGCGGCGCGTTTCGCGCCTGCGACCGTCAGCGCCTCGCGCAGCGGCGTGTTCGGGTTCACGAAGGACGCGCCCGGAAGGTGCAGACCCATAAACTCCATCAGCATCTGGTTGGTATTTGCGGTGCCGTAGAAGGTGCAGGTGCCCGGGCCGTGATAGGAGGCCATCTCGGCTGCCATGAGCGCATCGCGGCCAACTTCGCCCGCGGCGAATTGCTGGCGGACCTTGGCTTTCTCGTCGTTGGGCAGCCCGGTGGTCATCGGCCCCGCGGGAATGAAGATCGCCGGGATATGCCCGAAGGTCGCCGCCGCCATGATCAGGCCGGGCACGATCTTGTCGCAGACGCCCATGTAGAGGGCCGCGTCGAAGGTGTTGTGGCTCAGAGAAACCGCCGCCGCCATCGCGATCACGTCACGCGAGAAGAGCGACAGGTCCATCCCCGGCTGGCCCTGCGTGACCCCGTCGCACATCGCAGGAACGCCGCCCGCGACCTGTGCGGTGGCGCCGACTTCGCGCAGCGCGGCCTTGATCGTCTGCGGGAAGGTCTCGAAAGGTTGGTGCGCCGAGAGCATGTCGTTATAGGCCGTCACGATGCCCACGTTGGGGGCGCGATCGCCTGCTAACGTGTCCTTGTCCTCGCCCATCGCGGCATAGGCGTGGGCCTGATTGCCGCAGCTGAGATGCGCGCGGGCGGGGCCTGCATCGGCAGCCGCCTGCATCCGGGCAAGATAGTCGCCGCGCGGGCCTTCGGAGCGGGCGCGGATTCGGTCGGTCACACGGGCGATTGTGGCATCGAGGGTCATCGGCGGGGCCTTTCCTTGCTATGCATCTGATGCGGAACATGCAGCCCTAGCGGGCCGCTCGCGCAGCGGGCGCGGATCGCGGTCGCCTCTTCGCTATCATGTTAGCGCTAACGCCGCAACCCGTTCCCTTTGTCGATTATCTGGGGCAGAGCGGGGATGCGGCAAGCGCGAGGGCTTTCGCGCCCCGTCGCTTGGCGCTAGGAAGGCGGCGCTTGAGACAGTGCGCGCAAGGAGCATCCGATGAGCCAGTCCGAAGACACCGCCACCCGCCCGACCGTTCGGCTGCGCCCGAAGGCCGAGGCCCGCGCGATCCGCCACGGCTTTCCTTGGGTCTATGCCGATGAGCTGGTGACCGACCGGCGCACCAAGGCGCTGGCGCCCGGCACGATCGCGACGCTGGAGGATGGCGAGCGCCGTCCGCTCGCGACGGTGACGGTCAATCCGAACTCGAAGATCATCGGTCGGGTGATGAGCCGCGACGCCGAGGCAGTGATCGACCGCGACTGGATCGCCGCGAAGCTGACCCGCGCGCTGGAGATGCGTGCGCGGTTGTTCGATGCGCCGTTCTACCGGCTCGTGCATGCCGAGGCGGACGGGCTGCCCGGCGTCATCATCGACCGCTTCGGCGACGCGGCGGTTATCCAGCCGAATGCGGCATGGTCGGAGGTCATGATCTCCGATCTCGAGGCCGCGCTGGCCGAGGTCACGGGCGTCACCACGATTATCAAGAACGCAGCAGGGCGCGCCCGTACCCTGGAAGGGCTGGACGAGGAAATGCTCACCCTGCGCGGCGGGATCGAGGCGCCGGTCGAGGTGCCGATGAATGGCGCGATCTACCTCGCCGATCTGCTGGGCGGGCAGAAGACGGGGCTGTTCTATGATCAGCGCCCGAACCATGCTTTCGCCGCGCGGCTGGCAAAGGATGCTCGGGTCCTCGATGTGTTCTCCCATGTGGGTGGCTTTGCGCTGGCCGCGCTGGCAGGTGGTGCGACTTCGGCGCTATCGGTCGATGCCTCGGCCCCGGCGTTGGAACTTGCGACCAAGGGCGCGGCCGCGATGGGTATGGCGGACCGGTTTGCCACGCGCCAGGGCGATGCGTTCGACACGCTCGACGCTTTGGGCCGGGAAGGGGAGCGCTTTGATCTGGTGGTCTGCGATCCGCCCGCCTTCGCGCCCGCCAAGCCCGCGCTGCAGGCGGGGCTGCGCGCCTATGAGCGGATCGCGCGCATGGCCGCGCCGCTGGTCGAGCCGGGCGGCTATCTGGTGCTGTGCTCTTGCTCGCATGCTGCCGATCTGTCGCAATTCCGCGCAGCCTGCACCCGCGGAATCGGCAAGGCGGGGCGGTCGGCGCAGCTCATCCATACCGGCTATGCCGGGCCCGATCACCCGATGCTGCCGCAGCTAGCGGAATCGGGCTATCTGAAATCCCTGTTCTTCCGGCTCGACTGATGCGGGTCGTGCTCGATGCCTGCGTGCTCTACCCGACGGTGCTGCGCGAGATCTTGATCGGGGCGGCGAAGGCGGGGCTCTACCGTCCGCTCTGGTCGGCGCGCATCCTCGAGGAATGGGCGCGTGCGGCGGCCCGCCGCGCGCCTGCCGACGAGGCCATCGCGCGCGGCGAGATCGCGCTGCTGCGGGCGGGGTTCCCGAAAGCCGAGATTTCCGCCCAGCCGGGGATCGAGGCGCGGCTGGTGCTGCCCGACGAGAATGACCTTCATGTGCTGGCGGTGGCGATTGCGGGCAGTGCCGATGCGATCCTCACATTCAACGCGCAGGATTTTCCGCGCGGGACCTTGGCGGGCGAGGGGCTGGAGCGGCGCGATCCGGACGGCTTCCTCTGGCAGCTTCTGTCCGAGCATCCCGAGCAGATGCGCGCCATCACCGAGGCCGTCCGTTCCGAAGCCGAGCGCCTGTCGGGCGAGCCGCAGCCGATCCGGGCGCTGATGAAACGCGCGCGTCTGCCGCGCTTCGGCAAGGCGCTGGCGACGTAATCTCGCGCTGCGTGTCCGGGTGTCGCCCCTTGACCGCCCGCGAAAGCCTCGCCAAACAGGCGCAATGATCGGGTTCATCACATGCCAAGAGCGCGGCGCGGCCGACAAGCTCCTTGCCCAGCTCGCCGAAAGGCTGCTGTCGCAAGGGCGCGACGTGATCGGCATGGTGCGCGCCGAGGTGCCGCAGCGCTTCGAATGCGAGATGCATCTGCGCCTTTTGCCCGAGGGCGAAACCCGCACGATCTCGCAGGATCTGGGGCAGGGCGCGGGGGCCTGTTCGCTCGATGCGCGCGCGCTCGAAGAGGTCGTCGCGCAGGTTGGTCATGCGCTTGAGAAGGCGCAGCCGGGCGCCATCGTGATCCTCAACAAATTCGGCAAACAGGAGGCCGCAGGGCGCGGGTGTCGCGACCTGATCGCGCAGGCGATGGCCTCCGATTTTCCGGTCCTTCTGTCCGTTCCGCCCGAAACGCGCGCCGATTTTGCGACTTTCGCAGATGGTATGGCCGAAGAAATCGTGCCGGAAATTCAGGCGCTTGAGGCGTTTCTTTCGCGTGAGAGCGCTTAATCCGCGCCCTCGCGTTGTCTCATGTCGCTCCCATGCTAGACTTGTTCAGGTAAGGTGAGTAAAAGGGGGTCGTTAGCGCTAACGGACCCCAAACACGGAGCAGCCCATGGTTTCGCGCGTCATTCCCGTCGATCGTTTCGACTTGGTGATTTTCGGCGCCACTGGCGACCTCGCCAATCGCAAAATTCTCCCCGGCCTGTTTCGTCGCTATTGCGCCGGTCAAATTCCCGAAGGATCCACCATTATCGGGGCCGCGCGCTCGGAGATGACCCCCGAGGAGTTCCGCGACCAGACCCGCGCCGCGATCGCCGAATTCGGCGGCAGTAAATGCGACGACGAAGGCGCGCTGGACGGCTTCCTGCCGATGCTCGACTATGTCGCGATCGACGCGAAAGGCGATGGCGGCTGGGACGATCTGAAGTCGAAAGTGCGCGACGACACCGTCAATGCGTTCTACTTCTCGGTGGCACCGGCGCTGTTCGGCGATCTGGCCGAGCGCCTTCACACGCGCGGCATCGCGGGGCCGGAGGCGCGGATCGTGGTCGAGAAACCGTTCGGGCGCGACCTCGCCTCGGCCAAGGCGCTCAACGCGGCGCTGGCGGAGTATTTCGACGAAACGCAGATCTACCGGATCGACCATTACCTCGGCAAAGAGACCGTGCAGAACCTGATGGCGGTGCGCTTCGCCAACATCCTGTTCGAGCCGCTCTGGAACAGCCAATTTGTTGATCATGTGCAAATTACCGTGGCTGAAACGGTCGGTGTGGGCGGTCGTGGGTCGTATTATGACAAGTCGGGCGCGATGCGCGACATGGTGCAGAACCACATGATGCAGCTTCTGTGCCTGATCGCGATGGAGCCGCCCTACCACTTCGATCCCGATGCGGTGCGCGACGAAAAGCTCAAGGTGATCCGCGCACTCCAGCCCGTCCAGCCTGCCGATATCGTGCGCGGTCAGTACGCGGCCAGCAAGGATGCGCCCGGCTATCTCGAAGATGCCGAGGATCCGGAGTCGACGACCGAGAGCTATATCGCGATGAAATGCCATGTCGCGAACTGGCGCTGGGTGAATACGCCCTTCTATCTGCGCACCGGCAAGCGGCTGCGTGCCCGCACCTCCGAGATCGCGATCACCTTCAAAGAGCCGCCGCACCAGATCTTCGACGAAGCCGAAGGCGAGTGGCGCGAGAACGTGCTGGTGATCCGGCTGCAGCCCAATGAGGGCATGAACCTGAAGATGATGATCAAGGAGCCGGGGCCGGGCGGGATGCGCCTCGTGCAGGTGCCGCTCGACATGTCCTTCGCGGAAGCTCTGGGCGACGAGGCCGACATCACCGACGCCTATGAACGCCTGATCATGGACGTGATCCGGGGCAACCAGACGCTGTTCATGCGCGGCGACGAGGTCGAGGCGGCCTGGGCCTGGACCGACCCGATCATCGAGGGTTGGGAGGCGCGTGGCGACAAACCTCAAACCTATGACAGCGGCGCGTCGGGGCCGGATGACGCGCTGATGCTGATGCATCGCGACGGACGCCGCTGGCGGGAGATTCGTGAATGAATTTTGAGAGTTATCCCGATCGCGAGATCCTGATGATGGGGCTTGCGGACCGCATCGCGAGCCAGTTGCGCGCGTCGATCAACAACGAGGGCCGCGCGACCTTGTCGGTGCCCGGCGGCTCCACACCCGGTCCGATCTTCGACATTCTTTCCGACATTGATCTGGACTGGTCCAAGGTCGCGGTGCTCCTCAATGACGAGCGTTGGGTGCCCGAGACCTCGGAGCGGTCGAACACGCGCCTGATCCGTGCGCGGCTCCTGAAGGGCCGCGCGGCGGCGGCGACATTGGTGCCCCTTTATGCCGAGGCGGAGCGCCCCGAGGACAAGATGGAAGAACTGGCCGAGGGCATCGCGCCGCATCTGCCGATCTCCGTCCTGCTTCTGGGCATGGGTGCGGATATGCACACGGCGAGCCTGTTCCCGGGTGCCGACCGGCTGAAAGAGGCGCTGTCGAACGATGCGCCGATCTTGCTGCCGATGCGGGCCGAAGCTGCGGGCGAGCCGCGTATCACACTGTCCGCACCCGTGCTGCGCGACGCGATGTATACGCATATCCTGATCACCGGCGCGGAGAAGCGCGCGGCGATCGAAGCGGCCGAGAAGCTCCCCGTGGAACAGGCGCCGGTGCGCGCCGTTCTCAAGGACGCGACCGTTCACTGGGCTGAATAACTGGGCAGAGCAAGCGATGACCATCTGGCAAGACCTCCTCGACAAGGCGCAATCCGTACAATCCCGCGGAATCGGAGAATTGTTCGAAAAGGACAATCGCGCAGGCGGATTCAGCCGCGAAACCGGGCCGTTTCTGTTCGATTTCTCCAAGACCAATATCGATGCGGAGACGCTCGATCTGCTGGTGAAGCTGGCCGAGGAGAAGGATGTCGCGGCGCGTGCCGAGGCGATGTTCACCGGTGAGAAGATCAACGACACCGAGGGTCGCGCGGTGCTGCATACCGCGCTGCGCAATCTCGACACGGACGTGTTCGTCGATGGCGAGAACGTCATGCCCGAGGTCCGCGCGACCTTTGCCCGGATGGAAGCGTTCGCGCGCGATGTCCGTGAGGGCAAGTTCACGGGGCAGGGCGGTGCGATTACCGATGTGGTGAATATCGGCATCGGCGGCTCGGATCTGGGCCCGGCGATGGCGACGCTGGCGCTTGCGCCCTATCACGACGGGCCGCGCTGCCATTTCGTCTCCAACGTGGACGGGGCGCATATCCATGACACGCTGGCCGGTCTGAACCCGGAAACGACGCTGGTGATCGTCGCCTCCAAGACCTTCACCACGATCGAGACGATGACCAATGCGGAGACCGCGAAGCGCTGGATGGCCGCGAAGGTCGCGGATCCGGCGCAGCAATTCGCGGCGCTCTCGACCTCGGCTGAGAAGACCGCCGCCTTCGGGATCGATCAGGCTCGCGTCTTCGGCTTCGCCGATTGGGTCGGCGGGCGCTATTCGATGTGGGGGCCGATCGGGCTGTCGCTGATGATCGCGATCGGGCCGGAGGGTTTCGCGGGTTTCCTCAAGGGCGCCGCCACGATGGACGCGCATTTCCGCAAGGCCGAATTCAAGGACAACCTGCCGGTGCTGCTGGCGCTGGTCGGTATCTGGCACAACCAGTTCTGCGACTACGCGACCCGAGCGGTTCTGCCCTACGATCAACGGCTTGCGCGGCTTCCGGCCTATCTCCAGCAGCTGGAGATGGAGAGCAACGGCAAGCGCGTCAGCATGGATGGCAAGGATCTGCCCTACAATTCCGGCCCCGTCGTCTGGGGCGAGCCGGGCACCAATGGCCAGCACGCGTTCTATCAGCTGATCCACCAGGGCACGCGGGTCATTCCGTGCGAATTCATGGTCGCCGCCGAGGGGCACGAGCCCGATCTGGCGCATCAGCATCTGCTGCTCGTGGCCAACTGTCTGGCGCAATCCGAGGCGCTGATGCGCGGGCGCTCGCTGGCCGAGGCGACCGAGATCATGCGCAAGAAAGGCTTCGAGGGAGACGAGCTGGACCGTCAGGCGCGCCACCGCGTCTTCCCGGGTTCGCGACCGTCGACCACGCTGCTTTATCCGAAACTGACCCCCGAGGTCTTCGGCGGGATCGTCGCGCTTTATGAGCACCGCGTGTTCGTCGAGGGCGTGATCCTCGGCATCAACAGCTTCGACCAATGGGGCGTGGAGCTGGGCAAGGAACTGGCGCTTGCGCTGGCTCCGGTGCTGAAGGGCGAGGATGCGGGCGAGGGCAAGGACGGCTCCACCCGGCAGCTTGTCGCGCGGGTGCAATCGCTGCGCAGCTGAGCCTGCCACGTGGTAACGGTGTGGTAACGGTGCCGCCTGTGGACGGAACCGCGCCGATCATCCTTCCGTTCAGCTTATAGGCGGGGCGTAGCGCCTCGCCGTCTGGTGTTCGAACAAAGGAATTCCACGATGATCGAGTCGATGGAGAGAAGCCCCGAAGGTGTGGTCGGTCTGATCGCCTCCGGCACTGTTCTTAAACATGATGTGACCGAGGCGATGCGCCTCGTCGGGTCTGCGGATCGGATGATGGTCGTCGTCGCGCCGCGCTTCGATGGCTACATGGCGGAACTGATCGGCGGGCTGCGTCAAAGCTGCGAAGACGGTCAGGCCGGGCGCTGTGCGCTGGTCGTGCCGGAGGATATGCGCTCCGAGGCGAGCATGCAGGGCGAGGGCGGCGCATTTCGCATCTTCACCGCGCAAGGAGTGGCGGAAAGCTGGCTCGCCTCTTAACGCAGGCCGATCTCGGACAGTGCCACGGCGAGCTCGCGGGGCAGCGCTTCTTCGCGGTCGCGACCTTTCGGCAGATCGCGGGGCGCGTCGTCGGGGCTCAGATAGCGCCAGCCCTGAAACGGGCGACGCGACAGGGCCTCGGTGCGGACAACCTCGCGGTCGAGCACGATCGCACAGCGCGCGATCCCGTCCGCGCCCATCACTTCTGACAGTTCCAGAATGCGTTGACGTGCCAGCACCGCGCCCTTGAAGACCCAGTATAGCGACCCGCCATTCAGGATCTCGTCCGCGCGCTTCGGCCACATGCGCGTGACATGCATGGCCGGGCCCTTGCCGTAACGGCTGGCCTGCCACGCGATCAGGTCTTCGACCTTCTCGGCGCCGACGCACAGTTTGATCAGATTCACCACTTTGTCACCCATGCCCCTTAATTAGGTTTTCGCTCCCGCGACGGCAATGTCCGATTTGCGTCTGGTCATGCGAAGAGGCCTTAGGTATAGTGTCAGCCCGCCCCCGACGCACGATATGCGGAGGGGGCTTTCGATTTTTACCTCACTCGAACTGCTGCCAGCGAGGACCTCATGAGCCGTTTTGCCGCCCCGATTGCCGAACAGATCTGGGACATGAAATACCGTCTGAAGGAACAGGACGGGACCCCGATCGACGCGACCGTTGAGGATAGCTGGCGCCGGATCGCGCGCGCCTTGGCCGAGGTCGAGGATAAGCCCGCGAAATGGGAAGAGAAATTCTACGGCGCGCTGGAAGATTTCAAATATCTCCCCGCAGGCCGGATCGCCGCAGGCGCCGGCACCGGCCGCGCGGTGACGCTGTTCAACTGCTTCGTCATGGGCACGATCCCCGACAACATGGGCGGCATCTTCGACATGCTGAAGGAAGCCGCGCTGACGATGCAGCAGGGCGGGGGAATCGGTTACGATTTCTCGACCATCCGCCCGCGTGGCGCCGAGGTGAAGGGCGTCGCCGCCGACGCGTCCGGCCCGCTGAGCTTCATGGACGTCTGGGATGCGATGTGCCGCACGATCATGTCGGCGGGCTCGCGGCGCGGCGCGATGATGGCGACGATGCGCTGCGATCACCCCGATATCGAGAGCTTCATCACCGCCAAGCAGGATTCGGCCCGGCTGCGGATGTTCAACCTGTCCGTGCTGGTGACCGACGCGTTCATGGAGGCCGTGAAGGCCGATGGTCCGTGGGATCTGAAATACGGCGACAAGGTCTATCACACGCTGAACGCCCGCGATCTGTGGAACAAGATCATGCGCGCGACCTATGACTATGCCGAGCCGGGCGTGATCTTCATCGACCGCATCAACAAGATGAACAACCTCAACTATGTCGAGCAGATCGCCGCGACCAACCCCTGCGGCGAGCAGCCCCTGCCGCCTTATGGCGCGTGCCTGCTGGGCTCGATCAACCTCGCGCGGCTCGTGACGAATCCGTTCGAGGCGGATGCGGGTCTGGACCCCGCGCAGCTCGACGAGATGGTGCGCCTTGCCATTCGCATGATGGATAACGTGGTCGACGCCTCGCGCTTCCCGCTGGAGCAGCAGCGCGAAGAGGCGCAGAACAAGCGCCGCATCGGGCTGGGCGTGACCGGTCTCGCCGATGCGCTCCTGATGCTGGGCCTGCGCTATGGCTCGGAAGAGGCCGCCGCGCAGACCGAAGCCTGGATGAAGCAGATCGCACGGGCGAGCTATCTCGCCTCGGTCGATCTGGCCAAGGAGAAGGGTCCGTTCCCGCTCTTCGATGCCGAGAAATACCTCGCCTCGGGCAACATGATGCAGATGGATGACGACGTGCGCGAAGCGATCCGCGAACACGGTATCCGCAATGCGCTGCTGACCTCGATCGCGCCCACGGGCACCATTTCGCTTTACGCGGGCAACGTCTCCAGCGGTATCGAGCCGGTCTTCGCCTATGCCTACAAGCGCAAGGTGCTGCAGCCCGACGGCTCGCGCACCGAGGAAGAAGTGGTCGATTACGCGGTGCAGATGTGGCGCGACAAGTTCGGGGACAAACCGCTGCCCGACTATTTCGTCAATGCCCAGACGCTTGCCCCGATGGATCACGTCCGGATGCAGGCGGCAGCGCAGAAATGGATCGACAGCTCGATCTCCAAGACCATCAACTGCCCCGAGGACATCCCCTTCGAGGCGTTCAAATCGGTCTACATGGAAGCCTGGGACACCGGCTGCAAAGGCTGCACTACTTACCGTCCGAACGACGTGACCGGCTCGGTTCTCAGCGTGTCGGAGAAATCCGAAGACGCGCCGGAAGTCGATGAAGGCGCCGATGTGGTCTACCTGACCGAGCCGCTGGACCGTCCCGCGGCGCTCGAAGGCTCGACCTACAAGATCAAGTGGCCGGGTTCGGAACACGCGATCTACATCACGATCAACGACATCGTCCAGGGCGGACACCGCCGTCCCTTCGAGGTCTTCATCAACTCGAAGAACATGGAGCATTTCGCCTGGACCGTGGCGCTGACCCGGATGATCTCTGCGGTGTTCCGGCGCGGTGGCGATGTCTCCTTCGTGGTCGAGGAGCTCAAAGCCGTGTTCGATCCGCGCGGCGGGGCCTGGATGCAGGGTAAATACATCCCCTCCATCCTCGCGGCGATCGGCGGCGTGATCGAGCGGCACATGATCTCGATCGGCTTCCTCGAAGGCGAAGGGCTGGGCCTGAAATCCGACCCCGAGGCCGACCGCATGGCCATCGGCGAAGCCCCCCGCGGCAAAGCCTGCCCGTCCTGCGGCTCCTACGCCCTGCGGATGGTCGAAGGCTGCATGACCTGCGCCGATTGCGGCCACTCCAAATGCGGCTGAGCCGGGTGAGTTGAAGCAGCCAGAAAAAGCAAATGAGTGCGCAGGCGAAAGCATAAGTCTGCGCACGGGCTGTCAAGCTAGAATTGAACTTGGCAGGCGCGCCTATTGGCAGCGAGCGCACTTAGTTCTTCAGTAAATGGGTCGACGGCACGATTAAGATCGTCGCGTTACCCGTGGGCTTGAGTAGCCCCGGAGCCACCGGTTCTCTTGCGGGGTAAGTGGTGTTTCTGCTCTTGGCCCAAAGCCGACTTTGACGCCAAGCGAGGAGAAAGTCCGGTCCCAGTCCGCAACGGAACTTGAGCCGAGATGCAGTGAGCATCAGGTTTGCGTCGACCCTCAAAGCCCACAAGACGATCTGTGAGTGCAAGAGCTGGAAAGAAAGGCCTAAGACTAGGCGACCATGCGAATGTAATGTGTTGTTTGAGACACAATCTCTGGCTTCCACGGCTTTACCGAAGAACGTGCCCACAGGACAGCTTCGACTAGTGAATGGGCCAACTCGTAGGTCTCGAACCCAATATTATTTAGCTGAAGAAGCATTCGAACAAGTTGATACTTATATAAAAATGACCTGACAAAGCGTGGCGTCACTGGAGATTTTGCATTCTCGAATGCCTTCTGTAGTGCTTCCCTAATTGCCTCTTGCTCTTCTTGAGTGATGACAAACCCGGTTTGCAGAGCGGCCGAATTTTCATCGTGCTGAACATCGTAATTTGACTTATCCCCTGCAGCCCATGCCTCGGAGATATCCCCTTGGTCAGCATTCAAAGGTTCCAAGCCAAACTCACGAGCGTAAACATCAACCAAATCAACAACATTAGCCTGAGTTAACTTTGGGAGGTGGACATGGCACAAGAAAACTTTCTCCATATGTTCATTGATCGCTTCTATCCATCGAACATCGCTTTCATCGGACGACAAGGCTTCGAAGCGCTTTCGAACAGCCGCATCTAGAACAGTATCGTCTGCTAGGACGAGCACTTGAACGACCTTTCCGATTTCTTCGTCGTCAATCATTAATTTGATGCCATCTATCAAATCGACAATTTCTTCTTCTGGGCACCGATCTAAATCATCGATCACAAGGAGAATCCGGTCCACCCCTCCAATCTTGAAGACGCCAGAAATCCAAAAAGCTGCACTCACAAGACTCCAGATCAACCATCCTGTTAAGGAAGCAATGCTGAATGAAGCAAATGTCCAAAAGGTGGAGAGCCATGCGAGGGAAACGAGCAGCGCACCAAATCCTAGCGCATTCTTCTCCCAAGTCTTGAAATGACCTGTTTTGGACCAAGAGGTTAGGAGGATTTGAAGATCAAGGCCAATGACGGCTTGCATTCCTAAATGCTCTCGATGCGATTTGATAACCCCATATTGATCGTAGAGGTGGCGAAGAGAGGCTTTCCAACGATAGGCTAACAGCACCAACCCTATGCTTCCCGCGACACCGAATACCGCCTGTGCATAAGGAAAGATCAGAGAAATCCACATTAGTGGAAATGCTGCTAACGCCAATACAAAAAGTGAAAAAAGGGCTTGAAAAACGCCTATTTTGTGCAAGTTGACACGAACAGTTTTTGCTATCCGTTCGAAGAAGTTGCAATCAAGATACTCAACCAAAAAGCTCTCATACAAATATACCCAAAGCTCAGGCTTTTGCCTGTATCTCCATGCGTTGAAATGTACAGTCTTGTATTTTAAATGATCGCATCCTTCCATTGGGTCAGTATTGAAAGCGATCCGAAAATCATTTTTGTAACTTAAAGGATCCTCAAGGTAGCCGCTGACGAGGTTAGCAATTGAAGTCTTCCCGCTTCCCCAACGACCGAACAATGCAAAGGAGAACTCCCCATCCGCATTCTTGAAAAGCCGAGCCAGAGCTAACGCGAAGCCTTTTGCATTCAGAGCAATGTCTCGGGAATCTCGCTTAAAATGAAGACCGAACCCATTCTTGCGAGCGACCTCCATTCCACCCTGCCCTAGGTCGGATTGGGATGGTTCAGAAGGTGCGGCCTCATCAAGATCGTGAGAATGGTTCGATACATCGGACGCGGTTGAGGTTCGATCTTCTAAATTGGCACTCGGCGCGATTTTTTTGAGTTTCTCGATGGCGTTGTCGCGAGCCAAGGCGCTACTAAAGCTTTCAGAGGTGCCGATCACCTGGCCATTGCTGGCCTTGAGATTGAACATGAACTTGCCCGACGCAGTCGTCTTGCGCTCATAGCGTGCGTCGTTGGCGGCGCTCTTCCTGACCGAAGCGATCCCTTGCTCGGCGCTGGCGCGCATTTTGTAGCCTTCGCTGGCAAGAATGATTTCTCCATTGGCAGATCTAAGGCGGGCGCGGAACTCGCCGGCCTTATCTTTATAGAGTTCGAATTTTCCGGCCATAGATACAGATTCCCATAATTTTCTGAATTAAACCAAGGAGAGTTCCGATGAGTATAAAATCACCATCAAAGACTGTCGTGAACGCAACACCTTCGCTTGCTCATTTAGCGGCTTTAATCCTAGTCGCTGCCCTCTTGCGTTTACAAATCCCGCTTTCCGCTCTTTCGACTGTGGCGGTGCTCTCGGCTCATAGCATCTCTTCGTGACCCACGCCGATCGGCGTAAACATCAACCGGGCTTCGGTCGTGGCTGGATGAAAGACTCATGGCAGGTCACCCGGGCCAAGGGCGTTTAGACGTTTAGCTCCAAACTACACTTAGCTGCCTTCCCTGGATAGGTCATGAGCTGTAGCGCAGCATTAGGGCGCCGCGCGTTCAAGCCTTGAGCAATCACTCAGCCGAAGCCAATATCGGCCGTAAGGAGAATGCTTTATCTCCAGCAACAAGAAAGCATTGAGTATGGCGCTGTTTCTTGGTTACGACCCAGGTGGAAAAGGAAAAAACGGTGTCGCTGCCATTCAGGTGGGGTCTGACGTGCCAGACGTTGTGGACAAAGCGACTGTTCGCGATGCTGCCGAGGCTTTGTCTTGGCTTGGGTCCTATGCAAGAACAGCGGATGCACTCGGCATCGACACGCTCTTGGCCTGGTCACCCAAGAGCGGACGTGCCTGCGATAATGCTCTACGACGCAAGTATGGCAGCAACTCGATTATTGCTCAGAACAGCTTATACAGCTCCATGACCCTGAATGGCGCGATTGTCGCCAAGCGGCTTGGATTGCCGGTCTATGAGAGCCACCCTAAGCTTTTACTCCGTGTATCCGATGAGGATGCAATCCGTGAGGTCTATCAAGACGCAGTTGCCAACCTGGGAGAAGACCATGAGGGGGACGCCATCGTGGCGGCTTGGTGTGCAGCATTGGGGCACAAACGAAAGTGGACTATCGATCTCTACGCGGACATTGAAGATGACATAGAGCTCGTAGTGCCCGGAGCTCGCTACCCTTGGTTTGAGCGCCTCTAAGAAAGCTAAGCTTGGGGCATCAGCAGGCCAAAACTGGAAGATGGCGCGTCCGGCCTCAGTGGACGTTCACTAGGCTGGCCATACCTGCATCGCAGCTTCCCCAAACTGGCCCTTTGTGCCAACGTGCTGCATTGCCTTCCAGCCCGGGGTCCGCACTGCGGAAAGAAGCGTCTTTCGCTGCCAAAGACGCGAAGGTCCGTTTCAGCTGGACAACGTCTAAAGGGACGAGATTCCGGTTCTCTCCTGTAATGCTGCAATCATCGCCTTGCGTCGCCCCTTTACGAAAGTAGCGAAGCGCTTCGTCAATTTTTCACGGTCGATGAGCGCCGCCTCGAGCACCGCGTCGTCTACGTCCGCCAGATAGGTCGCCGGCTTGGTGTCCGTTTTACTACGGTTGACGTGTTGGGGAAGGAACCAAAGGTTCCCGATGTCATCGATCAAGGGGTCATCCCCGTGCTTCGCGCGAGGGAAGATGTGATCCGTCTCGACAACGTTGCGCGCGTAGAGGGTTTTGCCATCCGTTCTGTTCTGCACTAAGGCCAAGGCTAGGGGGACGTGGTTTCCGAAGAGTTGGTTATCCGCACTCTCGATACGGGTCTTGGCCTTCACATATCGCGCAACGCGGTCATAGGGAAAGCCCATGGCCTTGCCTCCGAGGGCCTCGCGGACCAGTCCTCCCGGACGGCTGTCTGAGTGCTTGGTCAAAACGCCGGAGAATGCGATCAGGTAGATGGCCCTGCGCAGGTCCGCCCTCTCGGTCGGCGAGACGACGGGCTTCTTCTTTGCCGCGAGGAAGTGGACGACGGGCACCAGCGTGTTAAGGCCGTTGAGCAGCTTGACGGATCCGATCCGGCACTCGTCCTGGGCGAAATCGACCGCCGAACAGATCGCGGCCGTCGTCCTCTCGTAGGCGCTTTTCACCTTCTCAACGTTCTTGGCTTTGCGAAGCAGCCCGATGTCGAGCCGGGTCCCGAGCCCCGCCACGGAGAAAATGCAGCGGATCACAAAGTCTGAGTCGATCTGAATGCTGCTCTTGGCGTTTACGTCCGCGATGAACTTCGGCAGCGCGTCGGTCGCGTCTGGCCAGTGGAGGCGGAGCATAGACAGGATCAGGTCCGACCGCGTCAGATTGATGCCCTGCGTGTTTATTCGCATGAAGATTTCGAGGATGTCGAACACAGTCTTCCGGTCTGCGGAGTATTGGGGAAGGCCCGCGTCGATAATCTGTTCCTGAAGCAGCCCACCCGTCTCGGTCATGATGCTCACGGGACGCCGCAGATTGTCGATGACGCGGTCCTCGTCATCCTCGCTCAGATCGAAGTCCTTCTTAAGTTTGCGGCTGAGCTTGCTTCCAGGAGCGGACTGACCGGAGAAGTCCGCGAGCGCGATGTAGTGCGAAGGCACCGCATCCTCGCCTTTATCCTCCACGGCTTCGGCGTTCCGCGCCTTCGCTTCTTCCGAGGTCATGAACTTAAACGAGAACTTCTCCTCACTCGCGTCGTCTGAACTGCGACCGCTGAGGACGTCGAAGTGCAACTTGCGGCCGTTCAGGGAGCCGCGCATCGCAATATAGAGGGAGGTTAGCCGCTGTTGCCCATCGAGGACCAGCTGAACCGTTTCCCCGTCGTTGACCTTATAGGCCGCCTCCGCGCCGCGACGATGGTTGGCTACGAAAGTCCGATACTGGATCGCCTCCGTAGTATCCCAAAGCAGGACGACTCCAATAGGATAGCCGCGAAACAGGGAATCGAACAGCTTCTCGATCCTATCTGCATTCCACACAAAGTCCCTTTGGATAGCGGGCAACACGATGCGCCCTCTTTCGATACCATCGAGCAGCGTGGAGACGGACATAAGAATAGCTCCTGACTTTGAAACGAAGAGGCGCGAAGCTCGCTCCGCTGAATACTAAAAAGAGAACACGATCAATGCTGTGGGACAACTACGGCGGCTTGTAAAGCTCAGGCCGTCTTCCGCCCAAGAATCGCGAGAGCTTCTTGTGCTGCTGCCAATCAGGACGACGCGATGGAAACGGCCTGCCTGTTGGGCGGGCGTGCCCGCGCGCGTCCGAAAATTTGCTCGCCTTCATGAGATTCCACTCCTCTTCCAGCCAAGGAAGCGTAGCGGAAAACTCAAGCTTCAAACGGTCCAGTTTCCGGAAATCAGATCAATATTTACGTCAATCGGCGCAGGTTGAGCAATTGCCCGACACGCGGAGTTATCATCTCGCATAGCGGTGCGGGCGATTGCAGTGGTCAGCGCTCGCGCATAGTCAGCCGGGGTATAGAGGGGTTACCACTCAAGACCTTTTGTTTTCCTGTCAGCCGAATGGAATTCGTCAATATCTGCAGTCGTAAAATCCGGTGACAGTGATGCCAATTTCAGGTCGTCCGAGACTATACCCATGCTACCTATCAGGTTCAGAAACCAAAGGTCGATTTCGGTGCGCTTCGGTTTGAGCGAAAGGTGGGTGACACGATTAATACTGAAGGCAATGAAGTCGGCGATCTGTATCAGAGGCTCCAGATGCGACTCCGCATATTGCCCGTCGTAGTGATCTCCCCATTCGCGGAACAGTGCTTTTGCGATTGGCTTGCCGGGCTTCTCCCGCCCAGCGTCAATAAGCAGAGTCAGCGGTTCCCTTGGTCCAGGCAACTTGTGCTTAACTTTCGTCAAGAGAAAAAACAGAGCCTGCCCATCCCTTTCGCTCAGGTCAATGCCGTCCACGGTCAAGTCGAATTGCATTCGATGATCTGCCAAGGTTCGATCATCAACAGTTTGGACATGCACACGCCATCGGTGCATTCGGTAAATTTCTGCAAAGAATTCAAATATTTCGAGATTTCGCTCGGGCGGTGCATTTCTCCACTCTTTGTTGCGGTTGTAGATGTCGACAAAGTGAAACTCAGCAGGCTCTATACCAAGCAAACCTGGAATATCAGACAGGCAGTTGACAACATTCGTGCGGATATAGTCGACCTCGTTGTCAGCAAACTCAACAGCGACGTAAGTGCGGCGGCCTCCAGTAATGTATCTTGAAGGTTTCGTCGTAGTTGGCCCGTATGTGTCGTCAATTGCTAAGTGCATTGTTCCTGCGCCACCTTCTTGTCAATCTATTTCTTTAGAGACTAGCTGCGCTAGTCGTGACCTGCCACGGGACTTTTCCTCCACGATCGTTCAAGCCACTGGCACGGTTGTGGTCAAACATAGCAGTGGCGCTGCGTTGGCTTCGCTTGCCGTCCGCAAATACTCAATCCCACTGATTCCTTCCTGATGAAGGGTCTCCGCGATGCTAATCTGGCTGCCGAGGCCGAGAACTCCGCCTTTGACCCCATCTGAAAGAAGGCGTGCTTGTGACAGAGCTTCGTGGCGAAGTGCTCCCGCATCCTCATTCTCGCCAGCGCTCCGGCCAATCAGACGGCTATAAGCGTCCGGGTTGAGCTGCTCCAATAGCACCATCTGTCGCTCTAGCTCTGAGCGCCCGAGCTTCTGCGCAACTTCGAGTTCGTCGGCCGCAAAGAGTGCCTGGATAGCTGCCTCTTGGCAAAGCCGGATTGCGGCGGCGAGCGTCCACATGCGATCAAGTTGCGCCATCGGCATGGACTCTAGTTTTCCGATGTCGGCGTCGCGCATGAAGTGGACTTCGATCCGTCTCGCTGAGCGGGCGAGGGAGAGCTGGAGTTGTTCTGCAACGCGCTTGGGATCTCGCCGATCAATCAGCGTGTCAACATTTTGAAGGTCCGCGCCTACGTCAGCAAAGGTCGCCTTCAGGTCGTCCTCGCGACGCTCAGTTGTAACGAGAGCAACCTCTTCGGACAGGGCGTCCATGCGCTTCTCAATCGCGTTCAGCTTCGCAATGGTGGCAGCAAACCCGGCTATGGAGACGCCTAGGCCAAGTCCGGAGAGTGCCAGCGTGCCGTATTGGAGGTTCTGCATGAGCACCATGCTGTTCTGCAGATCTGCAATCCCTCGTTTCAACTGTTCGTTCTGGACAACCGACACCACACTTAGCGGTGAGAAGCCACCAGAACCGGCTGAGCCAATCGCGCTTTGCATGAGCTGCTGCAATGCGGAAGTCTGCTGGACGTGGCCGAGGACTTGTCCGGTTGCCGTGTCCTTGATGATGGCCCCGACGACCGAAGCTTGTTGAGAATTGACCAAGCTTACGAGGTGCGCAGGAACGTCATAGAGCAATGGCATCAGGTGGTCTCCTCGAGTTTGTTGGCGCCAGCTTTCAAAACGAAAGCCTGAAGTTTCGTGATAAGGGATGGAGAATCGGCTGGCAGGCCAACCCCGAACACGGCGGTATTTGCTAGATTGATGATACGCCGCGCGAGCCGGGCTCGGGATTTGTCGAGAGCATAATCAATGCCCTTCATGCCGGCGAGAGATAGGCCTGTGAGAGCGACGCCACCTGCCAGGAGAAGCGGCACGCTGACGGCCGACGTCGAAAAGAATACCAATGTTGACGTAGTGACGGTTGCGAAAGACACCACAGCAGGCAGGCTGGCGACCGAGGCGGTCAAAGTTCCAACGCCGAGTATGGCTGGGAGCGCCGCCTGAAGGTGATCGCCGAGATCAGATTTCAAATCTAGCTCGCCAACCAGCGTCGATATGCTCTCCTCAGCGCGAGCGAGCGCTTCCCGACACTGTTCTTCTGCCCAAGGTTCAATAAGCTCTTTGGCAAGTGTTTTAGCGCGAAGTTGGGCCCGGGTTACTGGAATTGCAGACATCTTGGCTATCTGGCTTTCGATCGAGGAGACGAGAGATGGAAACGCATCTTCGAGCTGATTGGTGATCGCTATCAGTTCGGCATCGCGCCACTCCAATAATTGGATGCGTGCTTCAAGTTCGTTCAGGTCAAAGGCGATGGGCTCAAACTCCGGTGGCGAACGAAAGCGCATCGCTCGACGATCGTGTAAATGACTTCGAAGATACTTTGCCAAAGATGCGCTGTTGCGCCAGCAATATTTTCATCGACTTAAGCCTAGGACTCATAACCAGAACGGGAAGGTAGCAGCGAGCGCGACGGCGGAGAGGAAAACCTTCGAGTATCTGTCGTAGCGGGAAGCTACGTTGAGATTTTAATCGCAACTTGTTCGAGAGAGCGATCGAATCCCGTCCTTGAGCCCGCCGAACATGATCTCGATCCGGTTGCGGCGTTTGTAGTGGCGCTTGTCGTATTTGGCGAGAATCTTGAGCGCTTTGCGGCCGGGAAGGCAGGTCTTGATCCCCTTCTTGTGCAGGGCGTCGCGGAACCAATCTGCATCTTAGCCAGGTCCCGCCAGCAACCACTCCGCCGTCGGCAGGCTGCCTAGAAGGGCAGCGGCGCCGGTGTCGCTACTGACTCGTCCAAGAGAAATGAAGGACCTGATCGAGCGACCACTTGTGTCAATCGCCGCGTAGAGCTTTGTGTCGATCCCTCCCTTGGTCAGACCAATAAGGCGCCTACATCCGGCTTTTTCGACCGCAGGCTCAAGGCCGTGCGGTGGGCTTTCAGGTAGGTCGCGTCGATCATGATGGTCGTCGGTTCCTCAGCTTCGATCGCAAACCCTTCGAAAATTCTGACAGACATGCCCCTCTCACTCCATCGCTTCCAATGGTATTAGAGGGGCTTGGGCGGACAAACTCCTTCGGCGCATCGCGCCAACGCAACCCATTGCGATTGGTGGAGATTATGCCGCTCAGAACTCGCCGGTCATCGACACGAGGTCGACGGTGACTCTTCGGAAGTGAAGAAGATCGGAAAACAGTCCAGTGGACTGTTTTCCTGACGAGCGGCCGGAGCAGCGCCATCTGCTCCTCGCTCAGCCGAAAAATTGTTCATCGTGACTCCCCATGGTTGGGGAGCGTGCGTCACGCCGCTAGCGGCGGCATAAGTCGATTAATGGGTCCTGAGCCTAGAGACCGGTGCTGGGCACATATTTTTCTTTTTAGTGCCTTGAGACCGTCTCAACCTTATGGGATTGCTGGGATGGGAGTATCAAGATGGCAAAGAGAAACATTCGACATCTTCTATTATTCGCGCCTGAGCTCCACTCTCAATGCATGCCCGTTTGGAAAGCGAAATATATTGACGATCGACGACCTCAATTTAATTGAGAAGGAAATGCAATCCCTGTGGACTGCCGAGGGCGCGACTCCGTTCCTTGCGGATCTGAGGCTCACGGATGAACTCTTTACTTCTGCGCGACGAGCCGCTCGTCAATATTCGATCGGACTTCTGCTCACGCGGTTCCCAACCCTCGGGGTGTGGGCAGTCCTTTATCCGCTCTCAAAGAACTATAGTGCCAAAGACCGAGACGTCTATCCGCACCTTGAGGAATTCCTCAAGGAACCACTTCAGAATGAAGGCCGAAGAAATTTGAAGGCAGTCTTCATTACTGCGGCGCGGAGGATAGGTATTCCTGTTGTAAGTAGCACTGATCCAACGGCGGTTTTTTTCGCTCCGCTCGGCGCGCCTGAGCCGCAGCATTCGAACTTGGCAAAAGCCTTTATATTGAGAGCTCTCCAGAAAGGACCTCCGGCGATTGAGGATACGGTCGCCTCCCGGCATTGGCAACGTCTCGCGGTTATCAACTATTGTTCGGGACAACCGCGCCTCATCGCCCCAATTCGCTTCGATGAGTCTGCGCATTACGCGCGCCGCTTCGATGCATGGCGACGCGGAGCCTCTGGTGTCGGCGCAGGCGAGATATCTCTCTTCGAAGCTTACGACACCTTTGCCAGCCGGATGGGACAGAAGCGGTCTGATTTTGTCGGACCGCCGCTGGTCATCTGGCATCGAAATGGACTTGGCCTTCTTCCCGAGACTTCGTCGAAATCTCAGTCAATCAAGGATGGCCTTTTCCCAAGACAGATACCTGGCGGAAAGCGGACATCGATCACCGCCCCCTGGCCCGATACAATCAAGTGGATCGCCGGACCAGCAAATATCGACGTGGCCTTCGCACCAGTTGAAAACGAGGTGATGATCTTCGATGCCGACAGTGGTGCATTGCTCCAACGTGTTAATGAAGCAATCGACCAAGTCGAGGTTCCGGCGACGCGCCTGATCGCCTTGAGTAAGACCAACTTCAACGCCTCAGGCTTTGGAGAAGCGATCCCGACTGCGGATCCCGCAGTTCTTTCCGCATGGATTGAAGCCGGTGAAATGCTCACGTTTTCGGATCGGTCTCCCCTGCAAATCACTGCTCCGATCGATACGGCGATTTGGTTTGACGGGACCGTTCTCGGCAGGAACGGAACCAGTGCTCTCTATGCAAATGACCTCAAGGTTTTCATGCGTCTGGATCCCGCGGTCGGTGGAATAGAGCGGATTTTGCGCGCTCAAATTGGCACTGCATCGCGATACAGAAGCATCTGCATTGATGCCAAGAACGAAGCGAGCATCACCTTCGATGATTTTGGCTTCGCTCCTGACAACAACCCAGGAAAGATTACCTTCGAGGTCTTGGTCCCTGGTGCCGCCGGTGAACTCACCGCGCGCGCGGATCTCAAGGCGACCTCTTGGGTCTGGGCCGGAGTGCCCCCGCCGCCCGGCGACCTCGAGAACGTCAGGGTTCCGTCGAACTACGTCCCGGCGAGAAGCTCGGGGCTGCACATTGACTCCTTCGATCGACTTTCGGTCGATTCACGATCTGACGTTGAAACGCCGATCCTCGGTTTGAAGTTCGAAGAGAAAACCTTCGAGTTCGACCTGGTCGCCAGATCTGAGAAGCTCTGGCACTTTCGGATTGCGAGCAACGATCAGGTGTTCGTCCCAAAAGGAGGCACGGTGACGTTCGGCTACGACAATCGGCACGACATGCTCCGGCTCCGCTGTCACGATCGGAACGCGGACCTGATCGTTCTGGGTAAGCAAATCAATCGCCCCTTTATCCAGCGCCAGATCTTCGAGATCGGTGCCGAGAAACTTGAAGTGGACACAGGGGACGACCGCATCGCCATCCGGCGGTCGGATGGAAGGCTCGACCTACTCGCGCGCCTTCGCCGCGTGGTAGATGCGGGTTCACTCTCGCTCCGCGAAGATGACAATACAGTCGTCTTGACCTTTCGTCCGCATGATGAAGTCGATGCCCTCCGCGTCCACGTTGAAAAGGTCGAGAAAGATACCGATACGGGAGATTATGCTTTTGGCGTCCTTCCCGCCTCACTACCGCCCCTGCCAGGAATCCTGACAACAAGAGACCAAGCCACTAAGCTAATCACGGTTCGCGTCGACAAAACCCAGGTCGCGGGTCCAGCGCGGATCACATTTGAGACTATCTCTGCGGCCGGAGCCCTCGAACCCGTTAGAGATGGATCTCGATCTCCAGTTGCGGTCGGGCTCGCTGGTTCGGTTCCATTTGCCGACCGTGCTGCTGTTATTAAGCTTGCAGCGATGTTGGCGGATCCTGAGCCGGAAGAACTGAACGGACAAGTATCAAAGACACTCTATCCGGTCTATGCTCAGGCGTTCGAGGCTCTTTCGACAAACAGGATCGTCGGAGCCGTCAAGCCTATCTTGAATGTCACACGCCGCGGCGGCGGAACAGCGCGTCATGACATCGTCGGGGTCGCCCCTTGGGTTTTCGAGGCGGGTGCCCACGCATTATCCGGCTTGTCAGAAGGCACGGGCTTCGCAGGTCTCGACCTCATGAGATCAATTCACGCACCGGACCCACTACCAGACCTCGAGGCCCAACATCCCCTCGGGGCTTGGCTCAGTCGACTGCAAGAAGATTCTGACATTCCGAATGGCCTGACTGCTGAGGCCTTGAACACCGCCTTTGTCGATCTCCGATTTCGCCTTAATGAGACTGATATGGCGGACCTTACCGGGGGAGGGGCTCTTGGCAACGCCTGCCGGATCATTTGCGGAACTCATGCGGAGCATCTGAATAAGCTTCGAGACTTCGATACCGGCGGTGGTGGAGATCCGACGCCCGCCAAGATCGCGATGCAAATCGAGCGTTTTGCTCGAGCCTGTGCTGAAAAACGCTCGGAGGAGTTCCTTCGGGATTTGATCTTGAGAACTGGACTTTCTCGGCAGGACATTGGTCACACTTTGACCATGATGCTTCGCGCAGGAGTTCAATTCTTCGTCTATTTCCGTGTCCTCTGGGGCCACGCGACCACCTAGGGAGGATTCGTCCGATGACCATTCTCGATCCAAATGCCTACCGCGAAGACCTTAACCGGACCCTAGCGCGGTTTGTGGCGACATCCTCTCCGATCAATGAGATCCGCGCGCCTAAGCTTGCCGAGCAACTCCGAGAGAAAGTCAGTCGCCTCAATTTTGTAAAAGGGCCCTACGTCGAAACCCTACCTGATTTCGAGAAGGGGCGCAGTCTCGCACAACTGCATGGCGAAGGGCTACTGGACCCCCGGTGGATCGAATTTGGACAGAATGAGCGGTCCGTATGGGAGCGCCCTCTACATGCTCACCAAGAAGAAGCCTTGCTGCGGGACGAAAACTATCTCGTCGCAACCGGCACTGGCTCAGGCAAGACAGAGAGCTTCCTTTATCCGATGATCAACGACATCCTCAAGGAGGGTGATCTTGAGCGTCCTGGCGTGCGCGCGATCCTGGTCTATCCGCTCAACGCCCTAGCAAACGATCAGCTCGGTCGGATCGCGCAGCTCCTTTTCCGTGACCTCGGAGATCCCGGCATTACGCTTGGCCGCTACACCGGACAGGTGAAGTCCCATGCAACACGAGAACAGGAAGTGACAAGGCTCCGCGAAACTCCCAGCTTCCAGCAAACATTCGGGGAAGACACAGACGTGCCTCTGAATTGGAAACTGTCGCGGCAAGAAATGCGACAGGCACCACCGCATATTCTCATTACCAACTATGCTATGCTGGAACACATACTGCTCCTGCCGACAAACCGCCCGCTTCTGCAAAATGCGCGGCTCGGTCGGATCGTTCTCGATGAAATACATACCTATACCGGCGCTCAGGCGATCGAGGTAGCCTTCCTGTTGCGGCGCCTGAAGGCTCATCTTGAAATCCCCGATGGCCAAGTCAGATGCGTTGGCACGTCTGCCTCGCTGAACCCAAAGCGAAAGTGCGAATTGTCCGACTTCGCTGAAAGGCTTTTCGGCGAACCTTTCGCTGACGAGCGGGCGGTCATCACCTCGCAGCGAAAACTGCATCCAAAACTGTCAAAGCCAGCTTCCACAAGCGGACTATGCCCGGACAAATGGGCTCGCGCCTCCGATTTGGCCGGCATCGTTCGCGAGACCGCCCTGACGGATTATCCGATGGACATTGAGAGCTGGAACGCAGAGGCGGAGTTCCTCGGCTTGGAGGCGCTGACCCTCGATCTCTCTCAACCATCCTTGGGCGACGCCTTGATCGAACGTCTATCCGATTTCGAGGAAGTTCACGAGATTGCCCGCCGTCTGGAAGGTGGATCCATTCCACTTGCGCGACTTGCTGAATACGTGTTTCCTGATGCGGGTGAAGGTGCAATTCCTGCACTGGTCGGATTGATCTCCGTTGGCGTGCTGGCCGCCAGCGAGAGCGCCGCTGTATTTCCACTCCTTCCCGCCCGTTATCACTTGATATCGCGAGCGCCGGACAGAGCGGGCGTATCCTTAAAGGCCAACGATAGCGAAAGCCTGTCGCAAGTCGTCATTGGCGCAGAGATGGACGACGAAGCGCGACCAGCCTTTGAGTTGTTCGTCTGTCGGAACTGCGGCGAACCCTACATCGAGGCCTGGGATGGTCCCACGCACCTTGAGGCGACACCTGGTAACGGCCCCCGTCGCCTTCTGCGATTGGTGCCGGGCGGCAAAGCGGTAGAAGAGGATGATGAAGACGATATCTCGACCGAAGATGATACTCGGCACATGATCTACTTCGATCCCGCCTCTGGTCTGCCGGTCGAAGAAGAAGCGGTTGGTGCTGTCGCTCTCGAGAACGTCGAACTCCAAGAAGACCCCGATGATGGTCGCCGCTACATGCCGCGCTGCGTTGCCTGCCACCATCGCTCGTCTCGGTTTCCCGAGCCCATCACCACGGTGCGGCCGGGCGATGAGGCACTTGCCGCCGTCGCCGCGCAATCAATTCTTGAATCGATGCCGACGCGAGATTTCGGGACAAATCCACCTATGAGTGGACGAAACCTGCTAGTGTTCTCCGATAACCGCCAAGACGCTGCATTCTTCGCACCCTTCTTCGAGCGCACCTCTCGCGAGCAAGCGCTTCGCAGCGCCATTCTGCGTGCCGTGGATGCCAACGGTGAGGTCGACATCGACAATCTTGTGTCGGCTGTTCGAAACGAGCTTCGCAAAGATGGCCTGAGGCTATACCGACCCGGCGTTCTGCCTGAGCTGGAGACCGGCACCAATGAACTACAGCGCCTGAAGGCTCTGATCGTGGCTGAGTTGACGACGCTTGGTCGTGGCCGCCTCGGACTTGAGGGCTTTGGGCTTCTAAGCGTCAACTACGATGGCCTCGATCGCACCGTGTTCGCCGTCGCAAAATACATGCCGGAAAAGATGAAGCCTTTCGCGGAGGCATACACCCGATATCTTCTCAAGATGATCAGAGAGCATCGCGCTGTCTCGGATCAGGGGTCGGGTATGATCGACTTGGTCGATGAATCCATCTGGACCCGGATTGCGGCACAGCAGCCACGCTGCTTCACGCGCGAGAAAAATGGCCGAGCGACAACCGCGATGAACCTTGTGCCCGCAGCGAACCGGCCAAATCGCTTCACCGCATTGTTGAAAAAAATGTCTACCGCAACGGGGGAGGCCATAGACGACAACCAAATCCTCGACATTCTGACCAGTTTCTGGAAGGCGATGGAGATGCCTCGCTCAATAACCGCCAGACATGGGGTCGGGCGAGGTCTGAAGTTTGGGCCGGGCATCAAAGTCGTGTCAGGCAAAGATACTCGCCTCTTCCAGTGCATTAAGTGCGGAAGCCGCACCCAGTTCGATACCGCCGGGGTCTGTCAGTCGATGGGCTGCAAGGGGACACTGACTGAAATCCCCCCGGAAGAACGCGCGGAGCTTTTCGAGCGGAACCACTACGTAGCGAGATACCACGGCCATCCGACCATGGGAATCGCACGCGAACACACCGCGGCGATCGCAGGTGAAATCCGAACTATGATCGAAGAGGATTTCAAGATCGGAGAGGTGAACCTTCTCTCCTGCACCACGACGATGGAAATGGGTGTCGACCTTGGCGACCTGGAAAGCGTCCTTTGCAAGAATGTTCCACCTTCCATCGCAAGCTACCAACAGCGTGCGGGTCGGGCAGGGCGGCGCGCCCAGGTCGCCCCGATCGTTCTCACGACCTCCCGTTCCGGGAGATATGACAGAGCGGTCTTCGAACGCTTCGAGGAGTATCTGGCCGAGCAACCGCGCGTGCCGTATCTCAGCCTCGACAATGGCGGTTTCTTCCAGCGCCACCAGCTCTCGATGCTTCTGGCGAAATTCCTTGAGCATCGCCTCGCAAACTATCAAAGAAGCGGTTCCCCTCAACTTCGTGATGTCTTTGCGAGCTCGCTTACCGACGATGCACGCATCGCCTTCGATGAAGATTTCCACACCTGGCTTGATAATGCAGATGAGGACGTAGCCGCGGCGGCCGCGCTTGGGGCGCGACTTCCGGTGGCGTATGCAGATATCGCTCTCGACGCAGAAGGGTGCCGCCGTGAGCTCCGTAAGAGAGTGATGCAGTTCGCCGATGCCGTCTGGGGACGATGGACCATCATGCAATCTGGCATCGACGATCTTGAAGAGGAGCGAAAGCAACTCGACGCGAATGACTCAGCTGGCTTCACGCGCATCGGTCGATACCAAGAGGCGCTTCGGACGCAGCAACGTCTTTACATCGGGCAATTCATGATCGACCAGCTTTCTCGCCGTGCGGTCATCCCGACTTATTCGTTCCCCGTGCATTCAGTCTCACTCGAGGTGCTCAACGCAGCGGGGCAAACTTCCGATACTTCCGTGCTCGAACTCGATCGTGATGGCGCCATTGGTATTTCTGAATACGCACCTGGCTCGGAAATCGTCGCTGGCGGGCGCGTCTGGATCTCGGACGGGATTTCGAAACGATCGAAATTTACTGGCGATGATACCTTCATCGAGAAGGCTCAATATCGCGTTTGCGAGGTCTGTCGATCCCCGCAGATCACCCCTCAACGGGTGTCGCCTGACGACAATTGCTCTCAATGCGGTGCGCAGTTCTCCTCCATCAATCGAAAGCGCGACTTCATCAAACCTCACGGCTTCCTGACCTCAGTGCGCGACGGTCAGGGCAGAGACCCGGGTGCCAGTCGAATTCGGTCGACCGTATCCGAGGAAGCGCTGTTACTTACCGAAGCGCCTATCTCTAGCTACCAGCCAACGGATCTGCCTGGAATTTTGACTTTCCACGCACCAGGCTCAAATCGTCCTGACGAGCAATTAGGACGCATCATTACCGTCAACAAAGGTCGACATGGCGGAGGATTTGCTTGGTGCCCCAGCTGCGAACATGCCGTGCCTGCCATAAGCGCTGGCCCCAACAATGCCTGGCAAACTCCTATGACCCTAGAGCCGCATACCAACCCACGAACCGGGCGGGACTGCCGATACGACCCTTCTTTCCAAGTTTGGCCGATTGATCTCGCGCACGTCTTTGAAACAGATGTGCGTGCTATCCTCTTTCAGGGCACGCCGCACGATCCGAATGGAGATCTTATCATATCAAATAAGATCGACCGAACGTTGCAAGAGGCCTTGCGCCTCGGTGCAGCAGAACTTCTTGAGACCGATGCTCGCGACCTCCGGGCGATTGTCCAAAGGCTCGATGGCCACCTCGTGATCGTTCTTTTTGACACGGTTTCCGGTGGCGCAGGCTATTCCACGCGACTGACACAGGAAGAAGGCTTCCAATCTGTTGACCTGCTACTCGCCGCGCGAACGATCCTGAATTGCGAGAACCCCGACTGCGTGACAAGTTGCACGCGCTGCCTCAACGACTATTCGAACCAACGGCTGTGGTCCGAGTTCGAACGGCGCCCCGCGCTTGCATGGATTGAAGCCATCCTGCTCGATGCAAGCGTGAGTCTCACGCAAAGCTGGAACAGATATGGGACCGAACATGCCTGATTATGCGCTGCAAAAACCGACGACGTTCGCCCTAACACCTTCTTCCGACAGCACCTCTTTTGCCGGCGTTCGAGCCGCTGTTCAAACCATGAGCTCATGGAATCTTGAACGCTGGGAAGCTCCTGAAAATTTTAGTGAATTTCCCTTGATCGAAATCTGCCCTGAAGCGCCGGATTTCTTCGCTGAATCAGGGCATTTTACCAACAAGGATATGAAGTTCATTGCGGCTCTCATGGGCGAGTCTTTCGACCCGAACGACCCGGCCGACCTCTACAAGAAACTGATCTTACGCACACAAAGACAACCTTGGATTTTTCCCATACTCGAAACTGTCGTGATGCAGAAACGCGGCACCCAGAAAGGGCCGCGCGCGAAAAAGGCCGCGATAAAGAAGGGCGTCATCGCAAAACTGCCGCTCTCGAAGCTGCGCCTTGAAGCCCATCCTGAACTGCACAACCGCGTCCATGAGCTTCTTCTTGAGGATGTATCACCCGAAATCGCCGTCGCTTCTTTCTGCGAATACGCGATCATGAACTATTACCACGTTCTGTCTGATCCTGACAGCTTCGAGAGGATGCATGACGAGGCCATGGAAATCCTGAGATACCGCGGCCCAACTGACTGGGTCCAGAAAAGGCTGCCAGAGATCGATGAGGGCCTGGATTGGATCGATTTCGCCCGCGACATTATCGATCTACTCGAACTTGAGCCGGATGCATGCTCCATCCTCATATTGGGGCATCTCCATATGGCCATCCAGGGCTTGGCCGAAGAACTTCAGATTGGAGTTGTGGTCGAAGATCAAAGGATCAGCCTCATCGCCGATCTCTCAGTAGCAGCACGAGACATGCAAGCGTCTCTCGCAGAAGAGATATCCGAAGAAGTCGAAGCGCGCCTGAGAACAATCGGCGCGATCGAGGATGGCGATGACGTCGCTCGTATTGCGAGTCCAGCAGCAGGGGTTTTGCTGTCGGACCGCTTCTACGACCTGATCCTTGGACGCAAAGAAAAAATCGCCTCTACAACCGCGAAACTTGAGGCGCTCGGCAATGAGATCGCCGAGGCGACAGCGGCAAAAAAATTCGCCCTAATCGGCGAAATTGCGACCCAAGCAGAAGAACTTGAGAACAAAATCAACCGGATGAAAGAGGCCTATCAAACGATCCTCGACCTCTTCCGGTCACTTGGCGACACTACGCCTGATCGCTTCATGTCGCTTCTCGACAACTTCGATCCCGCTCAAGACGCGGACACATTTGACGAAAATTTCAATCTGTCCGATTATTTCGAAATCTTTGACAGGATCCGCGACCAGAGCCTTCTTCAGGTTCAAGCCGATAATCGCAACGTCGAAAAAGAAGCGGACGAGGATGACGTAAGCCTCTTTGATGACATTTTGGAAGAAGACGCGGATACCGTCGAGGTGCCTGGAGAGCAACACCCCGATGCAGAAGACATTTCGGCACACGAGTTACAAGCCTCAGATAGACAACCGACCGAAGTAACCGCAAGGAACGAGCTTCCTTCTTCCGATCGCGAAATTCAGGATTGCCAGGCTGAGGACGAAAGCGATCATGATCACGTAGAGGAACAGGACCAGCCTGACGATCAAGAGGAAGAAGTCACCAGCGAGCCGGTCGAGGACGAACCGCAATCCGAGCCGGAGACATTTGAAGACACCACGTTTCAGTCGCTTCAACCAGCGCCTATCGCCAGGGAGACCTTCGCGTCGCTTGTCGATCGGGACTTCATCGCGATCGCTGCAGATGCCGCGTCAGCGTATGAGGAAGAAGGTATGACTTTGCCGATCCCGGCTGTTGCATTACGTGTCGCGGCAGCGAGCCGCGCTCCTTACCGCGGATTTGGGCCTGATTTACAGAAGTTCAACGAGCAGGTCGGCAACGCCACCTCCAAGCCTCTCTCGGATCTCGCTTCGGTTCTCGTTCTCGGTGCGATCCTGCGTCCGGCCATACTGTCCAAAGATACAACACTTCGCACTCAGGTTTCCGATCTTTGCAAGGGAACCCTTGGACAACATTTGATCGAAGTGAACGATACGGTGTCACGGCTCAGTTTCGACTTTCCCCCGAGCCCTGACCGCTTGGCCGAGCTCTCGGGCCAGCCGGGCACACCGGAAAAGCAACGCCTCGCGGTCCGTCTGGAGAAGATCTGCGACGCCCTTAGCCAGAAGAAATCGCGTTGGCCATTCGCCACCGAGTTTATGCACTACGTTGTGTCGGCCACCGGTGAGCTAGGCGCTGCGGTTCATGCAATCTCCAAAAAGGACATGGCGGCGCCGAAACTGGCTCGAACCGCAATTGAGAATTTGCGGAATGCTCAATCCATCGAAGCACTGTCTGAGACCTATGCGGCAGAAAAAGGATACAACGATCTCGCCCTTTACTCGAAAGGCGTGGATTATCTCGCTCGCCAGTTCGACGAACCCGTTGCGATCTTGGAGCGTTGGGTCGAAACGACACAGTCCGCCGCAGCGAACGGTCAGCAGTCCGAAGAACGGACAAAACTGACCACTGCCACGCTCCGCACTCAGCTTGAAAAAGCAAAAGTTGGCCTCGAAGCAGAGGTCAGCCGCACAGATGATCCTCTGGTTGCGGCTATCGCCAACTGGATCAGCGAGCAAATTAACGAGACCCGGCATGCACTTCTCGGACGCGACACCGGCCGGTTCTCGACCCTCGAAGATGCCCTTTATGCGGAGATGGATCTGCTCCCGCCAGTCGATCGAGATGCGCTTTCAGAAAGCGGACAGCGCGCTGAAATCTACACGAAGATCCTCAACGAAGATCAGATCCTTGGCCAAGAGGATGCAATCAAGCGGGCTTGCGCAGAAGGAGCCTTCGACACCGCGTTCCGCATGGTCGATGAGTTCGACGTCTCTTCAGATGAAGATGTAAAGGACGCGATCAAGGCGTTCGTTACCACTTGGCGGCCTGAAGTCGAAAGTCGGAATCGTCTGCTTACAGCGCTCGATAAGGTCGACTTCAAGAACCAGGAACAGATCAGTCGGCACCTTACATGGTGTAAGCTCACCCTCGAAAAGATCGGCGGACTAGCTGATGGAACCGAAGTTCATGACATTGCTGGCATCGCAGAGCGGCTTGCCGTCTTGGATCAATCGATCGCTGACATCGAACAAAGCATCCGCGAAGGCCAGGTCACGCGGATCAACGAATATCGCAAGCCTGAAAACGAGGAAGATGTTGAATCGCTCCTCACCAAGCTCGATGACCTTACCATTGAAGCCGTGGAGGATCGGATTGCCCAACTTCGTGACGGACGATCCGCGGCCGTTTTTGAAACCGATCTAAAAGGCCTAATCGGGGCATTCACGCCTGAGTTCCTGCCATTCGCCAGCTCTGACAATTGGCCGGCGAACAATAAGGCTTTCGAGGAAGCGACTGCAACGGAAGGCAACCTTCTGTTCGCAGAAGAGGACCGACGCGCTGCCGCGATGAGTTTCATCGCCATTTATCGCAACCTCATGCTTGGCATGCGCACAAAGAAACCAACGCTCGGGCAGATCAAGGAACTCTTCGAAGAAATTGGGTTCGAACAAGTCAACGTCGGGAAGATCGACGAACTTGGCAGGAAAGGCTCCTGGACCGGAACACTTCATGCGCGGATTGTCTCTGACGGTTGGTTCTTGCCACCCGTCTTTGGCTCGAATGCCACCAGCGGCTACAGCTTTATCGTCGCATCTCCGGAAACTCTTCCTGAGATAATGATCAAGGCTATCGGAGACACGAGTAAGCCGGCGATCATCTTTCTGTCTGGAGTGGCGGATACTTCACGGCGCCGGGAGATCGCAGAACGTCTGCGCACGAAAGCGATTCCCGCACTGCTCATTGACGAGGCGCTCATCGCATTCGCGGCCACCCGCCGTGATACCCGCGCGCGGACGGTATTCGAATGCGGTCTACCCTACGGGCGCATCGACCCCTACACAACCGATGCCGGCCAGCTTCCACCCGAGATGTTTTTCGGGCGCGAAGATGAGGTTCGCAAAATCATAGCTAAAACGGCAGATGGGTGCCTTGTCTATGGCGGCCGGCAACTCGGAAAATCCGCGCTGCTCGCACACATCGCACAAACTCAGAGTAGCGCTCAAGAGAAGCGCTTCATTGTCAATCGTGAGATCAAACCGCTTGGTATCTCGGAGAAAACCAGCGAGGTCTGGCGCCATATCTCCAACATGCTACCGGACGACATCGTTAAGCCGGATCACACGACCGCCGATCTGGTCGCAAAAGACATTCAGGCATGGGTTAATCGGCACCCCAACGGGCGTATCATCTGCATGTTCGATGAAGCCGATAACTTCATGACCCAAGATACGCGTGACGACTATCCGCAGCTTAGCAAACTCAAAGAGCTAATGGAGAAGACACAACGCGCCTTCAAAGTCGTCTTCGCTGGTCTTCACAATGTTCAGCGGATGCACAAACAGCCGAACTCACCGCTCTGGCACCTTGGGGAGCCGATCTGTATCGGCCCTCTCAACCGCAACATCGACGACAAGCGCGCGGCCTTCGATCTTGTCGTTTCGCCTATGCGCGCGGCCGGTTTCGCGTTCGAAAGCATGCAAGCCGTCGAGGAAATCCTGACTTGGGCAAACTATTATCCGTCCCTCGTTCAGGAATACATGAAGGGGCTTCTCTCCACGATGCACGGCATCGGTAGCGGAAAAACCTACAAGCTGCCCGCGGGCGAGCCCCTCTGGACCATTCCGTCTAACACTTTGTTTGCTCACCGGGGCTTTGAGCACATCGAGACTCGAATCCGTGAGAAGTTCCATCTCACGCTAAACCTCGATCCGCGCTACGCTCTTGTCGCCTACACCCTTGCTCGCCTGATCTACGAGGGAGATGAGCGGCGCGCTCTCATCACAGGCCTCTCCACACGTCTTCTCATGGAAGAGGCTTTGATCTACTGGCCCAAGACCAGTGAAGCCCCAACGCTCCCTTCGTTTGAAGCGCTTCTGGAAGAGCTCTTCGATCTCGGGGTTCTCGGTCGCAATCCGGTCCCGGGAAGCGAGAACCGCTACAATTACCTGCTCCGCACGCGTGAAGTTGCGGCAATGCTAGGCACGGGTAACGACATCTATCATGCACTCGACGACATCGAGAACAAGGACCCGACGATCTCCTACGACAGGGCGACGCACCGCAAGCGCTATTCAGCGGCGCCAAAGCAACCGCCGAACCAGTGGCCATATGCGCCCTTGAGTGACTTTCAGATCGAGCGGCTAATTAGCAAGAACACGAAAGATCCGGTTCAGATAATCTGCGGCCTTGAAGTCCTTGGGATCGCCAAAGTCTCGCAGTCTCTTCGACGCATCGCGGAGACGGGGAATTTCCCGGGGGCGCAGGAGGACAAGATACTCGTTCAGGAGGCAGTCTCAACCAGTGACTTGCGTCGCATCGTCGACAACACGCGCGCAGAAACCGGAAAGCGCAAAATTCTCGTTTATGAGACCGAAGATCCTGCCGAAGCCAAATCACTTCTGAACTGGTTGGGTGGTCAGAAAACCGTCCTCAATGGGACTATCCGACCGGTCATTATTCTGAGCGCTTCGGACCCGGACATGCGCGCCCTCGCGATCCGACGCGGCGAGCAGACTCAGTTCTTGTCTCCCTGGGGTGCAGAAATGATCCGGGTTCACCTCGATGAACTCGAGCGAACGGACCTCGACACGCCCGACCTTCGCAACACCATTCTGGCCAAGACGGGCGGAATTCCTTTGGAAGTCACAAGTCTGGTTTCTACTATGATCGCTTCTGAGCGCCCATCTGAAGAAGCCAAGAATTGGAAAGCTAAGCCAAAACTCCCAAACGGCTTTCTGAGCGATGCCGTTGGAGTCGCACTGTGGGTTCTGAATGAGGACGGGGACTTCGATACGAAGAACGAAATCCTTCGAGATAACGCTGGAAAAGACTTCGAGTCGATCGGTCCTGACCTACAGGCAACCGGCCTCGTTGCCCGCAGTCATGACCGAAAGACCCAGTATCGCCTTACTGCATTTGGGCAATTGATTGCCTCTTCGGTTGAGCTTTAAATCCTCTTGCATGAGCGGCCCCTTTTCGGGTCGCTCATGCACGCCTGACTTTTATATTTGGGTGAAGCTAAGGCCGGAACGATCTTTGCTTGGTTCCGAAGTCGCTTTGGCGAAGATGTTTGTCTCCTCGCATGTCAAACGCCCATGATCACCCAGATTGATCATGAATGACTTAATGAAATAGCCTCACAAGTGCGAACTATTCTCCCCGTCTTTGACGGGTAAGCCCTCTCCGTGACCTGCGCGACGGCATCTAGCTTGAACTCGTCCCTGCTCATCATGGTCTCCTTGCCTCAAGATTAGCGATAAAGGTGTCAACGAGGCACGGGGCTATTCACATCGTTAGCCATCGCAAAGGCAAAACAAAGGGTGGCAACTCAGCTCCTAGGGGCCATCAAGGAGGGTTGACTAAAAAACAGCCATGCTTCTCAATATATTTCGAACTCGCTTTCTCTGATCGAATTTTGAACGCTATGCGAAAGATTGTCCTATTCGCGATGCTGTGCAACCCAGCCGCTGCAGCCTATGCACAACCCGATGAGTGGGTTGTGAACGCAGACCAGGCTGAGTGCATTCTGAAGCATGTAGCCGACTACAAGAGCATGCAGACGCCAGTCATCATTATCCACGTAGCGTCCTGTCCTGATCCAAGTCCCTTCGCCGGGGCTACGTCTGGCAAGAGTAACTTTGGAGGCGTCAGCAAGATAGAGAGCACGGGGGAGAGCTCGGATGTGGACGAAGTTATCACATTCTCTGCCAAAGACTTCGACTGTCTTTCTGAGGAAGTGGTGCGGGTGGAGAATGGGTTAGCTTTCCTTCCGAAGAGGCCAAAATGTGGTCAATGAGCCGCGTAACCGCGGTCTCCACGATAGTTGCGAATGTCACCGTTGTTGTGTCGCTCACGATCGCCGTCTTATCATACACTTCGCAGATAGCTCAGACCAAGCGCGACGCAGCAATTGCTCTCGCGTCCGAATTTAGATCTGGTGATCTGCTCGCCAGTCAGCGCCGCTTGGCGATCGAGCTCGCGAAGCTAGGACTTGGGCGCTTCCAAGGCATTGCCATCGAAAGAGAGACTATTGGGGACATCGTTTCCAATCTCGTGTCCGCAAGCGCGACGCCTGACGAAATCCGTCAGGATATCATTACCATCGTTAGCTATTTTGATGATGTGGCGATATGCGTGAATGTCGGAACATGCGATGAACCCGTCATTAGAACCAGCCTGGGCGAGACGGCGACTCGCTATGCCTGCCTCTTATTGCCCTATACTCAGAAAATCGCGCGCGAGCAGCTGCTTGAGGGCTTGGGAGACGAACTTCGGAGCTTTGTCGACTACAAGAAAGCTTGCTAACGCCTTCGCTCTACTGAACGCAGTTGTTTAGAGCCAGTTTGATCAATCTTGGATCAAATTCTTCACCCCATCTCCACTTGAAAACCCTTGCGCGATCTAATGTGAGGCGGCTCACAGTGTTTAAGTTGAGGGATATGCTTTTGGCGGTTGGCAAGGTTTCGAGCGCCTCGCGAGGGACGAGAGAGTCGACCAATACTTCTACGCCTGGAATCCCACCAACCCGTAAGCCTAGAAACTCGATAGGGAAATGGCGGTCGCCTATTTCAATTTGCGCATCTTGAAACATTACATCGCTAGCACTGTAGCAGGTGTCCTGGTCACAGGGAGCGCCTTCGGCGTCGACGTTGGAGAACGCGCGCGCAAGATGGAAACCGTCGTTTGCACAAAACGCCCAAAGGCTGTCGGTGTCTTCACGAGGGCCAGTTCTTGCAATCAGCCCGTAACCCAGTTCGTCCAATCTCCAAGGACGTTGGGAGACGCGAGAAGTCGAAACGCGCAGCTCTTCGGAAACTTCGTTAGAGATGGCCAAGCTCGCTCCCAACGGCAAGGCCGCGATGCGCGCGTAGAGTTCAGGGCTCACTCCCATCTCTAGCAGAAATTCCACAAAAATTCCAATTTCAATTTGTTCTTCAAGTAGGTCGGCGCCCGTAAGGCTTTTGCCCGCAATGCCTTCTAGGATCTCATGACCATTCAATCTGTCGAACTCAATTCTTCCTTCGAAATCGCCGTCGAATAGTTGGGTGCCGATGATGCGCTCCTTGCCTCCAAGGAACGCGATCGCACAGGCACCCAGGCACTCGCCCCCTTCGACTACCGTAAACCATCTCTCTTCATATGGCTCCGATCTGCCAATCATCGTGTCCATTTCGGCGGCTCGGATCAGTCTCGCGAGTTCCATCGCGGCCACGACATCTCCACCAGGCGAGTCGAAAACCAGTTCCGCGTCGTGTCCGTGTTTAAGGTAATCTTGGAAAACGCGCGGAGTGCGTGAGGTGATCTCTCCTTGCGCTATTGTCCAATTGCATCCGTAATAGCAATTTCCGCCATTACTTGCGCGAGTAAAGGTCATTTCAGAAGCATGTCCCGAAAAGGGAATGCAAAAAACTGACGCTAAGAAAAGAATGAAGCGTTTGATCACACGCAATTCTCCAACACCATTCGGTTGAGGTTAAAGTTCATTCCCCCCGGCAGGCTTCTATCGACGAACTCATGCCAATAGCTCGTTACCGAAACGTTCATGGTTCTGGGTTCTAAGGTAAGTTGAGTCGCTCCGATTGCCGATTTGAAGTCCGAAGAACTCATCGTGAAATCAAAATTTACGTGGAATTTACTTTCCGGTTCCGACAATTTTCGATTGAATGCCAGTTTAAGCGACTTTGTCCTTCCATCCGGATATACGAACTGGCTCTCGAGCGCTCCGACCGCCGGTTCAAAGAAGTCCTCTGGTGTTCCACTCGCGAATTCAGTCGAGAGAAATTTCGTGCCATTCGGAGAACGGTTCAGGATCTGGACGTGAACGCGGTCGCTATCCTTGCGAAGGCAAAAGAAGCGGACGCCCGTGCGGTCATCGAAGGACCGTGCCTCAATCATCAAACCAGACGCCAGCGGTATGATTTCCCACGGCTTCATTGCGCTTCCCATATCCACAACTCGGAAAGACTGAGCTTCGCGTTGAGACATGAATGCGAACTTGTCTGGTGGCGCCTTAGAGGCAAAGGCGAATACATCGGTAGAGACGTCCATCTCGATCAAATAGCTGATCAACTCGCCCGCGACGAACTGATCTCTAAATCGATCTATGCCACTAAAGGCTTCTCGATCCGCGTTTGAAAGGACAGCCGCATCAAAGAACTGATGGAAGCCAAGTTCCTGATCGCTATCGAAATGCCGTCCACGACCACCAAGAAATGCATATGCACAGCCGGAGAGACATTGCCCAGGCTCCAATGTCGCGACCATGAAACCGTCATTGTCCTCTTCCTGTGTATCTCCAATACTAACGACGGCACCATATGCTCGGAACAATCGACCAAGTTCTAGAGCGGCGCCAAGGTCATTCCCACCACGCGAGTTGACAACGATAAGTGGCATTTCTTGTTCGCTAGGCGAAGCCCCAAAGAACGACCTGAAATCGTTCGGCGTCTCTGCGGTGATATCTCCTTCCGCAGCTATCCACGTGCATCCTGCGCAAAATCCACCACTCGTTGCCTCGCGAAATGTCATGGGTTCCGCTGAGACATCGGTCGCCAGGGCGAGGAGTGGCGACAAAGCGATCAGTGTGAAAAACCAAGGCTGAAACATCGTTGGTGGAAATATCTCTGGCGCTAATAGTCTCGGCGCCGCTACTCTGATGACCCCAAGTTATCGTAGCGTCACCTTCTTCGCTCCGTCAATCCACCGGCGTGGTATAATCCGAGTATGGCGAGGTCCGCTTCCTGCGCATTTTTGGAATTCATGCTGGGCACACCGGCGTTCGGCTTTCTGTCCTTAATTCCCGTGCCTCAGGTGGTGACACTTTGCGCAACAGGGGGCTGGGGAAAGAGCTTTATCACTGCCAGTGTTAGGCTGCCGATAAGACTATTTCCTCTGTTAGATTGGTATCAACCTGCTCGCGCAGAGGCTACTTTTCGTCTTGAGCAGTTAAACTTCTATGATGCATGATTTCACATCGGATATTTTGAGATGATCACATTTCCTCACCAAGCGGCATTGATGAACGCCTATTGCGCGGCATTAGACGCGCCTAAGCCCACGGCTAGGATGAATTTCTATCCTTTATTGGCGCGCAACAATGGGATGGAGGCCTCTCATCGACGCGAGGCCGATCGGCTCCGCAAGGCGCTCTCACGTTTGGTTAGGGGCGAACTATTTGACTTCACTGATCCGAAGGCCAAGAAGCTCTTATCCGAGCTTCTCAACCACGCATCTGATCGCGCCGAACTCCAAGGACGACAGCGGCTTCAATTCGATGGGTTCGTCGACGTGCTCAGCGATTTCCGCTGCAAGCACCAACTAAGCTTTGACGAGTGTTCGAAGTGGCATGGCGGCTTAACTTCGATGATGTTGGGGATGCTCTCGAGCCGCTTTGGAAGCGAAGTGCCGCCGACTGATGCGGCGCTTGCCTTCTTCAGGAAGTTCATCGACGTGCTGAGTCAGCCAGAACGCACTTCTCTCTTTGTAGAGAGGGGCAAAGAAGAACACATTGATGTTGAGGCGATATTTCTAGGAGGGCTGCCATCAGGCACGGCTCTCGATGAGCGCTTTCGAGCGACAAGCGATCCCGATCCCGAACGTTTGGCACGTCTTGCTGCATTGACCGGCCTCACATGGCAACTTGCTCTTTGTGAAGTCACCCTGATGGATGCAACGGACGACAAACTGACGCGTTCGCTAGCTCCTCGGGCGACCGAGAGAGGTGGTGAGCGTTGGTCCGCTGGGGAAGCTTGGGTTGCCGCGGTGACAGAGTTCGTGCGGCTGTATCACAAAGGATCCAAAGTTGGCAGTCGTGGTCCAGACAGTGAGGCGAGCCGAATAAACTCGCTGATACAGTGGGGCGGAGACAGGCACGGGAGCTCTTATCGCGCTCAACGGATTAACGACATCAAGTCCGGTAAAACACCAATGACCTTCAAAGCGATCGAAGATATTTGCCGGAAAATTGACGAAGCTATGCATGCCGTTCCAAAAGAGTTCCAGACTGATGCTGCGGCTGGTTCAGAATACGATGACTGGCAAACTCATCTTTTTAAGCTTCGGCTGCACGGACATATTTCTGGTTTTATGGGCTACATCGAGCGTGTTTGGGAATGTTCGAGTGTAGAGATGCAACGCCCTGACTTTCTTCAGGATTTACACGCTGTTTGGCAAGATTGGCCATGCCTATACAGTCACGCTTTGAAAGGCCATCGCGAGCGCCTTGCCGAATTCGCTCGTTAGAGACATCCGGCAAGGCATGTTGCGTCGTAAGTTGGCTCAGCGAGTCACTGCTTTGCCGCGACGTCTATCCACAGCGTTTTGGGCGCGAACAGGAAAGCCCTTATCTTGGCCTTTCCCGTCGTGAATGCGGTCGACATCGCTTTGAGTGATCTGCTTCCGAGGCGTCGGATGCGCCTTGTTTGATTTGGGGGACTCGTTGTCCCGACCGCCACCGGATTTTTTGCCGTGTTGCTTCGACGGGCGCCCAGCGGACTGCTTGTTCGTGGTGTTCATTTTATTCTCCATCAGTAGTGAACACCGCGCTCATGCCATGGAACGTTCGAGAAACTAGGTAGAGTCGTGGGACAAACGCCATGGCGTGTGAACAGGCATGCAATTTTGACCCTGTGTGCAGCTAACCATTTTAGGGGGCAGCGATCTCGCGCAGTCGCAGAGGTGGCAGGGGTGGTGTTTAAGGCAGCTGGCGCCAATGGCGGTTAAAGCGTGATCGTATCCCGCTCGAACACCGCGCCATAGTCCTCCCCGTCCGGGCTGAAGGGCTCAATCCCCCGTTGCGCCAGCTCGTGGCGGAGGGCCTGCCAGCTCATACCATGTTCCACTGCGAGGTCGCGTAGAGTGACGAACCTAGCATAAAAGGCATCGATGTCCTCGATCGACAGGAAGCGTTGTTTCGCTCCTGTTTTCGGATTTCTGCCTTCCGTTGACGGAATGTGCGCCATGCGCACGAGCCGGCGTAGGTAGAGATCCTTGAGCCCGCACTGCTTTGCGAAAACCTGAATGCTGATCCCGGGCGTAGTGGGGCGATCGAGCAACCTTTCGACTTCATCGAGCGTCACCAGGATCGCAGCGAACCCGTCGCGGCTTACGTGTTTGCCAACTCGATGAAGCCTTCTCTCTTCGATAAGGCGAATGATGGTGCCAGGAGAAACTTTTAGGCGGATAGCCGCATCCGACAGGTAAGCCCAGCTGTGCATCGGGACATAGACAGGCTCCGCTCCTTGCAGGAGACCGTCGATAAAACTGCGAGCTTCTCGGAGGTCCCAAAGTGGTTTGTGCTCAGGGCCTTCCAATGTCGGCGCGAAGTAGCCGTCCTTACGCAAGGATTCAAAATGCGTGCGCGAAATGAGTAGCGCATCTTGAAGATCTGTTGCGGAGACGAGCGTCTCCAGACGGCTGAGGACCGGTTCAGCTTCTTCGGGGGTGAACAGCTCCCAGGCATCTGACCGACCTTGCTCGACTGCACGCACGACCCCAGCGGTAACGAGCAATTTTCGCAGCCGTCGACTATCGATGCCATACTCCCGAGATGCGGTGAGCACCGAGTGAAGGTGGCGCGTCAGAACAGGCTCGCCCATCAGGTCATCCCCAGGGCCGAGCGGCCAAGTTTTGAGGATGTGATCGCGTAGCAGGTTCCGGAAAGGCGCGTAGTCCTCATTCGTAAGGTCGAAGGTCAGTCGATCGTAAAGATCGCCGAATTTCTTCTTGGGACCGTCGGTCGGGGCCCCTTCAAATTCCTGCAAGCTCGACAAACCTAGACGAACACCGCTTTCTCCATCTTTCGCGAATTTGAACCCGAGCCAAAAAGCCAGATGCGCCTCTTCGGGCGCAAACTTCTGCGATTTCGGTATCCGCACCGTCCAAAGCGCTCGCCCGAACAACTCGCAGAAATGAGCGGCAGGGTAGAGTGAAAACTGATCTAGCCAAATGCCGGTTGATCGTCCGGCGACCCTGTCGGCGACCCAGATATCGAACTTCGTGGGCTCTCTCGTTTCGTGATCAAGTTCCCCTGAGGCGATAGCGGGAGCGATTTCGACCATGCGGGAGGCGACATCGTAACGGTCTTGCTGGGCTGACACCTGCCAAAGTGACGACAGCGGTCGATTATGCTTCGCACAGAGGGTTATGGGACGGAATAGCCATTCACCTCTAATGTATGGCGAATGCTCTGGTGCAGAGGCGCCGTTCTCCAAATCTTCTCTCAGGCAGTCTGGACACCCTCGGACCGAGCTCTCTTTGATGGCCTTCGCGTGCATGACGTGACCGCAGAAGTAGTGGTTGCGGTTGCCGAGATATTTCGGGGACCAGGCCAATAGACGTTCTGCTTCGGTGTCGGTTAGTTCGGCGAGCGCAGTGATGTCCCTTGGGTCGCCATCGATAATCCGCGAGAAGGACAGCCCCATATCGGCCGCGAAATCTCGTGTGGGCACGCCATACCGTGCCGCCACACGTGAGAGATAGGAGAACGCTGGTTCGCGTTCGCCGTGCTGTGGAGCCATAGAGAGACGGCGTGTCATCGTTTCACGTTCGGTGGGAGCGAAGGGGTTCTCATGCCCTTTTCACTGAAAGCACCGTTTTTCGCAACGCGATCTCCTTCTTTCGTGCGCCGGTATCGTCAACGCGGTCAAGCGTCTGTCGCGTCAATCACCACCGCTGCGGAAGGTTCTTTGCTCCCGAATGTTCTCTCGGAAGGCTCTTTGAAGCCGTAATCCACATCATTTTTTCGCACGAAATCAATTGGTTGACTCAGATTTTGCGTGATGCTCAAAGCATCATGTTTTTTCCGCTTCGGAATTTCATATGATTCGATCAGGCTAAGCTTGTTCGAGATCGCTTTCAGAAGGGCGACTGGGATCAAGAAGAAAAAACGCGCGCCCTGATCGGACGCGCGTCGAAAGTTGGGACGACGAGCGTCCGGTTGTTACTTGCCACGTTAGAGGCCGAAAACGGTCCCGGCAAGCCTGCTCCGTGCTCCCAAGTGAAACTGGATACTCCCCGGAGCGCCCGCTTCGGGGACACGGAGAATGCATGTCTGAATACGGAGACTATATCGCGGGAAAATACGGTGACTGGGAACCTACCGAGATCCCCACCAAGAAGCTTCCGGCGCTCGAAGTCGACCCAATCAACGGGGTCCAATCATTCGCCGGTTCGCGCAACCCGCTCACGCGTAGCAACACCGCTCGTCGGCTCTCGATGGCGTTCGCGACCCCTGCGACCGATGGTGTCCGGCGCGTATATCACTTCGAGTCCGAAGGTGAGTCCGCAGTCGCAATCGATGCTCTGTTGAATCCGGATCTTTTCGGCCTCGAAGTGCAGCTCCCGCCCGTTACATATTTCAGTCGGACTGCGCGAAAGCAGCGAAAGCACTCTTTTGACATGCGGATTACGTTTCGCGACGGGTTCCGGCGCGCTTACTTTATTCGACACGCTGCAAGCTTGGCTCGATTGGATACCCAGGCCGAGATCGCCGATCTCTTCTCGGCGGTGCCGCGTGGGTTCGCGGATGACTGCGTGGTCGTCCGGACCGACGACTATTCTCGCGCCTACCGGGACAATCTGCGCCAGGTCTGGGAAGTCTGGAACAAAGAGGACGAAGAGGCCGACACCGAAGTCGAACGGGTTGCCCGGCGGGGTGGCTATTGGCTGCTGCGAGATTTGATCGGACGGTGTCAGATCGAACCGTCGCGATGCTTCGACGCTTCACTACGCATGATCGGGCGTAAAAGTCTTCGGGCCGATTGGAATGCGCTGATCAACTACCATTCGCGGGTGGAACTGCGCGGGTGACGCAAAAGCCGCTCTATAACATCCCCAAAGGATCCGAGCTCGTCATGGACGGGCGTTGCTGGCGCGTGGATCGGCGCGATGACAGCATGTTTGATCTTTCGGATGTGCAAGACGGCGAATGCATTACTCTTTCGGTCGAGCATGTCGAGCGCGCGATCCGAGACCGATCCTGCGACGTCACATTGCCAGCCGTGGCGGCGAAGAACCGAGAGCTGCTCGAATATACGGGCGGTTTTGAGCGTATCGAGCAACTTTCCGAACAGGCGCGGCGTGATGTTCAGCCGCGATTGGCGGCGATGCTCGCTATGGAGGGGCTCGAGGAAGAGGGTTTCAAGCTAACGCAACGAGGGCTCAACACAGACGGCATGCTCCGGAGACGCCTCATCGCGCGCGCTCGAGAAATTTCGATGGAGCCAAGCCTCGCCCCCAAGGCGCGCGGAGGAAAGGTCTTCAATAGTTTCGTATGGCCGCAGGGGCGGACGCTCATGCGTTACTACAAACTGTTCCAGCAGTTCGACCGAAACCCGGTCGTGCTGGCGGATCGTGATCATTTGAAGGGCAGGCGCGAACCCCGACTTTCAGCGCATGAGGAACGGTTCATCGCCTACGTCCTCAATCGTTGGCACAGCAAACTGAAGCCACAACTCGCGCCTCTTGTAACTTCTGCAATGGAACTATTCGACGTCCCGCCTGAGGAACATGCGCGTGGCTTCCGCTTCCCGTCGATCACGACGATACGCATCCGGCTCAAAGCAATCTCTGAAGTCGTGAAAACGATCGGGCGTGAGGGGGGGCGTCATGCAACCAATTTGCTGGGCGCGGGCTCAACCGATGTTCGCGCTCAGAAGTTCGGCCTGAGGTTGGAGACAGACCAAGTCTATCTCTCGATTTTCTCGAAACCAGACGGCTCGGTGGCCGGGAAGGTGATCGACCCAAGTTCCGCATCGGATGAACTCGAAGAAAACGAAATTTGTCGACTTTGGCTGCATGTCATCATGGACGTCGCGACGCGAGAGGTGCTCGGATGGATCCTTTCGGAGACCGCAGATGCAGATCACAGCGCGGCGCTGCTGCGGATGGCAACCCGCGACAAGACCCGGGAAAAGATCCGGTATGGCTGCAAACATGACCCGGCACCGCCGGTCGGCCTCGGTGTCGTTTCTTCGGATAACGGTAGCGCTATTCGGAATGCTAGCACCTTCGCGGCTCTCCTTGGGATCGGGGCAACGCCCATGCTTGGCCGAACCTATCATAGCTCCGATAAGCCTTTCGTTGAGAGCTTTTTCGGCCCACTTCAGTTTCAGGTCCTCAATTTTCATGCCGGATATACAGGCAGTAGACCGGGTGAGTTGAAGGAGGTCGATCCGAAGGGATCGGCGACCTTGACACATGACGAGCTCTACGGGGCAATCACACGGTATTTCATCGATGAGTATCCGTTCCATTCTCACCGTGGGACCGGGATGTTTGGTGCGACTGTCCGACAAAAGAGTGAGGAAGCACTACGGCTCTATGGAAAGATCGACCCGCCAACTCAGCGAGACAGGTGCTTGCACCTTGGCGTGAAGCGCGAGGCGACCACGACATCCGAAGGTGTGAGAGTTTTCGGCTTGCCCTTTAACTCCCCGGCACTGCTGCGGTTCGCGGATGGGCAGGCGAAGAAGGTGCTCGTTCATCTTGACCCCGATGACCTGCGCCGCGTCTTCATTGTCGCCGAAGGCGAGAAGGAGATTATCGAGGCGAAGTTGAGCATGACGGCTTTCAACGACCTGACGCTCGAAGAAGCCATTGAAGTGATGGAAGCGGCGACTCGCTCCAACCCGCAGCAGAGCGCGCTTCACGAAGGGCATTTGCGTGAGGCGATTGCCGATCGCGCGCGACGATCCGGTTTCTTCCCGGATTCGCGCGATCCTTCAAACTATCAGACAATCGCCAAGCTTGAAAAACGCGCTGCGCGGTGCCTCGAGATATCGACGGCCTCGAGCGCTCCCATGAAGCATCTGGTGGCTCCCGGTGAGATTATGGAGCGGCGCGAAGAGGGTGGCACTCGTCTTTCCCCCCCGAGTCATCAGCAGCCTGATCAAAGATTACAAGAACGTGCAGAGACAGGCCTGAACCGAACCGTCCTACCGCCAAGCAAGGAGAGCAAGTTTTGAACGAATTCGTCATCCCAGAAATCGTCGCCCTGAGTGGTGATCTTGCGGCCCGCCATTATCCGTTGGACCGTGCTCGCGTCCTCCAAAACAGCTTCTCCCAGCTTCTGAGCCGCCACCTCGGCGGGTTACAGAGCGGAGCTCGTTTCGAAACCGGGGCGCTTCTCGTCACCGGCCCGTCCGGTGCCGGAAAGAGTAAGGAAATTGGCGACTTGCTGGGGCGCTTCAATGCCAGCGATACGCGCTTGCCGTCCGGTGCGAGGGCATCCTTCGCCGACTGTGTGTTGAGTTCGAAGGAAGGATGGAAAGATCTTGGCAAGAATACCTTGCGCGATCTTGGATATCCTATCCACGACAAGGCACGCCGCACTCAAACTGAAATCTGGAACCTCGTCGTCGATCAGGCGAAAAGGAAAGGGTGCATCGGCATCCATTACGACGAAGCTCAGCATATCATGCGGGGTAGGGGGCAGGGAGAGCTTCTCGCTATTCTGGACGCGTTCAAGGCGCTGATGAAGTCCCATGATTGGCCCTTGATGCTTATTCTGTCAGGTGTTCCTGAGCTGGCCGATTACGTTCGTCAGGAGCCACAGCTGTTTCGCCTGACCACCCGCGTCCGGTTTGAGGACATTGACCTGACGGAACGCGAGGACGGCTCATTGGGCGACTACCTCACCCTGAACACGATCCTCGGAAGCTACGCCGATAAAGAAACTATCGAGGTGCCTGATGAGCTGCGAGACATTGAGTTTCTTCACCGCCTCGCGACCGCTGCCGCGTTCCGATGGGGATTGGTTTTCGAGATCGTGCTCGCTGCCCTTCAAGTCGCTATCGGTCGTGGGGCTCGCGAGTTGACGCGGCAGGATTTCGATAAGGCTTGGGCTAAGAAGACCGGAACGGCGGAGATCGCCTCACCCTTCTCGAGCCCGAATTACAGAAGCGTCTACCGTCGGGATCGCCCCTTCGAAGAGGCTTGCCTCGACTGACACTCACCACCGCTTTGTCCCGCATGAACCCGCGCGTTAGCGCGGGTTTTCTTTTGTTCAGACCTTCTCCAAAAGGATCGCTCGAATGTCGAGATTCCCCGCGCAGCTTTATGGTTTTCTGCGCACGGATATGGTTTCTGGAGTGGCTTTCTATCTTCTTAAGTGTATAAAAATAAATGGAAAATCACCGTCATCGAATCGGTGGGCCGAGCTCTTGGGCACTCTTTTGGTTTCTCTGGCTGAAGCCAAAAAAAGCAAATGACTGCGCAGGCGAAAGCATAAGCCTGCCCACGGGCCGCCCAAGCTGGTCAATGAATGATCCCAGGGCGTCAGGCTGAAACAGGAACGGGGCGAGGATGCACATCCTCGCCCCGTTTGGTTTTCGCTTGTCTCCTGCGTCAGAACTGCTTGGACAGTCTCAGCGAGATACTGTTGCTGTGGCTGTTCGACCCCGAGGTGTTGCGCAGGTCGATGCTGAGCTGCGTGCCGCCCTCGAAGGCGATATTCGTGCCCAGCCCGATCGTGAGCAGGTCCTGATCGGATTGCGGCAGGTTTAGCACATATTGCGAGCCGTTCACCAGATCCGCATAGCTCATCCCCGCGGCGATATCGCGGTTCATCACCCGGTTATATTCCAGCCGGAAGTTCGGCGAGACCGTCCCGAAGCTCGTTTTTCGGGTGAAGCCGCCGCGCAGGCCAAAGTCGAGTTGGGTCGAGCCGAAGCTTTGACGGTCGAAGCTCAGCGCATCGGCCGGGTCCGCAGTGCGCTCGGTAAAGGCATTCAGATGCCCCGAGATCACCTGCATCCCCGCATAGGGCGAGAGCATCCAGTTATCCTGCCGGAACTCCATCCCGGTGCGGACCTGTGCGAAGACCTGAGAGCCATCGCGCGAACCGTAGGCCATATCCGGCCCGCCCGAGATCGCGCGGCGGCTGTCGAAGCCCAGCGTGCCATAGCCCGCAAGCACATCGACAAAGCCGCGTTCGCCGGTGCGGAAGGTTCCGTAGGCCACCGCGTTCACGCTATGCCCGCTGGTCTTCGAACCATCGCTGCCGATATCCGAGCGCCCGTTGCCATAGCCGAGCCCGAGCCCGAGGATCGCATCCGCGCTGGGTTGGTAATCGAGACCTGCGCTGAGCCCGTTGCTATGAAGGTCGATTGCGCCGTCCTTCGTCAGGTTCAGCGTGCCCGCCGTCCAGATCGCGGTTTGCGGGCCGAACAGGTTCTCGGAGGTGCCGCTGGTCGAGACGGATGGGGTCGGCGCAGCAGCTGCGCCACGCGTAGCCCCTCGACTCGGCGCGGGCGTACCGCCCGTCTGGGTCTCGAACGGATCGACCGGGTCGGCAAAACCGCGCGCGCGGGTCACGCTGGGAATGCCGAGACGCGCGCCGAAACTGTCGCGCAGGCCATTGCCGTCGCGCAGCGCTTCGAGATGCGAGGAGAAGTTCCCGATCTGCGTGCGGGCGAATTGCATCGCCATCGTGTTCTGCGCGGTCACGATCCCGATCACATCCGGATCCTGTGTCGGATCGGGGGCCACCTCGACCAGAACCGTCAGCGTGGCGCTGCCCGGCGCGTAGCTCGCATTGCCGGCGGTCGTGCCGGTGATCTGGCAGCTACCCGCCGCGACCGGCGTGACCACGGCGCCGCTAAGCGTGCAGACCGAAGGTGTCGCGTTGCTCAGCGTCACGGTCAGGCCGGAGCTCGCCGTCGCGGTGGCTGCGAAAGGCGCACTGCCGATCCGCACCGGAGAGCTGACCGGGGCGAAGGTGATCGTATCGGTCTGGCGCGCCACGGTGGCGGTGATGGTGTAGCTTTGCGTCGCGATCCCATCGGCTGCGGTGGCTACCACGGTGATCGTGTTCGCCCCCGTCGCCAGCGAGACCGGCGCCGAGGCGCTGCCCGAGGCGGTCGCATTGCCGTTCACGGTGAGGCTCGCGCCGCTATCCGTGGCCGTCGGCGTGACGGTGATCGAGCCCGTGCCATAGGGCAGGTCCACCGAATAGCCGCTCGTGCCCGAACTGAACCCGGGGCTCAACGTGCCCTGGCTCACGCTCAGCGCCGAGAGCGTCGCGACATTCGACAGATAGGCGAACTGATCCGCGCTGGTGGCGCTCGAGGTGCCGCCCGGCGCGGTCACACTCACATGCACCGTGCCCGTGCCCGAAGGCGCGGTCGCGGTGATCTGGCTGTCGGAATTGACGGTGAAGCCGCTCGCGGCCTTCCCCCCGAAGCTGACCGCCGTCGCGCCGGTGAAATCGCTTCCCGTCAGCGTGACGGAGGTGCCACCGCTGGCCGACCCCTGTGCCGGGCTGATCGCGGTGATCGTGGGGGCGGCGCGCTGGATCGCGACGGTGATCGTTGCGCTTTGGAAACTCGCATTCGGCGCGCTTGAATCATGGCCGCTTACGGTGAAGCTGTAGCTGCCATTGACGCTGGGCGTGCCGCTGAGCGTGCCGGTGGGTGAGAGCGACAGCCCCGGCGGGAATGAGCCGGTCTTCGCAGCGGTGTCGAACGTGTAGGGCCCGGTGCCGCCCGAGACGCTCAGCGTGGCCGCGAAGCTCGTGCCGACCTGCCCATCGGACAGCGCGCCCGAAGTGACGGTGAAGGTGGGCGCCGAGACGGTGATCGTGACCGTCGCAGGGGCGGATGTGCCCGTCGCGTTCGTGCCGGTATAGGTGAAGCTGTCCGCGCCGTGATAGCCCGCCGTGGGCGTATAGCTGATCGTGGTGCCGCTCACCTTGGTCGAGCCGTGGCTGGGCCCGGAGGCGACCGTGACCGATGTCGCCGCGCCGCCGGAGAAGTTCAGCGGCACCGCGTTGTCGGTCGAGCCATATCCTGCGGTGAGGCTCACGGCATTCGCGGTCGGCGCCGCCAGCGGCGAGACGCTGTTCGACGCGGCCAAGGCCGGGCCGGTGCCCGCAGAGTTGGTCGCGGTGACGGTGAAGTTGTAGCTGGTTCCGTTCGTGAGGCCGTTCACCGTGATCGGTGAACTGGTCCCAGTTCCGGTGAACCCGCCCGGTGTGGAGGTCACGGTGTATCCGGTGATCGTCGCGCCGCCATCGGAACCGGGCGGGGTGAAGCTGATCTCGGCCTGTCCATCTCCCGCCGTCGCGGTGCCGATCGTCGGCGCGCCCGGCACGACCGCGTTCACGGCGAAGCTCTGCGTGACGGTCGGGGCGGGGTTATAGGTGCTGTCGCCCGCCTGATCGGCGTCGATCGAGCAGGTGCCGGTCGAGGCGAAGGTCAGCGCGCCACCTGCGGTGATGGTGCAGACCCCGGTTGTGGTCGACGAGAAGCTGACCGGCAGGCCGGAGGACGCGGTTGCGTTCAGCGTCGGCGAGGTGCCGTAATCCTGCGCGCCCGGATTGGCGAAACTGATGGTTTGGCCCGCCGTCGGCGTGACGCTGTTCGAGGGCGCTGAGAACCCGGCCGATCCGTAGCCGTTATCGGCGCTGACCGTGAACGTATAAGCCGTACCGGCGGTCAATCCGTTGACGGTGATCGACGTGCTGGTGCCATTCGCGGTTTTGTTTCCAGGTGAAGACACCACCGTGTAATCCAGGATCGGCGCGCCCCCGCTGTCGGTGGGTGGGGTGAAGCTGACGGTGGCGCTCTCGACGCCGGCGACGGCTGTGACATTCGTCGGCGGAGGGGTCGTGGTCGGGTTGACCGTGAAACTCTGCGTGACGGTTTGCGCCGCAAGATAGCTGCCATTGCCCGCCTGATCGGCGTCGATCGAGCAGGTGCCCGCCGAGACGAATGTCAGCGCACCGCCCGAGGTGATCGTGCAGACGCCGGTGGTGGTCGAAGAGAAGCTGACCGTCAGGCCGGACGAAGCGGTTGCGCTCAGCGTCGGCGAGGTGCCGTAGGTCTGCGCGCCTGGATTGGCGAAGGTGATCGTCTGTGCAGCCTTCGGCGTAACCGCGTTCGAGGGGCTGGACGCCGGGCTCGTTCCGACGGAATTCGCTGCGGTTACGGTGAAGCTGTAGCTGGTGCCGTTCGTGAGGCCCGTTACCGTAATCGGCGAGCTGCTCCCGGTACCGGTGAACCCGCCCTGCGTGGAGGTCACGGTGTATCCGGTGATCGTCGCGCCGCCATCGGAGGCGGGCGGGGTGAAGCTGACCTCGGCCTGCCCATCGCCCGCCGTCGCGGTGCCGATCGTCGGCGCGCCCGGCACAACCGCGTTCACGGCGAAGCTCTGCGTGACGGTCGGGGCGGGGTTATAGGCGCCATTGCCCGCCTGATCGGCGTCAATCGTACAGGTGCCGGTCGAGATAAAAGTCAGAGCGCCGCCCGAGGTGATCGTGCAGACCCCGGTGGTGGTCGAAGAGAAGCTGACCGTCAGGCCGGACGAAGCGGTTGCGCTTAGCGTCGGCGAAGTGCCGTAGGTTTGCGCGCCCGGATTGGCGAAGGTGATCGTCTGAGTGGCCTTCGGGGTCACCGCGTTCGAGGGGCTGGAAGCCGGGCTCGTCCCGAAGTTATTCGTCGCGGTGACGGTGAAGGTATAGCTGGTGCCGTTCGTGAGGCCGTTCACCGTGATCGGAGAAGTGGTCCCGGTTCCGGTGAACCCGCCCGGCGTCGCGGTCGCGGTGTAGCCGGTGATCGGGTCGCCGCCATTCGAGGCCGGGGCGGAGAAGCTGACCTGCGCGCTGCCATCGCGGGCCGTGGCCGAGACATTCGTCGGCGCATCCGGCGCGGTCGCGGGGGCCGGGAAGGTGAATGTGACGGTGTAGGTGGTATCGGTTGTGGTGTTTCCGCCCGACGAGATGCCCGTCGCATAATACAGGGGGACGCTGAAGCCGCTGGCCACATAGGTCGTCGGAGCGGTGTCCAGAGTGACCGTGTAAGTCGGGAAAATATAGATGCCGGAGCTTGTGTCGAGATTCGGGGATACCGTGATCACCGCGCCTGAATTCGGATCCGTGAAGGTCTGGCTCGTGATCTGATTATTAACCGTGTCGCCCTGGATCGGCCAATAGGCGTTCGCGTTGACACCCGTCGCGTCATAGAGGCCATATTGGACATCGAGACATTCCGCACTCACGTCGAGCGTCTTTGTCGAACCCTGCCCGCCATCCAATAACAGTGTCGTGCCGGTGCCGCAGGCGGCCAGAGAGGCGCTCGCCCCGGCGGTTGTCAGAAGCACACCCGCCAGAAGTCGCAGAATGAAAATCTGGACGGTCGAAATTCGCGTTATGCGAGAAAATCGGTTGGATGCCTGATTGACGGCGCATGCAATGCGACCGCTCAGCGTCAATGCCCTGAACATATCTTGTTGTCCCCACTGAAATTGCAGCGTGGCCCGGACGCATCAAAGAAAATCGTCTGAAAATCCCCGTGGGGCAATTGGTAAAATAATGCGCGAGTCTCTGCTCCCTGATGTTGACGCTATGTCGCGTATTAATTTTCGTCAATCTTTAGCGCGTATTGCCGGTATCTTGCCGAAATGTGCCGACAGGGCTGTGGCGCGAAGAGCGCAGTCGCCGGGTGGCCAGGGGACGCCATCTGCAGCGCTCTCGCGCGCGCATCGCGAGCTCCCGTTTGGGTAATTTGTCAATATAGCGACACAACACATAGTTGTAAGTTGTCGCAGGACATGTTCGCCCGTAGCCTCGCCTTAGAGGAGAATTCAAGGGAACAGTTCGATGGAACCATTTCTGGGCATGATCATGCCCGTAGCCTTCGATTTCGCGCCGCAGGGCTGGGCGTTGTGTAATGGACAGTTGATGAGCATCGCGCAGTATTCGGCGCTATTCTCGCTTCTCGGGACCGAGTTCGGCGGGGACGGGCGGACGACGTTCGGCCTCCCCGATCTTCGTGGGCGCAGCCCGCGCGGTGCCACCATGCAGGCGCGCGGGCAAAAACCGGGGAGCGAGGCGGTCACGCTCACGGACGCCACGATGCCCAGCCACAGCCACCCTTTCGTGGCCTCGCAGCTGGCGATCGCGGGACGTGCGCCGATTGCGCCCGACGACATGGTGATCGCTTCGGGCAATATTCCCGCTGGCAATCTCTATGGCAGCGCCGAGGCGCCGGTCGCGCTGGCGCAGACCAATATCGGTCACACGGGCGGCGGCATTGCGCATCCCAACATGCAGCCCTCGCTTTGCGTCAATTACGTCATCGCCCTCCAGGGCATCTTCCCGCAGCGCGCGTAAAGCGCGCAACGGATCCGCCGGAACGGAGAGGATATATTCATGGACCCCATTGTCGGACAAATCACGCTGTTTGCCTTCCCGCGCACGCCGCGCGGCTGGCTCAGCTGTCAGGGGCAGTTGTTGCCCATCAACCAATATCAGGCGCTGTTCTCGCTTATCGGAACCCAATATGGCGGCGACGCCGTCACGACTTTCGGCGTGCCGGATCTGCGCGGGCGTATTCCGCTCGGTATGGGACACGCGCCGGGGCTCTCGGTCTACAAGGTCGGCGACAAGGTCGGGGAGGAGACGGTCACGCTGAGCGTCGCGGAGATGCCGTCGCATTCCCACGCGATCCAGGCGTCGAGCCAGAGCCCGGCAGCCAACGCGACCGCCGTGCCCGGCCCGGAGGTCGAGTTCGCAACTGCAGATGGCACGGGTGTCACGCGCTACTCGGCCCAGCCCGGTGGCGCGCCCGCGACGCTGAATCCGGCCTCGATCGGGTCGAGCGGTGCGTCCCACCCGCACCAGAACATGATGCCGACCACTGTGATGAACTACTGCATCGCCTATGACGGTATTTACCCGCCGCGCTCGTAAGCGCGCCCGGTCTTTTCGGAAAGGACAGGATATGGACCCCATTCTTTGCACGGTCATGCCATTTCCCTACAATTTCATCCCCAAGGGTTGGATGCCTTGTGACGGGCAGGTCTTGCCGATGTCACAATACTCGGCGGTCTACTCGTTGATCGGGACGACCTATGGCGGGGACGGGCGCACGACCTTCGGGCTGCCCAATCTCAACGGAGGCAGTGGTTCGCCGTTGAGCGTCGTTGCCGGACAGGGCGTAGGGCCGGGGCTTACCCCTCGCGCGCTCGGCCAGCGGGTGGGCAGCGATACGGTGACGCTGACCGAAGCCGATCTGCCGCCGCATTCGCATTCGCTTTCGGTGTTTCCTGAAGGCACGGATGCGAGTGCCGCGCCGACTGCAGGCGATACCTGGATCTCGACGGGGGCCAATGGCTATACCGGCACGCCGATCCAGGATGCGACCAGCTTCGCGCCCGGCGCGATCGCACCCACTGGCGGCAGCCAGCCGCATGAGAACGACCAGCCGACGCTAGGGCTCGTCTATTGCATCGCCATGCAGGGAATCTACCCGAGCTTCGACTGAAAACTCAGCGCTCCCTGCGAGGCGCGCGGCTTGCAATTCAAAGGGGCGGTCGCAGCGCGGCGCGCCCCTTTTTCGTGGGATGAGGTGCCGTGAGAGATCGCGACGCGCTCCGACCTGATCCGAACCCCTTGCCGAAGCGGCTCAATCCAGCGTCTGCCGATAGCGCAGCATCGAGATCAGCATGATCACCACGCCGATTATAGCGATCGCCCGCAAGTCGCCGGTGATGTCGGCTAGGTGGGCGCCTTTCAGCATCACCTTGCGCACGATGCGCAGGAAATGTGTGGCGGGGATCGCCGAGCCGATCACCTGCGCCCAGCCGGGCATGCCGGCGTAGGGAAACATGAAACCCGAGAGCAGGATCGTGGGCAGGATCGTCATGAAGCTCGCCTGCATCGCCTGCATCTGGGTGCGCACGAGGGTCGAGATCAGGAAGCCGAGGGCGAGGTTCACCACGATGTAGAGGTTGAAGCCGATGAAGAAGGCCAGTCCCGATCCGAGGAACGGCACCCCGAACAGAAGCTTCCCGGCGATCAGGAACACGACGGTCTGGATGTAGCCGATCACGACATAGGGCAGGATCTTGCCCAGCATCACCTCAAGCGGCCGGACCGGCGTCGCGATCAGGGTTTCCATCGTGCCGCGCTCTGTCTCGCGCACGATCGCGATGGCGGTGATCAGCACCATCGTCATCGCGAGGATCACGGCGATCAGGCCGGGCACGATGTTCAGCGAGGTTTTGCTCGCCGGGTTGAATTGCTTGTGCACCACGACCGAGAAGGGCGGCGGTTGCCCTGCGACCGGGGCGAGGGGGCCCTGGAAGGTCTGCTTCACCGCAGTGTCGATGATCCCCGACAGCGCGCCGACAGCGGTGCCCACGGCCGTCGGGTCGGACGCGTCGGCGCTGACGAGCAGTTTCGGCGACAGGCCTCGCACGATGTCGCGCTCGAAATTGGGCGGAATGACCACGACGAAATTTGCCGTGCCGTCGCGGAGCGCCTGATCGCCTTCCTCAGCGCTGGTCACGATGCCCTCGAATTTTAAATAATCCGAGGTCTCCATGCCCGACAGCACCGCACGCGCCACCGGGCTTTCATCGGCCATCTCGATCAGGGTCGGCAGGTGATGCGGGTCGGAATTGATGATGTAGCCGAACATGACCAGCTGCAGGATCGGGATGCCGATCATCATCGCGAAGGTCATCCGGTCGCGCCGCATCTGGATGAATTCCTTGTAGAGCACCGCTCCGAAACGCGAGACCGAGAACCAGCTCATGGCGAGGGGCCTCCGTTGACACCGAAATTGTCAGCCGCGGTCGCCATCAGGTAGATGAAGACCTCTTCAAGCTCGGCCTCTTTCTTCTCCCATTTGCGCGCGTCGTTTTCCCCGCGCTTTTCAGCGACAACCGCGTCGAGCCCGGCGCTGTCGGTCGAGGAGACATGAAGCTGGGCGCCGAAGCGCGCGACCTGTTCGACCCGCGGATCGGCGCGCAGCTCTTCCTCCAACTGGATCAAGTCCGGGCCGGAAACCCGCCATGTCGTCAGGCCGACCTGATGCGGGATCTCGGCCGCGGGGCCGTCGATCAGCTTCTTCCCATAGGCGATGTAGGCGATGTAATCGCATTGCACGGCCTCATCCATGTAATGCGTCGAGACCAGCACCGTGACGCCCTGTTTGCTGAGCTGGCGGATCTCGTCCCAGAAGTCGCGCCGCGCCTTCGGGTCGACCCCGGCGGTGGGTTCGTCGAGAAGCAGGAGCGCGGGTTTGTGCTGCATGCAGGCGGCCAGTGCCAGACGCTGTTTCCAGCCCCCCGACAGAGTGCCCGCCAGCTGCTTGCCGCGCCCTTCGAGGCCAAGCGTCCGCAGGGTCTCGTCCACCACTTTCTTGCGGTTCTTCACCCGATACATCCGCGCCATGAAGTCGAGGTTCTCGCGGATCGTCAGGTCGCCATAGAGCGAGAACTTCTGCGTCATGTAGCCGACGTTTTCCTTGATCGCGCGCGCCTCCTTGTGGATGTCGTAGCCAAGGGTGTGACCTTCGCCGCCATCGGGGGTGAGCAGGGCGCACATCATCCGGATCGTGGTGGTCTTCCCCGAACCGTTGGGCCCGATGAAGCCGTAGATCGCGCCTTTGGGCACTGACATATCGACCGCGTTTACCACCTTCTTGCCGTTGTAGATCTTCGTGAGCCCCTTCACGACGATCGCGGGCTCGCTCTGGGTGCTCACGCTCTCGGCGGGTGTCGTGTTCATTGCAGCCGCCTCAGGCTGACAGGCTGGCCCGGCAGGAGCGACGCGCCCGCCGGAATGCGCGCCTCGGCGCGGAACACGAGCCGCGAGCGCTCTTCGCGCGAATAGATGATCGGCGGCGTGTATTGCGGCTCGGAGGCCATCTTGCTGATCGTCACCTTGATGCCCGGATCGCAGCCGTCGCATTCCATTTCCAGCTGATCGCCAATGGCGAAATCCGCGCGCTCGGCCTCGGGCAGGAAGAACAGGACCTTGAGCGCGTTCGGCGGCAGGATCGACAGCACGGGCGACCCGGCAGCGGCCACTTCACCGGCTTTGTAATAGACCGTCTCGATCCGACCGGCCACGGGGGCGGTAACCGTCATGTCATCCAGCTGCGACCGGGCGAGATCGGCATCAGCCTGCGCCGCCTCGAGCGTTTTCTGGGCGGCCAGAACCTGCGCACTGCGCGCGGGCAGGGCCGCCACTTCGAGCTGGGCTTTGAGCTGGGCCACCTGCGCCTCGGCCTCTTCCAGCGCGGCGCGGTCGACATCCACCTTGGCCTGCGCGACGATCTCGCGGGCGAACAGGTCCTCGGTGCGTTTCAGCGCGGATTCCGCGAGATTACGATGGGCGATGGCTTGCTCCAGCGAGGCCTTGATCACGTCGATCTCGGCGTCGCGCGATCCGGTCTCGAGGTTGTTGAGATTGGCGCTCGCGGTGCCGATCTTGGCCTCGGCCGCCCGCAGCGCCGCCTGCTGTTTCGTCGAATCCATATCAAACAGGAACTGATCGGCCTTCACGCTGTCGCCTTCGATCGCCGCCAGCGTCTTTATGCGTCCGGTGACCGAGGGGGCGACATAGACGTATTCGCCCTCCACATAGCCCGAGTAATGCGGCACCGGGGCGTCCCCATAGCCGGGAATGATCGCGGTGAGCAGGGCGCTGATCCACGCAACAATGGTATCAAGCATCGGTCGAACCCTCCGGTGACAGGAAAACGCCGTGGAATAGAATGTCGAGGTGGTTCTCGATCAGCTGATCGAGCGACAGCCCGCCCTCCGGCACGACGTCGAAGATCTCCGCAAGCAGAAGATGGACGACGATCGGGCCGATGATCGAGCGCAGGGTCAGTTCGGGATCGACCGGGCGCAGTTGGCCCGAGGCGATGCCCTGTCGGATGATTTCGGTGGCGGCGGGCAGGACGTGGTCGAACACCTCGCGCCGATACATCGCGGCGATCTCGGGGGCGACGACGGCCTCGCGGATCACGACCTTGGGCACCGCCAGCACTTTCGGATCCCCGAGCGAGGTCGCGATGAGCGAGAACAGCGCGCGCAGCGTGGCGCGCGCGTCGTCGGAGGTCGGTTCGACAAGGGCCTGCGCCCGCGTGGCGATCGGAGACACCGCCCGGCGCACCAAGCCTTCGAGGATCGCCTGTTTCGACGGGAAGTAGAGATAGACGGCGCCCTTGGAGAGCCCCGCCGTCTTGGCGATCTGCGCCACCGACGTATGGGCGTAACCCTTCTCATCGAAGAGCGAGAGCGCCGCGTCGAGCACCTCGTCAGGCCGCGCCTCTGCGCGACGTCGAAATTTGGGCTCGGGCGAGTCGGGATCTGTCATGGGCAGAAAATAACTGACCGGTCAGTCAGTAGCAAGATTTTTGACTCAAATCCCTATGTCTTTCGACAGCTTTAGGAAAAAGGCGAGGGGGGGGTAGGCCCGACGCCGTTAGTCTTTCGTGGAAGTTGAAGGGAAAATCGCTCAAGGCCGACAGGCGCAGTTTTGCCATGCCTCGCTGAGCGTTGCGCCGCCCCGAGCGCAACGATGCCTCGCGGGGCTGTGGGGCAAGCCTGTCTCAGCTTTCCCTGCTCACGCGGTGGCGAAGCCAGACGATCCCATTCTCCAGCGTCTCGGCCTGCACCAGCTCCAGCGATTGCGCGGGGCCGGTGCCTTGTTCGTAGATCACGGGCGCGCCGCTATTGCCGTCGATCAGGGGCAGGATCAGGGTGCTGGTCGCGTCGATCAAACCTTTGGCGAGGAAGGTGCCGTTCAGCGTGCCGCCGCCTTCCAGCAGCAGCCGGTCGATCCCGAACCCCTCGGCGATGCGGCTCAGCGCGTCTTCGATATCGTCACCGTCGGGGCCGCCGAACACGACCGAGATTCCGCGGTCTATCAACCGCTCGACATGCGCCTGCGCGACGCGCTCGGAGAGCACGATCGCCATATGGTCGCCCTCGAGTTCGTCCGTATCCGGCAAGAGCCGCCCCTTTCGGTCGAATACGATGCCGAGGGTGCGGCCCGCCAGATCCGCCAGTCGATCGGGGCGCGGGGTGGGCGCGGGGTCGAGCATCGGTTCGACATGCGGCACCCAGCCTTCGAGCGAGGCGCGCCCGATGATCCAGCCTTGCCCCTCCAGACGCGCACCGACCGCATCGTAGATCGTCAGCAATTCGTCTTCGGAATAGGGCCACCCTTCGGTCTTCAACCGTCCGTCGAGCGTGGTGATCATGTGGCAAGTGATATGCGGCCGGGGCATTGCGGGGCCTTTTTTGGACAATTCGGGGGAAGAAGAAAGAGAAGGCCGAGCCGCGCAGGCCCGGCCTTCAAGGTCAGCCGTTATAGTCTTCGTCGGCGACTTTCTCGAGCCAGGTGACGGGCGAGCCGTCGATGCTTTCCTGCACCGCGATATGGCTCATTGCGGTCTGGGACGAGGCGCCGTGCCAGTGCTTTTCGCCTGCCGGGAACCACACGACATCGCCCTGGCTGATCTCTTCGACGGGGCCGCCTTCGCGCTGAACGCGGCCGCGCCCGAAGGTGACGATCAGGGTCTGGCCTGCCGGGTGGGTGTGCCATGCGGTGCGCGCGCCGGGCTCGAAGGTGACATGGCTGCCCGAGGTGCGGCCGGGCTCTTCGGCCTGAAACAGCGGATCGACGCGGACGGTGCCGGTGAACCAGTCTTCGGGGCCCTGCATCGAGGCGTTGGTGCCGGAGCGAATGATTTTCATGGGAAAACTCCTTTCTTGGGGTAGGGACGCGCGGGCTTAGTCGCGCAGTTTTTCGAAACGATATGTCAGGGCGGGACCGCCGGGTTGCCCATAGGCTAGCTCGGCGGTGACCATTGCAAAGGGTTCGACGAAGCGCCCGGTGCGCAGCCCGCCCGCATCAACCGGCGTAAAGCCGATATCTTCGATCAGCCCGCGGGCGATGGATTTCGCGCCGTCGTCATCGCCGTAGGTCAAAAGCTGCGGCGGGTCGGCTTGTCCCTTGCGGGCGAAGACCGGGGCGAAGCTCTCGGAGGGAGAGGTGTTGAATGTGGCCACCCAGCGCGCATCGGGGCGCATGGCGGCGAGTTGCTCGGCCCCGGAGGTCTTGGGGCCGAGCACGAGATCGCTATTGCTCGCATCGAGCGGAACGCAGCAGTTGAGCACCACCTGACCTGCCATGTCGCCAGCCTGAGACAGCACATCTTCGACCCGGCTCCAATGCACGGCGAGCAGGATCGCATCCGCATCCGCATCCGCGACCGCCTCGGCCACGGAAGTCGCGCACCCGCCGGTCTCGGCGGCGAGCCGCTCCAGCTTGGCCTGACTGCGCGAATAGGCGAAGCGCAGCTCGTGGCCGCATTGCGCCCAGATCCGTCCGAGCTTTGCGCCCATCAGTCCCGATCCGAGAATGGCGATCTTCATGGCAGGGTCCTTTATTCGGCGCGTTTCTCGAAGACGTCCTTGGCCACCGGCAGGGCGGAGAAGACTTTGGGCCAGCCCGCGTAGAAGGCCAGATGCGAGAGCATCGCGCCCGCTTCCTCCTGCGTCAGCCCGTTATCCATCGCGCGGTTGAGGTGGAAGGTCATCTGCTCGGGCTGGCCCGCCGCGATCAGGGCCGCGACGGTGACCATCGACCGGTCGCGCGGCGCGAGGTCGGGACGCAGCCAGAGGTCGCGGAACAGAAGCTCGCGCGTGTTGTCGACCACGCCCATCGAGACGTCGCCATAGGTGCCGCGCACGAAACTCTCGCGCGATTCCTCGGCCTCCTCATCGAGCGGCAGCAGATCGACCTCTGCGCCGGGAAGGCTGTCCGCGGCGATCCCGCGCGCCTCATAGACCGGGGCCATCGCCTCGGCCGCGGCGGTCGCATTGCCCCAGCCGGTGTAGAAGGCGAGATGGGTGACGGTTTCCGACAGTTCGGCAGGCGTCACGCCGCTATCGAGCGCGAGTTCGACGAAACGCTCGAGGTTTCCTGTCTCGTGGCGGGTCATCAGCGCCGCGAAGGTCACGAGCGAGCGGTCCCGCATGGACAGCTGTTCGCCGGTCCAGACCGAGCCGAGAAGATCATTGCTGGAATAGGCCTCGAGCGCGGGGGCCGCGCGGCCAACGGCGTCGGGGATGGTGCGATCGAGCGCCTCGCCGGAGGCCGAGGACGCAATCAGGGCGAAAGCAGAAGCTGCAAAACGGGTTTTCATATCATCTCTCCTGTCGGGTTGATCTTGTCCTTCAGAGATGGGGGAGGCGGCGTTCAGGTTAATGCCGCATCAAGCCAAGTCACTCATGAGCGAGATTCATCGAAAGGCCTGAAAGGCACCGCCGGGACAGGCCCGGCAGTGCGATGGTCTGGCTTAAAGCTGCCCGCCATAGACGGGGAACATGCTCGCCTCGCCGTAATCCTTGATCTCCTCGACCGATTTCAGCGCCTCCATGTCGGCGTCGGAAATCTCGAAATCGAGCGCCGCATTGGAGCGCATGTGATCGGGATTGGCGGTCTTCGGCAGCGCGACCATGCCCAGTTGCAGCACGTAGCGGATCGACAGCTGCGGAACGCTGACGCCGTATTTCTCGGCCATCGCCTTGATCTCGGCATTGTCGAGGATCTGGCCGTGACCGATCGGCGAATAGGCCTCGGCCACCATTCCGCGGCTCTGGATATAGTCGATCAGCTCGAAGGGCGTGTTCGACACATGCGCGAGGATCTGGTCGATCATCGGCTTGACCTTGGCGTTGTCGAGCAGGTTGTCGAGATCCGCCTTTTCGAAGTTCGACACGCCGATCGCGCGCAGCTTGCCGGCCTCATAGGCCTCTTCCAGCGCGCGCCACGCTTCGAGGTTGCCCTCGAAGTAGCCATCGTCGCCGTGGAACTCGGTCCAGGGCTTCGGGCTGTGGATGATCATCAGGTCGATCTTGTCGAGCCCGAGCGTCTCGAGCGAGCCGTCGATGGCGGCTTTCGCGTCAGCATAGTTCTTGATGCCCGCGTCGAGCTTCGTGGTCAGGAAAATCTCGTCGCGCGGAACACCGCAATTGCGGATGCCTTCGCCGACGCCACGCTCGTTGCCATAGGCCTGCGCGGTATCGATATGGCGATAGCCCATCTCGACGGCGGCCTTCACCGCATCGGCCACCTTGTCATCGTCGATCATCCAGGTGCCAAGGCCCAGTTTCGGGATCTCGACGCCATTGGGGAGGGTAAGGGTTTCGTTCAGGATCATGTCTGGCTCCTTGCATTGGAGTGCGCCACGCCCCTCATTTTTCAAGAGCACGGCTTCGGTTCATGTCCTGCAATCTAAGGTGAGCGGCGCGGGAGGATAATCGACGGAATTTTTATAGCACTCATGAGTTCTCTGCATGAATGCGCACGTTCATTCAATCAGGCGTGATAATAGGGAGCCGCTCAACTCCGCATGCGCAGGGCTTCCAGCACGGCGCCGAAGGCCGAGGAGGGGCGCTGACGGCTGGGGTAATAAAGGTGAAAACCTGGGAAAAAGGGGCAATATTCCTCGAGGCAGGCTTGCAGGGCGCCGCTTTCCAGATGGGGCGCGGCGAGCCGATCCGGCACCAGCGCCAGCCCGTGCCCATCCAGCGCCGCGTGCTGCACCAACCCGATCGTGTTGAAACAGGCCTGACCGGAGACCTTTACCCGGATCTCGTGGCCCTCGGCATCCTCGAATTCCCAGGCATAAAGCGCGCCATGCGTCGCCAGCCGCAGGTTGATACAGTTATGCTCGCTCAGATCATGCGGGGTCTGCGGCACGCCAGCCGCTTCGAAATAGGGCGGCGCGCCAACACAGAGCATCCGTTCGTCCGGGCCAATCCTTGTGGCGATCATCCCCTCGCTCACGCTGTCGCCATAGCGCACCCCGGCATCGCATTGCGCCGAGGCCAGATCGGTGAAGCCGTAATCCATCACCAGTTCGACATTGATCGAAGGGTATTGCTTGAGCAGCGGCGAGAGCTTCGGCCAAAGCACCGTCTCGATCGCGTAATCGGTGGAGACGATGCGCACCGTGCCCGTGGGCTGGTCCTGCGCGTCGTCGAGCGCGCGCAGCCGCGCCTCGATCATCTCGAAACAGGGGTTGAGCGTCGCCAGAAGATCCTCGCCCTCGAGCGTCGGCGCGACCGAGCGCGTCGTGCGCGTCAGCAGCCGCAGGCCCAGCCGTTGCTCCAGCGCCTTGATCGTGTGGCTCAGCGCCGATTGCGACACGTTGAGCCGCGCCGCAGCTTTGGTGAAGCTGCGCTCTTCGGCGACGGCGGCCAGGGCGATCAGATCGTTGATATTCTCGCGCAGCATGAGGGAGGCCTCGCTGAATGTTGGTGTCGCCATCGGGCGGGTCTCCCTCACGATATATGCGCGTGGTTCATGACGTCCACGGATTATTCAGCCGTGGATCAGGCGACGTCACTCCAGATAATCCGCGTCGCTCACCTTCTCGCCCCAGGTCACGGCGGAGCCATCTACCACCTGCTGGATCGCGAAATGCGTCACGTGGGTCTTGTCGGTCGCGCCATGCCAATGCTCGATGCCCGGCGGGCACCAGATGACGTCGCCTGCCTGCATCAGCTGTTTGGGCTGGCCGCGTTCCTGCACCCAGCCGGAGCCTGCCGTCACGACGAGTTTCTGGCCCGCCGGATGGGTGTGCCAAGCCGAACGCGCGCCGGGAAGGAAGGTCACTTCGCCCGCGCTCACATCGCCCATGTCGGGGCCGAAGACGGGGGCGACGAGGGCGGTGCCGGTGAAGGTGTCAGAGCTGCCGATCGTGGCTGCGCGGCTCTCCGCCGGGGTCAGTTCCATCGACTGCGCAACGGCGGCGGGGGCGGCGAGAAGGACGGCGAGCGTCGTGAAGGTGCGGATCATCAGGGGTCTCCCTTGGATTGCGTTTCAGTGGCAAGGCCGTGATCTCCCTGGCCTCGCTTTCATTGAGGTAAGGACCGCAGACGCGGGGTTAATGCCGCAAAAGCCGGAAAGCCTCATGAGCAGGATTCATGGATGCTGTGCGCAAAGCGGTGATTATCTGCGGCGCGTTTCGCGGCATGTTGGAAGGCAGGCGCCACCCCTGTTCCGGCGCTCTTCGTCAGTTCCCGAAAAAGGAGGCCCAAGATGTGCCAGTCCTGCAATGACACGTTCCAAACCTTGACCCGCGATGGCGAAAGCCGCCGCAATTTCCTGCGCAGCGGCACCGCGCTGGCCGCGGCCCCTTTGGCGGCGAGCGTCGCCACGCAAGCGGTCGCGCAAGAGGCCGGCGCATCGCTCGAAGCTTCCGAGGTGCAGGCTTGGGCGGCCTTCGACACGGATGGCAGTTTCGCGCCCCACACGATCCCGCGCCGTGCCGCTGGGCCGAAGGATGTCGTGGTCGAGATCATGTATAGTTCGATCTGCCACTCGGACATTCACACCTACAAGGGCGACTGGGGGATGCCGCAGTTCCCGCTTGTTCCCGGTCACGAGATGGTCGGCCGGGTTGTCGGCATCGGCGCGGAGGTCACCAGGTTCCGCGAGGGCGATATCGCCGGGGTCGGCACGATGGTCGACAGCTGCGGCACCTGCGCCAATTGCCTGGCGGATCGCGAGCAGAACTGCCTCAACGGCACGACCTTCACCTATAATTCCGAGGACAAGATCTCGGGCGGGGTGACCTATGGCGGCTATTCCAAGAAGATCGTCGTGAAGGAAGACTTCGCGCTGCGCATCCCTCCTGGGGTCGATCTGGCCGGGTTCGCGCCGCTTCTTTGCGCCGGGATCACCACCTTCTCGCCGATCAATCACTGGGATCTGCAGCCCGGCCAACGTTACGGCGTGATCGGAATGGGCGGTCTGGGCCATCTCGCGGTGAAGCTGGCGGCGGCGAAAGGGGCCGAGGTCGTCGTCTTCACCACTTCCGAGGACAAGATCGCCGATGCCAAGGCTTTCGGCGCCGCCGAGGCCTATCTCTGGTCCGACGAGGCCGCGATGCGGAGCCAGATGGGCAGCTTCGATCTGATGCTCTCGACCGTTCCGGTGGCCTATCCGATGCAGCAATTCCTGAACCTGCTCAAGCTCGACAAGACGCTGGTCAATGTTGGCGCGCTGTTCCCGATCGAGGGGGCGCATGGGATGATGATGGGCTTCGGGCGTCAGAGCCTCGCGGGCTCGATGACGGGCGGCATTGCCGAGACCCAGCGGGTGATCGACTTCGCCGCACATCACGGGGTCGCGGCCACCTATGAGATGATCACCCCCGAGCAGATCGGCGAAGCCTGCGAGAAGGTCGTGAACAAGCAGGCGCGCTATCGCTATGTGATCGACATGACCCAGGCCTGAAACGGCGACTGATGAGTGCCGCTCATCTGTGGCAGTATTGCGCGGGGGGTAATCCTCCCGCGCAATCGCGCATAGATTTGTCTCCAGCAGCAGGAGGGCATCGGCCATGAGCTTCACGAAGTTTCTGACACCCGTCGCGGCGCTATGGGTCGCCGCCAGCATGGCCTGCGCTCAGGAGACGAAAGGAGACAGCATGATCCCGATCACCGTGACCGCAGGCGAGACGGTTCTGACCGCCACGCTCGACGACACCCCCGCAGGGCGCGATTTCGCGGCGCTCATGCCGCTTGAGTTGACCTTGCGCGACTACCACGGCATCGAGAAGATCGCCGATCTGCCGCGCAAGCTCGACACGACCGGCGCACCGCGCGCCTACGAGCCGAAGACGGGCGACATCACGCTTTATGCGCCTTGGGGCAATCTCGCGATCTTCTACAAACCCTTCGCCAACTCGCCGGGCCTCGTGCGGCTGGGCGCGTTCGACGGGTCGCTCGAGGCGCTGATGAGAAATCCGACGGTTCGGTTCGAGCGGGCCGAGTGATCGCATATCCCCTCGACGGCGTAGATCGGTAGCCCGACCCGGAAGGAGATGCCGTGACCGCTGCCGAGCCTTTGCCATTGCCCGCCGCCACCCGCGCGGCTGGCGAGGACCGCCTGACGCGGTTCGCCCCAAAGATGGGCGCGGATTACGCGCAGGGGCGCAATTTCGATCACGGGGCGGGGCGGCATAGGGACGTCTCGCAACTGTCGCCCTATCTGCGGCGGCGTCTTGTGCTCGAGCGTGAGGCGGTCTCGCGGGCGTATGAGGCGCATGGGCCGGAGGCTGCGAAGAAATTCGTTCAGGAGGTGCTCTGGCGGGGCTATTTCAAGGGCTGGCTGGAACAGCGCCCGGAGATCTGGGCGCGCTATCGGGACGGATTGGCGCAAGACCTTGCCGCGCTCGACGACGCGCCCGATCTGGCCGCGCGCGTGGCCGAGGCCGAGGCGGGGCGCAGCGGGATCGCCTGTTTCGACGCGTGGGCGTGTGAGCTGCGCGAGACCGGCTATTTGCACAATCACGCCCGGATGTGGTTCGCCTCGATCTGGATCTTCACGCTTCGGCTACCATGGCGGATCGGAGCGGATTTCTTCTACCGCCATCTGCTCGACGGCGATCCGGCCTCGAACACGCTCAGCTGGCGCTGGGTGGCGGGGCTGCATACGCGGGGCAAGTTCTACGCCGCCGAGGCCGGAAATATCGTGCGCTATACCGGCGGGCGGTTCGCGCCCGATCCCGCGCAATTGGCGGAGGTGAGCACGGGGCTGGAGGCGGAAGAGCCCGAGGGGCTGCCCCCGGTCGCGCCATTGCGCGCGCCGCGCGCCCCGCAGCCGGGAGTGCCCACGGCGCTTTTGATCACCGAGGAAGATTGCCGCGTCGAGGATTTCGATCTGAGCGCGTTCGACCTGCGCGGAGCCGCGACTGTCACTGCCAGCCACCTGCGCTCGACGCGCGAGGTGGCGCCGCATGTCGCGCGGTTCGAGCGCGACGCACTTGCCGATGCCGCTGAGCGCGCCGGGGTGCCGGACGTGCAACGCCTGAAGGCCGGTGACCCGTCAGCGCTGCTCGATTGGGCGCAAAGCCTCGGCGTGCAGCAGATCGTCACGCCTTACATTCCGGTCGGGCCGCTCGGCGATTGGCGCAAGAGCGCGGAGGCAGCGCTGGGCGAGCATGGCATCGCGCTGTGCGAGTCGACGCGGGAGTGGGATCGCGTGATCTGGCCCCATGCCACGGCCGGGTTCTTCAAGGTCAAAAAGAAACTCCCTCAAATCCTTGCAGAGCTTGGCTTGGCCTGAGGGCAGGGGGAATTGCGCGCGCCCTTGCCGATCATCGCCGAGTGATCGCGCCTCTTCGGAATTTTCCTAGTCATCTCAAAGCTTTTGGGCTACGATTCCGATCAGACCCGGAAAACGGGCGTATTCGAGGCAGTAACGGCAGTATAGCCCATGACAGAAATGGCATTCGGCACCGTCCCCGTGCGGGCCGGTGAACCCGTCTTACCGAAATGGTGGCGCACGATCGACAAATGGGCGCTCGGCGCCGTTTTGGCGTTGTTCGGCCTTGGCATGCTTCTGGGGCTCGCAGCCTCTGTGCCGCTGGCAGAGCGCAATGGTCTTGAGCCCTTCTATTACGTCAAGCGACAGGCCTTCTTCGGGGTGGTGGCGCTGGGCGTGATGCTGGGCATCTCGATGCTCGACCCCAAACAGGTGCGCAGGCTGGGCGTGATCGGCTTCGTCGGCGCCTTCGTCGCGGTGATGCTGCTGCCGGTGCTGGGCACCGATTTCGGCAAGGGCGCGGTGCGGTGGTATTCCTTCGGCTTCGCGTCGATCCAGCCGTCCGAATTCCTCAAACCCGGTTTCGTCATCATCTCCGGCTGGTTCATGGCCGCAGCCCATGACGTCGGGGGCCCCAAGGGGCGGCTCTATTCCTTCCTGCTGATGGTCATCATCGTGGTGGCGCTCGCGCTTCAACCCGATTTCGGGCAGGCGTCGCTGGTGCTGTTCGCATGGTCGGTGATGTATTTCATTTCGGGCGCGCCGATTGCGCTGCTGACAGGGATCGGGGCGCTGACCGTGGCGGGCGGCTTCTTCGCCTATAATTTCTCGGAACACTTCGCGCGCCGGATCAACGGCTTCCTGTCGACGGATGTCGATCCGCGCACGCAGATCGGCTACGCGACGAACGCGATCCAAGAGGGCGGGTTCTTTGGCGTCGGTGTGGGGCAGGGTTCGGTGAAATGGTCGCTGCCCGATGCGCATACCGACTTCATCATCGCGGTCGCGGCTGAGGAATACGGGCTGATCCTCGTCCTCGTGATAATCGCGCTCTACGCGACGGTCGTGATCCGGTCGCTGCTGCGCCTGATGCGCGAGCGCGATCCCTTCACCCGGCTTGCGGGCTCCGGTCTGGCCTGCGCCTTCGGCGTTCAGGCGATCATCAATATGGGCGTCGCGGTGCGCCTTCTGCCCGCGAAAGGCATGACTTTGCCGTTCGTCAGCTACGGGGGCTCTTCGGTCATTGCTTCGGGGATTGCGGTGGGTATGTTGCTCGCGCTGACTCGGACCCGGCCGCAGGGACAGATTTCGGATATTCTCGCCCGACGCGGTCGCTAAAACCCTCAGGAGGGGGACATGGCCAAGGACACGACCCCGCTACTGCTGATCGCCGCTGGCGGCACCGGCGGGCATATGTTCCCCGCGCAGGCGCTGGCCGAGGCGATGGTGCGCCGGGGCTGGCGCGTGAAGCTGTCCACGGATGCGCGCGGGGCGCGCTATGCGGGCGGCTTTCCCCATACGGTGACGGTCGAGCAGATCGCCTCGGCGACATTCGCGCGCGGTGGGGCGCTCGGCAAGCTGGGCGTGCCGTTCAAGATCGCGGGCGGCGTGGCCTCGGCCATCCGCAAGAACCTGTCGGACAAGCCGACAGTCGTTGTGGGCTTCGGCGGTTATCCGACGATCCCGGCGCTGTCTTCGGCGGTCGCTCTGGGCATTCCCCGCGCGATCCACGAACAGAACGGCATCATGGGCAAGGTGAACCGCGTCTTCGCCAAGAAGGTGAACCGCTTCGCCTGCGGCACCTGGCCGACCGATCTGCCCGAGGGCGTCCAAGGCGAGCATACGGGCAACCCGGTGCGGGCTGCCGTGCTGGAGCGGGCGGGCGCGGCCTATATCCCGCCGGGCGATTACCCGATGTCGGTCCTCGTGATCGGCGGCTCGCAGGGCGCGCGCATCCTGTCGGATACGGTGCCGGCGGCGATGGCGAGCCTTCCGGAAACCGCCCGCGCCAATCTGCGCGTCTCCCATCAGGCGCGCCCCGAAGACCTCGACCGGGTCGTGGCCGCCTATGACGCGGCCGGCATCAGCGCCGAGGTCAAACCCTTCTTCAACGACGTGCCGCGCCGTCTCAGCGAATGTCAGCTGGTGATCTCGCGCGCCGGTGCGTCCTCGGTCGCGGATATCTCCGTCATCGGACGGCCCGCGATCCTGATCCCCTATGCCGCCGCCGCTGGCGATCACCAAGCGGCCAATGCGCGCGGTCTCGCGAAGACCGGCGGCGCGATCACCATCCCCGAAAGCCAGCTCTCGACCGAGAGCCTCGCGGATCAAATTTCACTGGTGCTGGACAACCCCGAGGGCGCGCTGCAGATGTCGCGCGCGGCCCTCTCTTACGGGGTGCCGGACGCCACCGAGCGGCTCGTCGCCCTCGTCGAAGACCTAGCAGGAAAGACTCAATGAACGCGACCAAACTGCCCGGAGAACTCGGCCCCATCCATTTCGTCGGTATCGGCGGGATCGGCATGTCCGGCATCGCCGAAGTGCTGATGACCCAAGGGTTCACGGTTCAGGGCTCGGATGCGAAATCCTCCAAGATCACCGACCGTCTGGCGAAACTGGGCGCGACCATCTTCGAAGGCCAGCGCGCCGAGAATATCGGCGAGGCGGGCGTGGTGGTGATCTCCACCGCGATCAAGCCGGGCAATCCCGAGCTTGAAGAAGCACGCCGTCGCGGTCTTCCGGTCGTGCGCCGCGCCGAGATGCTGGCCGAGCTGATGCGCCTGAAATCGAACATCGCGATCGGCGGCACCCACGGCAAGACGACGACCACGACGATGGTGGCGACGCTGCTCGACAAGGGCAATTTCGATCCGACCGTGATCAATGGCGGGATCATCCACGCTTATGGCTCGAACGCGCGCGCAGGCGCGGGCGAATGGATGGTGGTGGAGGCCGACGAGAGCGACGGCTCCTTCAACCGTCTGCCCGCGACCATCGCGATCGTCACCAATATCGACCCCGAGCATATGGAGCATTGGGGCTCTTTCGACGCGCTGCGTAAGGGCTTCTACGATTTCGTCTCGAACATCCCGTTCTACGGGTTGGCTGTCTGCTGCACCGATCACCCGGAAGTGCAGACGCTGGTCGGCAAGCTCAACGACCGCCGCGTCGTGACCTTCGGCTTCAACGCGCAGGCCGATATCCGTGCGATCAACCTGCATTACGATGCGGGCGTCGCGCATTTCGACATCGCGCTGCAGGGCGAAGAGGGCAAGCCCGTGATCGAGGGCTGCACGCTCCCGATGCCGGGCGATCATAACGTCTCGAACGCGCTGGCCGCCGTCGCGGTGGCACGTCACCTCGGGATGAAGATGGGCGAGATCAAGGAAGCTCTGGCGAGTTTCGGCGGCGTGAACCGACGCTTCACCAAGGTCGGCGACGTGCTGGGCGGCGTCACGATCATCGACGATTACGGCCACCATCCCGTCGAGATCGCTGCCGTGCTGAAAGCCGCGCGTCAGGCGGTGAAGCCCGGTGCGCGTGTGATCGCGGTCCACCAGCCGCACCGCTATTCGCGCCTGCATTCGCTGTTCGACGATTTCTGCACCTGTTTCAACGAGGCTGACGTTGTCGCCATCGCTGAGGTCTTCTCGGCAGGCGAGGAGCCGATCGAGGGGGCCACGCGCGACGATCTGGTCGCCGGGCTGATCGCGCATGGTCACCGTCATGCTCGTGCCATTTTGTCGGAAGATGATCTGGCTCGGCTGGTGCGTGAACAGGCGCGTCCCGGCGATATCGTCGTCTGCCTCGGGGCGGGGACGATCTCGACCTGGGCGAACAACCTGCCTGCGAAGCTGGGGGGCTGAGCAGGCGCCGGGGCGACCCGGCACGACATCGAAAAGACTTGCGGCGCTGCCACGTCGTCTCATGTGGGCAAGAAGGGCCGCGTCATGCGTGACGAGACGCATCTGAAACGCCGATTGGGTCCGTGGCTGATGACCGGCTACGGGGTCGGCGTCATGGTGGGCGCGGGTATCTATGTGCTGGTCGGCGCGGTCGCGGCGCAAGCCGGAATCTGGGCGCCGCTGGCCTTCGTGCTGGCGGGGCTGATCGCGGCGCCGTCGGCGCTGTCCTATGCCGAATTGTCCTCACGCATCCCCGAAGCTGCCGGAGAGGCCGCCTTTGTCGAGGAAGGGCTGCGCAGTCATGCGCTGGCGCTGATCGTGGGGCTTGGCATCGTGGTCGCAGGCACGGTTTCGGCGGCGGCGGTGCTGCGTGGTGGGGCTGGTTATCTGACACTGCTGGTGCCGCTGCCGGTCGAGGGCGTGATGATCGCCTTCGGACTGGTGCTGATCGGCGTCGCTTGCCTTGGTGTGCTGGAATCCGTAGGGCTCGCCGTGGCGCTGACGCTGGTCGAAGTGGTCGGGCTCGCGCTGGTGATCTGGGCGGGACTTTCGGCCGATCCAAGCCCCGATCTCACGCCGGTGCCCGCGCCGCATTGGGCCGGGATCGCGGCGGCCGCGTCGCTCGCTTTCTTCGCCTTCATCGGTTTCGAGGATATGGTGAACATGTCCGAGGAGATGCGCGACCCGATCCGCGACATGCCGCGCGCGATCCTCGCCGCGCTCGCGATCACCGCCATCCTCTATCTGACCGTAAGCTACGCTGCCGTGCGCGCGGTGCCGCTGGCCGATCTCGCCCGCTCCGAGCAGCCCTTGGCACTGGTCTGGCAATCGGCGGGGCACGGGCCGGGCATCCTCGCCGCGATCGCGGTGGCGGCGGCGCTCAACGGAGTGCTCGCGCAGGTGGTGATGGCGGCGCGCGTGCTGTTCGGTCTGGGTCGCCGCAGTCCTGCGCTGTCCGTTTTTCATCAGGCGCATCCGCGCTTTGGCACGCCGGTCCTCGCGACTCTTCTTTGCGGTATGGCGATGATTGCGCTTGCGCTCGCTGCCCCGGTCGAGCAATTGGCCGGTATCACTTCGAAGGTGCTCCTGGGCGTCTTCCTTCTCGTTAACCTGTCGCTCGTCGCGCTGAAAAGCCGGTCCGACTATGCGCCGTTCAAGGTGCCTATGGCCGTTCCGGTCGTGGGCGCATTGGTCGCCGGAGCGGCCCTGATCGCAGCCCTGGGAGGTTTCTCATGACCGTCTCGCTCGTTCTTGCCTGTGTCTGGGCGCTCATTGCCACGCTGATCGCGATGGGACCGAGGCGGTTCCACTGGCCGGGCGCGTGGGGGCTGATCGCGGTCGGCGTGCCGCTGGTGGGCTGGGTCACCTATCAGAACGGCCCGATCATGGGGCTGCTGGTGCTGGCGGGCGGCATGTCAGTGCTGCGCTGGCCGGTCATTTTCCTTGTCCGTGCGCTGCGCGGCGCGCGCGACCCCGCTGAATGAGATCGCGATCGCTTGCCTCGCCCTGCGCGCGCGGCTACGAGATGCGCCATGACTGATTGTCCTTCGACCTATACCCCGCGCGGCGCGCTAACGCCGAACCGTCCGCTCGACTCGCTGACCTGGCTGCGCGTGGGCGGCCCGGCGGATTGGCTGTTCCAGCCTGCCGACGAGGATGACCTTGCAGAGTTCCTCAAAGGGCTGCCCGAGGAGATCGCGGTCTTTCCGATGGGCGTAGGCTCGAACCTGATCGTGCGCGATGGGGGACTGCGGGCGGTGGTGATCCGCATGGGGCGGGGCTTCAACGGCATCGCCTGCGAGGGCGACACGGTCACCGCGGGCGCCGCGGCGCTCGACGCCCATGTCGCGCGCAAGGCGGCGCAGGCGGGGCTGGACCTGACTTTCCTGCGCACCATTCCCGGCGCGATCGGCGGGGCGGTGCGGATGAACGCGGGCTGCTACGGCTCTTACGTCGCCGATCACCTGATCGAAGCGCGCGTGATCACGCGGGCAGGGGAGCGGGTCACGCTCACGCCCGGGGATCTGAACTTCGCCTACCGTCAGAGCGATTTGCCCGAAGGCTGGGTGCTGACCGGCGCGACGTTCCGGGCGGAGGCCGGTGACCCCGACGCGCTTGAAGCGCATATGGCCGAGCAACTGGCCAAGCGCGACGCGACCCAACCCACCAAGGACCGCACCGCCGGATCGACCTTCCGCAACCCGGCGGGCTTTTCCTCGACGGGCCGGGCCGATGACACGCATGAGCTGAAGGCGTGGAAGGTCATCGACGACGCCGGAATGCGCGGCGCGCGCATCGGTGGCGCGCAAATGTCGGAAAAACACAGCAACTTTATGATCAACACTGGCGGGGCGACCGCGGCCGATCTCGAAAATCTCGGGGAAGAGGTGCGCAAAAAGGTTGTGCAATCGAGCGGAATTTCGCTAGAGTGGGAAATCATGCGTGTAGGAGAATTCGAGGCGTAAGACCTCCACCCTGCAACGCAATTACCGGACGGGGGTCAACCCCCGCATGAGGCGAAAGTAGCGGGTATGTCGAGCAGGGCATCCCACCGTGTGGCGGTTCTTCTGGGCGGCCCTTCTGCTGAGCGGGAGGTGTCTCTGTCCTCGGGGCGCGAATGCGCCAAGGCGTTGCGCACGGCGGGTTTCGAAGTGATCGAGATCGACGCGGGAGAGGATCTTCCGCAACGGCTGAGCGATGCCGCGCCCAATTGCGTTTTCAATGCTTTGCATGGTCGCTGGGGCGAGGATGGCTGCGTTCAGGGCATGCTCGAATGGCTCCGCATCCCCTACACGCATTCCGGTGTGCTGGCCTCGGCGCTGGCGATGGACAAGGCGCGCGCCAAGCAGGCCTATGCCGCCGCGAACCTGCCCATCGTGCAATCCGTGATCGCGACCAAGGGCGACGTGATGGCGCGGCATGTGCTGCCCGCACCTTATGTCGTGAAGCCGAATAACGAGGGTTCGTCTGTCGGCGTCTATCTGGTGATGGACGGCGCGAACTCCCCGCCGCAGCTGTCGGCCGAGATGCCCGAAGAGGTGATGGTCGAGACCTACGCCCCGGGCCGCGAACTGACCGTTTCCGTGATGGGCGAGCGCGCGCTTTGCGTAACCGAGATCATCACCGAGGGCTGGTACGACTATGACGCGAAATACCGCCCCGGCGGCTCGCGCCACGTTCTGCCCGCCGAAATCCCCGTCGAGATCACCGAAGCCTGCCTCGATTACGCGGTCCGCGCGCATCAAGTTCTGGGCTGCCGGGGGCTCTCGCGCACCGATTTCCGCTGGGACGAGGGCAGGGGGCTTGCCGGTCTGGTGCTGCTGGAGACCAACACCCAGCCGGGCATGACGCCCACCTCGCTTTCGCCCGAACAGGCCGCGCATTGCGGCATCGATTTCCCCGAGCTCTGCGCCTGGTTGGTGGAGGACGCCTCATGCGGCCGCTGAACGGTGCCCCGCCGCGCGAAGCCCCCGGGCATCGCCAAGGCCCTTCGGGTGGCATGGCCCCTCGTGTTTACCAACGCTCCAAACGTCCTACCCGCCGCGATCCCGCACCGTCGCGGCTTGCTTTCAAACTCGAACGGCTGTGGCTCACGCCCGCCGTGCGTGCCTTCACCCGGATCGGCGTGCCGATTGTTCTGATCGTCGCGGGCCTCGGGGTGTGGCTGGGCGATCCGGGCCGCCGCGCCGAGCTGGTCGCACAGGTGCAGGATGTGAAGGACGCGATCGAGCATCGCCCTGAATTCATGGTCAAGCTGCTGAAGATCGAAGGCGCGAGCCCCGAGGTCGCCCATGCCGTGCGCGCGATGTTGCCGGTGGGGCTGCCCGCGTCGAGCTTCGATATCGACCTCGACGCCTATCGCGACACGATCCGCCGCCTCGATGCGGTGGCCGATGCGCGGCTGGTGATCCGTCCGGGCGGGGTGCTCGAGGCCGACGTGACCGAGCGCGTCCCCGCGATCCTCTGGCGCCAGCCTGCGGGGCTTGAGATGCTCGATGCGTCTGGCCACCGGGTCGCCACGCTGATTTCGCGCGAAGCGCGCCCCGATCTGCCGGTGATTTCCGGCATGGGCGCGGATAAGGCGGTGCCCGAGGCGCTGGAAATCATTGCCGATGCCGGTCCGCTTCTGCCGCGTCTGCGCGGGCTGGAGCGGCTGGGCGAGCGGCGCTGGGATCTCGTGCTCGATCATAACCAGCGGATCATGCTGCCCGAGACAGATCCCGTCGCCGCACTCGACCGCATCCTCGCGCTCAACACCGCCGAGGATCTGCTCGCCCGCGATTTCACCGTGATTGATTTTCGAAACAAGGACCGTCCGACGATCCGGCTCAGCGATAACGCGCTCGCCGAATTCCGCCGGGTGCAGTCTGACATTCTCAAAGCGAGGGCCACGCAATGACCGATCTCTACGAGTTCCAGCGCGCAATGCGCAACATGCGTAAGGCAGCGATGCAACGGGGCGTGATCGCGCTTCTCGATATCGGCAGTTCCAAGATCGCCTGCCTCGTTCTGAAATTCGACAATCCGAACGGGTCCGAGGATGAGGACTCGCTGGCCGGGCACGCCTCGGTGCGGGTGATTGGGGCCGCGACGACGCGTTCGCGCGGGGTGCGCTTCGGCGAGATCGACGCGATGGCAGAGACCGAGCGCGCGATCCGGACCGCCGTGCAGGCCGCGCAGAAGATGGCCAATACCCGCGTCGATCACGTCATCGCCTGTTTCGCGGGCGCCGAGCCGCGGTCCTACGGGCTGGCGGGCGAGATCGAAGTGCAGGGCGATCAGGTCACCGAGGTCGATGTGAGCCGCGTGCTGGCATCGTGCGATATCCCGCCGCTCGGGGCAGGGCGCGAGGTGCTTCATGCGCAGCCGGTGAACTTCGCGCTTGATCACCGCTCGGGTCTGGCCGATCCGCGGGGCCATGCGGGGCAACGCCTCGCGGTCGACATGCATCTGCTGACCGTCTCCGACACCGCGATCCAGAACCTTATCTATTGTATCCGGCGCTGCGATCTCGAACTCGCGGGTATCGCCAGCTCTGCCTATGTCTCGGGCGTCTCGAGCCTCGTCGAAGACGAGCAGGAGCTGGGCGCGGCCTGCATCGACATGGGCGGCGGCGCGACCGGCGTGTCGATCTTCATGAAGAAACACATGATCTATGCCGACGCGGTGCGGCTGGGCGGCGAGCATGTGACCCGCGACATCGCGGCGGGGCTGCGGGTGCCGATGTCGGTCGCCGAGCGGATCAAGACCTTCCACGGCGGCGTTGTCGCCACCGGCATGGACGATCGCGAGATGATCGAGCTGGGCGGCGACTCCGGCGACTGGGAAAAGGATCGCCGCCAGGTGAGCCGCGCCGAACTGATCGGAATAATGCGCCCGCGCGTCGAGGAAATCCTCGAAGACGTGCGCGCGATCCTCGATGCTGCGGGGTTCGAGCATCTGCCCTCGAAGCAGATCGTGCTGACGGGCGGGGCGAGCCAGATTCCCGGTCTCGACGGGCTGGCCGCGCGAATCCTCGGCCAGAATGTGCGGCTCGGGCGGCCCATGCGGGTGCAGGGTCTGCCGCAGGCCGCGACCGGCTCGGGCTTCTCTTCCGTGGTGGGTCTGTCGCTTTTCGCGGCGCATCCGCAAGACGAGTGGTGGGATTTCGAGATGCCCCCCGAAACGCTGGGCGGGCGCTCGCTGCGCCGGGCCATCCGCTGGTTCCGCGATAATTGGTGAAATGTTGCAAAAGTGAAAATTGACTGATCTCAGGCCCCTGTCGCGCGAAGTTCAAGTTCGCGTAGCGGCGGCGGTCTGGCCGCATCATCCACACAATATGCTGACGTCTGCGCGAAATACCGCTGGTCACGGAATCTGGAGCTCCAGATTTTGTGGTCCGAAGCGGTTTTTTACGTGACGCTGCGGCGATTCATCGCTAAAATCGGTCTAATTTCCATTGAAATCGGCCTGGGACAGGGTCGGGCAGCAACAACAGGCGGACATACCACATGGCGTTGAATTTGATGATGTCAGAGCACGAGGACCTGAAGCCCCGGATCACCGTATTCGGCGTCGGGGGCGCGGGCGGGAACGCGGTCAACAACATGATCGAGCAGCAGCTTGAGGGCGTGGAATTCGTGGTCGCGAATACCGACGCTCAGGCGCTGCAGCAGTCCAAGTCGCAGGCCCGGGTCCAGATGGGCACCAAGGTCACCGAGGGTCTGGGCGCAGGCGCACGTCCCACGGTGGGCGCGGCCGCGGCCGAAGAAAGCATCGAGGCGATCGTCGATCACCTCGCTGGCGCGCATATGTGCTTCATCACCGCTGGCATGGGCGGCGGCACCGGCACCGGGGCTGCTCCGATCATCGCGCAGGCCGCGCGTGAGCTGGGTGTTCTGACCGTCGGCGTCGTGACCAAGCCGTTCCAATTCGAAGGCTCCAAGCGGATGCGTCAGGCCGAGCAGGGCCTCGAAGAGCTCCAGAAGGTCGTCGACACGCTGATCATCATTCCGAACCAGAACCTGTTCCGTCTGGCCAATGAGAAGACCACCTTCACCGAAGCCTTCTCGATGGCCGACGACGTTCTGTATCAGGGCGTGAAGGGCGTGACCGACCTGATGGTCCGTCCGGGCCTGATCAACCTCGACTTCGCCGACGTGCGTGCGGTGATGGACGAGATGGGCAAGGCGATGATGGGCACCGGCGAGGCGACGGGCGAAGATCGCGCGGTTCAGGCCGCCGAGAAGGCCATCGCGAACCCGCTCCTCGACGAGATCTCGCTGGCAGGCGCCAAGGGCGTGCTGATCAACATCACCGGCGGCTACGACCTGACGCTGTTCGAGCTCGACGAAGCGGCCAACCGCATTCGCGAAGAGGTCGATGCGGATGCCAACATCATCGTCGGCTCGACGCTGGACCCCGACATGGAAGGCGCGATGCGCGTTTCCGTGGTCGCGACCGGTATAGATGCGCTGGCCACCCCGGCGGAAGTCCCGGTGCCGCGCCGCTCGCTCGCCGAGCCGCTGAAGCCCGCGGAAACCGCAGCCGAAGCTACCATCGAGCATGCGCCTGCTCCGGCGCCGCAGCCCGCTCCGGCCCCGCAGCCCGCGCCGCAACAGGCACCGGCCGCTCAGGCAGCCCCGCAGCCCGCGCCGCAACAGACCGCACAAGAGCGGACTCTGTTCGACGCGCCCGCAGCTCGCGCCACGATGGAGCAGCCGCGCGCTCAGGAAGCCGCTGACGACCTGCCGCCGCCGGCCTATCGTCCACAGCCTGCGCCCGCGCAGGATCTGCATGTCGAAGACGGCGCGCATGACTATGTCGCACCGCGTCCGCGTCAGCCCGGCACCCCGTCGCCGGAAGCCCTGCGTCGTCTCGAGGCGGCGGTGAACAAGGCTCCGTCGAGCGCGCCCGCGCAGCGTCCGATGGCGGCGACTCGCCCGGCCGCACCGCAGCAGCCGCAACCGCAGCCGCAGGCAGAGCGTCCGCGCTTTGGCATCAACTCGCTGATCAATCGCATGACCGGCCACGGCCATGCCGAGCAGGGCCACGCGCCCCAGCAGCACGCTCCGCAGCAGCCCGCGCCGCAGCCCCAGCAGCCGCGTCCGCAGACCGCTCAGCCGCGCGCCGAGGCCTATGATGACGAGCAATCCGAGGATCAGGATCGCATCGAGATCCCGGCCTTCCTGCGCCGTCAGGCGAATTAATCGGTCACAAAGGCTTCACGAAACGCCGAAAAAGGTCCGCGAGAGCGGGCCTTTTTTCATTCTATCTCAGTGGCTTATGTGCTTCTGCGCGGCCTTCCGCCAGATCACGGCCGCAATGTTTCAGGCCGTTACAAAGAGTGAATTGTTAACCCCGCCGTCTCTGACTAACTGATGCTGCGGCTCTCGGACCCGTGTGTTCGTGGATCGCCAGAGAAAAAAGTTGTGAGGTTATCGTGCAGACGACGCTTGCCAAATCCGTGGCCTTTTCCGGCGTTGGGCTCCATTCGGGCGCCCCGGTCGAGATGCATGTGCATCCGGCGCCTGCGGGCCATGGAATCGTGTTCCGTCGCACCGATGTGTCCGGCGTGAATCCTCGTGTGCCCGCTTTGTGGAGCAACGTGCCGAGCGCGACGCTCTGCACGCTGATCGAAAACGAAGACGGCGTTCAGGTCTCCACGATCGAGCACCTGATGGCGGCTCTCGTGGGCTCGGGCATCCACAACGCGCTGATCTCGCTGGACGGGCCGGAAGTGCCGATCCTCGACGGGTCTTCGGCCCAGTTCGTCGCGGCGTTCCGCGCGGCTGGTTTGCGTGAGCTTGCCGCTGAACTGCGCGCGATCCGCATCCTGAAGCCGGTCGAAGTGCGCAACGGGCAGGCCGTGGCGCGCATCGAACCTGCCGCGGGTCTCGAGATCGATTTCGCGATCGACTTCACCGACGCCGCGATCGGCCGTCAGAGCAAGCGCCTCAAGATGGCCAATGGCGCTTTCGTGCGCGAGTTGATGGACAGCCGCACCTTCTGCCGCCTCGCCGATGTCGACGCGATGCGCGAGAAGGGGCTCAGCCTCGGCGGCACGTTCGAGAATGCCGTGGTCGTCGATGGCGACAAGGTGCTCAGCCCCGGCGGTCTGCGTCATGCGGATGAACCTGTGCGCCACAAGATGCTCGATGCGCTTGGCGATCTCGCGCTTGCGGGCGCGCCGATCCTCGGTCGCTATCGCGGCAACCGCGCGGGTCATGCGATGACCAACCAGCTTCTGCGGGCGTTGTTCGAGCGCCCCGATGCGTGGTGCTGGGAAACCTGTTCGCCCGCGCAGGCTTACAGCTTGCCCGGCGCTGGTGTATGCTCGGCAGCGGCACTGGCATCGGCCTGAATGTATCGCGGCCCGGTCACGGGTTCGCGGGCATCGGGAAAAGGGGCGTCAAAACCCGCAAAGGCATTTTGCGCCCCGGATTTTTCTATGCTAGGACATGCCGAACGGCCTCCGAAACGGGGTAGTGATTGACGGGTCCGGGGCCTTTCTCCGGCAACGAAAGAGGGATGGGGCAGGGCATGGCGCGCGGCAAACTGGCGGCAGCGAAACTCGGGGCTCTTGGTCTTGTAATGGCGCTTTCCGCCTGCGGTACTGACCCGAACAAAGCACCGAACCTCGAAAACTTCACGGCCAAGCAAATCTACGAGCGTGGCGAATATGAGCTGGAGGTCGGCAATCCGCGCCGCCCCAATACCGCGCTGAAGTATTTCTCCGAGGTCGAGCGGCTTTACCCCTATTCGCAATGGGCCAAGCGCGCGTTGATCATGGAAGCCTATGCCCAGCATAAGGCGAAGAATTACGAAGAAGCCCGCGCTTCGGCGCAGCGATTCCTCGACACCTATCCGGGCGACGAAGATGCGGCCTATGCGCAATATCTTCTGGCGCTCAGCTATTACGATCAGATCGACGAGGTCGGCCGCGATCAGGGCCTGACCTTCCAGGCGCTGCAGGCGCTGCGCGACGTGATCGAGAAATACCCGGATTCGGAATACGCCCAGTCGGCGATCCTGAAATTCGACCTCGCCTTCGACCACCTCGCGGGCAAGGAGATGGAGATCGGGCGCTACTACCTCAAGCGCGGCAACTACACCGCGGCGATCAACCGCTTCCGCGTGGTGGTGGAGCAATTCCAAACGACGAGCCACACGCCCGAGGCGCTGGAACGTCTGGTGGAGGCCTATCTGGCGCTCGGCATCACCGATCAGGCGCAGACCGCAGGCGCGATCCTCGGCCACAACTTCCAGTCCTCGCCCTTCTATCAGGACGCTTTCAACCTGCTGCAAAAGCGTGGGTTGAAGCCCGAGGCGAAGGGCAACGGATGGCTGTCCAGCGTGTATCGTCAGGTGGTTCAGGGCAAGTGGCTCTGATCGGGGCCCTCATGGTCTGAAATGCTACATTCGCTGGATATCCGCGACATTCTGATTATCGAGAGGCTGGAGCTGGACTTCGGCCCCGGCCTCAATGTGCTGACCGGCGAGACCGGGGCGGGCAAGTCGATCCTGCTCGATTGTCTGGGCTTCGTGCTGGGCTGGCGCGGTCGGGCCGAACTGGTGCGTCAGGGCGCCGATCAGGGCGAGGTGACGGCGGTGTTCGAGCTGCCCTCCGATCACCCCGCGCGCGAGGTACTGGCCGAAGCGGGCATCCCTGTCTCGGACGAGTTGATCCTGCGCCGGGTGAATGCGCGCGACGGCCGCAAGACCGCGTGGATCAACGACCGCCGGGCGTCGGGCGACGTGCTGCGGCAGGTCTCCGCCTCGCTGGTGGAGCTGCACGGCCAGTCCGACGATGGCGGTCTGCTCAACGAACGCGGCCACCGGGCGCTGCTCGATGCCTTCGCGGGCCATTCCGATCTGCTAGAGGCCACCCGCACGGCTTGGAAAGCGCGGGCCGCGGCGGCGCGCAAGCTGGAGGCGGCGCGGAGTTCTCTCGCGGCGGTGAAGGAGGAGGAAGAATTCCTGCGCTATGCTGTGAAGGAATTCGACACGCTCGATCCGAAACCCGGCGAGGAAGCCGAACTCGACAGCCAGCGCCGCCTGATGCAGGGCGCCGCGAAAATCCGCGAAGATGTGTCGCGCGCCTTTGCGGCCCTCGGCCCGGAAGGGGCGGAGGGGATGATGCGCGACGCCGATCGCTGGCTGCAAGGCGCGGCAGACCGGGCCGAGGGGCGTCTCGATGCGCCGCTGGAAGCGTTGGAACGTGCCTTCCTCGAATTGGGTGAGGCCGCGCAGGGTGTGGAAACCGCGCTGGATGCGCTCGATTTCGATCCCCATGCTTTGGAGGCCTGCGAGGAACGTCTGTTCGCGATCCGGGGTCTTGCGCGCAAACATGGCGTGCTCGCCGATGAACTGGCCGATTTCGCCGAAGGTCTGCGCGAGAAGCTTGCCGCCTTGGACGCGGGCGAAGAAGGGATCGGCGCGCTTGAGGCTGATCTTGCGAAAGCAGGCGCGACCTATGACAAGGCCGCCGCTGCGCTGTCGAAGGCGCGTGCCGAGGCCGCAGGGCAGCTCGACGCCGCGATGGCGGGCGAATTGGCGCCGCTGAAGATGGACCGCGCCGTGTTCGAGACGCGTCTCTCCGCGGGCGAGCCCGGTGCCGAGGGCACCGATACCGTGCGCTTCACCGTCGCCACCAACCCCGGTGCGCCGGCAGGGCCGCTCAACAAGATTGCGTCGGGCGGCGAGCTGTCACGCTTCCTCCTCGCGCTGAAAGTCGTGCTCGCGCGCGGTGCCGATACGCTGACCCTGATCTTCGACGAGATCGACCGCGGCGTGGGCGGGGCCACCGCCGATGCCGTGGGCCGCCGTCTGGCGAAATTGGCCGAGGGCGCACAGGTCCTCGTCGTCACCCATTCCCCGCAGGTCGCCGCCCGCGGCGCGACCCATTTCCGCGTCGCCAAATCGGTCAACAACGACATGACCACCTCCGAGGTCCGCGCGCTGGCCGAAGCCGAGCGCACCGACGAAATCGCCCGCATGATCGCCGGCGCCGAAGTCACCGAAGCCGCGAAGGCGGCGGCACTGGATTTGCTGAAGGGTTAAGCGTCGGTCGCGCGTGTTTTGCGGCGATTGGACAGGTAGCACCGTACCTGATTGCGCAGGGTCTTTCGATGCATCGAGAGATAGTAACGCGCGATCGAAAGCGCCCCGCCGGAGCGACCGCTGAAATGCGGCATCCGGATGAAATGCGGGTTCGGGTGACGGAAGGACCAACCCCACCGGTGGACCGATAGATCGACCTTTTGCAGTACCCACGGCAAGGCCAGCTGATCGCGCTTCGAGTTGTGACGATATTCCTCCCACCAGAGTTGCATCGCCGGCGCGAGATTGGTGGCTCGATGGTTGCGGAAGATGATGCTGTTTTCGGAGAGCGGCACGCCGCACCCGGTCGGCATATCCCTGCGATACCGGTTTAGCTGCGCAAGCATCGCAGCCTTATCCTCGGGCGAGAAGCGGGGGGAGGCGCACAGTTCGGTGCATTCCTCGTCAATGGTGGACCGCGTCGGATGTTTGAACAGCCCGATCGCGGCATGCGAGGCGATGAATTCGTCGCGCAAATCCTTGAGGTTGCTGACGATCCGAATGTTCCCGTCGAGATAGACCGAATAGCCGTATTCAGGGAAAATCTCATGCGCGAACATTTTGCACCAGCGGTTCGCATCGCCCGAGGGCAGGTCACGGGCCGGTTCGGGAATCGGCCGGACGGTCCAGCCGCGCGCCTTGGGCATGGGGGTGTTGGACAGTAGAATATAGTCGATGTTCGGATCAGGCTGGCGCGGAGGCAGGGGCAAGTCGTAATCGTCGATTATGGCCGTATAGACGACAAATCTTGGCCGATCTGAAGAGGATGAACTGGGGGTCATGATGTCATTCCGCTTATCCAAAGCGCCACTCGGCTCAAAGTGAAAACACGCTCCCGCGCGCGATTTTCACGAGTTCTCTGAATCTTTCAGCAATGGCGGGGGCGGAAACACGCGCGGCCATCGCCTGTGTCGCGCTCAAGGCCTGTGTCCAGTTCGGCCGGCCGAACTCGGCGGCCATCTTCTGGAAAGCCGCTTCTACCGCCGTGTCGCTGTCGTCTTCGGTGAAATAGGGATAGTCCGCGCCAAGCAGCGCTTCGGCATCGGGCACCGAGCGGTTCACCAGCGGAACGGCCCCGCAGGCGGCGGCGATCATCCCCTTGGTGAATGGTTTCGTCACGCGGCCGCCTTGCGCGTCGGGGCGGACGCAGTAATGCGCGCTGTAATCTCCAAGCGCTTCGAAAGTGGCCTCGAAATCTTCGGCATGGGCCGCGTTGAGCACGTCGATCTTGTCTCGCAGCGCCTCGCTCATTTGGCAGTTCAGCGGGTCGCCGAAATAGACCATGCGGAATGTGTCCTGCTGCGCGCGCACAGCCTGATTGGCAAGGCGGATGTCTGGGCCATGCAGGATTGTGTGGACTTTGGACGAAAAGCGGGGACCGCCGGCGTTCCACTCAGCGATAAGGTCGTGCAGCTGACGCTCGGATTGGTACGAGCTTGCGATATGCAGATCGGCTGCGGGCGACAGAAGTCGGTCGAGATCGCCATCGACATAGTCGGCGCAAATCGTCCCGCCGCGTTTCTTCAGGCTCGCGGCGACCTCGGGGCGCAGCACGGGCAGGGCGCTTTTCGTGACGAAGAAGATCGCGTCTTCAGGTTGGCGTGCAGCCCAGAGACGGCGCGCGATCTTGCCCCAAAGCTTCGACTTGCGCGGCGCGAGGGAAATGGAGAGATCGATCTCGTCGCCAAGCTCGGGCGAAATCAGTTCAATCAGCTGATGGGCGCGCATGAAGGTGCTGCCCAGCGAGAGGTGCCGGTCGCTGCAAACGAAGACGATTCTTGGTCTGATTTCTCCCATGTCGCAACCATAGGTTAAGCGGCTTGGAGCCGCCATACGGCGTCTTACCCCGCCTCCACCACGAATTGCGCGGCGACGATTTCCCAGCCCGCTGGCGTCAGCCCAAGCGTTGCGGCCAGCGTGCAGCCGATCCGGCCCGCATCCGCGCCATTTTCGGTGATGATCCCGGTCAGGACGAAGCGTTGGAGGACGACCGCGGCCTCGGCGCCGACGGCGCGCGATTTGGCCTTGCCGGTCACCAGCCGCGCGCGCGAGAAGGCGCCGGCGAGTTCGCCTGCGAACAGTTCCGCGATCTGGGTGCGGCCCGAGGCGATCCCGCCGGTGAGCGAGATGAAATCGGCATCTTCCGCGAAGAAGCCCGCAAGCGCCTGCGCGTCGCGCGCGCCCCAGGCTTTCGCAAAGGCGCGCGGCAGCGCGTCCGGGGTCTCGAAGCTCATTCGTCCTGCTCCACCAGTTTGCCGGGATTGAGAATGTTCTGCGGGTCGAGCGCGCGCTTGATCTGGCCCATCACGTCCCAGCCTGCACCATGCTCGCCGCGCATATAGCCCATCTTGCCCATGCCGATGCCGTGCTCGCCGGTGACGGTGCCCTGCATCTCCAGCGCACGTTCGGCCATCTTCGCGGCCACCTGCTTGGCGCGTTTGAACTCGTCCTTATCCTCGGGATCGAGCAGCAGGACCGAGTGGAAATTTCCGTCGCCGACATGGCCCACCACGGGGCCGATCAGCCCGGCTTCGAGAATGTCATGCTTCGTCGCGGCCACGGCCTCTGCCAGCCGCGAGATCGGGACGCAGATATCGGTCACCAGCCCCATGCAGCCGGGGCGATGCGCGATCGTGGCAGGGTAGGCGCCGTGGCGCATCTTCCACAGCTTGTTGCGGTCCTCGGTCGTCGTCGCCCATTGGAAATCGGCGCCGCCCATCTCGGCCACGACCTCGCCGAAGCGCTCGGAGGCCTCGGCCACGCCGCTTTCCGAGCCGTGAAATTCGATCATCAGATGCGGTTTCGCGGGGAAATCGGTGCCGTTCGCCTCGTTGAAAATCTGCGCGGTCAGGTCGTCGACGAATTCGATCCGCGCCATCGGGATGCCCATCTGGATCGTCATCTGCACCGTCTCGACCGCCGCTTCCAGCGTGTCGAAGGCACAGACCGCAGACGAGATCGCCTCGGGCTGGCCATGCAGGCGCAGCGTCAGCTCGGTGATGATCCCGAGCGTGCCTTCCGAGCCGACCATCAGCGCGGTCAGATCGTAACCTGCCGAGGATTTCTTCGCGCGGCTGCCGGTGCGGATGATGCGACCGTCGGCCAGCACCACTTCCAGCGCCGCCACATTGTCGCGCATCGAGCCATAGCCCACCGTCGTCGTCCCGCTCGCCCGGGTCGCCGCCATACCGCCAAGAGAGGCATTTGCGCCCGGATCGACCGGGAAGAACAGCCCCGTCGCGCGCAGGTCTTCGTTGAGCGCCTCGCGGGTCACGCCGGGCTGGACGCGCACCTGCATGTCCTCGGCCAGAACGTCCACCACGCGGTCCATCTTCATCAGATCGAGGCTGATCCCGCCGCGCACCGGCACGGCATGGCCCTCCAGCGAGGTGCCCGTGCCATAGGGCGTGATCGGCACGTCATGGGCGGCGCAGGTTTTCACGATCGCGCTGACTTCCTCGGCGCTGATCGGATAGGCCACCGCATCGGGCGGCGCGAAAGCGAACCATGTCTCGTTGCGGCCGTGCTGGTCGCGCGCGCCTTTCGAGGTGTCGAGCCGGTCGCCCAGCAAAGTTTCGAGTTCCGCCAGCGCCTCTGCCAATGCCATGCACGCCTCCCATTTTTGCTGCCCAAGCTTTAGGCTCAGCCGCGCGCGAGTGAAAGGGTTCCTGCGGTTTGTCGGCGGTTTTTGTCTCGGATCAAGGATTTGTCGCGAATCTCTGCCTAGCTAGCAGCGCGCGGGTCCGGCAGACTTGCGCCGCAGGCAATGAAGAAGGAGCGCGCAATGATTTTCGAGAGCCGGAAATGGGACGAGATCGAGGTCGGTCAATCGGCCGAGTTGAAGCGGCTGTGCACGGCCGATGATTTCTACGTCTTCGCGGCGGCTTCGGGCAATCACAACCCGGTTCATCTGGAGGCCGAGGACGGCGATGGCGACGGCCAGAAGGAGGCCTATGCGCCGGGCATGTTCGTGGCCTCGCTGATCACCGCCGTGCTGGGTAATCTGCTGCCGGGGCCGGGGACGCTCTATCGCTCGCAAAGCCTGCGCTTCCACGATCTCGCGGCCGCCGGGCAGGAGCTCTGCGCCCGCGTCGAGGTGCTCGAGAAGCTGCCTGGCGATCTTCTGCGGATGAAGACGGAAGTGCGCCGTGTGGGTGACGACGCGCTGATCGTCGAGGGCGAGGCCGAGGTTCATGCCCCGCAGAAACATTTGAAATTCGATGCGCTCGAAGTGCCGGGACTGATCTCGCAGCGCCATCGCCATTTCGAGAAACTGCTGGAGAAGGCCGAGCCGCTGCCCGATCTGGTCACCGCCGTCGTCTGCCCCGAAGAGCCGGTGTCACTCGACGGTGCGCTCCTCGCCGCCGAACATCACCTGATCGAGCCGCTGCTGATCGGCCATCCCGAAAAGATCATGTCCGTCGCGAAGGAGCTGGGCCGCGACGTGACCAAGTTCGAGATCCTGCCCGCCGAGACCGCCCGCGATGCCGCGCGCATGGCGGTGCAGCTGGTCAACGAGGGGCGCGCGGGCGCAGTGATGAAGGGCCACCTGCATACCGATGCGCTGCTGAAGCCGATGCTCGACAAGGCGACGGGGCTGCGGGTCGGCAAACGCTTCACCCATGTCTTCGTGATGGATGTGCCCGGCGTCGTGCATCCTCTGATCGTCACCGATGCCGCGATCAACATCGCGCCCGATCTCGAGACCAAGGTGCATATCGTGCAAAACGCGATCGACGTGGCGATCTCGATCGGGATCGAGGTGCCGAAAGTGGGCGTGCTGTCTGCGGTCGAGACCGTGACGCCCGCGATCCCGTCGTCCCTCGATGCGGCGCTCTTGTCGAAGATGGCAGAGCGCGGGCAGATCACCGGAGGCGAGGTCGATGGGCCGCTCGCGATGGACAATGCCGTCGATCTGGCCGCCGCGCGTACCAAGGGCATCCGCTCGGCCGTGGCGGGCCGGGCCGAGGTGCTGGTAGCACCCGGGATCGACTCCGCAAATATGCTGGCCAAGCAGCTCGCCTATATCTCCCATGCGGAAGGGGCGGGGCTGATGCTGGGCGCGAAAGTGCCGGTGATCCTGAACTCGCGCTCCGATAGCGGTATGGCGCGGCTGGCCTCCGCCGCCGTGGCCTCGATCCACTACCACCGGACCTGCGGGGATCGCGCATGAGCACCCGCGCGATCCTGACGCTGAACTCCGGCTCCTCCTCGCTGAAACTGGGGCTGTTCTCGGAAGACCTCGACACGCTCGCACTTGGACATGTCGACCGGATCGGGCGGCGCGAGGCAGCGATGAAACTCAGCGGCCCCGATGGCGCGCCGCTACCGCTGCCCGCCTCCGCCCCGGACGATTTCGCGACCAATGCGGCGGCGCTCCACACCGCGCTCGCGGCCTTTCAGGCGGCCTTTCCGGGGCTGGAAGTGATCGCGGTCGGCCACCGGATCGTGCATGGCGGGATCGACCATGCCGCCCCCGAGCCCCTGTCCGAACCGCTGATGAAGGAGCTGGCCAAGCTCGCTCCCTTCGCGCCGCTGCACCAGCCGCATAACCTCGCCGGTGTCCGCGCGGCGGTCGATACCTTCCCCGGCACGCCGCAGGTCGCCTGCTACGACACGGCCTTTCATCGCGGCCATCCCTTCGTCAGCGACACCTTCGCCCTGCCGCGCCGCTATTACGAGAAGGGCGTGCGCCGCTACGGCTTTCATGGGCTGAGCTATGATTTCATCAATGGCGAGCTGACCCGCACCGAGCCCGACTTGCATAAGGGCCGGATGATCGTCGCGCATTTAGGCTCGGGCGCGTCGATGTGCGCGATCGAGAACGGCCAGTCCGTGACCTCGACGATGGGGTTCTCCGCCCTCGAAGGGCTGCCGATGGGCACCCGCCCAGGCGAGCTGGATCCTGGCATCCTGCTCTACATGATGGATCAGGAGGGGATGAGCGCGTCCGAGATCTCGACGCTGCTCTACAAGGAATCCGGGCTTCTGGGCATGTCCGGCATCTCCAACGATATGCGCACGCTGGAAGGATCAAGCGATCCCAAGGCGAAAGAGGCGATCGACTATTTCTGCTTCCGCATCAAGCGTCAGATCGGCGCGATGGCGGCGGCGATGGGCGGCTTGGACGGGATCGTCTTCACCGGCGGGATCGGAGAGAACTCAGCGCGCGTGCGCGCGCAGGCCTGCGACGGTCTGGGATTCCTTGGGGTCGAAGTTGACGCCGAGGCCAATGCCGAGAATGCGCGCGAAATCGGGAAGGGCGCGGTGCGGGTGCTCGTGATCCCGACCAACGAGGAAATCGTCATCGCGCGGGCGGCAAAGGCCGTGCTGGACTTGTAGGCGACGGCGCTTGCGGCCTCTGCGGGACGCTCCGCGGGGGATATTTGGGCCAATACGAAAGAGGGCGCCCTGCTTTCGGCTTGGTAAAAATATCCCCGCCGGAGGCATCCGACGGCTTACTACGCGCGCCGCCTCAGAGCGGCGCGCAGGCGGTTTGCAGCCAAGCCTTGGCGCGCTCGCCGACCTTCGGCGCGATCCGCTCCAGCACCTCGGCGTGATAGGCGTCGAGCCAGTCGCGCTCTTCGGGACCAAGCAGCTCGACATCGATCAGGCGGCGGTCGATCGGCACCCAGGTCAGCGTCGAGAAGGAGAGCTGGTCGCGATTGTCGCCCTTGGCCTCGGCCTCTTCGGTGAGGATCAGGTTCTCGATCCGGATGCCGAATGCGCCCTCGCGGTAATAGCCCGGCTCGTTCGACAGGATCATCCCGGGTTCGAGCGGCAGGGTCGAGACGCGGGAAATCCGCGCGGGGCCTTCATGCACGCAGAGCGCAGCGCCGACGCCATGGCCGGTGCCGTGATCGTAATCCCAGCCCTCGGCCCAAAGCGGCGCACGGGCGAGCGCATCGAGATGGGCCCCCGCCACGCTGCGCGGAAAGCGCGTGCGCGACAGCGCGATCATGCCTTGCAGCACGCGGGTGAAGGGGCGTTTGGCGTCTTGTGGCACGTCGCCGACGGCGACGGTGCGGGTGATGTCGGTGGTGCCGTCGACATATTGGCCGCCGGAATCCACCAGCAGCAACTCACCCGGTTTCACGGGCCGGTTGGTGTCCTCGTTCACGCGATAATGGACGATCGCACCATTGCCACCCGCGCCGCAGATCGTCTCGAAGGAGATGTCGATCAACGCGTTGGTGTCGCGGCGGAAGCCCTCGAGCGCAGTGACGACTTCGATCTCGGTCAGCTTACCTTTCGGGGATTCCGTGTCGAGCCAGCTGAGGAACTCGACCATCGCCGTGGCGTCGCGCAGATGGGCTGCCTCCATGCCCGCGACTTCGGCGGCGTTCTTGCGCGCTTTCGGCAGGATGCAGGGATCGCGGGCCTCATGGATCTTGGTGTCGTGATCGGCCAGCAGTAGCGAGACGGCCAGCGGCGCGCTGTCGGGGTCGACAAGCACCGGGCCTTCGATCGCCTCCAGCGCGGCGGTCAGGCTGTCGGGCGGCAGGATCGAGACCCCTTCGCCCAGATGGGCGCGCAGGTCGGCGTCGAATTTCGCGTCATCCGCAAAAAGCTTCACCGCGCCATCGTCGAAGAGCACCGCGAAGGACTGCACCACCGGGTTGCGGGGGATGTCGGAGCCGCGAATGTTTAGCAGCCAGCAGATCGAATCCGGCAGGGTGAGCACGGCGGCGGCGATATCGTCGTCGCGCAAGCCCTCGGCGAGACGGGCGCGTTTTTCCGCGGCGGTTTCGCCTGCGAATTCCGGCGGATGAATACGGGCCGGTTCGGCGGGCGGGGCAGGGCGGTCGTCCCAGACGCGGTCCACGAGGTTCTCACTCTCGATCAGCGCGATGCCGGTGCCTTCCAGCCCTTCGCGGATTTTCGCGATTTCGGATTTCGTGTGCAGCCACGGATCGAAGCCGATCTTGGCACCTGCATGGGCATGGTCTTTCAGCCAGTCGGCGGGCTTCACCTCCGGCCAGTTCACCGGCGTGAAATGGTCGAGCGAGACCTCGGCGCGCACCTGCACCCGGTAGCGGCCATCGACGAAGACGCCCGCGATCTCGGGCAGGGCGATGCAGAAGCCTGCCGATCCGGTGAAGCCCGTCAGCCACCCCAGCCGCGCATCGCAGGGCGCGACGTACTCTCCCTGATGCGCATCGGCGCGGGGAATGATGAAGCCGTCGAGCCCCGCTGCGGACATGGCTTCGCGCAGCGCCGCCAGCCGGGGCGGGCCCAGTTCGGGGCGCGATTGCACCGAGAAATCCTGAAACATCAGATAGCCTTCTTGATCCCGAGGAAGCGGGCGCGGGCCCGCGGATCGCTGTCGAAGAGGGAGGCGAGCTGTTCGGTCATAGCGCCCGCCAGTTGCTCCACATCGGTGATCGTCACCGCGTGCTGGTAATAGCGCGTCACGTCATGGCCGATGCCGATCGCGATCAGTTCCACCGCGCGGCGGCGCTCCACCATCGCGATCACGTCGCGCAGGTGTTTTTCCAGATAGATCGCGGGGTTCACCGACAGCGTCGAGTCGTCCACCGGCGCGCCGTCCGAGATCACCATCAGGATCTTGCGCTGCTCCGAGCGGGCGAGCATCCGGCGATGCGCCCATTCCAGCGCCTCGCCGTCGATGTTCTCCTTGAGCAGGCCTTCCTTCATCATCAGGCCCAGATTGGCCCGCGTCCGGCGCATCGGCGCGTCGGCCCGCTTGTAGATGATGTGGCGCAGGTCGTTGAGGCGACCGGGGCTTTGCGGGCGGCCATCGGCGAGCCATTTCTCACGGCTCTGCCCGCCTTTCCAGGCGCGGGTGGTGAAGCCAAGGATCTCGACCTTCACGTCGCAGCGCTCCAGCGTGCGGGCGAGCACGTCGGCACAGATTGCCGCGATCGAAATCGGGCGGCCGCGCATCGAGCCGGAATTGTCGAGAAGCAGCGTCACCACGGTGTCGCGGAACTCGGTATCCTTCTCGACCTTGAAGCTGAGCGGCGTCGTCGGGTTCGCGACGACACGGGCGAGGCGGCCCGCATCGAGCATCCCTTCCTCGCGGTCGAATTCCCAAGACCGGTTCTGCTGCGCCTGCAGGCGGCGTTGCAGCTTGTTGGCGAGCCGTGAGACCGCGCCTTTCAGCGGATCGAGCTGCTGGTCGAGATAGAGGCGCAGACGCTCCAGCTCGGCCGGTTCGGCCAAGTCCTCGGCGGCGATCTCCTCGTCGAATTCGGTCGTGTAGACGGCGTAATTCGGATCGGCCTGCGAATGCGGCGGGGGCGGCGGTGGCTCCAGCGGCGCATCGGCCTGCGGCATGTCCATCTCGTCGCTCATTTCCTGATCGGCGAGATCGTCGGAACTGACCGAGGTCTGGGTCTGGTCGTCCTGCGCTTCCTGGCTGGATTCCGGCGTGGCCTCGGCCTCGTCGTCCTCCTGCTCGTCGCGGGCCTGATTTTCGCCCTGTTCCTCGTCGGCGTTCTCTTCCTGCTCGTCCTCGGCCTCGTCGCCCATATCCTCGTCGGGATCGTCGCCCAACTGATCGGCATAGCCGAGATCGGCGATCACCTTGCGGGTGAGGCGCGCAAAAGCGGCCTGATCGGCGAGGACGTGTTTGACGTTCTCCAGATCGTCGCCCGCCGATTGCTCGATGAAGGGGCGCCACAGGTCGAGCACGTTATCCGCGCCGGGCGGCAGTTTCCGGCCCGTCGCCAGTTCGCGCACGAAATACCCCGCGGCGACCGAGAGCGGCGCCTCTTCGGGGGCGCGGATCTGGGCATAGCCCTTGCGCTCGGCCTCATGGGCGATCTTGGCGTCGATATTCGACAGCGTGCCGGGCATGTCGCGCGCGCCCAACGCTTCGCAGCGCGCGGTCTCCATCGCCTCGTAGATCGCGCTCGCCAGATCGCCCGAGGGCGCATAGCGGCTGTCGATCGCGGCATCGTGGTGGCGCCGGCGCATGGCCATCGCATCGGCCGTGCCGCGCGCCAGCAGAACCTCGTCACGCGTCATCCGGCGCGAGACCTGCGGCAGGCGCATCGTGTCGGCGGTCATACCCGAAGGGTCGACCGAATAGCTCACCGTCATATCTGGCGCGTCGGCCATGGTCTTGGTGGCCTCGGCCAGCGCCTTTTTGAAGGGATCCGCGGGGTTGTCGGAAGGCTTGCTCATAGCCTCAGATAAAGCATCGCGCGCGTCCGCCCGCAAGAGCCGATCGCGCGAGACGCGCGCGGCAGATCGGCTTGGTTTGCGCGGGGCGGGGGCTGGGAAAGTTCCCGCTGCTGGCGCGCGGCATCCGTTCACCTGTGCACATAGCGGACGGGTTGGATGGGCTCAAACAGGGCTTACGTAGAGTTGAACACGAGACGCACGCCTCCCCCTGTGGCCCGACTTCCCCAATCGAGGGCCCCGTGCGACACACCGGACGACATACCCGAAAGGAGTTCGACATGAGCGAGACTTTGAACATCGGCCTGATCGTCGGCACGACGCGCGAAGGGCGCTTCGCTGACCGCGCACTCGAATGGTTCGAGACCAAGATCGATGCGCGCGACGACATGCGCTACGAGGTTCTGGATCTGCGCGAAGCCGCGCTGCCCTTCTTTGACGAGGTGGCTCCGCCTGCAGCGAAGCCCGTGACCAGCGAGAAGGCGCAGGCCTGGGGTGAGAAGCTCAAGGAATTCGACGGGTTCATCGTGGTGACGGCGGAGTACAACCACTCGATCCCGGCCACGATCAAGAACGCCTTCGACTATGCGTTTGAGGGCTGGCGTCGCAAGCCGCTGGGCACCGTGGGCTATGGTGGCGTGGGCGCTGCCCGCGCGGTCGAGCATCTGCGGCTCGTCGCGATCAACTTCGGCATGGTTCCCGTCGCAGGCGCAGTCAGCATCGGCGGTGCGGATTTCGTGAAGGCCGCGCAAGGCACGCCGATCGCGGAGCTGGGCGATCATTTGGACGGCCCGGCGAAAACGCTGCTCGACGACATGGCGTTCTGGGGTCAGGCGGCGAAGCTGGCCAAGGGCGAGACAGAAAATCGTCAAGCCGCATGATCCAAACGGATCTGCCACACGTAGTAGTAGAGTAACGAGTTTGCCCGGCCCCCGCGCCGGGCGTTTTTATGCGCGCCTCCAGGGGCTGCGATTACTGGAAAAGCCCCGTGCAGATCATCGGCATCCAGTCCGCGTGCAACGTACTCAGCGGGAAGGCGCGACGATCCTGCGAGCCCTTCGCGGTCTGCCCGCGCCGCGTCATGACGTAATCGCCATTGAGCAGGTTCACGTCGCAAGTGCCGGTATCCTCGGGATCGATCCGGTCGTAATAGCGGTAGCTGTAGCCCGAGACGACGAAGCCGCCATTGCGCCACGCGATGGAATAGGCGCTTTCCCACGGGGTGCGCCCGATCCCGATCTGTTCGGAATGCAGCTTGAACGCGCTGTCGGAAAGCGACTCGAGCGCAGGCGTCTGCCCGCCCATCTGGCCCGAAAAGACCACCCGTTCGATCGTCATCTCGCGTTTCAGCCCGAAGGTCGGATCGCCGAGATAGATCACCAGATCGGCCGCATCCGCGCCGTTCTGTACCAGCATCGCCGCATCCTGCGTGCCGTCGCCGTTCCAATCCCCGGTAATGGCGGCGAAAATCTCGCCATCCTTGGGCGCCTCCTGAGCTGCCGCCGCGAAGGGCAGCAGCGCCGCGAAGAGCGCGCCCCGGATCGCGAGGCGCGGGATCACGAGGCGATAGCCGCCGCCGATTCCGGCAGTTCCTCGTCGAAGAGGCGCTGGTAGAACTCGGCCACGGTCTGGCGCTCCAGCTCGTCGCATTTGTTGAGGAAGCTCAAGCGGAACGCATAGCCGATATTGCCGAAGATGCGCGCGTTTTGCGCCCAGGCGATCACCGTGCGCGGCGACATCACCGTCGAAAGATCGCCATTCATGAAGGCGGTCCGGCTGAGATCGGCCACGGTCACCATCTGGCTGATCACCTTGCGGCCGGCCTCGGTGTTGTATTGCGGGTTCTTCGACAGAACGATCGCGACCTCGGCGTCATGGCTGAGATAGTTCAGCGTCGAGACCAGCGACCAGCGGTCCATCTGGCCTTGGTTGATCTGCTGGGTGCCGTGGTAGAGGCCGGTCGTGTCGCCCAGACCCACCGTGTTCGAGGTGGCGAACAGGCGGAAATAGGGGTTCGGCGTGATGACTTCGTTCTGGTCGAGCAGCGTCAGCTTGCCGTCGGCTTCCAGCACGCGCTGGATCACGAACATCACGTCGGCGCGGCCCGCATCGTATTCGTCGAAGACGATCGCGGTGGGGTTGCGCAGCGCCCAGGGCAGGATGCCCTCGTGGAACACGGTGACCTGCTTGCCATCCACGAGCTTGATCGCATCCTTGCCGATCAGGTCGATCCGGCTCACGTGGCTGTCGAGATTGACGCGCACACAGGGCCAGTTCAGGCGGGCGGCGACTTGCTCGATATGGGTCGATTTGCCGGTGCCGTGATAGCCCTGGATCATCACACGGCGGTTATAGGCAAAGCCCGCGAGGATCGCCATCGTGGTGTCGGGGTCGAACTTGTAGGTGGAGTCGATCTCCGGCACGCGGTCGGTGCGCTCTGCAAACCCTTTGACCTTCATGTCGGAATCGAGGCCGAACACCTCGCGCAGGTCGATTTCTTCGGTGGGCTTGGCGGTCTGGTCGAGCATCGCGGACGTCCTTTCGTGGTTGGGTCGATTTGTGAACCATCGCGCGCAGGCGTGCAAGGGGGCGATGACGCGTGATGCGCGAGGCTGCAATCGGCCCGTTCCCGCCAGCGTGGCTTGGTTTGAGTTGACCCGGACCCGCCATCCGCTAGAAAGGCCGCAAAGCTTGAGGTGCATCATGCAGCATTACGAATACAAGGTCATCCCGGCGCCCGCGCGCGGCGACAAGGAGCGCGGCCTGAAATCCGGCGCGGACCGCTTCGCCCATGCGCTTTCGGGCGTGATGAACGAGATGGCCACGCGCGGCTGGGAATACCTGCGTGCAGAGACCCTGCCCGCGGAAGAGCGCACCGGCCTGACCGGCAAATCCACGGTCTATCACAACCTGCTCGTCTTCCGCCGTCCCACCAGCGCCGATCCGGCGCGCGCGGTCGGCGCGCATCCCGATCCCGAGGATGCGGCCAATGACGAGGACGCGCCCGAGGCCAAGCGCCGCGCGCTTCTCGCCGATGCGCCCGAGGGGCGCGCGCCGAAACTGCGCGCCAACCGCGACGGGGCATCCAAAGACGAAGACTGACGCGGGGCAGGGGCGTTGCTACGGCGGCGTTCCGAAAGCGGGTGCCGCCCGTCCTGAGCTTCCAGCTGCTAGACATGCCGCGCGCCCCATCTCGGCGTGCCGGTTGCGTTGCCGTAGGGGCGGCCCGCGCCGACCCTTGATCCGCGCAAATAGCGGCCCCATTTCCGCCCGACCCCCTTTCAACATCTGTCATTTCCAGTAGACTGCGTGACCCGACTCGGAGGCAGGCCTCAAACGCCGCCCCGAAGTGGCATTCGGGCAGCAGGCAAGAGGCAAGCATGAGCAACAGCGATCCTTTCGGCTTCAACATTTCGGCCGCGGCGGACAAGAAGCGCCGCTCGCGTGGCAGGCGCGGCATGTCGGGGGCGTTCGAGACCTCGACCCGGATCTGCGACAAGGAAGGCTGCAACGAGCCGGGCAAGTACCGTGCGCCGAAAAGCCCGAAAATTCTCGATGACTACTATTGGTTCTGCAAGGACCACGTCCGCGAGTACAATCTGAACTGGAACTATTTCCAGGGTCAGTCCGAGGAGGAATTCCAGGCCTTCCTCGACAATGCGACGGTCTGGGAGCGCCCGACCAAGCCCTTCAGCAAGGCCAAGGAAGAGGCCGGCTGGGCGCGTCACGGCATCTCGGACCCGCATGAGATCCTCGGCGACAACGCCACGAAGAACCCCGGCCGGACGATGGGTCGCAAGCTGCCGCCGACCGAACGTCGCGCGCTCGATATTCTCGAGGCGAAGGACTCGATGACCAAGGCCGAGGTCCGCAAGTGCTACAAGGCGCTGATCAAGGTGCTGCACCCGGATATGAACGGCGGCGACCGCTCTCAGGAAGAGATGCTGCAAGAGGTCGTCTGGGCCTGGGATCAGCTGAAAGACAGCCGCAACTTCAAGTGACGGCAGGGGCTCTACTTCCTTCGTCTGAGGGCGACAAATCTTATCTTAAGGAATTGGGGGCTCTGCCCCCCGCGCTAACGCGCGTCCCCCGGGATATTTGCGCAAGAGCGAAGACGCCTTTTTACATGTCTTCGCTCTTTTGAAATATCCCGGGGTGAATGCCGCAGGCAGAGGGGCAGCGCCCCTTAGACCCCTTCCACTCGCGCGCCCCCGCCCCATCTCTAGGGGAGGAGGTGCTTCATGAACCCGTTCCCGAGCCTGCGCGCCGTACTGGCGCTCGCCCTGACGATCCCCGTCCTCTCGAGCCTCGGCCTCGCGCCGCTCGCCACGCCTGCCGCCGCGCAGAACGTGGGCGAGAAACCCGCGAGCCGCGATCTGCCTTTCGTGCTCAAGCCGATAGCGCAGCTGGAAAACCCTTGGGCCATCGCGGCCTTGCCCGACAGTTCGGTTCTGGTGACCGGCAAGGCGGGCAAGATGTGGCATGTCACGGGCGGCGGAGCGCAGGCGATCAGCGGTCTGCCGAAGGTGCAATATAGCGGCCAGAACGGGCTGCTTGATGTCGCTGTCCCGCCCGATTTCTCGGGCACGCGCGAGGTCTATATCACCTATGTCGCGCCGGATAACGCGCTGCATCTGGCGCGCGGCGTGCTGGATGGCAGCCAGCTGACGCAGCTGAAGACGATCTGGCAGCAGACGCCCGGCGGGCGTGGCCAGCCCGGCGGGATCGTGGCGTTCGGGCCCGACGGGATGCTCTACCTCACGGTCGGCGACCGGATGCAGCCCGACACCGCGCAGGATCCCAACAACCCGCGCGGCAAGATCCTGCGCCTGACCCGCGACGGGCAGCCCGCGCCCGGCAACCCCCATGAGGGGGCAGGCGGGGTGCGCGCCGAGACCTGGACCGAGGGGCACCGCAACCAATACGGCCTCGCCTTCACGCCCGACGGAAAGCTCTGGGAGCATGAGATGGGGCCGCGCGGTGGCGACGAGCTGAACCTGATCGAGAAGGGCAAGAATTACGGCTGGAACGCGGTCTCGAACGGGCGGCACTATTCCGGCCTGTCGATCCCCGATCACGACACGCGGCCCGACTTCGCGGCGCCGAAACTGTGGTGGACGCCGGTGATCGCGCCCGCGGGGCTCGCGGTCTATGAGGGGCGCGACTTCCCCGACTGGCAGGGCGATATGCTGATCGGCGGGCTTGCGGGCAACGGGCTTGCGCTGATCGCGGGCGACGGCTCGGATCAGATCGCGCGCTGGGATTTGCAGATGCGGGTGCGCGACGTGGCCGTGGGCCCCAAGGGCGAGGTCTGGATCATCGAGGATGCGGGCGACGGCGCGCTCTATCAGTTGGTGCCGAAGTGATCTTCCCGAGTGCGTAAATGAAAACGGCGGCGCGCGCCTCTCAGCGCAGCGCCGCCGCCTTGGACAAAGGCCGGGCGGATCATGCCCGGCCTTTCGCGTTGCGGGCTTACATCCGGCCCTTCCACGGCACGACCTTCTTCTCCACCCAGCGCATCGCCAGATCGAAGCACCATGCGATGCCGCCGATCAGGAAGATGCCCACCAGCACGGTCGAGGTCTGCAGGAACTGGCTGGCCGAGAGGACCATGTAGCCAAGCCCCATCGTCGCCGCGACCATCTCGGCGGCGACCAGCGTCGTCCAGCCGAAGCCCACCCCGATGCGCATGGCGGTCAGGATTTCCGGCAGCGCCGAGGGCAGCACCACTTCGCGCAGCACCTGCGCGCGGCTCGCGCCCAGCGAATAGGCGGCATGGATCTGCTCGATCGCGACCGAGCGGACGCCTGCGCGCGCACCGAGCGCCACCGGCGCCAGCACCGACAGGAAGATCAGCAGCACTTTCGAGGTCTCGCCGATGCCGAACCAGATGATCATAAGCGGCAGATAGGCCAGCGGCGGGATCGGGCGGTAGAACTCGAGGAAGGGATCGAACAGCCCGCGCATCACCGGGCTCATCCCCATCGCCAGACCCAGCGGAATGCCGATGATGCAGGCCAGCGCGAAGGCGGCGAAGACACGGCCTGCGGAGACGAGGATATGCTCCCACAGGGGCACGCCGGTGAAGCCGGTCGAAATCAGCCCGAAGAGCTTCTGCACGACCGCCACGGGCGAGGGCAGGAACAGCGGTGCGATCAGCCCGGAGGCGGTCACGATCTGCCACAGGCCCAGCACCACAAGAACGGCCACGACCGAGATCTTGATCGTGTTGCCTTCGCCCGGCACGCCATAGGTCTGGCCGGGTTTGGTGGGGGCTTGGCGGAAGATGCGTTTGATCATCGGGGCGGGGCGGCTGTCATCTTGGATATCCATGGTCATGCGGCCTTCTCCTCGTCTGCGAAGATGATGCTGAGAATGGTCTCGCGCATCGCGATGAATTCGGGGGATGCCTTCACGTCGCGGGCGCTCTCGCCTGCGAGGAAACGGCGCGAGAAGGGCAGGTCGAAGCGATGCGTGATCCGGCCCGGACGGGGCGACATCACGATCAGCTTGGAGCCCATGAAGAGCGCTTCCTCGACCGAGTGAGTGATCAGGAAGACCGATTTGCCCTGCGCTTCCCAGATTTTCAGGATCAGTTCCTGCGCGCGTTCCCGGGTCAGCGCATCGAGCGCGCCGAGCGGTTCGTCCATCAGCAGGATGCGCGGATCGGCGGTCAGCGCCCGGCCGATGCCCACGCGTTGCTGCATCCCGCCCGAGAGCATGTAGACGGGGCTGTCCTCGAACCCCTCAAGGCCCAGCACGGTCAGGAATTCGCGGGCGACCTTGTAGCGTTTCTCCTTGGCGACGCCCTGCAGCTTCAGCCCGAAGGCGAGGTTGTCGAGCACGTTCATCCACGGCATCAGCGCGTGTTTCTGGAACACCACGGCGCGGTCCTGACCGGGGCCGGTGACGGGGGCGCCGTCGAGTTTGATCTGGCCCGAACTGGGCGCGAGGAAGCCCGCGATCAGGTTCAGGAGCGTCGATTTCCCGCAACCCGAGGCGCCAAGGGCGACCACGAATTCGCCCGGCTCGATGGTCAGCTCGACATTGCGAAGGGCTTCGACCGGCTCGGATTTGTCACGGGCGGGGTAGAGTACGGAGGCGCGGCGGATTTCAAGCATCTGGGCTTCCTTTCCGGGGCGGAGCTGGGGAATGGGAAACGCCCGGCCAGATCTCTGGCCGGGCGCTGGGGCGTGTCGTTACTCGCCCATCGCGTCTTGCAGCGGCTTGAGCGTGATGAACTGCGAGTAGTCATCTGCCACCGAGTCGATCCGGCCCGCTTCCTTCAGGAATTCGGCGGTCGATTTGATCGCGGGGGCCATCGCACCACCCAGCCAGTCTGCGCCGACCTGATCGGCGGGCTTGAGGAAGGTGTAGCCACCGAGGATACCAGGAACCTGTGCTGCGTCCGCACCGGTATTCGTGGCGATCTCTTTCACCTCGTCGCTGTCGGCGGTCCAGGCGTCCTTGTTGTCGATATAGGCGGCGTCGGCGGCGGCGGTGACCTTCACGAAGCCCGCGACGGCTTCGGGGTGTTCCTCGGCCCACTGGCTGTTGACGACCCAGCCGTCAAAGGTCGGGTAGCCCCATTTCGCGGTCTCATCCGCGCCCATGATGCGGGTGCCCGATTTCAGCAGCTGCGACTGAACCGGATCCCAGATCCAGGCGGCGTCGATAGCGTTCTGCTCCCACGCGGCGGCGATCTGGTCGGGCGACATCGACAGGATGGTCAGGTCGCTTTCCGAGATGCCCTCATGCTTGAGCGCACCGGTCAGCGAGAAATGCGCGGTCGAACCGACCGGCACGGCCACGCGCTTGCCCTTGAGGTCGGCCAGCGACGAAATCCCCGAGCCGTCATGCGCGATCAGGCTCTCGGCCTGACCGATCACGTCGCCGATCATGAACAGCTTGATCGGAACGCCCTGGCTGGCGGCGATGGCGAAGGGCGAGGAGCCGAGCGCTGCGAGCTTCACGTCGCCCGAGGCCATCGCCGCGATCACATCGGTGCCCGAGGCGAATTTGCGCCACTCGACATCGTAGCCCATCGCCTTCGCGTATTCCTCGGTGTTCACCTTGGTCATCATCGGGATCGGCGTCCCGAAATTGCCGATGATCAGCGTTTCGGCCGAGGCGGCCGTGGCCATCGGCAGCAGGCCGATCAGCGCGAGCGTCGCGTAACGAGCGGTTTTCTTGAACATGTCTATCCTCGTCTGTTGGATTGCGGGCCGTTTGCGGCCTCTTTCGGGGAGGGGCCGGGGCGGTCGCCCGCCCGGGCCGGTGTTGATCCGTGTCAGGCGCTGAGCTTGGCCAGCGCGCGATCGATCGTCTCGGTGATCCGGGTGATCTCGGAGGGGCCGACAATCAGCGCGGGGCTCAGGCACAGCGTGTTGTTGAAGCCTTTGAACGAGCGCGAGGTCTTGCCGATGATGACGCCTTCCGCGTCGCAGGCACCGACCACACCTTCGACGAGCTTCTCGTCGAGCGGCTCTTTCGTGGCGCGATCCGCGACCAGTTCCAGCCCGCAGAACAGGCCCTTGCCGCGCACATCGCCCACGACGGCGTGCTTTTCCTTCAGCTCCATCAGGCGGTCCATCAGCAGGTCGCCCATCGCGTTGGTGTTCGCGAGCAGGTTCTCGTCCTCGATGATGCGCATGTTCTCCAGCGCCGCCGCCGGGCCTGCCGTGCAGCCGCCGAAGGTGGAGATATCGCGGAAATAGCTCATCGGATCGTCGGGATCGGAGCGGAATTTCTCGAAGACTTCCTCTGTCGTGATCAGGCACGAAATCGCGGCATAGCCCGAGGCCAGCCCCTTCGCGGTGGTCACGAAATCGGGCTTGATGCCGTAATGCTGGTAGCCGAACCACTCGCCGGTGCGGCCCATGCCGCAGACGACCTCGTCCATATGGATCAGGATGTCGTATTTGGTGCAGATTTCCTGAACCCGCTCCCAATAGCCCGCGGGCGGGGTGATGACGCCGCCGCCTGCGGTGATCGGCTCGAGGCAGATCGCGCCCACGGTGTCGGGGCCTTCGCGCAGGATGACCTCTTCGATCGCGTTCGCGGCGCGCAGGCCGTAATCTTCGTCATCCCATTGCGCGCGATATTCGAGGCAATGCGGCACGGCGACGAACCCGTCCGGGAAGGGGCCATACTGGTCGCGGCGCTGTTCCTGACCGCAGGCCGCCATCGCGCCCAGCGAGGTGCCGTGATAGTCGCGCTCGCGGTAGAGGATCTTCCACTTCTTGCCGCCATGGTGCTTATGCGCGATCTGGCGCACCATCTTGAAGGCCTTCTCATTCGCCTCGGAGCCCGAGTTCGCGAAGAAGACACGGCTCAGGCCGGGCGTCTTCTCGACCAGACGGGCGGCGAATTGCGCCGCCGGGATCGTGCCCGCCGAGCCCGCGAAATAGTTCATCTTCAGAAGCTGATCGCGCACGGCATTGGCGATGCTCTCGCGGCCATAGCCGACATTGACCGTCCACACGCCGCCCGAGACCGCATCGAGATAGTCGCGACCATTCTGGTCCCAGACCGTCATGCCCTTGCCCTCGACAAGAATGCGCGGATCGCGGTGGTCCAGTGCGGCGTGCTGGAACAGGTGGTGCCAGACATGGGCGCGGTCGGCTTCGACCGTGGCGCTGATATCGTTGAACTGACCGTCCATCGGGGTTTCCCTTTCCTTTGGGTTCGGCGCCAGTCAAGCATTGCGGCAGCGCAGCATGTGAGGGCCAGGGCGCCAATTCCGATGGGGCCAGATTTCGGCATCGATGTATTTCGGGCAGAGGTTTTAAGCCCTGAGCTGGGCAAATGACCGGAAATTGGGCGATTGCCGAAGATCGGGCGGCATCTGGCCCGCTCGAGCTTGCTCTTCGATGGGGCCAGAGCGCAGATGCGAGGGCAATTCAAAGGAGCCAGATCATGGACCGCTTGCCCGTCTCCATCGACCGTAACAGCCCCGAGCCGCTGCAAAGCCAGCTGCGTCAGGCGCTGATCGCGGCGATTCACGCGGGCAAGATGGCTCCGGGGCAGAAGGTGCTGTCCTCGCGCGCGCTGGCCGAGAAGCTGGGCATCGCGCGCAACACCGCCACCGCCGTCTATGACGAGCTGGTCGCGCGCGGCTATCTCGAGGCGCAGCCGCGCCGCGGGCTGTTCGTCGCCACCCGCGGGCAGGGAAAGGGCCAGAGCGTCGCAGGCGCCTCCGTGGTCGATTGGCAAGCGCGCATCGGGGTGACCCCGTCGCAGCTCAACCATATCCGCAAGCCGCTGAACTGGCAGGATTACCCCTATCCGTTCATCTTCGGGCAGGTCGATCCGCGGCTGTTCCCGCTCAACGCGTGGCGCAATTCCTCGCGCGATACATTGGGGCGGGCCTCGCTCGACTGGTGGGCGGCGGATCGCGCGGTCGACGATGATCCGATGCTGATCGAGCAAATCCGCACCCGCATCCTGCCCGAGCGCGGCATCTATGCGCGGCCCGAGGAGATCCTGATCACGCTCGGCGCGCAGGAGGGGTTCTACCTGCTCGCCCAGCTTCTGGCGGGCGCGGGCAAGCGGGTCGGCTGCGAGATGCCGGGCTACCCGGATTCGCGTTTCATCTTCGAGATGTCCGGCGCGCAGTCCGTGCCGCTGCCGATCGACGAGAAAGGCGCGCGGATCGCGTCGGGGCAGGGGCTCGATCTGGCGCTGCTGACGCCGGGCGCGCATTGCCCCTCGATGGTGATGATGCCCGGGCCGCGCCGCGACGAGATCCTAGCGCGGGCTTCGCAGGACGATTTCCTGATCATCGAGGACGACTACGAGGGCGAGGTCGCCTTCGCCCGCGAACCGGCGCTGAAATCGCGCGACCGGGACGGGCGGGTGATCTATCTCGGCACGCTGTCCAAGACGCTCGCGCCAGGGGTGCGCCTGGGCTTTCTGGTGGCCCCCGAGCCGCTGGTGAAAGAGGCGCGCTGGCTGCGACGGCTGGTGCATCGCTCGGTCCCGCTTAACAACCAGCGCACGGCCGCGATCTTTCTGGCCGAGGGGCATTACCTGTCGCTGCTGCGCAAGCTGCGCGCGGCCCATGCCGACCGCTGGTATCGCGTGATGGAGCATCTGCCCGATCTGCTGCCCGGTTTCCGCGCGCCCGATCCGTGCCATGGCGGCTCTTCGGTTTGGCTGGAATTGCCCGCGGGTGTCGACGGGCGCGAGCTGATCGCAGCGGCGGGGGCGGAAGGTATCCTGCTGGAAAACGGCGATCCTTTCGTGGCCCCTGAACAGGCGGGGCGCTTCATCCGGCTTGGCCTGTCGCTGATCGAGACCGAAGCCATCGTGCCGGGGATGCGTCTCTTGGGCGAGATCGCGGCGCGGCTGGCGCAAGAGGGCACCTCTGGCCCCAACGAAAATGCCGCTCTGGACCAATCGGGCGCGCAGGCGGCGAGCTAGGGCGAGGGAACGACCCTGACGGAGCCGATGATGTTCGACGCCACGACCCTCTATGTGATCCTCGCCGTGGCCTATGCGGCGGTGCTGCGCGGCATGGCGGGCTTCGGTTTCGCGATTGCCGCCGTGCCGATCCTGTCGCTGTTCATCCCGCCTCTGGAGGCGGTCGCGATGGCGGTGCTGTTGCAGGTGGTCGTGGGGCTGCACGATCTGGTCAAACTGCGCGGCGCGGTGCATCGGCCCTCGCTGCTGCGGCTCTGTGCGGGCTCGCTGATCGGGACGCCGCTGGGGATCTGGGCGCTCAGTGCGCTCAGCCCCGATGCCGCGCGGATGGCGATTGCGGTGCTGGTGCTGGGAGGGCTCGCGATGCTGCTGCGCTACAAGCCCACCGCCCCGCAGCCGCATTCGGGGCTGGCGCTGCTGGCGGGTGTGGCCTCGGGGGCGTTCTCAGGTTTGGCCGCGATGCCGGGGCCGCCGGCTGTGGTCTATTACCTCGGCGCAGGCACGCCGCCTGCGCAAACGCGGGCCTCATTGCTGCTGTTCTTCTTCGTGGCTTCCGTGATCGCGGTGCCGGGGCTGTGGCTCGCAGGTGCGATTGACGGGGAGGTGCTCTGGCTGACCGCGATTTCCGTGCCGCCGATGGCGCTGGGCACCTGGGCGGGCACGGCGGCCTTCGCGCGGCTCGATCATGCGCAATACCGCAAGATCGCGATCGGGGTGATGGCGATCTCGGCGGTGCTGGCAGGGTGGCGGGGCCTCTCGGTCTATCTGTGATCGGCCCCGCGTAACTTCAGTCGCGGTGGATCTGGAACGGCGCCCAGCTCTGGCTCACCGGCATGATCTCGATCGAGTTGATGTTCACATGCGGCGGAAGCGCGGCAACCCAGTAGATGCTCTCGGCGATATCCTCGGGCTGCAGCGGATCGGCCCCGGCATAGAGCTTGTCATAGGCCGCCTTGTCGCCACCGGTGCGCACGAGGGTGAATTCGCTCTCCGACAGGCCCGGCTCGATCGAGGTCACGCGCACGCCGGTGCCCGACAGGTCCGAGCGCAGCCCGAGCGAGAACTGCTGCACGAAGGCTTTCGTGCCGCCATAGACATTGCCGCCCGGATAGGGCCAGTTCGCCGCGATCGAGGCGAGGTTCACGATCAGCCCCCGGCGCGCGATCAGACGATCCAGCGTGAGCCGCGTCATCACCGCGAGCCCGGTGATATTGGTGTCGATCATCGCGCGCCAGTCATCCAGATCGCAGTCCTGCGCAGGCGCGGTGCCGCGCGCGAGGCCCGCATTGTTGATCAGCGCGTCGATCTGCGCGAAGCCTTCGGGCAGGCTGTCGAGCGCTGCGCGCGTCGCCGCCTCGTCGCGGATGTCGAAACACAGCGGATGCGCTACCTCCGGTCCGCCGAGCGCTTCGACCAGCGCGTCGAGCCGTTCCTGACGGCGCCCGGTCACGATGACCTTCCAGCCCTCATGGGCGAAACGGCGGGCGATGGCGTCGCCGAACCCTGCGGTGGCTCCGGTAATGAGGGCGGTTTTGGTCATGAAGGGGCCTTCCTGTCTTGCTGCCTGTCGGTCCGCGCATCTCGGCGCGGCGGTCGCGGCCAGTCTGTCTTCGTGGTCTGCCGATGCGACAGGGCCAGTCGGGGGTTTCCCATGGGGCCAGTCCTGCGCGCCTGCTCACCGCTTGCCGCGGCACGATAGGGGCAGGGGGGCGGAACTGCAATTTCACGGGCGCGTGACTGCGACTATGTGATCTGAGCGGTGGCGGTCAGTTCTTGGGAGGCGGGGGCTCCGAACGGATCGAAGCGCGCTAAGTCTTTGTGCTATCCTCAAGTTCGGGACGGCGCGCAATTGGCGCCTCGCGGATCGGACATGGAAAGGGAGAGACGCTGCATGGCTCTTTGGGTTCTGGCCATTGTCGCCATCGGGCTTTTCGGTCTGTTCGCAAGGCGGCGTCTCGACCTGCGGGCAGACCGTGCCGAGATGGCGCGCCTGAGTGCATTTCAGCCCACCGATCCGCCGCGCTTCTCCGCCGATATGGTCGCCGATCTCCCCGAGCCCGCGCGCCGATTTTTCACCTTCGCCATTGCGGAAGGAACGCCGCTCTACACCGTCGCCCGGCTGAAGATGCAGGGGCAGTTCGGCATGGGGGGCAAATCCGCCCCCGGCTACATGCCGATGCGCGCCACGCAGGTGCTCGCCGCGCCGCATGGCTTCGTCTGGGCGATGTCGGGCGGGACTGGCGGGATGCGTCTCAGCGGCTCCGACAGCGCGAAATGGACCCGGTTCTGGATCGCGGGGCTTGCCCCCGTGGCTCGGTTCGGCGGCAGCCCGGATCACAAACGCTCCGCCTTCGGACGCTACGTGGCCGAAGCGGTTTTCTGGACGCCTGCCGCGGTGCTGCCGGGCCCGAATGTGACGTGGGAGCCGGTCTCGACGAACATCGCCCGGATGACGATGCGCCATAATGGGCTGGAGCAGTCCGTCGATCTCACCGTCGCCGAGGATGGCCGTCCCGAGCAGGTCCGCTTCCAGCGTTGGAGCAATGCGAACCCGCAAAAGCGCCACCGGCTTCAGCCCTTCGGCGGCCATCTTTCGGAGTTTCGCCACGTCGAGGGCTTCCGCCTGCCGACACATGTTGAGGCGGGGAATGACTTCGAGAGTGAGGCCTATTTCCCTTTCTACATTGCCGATGTCACCGACATTCGCTTTCCCAGGTGACTGCGCCTACCCGTGCCTCAGGGCCGCGCCTCTCCGGGGATCACTTCGGTCACGGCGCCTTCGCGCGTGAACATCATGTCGCGCTTCCACCAGACGACGATCGCGGCGACGCCCACCAGAATCCATGTGTCCCAAGGCTGCGCGTCTGGCCAGAACGGGTTGATGAGCTGCCAGTGGAACAGCATCGGCAACAGAAGGCTGCCCCGCGCCGCGTTGAAGATCGGCGTGACCAGAACCGCAAGGGTGATGTTGCCGATGAAAAAGGGCAGGAAGCTCCATTGCGCGAAGACCACCCCCGCGAGGTAGAAGGCGGGCAGGTGCCAGACGCCCCAGATCGCGCCGATTAGCACGCCCGCCCAGAACGGGACGACATGGCGCTGCAACAGCGGTTGCGCGACGCCGCGCCAGCCTAACTCCTCGATCGGGCCGAGAAGCAGCATCATGAACATCACGCTGACCATCGTGCCCACGCCCTCGGGCGGGATCGGTGCGAGCAGGGGCCCGCCCTTGATCAGCGAGCCCGCCATGAAGACGAGCGGGATCACGAGCAGGATGAAGCCCCACCACGGCGCGGGACAGCGCCAGATCAGAAGCCGCGACAGGAACCCGCGCAAGCCGCCTAGTCCGGCGGAGGCCACGACCACCGTGAAACCCGCGATGGCCGGGGCCCAGGTGGCCAGAAAGAAGAGCGGGTGGGAACCGCTGATCTGGCCGAACCGCGCGGCCATGGCTTCAGGCCAGAAGATGTAGCTACCGATCACGCCCCAGGTGATCGCGAAGGTCAGCGCGAGAAAGGCGAGCAGGGTGCGCGCCGTGGATGCCGGGGCCGGGTGTTCGCGAGCGACAGACATTGGGTTGGCCTTGGAGCATGACGTCAGGAAACGCGTCACCGTCGCCGCTTTCCGCGCGGATTTCCTTGTTCTGGGTCAAGCGCATCGACGCTCGAACGTCTACGACAGTCTAAGGGGCCATGAAGCGCCGCCGCGCTTCCACTGCGATGTTGTAGCGCTGCTCCAGATCGGCGATCAGCGCCATCGCGACGCGTTTGGCATCCTCTCCCTCCGCCTCCCGGTAGCTCTCTTTGGCGGCCTCCAGCAGCTTCTTGAGCTTGAACTCCTCGGGCAGCGCGCCGGCTTCGGCCATGATGCGCGACGCCACGGCTGTCGCCATATCGGTGAACGCCTCGCCCGAGCGATCCGGGAGCGGTTTGCCCTCGCCGGAAAGCCCGCTCAACTGCCCCTCCGCGAGGGCCTTCTGGATTTGCCGCTCGACGAGGCGGTTCAAGGATTGGGTCATGTGACGGTCCTGCCTGATCCGGCGCCGCGAGAAGTGCGGCACTGCCGCGAGCATAGCGCGCTTTTGGCGATGCGAACACTCAGAGTTCTGTGCGAAACCTGTGAAAGGACAGTGCGCGGGCTCAGGCCGGTCGCGCGAATTGCGGCAGAACCCAAAGACCGTCCGAGGCCGCCGCGCCGACCTGCAACTCGCATCCATAGGTGCGACTGAGGACCGGCCCGCGCATCACCGCCTCGGGCGACCCATGCGCCTCGATCCGGCCTTCGCGCATCAGCACCATCTCGTCGGCGAGCTGCGCCGAGAGGTTGAGGTCATGCATCACCGCGACCACGCCGCCGCCCGCATCGGCGAAGCGGCGCAGGATCGCCATCACCTCGAGCTGATGCGCGATATCGAGGCTCGCCACCGGCTCGTCGACCAGGAGCCAGCGCGGCCCTGCGTGGCTGACCGGCTGCCAGACCTGCGCCCGCACCCGCGCCAGATGCGCGCGGGCCTGCTGCCCGCCCGAAAGCGACTGAATCGGGCGATGGGCCAGATCGCTCAACCCGACCTCGGCCAAAGCGGCGGCCACGATTTCGGGGTGATCGGCCTCGATCCCGGCATGCAGCCCCATCCCCACGACCTCGGCCACGGTGAAGGGAAAGGCGACGCTGTTCGATTGCTCCAGCACGGCGCGCAGCGCGGCCAGCCGCCAGGCGGGCGTCTTCGCGATCTCATGACCTTGCAGCGTGATCCGCCCGCGATAGGGCAGCGCCCCCGAGGCCGCTTGCACCAGCGTGGATTTGCCCGAGCCATTCGGGCCGAGGATCACCGTCACCGCGCCCGGTTGGGCGGTCAGCGAGAGGCCCTGCAACACGTCGCTACGCCCCCGCGCGACATGCAGGTCCGAAATCTCGAGCATGTTCAGACCCCTCCCAATCCCTGACGGCGGATCAGGATCCACAGGAAGACCGGCGCGCCCAGAATGGCGGTGACGATCCCGATGGGCAGTTCCGCGGGCGCGACCACGAGCCGCGCGATCAGATCGGCCAGCACCAGCAGCGCCGCGCCGAGGAGGGCCGCATCCACCAGCAGCGTCTTGTGATCCGGCCCGCCCGCGATGCGCAGCAGATGCGGCACCACGATGCCCACGAAGCCGATCCCGCCCGCCATCGCGACCGCAGCCCCCGCCAGCGCCGCGACGCCGATCACCGCGCGATGCTTGAGCCGCTCGATATCGTGGCCCATATGCGCCGCCGTCGCCTCGCCCAGTGCCAGCGCGTTCAGCCCGCGCGCAAGCCGCGGGGTCAGGATCAGCGCAGGCCCGATCAGCAGCCCGCCGACCAGCAGCTTCATGTGGCTCGCGCCAGCCAGCGACCCCATGCCCCAGAAGGTCAGATCGCGCAGCTGCGTGTCATCGGCGAGGTAGGTCAGGATGCCGGTGAGCGCGCCCGCCAGCGCGGCCAGCGCGATCCCGGCCAGAAGCAGCGTCGCGATCGAGACCTGACCGCCCCGGCTCGCAACCCGGTAGAGCAGCAGTGTGGCACTCCAGGCCCCGCCGAAGGCTGCGACCGGCACCAGCCATGTGCCGAAAAAAGCGGCGATGGCGGCGGGGAGGAAGCCGCTCAGCACGATCATCGCAACGGCCCCGAAGCCCGCGCCTGCGCCGACACCGATGATGCCGGGATCGGCGAGCGGGTTGCGAAACAGCCCCTGCATCACCGCGCCCGCCACCGCGAGCGCCGCGCCGACCATCAATCCCATGACCAGCCGCGGCAGCCGGATATCAAGGAGCACCACCCGGTCGCGGGTCGAGATTTCGTCGCCCGTCAGCCACTGTCCCAGAACCTGCGGCAGCGAGACCCCCGCCGCCCCGGTCCCGAGCGACAGGGCCGCCGCGATCACCAGCAGCGCGATCAGCCCGAGCCGCAGCGGCGCGCAGGGGCTCCGCACGGCGTCGGGCAGGGCGAGGGAGGTCATCGCCATCGCCTCAGCCCTCCGCCTCGGGATAAAGCGCTGCATGCAGAGCTTGCGCGGCCTGCGGCGTGCGCGGCCCGAAGCCCAGAAGCAGCATCCCGTCCATCGCGACCAGCGCGCCGCCCCGGGCCGCGCGGGTCTGCCCCAGCGCAGGATGGGCGAGGATGTCGCGCTCGGTCACCGCCATCTCGCCCTCGCGATCCATCGTCAGGATCACATCCGGATCGGCAGCAAGGATCGCCTCGTCGGTGACGGGCTTGTAGCCCGCGAACCCTGTTGCGGCATTCGCCCCGCCCGCAAGCTCGATGATCGCCTCCGCCGAGGAGCCTTCGCCCCCCGCCATCACGCGGCCATTCTGTAGAGACAGCACGAACAGCACCCGCTTCGGCGTGGCGACAGCGCCCGCCGATTTGCGCACCGCGTCCATCTCGGCGTCGAAACTGGCGGTGAGCCGTTCGGCTGCCTCCTCGCGGTCAAGCGCGGTGCCGACCACCGCGATCTTCTCACGCACGCCTTGCACGCTCGGATCGCCCGGCAGCGCGACGAATTCGACGCCCGCCGCCTTCAGCGTCTCGACTGCCTCGGGCGGGCCTGCCGTGGCTTCGGCGAGGATCAGGTCGGGATCGAGCGCCAGCACCCCTTCCGCTGAGAGCGCGCGGACATAGCCCACATCGGGCAGCTCGGTGATGGTCGCGGGATATTGCGAGGTGGTGTCGCGCGCGACGAGCCGGTCTTGCGCGCCGAGTGCCACGACGATCTCAGTCACGGCCCCGCCGAGCGAGATCACGCGGGCGGGCTCGGCCAGTGCGGGGCCTGCGGTGAGAAGGGCTGCGATCAGGGCAAGGCGCTTCATGCCTGCCCCTCCAGACGCGGCAATGCGCGGATCGTCGCGTTGAACGCCTCGACGCCGCCATCCTTGCGCGAGGCGAAGATCTGCGTGATCAGCGCGCCGTGCTTGTCGAAGGCCTCAAGGCTGAGCGCGGGGCCGTTCTTCGTCGGCTTGTCGACCAGCCAGACCTCGGCGATGTGGTCGCTGCGCAGATGCAGGTTGAAGCGCGGGTCGAGCACGTTGATCCACGGGCCCATCGGCTTCACCGTCTCGATCGTGCCGCCATGGATCTCGATGCAGCCCGCATTGCCGACGAAGATCATCAGCGGCGTCCGGTCAGTAGCGCAACGGGTCAGCAGCGCCTCGACCGCATCGGGGGACATCTCGGTGGCATAGGGCGTACCCGCAATGCGATAGGCCCCAAGCCGGTTCATCTTCAGCTTCGAGACCAGCCGCAGGAACTGATGCGTGTCGGTCAGCTTGTCCCATTCCGCGCGCAGGGTCTCCGCTTTCTCGGGCAGCGATTTCGCGGCCTCGACCTTAGCACGGGGCGCAAGGTCGAGCTGATCCGACTGCGCGGGCAGGCGCAGATCCGCGACGAGCGCATGGAAGGCCGCCACGTCGCTCTCGGGTTTCAGATGCACCTTGTGGATCGCATCGCCCGCCCGGTCGAAGACCTGGATCGAGCGTTTCTCGCCATCCTCCAGCGCGAAGGCATGGGCCCAGTGCTGTGCGAAGAGACGCAGGTCGATCTCCTTGCCGAGCACCATCTGCGCATGCGCGCCCGAGTGATACTCTTCGTAAGTGCCGCGCCGCTCGATGACGCAACTCTCGTTGCGGGTCAGCGCCATCACGTCGCCAAGCGCGGTCAGGCGCGGCATGATCGCATCGGGATGGGCTTCGATCGCGGTGGCGGTCGTGCCGATCTGGGCGGCGACCAGTTCGGCCTCCGCGATGCCGTGCTGCGAGGCGAAATCGCGCGCGCGCATCTCGGGGCGTTCGGCGCGGAGCGCGCGGATACCTTCGGGGGAAAGCTGTTGGGGCAGGGTGCCGTCTGCGGGCATGGGGAGTCCTCTCGTCGTTTTCGCAAAAGGCGCGAATCTGGCGAGAGGGCGAGGCCTCGGGCTGGGCGCGGATTGGATCAAATATATCTCAGGAATATACTTGACTAGTTTTATCGGATTCTCTAGCTGGTCACATCATCGAGATCAAGACAGTTTCTGCGCTGCCAGCGTCACGCCAGCCCCATGCAGACCACAAAGGGGACAACCATGGCTACGACGCCTAACGCCGCGCGGATGCGGCTTTTCACGACAGTTACCAGCCTCGCGCTGATCGCCGCCGCAGGTCCGGCACTCGCACAGGAGAGCGGGAGCGATGACGGCTACACGATGCTGGGCCGCCTGATCTATGGCTGGGGTACGCCGAAAGTGGCGATCGACACGCCACAGGCGGTCACGGTGATCGATCAGCAGGACCTCGACGAGGAACAGCCCCGCACGATGGGCGATCTCTTCGCCGATGTGCCGGGCGTTCAGGCGGCGGGCGCTTCGGCGCGGATGCTGGGGCAGGCCTTCAATATCCGCGGTATCGGCAATGCCGAGCAGACCGGCAGCCAGAACCGCATCATCATCACCGTCGACGGTGCGGTGAAGTTCTTCGAGCAATATCGCACCGGCTCCTTCTTCGGCGATCCCGAGCTTTACAAGCGTGTTGAAGTGCTGCGCGGTCCGGCCTCGTCCACGATGTATGGCTCGGGCGCGATTGGCGGCGTGGTGAATTTCACCACCAAGGACGCGACCGATTTCATCCCCGAGGGGCAGACCGGCGCGGTGCGGCTCAAGGGCGCGTATGACAGCAATGGCGACGGCAAGATTGGCACGCTCACCTATGCCCAGAAGCTGGGCGAGGATGCGGATATGCTGTTCAGCTACTCGCAGGGCGCGTCCGACGACATGGAAGACGGTGCGGGCGAAACGATCCCGGCCACCGCAGGCGATCGCTGGTCGGCGCTGCTGAAGTCGAACTACTATTTCGGCGAGAACCGCGATCAGCGCCTGACGTTTTCCGCCTCGCGCACCGATAGCGACCTGAAGGATGCCGCCGTCGCGCAGACCGGCGGGGCGCTGGCCTCGGCTTTCGGCACCTCGGATCTGCATGCGATCGACGACACGCTCAGCCTGACCTACGCCAATGAGGGCGTGGGCAACCCGTGGCTCGATCTCGAAGCGCAGCTGAGCTACTCGAAAACCTCGACGGAGCGGGACAATTTCTCGCTCGGGATGATGTGTTCGGCGGGCCGTTTCTCGGTGCTCTGCCCCAATACGGCGAGCTACGAGACCACCGCGCTCAAGCTCGAGAACACCGTCGAGATGTCGCGCGGCGCGTGGGAGAATTACCTCACCTTCGGTACGCAGCTCTCGCATCAGAACCGCTACGCGAATTCCTCGGTGGGCGAGCCTGCCTTCCACCCCGGCGGCACCGAGGACAAGCTGGGCCTCTATGTGCAGGGCGAATTCGTCTGGAACGACAAGCTGACGATCACGCCGGGCCTGCGCGTGGACCGGGCGTGGCTCTCGCCCGATGCGGCGGCGGCGGCCCAAGGCGGCACCGATCAGGACGGCACGGCGATCTCGCCGAAGATCGCGGCGCTTTATCAGTTCAACGACACTTGGGGCGTCTTCGGCTCGCTCGCACGGACCGAGCGGATGCCGACGCTGGACGAGCTCTATCAGACCGACGGGATCGGGGCGGCTGGCCGCACTGCGAGCCTCAATCTCGACAAGGAGAAAGCCACCACGGTCGAGCTGGGCGTGACCTATCAGACCTCGGGACTGCTCTCGGAGGGCGACAGCCTTTCCGCGAAAGCCACGCTGTTCCACAACGATCTGACCGATCTGATCGCGGCCAACCCCTCCGGCTCGGTCGGCGTGCCTTATTTCCGCAATGTCGACTCTGCGAAAATCTGGGGCGGCGAGATCGAGGCGTCCTACGAGGCCGATCGCTGGTTCGGGCAGCTCGCCTATTCCAAGGTGAAATCCAAAGACGAGGCGACGGGCCAGACCCTCACCGACACGCCCGCCGAGAATATCGCGCTGACGTTGGGGGCGAAATTCCCCGATCAGGGCGTGCGCGCGGGCTGGCGCGTGCAGGGCTTCAGCGGGATCGAGACGGCGTCCGCCTCGACCTCCGCGCCGGGCTACGCCACGCATGACCTCTTCGTCAGCTGGAAACCCGAACGGCTCGCCGGGATCGAGGTGAACCTGACGGTCGAGAACGTCTTCGACCGCGAGTATCGCAACAACCTCTCGCTCGACAATGCACCGGGCCGGAACGTGAAACTCTCTGTCGCCAAGGCCTTCACATGGTAAGGGCGGCGCTCCTGACACTGCTTTGCGCGTGCCTCCCTCATGGCATTTCCGCGCAGGGCGCGCCCCGGCTCAGCTTGACGCTGGTCGGGGCAACCGAGGCCGAAAAAGCCTGCCGGGTGAGTTTTCTGGCGGAGAACGGGCTGGAGAGCGATCTCGACGCGCTGGTGGTGGAGGCCGTGATCTTCACCCGCGCGGGCGGGGTGGAGCGGTTGTTGCTCCTCGATTTCCGCGACCTGCCTGCAGGCAAGCCCCGCGTGCGGCAATTCGATCTGGCCGGGCTGCGCTGCGAGGCGCTTGGCCTGATCCTGATCAATGGCGTCGAGACCTGCGAGGGCGCGGGTGAGGGTGCCTGCGCGGATGCTCTGGAAACCGGCTCGCGCGTCGATGGAACGGAGGTGACGGGATGATCTCTCTTGCGGCAATCCAACAGGGTTTGAGCGATTTCGTCGCGCTTGGCGGCTGGGTCGTGGCGCTGCTGCTATGTGTCTCGGTGATCGCCGGGGCGGCGGTGCTGTGGAAGCTCTGGCATCTGGCGAGCCTGCGCATCGGGGCTCACGCGCGGTTGGAGGCCGCGCTCGACCTGTGGCAGGCGGGCCAGCGCGGGGCGGCGCGTCAGAGCCTCGCGCAAGCCCGTGGCCCTCTGGCCGAGCTGACCCGCCGCGCGATGGCTGCGTCTGATCCGCAGGCTCTGCGCTCGCGTCTGCAGACCGAGACCGAAATCCAAGCCGCCTGCAGCGAGGCCGGGATGCGGCTGCTGGACGCCATCGCGCAGACCGCGCCGCTTGTGGGCCTGTTCGGCACGGTTCTGGGCATGATCGAAGCCTTCCAGACGCTGCAGAGCGCAGGCGCTTCGGTCGATCCGGCGCAGCTTGCGGGCGGCATCTGGGTGGCGCTTCTGACCACCGCGCTCGGCCTCGGGATCGCGATGCCGGTCTCGCTGTTTCTGTCCTTCGTCGAGAGCCGTATCGCCCGCGAAAGCCAGAGCGCCGCGCTGATGATCGAGGCGCTCTGCGGCCCGGCGCTGCCCGAGAGCGCACCTGCCCGGGCCGAACTCAATCGCGCTGTGCAAACCGCCGGAGAGTGACATGCGCAAGCCGCTTCGCCGCCGCAGCCTGTCGATGACCTCTCTGATCGACGTCATCTTCCTGCTGCTGATGTTTTTCATGCTGGCCTCGAGCTTTTCGCGCATGACCGAACTGCCGATCGCGGCGCGCGGGGCAGGGGGCGCGGCTGCGCCCGAGAGCAAGCTGGCCTTCCTGAAGCTCGGGCCCGAGCGGCTCAGCCTGAACGGCAAAGCGGTGGACTTGGACGCGCTGGAGGCGGCCTTGCGGGACGATTTCGGACAGTCCCCGCCGCGCCTGCTGGTCAGCCTCGCGCCTGACACGTCGAGCCAGCGGCTCGCCGATCTGCTGGTGCGGCTGCACGCGGTGCCGGGGCTGCAGGCGGAGGTGCTGGGATGAGCACGCGTTTCACCCGCCGCCGAAGCGAGCCGATCCTGACCCTGATCAACGTGGTCTTCCTGCTGCTGGCCTTCTTCCTCGTCGCCGGCACGCTCGCCGCGCGCCCGCCCGCCGATCTGCAGCTTGTCGCTTTGCCGGAAGGCGCTCGCGCGCCCGAGCCGGGGCGGGTGGCGCTGAGCGCGCAGGGCGAGATTCTCTGGCCCGAGGGCGTCGCGGATGCGGCCGCCTTCATCGCACAACTTCCGCCCGAGGCAGGCGGCGTGGCTCGTATCCTGCCCGACCGCGCGGCCCCTGCGCCCGCGCTCGTGGCGCTGGCCCGCGATCTCAGCGCGGCCGGGGCGCAGGTTATCCGCCTCGTGGCCGAGCGGGGAGAGACGCCATGACCCGGGGCGCGCTCATCGCCTTCGCGGCGCTTGCGGCCTCGGCCGGGCTGCACGCGCTGGGGCTGGCGCAGACGCCCGTCGCCGCGCCGGAGCTGCCGCCCGCAGGTGGGCAGGCTGCGCAGGAGGCCCCGCTTCTTGGCAATGATTTCGCCGATCTCGCGGCAGGACGCGCCACGCCTGTCGTGCCGGAGCGCGCCGAACCGATTGCCCGCAAGGTCACGCGCCCGGTGCAGCCGGAGACGCCCGCAATGCCCAAGGCCACAAGCCCGTCCGCGCCCGCAGCGCCGGACCGCCTCGCCGCCGTCACCCCCACGCCCGAGACTCTGCGCGCCCAGAGCACGCTCGCCCCGCAGCAAAGCCAGCGCCCCGAAGCGCGCCCCAAACGCCCCGCGCCGCAGAAGGCCACCAAGCTCAGAAAACAGGCGCAAAGCGAAGCGAAACCAGCCCCCCCAAGCAACGCGGGAAATGCCGCCCGCGATGCCCGGCGCGGCACCTCGCAAGGCGCGGCCAGGGCGCGTGACACCGCCGATAAAGGCCAGCCCGCCAAGGCCCCCAGCGCCGCCCGATCCGGCCAATCGCCCCGGCAATACGCGGCCTCGGTCATTCGCAAGATCCAGTCCACGCCGAAGCGACGCGGGCAGGGCCGCGGGCGCGCGGTGGTCGGTTTCGTGATCTCCGCAAACGGGCGGCTGAGCACGGTGCGCATCCTGCGCGGCTCCGGTTCTTCGGGGCTCGATGCGGCAGCGCTCGACCATGTCCGCCGGGCCGCGCCGTTCCCGCCCCCGCCGAAGCCGGGAATGAAGTTCTCCTTCGAATTCGTCGCCCGCGGTTAAGGCTTCGACCCTCAAACGACCCGGTGGGCTGCTCGCTCAGGTCAGGCAGAACCGGATTCATCCGGTAAAACAGAGCTTTGCACGGCGTACTTGCCAGCGCTTGAATTCCGTATCGCGCGGTCGCATTCTCGACGGCGAAGGGTGGAAAGCCATGTCGGAGACACTGTCGGCACTGGGCGGAATCGGGTTGTTCCTGCTCGGCATGAAGATAATGACCGAGGCGCTGCGCGAAGCGGCAGGCGCGAACCTGCGCCGCCTGCTGGCACGGTTCACCACCACGCCGCTCAAGGGTGTGGCGAGCGGGCTAGTCACGACGGCAGTGATCCAGTCTTCTTCCGCGACCACGGTGATGACGGTCGGCTTCGTCGGCGCGGGGCTTTTGAGCTTCACGCAGGCGCTCGGTGTGATCTACGGCGCCAATATCGGCACCACCGTCACCGGCTGGATCGTGTCGCTGGTGGGCTTCAAGCTGAAGCTCGGCGCGCTAGCGATGGGGCTGTTGTTCTTTGCAAGCCTGACGCTGTTTCTCTCGCATGGTCGCGCGGCGCGCATCGGGCGCGTGCTTGCGGGGTTCTGCCTGCTCTTCATCGGGCTCGACATGATGCAACAGGGCATGTCGGGGGCTGCGGACTGGATCACGGTGGAGCGCATCCCCGGAACCGGGGTGGGCGGCTTGCTCGCGATGGCGGCGCTGGGGCTGGCGGTCACGGTGGTGATGCAATCCTCCTCGGCGGCCATCGCGGTGGTGCTGGTGCTGGTCAGCAACGGCGCGCTGCCGCTGATCCAGGCCGCGGCGGCGGTGATCGGGATGAACCTCGGCACGACCTTCACTGCGCTGATCGCCGCTTTCGGGGGATCGCGGGCGATGCAGCAGACGGCGATTGCGAACCTGCTGTTCAATTGCGGGACGATGGTGATCGCCTTCCCGCTGCTACAGCTGATCGCGGGCCCGCTGGAGGCGCTGGCCGCGCGCACCGGGGTGGATACCGCGCTGGTGCTGTTTCACACCGGGTTCAACCTGCTGGGGACGCTGGTCTTTCTGCCCGTCACACGCCAATTCGCGACGCTCGTCGCGAAGCTGCGCCCCGATCTGGGCGGGTTTGCGCCGCCGGAACTGGACCGCCGCCTGCTGAGCGACGAGGGCGCGGCGATGCAATCGGCGCATGCGATGGTGATCTGGGCCGCGCGCGAGGTCTTCGCGGCCTATTCTCTGGCCATCGGCCCTGCGCGCGATCTTCGGCGGATGTCCGCACTGGGCCCGCGGGTCGGGATCGCGTTGGATGAGCTGAAGGATTACATGGCGCAGATTTCGGTCCCGCGCGACAAGCCCACCGAGGCCGCCGCCTTCGCCGCGCTGATGCATCAGGCCGACCATCTGATGCGGCTGGTGGAGCAGGCTGAACATCGCGGCTACATCGCGATCCTGCTGCGCGGCAAGATCACGCCGCGGCCCGCGCAATGGTTCGCCGCCTGCCTGTCGCCCGAGCGTCCGCTCGATCTGCCGCAGATCGGCGCGCGCATGGCGCTGATGGCCGATCCGGTCGTCCATCGCTTCGCGCGGCACCGGCGCGGGCTTCTGCTGGGCGAGCATGTCGGGCTTTATACGATGCAGGAGACGTTTCAGGCGACCGATGCGATGCGCTGGTTCACGCGGATCATGCACAACGTCCAACGCGTCGGGGAATATGAGCGCGAGGTGCGCAGCAATCTGGACCATGAGGCCGTCTCCGCCCCCGAGGCCGCGCCGCCGCCTGTCGCCGAGCTCGCCTGACGATATCCGGAAACCGGCCGAGCCGTCCGCTCATGCGGCATGGGTCGCGCGCATCCCACCGTGCCCCCGTCAATTACCCACGGAGGGTCCGTCTAGGGGCTTTGGGGCATCCCGAAGTGGATGACGTGTCGACCTGCCATCCAAAAATTTGATCCACAACGTTCGTCGAGAATGGCCATCTGCAGATCGAGCATGTGGTCCCGCGCTTTCTCCGCTGCAGTCAGCCAGGTCGAATAGGTAGAAACCCAATAATCGACGTGACGAAGCGCACGCTCGCGCTCCACGAAGGAGAGGAGCACCTTCAGAAATTCCGGGAAGAGCATCAGGATCGGCGTCTCGATGCCGCCTGTCGGACGATTGCTTCAACCTGCACCGCCCGGCGTGAACGCTGCCCGGGCGCCAGTGTCGGCCGGTTGAATGACCCGGGGCTGCTCAGCGAAGCGTTACCCCGGAGCGCGAGGGGGCAGCCAGCGGGAAGCAGTCTCAACCCGCGGATCGGACGGCGTCGAGAATTCGGTTCTCCGCGTCTCTCAGGCCGCGTTGGGGCGATTTTCCATTGAAGACGATGTCGTGGATTTCTTCCCCGAGCGTGCGCTCGATCAGGTTGAATTCCGGCACCGGCGGGCGCGCCCAGGTCACTAGCTCGTTCTTGCGCGCCATCCGGTCGACCATGCTGACGATGGGCGAGGAGGCCAGTGCCTCCGGGTCGGCGCAGACCGAGAAGCGCGGAGCCACGGGGAAGCCGTTCTTGACGTGCTCTTTCATCGCCTCGGGCGAGACCATCCAAGCAATCGCGTCGATGATCTGCTTCTGGCGCGCGGGTTCGACATAGGCGGGGATCGTCAGAAGGAAGCCGCCGATCGGGGCCGACACGCGACGCATCCGGCGCGACGGTGGGGGGAGATAGGCCACACGCCGGGCAACGCGGGAGCTCAGCTCATGCTCGAAGCGCGCCGCGCGCATTGTCCAGCAATAGGCGAGCGCGGTCTGACCCGACATGAAGTAGTGGATCCGTCGCTCCCAATCCATCGTCGCGATGTCGGGGGGCGACACCTCGACGAGCTGCTTCATGTATTCGATCACTTCGAGCGCGTCTTCGGTGTCGATCTGAAGCTTCAGCTTCTCGAACGTGTCGAAGCTCCAGCTCTCCTGATTGCGCAGCGGCATATCGATGACCGTAGTCCGGCAGGCTGCGAGGAAGAACATGAAGGAGTTCGCGATGGGCATGCCGCGCTGCCCGTTCCACGCGATGCCGTAGAAGTCGTCCTGCGGGTTATGGAATTCCCGCGCGGCGGCGATCGTCTCGTCGAAGGTCTTCGGATAGGCGAGGCCGCGGCTTTCGAACAGGTCCTTGCGGGCCGCGAGAATCTCGATCGTGCAATAGAGCGGGATGCCGTATTGCGTCCCTTTCCAGTTGCCAGTCCCCCAGACCGAGGGATGGAAATCCAGCGCGTTGATCGCGGCATCCGAGATGAGATCGTCCAGCGGGGCGAGCTCCCCACGCTCCGCGAATTCCCCGAGCCACGGCATGTTCATCGCGACGACATCATAGCGCGGCGACATCTCGGACAGGGTGCGCCGCGTGTTGGCATAAAGGTCTGGCAGGCGCTGAAGATCGAAACTGCTGCGCTTGCCGAAATCGTTGCGGAAGTCGGACCACATGTTGCGCATGGCGATGAAGTAGTTGTCGTCGTTCAGCAGGAACTTGATATCGCCAAGGTTGATCGAGGAGATGTCCTCCCCGCGCACGGGAGAGATGATCTGCGAGGCGAAATAGCTGCCGCCGAAATAGTATTCGCTGGTCTCCATCCCGCGCCGCAAACCGAAGGTCTTCGCCAGATGCCCCTTCACGTAGGTGGCGTAGTCCATGAAAGTGTTGAGCAGGGTGTCGGAAGGTTCGAGGAAATGCGTCTTCAGCCCGTTGCCGCGCGGCACCTGCCGGATCAGGCCATCCTCGATCATCTTCAGGATCATCCGGTTGCCGGTGCTGTAGGGCACATCGGCGAGGCTGATCAGGCCCGACTTGTCTATCGGGTTCACGCGCAGATGCGCATCGACCAGTTCGAGTGTGATGTTGAAATACACGTCCGGTTTGCCACCGGGCATGTTTGCGTCGAAGGGCGCACGAAGCTGCCGGAGGAAATCGACGATCCGGGACAACTCGTGACTTGTGAGTTCAGCATCCTGAGGTTGCATAGCCTCCGAATGCTGCTCCGCCAATTTCATCTTGTCGACAACTTTTCCTGCCATTTCACCAATGCGAAGAAATCTTCGTCCTGCATACCCGCGTTCGAGGCGCTTCTATAAAGCTCGAGGATCAGGCCGGTTGTCATCAGCGGCACGCTGTTGCGTCGGGCGGCTTCGCTGATGAGCGTGAAGTCCTTGATCATCTGAGACACTGTGAAGGCGGGCGTGAAGTCATCCTCGACGACCGGCTTCTGCTTATATTTGAACAGCGGCGAGGCCACTGCGCTTTCGCAAATTACATCCATCATATCGGCTCGGGTCAGGCCGCCGCTGGCGCCTATGGCCAAGGCTTCGGAGAGCACCGCGGAAGAGGCGCCGACCAGAGTGTTCAAAACGAGCTTCATGTAGCGCGCTTCTTCGCCATTTCCGAGGAAAAATTGCCGTGCAGAGAGTTTGCGGATGTAGTGGAGCGCTTCGTCCCAGCCCTCGCGGTCGCCCGAGGCGAGCACGGTGAGCGCGGCACTCGCCGCCATGTCTGTGCTGCCGGAAAGCGGCGCTCTGACATAGTTGATTTTCTTGGCTGCGAGAACCTTCGCAACGCTTTCGGAGCATTCGGGGGAGACTGTGCTCATCTCGACCAGCGTCGCGCCCGCGGGCAAGGTGGTTGCGAGGCCGAGGTCTTCGCCATTGCCGACGACATCCAGCAAAGCCTGATCGTTCGGCAGCGTCGAGAAGACGATACCTGCATTAGCGAAGTCCGAGATAGACGTGGCCTCGGATGCGCCCACAGCGGTCAGGCGATCACGGCTCTCCTTCGCCGGATCGGACACGACGAGTTTCGCGCCGCTCTCTACGAGGTTGCGCGCCATGGGGCCGCCCATTTTGCCCACGCCGATCCAGCCAAGCGTCTGTTGCGTATCGATCTGATCCGTGTCTGCCACTTGGGTCTGGCTCATGCTGATATCTCCCACTTCTGTACTGGGCCGACATTACGTCGCCAAAATGGTGGTGATGGATGTAATTTATCCGAAGCGGAAATTTTTCTGCAGTGATGGCCGGATTGGTTTGTTACGAATCGTCGCAGCCAAATGGCGATCTCGATGTCGGGGTGATCCCGGCAGACCCAGAGGATCGCGAGACTTGGAAAGGGAGGAAAAGCTTTGAAAGCTGTTCGTTTTCACGGAGCGAAGGACATCCGCGTCGAGGATGTCGAAGAACCGTCGAGCAAACTGGCGCCGGATGACGTTCTGGTCGCGCCGATCGTGACCGGCATCTGTGGCACCGATCTTCACGAATATATCGCGGGGCCGATCGTCACCCCGTCCGAACCGCATATCTATACCGGCGCGTCCAACCCGCAGATTCTTGGCCATGAATTCTCCGCCAAGGTTCTCGCAGTGGGCGACGAGGTCAGCAATGTCACGGTGGGCGAGCGCATTTCGGTCCAGCCGCTCGTGGCGCCACGCAATGACTACTATGGCAAGCGCGGCCTCTATCACCTCTCGCCGCAACTGGGCTGCATCGGCCTGAGCTGGGCCTGGGGCGGCATGGGCGAGAAAGCCGTCATTAAGGATTACAACGCGCAATCCGTGCCCGAGGGGCTGACGGATGACCAGGCTGCGATGATCGAGCCGGCTGCGGTCGCGCTTTACGGCGTGGATCGCGGCGGCGTCGAGGCAGGTTCGACCGTTCTTGTCTCGGGCGCCGGTCCGATCGGTGCGCTGACGGTGCTGTCGGCCCGTGCGGCGGGTGCGAGCACGATCATCGTGTCGGAGCCGAACCCGAACCGTCGCCGGATCATCTCGGAAATCGCGCCCTATGCGCATGTCGTCGACCCCCGCAGCGGCGAGCTGCCGACCGTCGTCGGCGATCTGACCGAAGAGGGTGTCGGCGTCGATGTCGCGCTCGAATGTGTCGGGCTCGAAGCCTCGCTCAACGCCTGCGCCGAAGCGGTGCGCCGCCAGGGCAAGGTCGTGCAGGTGGGCCTGCACATGAAACCCGCCAGCATCGATGCGATGCTCTGGGCGCTCAAGGACATCTCGGTCGAAGCGACCTGGTGCTACCCGACGCAAATCTGGCCCCGGATCGGCCGCATGGTCGCCTCGGGCAATTTCCCGATCGAGAAAGTCATCACCTCGCGGATCGCGGCGGAAGATGTCGTCGACAAGGGCTTCGAGGCGCTTCTCGATCCTGCCGGGGAACATCTGAAAATTCTCGTCACCACCTGACGAAACGGAACTGCAAGAAAGGGGCGAAGACCCATGGCTGAACAGAATATTGCGTTGATTGTCGGGGCGACCGGCCTCTCGGGCAGCTACACCGCGCGCGAGTTGAAATCTCACGGCTGGACGGTCGTGACGGTGTCGCGCAGCGATGTCGATCTCGAGTGGTCCGACCGGCACATTGCCGCAGACCTGACCGATGCGGAAGCCAGTAAGGCCGCGCTGGCTGCGGCCAAAGACGTGACGCATGTGTTCTATTGCACCTGGTCGCGTCAGGCCAACGAGGAAGAGAACGTCCGCGTGAATGGGATGATGGTGCGCAACCTCTTCGAGGGGATCGCAGGCGCGCCGATCAAGCACGGCGCGCTGGTGACGGGGCTCAAGCATTACCTCGGTGCGTTCGACGATTACGCCAAGGTCACGCCCTACACGCCTTTCCTCGAATCGAGCCCGCGTCTGCCGGGGCCGAACTTCTACTACGCGCAGGAAGATGTGCTGCTGGAGATGGCCGAGAAATACGGCTTCACCTGGTCGGTGCACCGCCCGCACACGATGATCGGCTTCACGGTCGGAAATTACATGAACATGGCGGTCACGCTCGCGGTCTATGCCTCGATCTGCAAGCACACCGGCAAGCCGTTCCTCTATCCCGGCTCGCCCGAGCAATATAACGCGGTCACCGATGTGACCGACGCGCGCATCCTCGCCAAACAGTTCTACTGGGCCGCGACGACGCCGGAAGCTGCGAACACGCCCTTCAACACTGCGAATGGCGATGTCTTCCGCTGGACGTGGCTCTGGGCGCGGATCGCCGAGTATTTCGGCCTCGAGGTCGCGGAATACCCCGGTCACACGACGCCGCTCGAAGAGCAGATGGCGGATGCGCCCGCGATCTGGTCCGAGATGGTCGCACAATATGGGCTGCAGGACATCCCTGTGACCAAGCTGGCCTCGTGGTGGCACAGCGACGCCGATCTCGGCCGCGAACTGGAATGCTTCACCGATATGACCAACAGCCGGAAGCTGGGCTTCGACGCCTATCAGAGCACGCCCGACAGCTTCTTCGACGTCTTCGAAGAGCTGCGCGAGCGCAAGATCATTCCGGCGAAGTGAGGAGACTGAGATGCATTACGTGATCCATTGCCTCGACCATGACGGTGCCGTCGACAAGCGGCTGGCCAATTACGAGGACCACAAAGCCTATCTGGCTCAGGCGCCGGTGAAGACGGTGATCTCGGGCCCGCTTCTGGCCGATGACGAGGAAACCATGATCGGCAGCTGCTTCGTGCTGGAGGCCGACAGCCTCGCAGAGGTCGAAGAGTTCAACCGCAACGACCCCTTCGCGAAGGTCGGTCTGTGGAAGTCCGTCTCGATCCGTCCGTTCTCCAAGCGCGTGGATAACCGCTGATGTCGGGGCCGGTCAAAATCGCCCTCGTCGGGCTGGGTTGGTGGGGGCAGAAGATGCTCGCCGTTCTGTCGAGCGCCCCTGATGACATCAAGGTCGTCCGCGCGGTAGAGCCGAACACGGATGCGGTGCGCGATCTCTGCGCCGAAAAGGGCGTGACGCTCAGCGCGGATTACGCCGATGCGCTGAACGATCCCGAGGTCGAGGCTGTCGTTTTGGCGACGCCGCACTCGCTGCACACGGATCAGATCGCCAAGGCCGTCGCGGCAGGCAAACATGTCTTCTGCGAAAAGCCGCTCGCGCTCACCGCCGAAGAAGCCGCCCGTTCGGTCGCGCTTTGCGCCGAGGCCGGGTTGGTTCTCGGCATGGGCCATGAGCGCCGCTGGGAGCCGCCGATCGCCGAGATGCTGGCGAAGGCCGATGCGGGTGAGTTAGGCCGTATCCAGCAAATCGAGGCCAATTTCAGCCACGACAAATTCGTCGGCATGGACCCGAGCAACTGGCGCGTTCAGGCGAGCGAAGCACCCGCAGGCGGCATGACCGCGACGGGCATCCACCTGCTCGATCTGTCGGTCCGCCTTCTGGGCCGCGCGGAAAGCGTGCTGTGCATCTGTGAGCAGCTGTCTTCGGAACTGCCGCAGGGCGACACGGTCGCGGCCTATGTGAAATTCGCCGGGGGCGGGACCTCCTACGTGTCGGCCTCGCTGTCGAACCCGTTCATGTCCCGCTTCACTGTCTACGGATCGAAAGGCTGGATCGACATTCGCGACAAGGCGCATGTCGAAGCGCCTGACGGCTGGATCGTGACCTCGGCCATGGCCGGTGGCCCGATCGAGACCGTGGAGATCGGCAAGGCCGAGCCTGTGAAGGACAACCTGGTGAGTTTCGCCCGCGCCGTGCGCGGACAGGAAACCTATCCGATCACCGCCGATCATCTGGTCGACAATATCGCGCTGCTCGAGGCGGTCTTCGCCTCCTCCCGCAGTGGTCAAATCGAACGCGTGGCGCAACCCGCCGCAGCGAAAGTTGGAGCCTGACATGAAAGCCCTGATCTTCGACGAACCAAACAAGCCCATCGTGACGCAGGTGCAGACGCCCGGCATCACCGACAACGAGGTGCTCATCCAGTCGCGCCGCGTCGGGATTTGCCATTCCGATTACGAGCTGCTGGCCGGTCAATACATCATCCCGATTTCCTACCCGGTCGTTCCGGGCCACGAATGGGTCGGCGAAGTCGTCGAAGTCGGAAAGAATGTCGACGGTCTCAAGCCCGGGGATCGTGTGGTCGGCGAATGCGTGATCAACACGCCCGAGCGCATCCACCACTTCGGCTTCTCGATGGACGGTGCGGATCGTGAATTCTTCGCCGCGCGTCCCGAATGGCTGCACAAGCTGCCCGATGCGGTGGATGACGCGAAAGGCGCGCTGATCGAGCCCTTCACCTGCGGCTATTACGCGGTGATGCGCCATGGTGGCGTCTGCGCGGCGGATACGGTCGTCGTCTCTGGCGGCGGCACGATCGGCCTCGTCTCGGCTGCCGCCGCGATCGGCATGGGTGCGCGCGTTATCGTGGTCGACCCGGTGCCGCTGCGCCGCGAGATCGCGATGAAGCTCGGTGCGGATGCGACGATCGACCCGACCGATGGCGATCCGATCGAAGCGGTGCAGGAGATGACCAAGGGCGGCGCCGATCTGGTGGTCGAATGCGCGGGCCATCCGGCCTCGCTGGCCAATGTCTTCGACTATGCCCGCGACGACGGGGATGTCTCGATGGTCGGCATCAATATCGGCCAGAAATTCCCGGTCGAGCTCGGCAAGATCCAGATCAAGAACCTCAACGTGAAAGGCTGCATCGGGTCGCCCGGCGTCTGGCCGGCGGCGATCCGGTTCCTGGAGCGCACCGGGCTCGATCTCTCGCCGATCCAGACCCACAGCTACAACATCGATGACGCGATGACCGCGCTGGAGCTGGGCAAGTCGCCCGACAAGGCGGTCAAGGTCACCTTGGAAATCAGCTGAGACGCGACGCGAGGGAGGAGGAAAAAAACATGGCTGAGACGACGCCGCATAGCTTCGGAGGTTCGATGGGACTTTTTTCGATGTCCCTGTCGAAGGGCTTCGTGACCATCGTCGCCTCGACGCTGGCGCTCATCCTCCTTTGCATCATCTTCGCGCCCTCGGCGGTCACCGCCGGGTCGCTGATGGGCAGCCTACCTTTCGCGGCGGTGCTTGGCATCGTCGGGCTCGGCCAGATGCTGGTGGTGCAGCAGGGCGGCTTCGATCTGTCGGTGCCGGGCTCGGTATCGCTCGCGGTGGTGATCGCGACCCACATGCCCAATGGGCAGGACGCGGGGCTTCTGCCCGCCCTGATCATCGCGGTCGGCTTCGCGCTCGCCGCGGGGGTGCTCAACGGCATTATGGTCGCCTATTTCCGCCTGAACGCGATCGTTGCGACCATCGGGATGAACGCGCTTCTGTTCTCGGCGGTCTTCGCGATCTCGGGCGGCGTGCCGCGGATCACGACGAACCTGCTGGCCCATATCGCGGGCGGTCAGACCCTGGGTATTCCCCATTCGGTGCTGTTCGCCCTCGCCATTCTGGCCCTCGTGTCCTTCGGCCTGAAAAAGACGGTGGCTGGCCGTCGCTTCGAGGCGATCGGGGCCAATCCCAAGGCGGCCCGCGCGGCGGGTCTGAGCGTCAAACCGTATCAGGCGATGGCCTATGTGGCGGCGCAGATCCTTTACTGCACCGCGGGCATCCTGATCGCAGGCATCACCCGCGAACCCACGGCATTTCAGGGCAACAGCCTGCTTCTGCCTTCGGTCGCCGTGGTGGTGCTGGCAGGAACCTCGCTTCTGGGAGGGCGCGGCTTTCCGATCTCGGTCGTGATCGCCGCCTTCTTTCTCAATCAGCTCAGCCAGTTCGCTCTGTCGATCGGTGTGCCTTACTCGGCGCAGACCATCGTGCAGGCGCTCGCTCTTGTATTCGGCATCGGGGTCTACTCGATCGAATGGACGAACCGTTTCAAGAAAGAACAGACAAGTTCTACAGAGGAGGAGAACCATGAAACTGTCTAACCTGAAAGGATGCGCTGCCTATATGGCGCTGGGGCTTGGAATTGCCCTCTCGGCCTCGGCGGCCAGCGCAGAGGACGCACCCTCCTGGTGCGGCCCGAACAAAGCCTCGCTGGCGCTGCTCGACGGTTTCGGGGGCAATAGCTGGCGTCTGGTGACGACCGCTTCGGGCAAGGAGGAAGCGGCGAAATGCCGGAGCATCACCGACTACTACTATGCCGACGGTCAGGGTGACACGCAGAAGGCGATCTCTGACATCAACTCGATGGCGGCGCGCGGTGTCGACGCGATGGTCGTCTTCGGCGATGCGGGCCCGGCAATCCTGCCTGCACTGACCAAAGCCTACCGCTCCGGCGCGGTCGTCGTGCCCTACCGCGTGAATGTTGGCGGTGAGGCTGGCAAGAACTACACCCGCTTCGTCGGTGCCGACTTCGTCTATGACGGCGAAAGCTGGGGCAAGTGGATCAAGGAGAACTTCCCGGACGGCGCGAACATCCTGTTCCTGTCGGGCCCGGCGGGCAACAGCCAGGGTCTGGACGAGCTGAAGGGGATGAAGAACATCCTCGACGACAGCTACAAGTTCCTGAACCCGGACCCCTTCGCGGTTACCAACTGGGATCCGTCTCTGACGCAGCAGGTGCTGTCGGCCGCCATCGCGCAGCATGACAATATCGACGTCATCGTCTCCGACTTCGGGCCGTCGCTCGTGGGCGCGCTGCCGGTGTTCGCGAACTTCGACCGCTCGATCCCGGCGCTCGCGACCTCGGACGGCAACTCGCTCGGCTGCTTCTGGGAGAAGACCCACGCCGACAACCCCGATTTCAAGCTCTTCACGGTCGCGACCGGCAACGACAACGTTCGCCTCGCCGTGCAATGGGCGATCGCGGAAGCGACCGGTGGCACCCCGCCGTCGGAGGAAATCTTCAAGGCTCCGAACTTCGAGGACTCGACCGATGGGGATCCCAACCCCGTCCAGTGTCGCTCGGATCTGCCCGGCGCGATCTATCTCTCTGCTCAGCTTTCGGGTGACGAGCAGGCGAAGGCCGTCGGCCAGTAACCTCCCCCTGTCTCCGGGCGGCGCGATCCGCCCGGAGACTGCCGCGCCAACCCCCTCAGATCGGCGGAACTAAACGGATGATAGCATTGGCTGAAATCGAACCGATGGAGAAGGCGGACGGGCTCCGCGAAACGTCAACGGGCACCCCCGTGATCCGCTTGCGCGGCGTGTCGAAATCCTTCGGGGCGGTCCGCGCCCTGAGCGACGTGAGCGTCGACATTCACGCAGGCGAGGTGCATGCGATCCTGGGCGAGAACGGGGCCGGGAAATCGACCCTGATGAACCTGATCACCGGCGTTCTCCAGCCTAGCACCGGTCGGATCGAATTCGACGGGCGGGACGTGATGCCGCTCTCGCCGGAAAGCTCGTCGGCGCTTGGCGTCGCGATCTCCTATCAGCACCCGGCAATCCTGCCCGACATGACGGTGCTCGAGAACCTGCAGGTTTCTCTGCCTGCCTCTGTCTTCCAAGGCGACCGCAAGGACCGCGTCGGCCAGCGTCTGCTGGAAGAGGTCGGCCTCGAGGTGCCGCTGAACGCGCGTGTCGATACCCTGACCATCGCGCAGAAACACCTGCTGGAACTGGCGAAAGCGCTCGCCGTACAGCCGCGTGTGCTTATTTTGGATGAACCGACGGCCGCGCTTGATCAGGACGCGACGGATATGCTTTTCGCGAAGGTGCGGGCGCTGAAAGCCTCCGGCACCGCCGTCATCTACATCACCCACCGTCTCGCCGAGTTGCGTCAGATCGCGGACCGCGTGACCGTGTTGCGCGATGGCCGCCACCGGGGCAGCGCGCCGGCGAGCGAGATCAGCAATTCGCAGCTTCTGGACCTGATCGTCGGGCGCCGTCTTGCCTCTGCCTTCCCGCCGAAATGCGCCGACGCCAATCCCCCGATTAACTTCGAGGTCGAAGGCCTCAGCGGGCGTAAATTCTCGGACGTGTCCTTCGCCTTCGGGCGCGGTCAGATCATCGGCGTCGCCGGTGTCGAGGGCAACGGCCAGTCCGATCTGATGCGCGCGTTGGTGGGCCTTCAGCCCTATCGCGGCGCGATCAAGCTTCATGGCCGGACGCTCGCATCGAAAGAGCTGAAACACGCGGCGGCCTTCATGCCGTCGGATCGCCACTCGGAAGGCCTCGCCGCGGATCTGACGATCCGGGAAAACGCGACCTTCGCCTCGCTCGACAAATATGCCTCGGGCGGCGTGCTGGATCGCGGCAAGGAAATGCAGAAGGTGCAGGAGGTCTTCTCCTCACTGGCGGTGAAGGCCGCAGGCGTCGAGGCGAAGGTGTCCCAGCTTTCGGGCGGTAACCAGCAGAAGATCGTAATGTCCCGCGCGCTTCTCTCGGAGCCGGGCTTCATCGTGGCCGACGAGCCCACGCAGGGCGTCGATGTCGGCGCGCGTTTCGAGATCTACCGGATCCTGCGCGAAGTCTCCGACGCGGGAACCCCGGTGATCGTCAACTCCTCGGATGCGGCGGAACTGGAAGGGCTGTGCGACATCGTTCTGGTCATGTCGCGGGGCCGCATCGTCGAGACCCTGCGCGGCGACGACATCACCGAGGCCCGCATCGTCGGGGCTGCGGTCGAGGCCGACACGCATGCGCATCACGTCGATGAAGAGCATCGGGCGAAAGAGGGCTTTGGCGCGAAACTGCGCCATTTCGTGCAGACCGACAATGCGACGATCGTGCCGCTTGCGCTGGTGACTGTGTTGCTCGCGCTGTTCGTAAGCGCGCAGAACGAGAATTACCTGTCGTCCTTCAACGTCTCGAACATCTTGATCCTTGCGACCGCGCTCGGCTTCATCGCCTTGGGGCAGACTATTGCCCTGCTGATGGGCGGGATCGACTTGTCGGTCGGGCCGCTCGCTGGCTTCCTTGTGGTGATCGGGTCTTTCTTCATCAACGATGGCAGCCCGGCCACGACGATGGCGCTCGGTTTCGCCCTGATGTTCGGCGCGGCGATCGTCGTCGGCTTGATCAACGGCGTACTGATCCGGTTTGCCAACTTTACCCCCATCGCGGCGACCTTGGCGATGTTCATCGGCTTGCAGGGCATGAGCTTCGTGCTGCGTGAGGGCCCGGGCGGCTACATCTCCTTCGACGTGATCGACACGCTCACCCGCAGCTTCGGCCCCGTGCCTGTCGCCTTCGTCGTGATGATTGCGATCGCCATCGCGATGGAGCTGGGTCTGCGCCGCAAGCGGGCAGGGTGGCAGCTTCGCGCGGTCGGCTCGCATGAGGAATCCGCACGTCGGATCGGTGTGCGCACGGACCGGACCTTCGTGCTCGGCTACATCGCCGTGTCGCTGCTGACTGCGCTCGGGGCGATCATGCTGATGGCGCAGATCGGCGTCGGCGATCCGGCGCAGGGCGTGAACTACACGCTGGGCAGCATCACCGCGGTCGTGCTGGGCGGCACCAGCCTGCTCGGCGGGCGCGGCACCTTCATCGGCTCGCTGCTGGGCGCGGTGCTTCTGACCGAAGTGCTCAACGCCGTGTCCTTCCTCGGGCTGTCGCAGGCCTACCAATACGGCTTCCAGGGGGTGCTGATCCTCGTGGCGGCGCTCATCTACACGACCGCGCGTCGGCGCCGCGAGGAGTAACCTCGCGGCCCACGCTGGCTCAATTCAACGCCTCGTCTGTGCGAGGCGCAGGGAGGAACCATGCCTGAAGCGTTCATCTACACATCCACTCCGGGGCGCATCGTCTTTGGCTCCGGGACCTTGGCGAAAGTCGCCGAGGAGGTGGAGAGACTGGGCTGCGCCCGCGCGCTGATCCTGTCGACGCCGTTCCAGAAAACCGATGCCGAGGCGCTTGCGAACAAGCTCGGGGAGATGGCGGCCGGAACCTTCACTGATGCCGCGATGCACACGCCGGTCGCCGTGACCGAGGCCGCGCTCGAAGTCTATAACGAGACCAAAGCCGATTGCGTCGTGGCGCTCGGCGGTGGTTCGACCATCGGTCTGGGCAAGGCCATCGCGTGGCGCAATGACGCACCGCAGGTGGTGATCGCGACGACCTATGCCGGTTCCGAGGTGACCGACATTCTCGGCCAGACAGAGAACGGGCAGAAGACGACCGTCCGTGATCCCAAGATCCGCCCGGAAACCGTGATCTACGATCCCGATCTGACGCTGGGCCTGCCGGTCGCGATGAGCGTCGCGAGCGGGTTGAACGCGATGGCCCACGCGGTCGAGGCGCTCTATGCGCCCGACGCGAACCCCGTCACCTCGCTGATGGCGGTCGAAGGGCTGCGTGCGTTGAAATCGGCGCTGCCGCGGATCGTCGAGACGCCGGAGGATCGCGATGCCCGCGCCGATGCGCTCTACGGGTCGTGGCTGTGCGGTACCGTGCTGGGCGCGGTCGCCATGTCGCTGCATCACAAGCTTTGCCACACGCTCGGCGGCGGGTTCGACATGCCCCATGCGGAGACCCACGCGATCCTGTTGCCGCATACCGCCGCCTATAACGCCGAGGCCGCGTCGGCGCAGCTCGCCCGAGCAACCGAGCTGTTCGGCGGCGATCTGGGCGGCGGACTCTACGACTTCGCGCGCTCCATCGGCGCCCCTCTCGCGCTGGCCGACTATGGCCTCAAGGAAAGCGATCTGGCGCGCGCCGCCGATATGGCCGTCCAGAACCCCTACAAGAACCCGCGCGACGTCACGCGCGACGGCATTCTCGCCCTGCTGACCCGCGCCCATGCCGGTCAGCGGCCCATCACGACCTGATAGGAATGAATGACATGACCCAAGAGCCGAAGATCGCCTATTTCACCGAGGACGCCTCGGTCGAAACCGTCAACGCCCGGGTTTCGGAGAGCACCGATGCGCGCCTCCAGACCGTGATGGCGAGCCTCGTCCGCCACCTGCATGCTTTTGTGAAAGACGTCGAGCTGACCCAAGCCGAGTGGGACATCGCGATCGATTTCCTCACCAAGACCGGACAGATCTGCGACGAGAACCGTCAGGAGTTCATCCTGCTTTCCGACGTGCTGGGCGTCTCGATGCTGGTCGATGCGATCAACAACCGCCGCCCCACCGGGGCGACCGAGAACACGGTGCTTGGGCCATTCCATGTCGACGACGTGCCGGAATATGAGATGGGCGCGAACATCACCCAAGCGGGCGGACGCGAGACCTGCCGCTTCTATGGCACCGTCACCGATCTCGACGGCAAGCCGGTCGAAGGTGCGCGGATCGACGTCTGGTCGGATAGCGAGGACGGTTTCTATGACGTCCAGCAGCCCGACATTCAGCCGCGCAACAACAATCGCGGCGTGTTCACCACGGGGCCGGACGGGCGCTACTGGTTCAAGGGGATCAAGCCGGTCTCCTATCCGATACCCGACGACGGTCCGGTGGGCAAGATGCTGGGCCAGCTCGGGCGTCACCCGTATCGCCCGGCGCATATGCATTTCATCGTCAGCGCCGAGGGCTTCGATCCGGTGACGACCCATACCTTCGTGGCGGGCGACAAATACCTGACCTCGGATGCGGTGTTCGGCGTCAAGGAATCCCTGATCGCCGAGTTCACCCCGGTCGAAAACGGCGAGACGCTGTGGGAGTCCAATTACGACTTCGTGCTGCATCGGACCGAGTGAGCAGGGAGGCTACCATGTCGGACAAAGACGAGATGGGAGGCGTCGTCGTCACGGGGGCTGCGCGGGGCATCGGCCTCGAAATCGCCCGGCGTGCGGCGGCGGCTGGATATGGCGTGGTGATCGCCGATCTCGACGACGCGGCAGGCGAGGAGGCGGCTAAGACCCTGACTGCCGAGGGCGGTCGCGCGATTTTCTGCAAGACCGACGTCACCGACCGGGCGGCGACCCGGGCCGCGATCGCCGCCTGCGAGGCGGAGTTCGGCTTTCTCCATGCCATCGTAAACAACGCAGGTTTCAACCGCCCGCAGCCGTTTCTTGAGACGACCGAGGAGAACTGGAACCAGATCATGACGGTCAACGGAATGGGCGTGCTGATCGGTATTCAGGAGGCCGCGAAGGCGATGATCGCGGCCAAGCGGAAAGGCAAGATCATCAACACCGCCTCGATGGCCGGTCGCGCGGGCTTCGGTGATTTCGCCCCATATTGTGCGAGCAAAGCCGCCGTCATCAGCCTGACTCAGGCGGCTGCGCGCACCCTTGCCCCGCACGGAATCACCGCGAACGCCTTCGCGCCGGGTGTGGTGGAGACGGATCTCTGGACGGTGCTCGACAAGGACTTGATGGAAATGGGTGTTTCTTCCGAGCCGGGCGAGGCGCTGCGCAACTTCGCCGCCGGAATCCCGCTCGGCCGGACTTCGACGCCCGCAGATGTGGCCGGAACGGTGGCTTTCCTGCTCTCGCCGGACTCAGATTACATGACCGGCCAATGCCTGCAGATCGACGGCGGGATGATCATGCAATGACCGCAACCGAGGAGACGCGACCCATGACCAAGCAAACCCCATTCCCGCGCATCGCCTTCATCGGCACCGGTGCGCAGGGCGCTTCCATCGCGGCGGATTTCACGCTCGCAGGTCTGGACGTCACCTTCATCGACCAATGGCCCGCGCATGTCGAAGCGATGCGGGCGAACGGCCTGACGGTCAATATGCCGACCCGCCAGCTGCACACGCCGGTCAAGGCGCTGCACCTGTGCGAGATCGCCGAAATTAAGGAACCTTTCGATCTCGTCTTCATGGTGGTGAAGGCCTACGATACCCGCTGGGCGGCGGAGATGATCAAGCCGGTTCTGGCAGCGGACGGCTTCGTCGTTGGGCTGCAGAACGGTATGACCCAAGAGGCGATCGCAGAGATCGTCGGCAAGCATCGCACGATCGGCGCGGTGATCGAGATCGCCTCGAACATGTGGGAACCCGGCATCACCACGCGCCAGAACGACACCGATGAAAGCTGGTTCGCGCTGGGCGCGCTCGACCCCGAGCAGCAGCCGCGCGTGGAGGAGGTCGCCAATATCCTGCGCCATTCCGGCACCGTCGAAGTCGTGGAGGATATCCACTCCGCCAAATGGATGAAGCTCGTGGTGAATGCGGCGGAGCTGATCCCCTCGGCGATCATCGACACGGCACTCAACGATGCCGCGCGCCAGCCCGAGTTTCTCGAGGTAATGCGCAAGGCAGGCTACGAGGCGATGGACGCGGCGCTGGCCGACGGCGCCACGGTCATGCCGATCATCGGGATGCCGCCGGTCATGAGCAATCACCCTGAGCGCTACGTGGACGAGATCTTCGACGAGGTGCTGCGCACTTTCTCGCGCGAAGACACGCTGACGACCTCGCTGCAGGACTGGCGCAAGGGCAGGCGGGCCGAGGTCGACGAGGTGAACGGGCTCGTTGTCGATATCCTCGAAGCGAAGGGGGAAGCCGCGCCGATGAACCGCAAGGTTGTCGAGATGGCCAAGGAGATCGAAGCGGGCAAACGCGTCCTCAGCCCCGCGAACTCGGACGAACTGGTGGCGCATTACCGGGGGCTGGCGCAGTAGGGACGTGTCTGCACAGCTCGTAAACCCTTCGGCTGCTTGCATGAGGCTGCGCCGTCGCCGGTGGTTTTTCGGTAGCAAAGGTTGTCGCACGTTCAGCGGATTGCGCCTGAATTCGGATAAATTGCTTGGATGATGCCTCGCGCAAGGCGATAAGCGGAAGGCAATGGCAATAGATCGACGCGCGACGTGAAGATACATAAGTTCGATATCAGTGGACATCCCGGGGAGACCGTCGGTGACATCACCCACCGGCGCCTGCGCGGCGACATCGTGCATGGGCGGTTCAAACCGGGGCAGAAGCTAAAGCTCGATCTGCTGCGCAAGAAATACGATATCAGCGTGACGACCCTGCGCGAATTGCTCAGCAGCCTGACGAACGAAGGGCTCGTCACCGCCGAGGGGCAGCGCGGCTTCGAGGTGGCACCGATCAGCAAGGCCGACCTGCGGGATCTGGCCGACCTGCGACTGCTGCTCGAGACCCACGCTCTTCGCCAGTCCATCGCGAATGGCGACATAGAGTGGGAAGCGGGCGTCGTGTCTTCGCATTACAAACTCGAAACGATCGAGCGCGAGCTGATCGCGGGCGGCGACGGGCCGGTGCAACCCTGGGTGCGTCACGACTGGGATTTCCACTTCGCGATGATCGCGGCATGCGACAGGCCGAACCTGATGCGCACGCATTCCTCGGTCTTCGATCGCTTCATGCGCTATCACATGATCATTCTGGAATTCCGCGGCGAGAAGGCCAAGGAAGACCACATTCGCTTACGCGACCTGACCTTGGCCCGCGATGCGGATGCGGCCGTAGAGCTGCTGATCTCCCATGTCGAAAGCGGCGTCGACCACATTCTGGCGACCGGTCGCGTTCCCTGATCTCTTTGAACGACGGCGTCTGACAGTCGGCAAGCGGGTGGAGAAGAACACCCGCTCGTGATTTTGTCCGGCAAAAATAAAAATGTATGATATTTTTAAAGTTGACATATGAAATTTGAGATGCCGAATTGAATGAGCCGCTTTCGATGCGGCGAAAGGGAGGAACTATGACCAAATTGACTCGCCGCAGCGTGCTGGCGACAGGGGCCGCTGGCGCAGCCGCGACCCTGATGGCAGGCACTGCATTCGCTCAAGATCGCAAACGGCTCCGCCTGTCTTCGGTGGTGTCGAATAACGACATTCGCGCCAAGGCCTTCGCCCGCATTTCCGAGGATGTCGCCAAGGATTTCGACCTGCAGGTCTATAACCAGTCGACGCTCGTGCCGCAGGGGGGTGAACTGACCTCGATCCAGCGCGGGACGCTGGAAATGGGCCTCGTCGCGCCGCAGAAGCTGGCCGATCAGGTGCCGGAATGGTCGATCCTGACTGCCGCTTACGTGCTGCGCGATGCGGCCCATATGAAAGCCGTGTTCGACAGCGACGTGGGCAAGCAGCTGAACGATCTCGCCGCGCAGGCCGGGCTGCATGTCCTCGCGCCGGTCTATTTCGGCGCGCGCCAGGTCAACCTGAAGCCCGAGAAGAAGATCAACACGCCCGAAGATCTGAAGGGAATGACCCTGCGCATGCCGGGCGGCGACGCGTGGCAGTTCCTTGGCGAGGCGATCGGCGCCAGCCCGACGCCGCTGGCCTATTCCGAGGTCTATACCGCGCTCCAGACCGGGGCGATCGACGGTCAGGACAACCCGCTGCCGAACGACTACAACATGAAGTTCTACGAGGTCACGAGCCAGATCGCCCTGACCAGCCACCTCGTCGGCTTCGACGTGCTTGGTATCTCCAAGAAGGTCTGGGACGACATGAGCGCCGATCAGCAAAAGCTGCTCAAGGACTCCGTGGACAAGGAAATCGCCGCCAGCACCGAGGAACACCTCAAGCGCGAGCAGGAACTGGTGGACTTCTTCAAGGAACAGGGCCTCGAGGTCTACGAACCCGACCGCGCCGCCTTCCGGGACTACGCCCAGAAGAAGTATCTCGCCAGCGACTTCGCCAAGAGCTGGCCCGAGGGGATGCTCGAACAGATCAACGCGATCCAGGCCTGACCCCCGGACACACTGAGGGCGGGGGGCCATGCGGGCCCTTCGCCCCTCGAAAGGCAAACCGATGCAAAACACGAGCCGCCGCTGGCGGAACGTAGCGCGCCGTCTGGCAGACGCCGTTCCGGCGCTGCTTCTGGCCGCCATGTTCCTGGCCTTCATCGTTCAGGTCTTCATGCGCTATGTCCTGAACCACCCCGTCGGCTGGACGGTCGAGCTCTGCGTCATCGCGTGGCTCTGGGTCGTGCTGTGGGGGCAATCCGTCTCAGCGCGCGAAGAAGACGAGATCCGCTTCGACATCATCTACGGCGCGGTGCGGCCCAAGGTGCGCCGCGTGTTCCGCATCCTGTTCTCGCTCTTCATCGTTGGTGTCTATGCGGCCTCGCTGCCGGATGTCCTCAGCTACATCTCCTTCATGAAGATCGAGAAGACAGCCTATATGAAGATCCCCTTCAGCTACGTCTTCTCCGTTTTCGCAATTTTCACGGCGGTCACGATCCTGCGCTATGGCTGGATCCTGATCAAAGAGCTGCGCGGCCAGGGCCCCGAAGATGACAATCCCGACCTGACGCATGTCGCGCGCAAGGATTTCTCCGAATGAGCTGGGAATTCACCCTCGCCGTGGCGGCCATTGTCGCCACCGCCATCGTCGGCCTGCCGATCGGGCATGCCATGCTGGGGGCCTCGATCCTCTATCTTCTGCTCGAACAGCAGGACATGAGCATCGCCGCCGAGCAGGTTCTGCGCGGGCTCTACGGCTCCTACGTCCTGCTGGCGATCCCGCTGTTCATCTTCGCGGCGGACCTGATGAATATCGGCTCGCTCTCCGACCGGCTGCTGGATTTCTGCCGCGCGCTGGTGGGGCGCTTCCGGGGCGGGTTGGGCCATGTCAACGTCGTGTCCTCGCTGATCTTCTCGGGCATGTCGGGCTCGGCCATCGCCGACGCGGTGGGGATCGGCAAGATCATCATCCAGCTGATGACCAAGGACGGGAAATATCCCCCGGCCTATGCCGGGGCGATCACCGCAGCCGCCGCGATCATCGGCCCGATCATACCGCCCTCGATCCCGATGGTGCTCTACGCGCTCGTCTCCGACACCTCGATCGGATACCTCTTTCTCGGCGGCGTGGGGCCCGGTCTGATCCTCGCGCTTCTGCTGATGGTAATGAACGCCATTCAGGCGCGGCGTCACGACTTCCCGGTGGAAGTGCCCGTGCCGGTGCGCGAGATGCCCCGCATCACGCTGCGCGCCGTGCCCGCCCTGCTGATGCCGGTGATCCTTCTGGTCGGCATCTATGGCGGCATCACCACGCCGACCGAGGCGGCTGCACTCGCTGCGCTCTACGCCTTCCTGATCTCGACCTTCCTCTACCGCTCCGTCAGCCTGCGCGCAGCCTATGAGACGGTGTGCCAATCGGCTCGCTCCACGGCGAGCGTGGGTATCCTGATCGCAGGGGCGCTGGCTTTCAACTACGTGGTCACGGTCGAGCAGATTCCGAACGAGATCCGCGGCGCCTTGGGCGACATGCAGCTCGACCGCGTCACCTTCCTGCTTCTGGTCAACGTGCTCCTGCTGGTTCTCGGATGCCTGCTGGAAGCCAATGCGATCCTCCTCGTGATCGTGCCGATCCTGCTGCCGACCGCGGTCTCGCTCGGCGTGGACCCGGTGCATTTCGGAGTGGTCGTCGTGGTCAACACGATGATCGGGCTCGCAACGCCCCCCTATGGGTTGCTGCTTTTCGTCGTCAGCGGGATCACCAAATCCCCGATAGGTCAGACGATCCGGCATCTCGTCCCCTTCCTCATCATCATGATCGTCGGACTCGCGATCATCACTTTCGTGCCGGGCACCGTGCTGTGGCTGCCCCGGCTTTACGGTTACGGCGGCTGACAGGCCGCAAATCAGGAGACCTCACATGGCCCAGAAAGACCTTCCGATCCTGGTCATCAATGGCCCCAACCTGAACCTGCTCGGCACCCGCCAGCCGGAGATCTACGGGCACGACACGCTTGAGGATGCAGAGCGGTTGAGCCGCGATGCGGCCGCTGCGGCGGGGGTGGAAATCGACTTCCGCCAATCCAACCACGAGGGCGAAATCGTCGACTGGATCCAATGGGCTCGCACCAACGCCTGCGCCATCCTGATCAACCCGGCGGGCTTCACCTCGACCTCCATCGCGATCCTCGATTCCCTGCTGATCTTCGACGGGCCTATCTTCGAGGTTCACGTCTCGGCCCTGTTCCGGCGCGACGAATTCCGTCATCCGTCCTATGTCTCGAAAGCGGCGACGGCGAAGATCGAAGGCTTCGGCATCTCCGGTTACGGCTTCGCGATCACCCGGATCGCCCAGCTCGTGAAAGGCGCCAAGTGATGCCTGCCCCGGTAAGCCCTTCCGAGGCCGCGTCGGACGACGCGGTCATCCGGCTAGGTCTGATCGGCGACAATATCGCCGTCTCGCAGGCCCCGCGCCTGCACCGGCTGGCAGGGCTGCAGAACGGACGGAAGGTGACCTATGACCGGCTTGTCCCGCGCGAGCTTGGTCAGGATCACGCGACGATCCTCGCCAACTGCGCCGCACAGGGTTATCGGGGGCTCAACATCACCTATCCCTACAAGGAGAAGGTGGCGGCGCTGGTCCGCATCTCCGACCCGATGGTGCGGCGGCTGGGCGCGGTGAATACCGTCCTTTTCGAACCCGGCGGACCTGAGGGCCACAACACCGATCACTCCGGCTTCATCTCCGCCTACCGCGCCGCGCGGGGGAGCACTCCGCCCGGAGCCACCCTGCTTATCGGCACCGGTGGCGTCGGGCGGGCCATCGCCTTCGCGCTTGTTGCACTCGACGCCTCAGAGATCCGCCTTGCCGACCACGACATCGAGAAGGCCGAGGTTCTCGCGTCGGAACTGGAAGCTGCGAAACCGGGACTTCGCGTCACCGTGGGGCGGGACGCCGCCGAGATGTCCGAAGGCGCCGAAGGCCTCATCAACGCGACCCCGGTCGGCATGACCGGCCATCCGGGCTCGCCACTTGCGGCATCCGCGATCACCGGCGCATGGGCCTTCGACGCCGTCTACACACCGGTCGAGACCGAATTCCTCACCACAGCACAGGCGGCGGGCCTGCAGGTCATCCCGGGTTACGAGCTGTTCATCTGGCAGGGCGTCGATGCCTGGAAGCTCTTCACGGGTCTGCCGCTCGACGTCGCCCGCTTGCGCAGCGACCTCGCGAAAACCGACCCGGCCACATCCTGAAAGGAGGCCTCCCATGAAAACCGCTATCGCCACTGTCTCGATCTCGGGAACGTTGCAGGAAAAGCTGGAGGCGATTGCTGCAGCGGGATTCGACGGGATCGAGATTTTCGAACAGGATTTCATCGCCCATGACGGCGGGCCGCGCGAGGTCGGCCAGATGGTGCGCGACCATGGGCTGGAGATCTTCCTCTTCCAACCCTTCCGCGACTTCGAGGGCCTCCCGGAGCCGCTACGTCACCGCGCTTTGAGGCGCGCCGAGCACAAATTCGAGCTCATGCGCGAACTCGGCACCCGCGACATGCTGGTCTGTTCCTCGGTTCATGCCGAGGCGCTTGGCGGGATCGATCGGATGGCAGATGATTTCGCCGCCTTGGGCGAGCTTGCCGCAGGCTACGACATTCGCGTCGGGTTCGAGGCGCTCGCTTGGGGGCGCCATGTCTGGGACCACCGCGATGCGTGGGAAGTGGTGCGCCGGGCCGATCATCCCAATTTCGGGCTGATCCTCGACAGCTTCCATACGCTCGCCCGCAAGATCGACCCGAATACGATACGGCGGATCCCGGGCGACAAGATTTTCTACGTCCAGCTTGCCGATGCTCCGGCGATCGACATGGACCTGCTCTACTGGTCGCGCCACTTCCGCAACATGCCGGGCGAAGGCGATCTGGACGTCACCGGCTTCATGCGCGCCGTGATGGCCACCGGTTATGACGGACCGGCGAGCCTCGAGATTTTCAACGACCAGTTCCGCGGCGGCCCGACGCGAACCATCGCACGCGACGGCTACCGCTCGCTGGTGGCGCTGATGGATGACGTTCGCCGCACCGAGCCCGGGCTGGAAGACAAGATCGACGAAATTCCCGCGCGCGTCGCCGTGGACGGGGTCGAGTTCATCGAGTTCGCGGCGCAGGGCGCGGAGGCGGAGGCGCTGAAGACGTTGCTCACGACCCTCGGCTTCCGCATGTCGGGGCGGCATCGCAACAAGATGCTGGAAGTCTGGCGTCAGGGCGATATCCGCATTCTCATCAATTCCGAGACCACGGGCTTTGCCGCCTCCACTTGGACCGCGCGCGGCACCAATGTTTGCGACATCGGCCTCAAGGTCGCGGATGCGGTCTCGACGGTCACGCGTGCGCGTGCGCTCGGCGCCGATACCTTCTCGCAGCCCGTCGGGCCGGGGGAACTGGACATCCCGGCGATCCGTGGGCTTGGGGGCTCGGTGCTGCATTTCGTGGATGCCTCGAGCGGTCTCAGCGAAGTCTGGGACGTCGAGTTCGAGCCTGCAGAAGACATGTCGAACCGAGACGCTGGCCTGACCTCCATCGACCATGTGGCGCAGACGATGGAATATGACGAGATGCTCAGCTGGGCGCTGTTCTACACGACGCTGTTCGACATGCAGAAAGCTCCGATGGTCGACGTGATCGACCCGGACGGGCTCGTTCGCAGCCAAGCCATCGCATCGCGCGCGCGCCCCGATGGAAAGGGCCTGCAGGTTACGCTCAACGGAGCCGAGACCCATCGCACCCTCGCAGGCGATTTCCTGACGCATGGCTTCGGCGCGTCTGTGCAGCACGTGGCTCTGAGAACCGACGATATGCTCGAGACCGCCGCCGCGCTGGCCGATCTGGGCTTCGACCCGCTGCCGATGCCGGCCAACTACTATGCCGATCTCGAAGCGCGCTTCGACCTGTCATCCGACTTTCTGGAGCGGCTGCGTTCGGCCAATGTCCTCTATGACGAGGATGCGCACGGCGCCTTTCTTCAGCTCTACTCGCGGCCCTTCGCAGGGGGCATGTTCTTCGAAATCCTCGAAAGGCGGGGCGGCTACGAGGGGTTCGGTGCGGCCAACGCCCCGTTCCGGATCGCCGCGCAGAAGCGGTTTGGCCGCGTGAAGGGCATGCCCGACCTCTGAGTGACGGCGACTCGGTGAAATGTCCCCGAGTGTCTTGGAGACGGGAGCAGGTGGATGCCGAACTCGGCTTGCCGCTGATCCTCCATTCTCCCGCGTACTGTCCGTTTTCCCGTTTCGCAGCGAAATGGCGGCATGCTCAGTCTCTGGTGTGATTTTCACCAGAAATCAGTCTCTTACGATTTCGAGGGAGCTGGAGCGGGTAGCGGGAATCGAACCCGCGCGTTCAGCTTGGGAAGCTGACAGGCTACCATTACATCATACCCGCATGGTGCGAGCGCAGAGGTATTCCAGCCGAAAGCCACGGTCAAGAGGGATCGCGCGGGTCCTCGTGCCCTCCAATGAAAAAGCGCCCGGCGAGGATCAACTCACCGGACGCCAGGCGCCGCGCGAAAAAAGGGAGACGAGGCGCGGGGTCGATTTACATCTTCGGCTGAAGCACGGTGTCGATCACATGGACCATACCGTTCGACTGCTTCACGTCAGCGGTCTGAACCGTCGCGACATCACCTTTCGGATCCTTCAGCATTACCATGCCGTCCTTGACCATCGCGGTCAGGTTACAGCCGCCGAGCGTTTCGATCGTGGCCATGCCGTTGCCCTTTTGAACGGTCGCCATGATGTTCTCGGCGGTGATCACGCCCTTGGCGACGTGGCAGGTCAGGATATGCGTAAGCATTTCCTTGTTCTCGGGCTTCACCAGCGTCTCGACGGTGCCCGCGGGCAGCTTGTCGAAGGCCGCGTTGGTCGGTGCGAAGACGGTGAACGGGCCGGGGCCTGCCAGCGTGTCGACGAGGCCCGCCGCTTTCACCGCGGCGACCAGCGTGGTGAGGTTCGGAGCGGCCGAGGCGTTGGCTGCGATCGGCTTGCTCTCATACATTTTCGCGCCACCGACCATCGGGTTTGCCAGCGCGGGCAGGGCAAGGCCCAGCGTTGCAGCTGCGGTGAGTGATGCGGCGAATGCGCGGAATTTCATGGACATAGGTTTTCCTTCCCTGTTGAGCGACGGTTGTTCCCGCCAAAGCACAAGGGTTACGGCGCGCCGGGGGCGAGCCGATCACTTATGTCTTATCACGAAACCGTGTGCAGCCTGATCCGGCCTGAAATCGGGCGCTTCGCAGCGCCCCGAGGCGAGGCCCGAAGGCCCGCCTCAGCCGCGCCTGCGCCGTCTGCGCCCGCCATCCTCGCCGGACCCGCCGGTGTTGAAGCTGACCTCCGGAAGCGGTGCGATCTTGCGCAGCTCGGGAAAGGGGGCGGTCGCGTGCGGCAGCGCGTTCGCGGCCACGAAATGCTCCTGGAAACGCGGCTCGATCGCGGTCTCGACCTTGGTGATCTGATGCACCTGCGCCTCGATCTCGCGCCGCGCCTTCACCGAGCACAGCGCCATATGCGCGCCCGTGCCCGCCGCGTTGCCCGCCGAGGTGACGTGACCCAGCGGCGCATCCGGGATCATCCCCAGCACCATCGCGTGCTTTGGCGAGATATGCGCGCCGAACGCGCCCGCCAGCACCACGCGGTCGACCGTGTCCACGCCCATTTCGTCCATCAACAGGCGCGCGCCCGCATAGAGCGCGGATTTCGCCAGCTGGATCGCGCGGATGTCGCCTTGGGTGACGGTGATGCGCGGGCCTTCCTCGCCGCCGTCATAGATCACGTATTCATGGGTACGCCCGTTCGGCTCGCAGCGCGGCGTGCCGACCTGCTCGGCCGAGCCGATCAGCCCCGAGGTGTCCACGATCCCGGCCATCCGCATCTCGGCCACGGCCTCGATGATGCCCGAGCCACAGATGCCGGTGATCCTCGGCGTGCCGAAGTCCGGATCGGTCGACCAGTGATCGTTGCCGATGATCTTGAAGCGCGGCTCCTTGGTCGCGGGATCTATCTCGATCCGCTCGATCGCGCCGGGGGCGGCGCGCTGGCCGCTGGAGATTTGCGCGCCCTCAAAGGCGGGACCGGTGGGTGAAGAACAGGCCAGAACCCGTTGTTTATTCCCAAGAAGTATCTCGGCATTGGTGCCGACATCGACGATCAGAGACAGGTCGTCGCGCTTCTGCGGGGCCTCCGACAGCGCAACCGCCGCCGCATCCGCGCCGACATGGCCCGCGATCAGCGGCAGGATATAGGCCCGCGCGCCGGGGCTGGCCTCGATGCCGATTTCGCGCGCGGCGAATTCAAGGCTTTCCGAGGTGGCCAGCGCGAAGGGCGCCTGACCCAGTTCGACCGGATCGATGCCCAGCAGCAGGTGGTGCATCACCGGGTTACAGACGACGACCGTCTCGACGATCTCACCCGTCTCGACCTTAGCCTCTTCCGCCAGTTGCCGCGCCAGATCGCCCATCGCGTCCCGCACCGCATTGGTCATTTCCTGATCGCCGCCGGGATTCATCATCACGTAGGAGACCCGGCTCATCAGGTCTTCGCCGAAGCGGATCTGCGGGTTCATCACACCCGCGCTCGCCAGCACCCGCCCGTCATCGAGCGCGACCAGATGCCCCGCGATCGTGGTCGAGCCGAGGTCGATCGCCAGCCCGTAGAGCGGCACCTCGCGCACGCCGGGGAAGATGCCCGTCACGCGCGGCCCGTCTCCCGCATCGTGGATCGCGACGGTGACCTTCCACTCGGCCTTGCGCAGCGCGGGCTGCAGCATCCGAAGCACATCAAGATCGGCGCGCACGCCCTTGATCTGCCACTGCTTTTCGAGCGCCTGCGAGAGCCGCTGTAGGTCGCCCTCGGGACGGTGCATATCCGGTTCCGCGACTTCGACATAGACGGGCCGCGTCGCCGGATCCATTTCCATCACGCGCTCTGAGGCCGCCTTGCGCACGACCTGTTTGTGGACCTGACTTTCGGGCGGCACGTCGATCACCACGTCGTCGAGAATCTCGGTCTGGCAGCCCAGACGCCGCCCCGGTTTCAGCCCGCGAATCCGGTCATAGCGTTCCTCGACCGCGTTGAGCGGGCTGACCGCGTCCGGCTCCACATGCAGGCCGAGTTTCGGGAAATCCCCGAAGGAGGGCGTGCATTGGCATTTCGAGCACACGCCGCGCCCGCCGCAGACGGAATCGAGGTCGACCCCCAGCTTGCGCGCCGCCGCGAGCACCCTTGTGCCACGCGCCACGCGCCCCCGCTTTCCAGAGGGGGTAAAGATCACCTGCACGTCGTCGGCCATATCGCGCTCCCGTTTTCCTTGCCCCCGTTCTAGGGCTCAAGCGGGGCAGAGCAAAGCCCGCAACCGACGCGCCTGCATGAGAAATCGTCATCATCATCATGCAGCCGATGCGCGCCGCCCATTGCTCTCCCCAGCGCCGCGTTCTATCTAATCGGGCCATGAAGATACTCTTTCTAGGCGATGTGATGGGCCGCGCGGGCCGCGCCGCGATCACCGAAACCCTGCCGAAACTTCGCGAGGAGTGGCGCCTCGATTTCGTCGTGGTCAATGGCGAGAACGCCTCGGGCGGCATGGGGCTGACCGGCGATCACGCGAAGCTTCTGCTGGATGCGGGCGCGGATGTGGTGACGCTGGGCGATCACGCCTTCGATCAGAAGGACATGCTGCGCTTCATCGAGAGCGAGCCGCGCATCATCCGCCCCGTGAACTACGCCAAGGAAGCGCCGGGCAAGGGCGCGCGGGTGTTTCAGGACCGGCGCGGGCGCAAGGTGCTGGTGGCGCAGGTGCTGGGCAATGTGTTCATGAAACGCGCCTTCGACGACCCCTTCTCGGCCATCGAGGCGGAGCTGAAGCGCTACCCGCTGGGCGGGGCGGTGCAGGCTGCCCTGGTGGATGTCCATTGCGAGGCGACGTCGGAGAAGATGGCGATGGGCCATTGGTGCGACGGGCGTGCAAGCGTTGTCGTGGGCACCCATACCCATGTGCCCACGGGCGATGCGCAGATTCTCGAGAAGGGCACAGCCTACCTCTCTGATGCGGGCATGTGCGGCGATTACGATTCCGTCATCGGCATGGCAAAGGCCGAACCGATGCGCCGTTTCGTGACCGGCATGGCGAAGGAACGCTTCTCGCCCGCGCGCGGTCCGGTGACGCTCTGCGGCTTTTATGTCGAGACCGACGACAAGACCGGGCGCGCCACTCGCTGCGAAGCGGTGCGCACCGGCGGCAGGCTCGCACAATCGGTGCCAATCTGAGCGTCGTTCGCGTCCCGAGTTGCCCGAACCTCATGCCGTTACGTGGAAAATTCCTCAGCCGCGGACAGAGCGCGCTTGCTCGTGCAACACGTGTCGATAGTATCGGGCCGATGCGCTTACGCGAGAGCCTGACATGATCCAACTGCCCTTCACCGGCACCGAGACCGCCGTCGCGGCCCTTCTCGTCGTGGGGTGGATGTTCGTCATGTTCGTCCGCGAGACGTGGCCGCCAGAGGTCACCGCCATGGCGGGCGCGGCCCTGATGCTGATCTTCGGATTCGTGCCCTACGAGAACGCCGCCGCGATTCTGTCGAACCCGGCGCCCTGGACCATCGCCTTCATGTTCCTGATCGTCGGCGCCCTGGTTCGCACCGGCGCGCTCGACGCGATGACGCGCTATGCGGAATCGCGGATCGACCAGAACCCGAAGCTGACCGTGCTCCTGATGTTCGGGGTCACGATGTTCGCAAGCGCCGTGATGAACAACACGCCGGTCGTCGCGGTGATGATCCCGGTCTTCATTCAGGTCGCGCGCAAGCTGAACCTCTCGCCGTCGCGGCTCTTGATGCCGCTGAGCTATGTCACGGTGATGGGCGGCATGATCACCCTGATCGGTACCTCGACCAACATTCTCGTCGATGGCGTCGTGCGGGGGCGGGGGATGGAGCCCTTCACGATCTTCGAGATCGCCCCTCTGGGCTTCGCGATCTGTCTGGTCGGCGGGACGTTCCTCGCGATCTTCGCGCCGAAGCTGATCCCCGAGCGGCAATCGCTCTCCTTCATGCTCGGCGACCGTCCGAAGATGAAATATTTCACCGAGGTCGCGATCCCGGAGGAAAGCGGGCTGATCGGCGAGTCGGTGCTCGAGACCGACACGTTCAAGCGCGAGGGCGTGCGGGTGATCGACGTGCTGCGCGGCGATGCGTCGCTGCGCCGCGATCTCGCCTCGGTCGAGCTGATGGCGGGCGACCGCGTGGTTCTGCGCTCCGAGATGGAAGAGCTTCTGGGGATGCAGAAGAACCGCGACCTGCGCATGGTCGACAAGCTGTCCTCGGTGCAGACCGAGACGGTGGAGGTGCTGATCTCGCCCGGCTGCAGGATGATCGGGCAGCGTCTGGGCGATATGCGCCTGCGCCGCCGCTACGGCGTCTATACGCTGGCCGCGCACCGCCGGAACCAGAATATCGGGCGCCAGCTCGACGATCTGATCGTGGTGGTGGGCGATACGCTGCTGCTTGAAGGCGCGCCCGAGGATATCGCGCGTCTGGCCTCTGACATGGACCTCGTGGACGTGTCCAAACCGCAGGCGCGCGCCTATCGCCGCTCGCATCTGCCGCTTGCCATGGGCGCGCTCGGCGCGGTGGTGATCTTCGCAGCGCTTGGCGTGGCCCCGATCCTCGCGCTCGCGATGGTGGCGGTGGCGGGCATCCTCGTCACCCGCTGCATCGATACCGACGAGGCCTTCACCTTCATCGAGGGCCGCCTGCTTGCGCTGATCTTCGCGATGCTCGTGGTCGGCGCGGGGTTGGAGCATTCCGGCGCGGTCCAGCTGATCGTCTCGGGCGTGGCGCCCTTCCTGAAGATGCTGCCGCCGCAGCTCGCGCTGATCGTGGTCTATTTCCTCGGTCTCGTCATGACCGAGTTGCTGTCGAATAACGCGGTCGCGGTGATCTACACCCCGATCGCGATCTCGCTGGCTGCTGCCCTCGGGCTCGATCCGCGGCCCTTCGCGGTGGCGGTGATGTTCTCGGCCTCGGTGGCCTTCGCGACCCCGATCGGGTATCAGACTCACATGATGATCTATGGCCCCGGTGGCTATAAGTTCACCGATTTCCTGCGCGTCGGCATCCCGATGGATATCGTGACCGGGTTGACCGCCTGCCTGCTGATCCCGCTGATCTGGCCTTTCTGAGGAGGTTCCCCCATGCGCTTTGCCGCCCGTCTCGCCGCCCTGTCGCTTCTCGCACCGCTCGCGCTCGCCGCCTGCGTGCCGGGGCAGGGCACCCGCGCGCCCTCCTGGCCCGACCGGGTGACCTTTCAGGGCACGGTGATGCGTGTCTCCTTCATCGACGGCACGGTCTGCCACGCGAATATCTCGGGCCAGTATACCGGCGATCTGGCCGGGTGCCCGCATCCGATGCGCTATCAGGTGACCCGGTTCGAGCCGAGCTATCTCGGCGGCGTCGCGGTCGGCAATATCTTCCAGCCCTATGCCGAGGTCACGCTGAAGGACGCGCAAGGCCGCCGCTGGAGCTTCAAGACGCCCGAGCCGATCCCCTCGCGCAGCCAGCCCGACGGGGTCCTCAAGCTGCCGCATTGATCGGCAATGGCGGGCGTCCGGCACCGCCCGCAACCCATCTATCTTGAATCATCCCCCCGTTGCGCACTATACGGGGTCGATTTCGCGACTATTCCGAACGGAGATACCCATGGCAGGCCACTCAAAATGGGCCAACATCCAGCACCGCAAGGGCAAGCAGGATGCGGCGCGCTCGAAGATGTTTTCCAAGCTCTCGAAGGAGATCACGGTCGCCGCCAAGATGGGCGACCCCGATCCCGAGAAGAACCCGCGCCTGCGTCTCGCCGTGAAAGCGGCCAAGTCCCAGTCGATGCCGAAAGACGTGATCGACCGCGCGATCAAGAAATCGCAAGCGGGCGACGGCGATGACTACACGGAGATCCGCTACGAGGGCTACGGCCCCGAGGGCATCGCGGTGATCGTCGAGGCGATGACCGACAACCTCAACCGCACCGCGTCGAACGTGCGCTCCACCTTCACCAAGAACGGCGGCAATCTGGGCACCACCGGTTCGGTGTCCTTCATGTTCGACCGGATGGGCGAGATCATCTATCCCGCCTCCGTGGGCGATGCCGAAACCGTGCTGATGGCCGCCATTGAGGCGGGCGCCGAAGACGTCGAGAGCGACGACGAAGGCCACTGGATCTATTGCACGATGGAAGACCTCTCGGATGTCTCCGACGCGCTGGAGAAGGAACTGGGCGAGGCCGAGGAAGCCAAGCTGATCTGGAAGCCCCAGAACCGCACCGAGGTCGACCTCGAGACCGCCCAGAAGCTGATGAAGCTGATCGACACGCTCGAAGACGATGACGACGTGCAATCCGTCACCGCCAATTTCGACGTGCCCGAAGAGGTCGCAGCGCAGCTGTAAGGCCCAATGCCCTGAAAATCGTCAAAAGCGCCCTCCGGGGCGCTTTTTGCGTCCCAAGCGGCCCGAAACCGCCCGATTTCCTGTCCCCCGGTTTACATTCCGGGTCAGAACCCCCAGTTTGTCGCGTGACGCTCCGAGCACCCGCGTAACCCCGTGGCCTCGGCAAATTCATCTCCCCGCGAAAGGATATCACCATGACCCAGGCAAAGGCTGGCGACACCCTGCATCTTCATTACACCGGCAAACTCGACGACGGCTCCGTCTTCGATAGCTCGGAAGGCCGCGACCCGCTGTCCTTCACGCTCGGCTCCGGCCAGATCATCCCCGGCCTCGACAAGGGCGTGACCGGCATGGAAGAGGGCGAAAAGCGCACCGTGCGCGTCGAGCCCGCAGAGGCCTATGGCGAGCATCACCCCGAGCGCATGCAGTCGGTCGACCGCGCGAACATCCCCGACGACATCCCGACCGAGCCGGGCACCCAGCTTCAGGTTCAGACCCAGGACGGTCAGACCGTGAACGTCACCGTCGCCGAGGCGAACGAGAAAGAACTCGTTCTCGACGCGAACCACCCGCTCGCCGGCAAGGCGCTGACCTTCGACGTGGAACTCGTCAAGATCGACGCGTAAGCCTGCGTTTGCTTCCAGAGCTTGAGAAGGCGCCCTCGTGGCGCCTTTTTCATGCGCGCGAGCGTGCGCCGCGTCGCAGGAGCCTGCTCAGGCCGCCAGTTCGTTTCGCGCTGCGGGGGCCGTGACCTTCCTGCGCATTGCGGGCCCGGCACAGCGCGAGCAGGTCCGCATCGCTGCTCTCCGGATCGGCCCCCAGATAGGCGGCAAGTTTCGTCCGCAGAACGGTGAGATCCGCGGTCTTGGTCACCTTCGTGTGGTCCGTGCGCAAGGGCATGTCGAAATTACCCCAGCCGAAAAACTGCCAGATGGCCTGAAACTGCCGCTCCGGGGCTTCGGTCAGGTCTTCATAGGTGAGGTCGCAAACGGGCTGGTCGAGTTGCGCAAGAACCGCATCGAGATGGGCTTCGTCCTGATCGATCCGAAAGATTTCGTGGGCAAGGTCCGACCCGGTGATCTCGTCGACCGGATCGCCGCTGCCGGCTTTGTGGTTCGGCGTGCGTTGCGCCTCTCCGGCTTTCACATGGGCGACGCCGCTCTTTCGATGCACGAGACGCGAGACCGCCTGCGCGACGCGGTCGCTGCGAGAGATGCGCAGATAGGCGCTCGATCCGAAGATTTTTGCATAGGCGCCGATGAACTGTGCGTGAGCCGCCTCCGGCTCCAAAGCCTCATAGGCCGGTTTGCCGAAAAAGGCTTCCGCGATCGGAGCAAGCTGGTTCGACATCACGTTGATCGCCGAGGTCCCGTTTTCGCCACGCCCCATTTCAGCCGCGGCGAAGAAATCCGCAGGTGTGATCTCATTGCGGGGTTTGCTGCGCATCATAAGCAGGAAAAATTCGCCCGCTTTTCCCAAACCCGCGCGTTGCAGATAGTCGCAAAGCAGCGAACTGCCGGTCCTCTGGGTGGAAAAGACGAGCAGGCAAGCCGGTCTGTAGCTATCGTTGGGCGCCATTACTCACCTTTTTGTCCCGGGGCGTTTTCGCACCTGTATCATGGACGGTCTCGAGGCGCACGACCAGCCCGGTCCAGCGGGTTCGGCTTTCCGGCGTGCGATAGGGAACCAAACCCTCGGCGCCCCCCTTTCCCCACCGACGTGTCTCTGTTACGCGGCGCGCTCCATCCCAGTGACACCACCTGAATCCCGAGAGAAGGAGCCGCCATGCGCATTTCCGTCGACGTGCAGATGCAATACCAGTTCCCGCAGCCGAATACGGTCGCGCTGGTGCTCGAAGCGGCGCAGGCTCCGGGGCAGGAAATCGTCAGCGCATCGATGAATCTCGGCGATGCGAGCGTGGGCCGGATCGCGGGCGATTGCGGCGTGGGCGAGCGGATCTGGGCGCAGGTCGGCACGCAGATGACGCTGCATTATCAGGCGCTGATCGACATCACGCGTCCGGCGATCGACCTGACGCAGATGCGGGCGGCGCAGCTGCACGAGCTGCCCGCCGAGGCCGCGCCCTATATCCGGCCCTCGCGCTACGTGCAGTCGGACAAGTTCGTCTCCTTCGTGAGCAAGCGTTTCGGCGATCTGCAGGGCGGGGCGAAAGTGGCCGCGATCCGCGACTGGATCGAGAAGAACCTGTCTTACGTGCCCGGCGCGTCCGACAGCGACACCAACGTGCTCGAGACCTTCGCGGGCCGGGCAGGGGTCTGCCGCGACTACGCGCATCTGTTCTGCGCGATGGTGCGCGCGGCGCAGATCCCGGCGCGGATGGCGTCCTCCTACGGGCCGGATGTGTGGCCGCAGGACTTCCACGCCGTGGCCGAGGTCTGGCTCGATGGCGCATGGCATATGGTCGATGCGACCGGCATGTGCGGGCCCGAGAACATGGCGCTGGTCGCGGTGGGGCGCGATGCCTATGACGTGGCCTTCATGGAATCGCAGGCCCCCGCGATGCTGATCAACCAGAGCGTCTCGGTGATCCGGGTCTGAGCGCCTTTCCTCAGGCTTTCAGCGGATAGCGATCGGCCTCCTCGAAGGCGTCGATCACTTTCGTCCCCGCCTTGAGCCGTGCCGAATGTTCCGCGCCGGCGGGGATGTCGTAGCTCTCGCCGGGGCGATAGATCCGGGTCTCGCCTGCGATGGTCAGTTCCGCTTCGCCTTCGATCACCGTGCCCCACTGGGCCTTATGCGCATGGGGCGGAAGCTCGAAATCGGTGAGGAAGTGCAGGAACACCACCAGCCCCGCCTCCGAGCGGATCGCGTGGCTGCGTACCTGATCTTCGGGAAAGGGCAGGTCGAGGGCGGGAAAAGCCTGAATGAAATCGGGTAGCTCCATGGGCGTCTCTCCTCCTGACGGGCCTGCGGGATATGCGTCACTATGCGCGCCGCGTTGGTCGTGGGCCATGCGTGCGCTCAGGCCGTTGGGACGCTCTGCCGGATCAACCCCTTCCTGACCCCTTACAACAACACCGCTTTCGCCGCCTGCCGCAGCGCTTTGGTCAGCGGCGCGAGCGGGGCTTTCAGCCGCCTTGCGCTCTGCCAGTAGAGCGGCACGTCGATCGGCGCGGGGCCCAGCCGTTCCAGCGCGCCGCTTTCCAGATGCGCGCGCACCAGCGCCTCTGGGTTCAGCCCCCAGCCCATGCCGCGCAGACAGGCCCCCACGAAACCTTCGGTCGAGCCGATACGATGCGCGCGCAGCCCCATCGGCATGCCCGCGATCATCGAGGCCCAGCGGTCCTGCAGCCGATCCTTGGCGTTGAATTGCAGGGCAGGGGCCGCGCGCAAGGAGTGCCGGTCGATCCGGTCCGGGAAATAGCGCGCGACGAAATCCGGGCTCGCCGTCGCGATATAGCGCAGCCGCCCGAGGCTCACGCTGTCGCAGCCCGCAATCGGCCCCTCGTCGGCAGTGATCGCGCCCGCGACCTCACCGCGGCGCAACAGCCCCGCCGAATGGTCTTGATCGTCGATCACCAGATCGAAACGCACACCCTCGACCTCGGCCAGCGCGGGCAGCACCCAAGTCGCGAGGCTGTCCGCATTCACCGCGATGCGCAAAACCGGCGGGGTCTCGGAGGGCGCAAGCTCGGTTTCCAGAAGCGCCACCTCGCGCAGATGGGCGATCAGCCGCGCGCCATCCTCGGTCGCGCGGCAGGGCATGGCGCGGATCACCAGAACCGCGCCCATGCGTTCCTCCAGCTGACGGACGCGTTGCGAGACGGCGGATTGCGACACCCCGAGCCGCGCGCTCGCGGCCTCGAAGCTTCCGGTCTCGATCACGGTGGCGAGCGCATCCAGCGCGGCATAGTCGAACATAAGTTTTACTTATACAGAGTTAGTTTAATTAAGTTGAACTTATACGCACGCCCCGGCACTGAGAAGCGTCTCTGTGAAGACTGGGGGTGAGGCGGATGGAATTGGTGGCATTCTGGGCGGGGCTGAAACTGGGGCTCGGGCTGATCGTGGCGATCGGCGCGCAAAACGCTTTCGTGCTGCGTCAGGGGCTGCGGCGCGAGCATGTTTTCGCGGTGGCGCTGTTCTGTGCGCTTTCCGATGCGGTGCTGATCGCGCTCGGTGTGTCGGGCTTCGCTGCCGCCTCCACGGCGCTGCCATGGCTGCCGGAGACGCTGCGCTGGGGCGGTGTTGTCTTTCTCAGCTGGTATGCGATCCGCTCCGTATGGGCGGCGATCCGGGGCGGCGAGCATCTCGACCCGAGCGCAGGCAGCGCGCCGTCCCTGCGCGCCGTGCTCGTGACAGTGGCGGCCTTCACTTGGGCGAACCCGCATGTCTGGCTTGATACGGTGGTGCTCTTGGGCGCGGTCTCGGCGCAGTTCGCAGGCGCGCGGATCAGCTTCGCTACGGGTGCGATCGTGGCCTCCTTCGTGTTCTTCTTCGCACTGGCCTATGGCGCGCGGCTTCTGGCACCGCTTTTCGCCAAGGAGAGCGCGTGGCGGGTGCTCGATGCGCTGATCGCGGTGCTGATGGGCTCTATCGCCTGGAAGCTCGCCGCGGGCGCATTATAACCGACACAAAGCCGCCCCTTGCGCGCGGTGCCGAACCAGCGTCCAAGAGGTGTCATGACCGCGCAAGACAGACCCAACAAACCGCTGATCGGCATCCTGTGGATGCTCGCCACCACCGCCTGTTTCGTGATGGTGAACATCATCGTTCACTGGCTGGGCGATCAGGTGCCCGCCGCGCAATCGGCCTTCGTGCGCTTCCTGTGGGGGCTGATCTTCTTCGCGCCCGCGTTGGCCCGCATCCTGCGCCAGAAGTTTCCGCCTCAGGTCTGGGCGCTGTTCGGGGTGCGCGGTCTCCTGCACGCGGTGGCGGTGGGGCTGTGGTTCTTCGCGATGAGCAATATCCCGATCGCCGATGTCACTGCGATCAACTATCTCAACCCGATCGTGGTGACGGTGGGCGGCGCGCTCCTGCTGGGCGAGGGGCTGGCATGGCGGCGCGTGACGGCGGTGGTCGTCGCGCTGATCGGCGCGCTGATCATCCTGCGCCCGGGGATGCGCGCGATCGAGCCGGGCCATCTCGCCCAGCTTGGCGCGGCGCTGTTCTTCGGCGGCGCCTATCTCGCCGCGAAGCGGCTGACCGATTACGTCCCCGCGGGCACGGTGGTCGCGATGATGACGCTGGTGGTGACGGTGGCGCTCGCCCCGGTGGCGATCTGGAAATGGGAGCCGATCACGCTGTCGGAGACGCTTTGGCTGGGCGCGGTGGCAGTGTTCGCGACGGGCGGGCATTACTGCATGACGCGAGCCTTCGCCGCGGCGCCTGTGACGGTGACGCAGCCGGTCATCTTCCTGCAACTGGTCTGGGCGGCGATTGCGGGCTGGTCGATTTTCGGCGAGCGCCCGGACCCTTACGTGATCCTCGGCGGTGCGATCATCATCGCCTCGGTCAGCTACATGACCTTCCGCGAGGCGCAGCTCAAACGCCGGGTGACGCCGCCTCCGCCTGCCACCAAGATCTGACAGCGCGGCGCTTTTCTGCAAATGTCGGATGCCTCCGGCGGGGATATTTGAGCCAAGCCGAAGGGGCGCGCGCGCCTTGGTTTCGGCTTGGTCAAAATATCCTCCGCGAAGCGTCCCTCAGCTCGCCTCGGCGCTGCGCTGGGGGTCGATGAGCCGCGTGATGACGCCCTCGCGGGTCACGACACGGCCATCGGTGAGCGGCACCGCAGGCTCGTAGCGCAGCCGCTCCATCACGTCGCGCACGGGCGCGTCGGCGGGCATCGGCGCGCCGGTGGCGTCGCCGGTGGGCGTGCCGACGGGATCGGCGATATCCTCGGCGGTCAGCACGCCGAGCGGGTTCATATGGGCCACGAAATCGGCCACATAGCCGTTGGCGGGCTTGGCGATGATGTCGCGCGCGGTGCCGCATTGCACGATCCGGCCGCCTTCCATCAGCGCGATCCGGTTGCCGATCTTGAAGGCTTCGTCGAGGTCGTGGCTGACGAAGATGATCGTTCGCTTGAGCTTGGTCTGCAGCTCCAGCAACTCGTCCTGCAGCTTGGTGCGGATCAGCGGGTCGAGCGCGGAGAAGGGCTCGTCCATCAGAAGGATCGGCGCGTCGGTGGCGAAGGCGCGGGCGAGGCCCACGCGCTGCTGCATGCCGCCCGACAGCTCTGCCACCTGACGGTCGGCCCAGTCCGACAGGCCCACCAGTTCCAGCTGGGTGTCGACCTTCTTGCGGCGTTCCGCCTTGCTCATGCCGGCGAGTTCGAGGCCGAGGCCCACATTCTCGCGCACGGTCCGCCAGGGCAGCAGGCCGAATTGCTGGAAGACCATCGCGATCTTGTTGAGGCGCATTTTGCGCAAGGTCGCGGGGTCGGCATGGGTGACGTCGACGAGACGCTCGCCGTCATGCACCTCGACCTGACCGCGCACGACCGGGTTCAGCCCGTTCACCGCGCGCAGCAGCGTCGATTTGCCCGAGCCCGAGAGGCCCATCAGCACGAGAATCTCGCCTTCGGGCACCTCGACCGAGCAGTCATGCACGCCCAGAACCTGATCGGTGCGCTCCTGAATCTCGGGGCGCGACAGGCCTTCATCCATCAGCGGCAGGGCCTCTTGCGGGCGGTCGCCGAAGACGATGGAGACATTGTCGAATTTGACGGCCGTTTTGGCTTTGGTCTGGGTCATTTCGAACCTCCGCGGCGCAGCATGCGGTCAAGGATGATGGCGACGACGACGATCACGAAGCCGGACTCGAAGCCGAGCGCCGTGTTGACGGTGTTGAGCGCGCGCACGACTGGCACGCCGAGGCCGTCAGCGCCGACAAGCGCGGCCACCACGACCATCGAGAGCGAGAGCATGATCGTCTGGTTCAGACCGGCCATGATTTGCGGGGTGGCATAGGGCAGTTCGACCTTCCACAGAAGCTGGCTCTTGGTCGCGCCGAAGGATTGGGCGGCCTCGGTCAGCGTATCGGGCGTCGAGGAGACGCCCAGATGGGTCAGGCGGATCGGCGCGGGCAGCACGAAGATCACGGTCGCGATCAGGCCGGGCACCATGCCGATGCCGAAGAAGACGATGGCCGGGATCAGGTAGACGAAGGCCGGCAGCGTCTGCATCAGGTCGAGTACCGGCTGCAGCACCGAATAGAGGCGCGGGCGGTGGGCGGCGGCGATGCCGATCGGCACGCCGATGCCCATGCAGACCACGCAGGCGGCGATCACGAGGGTGAGGCTCTCGGTGGTTTCCTCCCAGTAGTCCTGGTTGAGGATGAACAGGAAGCCCACGATCACCAGGAGCGAAATCTTCCAGCTGCGCTGCAGCAGGTAGGCGATCACCGCGAAGGCGAGGATCACGAGAAGGGGCGGGGGGCCTTGCAGCACCCAGAGCGTTGCGTCGATCAGCGCCTTGAGCGCTACGGAGAGCGCGTCGAAGAGCGGTGCGGCGTGGTCCTGCAGCCAGTCGATCACGATCTTGGCCGTCTTGCCCACGGGGATTTTGGTATCGGTCAACCAGTTCATAGCTGTCCTTGCGGTTTGTTATTTCTGGCGCGTCTCGATGCGGTCGAAGGCGACTTGCGATTGCGCCTTGCCGGTTTCGGGGTCGAGCTTGGTCACGCGCAGGACCAGCCCGGCCTTGGGAGAGAATTCCTTGAGGAAGGCGGTGCGCAGCTTGCCCATCGCGATCCGTTCGACGACCTGCCAGACATCGTAGCGGCAGGCACCGATCTGCACCGAGCCGGTGCCGCGATAGGCGTAGGAGATGGTGCCGCGATCCTTGGTCTCGCCGTCGACTTTCAGGCTCACCGGAGTGCGCCAGTTGCCCAGTTGCGGCAGTTGGTCGAGCCGCGCGGGGTCGTCGTCATAGAGGAGCGCGAAGCTGCGCCCGTCCATTTCCTGCAGGCTCACCGCCAGCGGATGGTCGTAGCGCTCGCGCTTGGGCGGCCGGCCGAGCTCGGGATCGTCGACCCGGTAGGAGGTCAGCGTGCCGTTCTCGTAGCGATAGGCCTGCGCCATTTTCGGGGTGTTGCGGGTGAGCGTGACGCCCGCCGCGTGCAGAGCCTCGGTGTCGGGGCAATCCGCGGCGCGCGCCGGGGTGAGGGGCGCTGCGATCATCCCCGCGAAGAGAAGGGCCGCGCCGGTGAGGGCGCGGACCGAGGGGAAGCGGGGGCGGAGGGGCATGCCCTGTCGCCCGCGCGAATATTTCGCCCGAAGGCTCACGAGTTCAGCGCTTTCTCGACCGCTGCCTGCGCGTCGCCGCCGTCCTTCGTGGTCACACCGTCGAGCCAGGCTTTCCAGGCATCGGGATTGGCTTTGAGCCAAGCCTTCGCGGCGTCTTTGGGATCATCGCCGTCGTCGAGGATCTTGCCCATGATCTCGTTTTCCATCCCGAGGGTGAACTTCAGGTTGGAGACGAACTTGCCCGGGTTCGGGCACTCGTCGACATAGCCCGCGCGGACGTTGGTCATGACCGTCGCACCGCCGTAATCGGGGCCGAAGAAGTCATCGCCGCCCGACAGGTAGGTGATGTCGAAGTTGGAGTTCATCGGGTGGGGTTCCCACGCGAGGAAGATGATCGGCTTGTCGGCCTTGTCGGCGCGCGCGACCTGCGCGAGCATGCCCTGCTCGGAGCTTTCCTTCAGGTCGAAGTCCTTCAGGCCGAACGCGTCCTTGTCGATCATGTCGAGGATCAGCGCGTTGCCGTCATTGCCCGGCTCGATGCCGTAGATCTGGTTGTCCAGCTCATCGGCGTGCTTGGCGATGTCGGAGAAGTCCTTGATGCCGGCCTTGGCGCCAGCCGCGTTGGTCGCGAGCGTGTATTTCGCGCCGGTCAGGTTGGTGCCGAGCGTCTCGACCGTGCCGTCCTTGGTGTAGGGATCCACGTTGGCGGCCATCGAGGGCATCCAGTTGCCGAGGAACACGTCGACATCGCCCTTCGAGAGCGCCTCGTAGGTCACCGGAACCGAGAGCACCTTGGTGTCGGTCTCGTAGCCGAGCGCTTCGAGGATCGTGGTCGCGACCGCGGTGGTCGAGGTGATGTCGGTCCAGCCGACATCGGAGAAGGTCACTTTCGAGCAATCGGCGGCCTGTGCGGGCGCGGTGCCTGCCAGTCCGAGCGAGAGCGCAGCCCCCATTGCGAGGAGCGTGGAACGAAGTTTCATGCTTTTTTCTCCCTGTGCAGCGTTAAGAAAAACCGCGGGATGCGGTTGTTGATTGACGAGTCAATAAACATGTTCTAGCTCGACATGCAAGCAAGCCACCCGGAAGGAGGCCGATCACATGCCGAAGCTTGGAGCAGAGCCTATACGGCGCGCTGCCTTGGTCAAAGCGACTATTGAGACAGTGGGCGAGGCGGGATCGCTCGACGTGACGGTCGCGCAGATCGCCCGGCGCGCAGGTATGTCCTCGGCGCTGGCGCACCATTATTTCGGGTCGAAAGACCGGATTTTCCTCGCCGCGATGCGGTCGATTCTGTCGATCTATGGCGCGGAAGTCCGTGGCGCGATGGCGATGGCGCAGACCCCGCATGAGCGTGTTCGCGCAGTTGTGATGGGCTCTTTCGCGGCTGGCTCGTTCCGTCACGAGGCGATCGCCGCGTGGCTGAACTTCTACGTTCTCGCGCAGTCGAGCGCCGAAGCCCGGCGCCTGCTGCATATTTATCAGCGCCGTCTGCGCTCGAACCTCATGCACGGGCTGCGTCCGCTGGTCGGCGACCGTGCGGGCTCCGTGGCCGAGGGTTTGGGCGCGATGATCGACGGCGTCTACATCCGCGCGGCGCTTGTCGCGGGCGAACCCGACCGCGAGGCCGCCTGTGAACTGGTGCTGGCGCATCTGGAAAAAGAATTGGAGGTCCACCAATGAGGGCACAGCCGAAAGCAAGCCATTTCGTCAATGGCGACTGGATGGAAGACACGGACGGCGACGAGCTGATCGTCACCTATCCCGGCACCGGCGAGGTGATCGCCAAGCTGCACGCCGCGACGCCTGCGGTGATCGACGCCGCGATTTCCGGCGCGGTTAAAGCGCAGAAGGACTGGGCCGCACTGCGCCCAGTCGAGCGCGGCCGCATCCTGACCCGCGCCGTCGCGATCATCCGTGAGCGTGGTGAGGAGCTGGCGCTGCTGGAAACCCTCGACACCGGCAAGCCGATTCAGGAAACCCGCGAGGCCGACTGGCCCTCGGGCGCCGAGGCGCTGGAATATTTCGCAGGTCTGGCGCCCACGCTGACCGGCGAGACGATGCCGCTGGGCGGTGATTTCGCCTACACGATCCGCGAGCCGCTCGGCGTCTGCGCGGGTATCGGCGCGTGGAACTATCCCAGCCAGATCGCCTGCTGGAAATCGGCGCCCGCGCTGTCGACCGGCAACGCGATGGTGTTCAAGCCTTCCGAGATGACGCCGCTGGGCGCGCTGAAGCTCGCCGAGATCTTCATCGAAGCCGGGATGCCCGCGGGAATCTTCAACGTGGTGCAGGGCTTCGGCCCGGTGGGGGCGGCGCTGTCCACCGATCCGCGTATCGCGAAGGTCTCGCTGACGGGCTCGGTGCCGACGGGCGCGAAGGTCTATCAGGCGGCCTCGGCAGGCATGAAGCACGTCACGATGGAGTTGGGCGGCAAATCCCCGATGATCGTGTTCGACGATGCCGATATCGAAAGCGCGATCGGGGCGGCGATGCTCGGGAATTTCTATTCCTCGGGGCAGATCTGTTCCAACGGGACGCGGGTCTTCGTGCAGAAGGGCATCAAGGAGAAATTCCTCGCCCGGCTGAAAGAGCGCACGGAGACCATCGTCGCGGGCGATCCGCTCGATGAGGCGACGCAATTCGGTCCGCTGATCTCGAAGGCGCAGTTCGACAAGGTGATGTCCTATGTCGAGAGCGCGAAATCCGAGGGCGCGCGGCTGGTCTGCGGTGGCTCGGCGGGCAACGAGGGGCCGCTCTTCGTGCAGCCCACGGTCTTCGCCGATGTCACCGACAACATGACCATCGCGCGCGAGGAGATTTTCGGCCCCGTCATGTCGGTGCTCGATTTCGAGACCGAGGAAGAGGCGATCGCGCGGGCCAATGACACGCAGTTCGGCCTCGCCGCGGGCGTGTTCACCGGCGATCTGGCGCGCGGCCACCGTGTGGTCGGCCAGCTTCAGGCGGGCACAACCTGGATCAACGCCTATAACCTGACGCCGGTGGAGATGCCCTTCGGCGCGGTCAAGCAATCGGGCTTCGGGCGCGAGAATTCGCGCGCGGCGGTGGAGCATTATACGCAGCTCAAATCCGTCTATGTCGGCATGGGACCGGTCGAGAGCCCGTACTGAGTTCGAATTTGACGAGGCTTGGGGGCGCTGCCCGTCGCCGGTTGGTCTTTGGGCCGATGGCGCACCAAACGGCGACACCCGGGATATTTCCGCCAAGGGGAAGATATGAGTGTTTCGGCAGAATTTGTGATCGTAGGCGCGGGCTCGGGTGGCTCGGCGCTGGCGTATCGGCTCGTGGAAGCGGGTCGCGACGTCGTGGTAATCGAGCATGGCGGCTCGGATGCGGGGCCGTTCATCCAGATGCCCGGCGCGCTGAGCTATCCGATGAATATGGGGATCTACGACTGGGGCTTTCAGTCGGAACCCGAAGAGCATCTGGGCGGGCGGCGTCTGGCGACTCCGCGCGGCAAGGTGCTGGGCGGCTCGTCGAGCATCAACGGCATGGTCTATGTCCGGGGCCATGCGCGCGATTTCGACCATTGGGAGGAAAGCGGCGCAACCGGCTGGGGCTATGCGGATGTGTTGCCCTATTACAAGCGGATGGAGCATTGGCACGGCGGCGAAGAGACCGAATGGCGTGGCCGTTCGGGGCCGCTGCATGTGACGCGCGGGCCGCGCGCCAACCCGCTGTTCGACGCTTTCGTCGCGGCGGGCAAGGCGGCGGGCTACCCGGTGACCGAGGATTACAACGGCCAGCAGCAGGAAGGCTTCGGGCCGATGGAGGCCACGATCTACAAGGGGCGTCGCTGGTCGGCGGCCAATGCCTATCTGCGCCCGGCGCTCAAGACCGGCAAGCTGCGGATCGTGCGCGGTCTGGCGCGGCGCGTCGTCTTCGACGGCAAGAAGGCTGTCGGCGTCGAGATCAAGCGCAAGGGGCAGATTGAGGTAGTCCGGGCGAGCTCGGAGGTTGTGCTGGCGGCCAGCTCTATCAACACGCCGAAGCTGTTGATGCTGTCGGGCGTAGGCCCGGCAGAGCATCTGCGCGAACATGGTGTCGAGGTGCTGGCGGATCGCCCGGGTGTGGGTGCGAACCTGCAGGATCACCTTGAGATCTATATGCAATTCGCCGCGAAGCAGCCGGTGACGCTGTTCAAATACTGGAACCTCTACGGCAAGGCCCGGGTGGGCGCCCAGTGGCTCTTCACCAAGGGTGGGCTCGGCGCGTCGAACCAGTTCGAGAGCTGCGCCTTCATCCGCTCGGATGCCGGGATCGACTACCCGGATATCCAGTATCACTTCCTGCCGATCGCGGTGCGCTATGACGGCAAGGCCGCTGCCGAGGGGCACGGCTTCCAGGCGCATGTCGGGCCGATGCGCTCGAAATCGCGTGGGCATGTCCGGCTCAGCTCGGGCGATCCCGAGGCCAAGCCGGAGATCAAGTTCAACTACATGAGCCATCCCGACGATTGGGCCGAGTTTCGCAAATGCGTGCGGCTGACGCGGGAGATCTTTGCCCAAGGGCCGATGGCCGCGCATGTGAAGCACGAGATCCAGCCCGGCGCTGCGGTCGAGACGGATGAGCAGATCGACGCGTTCATCCGCGAGCATGCCGAGAGCGCCTATCACCCCTGCGGCACCGCGAAGATGGGGGCGGCGGACGATCCGAGTGCCGTCGTCGATCCGGAAGGCCGCGTGATCGGGGTGGAGGGGCTGCGGGTCGCCGACAGCTCGGTCTTCCCGCGCATCACCAATGGCAACCTGAACGCGCCCTCGATCATGGTGGGCGAGAAGATCGCCGATCACCTGCTGGGTCGCGCGCCGCTCGCGCGCGAGAACCTCGAACCGTGGGTCGCACCGAACTGGCAGGTGGCGCAGCGCTGAGTTAACCGTTCTTGCGGCGCAGGGTGCTGAGGGCATAGCGTCCCGGCCCCTGCGCTGCGAGAATCAAAAGCCCGCCTGCGATCGCCCAGTTTTTCACGAAGATCGTCACCTGCCACGGGTCGGCGCGCAGCTGCCAGTGAAACCAGCTGGTGAAGATGCAATACGCGGCGAGGATCAGCGCCCAGCCCCGCACCTTCGGGCCGAAGATCAGGCCGAGCGCTGCGATCAGGTTGAACAGCGCCACGGGCCAGACCAGCCAGCCGGGCAGGCCAAGCCAGCCGATCATCTCCTCGACCATCTGCGGATCGGTGACTTTCTGCACCGCGCCGCCGAAGAACAGCAGAGCGATCAGGATGCGGCCGATCAGGTTGAGTGCGTCGGACATGTGGGGCTCCCAAGTTTCGCGTTTACCAATCGGCTACGAAATCTGTTGCGTGCGAGATCAGTTCCGCCGATATCTGGGGCATGTTAAGGATTTGTTCACTCCTCGTTCTTCTGGCGGTGCCCGCCGCATCGCAGCTCTCGGCGGCCACGGTGACCGGTCTGCCGCGCGTCGTCGATGGCGATACGCTGGTGGTCGCGAATACGCGGGTGCGGCTTTTCGGGATCGACGCGCCGGAGGCGAAGCAGAGCTGCAAGACGGCGCAGGGTGTGCGCTGGGCCTGCGGCCGGGCGGCCACGGCGGAGCTGCAGCGGCTTGTGGGGCAGGGGGTGCGCTGCTCGGGCGATGAGGAAGATCGCTACGGGCGGCTGATCGCGGTCTGCCGGGCAGGCGGGCGCGACCTGAATGCCGAGATGGTCGCGCGCGGGGCGGCCTTCGCCTATCGGAAATATTCGCGCGATTACGTGTCGCAGGAGGAGCGGGCGCGGCGCGCGGGCCTCGGTGTCTGGCAGGGCGCAGCGCAGCGGCCCGCAAAGGTCCGTGCAGCCGCCAAGGTGCAGAACCCGCCGGAAAATTGCGCGATCAAAGGCAATATTTCCGGGCGCGGACGGCTCTATCATCTGCCGGGCACGCGCGCTTATGCCGCCACGCGGATCAACGAGGCCAAGGGCGAGCGGTGGTTCTGTTCGGAAGCCGACGCAAAAAGCGCAGGATGGCGTCGCGCGGGCGGCTGATTTGATGCGCATCAAGGTGGGCCGAGTCGCGCTGGCCTAATGTCGACCCGACAGCAAGGAAAGGGAGCGACATGGCCAATACGCCGCACACGCTGCAAGAAGAATTCCCGACGAAACTCGATCGGATTCACGAGTTGAAAATCTCCAACGCGCATTTTGCAAAATTGTTGGACGATTACGACGCGCTCAACGATCGCGTGCACCGGGCCGAGACGAATGTGGAGCCGATGGACAGCTTGGCCGAGACCGACCTGCGCAAGCAACGCGCCGCAGTGAAGGACGAGATCGCGCGGATGCTGGGCACCGCCGACGCCTGAGTTGTAGGGTAACGAGTGATTTTGGTGGGACGCCTCGAGGCTTCGGCCCCGGGGCGTTTTTCTATGCGATGTCGTAGGGCAGAAGGCCGCGATGGTCGGGATCGACATGCAGCCGGCGTTCCAGCGGCGGAACCGAGCGCTGGTGGCAGTCCTTGCGCTCGCAGATTCGGCAGGAGATCCCGATCGGCTGGTAGGCCTTGGGATTGCCGAGCTCCATATCGTCGGCATAAACGAGCCCCTTCGCGTGGCTCACCTCACACCCAAGACAGATCGCGTAACGACGCACGGGCGCAGTGAAGCTGCCGCCCGATTTCGAGACGTCGCGCGCGAGGCAGAGATAGCGCACGCCATCGGGGGTCTCGGCGAGTTGCCGCAGGAATTTCGTCGGTGTTTCAAAGGCTTGGTGGACGTTCCAGAGCGGGCAGGCGCCGCCGAACCGGGCGAATTGCAGCCGGGTCGCGGAGTGGCGCTTGGTGATCGTGCCGGCCTGATCGACGCGGACGAAGAAGAAGGGGATGCCCTTCGCGCCGGGCCGTTGCAGGGTCGAGAGGCGGTGGGCGACCTGCTCGGTCGAGGCGGTGAAAATGTCGCAGAGCCGCTCCAGATCGTGGCGCGTGTCCTGCGCCGCCTCCAGAAAGGGGCGGTAGGGTAGAAGCGCGGCGCCCGCAAAGTAGTTGGCCAGACCGATCTTGGCGATCGCGCGGGCGGTGTCGGACTGGAAGCGCGCGAGGTCGAGCGTGGCCTCCAGCAGGTCGTTCTGGGTCATCAGCGCGACCTGATGGAGCAGTTGGAAGGCCTGCGTCGGGCGGCCCGCATGGGCGTTGATCAGAAGGCGATTGCCATCGCGCTCGCGCAGCTGCGAAATGTCGGAAAACTGCACGTCGATGCCCCGCTTCGCGAGGGTGTCGATCGCATGAGGAATGGGCTCCAACCTATTGCCATCGCGGCAGGAATAGCGCTCGGCCGCGCGGTCGACGGCATCGATGTAATTGTCGCAATAGTGGAAGAAGTCGCGGACCTCCTCCCAAGGGGAGACCACCGTTTGCGCGCCTTCGCGGCCCAGGGCTTCGTCGAGCGAGGCGAGGCGTTCATGAGTTTGGCGATAGGCGCGGTGTAGTTCGAGGAAGGACCGGGCGAGGGCGGGTGCATTGGACGCCGCGAGCCGCAGATCTGCCAAGGGCGGCGCGCCATCGGAGAAGATCGGGTCGGCCAGCGCCTCGCGCATGTCCGAGACCAGCCGCTCCGCATCGCCTGCCGAGAGCTCGGTCACGTCGAGCCCGAATTCGCTCGCCAGCGCCAGCACGACCTGCGCCGAGACCGGGCGGTGGTTGTTCTCCATCTGGTTGAGATAGGGCAGCGACACGCCGAGCCGCTCGGCGAAGGCTTTCTGGGTCAGGCCGAGCCGCGTGCGGGTTTCGCGCAGTTTCACACCGGCATAGAGTTTCTGAGTCGCCATCTGCCCCTCCCTTTGCAAAGGAATTTGTAGCTTTGCAAAAATCGTGCGTCAAATTTTCTCGGGTCAGAGGCGGCTTCGCGGGAACAACCGGGGATAGGCTTCGATCAGCGGCGGACTTCGCAGTTATGCAATTCGCTATCCGTTGCTTGCCAATTATTTGCAAATTTTCTCGAATCCCCTTTGTAAGATTGTTGCGTTCGGAATAGTGTGCCGGGAAATTATGCGGAGGACCCTCATGAGAGACATCCTGAAGGAGCTGGAGCATCGGCGCGACGAAGCCCGCCTTGGTGGCGGCGAGAAACGCATCGAGGCGCAGCACAAGAAGGGCAAGCTGACCGCGCGCGAGCGGATCGAATTGCTGCTCGACGAGGGCTCTTTCGAAGAGTTCGACATGTTCAAAACCCATCGCTGCACCGATTTCGGGATGGAAGAGAGCAAGCCCTATGGCGACGGCGTCGTCACCGGTTGGGGCACCGTGAACGGGCGCATGGTCTATGTGTTCAGCCAGGACTTCACCGTCTTCGGCGGCTCGCTGTCGGAAACCCATGCCGAGAAAATCTGCAAGATCATGGATATGGCGGTCCAGAACGGCGCGCCGGTGATCGGCATCAACGATTCGGGCGGTGCGCGGATTCAGGAAGGCGTGGCCTCGCTTGCGGGTTATGCGGACGTGTTCCAGCGCAACATCATGGCCTCGGGCGTGGTGCCGCAGATCAGCCTCATCATGGGCCCCTGTGCCGGCGGTGCGGTCTATTCGCCCGCGATGACGGACTTCATCTTCATGGTGAAGGACACGTCTTACATGTTCGTCACCGGCCCCGACGTGGTGAAGACGGTCACCAACGAGCATGTGACGGCCGAGGAGCTGGGCGGCGCCTCCACCCACACCAAGAAGAGCTCGGTCGCCGACGGCGCCTATGAGAACGACGTCGAGGCGCTGTTCGAGACCCGCCGTCTGATCGACTTCCTGCCGCTGTCGAACCGCGAGAAGGCTCCCGTGCGGCCCTTCTTCGACGAGGTGGACCGGATCGAGGCGTCGCTCGACACGCTGGTGCCGTCGAACGCGAACACCCCCTACGATATGAAGGAATTGATCCTGAAGATCGCGGATGAGGGGGATTTCTTCGAGATCCAGAAGGATTTCGCAGGCAACATCATCACCGGGTTCATCCGTCTCGAAGGGCAGACGGTCGGCGTGGTCGCGAACCAGCCGATGGTGCTGGCGGGCTGTCTGGACATCGATTCCAGCCGCAAGGCCGCGCGCTTCGTGCGCTTCTGCGACGCGTTCGAAATTCCGATCCTGACGCTCGTCGACGTGCCGGGCTTCCTGCCGGGCACCAGCCAGGAATATAACGGCGTCATCAAGCACGGCGCGAAGCTGCTGTTTGCCTATGGCGAGGCGACCGTGCCGAAGGTCACAGTCATCACCCGCAAAGCCTATGGCGGGGCCTATGACGTTATGTCCTCCAAGCACCTGCGTGGCGATTTCAACTACGCCTGGCCGACCGCGGAAATCGCGGTGATGGGCGCCAAGGGCGCGGTCGAAATTCTCTACCGCTCGGAGCTGGGCGAACCCGAGAAGATCGCCAAGCGCACCGCCGATTATGAGGACCGTTTCGCGAACCCGTTCGTGGCGGCCGAGAAGGGCTTCATCGACGAGGTGATCCAGCCGCGCTCGACGCGTCGCCGGGTGGCCCGTGCCTTTGCGGCGCTGCGCTCGAAGAAGCTGTCCAACCCGTGGAAGAAGCACGATAACATCCCGCTCTGAGGAGGCGCATGACGGGCAGGCCGAGGATCACGACGCTCTTGCCCGGCGCTCTCGCCGGGCTGGTGCTGGCGTTTCCGGCGCCGGCTCAGGAGCTGCGGGAGGTGCCGCCGGTGCCCGATTACGGGGCGATGATGCATCCGGGCAATCTGGGTGAGGATCTGGGGCCGGGCGATGGGCCGGAGGGGACCAAGGGCGATGCGATCCCGGTCCCGTCCGGGCAGAAGGTCTGGTGGATCGATGTGATCCATAACGAGGCCGGGCCGGACGGGCTGACCTATCGCTTTCGCTTCCTCGCGCCGCAGATCGGAGGGCGCAGGCCGCTTTCCTCCGATATCGCGCTGAAGGATATCGAGGCGCTGTGCAACGGGTGGGTGGTGCCGCGCCTGCCGCAGCCCGGTCCGGAGCCCGCGCAGGTGATGGTGAGCCTGTCGGACCAGATCGTGCCGTTCGGCGATGCCGCCCCCGAGGTGGTGCAATATTTCGACAGCTTTTCCGTCGAGGACGGAAACTGCGTTTGGGAGTTTTTCTGATGGCTTTGGCCGGAACCGCAGATCACAGCTTGGGGGGCATGATGCCGGGGCGCGCGCAAGCGCAGACGCTCACGGCGAAATCGCGCTTTCGTGAGCGGGATTTGCAGGCTAACCTGCCCTTGGGGAAAGCAATTTCGGTCCCCGCGTTGAAACGGGTCGTGCCGGACCTCGCCGAGATCGGGGTGGGCGCCCCCTTGGACAGGAGAACGACATGTCGAAAGCTCTCATCGCCCTTGGCCTCGTGGCCTTCGTCGCAGCCTGCGCGCCCAAGCCCGAGCCGGTGCCAGTGGCCGTCACCACCGAGCCGACCTATACCGGCAAGTACAAGTGATCTGCGTGCGGGGCGGGGCGGCAGCCGTCGCCTTGCCCCCACGATCTCTGCGGGAACGGTGGCGTTGTGTGATACGCCATACGGTTACCTAGCGGCAATTATCCTTCCAGAGTACGCTCTTAGCCATTCCAACAAAGAATGGGGGAGAGTGAAATGGTCCGAATTTCTCTGGGCGCGGTTGCCTGCGCGGCTCTGCTTGTGGGCTGTGCGCCCAAGCCGGAGCCTGCACCTGTCACCGTTGAGCCGGTCTATACCGGCAAATATGGCGGCCCCGTCGCCAGTGGCGGCTCCTGCCGACCGACTGGACGGCTCGTCGACTCGCAATATCCGGCTTCCGTGCCCGACTGTCCGCTCGAATGCGGACCGCTTGAAATGGCGACTGCCGCAACAACGCAGCGACCGGCACAATGTGTGCCCGAGCCGCGTGGCGGATCGACGCGTCAGCCGACGGGAACGCCTCGCTCGACAACTCCGAACGACCCGACGCGCGGGTAACAGTGTTGCACCGCTAACGCTCAGCACGCGCCGTCCCAGCAACTTTAAAGGGGAGGGCGCGTCATGCTGAAGCATCGCGGTTTCCCGTCGCGGTTACCCTCGACGGATTATCAATTCACCATTCGCCGTGCCAACAAGAAGGGCGCGACGAAGCTCATCCGGCGTGAACGCTACGCCGATCGCGGCCACGGCGATCGCAAGGCCGATGCCGGCTTCATGGCGGCGCTCTGGGCGCAGTTCGGCGAAGAGCCGTTCGAGCGCGGCAATCTCGATGCGGGCCGGTTGAGCTGGCTCTTTGGGCGCGAAGTCGTTGCCGCCGAGGATCCGTTCGATCCCGAAAGCTACGAGGCGCTTCTCAAAATCGACGTGAAACGCGCGGAAGCCTCCTTCCCGGAGGTCTTCGCCGATCCCGACGCCTTCGCCTTCGATGATGACGAGGATGAGGATTGGGCATGATTTCGCTGATGTCCTACGCGAAATGGCGGCATGCCGCCGAACCTCATGGTTGCAAGGATTTCGCCTTTGCAATCGCCGGTGCGCGCGGTCACATTGAGCGGGCAAGCCGTACTGTCCCCAACACCCGCGGCTTGTTTAATATCCCTACCCCTTCCCTATTCCTGCGGCCTGATCTTATGGTCGGGCCGCAGCTTTTTTCTTTCGGGGGGCAAGGGGGGCACCGCCAAGATGTGAAGGGGAGCGGCGATAGCTCGCCGATGGGGCTTCAGCTCGCGTTTTCGCCGTTGGCTTTTCACGGCGCCGCGATAAACTCGCGTCCAATCATAACCGCTATTGGAGGCAGTTTCCCATGCGTAAAACCCCGATCCTTCTTGTCTTTGCCGGCCTCGCTCTCGCAGGCTGCATGCAAACCGACGGCCAGCGCGCCCTCGCCGGTGCGGCCGGCGGCGCGATCATCGCGGATGCGACCGACAACAACGCGCTCACCGGCGCGGCTCTCGGCGCGCTCGCGGGCACCTATTGCGACGACGCAGGCGTCTGCCAGCGCTCGTACTAAGCACATCTGCGCGGCTCTGACCGCGTCCGATCGCTATTCGACCGCCATCTGGGCTGTACGCCCCGGTGGCGGTTTTTCTTTTGTCTCACATCATGAACACGACACGCGGGGCGGGGGGATGCCCCTCCCGCACCGGAAGGGAAGGGCCTGACATGTTCAAGAAAATCCTGATCGCCAACCGTGGCGAGATCGCTTGCCGCGTCATCAAGTCGGCGCAGAAGATGGGGATCAAGACGGTCGCCGTCTATTCCGATGCCGATGCGCAGGCGCTGCATGTCCAGATGGCCGACGAGGCGATCCATATCGGCCCGCCGCCCGCGAACCAGTCCTATATCGTGATCGACAAGATCATGGATGCGATCCGCCAGTCGGGCGCGGAAGCGGTTCACCCGGGCTACGGCTTCCTGTCGGAAAACAAGAAGTTCGCCGAGGCGCTGGAAAAAGAGGGCGTCGCCTTCATCGGCCCGCCCTCGGGCGCGATCGAGGCGATGGGCGACAAGATCACCTCGAAGAAGCTCGCGAAAGAGGCGGGCGTGTCGACCGTGCCCGGCTATATGGGCCTGATCGCGGATGCCGACGAGGCGGTGAAGATCTCCGACGAGATCGGCTATCCGGTGATGATCAAGGCCTCCGCAGGTGGTGGCGGCAAGGGGATGCGTATCGCGTGGAATGCCGAAGAGGCGCGCGAGGGCTTCCAGTCGTCCAAGAACGAGGCGGCGAACAGCTTCGGCGACGACCGTATCTTCATCGAGAAATTCGTGACGCAGCCGCGTCACATCGAAATTCAGGTGCTCGCCGACAAGCATGGCAACTGCGTCTACCTGAACGAGCGTGAATGCTCGATCCAGCGCCGCAACCAGAAGGTCATCGAAGAGGCGCCGTCGCCCTTCCTCGACCCCGAGACGCGCAAGGCGATGGGCGAGCAGGCCGTGGCCCTGTCGAAAGCGGTGGATTACTGCAGCGCGGGCACGGTGGAATTCATCGTCGATGGCGAGAAGAACTTCTACTTCCTCGAGATGAACACCCGTCTTCAGGTGGAGCACCCGGTCACCGAGCTGATCACCGGCATCGACCTCGTCGAGCAGATGATCCGCGTGGCCGATGGCGAGAAACTTCCGATGAAACAGGAAGATATCGGCATCAACGGCTGGGCGATCGAGAGCCGCCTTTATGCCGAAGACCCCTATCGCAACTTCCTGCCCTCGATCGGGCGTCTGACCCGCTACCGCCCGCCGGTGGAAGGCAAGACCGCTTCGGGCGGCATCGTGCGCAACGATACCGGCGTCTTCGAGGGCGGCGAGATCTCGATGTTCTACGACCCGATGATCGCCAAGCTCTGCACCTGGGCGCCGAGCCGTGGCGAGGCGATCGAAGAGATGCGTCTCGCGCTCGATATGTTCGAGGTCGAGGGCATCGGGCACAACCTGCCGTTCTGTGCTGCGGTGATGGATCACGAGCGCTTCGTGACCGGCAACATCACCACCGCCTTCATCGAAGAGGAATATCCCGAAGGGTTCAACGGCGTGACGCTGGACGAGGGGATGCTGCGCAAGGTTGCGGCCGCCACGGCGGCGATGGAGCGCGTAGCCGAAATCCGGCGCACGAAGATCTCCGGCACGCTCGGCAACCACGAGCGCAAGGTCGGCGTGGATTGGGCGGTCTCGCTGCAGGATGAGGATTTCAAGCTGAAGGTGAACGCAGATCGCCATGGCTCGACCATCATCTTCGAGGATGGCGAAGAGATGCGCGTCGAGAGCGACTGGACGCCGGGCGACCCGCTGGCCGAGCTGAGCGTGAACGGTGCGCCCCTGGTGCTGAAAGTCGGCAAGATTCCGATGGGCTTCCGCATCCGGGTGCGTGGCGCCGATCTGAAGGTCCATGTCCGCACGCCGCGCCAGTTCGAGCTCGCGCAGCTGATGCCGGTGAAACTGCCGCCGGACACCTCGAAATTCCTGCTCTGCCCGATGCCGGGTCTCGTCGTGAAGATCTCGGTCGAGGAAGGCGCGGAAGTGCAGGAGGGTCAGCCGCTGGCCACCGTCGAGGCGATGAAGATGGAGAACATCCTGCGCGCCGAGAAGAAGGGCACCGTGAAGAAGATCAACGCCGAGGCGGGCGCGAGCCTTGCCGTCGACGACATCATCATGGAGTTCGAATAAGTGAGGCCCGCGCCGTGGCATAGGGAGGCCGGGCGACCGGCTCACCCCGCTACGGCGGGGCGCGATCTATTGGCGTGTGCGCATCGGGGGAGCGGTCAGAAGCCGCGCTCTTCGCGGATCTCGTCGCGCCGGATCGGCATCTTGTCGATCGAGCGGACGATCTCGCGCGCGTCCCACGGGGCGGGCTTGCGCAGGTTCACCGTGCCGTCCTTGGCGATGATGACGAGGGAAAACCCGCGCGGGCGCAGCGTGCGCCGCACGTCGCTGGCCGGATCGGGCGTGGTGTCGGTGATGACGACGACGTCCCGCTGGGCCAGTTCTGCCCAGTGGTCCTTCAGATATCGGATCTGTTCCTTGAAGGCCGGGTCGAGCGGGCTGTCGGCGAAGACCACGATGGGCCGTTTCTGCCAGACGAACGCGTCCAGATCCGCATCCGACCCATCGACCGGTGCGAAGGGGGGCGTGACCTCGGGCTCTGCCACGGCGAGATCGACGGTGCTCTCTTGGGCTGCGACCGCAAAGGGCGTCAGCGCAAGAAATGCAGCGAGTCCAAGGGATAATAGACGGGTCATGGGCTCCTCTCTCGTTCCTGATATATGCGCGCGAGCCCCCTCGCACCATGCCGGACCGTGCGAATTTTCGCCAAATGCGGCCTTTAAGCGCGCAGCAAGGACTCGCGGTGCAGACTGGCGCCGGGTTTTCGGGGCCGCGGCGGGGTGCCGCTTGGACCCGGGGCCGTGGGGGCCGGGCATGGATGTCATTCTGCATATCGGGGCGCATCGCACCGCGACGACGACGTTTCAGGCGTGGATGCTGCAAAACGCCGACGCGCTGGTTGCAGGCGGGATCGCCTATTGGGGGCCGGACCGGACGCGGGCGGGGCTGTTCTCGGGGCTGGTGAAGCGCCCCGATCTGGTGACGCCCGAGGATGGGGCGGCGCTATCGCGGCTGCGAACCGCGCTGGCGTTCGAGCTGGACCGGCTCGCCGATCAGGGGATGCGCCATCTGGTGATCTCGGAGGAGAACCTGCTGGGCGCGATGCCGCAATGCGTGGACATGCTGACGCTCTACCCGGATGCGGCAGGACGGCTGGAGCGCGCGCGGCAGGTGCTGGGCGAGCATCTGGGCGGCGTGGCGCTGTCGATGCGGCGCTATGATATGTGGTGGTCCTCGGTTTTGTCGGTAATGGCGGGGCGGGGCGCTGGGCTGCCCGATGCGCGCGGGCTTGCGCGGCTTGCCGATCATCCGCGCGGCTGGCCGGAGGTGATCGCGCAGGCGCAGTCCGCGCTTGGGGCGCCCGTCACGGTCTGGAGCCATGAGGCGCTGGGGGCGGAGCCGCAGGCCCAGCTTCAGGCGCTTGTGCCGGGCGAAGGCCTGCCTGCCGGGCTGTTCGATGCCCGCAAACGGCGTAACGCGGCTCCCGGCCGCGCGGCGCTGCGTGAGGGGCTGATCCGCGCCGGGCACCGCGTCGCGGCGGGGCCGGGACGCTGGATGCCTTTCGATCAGGTGCAGCGCGCGCAGATGACCGCCCGCTATCTGGAGGATCTGACCTGGCTGCGCCGCGCGCCGCCGGGACTGAATTTCGTGGAAATGACGGCCGAAGACGCGGGGAAGACACCCGCCGCGGCGACAGTGGAAGAAGGATTTGGCCATGACGGACAAGAAAGAGGACTGGCGTAAGCTCGCCGAGAAGGAACTGCGTGGCAGGCCGTTCGAGGACCTGACCTGGAACACGCTCGAAGGGATCGCGGTCAAGCCGCTTTACACCGAAGAGGACGTGGAGGGGCTCGACCATCTGGGCACCATGCCGGGCCTGTCGCCCTTCACGCGCGGGCCGCGGGCTACGATGTATGCGGGCCGTCCGTGGACGATCCGGCAATATGCGGGTTTCTCGACCGCCGAGGAGTCGAACGCCTTCTACCGCAAGGCGCTCGCCGCCGGGCAGCAGGGCGTGTCGGTGGCCTTCGACCTCGCCACCCACCGCGGCTATGACAGTGACCATCCGCGCGTCGAGGGCGATGTCGGCAAGGCGGGTGTGGCGATCGATAGCGTCGAGGACATGAAAATCCTGTTCGACGGCATTCCGCTCGATCAGATTTCGGTCTCGATGACGATGAACGGCGCGGTGATCCCGATCCTCGCCAACTTCATCGTCACCGGCGAAGAGCAGGGCCATGACCGCAGCGTTCTGTCGGGCACGATCCAGAACGACATCCTCAAGGAGTTCATGGTCCGCAACACCTATATCTATCCGCCCGAGCCTTCGATGCGGATCATCGCGGATATCATCGAATACACCTCGAACGAGATGCCGCGCTTCAACTCGATCTCGATCTCGGGCTACCACATGCAGGAGGCCGGCGCGAACCTCGTGCAGGAGCTGGCCTACACGCTGGCGGACGGGCGCGAATACGTGCGCACCGCGATCAAGGCGGGGATGGATGTCGACAAGTTCGCGGGCCGTCTGAGCTTCTTCTTCGCGATCGGGATGAACTTCTTCATGGAGGCCGCCAAGCTGCGCGCGGCGCGCCTGCTGTGGAGCCGGATCATGGAAGAGTTCGAGCCGAAGAAGCCGCAAAGCTCGATGCTGCGCACCCACTGCCAGACCTCGGGCGTCTCGCTGGCCGAGCAGGACCCCTATAACAACGTGATCCGCACGGCGTACGAGGCGATGTCGGCGGCGCTTGGCGGTACGCAGTCGCTGCACACCAACGCGCTGGACGAGGCGATCGCGCTGCCCACCGAGTTCTCGGCCCGGATCGCGCGCAACACGCAGCTCATCCTGCAGGAAGAGACCGGGATCACCAACGTGGTCGATCCGCTCGCGGGCTCCTACTACGTCGAAAGCCTCACGGCGGAACTGGCCGAGAAGGCCTGGGAGCTGATCGAGGAAGTCGAGGAGATGGGCGGCATGACGAAGGCCGTGGCCTCGGGCATGCCCAAGCTGCGCATCGAGGAGACGGCCGCCCGGCGTCAGGCGCTGATCGACCGGGGCGAGGATGTCGTGGTCGGGGTGAACAAGTATCGCCGCGAGACTGAGGACGAGCTGGATATTCTCGATATCGACAATGCGAAGGTGCGCGACAACCAGATCGCGCGGCTCGAGAAGATGCGGGCCAGCCGCGACGAGGCGGCCTGCGAGGCGGCGCTGACGGAACTGACGCGCCGCGCCTCCGAGGGTGGCAACCTGCTCGAAGCGGCGGTGGAAGCTGCACGCGCCCGGGCCTCTGTGGGAGAGATTTCGATGGCGATGGAAAAGGTGTTCGGACGTCACCGCGCCGAGGTGAAGACTTTGGCTGGTGTCTACGGCGCGGCCTATGACGGCGACGAGGGCTTCGCCCAGATCCAGAAGGACGTCGAGACCTTCGCCGAGGAAGAGGGCCGCCGTCCGCGGATGCTGGTGGTGAAGATGGGGCAGGACGGTCACGACCGCGGCGCCAAGGTGATCGCGACGGCCTTCGCCGATATCGGCTTTGACGTCGATGTGGGGCCGCTGTTCCAGACGCCGGAAGAAGCCGCCCAGGACGCAATCGACAACGACGTGCACGTGGTCGGGATTTCGTCGCAGGCGGCGGGTCACAAGACGCTGGCACCGAAGCTGATCGAGGCGCTCAAGGAGAAGGGCGCCGAGGATATCATCGTGATCTGCGGCGGCGTGATCCCGCAGCAGGATTACGACTACCTCAAGAAGGCCGGTGTGAAGGCGATCTTCGGGCCGGGGACCAACATCCCGCTGGCCGCGCGCGAGATTCTCGACATCGTGCGTCAGGCGCGGGCCTGAGGGCGCGGGGAGGTGGCACGGGCGAGGGGGCTCTGCCCCCGCGCTGACGCGCCCCCCGGGATATTTTGACCAAGGCGAAGTTCGGGCTTTGCTTTGAGTTTGAGCGGCGCGCGGGGGAACTCTGCGCGCCGCCAGTCATTTCAAAACATTACAACGATTTAATCACAGGGCGGATTTGCGCGGGTGCATTTCTGCCGCAGCGCGGCTAGACTTGAACCATGGACAAGCCCATCTCCCTTTGGTCGCGTATAGCGCAGGCGCTCTCCGCTCTCGGGCGGGGGGAGGCGCTGTCGACGGTCTTCGACAATCTCCGCCAGCCGCCGGAACGCTCGGTCGCTTTCACCATCGCGGTGATTGCGCTGGGGGCGAAGATGGCGAAGGCCGACGGGCAGGTCACGCGCGACGAGGTGGCGGCGTTCCGGCGCATTTTCCAGATTCCGCCGGAAGAGGAAGCCAATGCCGCGCGCGTCTTCAACATGGCGCGCACCGATGTAGCGGGCTTCGATGCCTATGCCCGCAAGATCGCCAATATGTTCGGCCCCGGGGCAGATGTTCTGAAGGACGTGCTCGAAGGGCTGTTCTTCATCGCGCTGGCCGATGGCGATTACCACGAGGGCGAGGATGCCTTCCTGCTGGAGGTCGCGCGGATTTTCGGGCTGGAGGAATGCTGTTTCCGTGCGATGCGGTCGGCCTTCGTGGAAGATGCCGATCCCGATCCGTGGACCGTGCTGGAGGTCGAGCCGGGTACGCCGCTCGATCAGGTGCGCAAGGTCTGGCGCAACAAGGTGCGCGAGGCGCATCCCGACCGGGCGATTGCGCGCGGTCTGCCTGAGGAAGCAGTGCAGCTCTCCGAGGCGCGGGTGATCGCGCTCAACAAGGCCTGGGAGGAAATCCGCGCCAGCCATGCGGAGGCGTGATGCGGATCGCCACTTGGAATATCGAGTGGTTCAACAGCCTTTTCGCGCGCAACGGGACGCTTCTCGACGATAGTGAATGGTCGGCGCGCTACAACGTGACGCGCAGCCAGCAGACCGGCGCGATCGCGATCGTGATGAGCGCGCTGGAGGCCGATGTGCTTCTGGTGGTCGAGGCGCCCGACGACAATCATCGCCACAAGACGGTGGATATGCTCGAAGGCTTCGCGGAGCGGTTCGGGCTGCGCCAGCGTCGCGCGCTTCTGGGCTTTTCCAACGATACCCAGCAGGAACTGGCGCTGCTCTACGACCCCGATGTCGTAACGGCGCGGCATGATCCGCAAAGTTCGGAGGCGTGGCCGCGCTTCGATGGCAGCCTGCGGATCGACCTCGATATCGATGCGCGGATGGATACGGTCACCTTTTCCAAGCCACCGCTCGAAGTCACGCTGGGAACGCAGAGCGGGGAAGTGCTTCGGCTGATCGGCGTGCATGTGAAGTCGAAAGCCCCGCATGGCGCGACGAGCCTCGAGACAGCCACCCGCATGGCGATCGAGAACCGGCGCAAGCAATTGGCGCAGTCGATCTGGATCCGGGGCCGCGTGGAGGAGCATCTCGCGGCGGGCGACAGCCTGATCGTGCTGGGCGATTTCAACGACGGTCCCGGGCTCGACGAATACGAGAAGCTGTTCGGGCGCTCTGGCGTGGAGATCGTCGCGGGCGAGGGCGGCCCGGAAGCGGAGCGGCTGCACGATCCCCATGCGCGGCTGTCGAAAGCGCATCACACGGCCGCTGCGCCGAGTTCCGCGCGGTTCTACCTCGTCGATCAGAAGCAGTATTTCTCGGCCATGCTGGATTATGTGATGCTCTCGCCCGATCTGGCGGCCCGGGCGAAGAAATGGCGTATCTGGCACCCGTTCGACGACCCGCATATCTACCGCGTGCCCGAATTGCGCGAGGCGCTTTTGCAGGCCTCGGATCATTTTCCCGTCTCGGTCGATATCGACTGATCGGGGGCGTGATTTTCGCGCCGCTTCAGCGTAGGATCGGAGCTATGAAACAGCCGCTCGTCATCGCTCTCTCGCTCGCCCTTCTGGCAATGCCCGTCTCCGCGCAGGAGGAGGGCGGCCACGCTGGCGGCGATGTCGATCGCGGATTCTCCTTGCTGCAGGAGGGCGCGCAGTCGCTGTTTCGGGGGCTCATGGGTGAGATGAAGCCGCAGCTCGACGAGATGCAGAAAGGCTTGGGGGAGGCTGCGGCCCAGTTGGGGCCGAAGCTGCGCCAATTCCTCGCGCTGGTCGATGATATGGCAAATTACGGTGCGCCCGAGCGACTGCCCAATGGCGATATCATCATGCGGCGCAACGCGGATGCGCCGCCGCCGCCGCCCCTGATGACCGAGCCGCCGGAGGACGCGCCGCAAAAGGACGCGCCGAACCAGGGCGGGCCCATCGAGATCCCGGAGGGCGGGATCGAGCTTTAATCCGTGATGATCGGCTCGGCCTTCAACGCATTCGCAAGCGAGCGGAAGCGGGACTCGGCGACCTCGCCCATCAGCGCCTTGCCGCGCTTGGTCAGCTTCAGTTCCAGCTCGCCCTTCTTGGCCGAATATTTCAGCTCGCCCGCATCGGCGGGGCTGTGGGTCGCGAACATCGAGCCGAAGCGCATCGCCTTGCCCAGAACCTCGGCCTCCTGAATTTGCTCTTCCGTCAGCAGCGGCAGGAACGGCTCCAGCCGCGATCCGCCGCGCGAGTTCTTGTAGCGGTGCAGCAGCGCCACGCCGAGCCAGATCCGCTCGGGGTGGGACATGGCGGAATAGTTCGCGCGGGTGACGTTCTCGAAACAGGCCTCGGCGCGGTAATCGGGATGGGTGCGCCACGTCGTGTCATGCAGCAGGCAGGCCGCACGGACGAGACGGAATTTCTCGGGCGGAAGGGGCCCGAAGATCGGCTCGATGAAGGCGTGGAGCTTCTTGCCGAAGCCGGGCATCCGGCTCATCACGCGCTCGGTATGGCGCGCGGCTTCCACCAGCGGATCGCGGCGGCGCAGCCGTTCGGGCATCTGTTCGTAAAGCAGCCCTTCGCGGATCCCATAGGCAGAGACGTCGATCTCCTTGGGCTCGAAGGTGGCGATCAACTCGCGCAGCACCTGGCTTGCCAGCGGGACGAGTTCCATCCGCGCCGAGGAGGTGCCGGTTTTCGCGCGCAGCTTCTCCATGTCGGATTTCCCGATCCACTCGATCGTCTCGCCCAGCTCGTCGGGCTTCATCCGGTATTCGTGCTGCACGAGGAGCGGATAGTCGCGCCGCTCCATGTCGAGACGTGCGATGGCGCGCCACGAGCCGCCGACGAGGTAGATGCGTTCGTGCTCGGTGCCGACCTTCTCGGCCAGCTCCTGCATCGTCGCCTGAATATGGGCGGTGATCGCTTTCTTGCCGCCGGAGATCTGCTGCAGGCGGAAGGGGCCAAGCTGTGAGGTGGCGCGACGCCAGACCTTGCCGCCGCGAATCTCGGCCAATTCCATGGAGTTGCCGCCGATATCGCAGACGAGGCCTTCTGCCTCGGGCCAGCCCAGAAGCACCCCTTGCGCCGAAAGCCGCGCCTCTTCGAGCCCGTCGACGATATGGACCTTGAGGCCGGTCTCTTTCTCGATCTTGCGGTGAAACTCGGGGCCGTCCTCGGCATCGCGCATCGCGGCGGTGGCGACGCAGGTGAGCGGGCCGATGTCCATCCCCTCGGCAAGCGCGGCGAAGCGTTTGAGCGCGGTCAGGCCGCGTTCGCGGCCCTCGGGATTGAGCCTGCCGGTTTCCGCCAACCCTTGGCCGAGACCCGCCATGACCTTCTCGTTGAAGAAATAGGCGGGGCTGCGTGCCGCGCCGTCAAAGACCACCATCCGGATCGAGTTGGAGCCGATATCGACGACGCCGACGCGCGAGAGCGCGCGCACGGATGGGTCATCGAAGAGAGGCTGGCCGAACGGATCCCAATCGTCGCTGTCATCAACTGCCGGCGCCGCTTTGTCTTTGCTCATCTGCCCGTCCGTTCGAGTCGTTCGCACCCAAAGCTAGGGCTAGTCGAAGCTATGGGCAAGTTCGGGAACGTCGCTTGCCCCAGCGGAACCCCGGCCCGAGAGCGAGGGATATTCCATAAAGAACCGGTGGCAGGAGAACAGGTCCTCGCGGTCGTCGGGCAGATGGCGGATGAACTTGCCGTCGGGCTGCAAAATCCAGCTTTGCGCCTCGTCGGCCATGTTCGCCGCCATGATCTGGCTGACGATCTGCGCTTTCACCGTGGGGTTCTTGGCCTCCACCAGCGTCTCGACCCGGCGATTGAGGTTGCGCCCCATCCAGTCGGCGGAGGAGAAGAACACCCGCGCGTCATTCGACGGCAGGGCGTGGCCATTGCCGAAGCACACGATGCGCGAATGCTCCAGGAAACGCCCGACGATGGATTTGACGCGGATATTCTCGGACAGGCCCTTGATGCCGGGACGGATGCCGCAGATGCCGCGGATCACGAGCGAGATTTTCACCCCCGCCTGCGAGGCCCGGTAGAGCGCGTCGATCACGTCGGATTCGATCAGCGAATTCATCTTCGCCCAGATCGCCGCCGGTTTGCCCGCCTTGGCGTGCTCGATCTCGCGGTCGATCAGGTCCAGCAGGCGCGGCTTCAGCGTGATCGGCGAGATGGCGAGGTTCTCAAGACCCTCGGGCTGCACATAGCCCGAGAGATAGTTGAAGACCTTCGTTGCATCGCGCCCCAGCGCCGCATCGCAGGTGAAGAAGCTCAGATCGGTGTAAATCTTCGCGGTGATCGGGTGGTAGTTGCCGGTGCCGTAATGGGTGTAGGTCACCAGCTGATCGCCCTCGCGGCGCACGACGGTCGAGATCTTGGCGTGGGTCTTGTAGTTGATGAAGCCATAGACGACATGGGCGCCCGCGCGCTCCAGACGGCGCGACTGGCGGATATTGGCGGCCTCGTCGAAGCGGGCTTTCAACTCGACCAGAGCGGTCACCGATTTGCCGTTCTCCGCCGCCTCACACAGCGACGACACGACGGGGCTGTCTTTCGACGTCCGATAGAGCGTCTGCTTGATCGCCAGCACGTTGGGATCGTTCGCCGCCTGATCGATGAAGCGCACCACCAGATCGAAGGTCTCGTAGGGATGGTGCAGAAGGATGTCCTTCTGCTTGATCGCGGCGAACATGTCGCCCTCGTGGTCCTGCACGCGTTCGGGCACGCGTGGGGTGAAGGTCGGCCAGAGCAGATCGGGCCGCTCGTTCAGGATCAGTTCCTTCACGTCGGCAATGCCGACGAGACCCTTTTCTTCGACGACCTCGTCGGGATCGACATGCAGTTCTCGCATCACCAGCGCCTGCAGGTCCTCGGGTGCGCCGGGAGAGACCGACATCCGGATAACCTGCCCGCGGCGACGGCGCTTGAGCGCGGTCTCGAACTCGCGCACGAGGTCTTCGGCCTCGTCCTCGACTTCCAGATCGCTGTCGCGCAGCACCCGGAACGAGCACGAGCCCACATCCTTGTAGCCCGGGAAGAGCGAGCTCAGATGCAGCATCAGAAGCTGTTCGAGCGGCAGGAACCGCGCCTCGCCCGGCAGACGCACGAAGCGGTCGATCTGCGCCGGGATCGGCAAGAGCGCCTGCAACCGGCGCTGATCGCTTTCGCGTTCCAGCTCCAGTGCGAGGCAGAAGCCGGTATTCGGGATGAATGGGAAGGGGTGCGCCGGATCGATCGCCAGCGGCGAGAGCACCGGGAAGACGTTGTTGAGGAAGTGATCCGAGAGGAAGTCGAGATCGCGCTTGGTCAGCCGCGAGCGGCTTACGACATGGATGCCTTCGCGCTCCATCTCGCGCTTGAGCGCCGACCACGTCGCCTGCTGCGTGTCCATCAGCCGCCGGGCATTGGCGTTGATCTTCTCCAGTTGCTCGGCCGGGGTCAGCCCGTCATCGGAGGCGTTCACGTTGCTTTCGCGCACAAGCTCCATAAGGCCCGCCACGCGCACGGTGTAGAATTCGTCGAGGTTCGTGGCCGAGATCGACAGGAAGCGCACGCGTTCCAAGAGCGGCACACGCGGATTGCGCGACTCTTCCAGAACCCGCCAGTTGAAGGCCAGCCAGCTCAGTTCCCGGTTGAAGAACCGGCCCGGTCCGCTGATCTCCGACTCGGGCAGTGTGATCGGCGTGGGGAAGGGGGTCTTGAGGAAATCTGCTTGGGTCATGGCGCGCTTATCGTTGGATTTTGTAATGGCTCCGTGACAGTTTGCGCGGCTCAGTCGAGACTGTCCAGAACCTCCGCCGCCAGTCTTTGGGTGATCGCACGGCGCTGCGCCAGAGCCTGCCGATCGAGCGCCGCGACCAGTTTGCGCGCGGTCGCCAGAGAGCGGTCCATCCGCGTGACCAGCCAGCCGATCAGGTTCGGCGGCACGGTCAGTTGCCGGTCCGAGAACAGCTTCACCAGCACGGCCGCCAAGAGCGCGTCATCAGGGGGCGTGATCCGCACCGTCGCGGTCGCCTCCATCCGGCTGATCAGATCGGGCAGGGTCATCCCCCAGTCGCGCGGCGGCGTGCGCGCGGTCAGCAACAGCCGCCCACCCTCGGCCTGCATCAGATTGTGCAGGTGAAACAGCGCGCGCTGGCCCGCCTCATCCGCGCCGATCCTCTCGGCCCGTTCGATCACGGTCGCGCCCTTGGCGACGAGGGCAGGGGCCATCTCTTCGGTCAGCTCGCGCGCGGGCAGGATGTCGGCGCCCTGTTCATCGGCCCAGATCGTCGCGAGATGCGTCTTGCCCGCGCCTTCCGGCCCGATCAGGATCATCCGGCCCAGCGGCCATGTTTCGGGCGCATCGAGGGTCGTCACCGCCAGCGCATTGGCTGGCGAGATGAAGAAGTCTTCACGCCCCTGCGCGGAACGCAGGTGCAGCGGGAAGGTCAACTGCTCGGCCATTCTCAGCTCTCGTGTTCGGTCGTCTCGGTCGCGCCCGTCACTTCCCCGGTCTCCTCGTTGATGAGAGAGATCGGCGAATGGGCTGTCGGCTCGCGCTCCGTTTGCCCTCGGTAAAGCGCCCCTTGCAGATATTGGTCGATGAAGAAGCGCGCAACCACTCCGATCACCGCAGCGACGGGAACGGCGACCAACATACCAACAAAACCGAACAAAGTGCCGAAAGCGGACAGTGCGAAGATCAGCCAGAGCGGATGCAGCCCGACCGAATCGCCCACCAGTTTCGGGGTGACGAAATTGCCTTCGAGAAATTGACCGAGCACGAAGATGCCCGCGACGATGCCGATATTGAACCACTCGCCCCAGAACTGGAACAGCGCGAGGCCGATGGCGAGCGCGCCGCCGATGATCGCGCCGATATAGGGGATGAAGGTCAGCGCGCCTGCGACCGAGCCCACCAGCAGCCCGAAATCGAGCCCCGCCGCCATCAGCGCGATCGCGTAGAAGCCGCCGAGCACGAGGCAGACCGTGACCTGACCGCGCACGAAGCCCGAGAGCACCCGGTCGATATCGCGGGCGATGGTGCGGATCGTATGGACGTGATCGCGCGGCAGCCAGCCGTCGACCTTCGCCACCATCCTGTCCCAGTCGAGAAGCATGTAGAAGGCCACGACCGGCACCACGACGATGAAGATGATGACATTCACCAGTGTCATTGCCGAACTCAGCAGGGTCGCGGCCAATTCACCGCCCCGCGCCTTGATCGCGGTGCCGAGCGTATTGAGCGTGTCGTTCACGACCGAGTTTTGCAGGAGATTGGGGAAACGCTCGTTCAGGAAGGCCTGCAACGAGGCCAGAAGATCGGGGGCGAGGGCGACGAGCTGTCCCATCTGCCGCGCCAGCATCGGCACCACGGCCAGCGCAAGGATCACGAAAATCAGAACCGTCACCAGCCCGATGATCGCGGTCGAGGCCGCGCGGCTAAGCCCCAGCTTCTCCAGCCGGTCGGCCAGCGGGTCGAGGAAATAGGCGATCGCGCCACCCATGATGAAGGGCAGAATGACATTGCCCAGCCACCACAGCGACAGGATCAGCACCAGAGCGGCGACGGACCAATAGGTGACTTGCTGGCGGGCAGGCAGAGCCATGCGCGGTCCTTTGTCAGTGATGCGTTCGCTCTAACGTGGCGAAATGCGGTGGGAAATCAAGTGCGGGCGCACGCGCCCCTTCCTCTTGGCGGAAATATCCCGGAGGAGGCGCGGATGCGCCGGGGGCGGAGCCCCCTCATAGGCGACAGTCGCAACCTGCGCCACCATCTTGCCCAACGCCCCCGTTTCCTCTAGGCCAAACCCAACGTCTGACACCAACCCTCGAAGGACCGCTCATGCGCCTGTCCCGCTATTTTCTTCCCGTTCTCAAGGAAACCCCCGCCGAGGCGCAGATCGCCTCGCATCGGCTGATGCTGCGTGCAGGTATGATCAAGCAGCAGCAGGCCGGGATCTATTCCTGGCTGCCGATGGGCTTCAAGGTGCTGCGCCGGATCGAGCAGATCGTGCATGAAGAGCAGGCGCGCGCCGGCCATCTCGCGATCCAGATGCCGACGCTGCAATCTGCCGATTTGTGGCGCGAGTCGGGCCGCTATGACGGCTATGGCGAAGAGATGCTGCGCATCACCGACCGTCAGGGGCGCGATATGCTCTACTCGCCCACGGCCGAGGAAATGGTCACCGACATCTTCCGCGCGCATGTGTCGAGCTACAAGCAGCTGCCGCTGACGCTCTATCAGATCCAGTGGAAATTCCGCGACGAGATCCGCCCGCGCTTCGGCGTGATGCGCGGCCGCGAATTCCTGATGAAGGACGGCTACAACTTCGATCTGTCGAAGGAAGACGCGCTGCACGCCTATAACCGCCATCTCGTCAGCTATCTGCGCACCTATGAGCGCATGGGCCTGCAGGCGATCCCGATGCGCGCCGATAGCGGCCCGATCGGCGGCGATTACACCCATGAATTCCTCGTGCTGGCCGAGACGGGCGAGTCGGAGGTCTTCTATGACAGCGAGATCACCGATCTGACCTTCGGCGACCGCGAGATCGATTATGACGACGTGGCGCAGTGCCAGAGCGTGCTGGAAGAGTTCACTTCGCGCTATGCCCGCACTGACGAGACCCATGACGAGGCGGCCTTCAACGAGGTCCCGGAAGAGCGGCGCCGCGTCGCGCGCGGCATCGAAGTCGGTCAGATCTTCTATTTCGGCACGCAATATTCCGAGGCGCTGGGCGCGAGTGTCCAAACCCCGGACGGTTCGAAAGTCCCGGTCCATATGGGCTCGCACGGGATCGGCGTGAGCCGTCTCGTCGGCGCGCTGATCGAGGCGAACCACGACGAGAAGGGCATCATCTGGCCCGAGGGCGTGACGCCGTTCCATGTCGGTATCGTCAATCTCAAGCAGGGCGATGTCAGCTGCGACAGCGCCTGCGAGGCGCTCTACCGGGCGTTCCTCGATCACGGGCTCGACCCGCTCTATGACGACCGCGAAGAGCGCGCAGGCGCGAAATTCGCCACCATGGACCTGATCGGTCTGCCGTGGCGCATCACCGTCGGTCCGCGCGGGATCGCGGCGAACAAGGTGGAACTGACCTGCCGCCGCACCGGCGAGAGCGAAGAGATGCCGGCGGAAGAGGCGGTCGAGAAGATCGTGGGCATCTATGAAGGGCTTTGATCTGATCTTTGCCGCCAGCGCGGTCGCGACGAGCCTGCTCGCCGGGCCCGCTTTGGCCGAAGGCACGGGGCAGGGTCTCGTGCCGTGGTCGAGCGACGCGCTCGGCATCTCGGCGAAAGTGCCGCAGGGCTGGACGTCGGACGAGATGCCGGGGGGCGGGATCCTGTTCTCTGCCCCCGATATCGACCCTCACAAGACCGCCCATGTCGCGCTACGCGCCCATGCCGATCAGGGGGCCGACCTCACGGTGGCGCATGAACAACTTCTGCACACGATCCTGCTCGATGGCGATACGGTGCTGTCGGATGATGTGACCGAGGACGGGTTCGCAATCCGCTCCAAGGACTCGTTCGGCAAGGTGACGCTGCGCAAGACCCAGCGGCTCGATTGCGCGGGTGGGGCGGTGCTCGCCTCCGTGCAGACCGATTACCCCGCCGATCTGGCCGAGGGCATGGCGCCGCTTCTGGCCGATGTGCCCGGCACGCTGGGCTGCAAATAGGGGGCTCTGCCCCCGCCCGTTCCGGGCTCCCCCGGGATATTTCGACCAAGCCGAAACAGGCGCGCTCTCGCCGCTATGACCGGGCGCAGGCTTGACCTTTCGACCCCGCCGCGCCAGCTTGCGCCGAATTTTCGTGGATGGAGCCGATGGCCGCACGCACTGCCCCGTTTTCCCGTTTCGAGTTCATGATCGCATGGCGCTATCTTCGCGCGCGCCGCGCCGAAGGTGGCGTCTCGGTCATGACATGGATTTCCCTGATCGGCATCGCGCTTGGCGTCGCCGCCCTGATCGCGACGCTTGCCGTGCGCGCGGGCTTCCGCGCCGAGTTCGTCTCGACCATCGTCGGCTCGAACCCGCAGATCACCGTCTATTCCGCGCCGATGGAAGTGGCCGAAGGCTCGGGCGTCTATTCCAAGCTGATCCGCGACTATGCCGAGCGCACCGAGCGGATCAAGGCGATCCCGGGCGTGGTGAGCGCCGCGCCGGCCGTGCGCGGACAGGCGATGGTCAGCTTTGGCGACCGCTCCAACGTGGCGGATGTCTACGGGCTCGCGCTGTCGGACCTGAAGAACATCCCCAATATCGCGCATTCCGACGACGCGCAGGGCGATATCGACAATTACGGTGAAGGCATCGCGATCGGCATCGGGATGGCGCGCGATCTGGGCGTGACGGTGGGCGACACGGTCAAGGTGATCTCGCCGAACGGGGCCAAGACGCCGTCCGGCACGAGCCCGCGGGTGAATGCCTACAAGGTGTCCTATGTCTTCTCGGCCGGGCGCTACGACATCGACCAGACGCGGCTTTATATGCCGTTCAAGGAGGCGCAGGGCTTCTTCAACCGCGAGGGCGGGGTGGACGAGATCGACGTGGATGTCGCCGATCCGGAAGGCATCGCCGAATGGGAGCCCGCGATCATGGATGCGAGCGGCAAGGGCACGCTTTTGTGGACGTGGAAGGACGCCTCGTCGAGCTTCCTGCGCGCGCTCTCGGTCGAGGATAACGTGATGTTCATCATCCTCTCGATCCTCGTGCTGATCGCTTCGATGAATATCACCTCGGGGCTGATCATGCTGGTCAAGAACAAGGGCCGCGATATCGGTATCCTGCGCACGATGGGGCTTAGCGAGGGCTCAATCCTGCGGGTCTTCTTCCTGTGCGGGGCCTTTACCGGGGTGATCGGGACGCTGGCCGGTCTGGGAATCGGGGTGCTGTTCTCGGTGAATATCGACCACGTCATGGGCTTCGTGAACTGGCTCAATGGTGGCGATGCCTGGGACCCGTCGATCCGCGGCATCTATCATCTGCCAGCGAAATTGCAGCCCTGGGACGTGACCAAGGCGGTGGCGCTGTCGCTGACGCTGAGCTTCATCGTGACCATCTTCCCGGCGCGCCGTGCTGCGCGCATGAACCCGGTGGAGGCGCTGCGCTATGAATGACGTGCTGATCTGCGAACAGTTGGAAAAGTGCTACAACCGGGGCAAGCCGAACGAGATCACGGTGCTCAAAGGTCTCGATCTGACCATTCCGAAAGGGCAGGTCGTGGCGCTTGTCGCGCCCTCGGGGGCGGGGAAATCGACGCTTCTGCATATCGCGGGGCTGCTGGACACGCCCGATTCCGGGCGGGTTCTGATCGATGGCGAGGACCTGAGCGGCGCGCGCGATGGCAAACGCACGGCGGCCCGGCGCGAGAAGCTGGGCTTCGTCTACCAGTTCCACCACCTGCTGCCGGAGTTCTCGGCGGTCGAGAATATCGTGCTGCCGCAGCTGGCCAATGGCGTCAGCCGCAAGGCTGCGGAAGAGCGGGCCAAGGACCTGCTGAGCCGCGTCGGTATGGCGGGTCGGATGGATCACCGCCCCTCGGCGCTTTCGGGGGGCGAGCAGCAGCGTGTGGCCTTCTGCCGGGCGCTCGCGAACGGGCCGAGCCTGTTGCTGGCCGACGAGCCCACGGGCAACCTCGATCCGGCCACCTCGGATACGGTGTTCGACGTGCTGATGGGGCTGGTGCGCGAGACGGGCCTGTCGGCGCTGATCGCGACGCATAACATGGAGCTCGCCGCCAAGATGGACCGCGTGTTGCATCTCGATAACGGCGCGCTGGAGGAAGGGATATGATCGTTTACGGGATTTCGACCTGCGACACGGTGCGCAAGGCGCGCAAAGCGCTGGAAGCGGCCGGGCGCGACGTGGAGTTCCGCGACGTGCGGGCGGAGCCTCTGACGGGGACCGAGGTCGCGGAGTTCGAGGCGGCCTTCGGCGACAAGATCGTCAACCGCGCCTCCACAACGTGGCGCAACCTGCCCGAAGGCGAGCGCGAGAAGCCCGTCGCCGATCTGCTGGGCGAACATCCCGCGCTGATGAAGCGCCCGGTGATCCGCGAGGGCGACAAGCTGACGCTGGGCTGGGCGAAGGCCACGCAGGCCGCGTGGCTCTGACCGGACACCCCTTCGTCATAGGCTGAGACAAGAAAACGGCGCGCATCCTGCGATGCGCGCCGTTTCAAATCCTTACCGTCCGATCACCCGATCAGAGCAGGACCAGATCCGATGCCGAGGAGCGGCCGTCGCGACCCGACTGCAGCTCATATTGGATCTTCTGATTGTCATCGAGCCCCTTGAGACCCGCACGCTCGACAGCAGAGATGTGCACGAACACGTCCTTGCCGCCTTCGTCGGGCGCGATGAAGCCGTAACCCTTGGTAGAATTGAACCATTTCACGGTGCCAGTGGCCATTACCGTCTTCTCCTTCGTAGTCTCCCGGCGCGATATTGCGTCCGGGCCGTGCAGCCAGTCTCTTTCGGGTCTTCCGGCTGCCTTTTTCAGAAGCGAGGCGGTAGGAAAGTCTGTAACACACGCATATTCAAGTCTCTCCGAGAATTGCAAAAATGCAATGACATTCCGTGAGGGGCGCAAGCCCCTCACAGGTCTGTGAAAATTCCGGATCAGCCTGAATTTGCGGCAATTATCCGCGCAAATCGGGCGGCGTCGATTCGGTGATCAACTGCTCGACGATCTCGTCGATTGCGACCGTGGAGGTGCGGGTGTCGCCGAGTTTGCGGACAGACACGGTGCGTTCCTCGACCTCTTTCATCCCGATCGCGAAGATGTAGGGGACCTTGCCGAGCGAGTGCTCGCGGACCTTGTAGTTGATCTTCTCGTTGCGGGTGTCGGCCTCGGCGCGGATACCGGCGGCGCGCAGCTTCGACGTCACTTCCAGCACGTAATCGTCGGCATCCGAGACGATCGAGGCCACGACCACCTGACGCGGCGCGAGCCAGAGCGGCATCTTGCCGGCGAAGTTCTCGATCAGCATGCCGATGAAGCGCTCGAACGAGCCCAGCACCGCGCGGTGCAGCATCACGGGACGGTGGCGTTCGCCATCCGAGCCCACGAATTCCGCATCCAGCCGCTCGGGCAGGTTGGTGTCGACCTGCAGCGTGCCGCATTGCCAGTCGCGCCCGATCGCGTCGGTCAGCACGAATTCCAGCTTCGGCCCGTAGAATGCGCCTTCGCCTTCGAAGATCTCGTAATCATAGCCAGCGGCCTTGCAGGCATTGCCGAGCGCGGCTTCGGTGTAATCCCAGCTCTCATCGCTACCGATGCGCTTCTCGGGACGCGTCGACAGCTTGATGCGCCAGTCGGTGAAGCCGAGATCGTCATAAATCCCCGAGAGGAACTTGATGAATTTCTCGGTTTCCGCCTCGATCTGATCCTCGGTGCAGAAGATATGAGCGTCGTCCTGCGTGAAGCCGCGCACGCGCATGATCCCGTGCAGCGCGCCCGAGGGCTCGTAGCGCGCGCAGGAGCCGAACTCGGCCATGCGCAGGGGCAGGTCGCGATAGGATTTGACGCCCTGATTGAAGATCTGCACGTGGCAGGGGCAGTTCATCGGCTTGAGCGCGTTGACCGTCTTTTCGCGCGCATGATCCTCGTCGACTTCGACGATGAACATGTTCTCCTGATAGTTCTCCCAGTGGCCCGAGGCCTCCCAGAGCTTGCGGTTCACCACCTGCGGCGTGTTCACCTCGACATAGCCGTCATCGCGCTGCTTGCGGCGCATGTAGTCCTGCAGCGCGGTGTAGATGGTCCAGCCGTTCGGGTGCCAGAAGATCTGGCCCGGCGCCTCTTCCTGCATGTGGAACAGGTCCATTTCGCGGCCGAGCTTGCGGTGGTCGCGCTTGGCGGCCTCCTCCATCATCGTGACCCAAGCGTTGAGATCCTTCTTGGTCTTGAAGGCCACGCCATAGATGCGCTGCAGCATCGGACGGCTGGAATCGCCCAGCCAATAGGCGCCCGCGACATGGGTCAGCTTGAACGCATCCGCCGGAACCTGACCGGTATGCTGTAGGTGCGGGCCACGGCAGAGATCCTGCCAGTTGCCGTGCCAATACATCCGGATGTCTTCGCCTTGCGGGATCCGGTTGATCAGCTCGACCTTGTAGGGCTCTTCCGTCGCCAGATAGTGGTCGATCGCGTGTTTGCGGCTCCAGACCTCGGTCTTGATGGCGTCGCGCGCGTTGATGATCTCGCGCATCTTCTTCTCGATCGCGCCGAGGTCTTCGGGCGTGAAGGGCTCTTCGCGGTCGAAGTCGTAGAACCAGCCATTGTCGCGGACCGGGCCGATCGTGACCTTCACACCGGGATAGAGTTCCTGCACGGCGCGGGCCATGATATGGGCGAGGTCGTGGCGGATCAGCTCCAGCGCGGGGCCGTCATCCTGCATCGTGTTGATGGCGATCTGCGCGTCTTCCTGGATCGGCCATTGCAGATCCCAATGCGCGCCATTGACCTGCGCGGAGATCGCTTTCTTCGCCAGCGACGGTGCGATCGAGGCGGCCACTTCGGCCGGCGTCACGCCCGCGTCGTAGTCGCGCGAATTGCCATCGGGAAAGGTGAGGGAGATCTGGGACATGTCGTCCTCCTCGTCGGTTTGGCGCCCACGGAACGCCCGGTTGCGGGATATATGCTTCCCGAGCCTTTTGCGCGGCTCGCGCGCGGCTGTCAATGGGGCCGGGCAGGGGGAGATGTCGCAGGGGGGGCTCCGCCCCCGCGCTGGCGCGCTCCCCCGGGATATTTTGGCCAAGCCGAAGCTGAGAGCCTCGTGCGCGTTCGTGTTGGCGAAAATATCCCGGGGGTGAGGTGCGCAGCACCGAGGGGGCAGAGCCCCCTTGGCTATGGGCCAAGAAAAAGGCGCCGCTCGGGCGCCTCTCGCTTACATCTTGTTGAGCTTGCTCTGGAGATCGGCGAGTTGTTTCTTGATCGAGTCCAACTCGCCGCGATCGTCGCCGTCATCGGGCGCGGGGCCGGACGAGCCTGCCGTGCCCCAGCCTGCCATCATGTTCTGCAAGAAGGCCTGTTGCTGCGCCTGCAGCGCCTCGAAGCCCGGCATCGAGGCCATGGGATTCGGCATCTTGTTCATGTTCTCGAGCATATGCGAGTGCCCCTCGCGCAGCATCTCGAAGCTGGCTGCGAGGAATTGCGGCACCACCGATTGCGCAGCCCCTGTATAGGAGCGCACCAGATCGGTCAGCACGTCGACGGGGAGGACATTCTCGCCGCGGCTTTCGTGCTCGGCCACGATCTGCAGCAGATATTGCCGCGTCAGGTCGTCGCCCGATTTCAGATCGACAATCTGCACCTCGCGCCCGTCGCGGATGAATTTCGCGATGTCTTCGAGCGTCACGTAATCGCTGGTCTCGGTGTTGTAGAGACGGCGGCTGGCGTAACGCTTGATCAGCAAGGGCTTTTCGTCTTCGGCCATGTGATGCGATCCTCCCCGGATTGTGCTTGTGCAGCGATTGTGTGACGCCGCGCTGCCAAAAGCAATAAAAGAAAAAGGGCGCGCCACGAGGGCGCGCCCGAGATACGCGAGGCCGACTGGGAGGAGAAAGCCGGTGCCCGCGGTGAATTCTTACTTCGCAGCCGCCGTGGCTTTCTTCGTCGCAGCGGTCATGTCGGCGGTCGCCTTCTTGACGTTTGCGGAGGCTTCTTCCGACATGTCCTTGCCGGCAGCCATCATCAGTTCGACGGTGTCCATCTGAACCTTTTTCGCGATTTCAGCGAAAGCGGCCATGTTTTCGGCAGCCATCTCGGCCGAAGCCGACGCGAAGTCGCTCATCGCCTTGGCGTAATCGGCGGGCTCTTCCTTGGTTTTGGTCAGGTCGCCCATCTTGTCGATGGTGCCCTTGGTCCATTTGGTCGAGATTTCGGTCGACTTGCCGGCAGCTTCAAGCGCCACCTGCGACATCTTCTCGCCCAGAGCCGCTTGCGATTTGAAAGCGTCTTGGAATTTCGAGGTGTCGACGGGGAAGGACGCCATCATGTCCTGCATGATCTTGGTGTAGTCTTGGGTCTTAGCCATGTGAGTGCTCCGTTGGGTTGGGGCCCGTGGTCTGGAACGTTGGCGGGGCCCTTTGGGTTACGCAACGTATATACATGCTGCGGCGCAGCATTTCAAGAGAGGAATTGCTGCGCCGCAGAAATTTTCAACCCGAGCGGGAAAGTTATATCTTAACCATCTCTTTGACATAAGTGCCGGGCGCATCAGCCAAAACCGGGTGCTCCGCGTCACCGGGCTGGCGTGCGGGGACCATCGCGCCGGACTTCTTGGCCAGCCATTCGCCCCAGCGCGGCCACCAGCTTCCCTCGTGGAACTCCGCCTGCGCTTTCCACTCGTTGGGATTCGCGACCGGGGCTTCGGAGGTGTAGTGGCCGTATTTCTTCTTGCTGGGCGGATTGACGATCCCGGCGATATGGCCCGATTGCGACAGGATGAAGGTCTTGTCCTTCGATCCCATCTTCGCGACGCCGTTGAACGAGGCGACCCAGGGCGCGATGTGGTCGGTCTCGCAGGCGATCGCCATCAGCGGCACGTTCACGTCCGAGACCTTGACCGTCTCTCCCAGCACCTCGAAGCCGTCGCGCGCGAAGCGGTCCTTCTGGCAGAGCCCGCGCAGATACTCGACCGCCATCTTGCCCGGCAGGTTCGTCGAGTCGCCGTTCCAGAACAGCAGATCGAAGGCGGGCGGGGATTCCCCCATCATGTAGCTGCGGATCGCGGGTCGGTAGATCAGATCGTTCGAGCGCAGGTAGGAGAAGGTGCGCGACATGAAGTAGCTGTCGAGCACGCCGTCGGCCTTGCATTGCCGCTCGATCCCGTCGACGAAATCGTCCTGCAGGAAGACCGCGAATTCGCCCTGATCCGAGAAGTCGGTGAGCGTGGTGAAGAAGGTGGCCGAGTTGATCGACTTGTCCTTGCGCTTGTTCAGCAGGCCCAGCGTCAGCGAGAGCGTGGTGCCCGCGATGCAATAGCCGACCGCGTTGACCTTCTTCTCGCCGGTGATCTTCTTCACCTCGTCGATCGCGGTCAGATAGCCCTCCTGCACGTAGTCATCCATGCCGACATCGGCATAGCTCTGATCGGGGTTCTTCCAGCTGACCACGAAGAGGGTGAAGCCCTGATCGACGATCCAGCGGATCAGCGAGTTCTGCGGCTTCAGGTCCATGATGTAGAAGCGGTTGATCCAGGGCGGGAAGATCACCAGCGGGGTCTTGTGAACCTTCTCGGTGGTCGGCGTGTACTGGATCAGCTCGAACAGGCGGTTGCGATAGACCACCGCGCCCTCGGCGGTGCCGATATTCTCGCCCACGGTGAAGGCGTCCTTGTCGGCCAGCGTCACCAGCAGGTCGCCGCGGTTCGCTTCGATGTCGCGCACGAGGTTCTCGAGCCCTTTCACGAGGCTCTCGCCCTCGGTCTCGATCGCCTTCTCCAGCGCGTCCGGGTTGGTGGCGAGGAAATTGGTCGGCGCCATCAGGTCGATGATCTGGCGCGAGAAGTAGTTCAGTCGCTGACGGTCCACCGGATCGAGATCGTCGAGCTTGTCGACCGCCTCTTTCACGCCTTTGGCCGCGATCAGATACTGCTGTTTGATGTAGTTGAAATAGGGGTGGCTGTCCCAGAGCGGATTGGCGAAGCGCGGGTCGGACGGGCCGGGATCTTCCGGTGGGCGGAACGCGCCCTTGGCGAGCGCCTCCTGCGCTTCGAGGTAATGCTTCATCGCCTGACCCCAGTAATTCACCTGGGCTTCGAGGATTTTCGACGGCTTTTCGAGCCACTCGTTCATCATGGCGGCAGAGGACGTCATGTAGAGATCGGCGCCGGGGCCTTCGAGGGCCGGGTTCATCGGTCGCTTATGCGCGATCGCATCGACCATGCGCTCAGTCAGTTCTTCGATGCGGGCCAGATTGTCCTGCATTTTCTGCGACGCAGCAATTTTGTCCGTCTCCTCGGTTGTCATAAATGATATTCCTCCCTATCCTCTGCACCAGCATAATATCGCCGCAGTCTTGGGGTAAAGCGGCGTTTCCATTGCCGAGTGAGTGCGTGGCCCGCCCCGAGGAGTTGTATATGAAAACGATCATGTCCTACGACCTGATGGAGACCTTCAGGAACACGAACGAGTGGATGGGCGCCTCGGCGCGCGCCATGGCGTCCTACCCGGTCTGGGGGCTCGCCCCGCATCCGATGTTCAAGATCATGTCGGCCTGGGGCCGGGTGACGGAGCGTTCGTTCGCACGGATGGTGATCAAGCCCGACTGGGGCATCCATTCGATCGCAGCCGAGGACGGGCGCGATCACCTCGTCGAGGTCGAGACCGTGCTCGACAAGCCCTTCGGCAGCCTCGTGCATTTCAACGTCCACGGCCGCGAGCCGATGGAGCGGCGCATCCTGCTGGTGGCGCCGATGTCGGGCCATTACGCGACGCTGCTGCGCTCGACCGTGGCCTCGCTGCTGCCCGATGCGGACGTGTGGGTGACCGATTGGCATAATGCGCGCGACATCCCCGTTTCCGAAGGCAAGTTCGATATCGAGGACTACACCCTCTACCTTGTCGATTTCATGAAGAAGATGGGCCCTGACTGCAACGTGATCGCCGTGTGTCAGCCCGCACCGCTCGCGCTGGCCGCAACCGCTTATCTGGCAGCCGAAGATCCGGCCGCGCAGCCGCGCACGCTGACCCTGATCGGCGGGCCGATCGATCCCGACGCGAAAGCGACCGAGGTTACCGATTTCGGGCGTCGCGTCACGATGGGCCAGCTCGAGCAGATGGTGATCCAGCGCGTCGGCTTCAAATACAAGGGCGCGGGCCGTCTGGTCTATCCGGGCCTGATGCAGCTCGCCTCGTTCATCTCGATGAACATGGACAAGCACGCGCAGGCCTTCCAGGAAAAGATCTGGAGCGAGGCGCAGGGCGAAGGCTCCGAGCATGACAAGCATTACCGCTTCTACGACGAATACCTCGCGGTGATGGATATGACGGCGGAATTCTACCTTTCGACGGTGGAGCGCATCTTCAAGGGCCTCGAGATCGCCCAGAACCGCTTCGAGGTCGGCGGCAAGATGGTCGATATCTCGAAGATCACCAAGGTCGCGGTGAAGACCGTGGAGGGCGAGAAGGACGACATCTCCGCGCCCGGCCAATGCGTCGCCGCGCTCGACCTGTGCTCGGGCGTGCCGGATTCGATGAAGCAACAGCACCTCGAGCCCGGCGCAGGCCATTACGGCATCTTCGCAGGGTCGCACTGGCGCAACAACATCCGCCCGCTGGTCCTCGATTTCATCGACGAGAACGCCGACAACCCCGCGCCCGGGAAGGGGAAGCCCGCGACGGTCACCCCGATCCGCAAGAAGAAGGTGAAGACGGCCGAGGCGGGGTGATCTCACTCCACGCGAGAGTTTTAGAAAAGCGCTGCTTCGGCAGCGCTTTTTTATTCGCGACTTCGCCATCGTTTTGACGGGTTTCGGCGCATGATCGGAAAATCACTTTGATTTTTTGAGACCGAAATTATGAACGCATTGTTTTTCCCCGTTGTACTGCTTCTCCTCCTCTTAGTTGCGATCGTAAAATCCCCCCGTTTCAAGGGGTTCATCGGAGAGGTTTACGTCAGCAAAGGGCTCAAGAAGCTCGCTGAAGAGGGGGACATGCATCTCTTCGATGATGTGACCCTGCCCGTGAAGGACGGGACGACGCAGATCGATCATGTCCTCATATCGCGGAGCGGCGTGTTCGTGATCGAGACCAAGAACATGAGCGGTTGGATATTCGGTGCGGAGAGGCAATCTCAGTGGACGCAGGTTCTCTATAAGAAAAAGACCAAGTTTCAGAATCCGCTGCGGCAAAACTACAAGCACATCAAAGCGATCGAAGACTGTCTTGGTGTAGATGGCAGCAAGGTTCAGGGGGTTATCGTCTTCGTTGGTGGGGCGGTCCCGAAAACCGAGTTTCCTTCCAGCGTTCACTGGCGACGGAAATCGATGTTCAACTTTCTGAAGGCTCCCCGCCAAGTGATACTCAGGGAGAGTGAGGTTGCGGCGCTATGTCAGGCTTTGGAAAATCGGCGGTTCGAGCGGGGTTTGCGGACCACGCAGCTGCACATCAAGAACGTCAGGAGGACGCAAGTCGAAGCGCAGGCATCGACAGATGCGTGCCCGCGATGCGGATCCGCGATGGTCGAGCGTCGTAGCAAGAAGACGAATGACGTCTTCATGGGCTGTACGAATTTCCCCAAATGCCGTGGGACCCGGAAAGTCGAAGCCCCGAAGGTTGTTGCGTTCTCACGCCAACAATAACGGCGCCTCCAGCCAGTCGCGCAGGTTCTGGGTGATCTTCTCGGGCTGCTCCAGCGGGCTCAGGTGGCCTGCGCCGAGGATCAGGCGGAATTCGGCGTGGGGCATCAGCTCGGCGAGGAATTCGTGGCGGCGCGGTGGGCAGATCTTGTCGTATTCGCCGCACATCAGCAGCGCGCGGGTTTTCGTGGCGCGCAGCGTGCGTTGCAGGTCGGGGCGGCGCATCAGGGCGCGCGATTGCGCTTCGAACGTGTCGGCGCCCAAGCCTGCCGCCATCTCCAGCATCATTGCCTGAATTTCCGCACGACCGGGTTCGGGGGCGAGGCTCTCGGCGGGGATTTCTTCCAGCATCATCTCGTCGAGCCGCCCGGTGAGCGCCTTCACGATCCGGGTTTCGCGCGCGGCGGCGATTTGCGGCATCTCGGGCAGGGGGGAGACGTCGAGCAGCGCGACCTGGCTCACCCGGTCGGGGGCGCGGCGCAGGATCTCGATTGCGACGATCGCGCCCAGCCAATGCCCGACCAGCGCGAATTGCGGCGGGGCCTCGTCCAGCACGGTCTGCGCCATCTCCTCGATCGTCGCGCCACGCAGCCGCGCCACCATCACCGAGCGCTCGGAGGACAGCTCCTGCAGCGGGTGCCAGAACAGCCGTGCGTCGCACATGAATCCGGGTAGAAAGACCAGCGGGTCGCTTGGCATCGCTCGAAACCTCAATCGCGGCGCGTTTTCGCGCTTCTCGCGTCGAGTGTGCCGCAAGGGCCGAGGTCAAGCAAATCGAAATGCCGCAAGCAGCGGATCACAGCCGGGCGAGCACCTCCGCCAGCGCGGTCTCGATCAGCGCGAGGCAATCGGGGTCCGAGAAGCGGTGATCGGCGCCTTTGACCAAGGTCAGGCGCATATCGTCGCCTTCGGCATGCTCGAGCAGCCGGATCGCGGTCTCGGTGCTGACCGCCTCGTCGGCGGTGCCTTGCAGGAAATGCGTGGGGAAGGGCAGCGCCAGCGGGCTGCGCAGCACCAGCCGCTCGCGGCCCTCGTTGATCAGGCGGCGCGTGATGACATAGGGCTCGCCGTAATCCGAGGGAATGGCGATGGAGCCTTCGCTCTCTAGCTTGTGCCGGGTTTCCTTGTCGAAGCTCGCCCAATAGCCGTCTTCGGTGAAATCGGGCGCGGCGGCGATGGTCACGAGGCCTGCGACTTTCTCGGGATGTTCGCGCGCCATCAGGAGCGAGATCCAGCCGCCCATCGAGGAGCCCACGAGGATCTGCGGGCCTTCGGTCTTGGCCATGATCACGTCGCGCGCATCTTCGAACCAGTCACCGATCGCGCCGTCCTCGAATTCCCCGCCCGAGACACCGTGGCCGGAATAGTCGAAGCGCAGGAAGGCGCGGCCTTCGCGCTTGGCCCAGTCCTCGAGCGCCAGCGCCTTCGTGCCTTCCATGTCGGATTTGAACCCGCCGAGGAACACCACGCCCGGCCCTTTGCCCGGCGTCAGATTATAGGCGATGCGGCGGCCTTCTTGGGTCTCGAAATACTCGGTCATCTGCGCTCCCTGCGATCTGTTCGCGCCCAGCCTATCGGGCGGCGCGGGTGGCCTCAACCTGTCCGCTTGCGCTCAGTGCGCGGGCTTTTCCTTGCCGGTAACGGCGCGGTAGATCGGCTGGATGATCCGGGTGACGACGGGGATCAAGACCAGACCGTAGATCAGCCCGAAGATGCCGTCGAAGAATGCGGTGACGGCCCAGCTGACGAAGCCTTCGGCGGTGCCTGCCGCATGGGCTGCGGCCTCGGCCTGATGGTGGATCCAGTCATAGGGCGCGTGCCAGCCAAGCTCTGCCAGACCGTGCAGCACGATATTGCCGCCGACCCAGATCATCGCGGCGGTGCCGACGATCATCAGCAATTGCATCAATCTGGGCATCACATGCACGATGCCACGCCCGAGTGCGCGCGTAGGTCCGAGCTTGCCATTCTCGGCCAGCCAGAGCCCCGCATCATCGGCTTTCACGATCAGCGCGACCGAGCCATAGACCACCACCGTCACGCCGATGCCGATGATCGCAAGCGCGATCGCCTCCATCCAGATCGGCTGGCCCGAGGGCAGGGCGGCGAGGCCGATGGTCATGATCTCGGCGGAGAGGATGAAATCGGTCTTCACCGCGGATTTGACGCGCTTTTCCTCGAGATGGTCGGCGGTCTCCGCCGCGACATGACCCTCGGCATCGGGCTCATGCGGTTTGAACAGGTGATAAACCTTCTCCGCGCCCTCAAAACACAGGTAAGAGCCGCCCAGCATCAGCAAAGGCGTGATCAGCCACGGCGCGAAGGCGGACAGCAGCAGCGCCGCTGGCAGCAGGAAGATCAGCTTGTTCTTGATCGAGCCGAGCGCGATTTTCCCGACGATCGGCAGTTCGCGGGCGGGCTTGAAGCCGTGGACATATTTCGGCGTGACAGCGGCATCGTCGATCAGCGCGCCAGCGGCCTTCGAGCCCGCCTTGGCCGCTTGACCTGCCGCGTCGTCGATCGAGGTCGCCGCCACTTTGGCGATCCCCGCCACGTCATCCAGCAATGCCAGCAAGCCACTCATCGCAAACCCTTTCCCAATCACGCCCGCGTGAGCCTAGGGCGCGTCTTCCCAAGCCACAAGCGCGAAGACTTGTTCCCGAATTCTTTCCGGGCGGACATGAAAAAGGCGCCCGGAGGCGCCTTGATCGGAATGGTTTGAAAGGCTCACAGCCCCAGCTTCTGCGCGACGATCTGGTTGACCGCCTTGGGGTTGGCCTTGCCGCCCGAGGCCTTGATGACCTGACCGACGAACCAGCCAGCCAGCTTGGGGTTGGCCTTGGCCTTCTCGACCTGATCGGGATTGGCGGCGATCACCTCGTCCACGGCGGCCTCGATGGCGCCGGTATCGGTGACCTGAATCATGCCGCGCTCTTCCACGATCTTCTCGGGGTCGCCGCCTTCGGTATAGACGATCTCGAAGAGGTCCTTCGCGATCTTGCCCGAGATCTTGTCGGACTTGATCAGCCGGATGATCGCGCCAAGCTGCGCGGCATCGACCGGGCTCGACGTGATGTCGTGGTCTTCCTTTTTCAGGCGACCGAACAGCTCGTTGATGACCCAGTTCGCGGCGAGCTTGCCGTCACCGGCCTCGGCCACGACAGCCTCGAAGTAATCCGCGTTCTCGACTTCTGCGGTCAGCACCGAGGCGTCATATTCCGACAGGCCCAGCTCCTTGACGAAGCGCGCTTTCTTCTCGTCGGGCAGTTCCGGCATCGAGGCACCGATATCGTCGACCCAAGCCTGCTCGATTTCCAGCGGCAGCAGGTCGGGGCAGGGGAAGTAGCGGTAATCATGCGCTTCTTCCTTCGAACGCATCGAGCGCGTCTCGCCCTTGTCCGGATCGTAGAGGCGGGTCTCCTGCACCACTTCGCCGCCGTCTTCGACGATGGCGATCTGGCGACGGGCCTCGTATTCGATGGCCTGCTGAATGAAGCGCATCGAGTTCATGTTCTTGATCTCGCAGCGCGTGCCGAGATGGCTGAAATCCTGCGTTTCCTGATATTTCTCGTAAGCGCCCGGTTTGCAGATCGAGACGTTCACGTCCGCGCGCAGGTTGCCGTTCTGCATGTTGCCGTCGCAGGTGCCCAAGTAACGCAGGATCTGGCGCAGCTTGCCGACATAGGCCGCAGCCTCTTCGGGGCCGCGGATGTCGGGGCGCGAGACGATTTCCATCAGCGCGACGCCAGTGCGGTTGAGGTCCACGAAGGACATATGCGGGTCCATGTCGTGGATCGACTTGCCCGCATCCTGTTCGAGGTGGATGCGCTCGATCCGGACCTTGCGGGCGACGCCCGGGCCCATGTCGACGATGATTTCGCCCTCGCCCACGATGGGGTGATACAGCTGGCTGATCTGGTAGCCCTGCGGCAGATCCGGGTAGAAATAGTTCTTCCGGTCGAAGGCCGAGCGCAGGTTGATATCGGCTTTGAGGCCGAGCCCGGTGCGCACGGCTTGCGCCACGCAGAACTCGTTGATCACCGGCAGCATGCCGGGCATCGCCGCGTCCACGAAGGCCACGTTCGAGTTCGGCTCTGCGCCGAATTTGGTCGAGGCGCCCGAGAACAGCTTGGCTTTCGAGGCCACCTGCGCGTGGACTTCAAGCCCGATCACCAGCTCCCAATCCGACTTGGCACCGGCAATGACCTTGGGTTCGGGGGCTTGGAATTCGAGATGGTCGAGCATGTCCACATCCTGTCAGTAAAGGCTTGGGCAAGCTTCTAGGACAGGGCAGGGGCGGGAGCAAGAGGGCGACCGCCCCGGATTGGGGATCAGACCACCGGCACCCCATAGGATTCGAAAATCGCGCTGAGCCGGTCGAGCGGCGGCGTCGCCTCTCGTGGCAGGTAGGCGCGACGCCCGTCGCGCAGCGTGACCATGCATTCGTCGCCCGCAAGCTTGCGCCGCCGCAGCCGCGCCGAGTCGATCTGCGCAAGCGGGAACGTGCCCAATTGCCGCCCGTTGCGATAGACTTCCATTCGCGCAGGCGTGATCCGCAGCAGCCCCGAGCGGTTGCGCATCAGCTTGTACAAAGTGAGGGCGAGATAGATCCACGCAGCTACATGAATCCAGGTCGTCGCGGTCAGTTTCATTGCGCTGTAAAGCAGCGCCATCCCGAAGGCGAGGGCGAGATAGCCTCCCGCCCGTCGGGCCTGGTGTCGGTATTCAAATTCATTGTCGTCCATGGTCGAGCCCATCCGCGAAATTGCGTAACGCCCGCAAGGCGCGGGCGTCCGCGTTTCGTAGCGCGAGAACCCGGCACGGATGGGCCGAAAATACGGCCAATCCGTGGTGAGATGGGTGCGCCCGGGGGCGCTGAGCGGAAATTAGCTCAACAGACGCTGCGTCATCTCCGACAGGTCGCGGCTGAGGCCCGGCTGAGCGGCGATCCGCTCCAACTCGCTGCGCATCTTCTCGCGCCGGCCTTCGTCATAGCGCGTCCACGTCTCGAAGGCGGTGGACATGCGGGCTGCGACCTGCGGATTGACCGGATCGAGCTTCAGGAGCCAGTCGGCATAGAAGCGATAGCTCGCCCCGTCCGCGCGGTGGAAGCCCGCGTGATTGCCCGACAGCCCAGCCATCAGCGCACGGAAGCGGTTCGGCGTCTTCCACGTGAAGAGCGGATCGCCGGTCAGCACCTCTGCGCCTTCCAGCGCCATCTCTGGCGGGCAATTGGCCAGCTGGACGAGGAACCACTTGTCCATCACAAGCCGGTCGCCCTGCCAGCGGTCGCGGAATTCGGCCATGGCGGCGGCGTCCTGCCCGATCTGCACCAGAGCTGCGAGCGCGCCGAGGCTTTCGGTCATGTTCTCGGCCGAGGCGAAAAGCGCCCCCGCCCGTGCCCCGCCGTCGATGCGGTTCAGGAGCCGCAGAACGGCAAGGCGCAGCGCCCGCGGACCGGCCTGCTCGGGATCGGAGCTATAAGGGCCCGTCGCTTCGGTGCTGGTGAAGATCTCGGCCAGAAGCGTCTTGTGCGCAGTCGCCAGATCGCGGGCGAGCCCTTCACGCGCCGCGTAGATCGCCGCGGGATCGGGCGTCTCGCCCTGATCATAAAGCGCCTGCGCGATGCTGTCCTCGGAGGGCAGGTTCAGGCACAGCGCGCGGAAGGCCGGATCGGCGGTCTCGTCGCGCAGTAGCGCCCCGATCGCATCAGAGAAGGACGCGTCGGTCTGCGCTCCCAACACTCGCCCGATCAGCACTTTCTGGGCAAGCGCGCGGCCTGCCTCCCAGCGGTTGAACGGGTCGCGGTCATGGGTCAGCAGGAAGGCCAGCTCGGACGTGTCGGCGTCGCGCTCCAGCCGCACGGGGGCGGAGAAGTCGCGCAGGATCGAGGGCACCGGGCGCGTCGCGAGCCCGTCGAAGGTGAAACTCTGTTTCGCCTCGGTCATCTCCAGAACGGTGGAGGGCAGGACCTCGTCGCCATTCTCGGACAGAAGGCCGACTTCGATCGGAATGTGGCGGGGAAGTTTCTCCGGCTGGCCGGGCGTGGGGCGCGTTTCCTGTTCGAATTCAAGCGTATATGCGCCGTCCTTGAAGCTGTCGCGCACCCGCAGGGTCGGCGTGCCCGCATCGGTATACCAGCGCTTGAACTGGCTCAGATCGCGGCCCGAGCTGTCCTCGAAGACTTTCAGCCAGTCCTCGATCGTGCAGGCTTGCCCGTCATGGCGCTCAAAATAGAGGTCGAGCGCGGCGCGATAGCCGTCAGCCCCCAGCAAGCGATGCAGCATCCCCACGATCTCGGCGCCTTTCTCATAGACGGTCGCGGTGTAGAAGTTGTTGATCTCGCGGTAATGATCGGGGCGCGGCGGGTGCGAGAGCGGGCCGCGATCCTCGCGGAACTGCCGTCCGCGCAGCGCCAGCACATCGTCGATCCGCTTCGTCGCATGGCCGCGCATGTCGCCGGTGAACTGCTGGTCGCGATAGACCGTCAGCCCTTCCTTCAGGCACAGCTGGAACCAGTCGCGGCAGGTTATCCGGTTGCCGGTCCAGTTGTGGAAATACTCATGCGCGATGATGCCTTCGATACGCTCGTAATCGGCATCGGTCGCGGTCTCCGGCGAGGCGAGAACCCATTTGGAGTTGAAAATGTTCAACCCCTTGTTCTCCATCGCGCCCATATTGAAGTCATCGACGGCGACGATGTTGAAAATGTCCAAGTCGTATTCGCGCCCATAGGCCTCTTCGTCCCAGCGCATCGAGCGGTGGAGCGCCTGCAAAGCAAAGTCGCAGCGGTCCTCGTCGCCGGGGCGGACCCAGATATTCGTCGCGACCTCGCGGCCCGACATCGTGGTGAATGTGCCCGAATGCGCGCGCAGATCGCCCGCGACCAGCGCGAAGAGATAGGCGGGCTTGGGCCACGGATCGACCCATTCGGCATAGCCGTCGCGGCTCTCGACGAGATCGCCATTCGCCAGCAGCACCGGCTGGTCGCCGGTGATCGTGACGTGGAAGCGCGCCATCACATCGGGGCGGTCCGGGTAGAAGGTGATCTTGCGGAAGCCCTCGGCCTCGCATTGCGTGCAATACATGCCGTTGGACATGTAAAGCCCTTCCAGCGCGGTATTCTTCGACGGTGCGATCCGCGTGACAGTCTCCAGCGTGAAGGGCTGCGAGGGCAGAACATGCGCCGGGATCGTCAGGCCGGTCTTGCTCAGCTCGTAGTCGTCCGGCGTCAGCGCCCGCCCGTCCACTGCGACCGAGACCAGCTCCAGATCTTCGCCATCGAGTTCCAGCGCGGCCGCCTCCTGCCGGGGCGAGAAGGAAAGACCCGCGCGCACTTCGGTCGCGTCCGGGTCGAGCGTGAAATCAAGCCGCACGGTCTCGAGGGTGAAGGGGTAGGGGCGGTAGTCGCTCAGGCGCTTGGCAGGGGCTTCGGCAGCCGTCAGTTCAGCGGACATTCTAACGATATTCCTAATTAACTTCGGGTTATTTCAGGTGGCGCGCGCCCGTGCGAAAGCAAGTTCGCCTTTGCGTGAGCCGCGCCTCTGATGTTTGGCGGGCGCGACCCGGTCTTGGCGTCGCAGTCCCGCAGCTGGCGGAACAGTATCTGGCCCGCTCGGGGTTTTCAAAGCGGTTTCGCGGACCGCTCTGAGAGACGCGTGGCAGGCCGGACGAACCTGAAGCGGGTGGGTTGCGTTACCTGAGGTGAACGGGGCCTGTCCACCACGCAAGCGCCCGAGACCACCGGCGTCGGTACTGCTGAAAGAAATGGCGCGGCGACCGAGGCCGACCCGATCCAGCAGTGAGCTCGGTCGGGTAATGAGTGGCAGCGTTGTCCCTTGGGCGATCGGAGAGCCTATTCTCACCCGTTCTCCGTCTTAGCGTCTTCCCGCCCGCGACAGGCAATCCGCTGGACATTCACGCTCAGCGGTTTCATCTAGTACGCGTCTAAGAAAACCGGGAGGGCACAATGGCACAGCGGGTCGCACGAAACGAACTGCAGGTGGCGGTCGAACTGGCCGCCTTCATCGAGGATCAGGCTTTGCCGGGAACCGGCGTCGCGCCGGAGCGCTTCTGGGAGGGGCTGTCGGACCTGCTGCATACGCAGGGGCAGAAGAACCGCGCGCTGCTGGAGACGCGCGAGGCGATCCAGTCCAAGCTCGACGATTGGCATGCGCATCACCGCGCCGAAGGCTTTGATTTCGAAAATTATAAATCCTTCCTGAAAGAGATCGGCTACCTCCTGCCCGAAGGCGACGACTTCAAGATCGAGACGCCGGAAACCGATCCCGAATTCGCCACCGTCTGCGGTCCGCAGCTCGTCGTGCCGATCACCAATGCGCGCTATGCGCTCAACGCCGCGAATGCGCGCTGGGGCAGCCTTTACGACGCGCTTTACGGGACCGACGCGCTTGGCGATCTGCCGCAGGGCAAGGGCTATGACCCCGAACGTGGCGCCCGCGTGATCGAGCGTGCGAAGGCATTTCTCGACGAGGCAGTGCCGCTTGCAGGCGGCAGCTGGACCGGCGTGACCGCGCTGCGTGTCGAGAACGGCGTCTTCTTCGTGGAGAACGCGGTGGGCGAAACCGGGCTGGCCGATCCGGCGCAGTTCCTCGGGTTCAACATTTCCGACGAGGGCGCGCTGTCCGAGGTTCTGCTGGAAAATAACGGGCTGCATCTCGTGATCGAGATCGACCCGACCACCGAGGTGGGGCAGGCCGATCCCGCCGATATCGCCGATGTCATCCTCGAGGCCGCGATCAGCACGATCATGGATTGCGAGGACTCGGTCGCCTGCGTCGATGCCGAGGACAAGGTTCAGGCCTATGGCAACTGGCTGGGCCTGATGAAAGGCGATCTGCGCGAAAACGTCGTGAAGAACGGCGAGAAAACGGTCCGGCGGCTCGAAGGCGATTACCAGTTCACCGGGGGCGGTGGCGAGAAGATCACGCTGAAGGGCCGCTCGCTGATGCTGGTGCGCAATGTCGGCCACCTGATGACCACGCCCGCGATCCTGACCCGCGACGGCGAAGAGGCCTTCGAGGGGCTGATGGACGCGATGGTCACCACGCTTTGTGCGATGCATGACCTCAAGAAGACCGAAGGCCCGCGCAACTCGGTCACCGGCTCGGTCTATGTGGTGAAGCCGAAGATGCACGGCCCCGAAGAGGTCGCCTTCGCGACCGAGATCTTCGACAAGGTCGAGGAGGTTCTGGGCCTGCCGCGTTACACGGTGAAGCTGGGCATCATGGACGAGGAGCGCCGCACCTCGGTCAATCTCAAGGAATGCATCCGCGCCGCGAAGAACCGCGTGGCCTTCATCAACACGGGCTTCCTCGACCGCACGGGCGACGAGATCTACACCTCGATGCAGGCCGGTCCGATGCTCGCCAAGGGCGAGATGAAGGGCCAGCCGTGGATCGAAGCCTATGAGGATCGTAACGTCGATATCGGGCTGGCCTGCGGGCTCGCCGGCAAGGCGCAGATCGGCAAAGGCATGTGGGCGATGCCCGACCGGATGGCCGATATGCTCGAGGCCAAGGTCAATCACCCGCTCGCGGGCGCGAACTGCGCCTGGGTGCCGTCGCCGACGGCCGCCACGCTGCATGCCACGCATTACCACAAGGTCGATGTGAAACGTCGCCAGCAGGAGATCGCCGCGATGAACCGCCCGGCGCGGCTCGACGATCTGCTGACGATCCCGCTCGCACGCGGGAAGAACTACTCGGAAGAGGAAATCCGCACCGAGATCGAGAATAACGCGCAAGGCATCCTTGGCTATGTCGTGCGCTGGGTCGATCAGGGGGTGGGCTGCTCCAAGGTGCCCGACATCCACGACGTCGGCCTGATGGAAGACCGCGCGACCTGCCGGATTTCCAGCCAGGCGATCGCGAACTGGCTCGAGCATGGGCTGGTCAGCGAAGGTCAGGTGATGGAGGCGCTGCGCAAGATGGCCAAGGTCGTCGACCGCCAGAACGAGGGCGACCCGAACTACCGCCCGATGGCGCCCGGCTATGACGGCTTCGCCTTCCAGGCGGCGTGCGATCTGTGCTTCCTGGGCACGGTCCAGCCCTCGGGTTATACGGAACCGGTGCTGCATCAGCGCCGCCTGCAAGTGAAGGAGGAACGCGCATGATCACCCTCGAACAAGCGCAGAAGATGATCGACACCGCGCTCGCGCAAGGTGTGGAAGACGAACTGAAACCGCTCTCGGCGATCGTGCTGGACGCGGGCGGCCACCCGCTGGCTTTCGCGCGCGCCGATGGCGCCGCGCCGGGCCGGTTCGAGATTGCGCGCGCCAAGGCTTACGGCGCGGTGATGCTGGGCATGGGCGGCAAGGCGCAGATGGCGCGGGCCGAGGCGCAGGCCTATTTCATGGCCGCGGTGAACGGCATCTATGACGGTAAGACCTGCCCGGTGCCCGGCGGCGTGCTGATCCGCGACGAGAGCGGGGCGGTGATCGGCGCGATGGGAGTCACCGGCGACACCTCGGACAATGACGCCAAGGTGGCTGTCGCCGGGATCGAGGCTGCGGGCTTTACTGCCGAGGACTGATCCTCTCGCAAGGTCCGATTTCGGGCGGTCCGGCAGGCGATGCCGGGCCGCCCGCGTCGTCTCTGCCCCCGCTTGGGCCCCGCTCTGCCCGCGCTCGGGCCATTGACGCGCCCGGCGCGCTCTGGCAGGGGAGAGCGCAAATAAGGACAATGAGAATGCACCTGTTTTCCGACATCCGCGCCGCGGTGATTGCGGCACTCGATCAGATGGTTTCCGAGGGCGCGCTGCCCGAGGGGCTGGACTACGCAAACGTCGCGGTGGAGCCGCCGCGCGATCCGCTGCATGGCGACATGGCGACCAACGCCGCGATGGTGCTGGCCAAGCCCGCCAAATCGAAGCCGCGCGACATCGCCGAGACGCTGGCGGGCAAGCTGGCCGCAGATGACCGGATCGTCAGCGCCGATGTGGCCGGTCCCGGCTTCATCAACCTGCGCCTCGATCCCAAGGTCTGGGCGGATGTGACCCACGCCGTGCTCAAAGAGGGCGCGGATTACGGGCGTTCCGATCTGGGTAAAGGTGTGAAGGTCAACGTGGAATATGTCTCCGCGAACCCCACCGGCCCGATGCATGTGGGCCATACGCGCGGCGCGGTCTTCGGCGATGCGCTGGCGAGCCTGCTCGATTTCGCGGGCTACGACGTCACGCGGGAATATTACATCAACGATGGCGGTGCGCAGGTCGATGTGCTCGCCCGCTCCGCCTATGAACGCTATCGCGAAGCCTGTGGTCTCGAGCCGGAAATCCGCGAGGGGCTCTACCCCGGCGATTACCTGATCCCGGTCGGCGAGGCGATCAAGGCCAAGTATGGCGAGAGCCTGCTCGACAAGCCCGAAGAAGACTGGCTCGAAGATATCCGCGAATTCGCGACCGAGCAGATGATGGAGATGATCCGCGGGGATCTCGCCTGTCTCGGCGTGAAGATGGATGTGTTCTCCTCCGAGAAGTCGCTCTACGGCACCGGCCAGATCGAAGCGGCGCTGAAGCGGCTCGAGGATCTGGGGCTGATCTACGAAGGCGTGCTCGACCCGCCGAAGGGCAAGCTGCCCGAGGATTGGGAGGAGCGCGAGCAGACGCTGTTCCGCTCGACCGATTATGGCGATGACGTGGACCGTCCGGTGAAGAAGTCGGATGGGTCCTGGACCTATTTCGCGCCCGATATCGCTTATCACTGGACCAAGATCGAGCGTGGCTACGATCTTCTGATCGACGTCTTCGGCGCCGACCATGGCGGCTATGTGAAGCGGATGAAGGCGGCGGTGGCTGCGCTCTCCAATCGCAAGGTGACGCTCGATATCAAGCTGATCCAGCTGGTGAAGCTGTTCAAGAATGGCGAGCCCTTCAAGATGTCGAAGCGCGCGGGCACCTTCGTCACGCTGCGCGACGTGGTGGAGCAGGCGGGCGCGGATGTGACCCGTTTCCACATGCTCACCCGCAAGAACGACGCGCCGCTGGACTTCGATTTCGACAAGGTGCTGGAGCAGTCGAAGGACAACCCGGTCTTCTACGTGCAATATGCCCATGCCCGGGTCTGCTCGGTGCTGCGCAAGGCGGCGGAAGCGGGCTGGGACATGTCCGACGCGCGTCTGGCCGAGGTCGATCTGTCCGGCGACTGGCATCCGTCCGAGCTGGAACTGGTCAAGAAGATCGCCGAATGGCCGCGTCTTCTGGAGATCGCGGCGCGCGCGAACGAGCCGCACCGGGTGGCGTTCTACCTCTACGATCTCGCGTCCGACCTGCACAGCCTGTGGAACCGTGGCAATGACGAGCCGGCCCTGCGCTTCCTGCAGGATGGCAATGAGGCCGCATCGGCGGCGAAAATCGCCCTTGCCCGTGCCAGCGCCGTTGTCATTTCCGCCGGTCTTGGTATTCTTGGCGTGACCCCGGCTGAAGAGATGCGATAAACGCACGCCGCCGGGAACAGGCAAATTCCGGGTCAACCGGGCAAGGCCGGGCAACCGGCGGCGAGGCGACGAGCATGGCGACCTACGACTACCGCGAGAGTGGGGGGTACGGGCATGAACACCCGCAGCCCCATTACGCGCATCCCGAAGATCCCGCTCCTGAACGTGCGCCACGCGTCGTGTCGCGCTGGGTCAATGTGGCCGGCGCACTGACATCCGTGGCTATGATCGCGGGTCTGGTGGTCTGGGGCTACAAGCTGGCGATGCGCGACCTCAACGGCGTGCCGGTGATCCGCGCGATGGACGGGCCCGCCCGCATCGCGCCAGAGGACCCGGGCGGCGAACTTGCGCGCCATACCGGTCTGGCCGTGAACGACGTGGCGGGCACGGGGCAGGCGGCGCCTGCGCCCGAGAAAGTGACGCTCGCGCCCAGCCCGGAAGGCTTCACCGACGACGACAAGCCGATGGGCGAGCTGGCGGCAGAGGCCAAGGTGGCAGGCGATGAGGCCAACGCTGCGTCCAATCCGGCCGTAGAGGCCGCGATCGCCGCGCTCGAGCCTGCCGCGCTCAATGCCGATCCCTCTCAGGTGAAGGACGCGCCCGACATTCCCGTTAAGCCCGCGCTGATGAGCCCGGCGATGCCCGAGACGCGCCCCGATGCGGTCGAGCAGGAAGCAACGCCGGAGAGCGAAGCCGTCAGCGGTGTGATCCCGGCTTCGGTGCCGGGCGTTTCGCGCTCGCCGCGGCCGCAGACCAAGCCGATGCGCGATCAGCTTCTGGCGGCGGCGCTGGAGCAGGCGGTGACGAAGCAGATGTCCTCCGGTCAGGCCGAGGCGGGCGTCGTTGATATCAACCCTGCGGATCTGGCGGCGGGCACGCGCCTCGTGCAGCTTGGCGCCTTCGACACCGAGGCCGCGGCCAAGGGCGAATGGGACCGCATCGCCAAGCACTTCGACGCGCTGATGTCCGGCAAAAAGCGCGTGGTTCAGAAGGCGAGCTCGGGCGGGCGCGATTTCTATCGCCTGCGCGTTGCGGGCTTTGACGACGTGACCGAAGCGCGCCAGTTCTGCGCCGCCCTCGTGGCCGAGCGGCAGAACTGCATCCCGACGCAGGCGCGCTGATGGGCGTCGCCGCGATCTTCGGCTGCGAGGGGACCGAGCTCTCCGCGCGTGAACGCGATTTCTTCCGCGAGGCCGACCCGTGGGGCTTCATCCTGTTCTCGCGCAATATCGACACGCCCGAGCAGGTCGCCCGGCTGACCGATGCGCTGCGCGGGGCCGTGGGGCGCGATGCGCCGGTGTTGATCGATCAGGAAGGCGGGCGGGTGCAGCGGATGCGCGGTCCGCAATGGCGCGAATGGCTGCCGCCGCTGGAGCAGGCGAAGCGGGCAGGGGATGCGGCTCCGCGCTCGTTCTGGCTGCGCTCGCGGATCATGGCCGAGGAACTGCGTGCGGTCGGCATCGACGTGAACTGCGCGCCCACCTGCGATATCGCGGGGCTTCTGACCCATCCGTTCCTGCAAAACCGCTGTCTGGGCAAGGATGCGGCCACCGTGATCGCGAATGCCCGCGCCACCGCCGAGGGGCTGCTGGCGGGCGGTGTGCTCCCAGTTATCAAGCATATCCCCGGCCACGGCCGTGCGATCTCCGACAGCCACAAGGACCTGCCGGTGGTCGAGGCCTCCAAGGCCGATCTGATCGCGACTGATTTCGCGCCCTTCAAGGCGCTCGCTGATCTCCCGCTGGGGATGACCGCGCATATCCGCTTCACTGCGCTAGATGACGCCCCCGCGACGCAAAGCGCGAAGATCATCAAGATGATCCGCGAGGAGATCGGCTTCGGCGGGCTGCTGATGAGCGACGATATCGGGATGGAGGCGCTGGCGGGCGGCTTCGGGACTCGCACGGCTGCCGCACTCGCGGCGGGCTGCGATCTGGTGCTCCATTGCAAGGGCGACATGCCCGCGATGGAAGAAGTGGCGATGGCTGCCCCGGCGATGAGCGAGGCGGCAAAGGCCCGCGCCGAGGCCGCGCTCGACCGGCGCTTGCCGCCCGAGACAGTTGACATGGCCGCGCTCGATGCCGAACTTGAGGCACTCTTGAGCGGCGGCATGGATGAGTGACACCGAAAATCTGTTCGACTCGCAAACGGTAGCGGATCGGCTTCAGGCCGAGGCGCTGATCGTCGATGTCGACGGGTTCGAAGGCCCGCTCGACCTTCTGCTGACGCTTTCGCGCAGCCAGAAAGTCGATCTGCGCAAAATCTCCGTCCTGCAACTGGCCGAGCAATATCTGGCCTTCGTCGACCGCGCCAAGGCGCTGCGGATCGAGCTGGCCGCCGATTACCTCGTGATGGCGGCGTGGCTCGCCTTCCTGAAATCGCGCCTGCTGCTGCCGCCCGACCCGGAGGCCGAAGGCCCCTCGGCGGAAGATCTGGCCGAGCATCTGGCCTTCCAGCTGGAACGCCTGCAGGCGATGCGCGAGGCGGCGGCGCAGCTGATGGCGCGCGACCGGCTGGGGCGCGACACCTTCGCGCGCGGCATCTCGGAAGAGGTCGAGCGTGTCCGCAAGGTCACCTATTCGGCCTCGCTGATGGACCTGATGCAGGCCTATGCGCGCATCCGCACGCGCGACGAATTCCGCCCCTATGCGTTCGATCGGACCAATGTCTTCACGATGGAGGAGGCGCTGGACCGGATGCGCGGGCTGATCGGTTTTGCGGGCGGCTGGTCGGAGCTGACCACCTTCCTGCCCGACGGCTGGACCGCCGATCCCAAACGCCGACGCTCGGCCACCGCCGCGACCTTCGCGGCCTCGCTGGAGATGGCCAAGCAAGGCCAGATCGAGCTGCGCCAGAGCGATACGTTCCAACCCATCTCGATCCGGAAGAAGACATGAACGACGAACCGGAACAGACTGAAGAAAAAGAAGAAACCCTTTTCGCGGCGCCACCTATCGCCGAGCAGGAGCGGATGGTCGAAGCGATCCTTTTCGCCTCTGCCGAACCCGTCCGACTGCGCGAGATGGAAGAGCGGATGCCGCATGGCTGCGACCCCGCCGAGGCGCTCGTGCATCTGCGCAAGCGCTACGAGGGGCGCGGCGTGCGGGTGGTGAAGGTGGGCGACGCCTGGGCCGTGCGCACCGCACCCGATCTCGCCTTCCTGATGCAGAAGGAGACGGTGGAGGAGCGCAAGCTGTCCCGCGCCGCCGTCGAGACGCTCGCGATCATCGCGTATCACCAGCCCGTCACCCGCGCCGAGATCGAGGAAATCCGCGGCGTCGCCGTCTCGCGCGGCACGATCGACCAGTTGCTGGAGATGGAATGGATCCGCTTCGGTCGCCGCCGGATGACGCCGGGCCGCCCCGTCACCTTCGTCGTGACGCAGGAATTCCTAGACCAGTTCAGCCTCGAGAGCGCCCGCGATCTGCCGGGCCTCAAGGAGCTGCGCGCCGCCGGTCTGCTGGACTCGCGCCCCCTGCCGGGTGCAGGCTCGGATGACGACGAGGAGGGCGAGGAGGACGAGGCCCAAACCGGCCAGTCCGAATTGTTCGAGGATTGACAAGGGGATATCCGATGAACTTCAACCAGATCATCAACATGGTCATCCGGATGTTCCTGCGCCGCGGGATCAACAAGGGCGTCGGAATGGCCTCGAAGCGGGGCGGCAAGCGCAAAGCTCAGGGCCCGATGACGGCGCAGGAGCGCAAGCAAGCCCAGACCGCGCGCGACGCGGTCAAGCGGGCGCGCAAGGCGGCGCGGATCACGCGGCGCATGTGAGGGGCTCCGGCAGCTCGCGACGCGGCAGCTTTGCGGACAAAGTTGCCATTCGCTGCGACGGCCGAACCTCCCGAAGAGGTCCGGCAAAGGGCTACCGCTCAAAGGAAATGTGAGATCAGGACAGCGCTTTCTCCAAGGTAAGATGGGGTGTGCCATCCGACGTTCTGCTGTGGCTGCACCCATCTTCGCGCAGAGTGCCACGAATGCGGGACCGCCAATTCGAGAAGCTGTCGAACCGCACCGTGTCGATCGGCTTATCCAGCGCGATTTCGACCCGGCGATGCGCGGCGGGACCCGAAAGGGCGACGATCTTTCCGCTAAAGGCTTGTCCGAGGTAGTGTCCGGTCACCCGGTCGCCCAGGGCAAGTTCCGGTGGCGCATTGCGTTGACTGAGACGGGCGTGAAGCGTGTTCCAGTCCCGCGCCCCATGTTGCCGGGCGACGAGTTCGAGAGCCTGGGCATGACTGACGGTCATACCCTGGGCCTGCAAGGCCTGACGCAGTGCCTTGGCCTGCATCTTGACGGTGTCGAGGGATGCTTGTGTCATGCGGTTTCCTTCGCGTGCGGCGTTGCGGAGATGGGCGCAGTGAGGCGGTTTCGGACGACAAGGATCAAGGCCAGCGCAAACAGCGCAGCATCGGCGATGGGGAAGGCGAACCACAGGCCGTCGATCCCCGCCATTGCGTTCAGGACAAGCAGCAAAGCAGGCGTCAGCAGCCACGGCTTGGTCAAGGTGAGTGCCGCGGTCCGGAGCGGATACCCCATCGCTTGAAAATGCAAGGCGAGGACGAGGATGGGGCCGCTGACGACGTAGAGCGCCGTCATCGGCCTCAGGATTGCGGCAACTGCCGAGACGACCTCCCGGTCGTTCGAGAACATCGCGCCCAAGGGCTCGCCCAGAAAGGCTCCGGTGAGCGTCACACCAAGGCACCACAGGAACGCGCTTCCCATGGCAAGCCGCAAGGCTGCGCCCGCCCGATCCAGCCGGCCCGCGCCCGCGTTGTTGCCGGTGATGCTCTGAGTGCTCAGCGCGATCGCCATCTGTGGCAGGAAGGCCAGTCCGAGAATGCGTGTCACCACGCCGTAGGCCGCGATAAAGGTCGCATGGTTCGTGGCGGCGGTGCCGACGACGAGGAGAACCACGCTTGAAACCAAGGCCATCCCAATGAAGGTCAGGCACAAAGGGAGCCCGAGCGAGAAGATCTGCAGCCACCCCGACAGCCAACTGTGGCGGCGGAGCGCCCCAAGGGGCAACAGGTCGCGATCGCGTTCCCGCAGGACCAGCAGCAGCGCGAGGCCGAGGGTCTGCGCGCCCACCGTGCCGATTGCAGAGCCCGCCACCCCCAATCCAAGCAGCACGATCGCGATGTAGTTCGCGCCGATGTTCAGCAGATTCACGAGTACCGAGAGCATGGCGATCTGCCCTGCACGTCCCTCGTTGCGCAGGGCATCGGCGTGCAGACCCAAAGCGAACTGGATTGGCGCGCCGAGGATCAGGATCGACAGATAGCTCTGCGCCCCACCTGCGACCGCCGCGTTTCCGGCTGCGAGTGCGGAGATGATGACAGGCCCCACCGACAAAGCACCTGCGATCAGCGCCGCGCTGATTGCGAGGGCCAGCCCGTGGGCACCTGCGAAGACGGCTCCAGCCTGTGTGCGGGCACCTGCGCCCAGATGGCGGGCGAGCAAGCTCGACATGCCGCCACCGGCCAAAGTCGTCAGTGCCGTGAGCAGCATGACGATGGGAAAGGCCAGGCTGACCGACGCCAGGGCCTGCGCGCCGACGAAGCGCCCGACGAAGATCCCGTCTACGACGTTGAGCAGGCCACCCATCGACATGACCACTGCCATGGGTAGGGCGTTCGACACGAACAATCGTCCGACGGGCTGTGTCAGGAGACGGTTTTCAATTGCATTAGATGCAGGTCCAGCGGACATGGCTCACTCCTCCGGAGAGGCATTTCGGATCGGGAGGGAGCCTGCATTGCCCACCTGCGAAATGCTTCGAGGGTGAGATGTCGTCTTGTTCCGGGCTTCACCGTGACTCGCGTCCGCAGGCGGCAGGTGCCCGGCACCTACCGCTTTCCTAAGGGGGAACCCCATAAAGCGCAATAGGCCATGCAAGGTCGCGCGACCGCGCGGCCCCGAGATGCATGATTGTTACGCTATTAAGTCCAGACCCGGAGCTATGGGCTCAATCCGGACTCATCGCCCCTGCCGTCGCGCCATGAAGGCCAGCCGCTCGAACAGATGCACGTCCTGCTCGTTCTTCAGAAGCGCGCCGTGCAGTTTCGGCAGCAGGCTCGCGCCTTCGCGTTTGAGGTCTTCGGGGTTCAGGTCCTCGGCCAGCAGCAGTTTCAGCCAGTCGAGCACTTCGCTCGTCGAGGGTTTCTTCTTCAGGCCCGGGGTCTCGCGGATCTCGTAGAACTGGCTCAGCGCCTCGGTCAGCAGACGGTCCTTGATGTCGGGGAAGTGGACGGCGACGATTTCGCGCATCACTTCCGGCTCGGGGAAGCGAATGTAGTGGAAGAAGCAGCGGCGCAGGAAGGCGTCGGGCAGTTCCTTCTCGTTATTCGAGGTGATGATGACGACGGGGCGGTGTTTGGCCCGGATCGTCTCGCCGGTCTCGTAGACGTGGAACTCCATCTTATCGAGTTCCTGCAGCAGGTCGTTCGGAAACTCGATATCGGCCTTGTCGACCTCGTCGATCAGCAGCACGACTTTCTTGCCCGCCTCGAAGGCCTGCCAGAGCTTGCCCTTGCGGATGTAGTTCTTTACGTCGTTGACGCGTTCGTCGCCCAGCTGGCTGTCGCGCAGCCGGCTGACGGCGTCATATTCGTAAAGCCCCTGCTGTGCCTTGGTGGTGGATTTGATGTTCCACTCCACCATCTCCATCCCGAGGCTCTGCGCCACCTGCCGCGCGAGTTCCGTCTTGCCGGTGCCCGGTTCGCCCTTCACCAGAAGGGGGCGCTCCAGCGCCACGGCGGCATTGACCGCGACGGTCAGATCGGGCGGGGCGACATAGCTGTCGGTCGATTGAAATTGCACGGGGAACACGCTCCGGTTTCGAGATCGCTGCGCAATGATCTTGCGCAAATCGTTTGCAACCTATCTGCGCCAAAATGCTGCCGCAACCCGGGCGTAAGAATTGATGAGGAAACACGCAGTCCGGGCGAATGCGGACGTGACAACACTGTGTTCTTGGGGTATTGCCTCGCCCGAGGAGAGTTGGCCGATGGCGAATGACGATCAAGGTGACGCCCCCGGCACGTATGAGAGGGCAGGTATGAGAGCTGAAGTATTCCTTCCGGATGATTATCGTCCGGCCGAGAATGAACCCTTCATGAATGACCGGCAGCTGGAGTATTTCCGCAGAAAGCTTCTGGCGTGGAAGGCCGAACTTCTCGAACAATCCGCTGAAACGCTCGAAGGTCTCGCGGAATCCGCGCGCAACGTTCCCGATATTGCCGATCGCGCCTCCGAGGAAACCGATCGTGCGCTGGAACTGCGCACCCGCGACCGTCAGCGCAAGCTGGTCAGCAAGATCGACTCGGCGCTGCGTCGGATCGACAATGGCGAATACGGCTATTGCGAGAAGACCGGGGAGCCGATCTCGCTCAAGCGTCTCGATGCGCGTCCGATCGCGACGATGACGCTGGAAGCGCAGGAAAAACACGAGCGCCGCGAACGGGTGCATCGCGACGACTGATCGCCTGCGCGGACTGCGTGTGGGGATGCACAAAACGCGCGTTGCCTTCGGGCGGGAAGGCGCGCAAAACATTTCGACACCGGCGCCGCCAAGGTGCCGGTGTTCGCTTTTGAAGGAGGTCCCATGCTGATCGGGCGCAAGGTTACGGTTCTGGGTGCGGGGATCGCGGGGCTGACCGTGGCGCGGGCTCTGGCGATGCGCGGCGCGGATGTCGAGGTGCTCGAACAGGCCGAGGCGATCCGCGAAGTCGGCGCCGGGCTGCAGGTCTCGCCCAACGGGGCGGCGGTGCTGCGCGCTCTGGGGCTGGGTAAGGCGCTGGAGGCGGCGGGGCCGCGCGCCGAGGCGGTGCGGCTCATCGATGGCGAGACCGGGAGCCAGGTGGCCAAGCTGGACATGGCGCGGCTCCGTCCCGACGCGGATTACCACTTCGTCCATCGCGCCCGGCTGATCGAGTTGCTGGCCGATGGGGCGCGCGAGGCGGGGGTGAAAATCCGCCTGCTGCAGCAGATCGAGCGGGTAGACCTGTCAGGGGCGCACCCGGTGCTGCACACCAAGCAGGGCGCCGAGATCGAGACCGACCTTCTGATTGGCGCGGATGGGCTCAATTCGAAGACGCGCGAGGCGCTCAACGGGCGGGTGGCGCCCTTCTTCACCCATCAGGTGGCGTGGCGCGCACTGGTGCCGTGCGACGATGCCGAGCCGAAGATCGCGCAGGTTTTCATGGGCGCGGGCAAGCATCTGGTGAGCTATCCGCTGGGCCGGGGGCTGCGAAATGTCGTGGCCGTCGAGGAGCGGCATCGCTGGGTCGAGGAAAGCTGGGCGCTCGAGGATGATCCGATCAATCTGCGCACCGCCTTCGACGATTTTTGCCCGACCGTGCGCGGTTGGCTCGATCAGGTCGAGAAGGTGAACCTCTGGGGTCTGTTCCGTCACCCCGTGGCCGAACGCTGGTTCGCGCCCGGTGTCGCGATTCTGGGCGACGCCGCGCATCCGACGCTGCCTTTCCTCGCGCAGGGGGCGGTGATGGCGATGGAGGATGCCTGGGTTCTCGCCGAGGCGCTTGCCAATTACGAGACCGACGATGTGGCCTTCGCCGCCTATCAGAACGCGCGCTGGGATCGCTGCGATCAGATCGTGACTGCTGCGAACAAGAACGCGCGGAACTATCATCTCTCGGGGGCGCCGCGCACCTTTGGTCATCTCGCGCTGCGTGCTGCCTCGCGCTTCACGCCGGAGCGGCTGGTGGGGCGGTTCGATTGGATCTACGGCCACGACGTGACGCAGCAGGCGGGGTAGGGCGGTGGTGCCTGTCTGAGGGAGCGGGGCGACCATCCCCGGGCCGCGCCCGACCCTCCCCACGGGAGGGCGCATTGGCGGTGTCAGCGCGGGCACGACCGACCTGCGGACTTGCGAGATAAAGTGCCAAGCCACAAAGTGCGACAAGCGCCCACCCGAGGCTCGGGCGCGACCCTCAGTCGCTACAGAGACGCTGCCCCGGCCCTTCGCTTGCGCTTCGGGCGTTCGCCGGGCGTTCTTCCACTGGAAGGACGCTTTTCCCGGCTCACCCCATACGGAAATGCTTGGCGAGCTTCAGGCCTTGTCCCTGATAGTTCGAGGCGATGTCCTTGCCGTAAAGCTGGCGCGGCTCCTCGGCCATGCGCTCATAGACGAGGCGCCCCACGACCTGCCCGTGCTCGAGCGCGAAGGGGGCCTCGTGGCAGCGCACCTCCAGCACCCCGCGCGAGCCGGTGCCGCCAGCAGCGCCATGTCCGAAGCCGGGATCGAAGAAGCCCGCATAATGGACGCGGAATTCGCCGACCATCGCGAGGTAGGGCGCCATTTCGGCGGCGTGATCGGGCGGGATCGTCACGGCCTCTCGGCTCACGAGAATATAGAACGCGCCGGGGTCGAGGATGATGCGGCCATCGGAGGCGCGCACCTCTTCCCAGAAATCGCGGGCCGGGTAATGGCCGATCTTGTCGATGTCGATCACGCCGGTATGGGGTTTGGCGCGGTAGCCCACCAGATCGCCCTCGGCGGGCTTCAGATCGACCGAGAAACCCAGACCCTCGTCGATCACCGCGGGGCCATCCACGAGCGGCTCCTGCTGGTGCAGGATCTTCAGCTCGGCATCGCTGAGCGCCGCCTGACCGGCGCGGAAGCGGATCTGGTTGAGCCGCATACCGGGTCGCACCAGCACCGAGAAACTGCGCGGGCAGATCTCGGCATAGAGCGGGCCGTTATAGCCTTCGGGGATTCGGTCGAACTCGGTCCCGTCATCGGTGATCAGGCGGGTCAGCAGATCGAGTCGCCCGGTGGAGCTTTTGGCATTGGCGACCGCCGTGACGCCCTCGGGCAGCGCGAGGGTCTCCATCAGCGGCACGAGATAGACGCAGCCCTTTTCCAGCACCACGCCGTCATCGGTCAGCGCCATGCGGTGCATCTCGAAGTCATGCAGGCGGTGCGAAACCTTCTGCCCCTTGCCCGCGAGGAACGAGGCGCGCAGCCGGTAGGCCACGGTGCCAAGCCGCAGGTCGAGGCTCGCAGGTTGGATCTGTTCGGGAATGATGGCTGGCTCGGCGGCGATCTCACCGCGCGTGATCATGTCTTGCAGCATCGTGTCTGGCAGCACGCCGATGGTCATCCGATCCCTCCTCCGGATACACGAACGCCCACCCCGATGAAGAGGTGGGCGTTTGTCGAATTGGTCGGGCTGGCGAGATTCGAACTCACGACCTTCCGTCCCCCAGACGGACGCGCTAACCAGGCTGCGCCACAGCCCGACGAGGGGGATATAGTGCGAACCGGGCGGCGGGTGCAAGCAGTTAGTGAGAGAAATTTCACGCCAATTCGTCCGGGGTTAAGATCACTCATTCCGCCTGCGCGGAGCCATGCTGTGCGAGCCGCACCTGAAGGGCCTGCGCACGCAGGCGCAACATGCGCAGATCGCCCCGATCGGCGGGGCTCAGCCGCGCCGGATCGAGCGTGCGCAGCCCATGTAACAGCCGTGCGAGATCGGCCCGCGCGGCGATTTTCGCGGCGCGTTCCTGCGGCCCGCGATCGATCGTCATCGCCACGACAGGGGCCATCGGCTCCGGCTCGGGTTCGACATCGAGCGCCATCGGGGCCTCTGCGTCTTCATCCCACGCGTCTTCTTCCTGGGATTCGCTGGAGGCGGTCTCCGGCTCTTCGAAGAAGGAAGGCTGCGATGGGGCAGGGAAGGGTGTCACCGAGCCGCCCTGATGGGCCTCGACGGGGGCGTCCTCGGCGGGGCTGAGGTCGAGCAGTTCCTCGGGGCGCTCAGGGAGCGACTCGGTCTGGGACTCGTGTTCAGCTGTATCTTGCGCGCTGTCCTCGAGAGAGGCTGCCTCCTGCGGGGCTTCCTCCTGCGGAGCGATTTCTTCCCGCGTTGCCTCGGTCGCCTCGGCCTCGCCGAGGTTCGCGTCCTGCGCCTGAGGCTCCTCTTGCGGGGCCGGGCTGTGCTGAGGCGCGGCAACCGGGGCAATCGGCTCCGGGGTGCTCTGCGTAGCCTCGTTGGTCTCGCGCTCGTCCTCGACGCTGACCTCGCCACGCGCGGCCACTTCGCGGATGCCTTCCTCGCGCAGGAGTTTCTGCACGCCACGGATGGTCATGCCTTCTTCATGCAGGAGATGCTTGATACCGCCCAGAAGCGCCACATCGGCAGGCCGGTAATACCGCCGCCCGCCGGCACGCTTGACCGGTTTCACTTGCGTGAACTTGCTCTCCCAGAACCGAAGAACATGGGTCGGCGTGTCGAGAAGGTCTGAAACCTCAGAGATCGTCCGAAACGCGTCGGCGGATTTACCCATCGGTAGGACCTGTCATTTGTTATCGGGTTACTTCGAGTTGCCCGCCGCTACGCGGTCCTTCATCAGATGCGAGGGACGGAAGGACAGCACGCGACGCGGCGAGATCGGAACCTCTTCGCCGGTCTTGGGATTGCGGCCCATGCGCTTGGCCTTCTCGCGCACCGAGAAGGTGCCGAAAGAGCTGATCTTGACCGTCTCTCCCTCCACGAGGGCGTCGGACATATGCTGCAGCACGCTTTCGACGAGCTGCGCCGATTCATTGCGCGACAATCCGACTTCGCGGAACACCGCTTCGCTCAGATCCATGCGCGTCAGGGTCTTCGACATCCTATCCCCCCGGATAAACGATTTCGCTAACAGTGACCGACCGTAATTCCCGAGTCAATATCAAGCACTTGGCGGACGGGGTTGATGCGCGGGCTCACGCGCGTTTGCGCGGGAAACGCGTAAAACGAATGCAGAGAGGCCGCGCTTACCAGCGCAGGACGACCGAGCCCCACGCCAGACCGCCGCCGATCGCCTCGGTGACCAGCACCTGGCCTTCCTTGATCTGGCCGCGTTGCTTGCCGACCGAGAGGGCCAGCGGGATCGAGGCCGCAGAGGTGTTGCCGTGGTCCTGAACCGTGACGATCACGCGGTCCATCGGCAGCTGCATCCGTTCGGCCGTGGCCGAGATGATGCGCAGGTTCGCCTGATGCGGCACGATCCAGTCGACGTTCTCGCCGGTGAGCCCGGCCTTATCGAGCGCCTTGTGCGCGGTTTCGGCCAGTTTGGTGACGGCATGTTTGAAGACCGCGTTGCCCTGCATGCGCAGATGGCCCGCCGTGCCGGTGGTGGAGACGCCACCATCGACATAGAGCAGGTCCTTGTAGCGCCCGTCGGAATGAAGATCAGACGACAGGATGCCGCGATCGTTCGCCGTGCCGGTGCCTTCGGCGGCCTCGAGGACCAGCGCGCCCGCGCCGTCGCCGAAGAGCACACAGGTGCCGCGGTCGGTCCAGTCCATGATCCGCGAGAAGGTCTCGGCGCCGATGACCAGCACGCGCTCGGCCTGCCCGGAAAGGATCAGCCCGTTCGCATTGGTCAGCGCGAAGATGAAGCCCGCGCAGACGGCCTGCACGTCATAGGCAAAGCCCGTGGTCGAGCCCAATCCCGCCTGAACCATCGTGGCGACGGAGGGGAAGGTGCTGTCGGGCGTCGAGGTCGCGACGACGATCGCATCGATCTGGTCGACGCTCATATTCGCGTCTTCGAGCGCAGCTTTCGCGGCCTTGATCGCGAGATCGGAGGTATATTCCCCTTCGGCGGCGATGTGGCGACGCTCGATCCCGGTACGGCCGCGAATCCATTCATCCGTGGTATCGAGCGTTTTCTCGAACTCGGCGTTCTCGACAACGCGCTCGGGCAGGTAATGGCCTACGCCGCGCACCACGGATCTGATCGTCATTGGCTGCTCTCGCTTTTCTCGGCGGCAGGTGGCTCGCCGGATTTGGTCTCATCCTGCCCCGCGGGAAGGGTGGTGGCAACCCGTGCGGCCAGCTTCGCGCCGAAGCCCGAGCGTGCCAGACGGGCGGCCAGTTCGATCGCGGCGGCGAAGCTGGTGGCATCCGCCGAGCCGTGCGATTTCACGACCGTGCCGTTGAGGCCGAGGAAGACGCCGCCATTGGCGCGGCGCGGATCGGTCTTGTGCCGCAGGCGCTTGAGCGCGCCCATCGCGAAGAGGGCCCCCAGCTTGGACATCACCGAAGAGGTCAGCGCCTCGCGCAGCAGTTCGGCCACGAATTTCGCGGTGCCCTCGCCGGTCTTCAGCGCGACATTTCCGGTGAAACCGTCGGTCACGATCACGTCGGCGCGTGCGCCGGCCAGCTCGTTGCCCTCGACGAATCCCGCGAAATCGAACTGACCCGCCTCCTGGGCGTTGCTGATCAGCTCATAGGCTTCTTTGAGCTCGGGGCGGCCCTTGTGCTCTTCGGTGCCGATATTCAGCAGACCGATGCGCGGACGCTCCAGCCCCAGCGCGTTGCGCGCGTAGGAGGTCCCCATCAGGGCGTAGGTAAGCAGATCCTCCGCATCGGCTTTCACGTCGGCACCCATGTCGAGCATGACGTTCCAGCCCGCAGGCCCCCGGGAGGGCCAGAAGGAGGCGATGGCCGGACGGTTCACGCCCGGCATTTTGCGCAGCCGCATCATCGAGATCAGCATCAGCGCCCCGGTGTTCCCGCAGGAGACCGCGACATCGGCCTCCTTGTCGCGCACCGATTCGATGGCCGACCACATGGAGGTGTCCTGCCCGTTGCGCAGAACCTGCGCGGGCTTGTCCTCCATCGTGACGGTTCGCTCGGCGTGGCGCAGATCGACACAGTCGCCAAGATCGTGCTTGGCGATCAGCGGTTCGAGCTGCGCGCGCGGGCCGTGGATGATGAAATGCAGATCGGGGTGAGCGCGATGCGCCTTCGCGACGCCGGCGATCGTGGCCTCGGGGCCAAGATCACCACCCATCGCGTCGACGGACAGAACGACAGCGCCGGCATTCGCCGGCGCTTTGCCCTTCTGGGCGGCTCGCATTTCTGCGGCCTTCATCTGCGATCCCGTCTGCGGCTGGTCCTGCGTATCTTGCATGACGTGCGGCGCGGGTCGACGGGCTTACGCCGCGTCGTCGTCCAGATCGACCTCTTCGGTCAGAGCGACGACCTCACGGTCGGCGTAGTGACCGCAGGACGGGCAGACGTGGTGCGGGCGCTTGAGTTCGCCGCAGCTGGGGCATTCCGCCGGGTTGCCAGCGGTAAGCGAGTCGTGGGCGCGGCGCATGTTACGGCGCGAACGCGTGACTTTATTCTGAGGGACAGCCATGTCTCAACCTCGGGGTTTCGGGGGCCAGTAGCCCGTGTTTGCGGCGTTACAGCCCTGATTTTCCTTGTGGTTTCGTCACTTGGCCGAAAGCGTCTCTCGGGGTGCGAAGCCAAACGTCGAATGAGGCCGGGAACATACTCGGATTCTTTTTCCGTGCAAGCCTTTTTTCCGGCCATTTTTCAAGCGGTTTCGGGCGGTGCGAAACCGCGTCTGCCACTATGCGTCGCCCTTACCGTTTTCGCCCTTGGCAAGCAAGTCGCGCAGATTGGCAAATGGCTTCATCTGTTCGTCGCTGAGCGGCTCGGCGCCCGGCTCGGTCACCTGCGCGCCTTCCAGCTCCGCGTCTGCTGCACGCGGATAAAGCGGCAGGGCCAGTTCCATCGCCTCGAGCGCGACCACGCCGAGATTCACCGTCGTGGGCAGCGGTTCGGCGGTGTCATCCTCGGGCATCTCGACCTCTTCGGAGGTCGGCATTTCCATATCGGCGAGATAACGCCGCACCACCTCTTCGCGAATATCGGTCGTGACCGGGGCGAGGGTAATCACACAATCCTGAACCACGCGGGCCTCGAGGGTCGCGCGCAATTCCCAGTCCGAGCGTCCCTTCGGCGCAAGCTCGCCCTTGAGGCGCAGCGCCTCGACGTCGCGAATATCTGCCCAGTCTGCAATCGCCTTGAGCCGCTCTCCCTTGGCTTCGATGTCGAAGCGCGTGGGTTTGCGGCTGGGCAGATCGGCCAGCCGCATGGGCTCGCTCCAGATCGTCTCGGGGGCGGCGGGCAGGTCGGGATCGACGGGGGTCTGTGTCATGTCCGGCTCCTTGTTTTGGGTCGCTCGGTGTTGTCCTGCGACCCTTTGCATGCGCCCGAGTGCCCAATCGGCGCGCTCTAGCGCTTGAGGGCGGCGCAGTCATGATGTAAGCGTCACTAAAAGCCCGAAGTGTCAGAGGCAATAGGGGGTTGCAGGTGGGGATCGGTTCTATGATGCGCAAGGCCATGCTGTTTATCGCGTTCGGCGTGGTGCTTTTCGCGGGCGCCTGCTCTCCGATTTACCGTAACCACGGCTATGTGCCGATTGACCAAGACCTCGCTCAGATCGAGGTCGGCAAGAGCACGCGTGATGATGTCGCCGCCGCGATCGGGCGTCCCAGTTCGACCGGGCTTCTGGAAGGCTCGGGCTGGTATTACGTTGGTTCGCGCTGGAAAACCGTGACCTGGCACGCCCCTGAGGAAATCAGCCGGGAAGTCGTCGCCGTGTCGTTCAACGACAATGGCGTCGTTACCAATGTCGAACGCTTCGGGCTTGAAAAAGGTCAGGTCGTGACGCTGTCGCGCCGCGTGACCGAGAGCAAGGTCAAGGGCATCGGCTTCCTGCGTCAGCTGATGGGCTCGATCGGTCGTATCAATGCAGGCCAGGTTCTCGGCGACAACTGATCGCGGCGAGGCGGCCGGTAGCCGGCCGCCGCCATGACCCGCGAGGTCGTATGTCCCTGAGTTTCGCAAAAGGCGCCTATCAGGTCCGCGAGGCCCAAAGTCCGGATGAGCGCGAGGCGGCGCTGCGCCTGCGCGCCGATGCGTTTCGGGCCGGGGCTTCCGATGCAGACCGCTTCGACCCGCTTTGCCGCCACATCCTGATTTGCGACGATCACGGACCCGCCGCCGCCGCGCGGCTTCTGCTGCTGGAAAACGGGGCGGCGCTGCCCGAGGGCTATTGCGCACAGTTTTACGATCTTGCGCCGCTCGCCAAATGGGCCGGGCCGATCCTCGAGCTGGGGCGCTTCTGCACCCGTCCGGGGCTGCGCGACCCGGACGTGCTGCGTCTGGGTTGGGCCGCGATCACGCGGATTGCCGAGGAAAGCGGGGCCGGGCTGCTGATCGGCTGCTCCTCTTTCACGGGCAGCGACTGGCAGACGCATCGCGCGGGTCTTGCCCATCTCGCGTCCCGCGCTTTGGGCCCTGCTACCTTGCGCCCCCGTCCCAAAGCGCCCGAACGCGTGGGCTATCCTGCGGCGCTGGCGGGGGAGGCCGGCGATGTCAGCGCGCTGCCGCCGCTTCTACGTTCCTATCTCGGGATGGGCGGCTGGGTGTCGGATCACGCGGTGATCGACCGCGATCTCGACACCTGTCACGTCTTCACCGCGCTGGAGATCGCCGCGATCCCCGAGGCGCGGCGGCGCAGCTTGCGGGCGCTGGCGCAGTAAGCCGGGAGGCTGTGAGGCTTGAGAGGGCGAAGGCTTCCGGCGGGGATATTTGTCTCAAGGGGAAGGGGGCGCGGGCGCGCAAAGGGGCTACATCGCGCATGGCCCATTGACCTTTCGCCAAGGCCCGCTTAGCTCGCGAGCATGGCACGCGCACCGCTTTTACAGCTTTCCGACATCTCGCTCACCTTCGGCGGCAATCCCGTTTTCGAAGGTCTATCCCTCACCGTCCAGCAAGGCGACCGAGTCGCACTGGTGGGCCGAAATGGCTCGGGCAAATCCACCTTGATGAAGGTGATGGCCGGGCTGGTGGAGCCGGATTCGGGGACGCGAGTCGTGCCGCCGGGCATTTCCGTGGGCTATATGGAGCAGGAGCCTGACCTGTCGGGCTTCGCGACTTTGGGCGATTTTGCCGCCTCCGAACTGGACCCTGCCGAGGCCTATAAGGTCGAGATGGTCGCCGAGGGGCTGAAGTTCAAACCCGAGACCCCGGTCGAGACCGCCTCGGGGGGCGAACGACGCCGCGCGGCGCTGGCGAAGCTTCTGGCCGAGGGGCCGGAGCTGATGCTGCTCGACGAGCCGACGAACCATCTCGATATCGAGGCGATCGCCTGGCTGGAAAACCAGCTGAAGGAGACCCGCAAGGCCTTCGTGCTGATCTCGCACGACCGCGCCTTCCTGCGCGCGTTGACCCGGGCCACGCTCTGGATCGACCGCGGAGAAGTGCGCCGCAATGAAGAGGGCTTCGAAACCTTCGAGGAATGGCGCGAAAAGGCTTGGGCCGAGGAAGACGACGCCCGCCACAAGCTCAATCGCAAGATCAAGGCCGAGGCGCGTTGGGCGGTCGAGGGTATCTCGGCCCGGCGCAAGCGCAATCAGGGCCGGGTGCGCGCTCTGCAGGCGCTGCGCGCCGAGCGCGCGGGTCAGATCAAGCGGCAGGGCGTCGCTGCGATGGAGCTCGACTCGGGCCAGCAATCGGGCAAGCGGGTGATCGAGGCCACGGGCCTGTCCAAGCGCTATGGCGACAAGCAGATCGTGAAGGATTTCGACCTGCGCGTGCTGCGCGGGGATCGCGTGGCTTTCGTCGGTCCCAACGGTGTGGGCAAGACGACGCTTCTGAAGATGCTGACCGGCGAGGTCGAACCCGATGAGGGCGCAGTGAAGCTGGGCACGAATCTCGAGATCGCCGTCTTCGATCAGGCGCGCGCGACGCTCAATCCCGAGCAGACGCTGTGGGACGGGCTGGTCAACGACCCGGACATGGCGGTGAAGGGGCGCTCCGATCAGGTGATGGTGCGCGGCACGCCGAAACACGTCGTGGGCTACCTGAAGGACTTCCTCTTCGATGAGCAACAGGCGCGCGGCCCGATCCGGTCGCTTTCGGGTGGTGAACGCGCGCGGCTCCTGCTGGCGCGGATCATGGCGAAACTGTCGAACCTGCTGATTCTCGACGAACCGACCAACGATCTCGACGTGGAGACGCTCGATCTGCTGCAGGATCTGCTGGGCGAATATGACGGCACGGTGCTGCTGGTCAGCCACGACCGCGATTTCATCGACCGCGTCGCCAGCACGACCATCGCGATGGAAGGCGATGGGCGCGCCACCGTCTATGCGGGCGGCTGGACGGATTATCAGGCGCAGAAGGCCGAGGCCGCGCCGGAGGCCAAGCCCACGCCGAAGAGGGACGCGCCCAAGGCAGAGGCGAAACCCGCCGCGCCCCAGAAAGCTGCACCGAAGAAAACCGGCCTCAGCTTTACCGAGAAGCACCGGCTGGAAGAGCTGCCCGGCGTGATCGAAAAGCTCGAACATGAGATTTCCAAGATCAACGAATTGCTCGCCGATCCCGATCTCTTCACCCGCGAGCCTGTGAAATTCGCGAAAGCAACCGAGATGCTGAGCGACCGCCAGTCGGCGCTCGACGCGGCCGAGGTCGAATGGCTCGAGCTCGAAGAGAAGGCGCAGAACGCCTAGACCCTTCGCACGCGGCGCTGTCGGATGCCTCCGGCGGGGATATTTGATCCAAGCCGAAGGGGAGGGCATTCTCTTTCGGATTGGCAGAAATATCCCGGGGGCTGGCGGAGCCAGCGGGGCAGAGCCCCTCTGACGGGGCAATAAGGAGGGGCGCATGACCAAACGAACGGGGGCCAAGCGGACGGGACCGCTCAGCGGGCTGCGCATTGTCGAGATTTCCGGGCTGGGGCCGACGCCGTTTGCGGCGATGTGTCTGGCCGATTTCGGGGCCGAGGTGATCCGCATCGCGCGGCCCGGCTCGGGCGGGGCCGAGAACCATGTGTTGGGGTTGGAGGTCGACGTGCTCGACCGGGGCCGCGACGTGGTGGAGCTGGATCTCAAATCCGACGCCGGGCGCGAGGCGGTGCGCACGCTGATCGCCCGCGCCGATGGGGTGATCGAAGGGATGCGGCCAGGCGTGATGGAGCGGCTTGGGCTGGGGCCTAACGATTTCCCCGATCATCCGGCGCTGGTCTATGGAAGGATGACCGGTTGGGGGCAGGAGGGGCCGCTTGCGCAAACAGCCGGGCATGACATCAATTACCTGTCTCTGACCGGGGCGCTGCATGCGATGGGTGGAGAGGCACCTGCGATCCCGCTCAATCTTCTGGGCGATTTCGGCGGTGGCGGGATATATCTGGCCTTCGGGATGCTGGCGGCGCTGTGGCGGGCGCGCGAGACCGGGCGGGGGCAAGTCGTCGATTGTGCGATCACCGACGGGGTGGCGCATCTGATGGCGATGATCACCGGGATGGCCGGGCAGGGGGCGTGGGTGGATCGGCGGCAGGCGAATCTGCTCGACGGGGCCGCGCCGTTCTACACGGTCTACGAATGTGCCTGCGGCGGGCATATGGCGGTGGGGGCACTCGAGCCACAATTCTACGCGGCACTGATCGCGGGGCTGGGATTCGCGCCCCAAGACTTGCCCGCGCGCGAGGCTCGTGCGAATTGGCCGGCCTTGCGTAACGCTTTTGCTGAGCGCTTTGCGACTCGCAGCCGGGATGACTGGGCCGAGATCTTCGCGGGCAGCGATGCCTGCGCGACGCCGGTGCTGTCGATCGCGGAGGCGATTGCGCATCCGCAGAACGCCGAAAGAGAGGCGTATGTCGACCTCGACGGCATCGCTCAGCCCGCGCCCGCGCCACGGCTCTCGGCGACGCCGGGGCAGGCGGGCGCGCAGGGGCGGCGGATCTCTGCGGCGGAGGCGCTCGCCCGCTGGAGCGAATGCGGATAAAACCTCGTTTTTCCTTGACAGACGGGGGCTGATCCCCGATATCGGCCCGACCCGGCGGAGAGGCTTCTTTCCGCCGGGCCTCGTTTTTGCAACTTCGCTCCCATGAGGAGCGCGCAGTCCGACGGCGGGCCGACAGGTCCAACGAACTCCGATCAGGGGCCACAGGGCGCGGATGAAGAAAAGGAAAGACCCATGTTTGCGGTCCTCAAGACCGGCGGCAAGCAATACAAGGTTCAGGCGGGCGATCTGCTCCGCGTGGAACTGCTCGCAGCCGAAGCTGGCGATAAAGTCCAGTTCAACGAGATTCTGATGGTCGGCGGCGACAAGCCCCAGTTCGGCACCCCGCTCGTCGAAGGTGCGGCCGTGCAGGCGGAAGTCATCGACAACATCAAGGCCGACAAGGTCATCACCTACCACAAGCGTCGTCGTAAGCACTCGTCGCAGCGTACCCGTGGTCACCGTCAGCAGCTGACCCTGCTGCGCGTCACCGACGTCCTCGCCACCGGCGGCGACAAGTCGGGCGTGAAGGAAGCCGTGGGCACCGCGATCGCACGTCGTGCAGCGCATGGTGGCAAAGGCGAAGCCGCTCCGGCCAAGCCCGCCAAGGCCGCTGCTGCTCCGAAAGCCGCGCCGAAGGCTGATGCCGCCGTCGCGGAAGCGGACGATCTGAAGGTCATCACCGGTCTCGGCCCGGCGGCCGAGAAGAAGCTGAACGAAGCTGGCATCACCACCTACGCTCAGCTCGCTTCGGTCGATCCCGAAACCTTTGATGCTACCAAGGTCAAGCCCGACTGGGTCGAGCAGGCCAAAGAGCTCGCGAAATAAGGAGAGACACCCATGGCACACAAGAAAGCAGGCGGTTCATCCCGTAACGGCCGCGACTCTGCGGGTCGTCGTCTTGGCGTGAAACTGTTCGGCGGTCAGGCAGCGATCCCGGGCAACATCATCGTGCGTCAGCGCGGCACCAAGTGGTGGCCGGGTGAGGGCGTCGGCCTCGGCAAGGATCACACCATCTTTGCAACGGCTGAAGGCCGCGTCACCTTCCATAAAGGCCTCAAGGGCCGCACCTTCGTATCGGTCCTCCCGGCTGCGGAGGCCGCCGAGTAACCCGACCGACGAACGTGTCACAAAATCGGGGGATCGGCTGAAAGGCCGGTCCCCTTTCTCGTTGCAGTGCAGCACGCAAATGTTTGCAAACGCGGCGAGAAAATTTACCGGGTCGGGGGATGTATCGTCATCCTACTGTCCTATTTATTTACTAGGACCACGCGGCAGGAGGAGCCGCCGGTTCGTCCGCGTTTCGAGGAGGAGCGCCCATGTACCAGGAGACGATTTCCACCCAACCCGTGATCGAAACGGAGCGCTTCGTGCTGCGCCCGCTGCGCCGTTCGGATGCCGGTCTGATCGAGATGTATTCCGGCGATAAACGCGTCGCCGAAGGCACTCGGGCGATCCCGCATCCGCTGCCGCCCGGCACGGCCGAGAATTTCATCACGCGCGCACAGGCCGACGACCGCGTCGAAGACGTCTGGGCGATTGACGGCTCGCGTCATGGCATGGGCGAGCTTCTGGGTGTCGTCTCGCTGACCCGTCTCGACGACGATCAGTCCGAGATCGGCTATTGGGTTGGACCGGGGTTCTGGAATACGGGCCTTGCCTCCGAAGCGGTCGCGGCGATCATCGAAGCGAACCCGCAAGACGCGCGCACGCTTTTTGCCGAGGTGTTTCAGGACAATCCGGGCTCGGCTCGTGTCCTGACCAATTGCGGCTTCGAGTATCTGGGCGATGCGGAAAGCTGGTCGCTCGCGCGCGGTCGCCATGTTCCGACCTGGACCTATCTGCGCAAAATGTAACGCAGACCGCGCGCGTGGACCCCTCCCGAACCCTCCCGGGATATTTGGGCCAAGAGGAAGATGCACCGGATCGAAACGCCGCGCCTTGTCTTGCGTCCCCTGACTTCGGCAGATGTCGATGCGATCACGCATGCCGCGAATGATTTCGAGGTCGCGCGCTGGCTCACGCGGATGCCGTACCCCTACACCAGAACCGATGCCGAGACGCTGGTCGCTGCCGCTCGCGTCCATCTCGGACGTGTTTGGGGGATCACGCGAGACCGAGGGTTTTGCGGCCTCATCGGGAAGGTCGGAGCCTTCGGCTATTGGTTGGGGCGAGACCATTGGGGCCACGGTTATGCGACCGAAGCAGGGCGTGCCGTCATCGCTGTGCATTTCGATACCGCGGATGCGAAGCCGCTTGCGGCGGGCTATTTCGAGGGCAATCACCGCTCGCGCAGGGTTCTCGAGAAGCTTGGATTCCGCATCACAGGCGAGTCGCTTCAGGAAAACCGGGCATTGGGGCGAAAGCTCCGGCACTTCGACATGATCTGCGAAAGCCCGCCTCGCGACGCGCATTCCCCTTCCTCTTGGTGAAAATATCCCAGGGGTGTGGGGGCGGCGCCCCCACGCGGCGCTTGATCCTGCGCGCTCGGACGGCTATCCCGGCGCCTTGATGAAAGGGGCCTGACCATGAAATTCCTCGATCTCGCCAAGGTCTATATCCGCTCTGGAGGCGGCGGCGCGGGCTGCGTCTCGTTCCGGCGCGAGAAATATATCGAATTCGGCGGTCCCGATGGCGGCGACGGCGGCAAGGGCGGCTCGGTCTGGATCGAGGCGGTCGAAGGGCTCAACACGCTGATCGATTTCCGCTACCAGCAGCATTTCTTCGCAAAAACCGGCCAGCACGGCATGGGCAGCCAATGCACTGGCAAGGACGGCGATGACGTCGTGCTGAAAGTGCCCGTCGGCACCGAGATTCTCGACGAGGATCAGGAGACGCTGATCGCCGACATGACCGAGGTGGGCCAGCGCGTGCTGCTCGCCAAGGGCGGCAATGGCGGCTGGGGCAACCTGCATTTCAAATCCTCGACCAACCGTGCGCCGCAACGCGCGAATCCCGGTCAGGAAGGTGTCGAGCGCACGATCTGGCTGCGCCTGAAACTGATCGCGGATGCGGGGCTTCTGGGGCTGCCCAATGCGGGCAAGTCGACTTTCCTGGCTGCGACCTCGAATGCGCGGCCGAAGATTGCGGATTACCCCTTTACCACGCTGGTCCCGAACCTCGGCGTGGTCGGCATTGACGGGCGCGAATTCGTCGTGGCCGATATTCCGGGGCTGATCGAGGGCGCCTCCGAAGGGCGGGGTCTGGGCGATCAGTTCCTCGGTCATGTCGAGCGCTGCTCGGTGCTGCTGCATCTGGTGGATGGCACGGCGGAGGACCCGGTCGAGGATTGGCGCACGATCATCGGCGAGCTGGAGGCCTATTCGGAAATCCTCGCCGAGAAGCCGCGCGTCACCGTGCTCAACAAGATCGACGCGATTGACGAAGAGACGCTGGCCGAGCGCAAGGCGGAGCTGGAAGAGGCGTCGGGCGGACGCGTGATGCTGATGTCGGGCGTGTCGAAAAAGGGCGTGCCGGATGTGTTGCGCGCGCTTTGGGCGGAGATCGCCAAGGACAAGCCGAAGCCGGAGGACGAGGGCGGAGCATGGCAACCGTGAGCGCGCCCGCTCTGGCGCAGGCGAAGCGTCTGGTGATCAAGATCGGATCGGCGCTGCTTGTCGATCAGAGCGGATTGCGCGCGGATTGGTTGCGCTCGCTGGCCGCCGATGTGGCGGCTTTGCGCGCCCGCGGCACGGGTGTTGTGATCGTCTCCTCCGGCTCGATTGCGCTGGGGCGTCGGGTGCTCGGTCTCGCGGGCGAAACGCTGCCGCTGGAGCAAAGTCAGGCCGCGGCGGCAGTGGGTCAGATCCGCCTCGCGCGGGCCTATGAGGAAGTGCTGGGGCCGCATGACGTGAGTACCGCGCAGGTTCTGGTGACGCTGGAAGACACTGCGGACCGTCGCCGCTACCTCAATTCGCGCGCGACGCTGGAGACGCTGCTGAGCCTCGGCGTCGTGCCCATCGTGAACGAAAACGACACGGTCGCGACCGACGAGATCCGCTTCGGCGACAATGACCGGCTGGCCGCCCAGATCGCGGTGACGATCGGGGCGGATCAGCTGCTGCTTCTGTCCGATGTCGACGGGCTTTACACCGCGAACCCCAAGACCGACCCGAGCGCCGAGCATCTGCCGGTGATCGAACACATCACCCCCGAGATCGAGGCGATGGCGGGCGATCCCGTCTCGGGCCTCTCGAAGGGTGGGATGAAGACGAAACTGCTGGCCGCGAAGGTTGCGGTGGCGGGCGGCTGCGCGATGGCGATTGCGGAAGGCTTCGCCGAGCATCCGGTTGCCGCACTGGAGCAGGGCGGGCGCTGCAGCTGGTTCCTGCCCGAGGGCGACCCGCAGGCGGCGCGCAAACGCTGGATAGCGGCGATGAAGCCGCGCGGCGAGCTCTTCGTCGATGAGGGGGCCGCCAACGCTCTGCGTTCTGGCAAGTCGCTGCTGCCCGCCGGGATCACCAAGGTTGTTGGACGCTTCGGGCGCGGCGATCCGGTCACGATTGCGGGGCCGGATCGTGCGGTGCTGGGCAAAGGCCTCGTGCGCTATACCGGTGACGAGGCGCGGCTGATCGCGGGGCACCGCTCGGGCGAGATCGAGGAGATCCTCGGCTATCCCGGCCGCGCGGCGCTGATCCATCGCGACGATATGGTGGTGGGCTGAGCGGGTTTACTCCGCCCAGTCCGGCTTGCGCTTCTCGATGAAGGCCTGCACGCCTTCCTTCGTATCACGCCAGAGCATGTTCTCGACCATCACCGCGGCCGTGTGCTCATAGGCCTGCGCGAGGTCCATATTGGCCTGATCATAGAAGGCGCGCTTGCCGATCTTCACGGCGGCGCCCAGCTTGCCTGCGATGGTCTGCGCCAGTTTCTCGGTCTCGGCGCCCAGTTCGTCATTCGGCGCGATGCGATTGACCAGCCCGACCTCGCGGGCGCGCGCGGCATCGATGAACTCGCCGGTGGTCAGCATCTCGAAGGCCACCTTGCGCGGCACGTTGCGCGACAGCGCCACCATCGGGGTCGAGCAGAAGAGCCCGATATTCACCCCGTTCACGCCGAACCGGGTGCCCTCGGCCGCAACAGCCAGATCGCAGGACGCGACCAGCTGGCAACCGGCGGCGGTCGCGATGCCATGCGCCTCGGCGATCACCGGCTGGGGCAGGGCCGGGATCATCTGCATCACCTCGGCGCAGCGGAAGAAGAGATCTGCGAAATAGGCGCGGCCCTGATCCTCGGCTTCGCGCCCGCGCTGCATCTCCTTGAGGTCGTGGCCCGCGCAGAACGCCTTACCCGCGCCGCGCAGCACCACGACCTTGATGCTTGTATCCTCGGCCAGCTCGGAAAACCGCGCCTTGAGCGCGGCCAGCATCGCATCGGACAGCGCGTTGAGGCTGCCGGGGCTGTTCATCGTCAGATGCGCCACCGCGCCCTTATCCTCGCGGATCACCAGATCGGTCATTGAAACTCCTCCTCTTTGGCGAAACTCTAGGGGCGAGCGAGGGACAAGAAAAGGGGAGGGCGCATGGCGCTGGTAATGGATCGCGACGAGCTCGCGGAATTTCTCGACGAGGCGTTTCCGCAGGTGAAAGGCGACTTCGCGATCGACGCGCTCGATGAGGACGAGCTCGTGGTGCGCCTGAAGGTGGAAGAGCGCCATTTGCGGCCCGGCGGTACGGTCTCGGGGCCGAACATGTTCGCGCTGGCCGATGTCGGGATCTATATCGCGATCCTCGCCCGGATTGGGCGCGTGGCGCTGGCGGTGACAACGAATGCGAGCATGGATTTCATGCGTAAGCCTGCCGCAGGGGCCGACCTGATCGCGAAGATCCGGGTACTCAAGCTGGGCCGCGTCCTCGCCGTGGGCGATGCGCTGATCTATTCCGAGGGGGACGATCGACCCGTTGCGCGCGCGAGCATGACCTATTCGATTCCGCCGCGCGCGATGGGGTAGGTCCGCCGCGCGCGATGGGTAGGGGCTTCGCTCCCTGCGTCTTCGCCTTGACGCAAATATCTCGGGGGAGGCGCGGATGCGCCGGGGGCAGAGCCCCCAACCCGGCCCAACATCGCGTCGAGATATGGGGTATTTTGATACCTAATTTTTACCGCATTGTTTTTGCTAAATAAATTCCGTCGCAACCCACTTGAAAACGCGTCCGGAATCGCGCAAAAGCCCGCATCAGAATTCGAAATACCCCACAAGGGCAGATCACAGATGAAAACCTACACCGCAAAACCCGCGGAGATCGAGAAGAAATGGGTCATCATCGACGCTGAAGGCGTCGTGCTGGGCCGTCTCGCGTCGATCGTCGCAATGCGTCTGCGTGGCAAGCACAAGGCCACCTTCACGCCGCACATGGACATGGGCGACAACGTCATCGTCATCAACGCCGACAAGGTGCAGATGACCGGCAAGAAGCGTGACGACAAGACCTACTACTGGCACACCAACCACCCCGGTGGGATCAAGTCGCGCACCGCGCGTCAGATCCTCGAGGGCGCGCATCCCGAGCGCGTGGTTATGAAGGCGGTCGAGCGCATGATCTCGCGCAACCGTCTGGGTCGTGCGCAGATGGCGAACCTGCGTGTCTACGCTGGTGCCGAGCATCCGCACGAAGCGCAACAGCCTGAAGTTCTCGACGTCAAGTCGATGAACAAGAAGAACACCCGGAGCTGATCATGGCCGACGATATCAAGACCCTCGACGATCTGAAATCGGTCGTGACCGGCTCGGACAACGCTGGCGCCACCGAAACCGAAACCTCCACGCCCCGTGAGCCCGTGCGCGACGCGCAAGGCCGCTCCTATGCCACCGGCAAGCGTAAAGACGCGGTCGCCCGCGTCTGGGTTAAGCCGGGCACCGGCAAGGTCGAAGTGAACGGCAAGGCGATGGACAAGTACTTCGCGCGTCCCGTGCTTCAGCTGATCGTAAACCAGCCCTTCGGCGTGGCGAACGTGGACGGCCAGTTCGACGTCTACGCGACCGTCGCAGGCGGCGGCCTCTCGGGCCAGGCCGGTGCAGTCAAGCACGGCATCTCGAAAGCGCTGCAGCTCTACGATCCCTCGCTGCGTCCGGCTCTGAAAGCCGCAGGCTTCCTGACCCGCGACTCGCGCGTTGTGGAACGTAAGAAATACGGTCGTGCGAAAGCCCGTCGTAGCTTCCAGTTCTCGAAGCGCTAAACTTCGCGAGATACGATTTGGAAAGCGGCTCCCATTCGGGGGCCGCTTTTCGTTTGGGGCTCCGCCCCCGGCGCGTGCCGCGCCTCCCCCGGGATATTTTGGGCAGTTGGAAGGGCCGCGCGGGCTCTGACTTCCAACTGCGTCAAATATCCCGGGGGCGAATTCGGCGAAGCCGAAGCGGGGACGGCGCCCCCGATCTTTTGCCCGCAAAAAGAAGAAGGCGCCCCGTTCGGAGCGCCTTCGAGCATCTTCGACCTGCGAGGGGCAGGGTTTACTCCGCCTCGTCCATCTTGGCGGCGTTGAGCAGGGCGTAATTCTGCGCGCCCACGCGGTCGTAGAGATCGAGCTGCGTCTCGAGGAAATCGACATGGCCTTCCTCATCCGCGATCAGTTCCTCGAACAGATCCTTCGAGACGTAATCGCGCACGCTTTCGCAATGGTCGCGCGCCTCGCGATAGAGGGTCAGCGCGTCATGCTCGCCCGCCAGATCGCATTCGAGCGTCTCGCGTGGGCCTTCGCCGATGCGCAGCGGGTCGAGTTTTTGCAGGTTCGGATGGCCTTCGAGGAACAGGATGCGCGCGATCAGCTTGTCGGCGTGGTGCATCTCCTCAATGGATTCCTCGCGCGATTTCTTCGCCATCGCGGCAAGGCCCCAATCCTCCTGCATCCGGAAGTGCAGCCAGTATTGCGAAACGGCCGTCAATTCGCTGCGCAGAGCTGCGTTGAGATAGTCGATGACCTTAGCGTCGCCCTTCATGTCGTCTTCCTTCCATTGGTGCCTGTCTCAGCCCGGTCAGTTCGACCGGCACTTTCAAATTGGTATTCTTCCGCATCGTGGAAAGAAAGAGCGGCATGCATCCACCGCAATCGGCCCGCTTCCCGAGCGCGTGATAGATCTTGCCCGGCGTGATGATCGTGCTGGGGTCCGAGGCCCGCATCCAGTCGATCGCGGCGTGGATGTCGCGATCGGTGATGGTCTGACAATGGCAGATGATCATAGTCGTGCGCCCTGTTTCCGGGGAGGGGGGATTCCTGTCCGCCTATAGGTGAGTAGTTTTGTCGGAAATGTCAATCCGACATAAAGAGTCGGGCATAAGCTCGCCCACAGTGCCAATTCCCCGCCCCGTTTCCATCGCCGCGCAACTGGGGTAAGCACGGGCAAACAGTTCAAGAGGCCCGTATGTCCGTCTCCATGCTCTCCACCTTCGTCAAACCGATGCATCCCGAAGGGCGCAAATTCGTCGCCATCTTCGCGGGCATCACGTTCATCCTGTTCCTGATCTGGGAGCCTCTGGGCTGGATCGGGGTCGGGCTGACCGTCTGGTGCTATTACTTCTTCCGCGATCCGCCGCGGGTGACGCCCACCCGCGAGGGGCTGATGGTCTCGCCCGCCGATGGCGTGGTCTCTCTGCTGGAGCCGGCTGTGCCGCCGGCGGAGCTGGGCCTCGGCGACAAGCCGATGACCCGCGTCTCGGTCTTCATGTCGGTCTTCAACTGCCACGTGAACCGGCTGCCCTGCGCGGGCCGGATCTCGAAGGTGGCCTATCGTCCCGGCAAATTCCTCAATGCCTCGCTCGACAAGGCGAGCTCGGACAATGAGCGCAACGGGCTTGCGGTGACGCTGCCCGATGGCCGCCAATACGGGGTGGTGCAGATCGCAGGGCTCGTCGCCCGGCGCATCCTGTGCTGGTCGAAGGAAGGTCAGAGTCTGATGACCGGCGAGCGCTTCGGTCTGATCCGGTTCGGCTCGCGTCTCGACATCTACCTGCCCGAAGGGGTGAACCCGCTCGTCTGCATCGGCCAGAACATGGTCGCGGGCGAAACCGTAATTGCCGATCTCGAAAGCACGGAACAAGCGCGCTCCGGCGGCATTCGGTAAGAGAGGCTCGAGGAGGGCGCGATGAAAGACCACGAACTCGACCCGCATGAAAAGGACCGGTTGCCGTTTCTGCAACTGGTGCCGAACCTCGTCACGATTGCCGGGATGGGGCTGGGGCTGACCTCGATCCGTTTCGCGATGGATGACCGGTTCGAGAGCGCGGTGGTGCTGATCCTACTCGCGGCGCTGATCGACGGGATGGACGGGCTGCTCGCGCGGCGGCTCAACGCGTCCTCGGATTTCGGGGCAGAACTCGACAGCCTGTCAGACTTCCTCTGCTTCGGCGTGGCGCCCGGTCTTCTGCTCTACCGCTTCGCCCTGGGGGAGACGCACGCCTTCGGCTGGGTCTTCGTGCTGGTCTATACCGGTGCTGCCTGTCTGCGCCTTGCGCGGTTCAACGTGATGCGCGCCGAGCCCGAGTCGATGCGCCACTTCACGGGGGTGCCCGCACCCGCAGGGGCGGGGCTCGCCCTATTGCCGATGTTCGTCAGTTTCGCTGAACTGGGTGATGCGCGCGCGGTGCCGGTGGTCGTGGCGGTCTGGCTGGGCTTTGTCGGTCTGCTGATGATTTCGCGGATCAAGACCTTCTCGCCCAAAGCGATGCGCATTCCGCGTCGCGCGGTGGGCGTGCTGCTGATCGGCACGGTCATCGCGGTGGGGATGGTCTTCACGCGGATCTGGCTGCTGATGGTGATCCTGGCGGTGATCTACGCGGCGATGTTGATCCCCGCGATCTGGAAGGCGCGCGGGAGAATTCTGCGCGCGTGACCTCGCCCCTCTTCGACACTGCCGAACGCCGCTCCTCTGGGGGCGGCGTTCGCGATTCCCGGGAGGTGTGAGGGCAGGGGAGGCGATTCACCGGAGAGAAGGGGGCGATTCACCCGGTCATCAGGGCGATTTCGGGTGATTTGCGCGAAACGGAATCGGGTGACCCCGGGGCAGTATCGAGCGATTCCGTGTCTGCCCATCGGCCCCGAGCCCATCCACTTTGCTTTTCGCCGCTTTTTTGACCAAGAAAATAAGGGTATCGAGAAAAAAGTGACGATCAGATGAAAAAACCTGTTGCGGACCCCGGTCCCTATGCGTAGAAACCCCCTCACCGAAGCGGCACACACCGCAGCGGGGCGCCGGAAGGGCCAGCGACGCTGACACGGACGGCAACGAACACTACTGAGGTTTGAGGGCGGGCTGCGCTACAAAGTAAGCGCTTCCGGTTCTTTTTGGCCTCACG